>JAVBWO010000016.1:0-47985 GCA_036677375.1 Bacillota bacterium
AGAGCGTGAAAATATCATTGAGCAGACAATGAACGGGCGAAAAGAAAAAGCCCGTCAAGGTGGTTGGAACGGCGGGTTTGCGCCCTATGGTTACTACCTCAAGGATAAGCAACTCCATGTCCAAGAAGATGAAGCCGAAGCGGTACGCATTATCTTTGACAAATATGTGAATGGCAATATGGGGTTTTATAAAATTGCCAATTACCTTAATTTGCAGGGTATCCAAAAAATCAAACGTGCCAACGGTACTCTCGCCCAATGGAGTACGCATCTTGTCAGAATGATGATCGACAATCCTGTTTACTCTGGAAAAATCGCTTTTGGCAGACGAACAAAAGAAAAGGTCAAAGGCACGAAAAACGAATACCGCCAAGTACACCAAGATGAATACATTATTGCAGACGGTCAGCACGATGCTATTATAAGCGAGGAACTTTGGAACCAGGCACGTGAAAAACGAGAAATAACAGGTGTAAAATCTCCGTCTAAAATTGGCCGGGACAGGGTGCACTTATTGAGTGGTATTCTAAAATGCCCGAAATGCGGCGGCCCGATGTACACCAATAAACATGCCTGGACAAACAAAGATGGTACATATAAAGAAATTTACTATTATGTATGCAGTCAAGCCCGGACAGCACGTGGAAAAAGCTGTGACTATAAAGCTATGCTCAAAAAAACCGATATTGAGCCGCTTGTCATTGAAGCAATCAGAGAACTGATTAAAAATCAGGATTTTGCAACAGAAATCAAATCAAGGATAGGCAAGGAAATTGACACTTCCACGTTAAACAGAGAGCTAAGCAATTATGAATCCAAGCTGCGTGAGGTTGAGCTTAATAAAACCCGTCTTGAAAATGAATTTGACAGCCTGCCGGAAGATACTCGTTTTAGGGAACGCAAGCTCCATGATATGACCCTCCGGCTTGATGGATTATATGACATCATCGTAGAGCTGGAAGAAAAAATTGAGGATGTAAAGCTGCGCCGCAAAGCCGTGGAACAAGATGCCATCACATTGGAAAACATCTACACCCTGCTGGCAAACTTCGATAAGGTATATGATATAATCAGCGATGAAGAGAAAAAATCTCTGATTTCTTCGCTAATCAAAGAAATAGAGATTTTCCCATGTGACGAGGCTGAATTGCCTTTGAAGTCTATTTTATTCAATTTTCCTGTTTATAAAGACGGTGGAGATGTTTGTGGGTTTTTGTGGGACAAAAGTACGCACGTTTCAACGTGATGTGAATGCGGGAACATATCCACCGGCTGAACGTGAGATACGGTATAACCCAAGTCAGACAAAAGCCTCGCATCCCGGGCCAAAGTGCCTGGATGACAGGACACATAAATGATCTTCGGCACTTTGCCTTCCGCAATTGCTTTAAGTACTTCCGGCTTGCAACCGCTTCTGGGAGGATCGATCACCACCGCTTGAGGCGGAACACCTTGTTTTTGATAAGCCTTTGGCAAGATCAATTCGGCCCTACCCGCTTCAAAAATAGCGTCAACGCCATTTAGCGCAGCATTTTTTCTTGCCATTAAAATGGCGGAGGGATCTTCTTCCACACCCCAAAGCTTGGCGCCTGCTTTGGCTAACACAATACCAATGGTGCCTACGCCGCAATAAATATCCCACAATATATCCCCTGGAACAATCTGGGCAAATCGGCAAACTTGTTCATATAAAACCTGGGTTTGAGCGGCATTCACTTGAACAAAAGAGGTAGGCGAAAAAAGAAAACGGCAGCCGCAGATCTTATCAATCAAAATATCAGGGCCCGCCAAAGTCCGCCATTTCGCAGCCCATCCCTGGGTGTGTGACTTTTGGCCGTAATTTTGCAAGATGGATTGTAATTGGGGGAACTCTTGCTGCCAGCCGGCCGCCATATCCTGTAACAGGTCGGCCGAAGTTTCTCCTTCTAAAATCAGCATGATCCGGCCTTCTTTGTTTTGCCGTAGTACAAGACTTTTTATATTTTCGAGCCCTGTATCTTTCGCCCCATTCACAAGGCGTACCGCATTTGCGTTTTGTGACAAAGATGCCACCCGGCTGAGATCCCGGGCTATGCTTTGCGCCACAAGGGCAAAGGTTTCCGGGAAAAGCAGGCAATCCTCCACGGGAATTAAGGTATGGCTTCCTTGCGCAAAAAAGCCGGCTTTTGCTTGCCCTTTATGCCAGGATAAATGGATGCGGCCCCGGCTGCGGTAACGCCATGGCGCCTTCATACCCAATACAGGCGCCACCTTCACATTGCTGATACCGGCAATGCGATCCAGGGCATCCTGAACCCATTGCCTTTTTGCTGCCAGTTGTCCAGGGTAGGTCAAATGCTGCAATTGACAGCCGCCGCACTGTTCATAATAACGGCAATGGGGAAGCTGACGCCCCGACGCCGGTGTCAAAACGGACAAAAGCCTGGCCTGGGCGTAGTTTTTCTTTTGCGCAACGATCTTTGCCAGGATTCGCTCTCCCGGCAGTGCCCCCGGCACAAAAACCGCAAGACCTTCCAAGCGCCCGATGCCTTGCCCTTCACTGCTCAAAGCAACGATTTCCAGCTCTATTTGCTTTGTTTGACTTGTTTGATCCGGTTGAGCTTTGCTCCCCATAATGCTTCCCCCAATCTCCTTTGCCTTATTATAACATTCTTTTCCCTATGAAAAAAGAGCGCGCCCTCCGGCACGCTCCCAGCAAGATTGTAAAGATTTATGATTGAACTTGCGGTTTAATGATAGTATTGCCTTTTTTGATAACTCCACTGAGCAATCAAATAAGAAACTGCCAATACTGCCACAATGACCACCGGCACAAGCCATATTTTTTCCGTCAGAAGAACCATGATCTGCGGTCCGTTAATCATTTCCCAAAGCGTATTGGAACCAACCAAAAGCAATACATAAATAGCAAGATTGGCCATACGGCCTTTGCTATAGCCAAAGCAGATGGCAATCGGCAAAGATAAAATGATATAGACCAATCCAATGAAGAAGATGACCGGGAATAACAGATGAGGCGGCATTCCGCTGTTTTCCTGATGCAGGATCAAAGACGAAAGCGCACTGACGCCCACTAAGATTAAGCTGGCGGCAACCAAATTCAAAACCGCTGCCGTATACTTACAGGCAACAATGGTTTTCCGCTCCACCGGTAAAGCGCCCAAGAAAAATTGACCGCCGTATTTTTCATCCATGGATTCCGTCAAAGTCAAAAGCATATAGAACATAATAATAAAGCTAAAAAAGATCATGCTGTTGACAAAGAAGGTCAAACCAATGGGAATAGCCCAAAACAACCAGTAACGCTTTTGCAACAACAAAAGCTTCCGATACTCACTGGCTAATAGAGGAACAAAGTTATTCATTTTTCCCACTCCTCTCCCATTGTTCATGATAGGCGATAAAAATATCCTCGATGGAAGCTTTTTCATAAATAGCCTGAATACCAAAAGCTTTTTTAGTGGCTTGCGGATCAAGGCTGATCGCGCTGAAGCCCAAATGATTTTGCTCCACATGGATCAGGTGACCGCAATCCCCCTGTTGCAGCAGTTCTTTTTTACCTTTCACCAAGCAATGAGTCTGCTCCAAGGCATCCTTATCCTGTTGCAACAGAATACGCCCCTGATGGATAAAAACGATATGATCCGCCGCCTTTTCCAGGTCGGAAGTGATATGCGTAGAATAAAACACCGAAACATTTTCCGTACTCATTTGTTCTAAAATGATATCCAGCATGTCGTTACGCACCACTGGATCCAAGTTGGCGGTAGGTTCATCCAAAAGCAGCAGTCTGGGATGATGGGAAAGAGCTAATACCAATGCGAATTGTTTTTGCTGCCCTTTGGAAAGATTTTTATATAAGTCTTGCTCCTGCAAAGAAAACCGCTCCAGATATTGTTGGTAAAGGCCATCGTCCCACTGGCGGTAAAAGGGCTTTATCATATTCTTTAATGTTTTTAAAGGCGCCATATCCCAAAACCCCATGGCCTCTCCCACATACCCCAGTTGTTCTTTGATCGCACAGCTGCCACTTCGGGTATCCAACCCGAAAACACTGATCTCTCCCTGATCCGGAAAGATCATATCCATAATCAGTTTAATAGTGGTGGTTTTCCCGGCGCCGTTTTTGCCTACAAGTCCCGTCACCAGGCCCTCCTCCACGCAAAACTGCGGAATGTCCAGATGAAATTTCCCCAGTTGTTTTTGCACTCCCCGCATCTCAATGACGCTCATTCCGGTTCCTCCTTATGTTTCTTTTACTTCCTATTCTTCCTCTTCATACAATAAATTTAAGATAGCGATCAATTCTTCTTTCGCAATGCCGCTGTTTTTTGCTAATTGCAGCGCTTCCCACAGCCTTTCTTCCACTTGGGCCAAAGCCATTTCCCGCAGACGCTCAAAACTGATGGCGCCGACAAAGGTACCCTTTCCGGCTACCGTCTGTAAAAAGCCTTCTCCTTCCAGATCATCGTAGGCTCTTTTGGCGGTAATGACACTGACCCGCAGATCCTTGGCCAGCGTTCTGATAGAGGGCAAAGCTTCTCCCTGTACGATTGCCCCAGACAAAATCTGCTCCTTGATCTGCTTTTCGATTTGTTCATATAAAGGCAACGGAGACGTATTGGAAATTAATATATCCAGAAAGCTCACCTCCATGTCATTAACTGTATCTATAGTATATATACGGATAATAACAATGTCAAGCGTAAAAATAATTTTTACAAAATTACCGCTTATTCCATTTTTTATATTTGACATTATCCTTTTTTTATGTTATTCTTTAAGAGTATTCTAAATGTACTAATTGAGCTCACATAGTGTATCTCATTGTCCGTTTAACGAGTTGCACAATATGTGGGTTTTTTATTTTGTACGCGGATATAAATATTTTATTAGGAGGTACCTTAATGAATACAGGTACAGTAAAATGGTTCAACGCAGACAAAGGTTTTGGCTTTATTTCCAACGATAACGGCAGTGACGATGTATTCGTGCATTTTTCTGCAATCGTAGGAGACGGCTACAAATCTCTTTCGGAAGGTCAGCATGTAACGTTTGATACAGAAGTGGATCCCAAAAACAGCCGTAAATTCCGTGCTGTTAATGTCCGTATCTCATAGTCTACAAACTACCAAAAATCCGCCTCCTTTCGGAGGCGGATTTTTTTATAGCCTGCTTCTTTTCTCTTTTTACTTCTTTTTTACTTCTTTTCACAATTCAGCCTTTCTAATATTGCACCGCACCTAGCTTGACATCCTATGGTTAACAAATATTTGTCAAACATGATTGATTGTCTATTTTTTTGCCTTTATAATTGTCATGAAAGACTGATATGAAAGGGTCGGGCTAAAGAGCCGCATCATAATTACCGAACCCTATTCCCTTACATAAATCGCTTACGGGAGAATTTGCATGCCAACTTCCAGTCGATTTTTTGTTTTAACGACAAAAGAAGTACCGAAAGGATGGACATGAATTGCACTTGACCGAAAAAATTTTTACCGACAAAAATTTTTATAAAACTTTATTGGCTTTAGCCATCCCTATCGTATTGCAGAACCTGATCACCTCTTCTTTGAATATGGTAGATACCATTATGATTGGCGCGGTGGGAGAAAACGAAGTGGCGGCGGTAGGGATAGCCAACCAAGTTTTCTTTTTATACACCTTGCTCATGATCGGTATCGCCTCCGGCTGCGGCGTTTTTATTTCTCAGTTCTGGGGCAATCAGGATAAGGGCAACATAAAAAAGGTATTGGGCCTCGGTCTTCTCAGCGTTCTGGTATTGGGAACCGTTTTCACCGCTGCGGTACTCTTCGTTCCCGAGACACTGATCCGCTTTTTCAGTAAAGATCCTACTGTCATTGTTTTGGCCGTAGAATATCTCCGTATAACCGGTTTGAGCTATATCGCTACCGGGGTCACTTTGCTTTTTTCCATCGCGCTGCGCAGTATCGGTAAGGCAAAGCTCCCTATGTTGATTAGCGCCGCCTCCATTCTGATTAATACCGCTTTTAATTATATTCTCATCTTCGGCAAATTGGGCGCACCTGCCATGGGTGTGGAGGGAGCTGCTATTGCCACTGTCATCGCCCGTACAGTAGAGGTATTATGCATCCTCCTTTTCAGCCTGCGGCCGGACTCGCCTCTTGCCGGCAAGCTCAAAACGTATCTTGCTTTCAGCGGGCTTTTCATGAAAAAGGTCTTTGGCACCATGATACCTGTCATTTTAAATGAAGGCTGCTGGGGTTTAGGGATGATCTTCTATGCCATCGCCTATGGCAAGATCGGCACCCAAGCCCAGGCGGCCATCCAGATCTGTACCACGGTACAGAACCTCTTTTTGGTGGTATGCTTCGGGATCGCGGGGGCCGCCTTGGTCATGATTGGCAATGAAATCGGCGCAGGTAATGAAGCGCGCGCACGGGATTACGCCCGGGAACTCTTCCGTCTGGCGATTCTTTTAGGCTTTCTTTTGGGAGCAACACTGATCTTACTGACACCGTCAATTCTGTCCCTATTCAGCAAGGTTTCCCAAGATGTTTTGGATCCGGCCGCCAATATTCTGCGCATTTTTGCCTTTTCCGCTCCTATCCGTGTTTTAAATTGTCTTCTGATCATTGGCATATTCCGGGGCGGCGGGGATGCGGCCTTTGCCTTAAAAACAGAAGCTGCCACCATGTGGGGCATCGGCATTCCCTTAGCTTTTTTAGGCGCCATGATTTGGCATTGTACCATTGCACAAGTCTTCCTTTTGATTACCCTGGAAGAAGTGGTGAAATTTATGGTTTGCGTCATCCGCTTGAAAAGCAACCGCTGGTCACATAATATGATTAGCGGCCTATGAACAAAATGGCGTCAAAAGGGGTTTGCCTGATCAGGCAAACCCCTTTTGACGCCATGAAGATACCGTTATTTCCCAATTTACCGCAAAGCAATCCCGCCTTATTTTAAGGCAACCAGACAGCCGGGTCCTGGCTTTCTCCATTGAGCCATATTTCAAAATGCAAATGGCTGGGATCTCCGGATTCCACTGGGGGCGAAGCAGTGATCTGGCCAATTTCTTCACCCGCCGATACCCGGTCCCCGGCTTTTAGATCGGCGCGGGGTGTTAATCCGCCATAAACACACGTTATGCCGCCGTTATGGTTCATGTAAATACGGCTGCCCCATTCACTGTCCTGTGTGATTTTCTCTACCTGGCCGGAGGCTGCGGCAAATACGGCGGAACCTTCCGCCAGGCCCATGTCCGCACCGTTGTGGAAGCGGTAATCTTGCCAAGTTACATCATAGCCGTAACCATAAGAACGGCTCCAGACCGCCGCTGCCGGCTTCAAAAGGGTTGGTATTTCGCTTTCTACCGCTTTTGCTTGATAAGCAGTCTCTTCCGCCTCATTTTCAAGCTGCTGCTCCGTTACGGCAGCAGGGGCCACCTTGTTTGCTGCTGCGGCAATTGCGCCTTCGGCCGCTGTTTTATCTTGTGCGTCTGCTTTTGGTGAGGTTACATTGGTAACAGTCAGGATATCTTCTCCGCTTTTTTCTTTTACATCAGAACTTTGCGCTACAGGGCTAGTTCCCTGGGCGTGGGGCTCGTCGTTGCCTTCTCCGTTCAGGAAAGAAAGCGCCAACACGACTAAAACCACCATGGACACATAAAGCCAGCGAAGATAGATCGCTTTTAGAGCATATTTTTTAGTTTCATTCGCTTTTCCCTTTTTTCGATGGATATGGACGATTTCG
Organism: Bacillota bacterium; assembly: GCA_036677375.1. Lineage (GTDB taxonomy): Bacteria > Bacillota > Dehalobacteriia > UBA4068 > UBA4997 > JAVBWO01. The sequence continues at coordinate 7,741 of JAVBWO010000016.1, forward strand.
GCCATTTTATTTTCATCCCGTCTTTTTCTCGCCATAGTGCCACCTCCTTCAAGGAAATACTGCCCGCTACCCCCCTTTTTTATACCTAATATTTTTTAACCAGCGTCACATTCTGGTAATAGTATTGTAGGATATTCTGAAAATCGTACCCCGCCTCCGCCATCCCTTTGGCGCCATATTGACACATGCCGACGCCATGCCCATAGCCTTGGACGGTAAAAAGCCAGTTTTCATCCATCCGGACAAAAGAAAAATTGGCCGAGTTTAAGCCCAAAATGCTCCGAAAGTCCGTGCCGCTCCAGCTCTTTTCTCCCGCTATCACCTGAGAGACCCGGTTTCCCTCCGTTCGTCCTTTGATGGACAATTGCATCAATTCTTCACGGCTCACCTGAAGTTTTTCCATCAATTGTTCGAAGCTGAAAACTTCACAGGAAAGATACCGGGGTGATTCTGTATCCCAAGGACAATCCACGCTTTGCAGTACTGGTACATCATGCTGCCAACATCCGGCGGCTGATTCCGTATGCCCGCCGCAGGTGGAATGATAAACAGGATCAACCAGCTGCCCTTGCCAGGTCAATACCTGTCCTCGGGTGCCTTCTACGGCTTGTTCGATTCGTGCCAGCCATTTTTCCGAAGCATTCCCCCAGTGATTCTTAAGTTCATCATCCTGCAAAAAGGCCTGGCAGTGCTGGAAATCATCACAAATATCGGCCTTTTCTGCCTTATGGCGTTCCACTGAGCCCCAAGGAGCAGGCAGCCGTCGCATAATATAGGTGCGAGCCACTACGGCCTGTGCTTTCAGCGCCTCTTCCGGGAAGGAGGCAGGCATTTCCGCCGCTATCACATGTATCACGGCTTCTTCCAAAGAATATTTCACGACTTTATCTTCTTCATGCAACCAAACCCGCACCATCGGCTCCTTTCCGGAATCTGCCGTCTCATGGTCCGGCTGCCGGTTGCTGATCCAGGACAAAAGGATCAGCAAAATAACGGCTATCCCCATACAAGCTGCAATCATTTTCCCCGCTTTTTTCATAAATCACCTCCCCTTGATCGTACGCCTCCCTAATGTTTGTTATTGTGCCTTGCATGCACTGCATTCTTAAAAGAATCATTGCACAGTCTGATCTTATTGTGAGGAAAGAATAGGCTGCTGTTCTTGTTTGGCCGGATAACGGTGAAAAGACTTGTGACTTCCATAATCATTTTTATTAATATAACAGAACGCTTTTTAATTATATTAGACAGAGACCTGTTTCATGAACTTTTTGCCGAAAAGAAGCAAGGCTTTTGCAAAGGCACTAGCCTTATTCTTTGACTAAGATCGTTATTCTGCAAGATTAACAAGTATAATAGACGATTCTATGCTTCGATATGGTATACTAAATCACAGACAGATTGTTTTATAGAAAAAGCTGTTGGGATTTTTCATATAATCGCCTCTATTATCATTATTTTTATGGAGGAGTGGTGTAAATGTATAAAATACTGGTCATAGAAGATGACCCCACCAGCACCGAGGTGCTGGAACGGCAACTCACAAAATGGGGATATCTTGTCCGGACCGTGACCGACTTCGGCAGCGTGCTGGAACAATTTGAAGCTTATGAGCCGCATCTTGTACTCCTTGACATTTCACTTCCTTTTTTCAACGGTTACCACTGGTGCTTGGAGATCCGCAAGGCCAGTCAGACGCCTATCATCTTTATATCATCTGCAAGCGATGATATAAATTTGGTGATGGCCATCAACCTTGGCGCGGATGATTTTGTGGCAAAGCCGTTTAATCTGGAGGTTATAACGGCCAAGATACAAGCGATCCTGCGCCGCGCCTATGCTTTTGGTGCGGATATGAATGTGATAAAGCTGGGCGGCGTCACCCTCAATTTGGGAGAATCGGTCTTATTGTACTGTAATCAGCGGCTGGAACTGACTAAAAACGAATTCAAAATCATACAGACGCTCATGGAGGCGAAGGGCAATATTGTCACACGGGATGACATCATCAAAAAGCTGTGGGAAACGGAAAGTTTTATTGATGACAACACCCTTACCGTCAATGTCGCTCGCCTGCGCAAAAAGCTTGAGAGCATCGGACTAACCAACTTTATCGTCACCAAAAAGGGCGTCGGCTATCTGGCGGAGGCATAACATATGAGGAGCACAATATTTTTTACTTATTTCAAAAACAGACAAAAAGTAATTTTATTGATTGCAATACTGCTGGCAATTATATTTTTGGTATATGGCTTATACGGCATAATCTGGGGTCCCGCTATTTATACCGCCCTCATTATGCTTTTTGTCATACTTGGATTTGGTATTATTGATTTCCGCGCATATGATAAAAAGATCCAACAATTACGGTTGCTCAAAAAGCAAGCCGCCGTTTGCTTGGGCGAGTTGCTTCAGTGCAACCACCTGGCAAAAGAAGGCTATCTGGATATCATACAGATATTGGAAAGAAGATGCTTGCAGACCGAGGAAAAGGCACGCCAGGATGCTGCCGACGCCACACGCTATTACACCCTTTGGTCACATCAGATCAAAAATCCCCTTGCCGCCATGCGTCTGCTTCTGCAGGAAGATGCTTTAGATCGCAAAGCATTGGAGCGGGAGCTTTTCAAAACGGAGCAATATGTGGATATGGCCCTGCAATACCAGCGGCTGGGCATGTCATGCCATGATCTGGTGTTTCAGGAATATGCTCTGGACGCAGTAGTCAGACAGGCTGTGAGAAGAGTGACCACCCTCTTCATCCATAAGAAAATTGGTATTGATATTGCACCAATGGATCGGCGCATCCTCACCGATGAAAAGTGGCTGGTGTTTGTACTGGAGCAATTGTTAACCAACGCGGTAAAGTATACACAGGAAGGTATGGTTTCCATTTATCTTGCAGAAAATGAACCAGCCGCACTAGTGATCGAGGATACTGGCATCGGCATCCAGCCGGAGGATCTGTCCCGTGTGTTTGAGTGGGGCTATACAGGTTATAACGGCAGACTGGACAAGCGTTCCACCGGTATTGGGCTTAGCCTTTGCAAGCAGGCGCTCACGTTGCTGGGAAACTCTATTGACATTACTTCGGTTGTGGGGAAAGGGACAAAGGTAACGCTTGACCTTTCCCGTGAGAAAATCGATGTGGAATAAGCCTTGCGCCAAACCTTACCAAACTGTAAGGTTGTAAAAAAGAAATGTAAGCTGATTCGATGGCTCTGCATTTCTTTTTTTCTTATACTGCATGTGTAAGTAAAATCACAATTGAGGAGGATCTTCAAATGTCCCTTTTGGAAGTAAAGCATTTAAAGAAAATATATACCACTCGTTTTGGCGGGAATCAGGTACAGGCTTTGTCGGATGTGAACTTCTCAGTGGATCAGGGCGAATATATTGCAATCATGGGCGAATCCGGCTCCGGCAAAACCACTCTTCTAAATATTCTGGCGACCCTGGACAAGCCCACGGGGGGAGAAATACTGCTCAACGGCAAAAATACGGCTGAGATTCCGGATAGTCAACTATCTACCTTCCGAAGGGATAATCTGGGCTTCGTATTTCAGGACTTCAACCTGCTGGACACCTTTTCACTGAAGGACAACATCTTTTTACCGCTGGTGTTGTCTAACAGGGGTCATGCGGAGATGGGAAAACGCTTATGCCCTATCGCGGCAAAGTTAGGGATCTCTGAGCTGCTGGAGAAATATCCGTATGAAGTATCGGGCGGACAAAAGCAACGTGCCGCCGTAGCCAGGGCGCTGATTACCTCGCCACGGATGGTACTGGCGGATGAACCAACCGGCGCACTTGATTCCAGAGCCACCAGAGGGCTGCTGCGTATCTTTGAAGAGATTAACCATGAGGGGCAGACTATTTTGATGGTTACGCACAGCACCCTTGCCGCAAGCCATGCAGGGCGTGTGCTGTTTATCAAAGACGGCGCGGTGTTCCACCAGCTTTACAAAGGCGCTATGAATAACGAGGAAATGTATCAGAAGATTTCCAGTACGCTCACCGTGCTTGCGACGGGAGGTATCGCTCGTGAATAGGCATTTTTACTCCCGATTGGCAAGCACGAATATCAAAAAAAACAAAAGTATTTATCTACCTTATTTGCTGGCGGGGGCGCTAATCGTCGCATTATTCTACAGCCTTCGGTCTGTTTCCGTTATGGTGTCGGAAAGCAATGCAAGGGGCAGCGGCACCATGGGCGATATTTTGGATAGCAGCTCAACTATCTGCGGATTTTTGTCCCTTATCATTCTTTTTTATATTAACAGTTTTATTATGAAACGCCGGAAAAAAGAATTTGGCTTGTACAGCATCCTGGGCATGGAAAAGCACCATATTTCCATTGTAATGGTCTGGGAGGTACTGATAACCGGCGCTGTCTGCATTTTGTGCGGTATCATAGGCGGGGCACTGTTCAGTCAGCTTTTCTATTTGCTGCTGTTGCGGATTGTCGGTCTGCCTGTGGCGCTCACCTTTCAAATCCCTATGAAAAGCGTTTTCCACACCGTTCTTTTGTTCGGCGTGGGCTTTGCCATGGTGCTTACCTATGATATCATCAGTATTATGCGTACAAACCCGATTTCCCTGCTCAATAGCGCCAAGGAAGGCGAAAGAGAGCCGAAAGCCCGCTGGTTGCTGACGCTCATTGGTCTTGCCACCCTGGGCGGCGGCTATGTGCTCTCGTGGATGGTACGCACTCCGTACGATGCAGTTGCGGTCTTCTTACCCGCAGTGCTGCTGGTCATCGTCGGTACCTATTGCCTGTTTATTGCCGGAAGTATTGTACTCCTCAAGCTGCTTCGTAAAAACAGAAATTTTTACTACAGGCCTCAAAATTTCATTTCCGTATCTGGAATGATTTACCGTATGAAGCAGAATGCCACAGGCCTTGCCAGCATCTGCATTTTATCCACCTGTGTGCTGGTTACGCTGTCCTTGACAGTATGCCTGTTTATCGGCGAAGAGGATATCTTAAAGCATGAGTATCCGCGGCAGATCCAGACCAGCTGTATTGCCGACGAACAAAGCCCAGCTCTGATGCAGTTGGCTGCTCAAAGTCATGCGCAGGATTATGGCTTTACGATTAAAAATGCCGTAGGATATACGAATTTCAGCTACGCAGCGATCAGAAACGGCGACAGCTTTTCCATGAATGACTTCTACAACTCAGAAACCTGCGAAATAAACAGTCTTTTACTTGAAGATTATAACCGTATTACCAACTCAGCAGAAAACTTGGATGACGGGCAGGTGCTCGTCTACGTTGAAGGCGCGCCGCTTACGGGGGATATCATCAAGCTTGATGGTCAAACTTACAGGGTAGCCGGACAGATCCCTGTGCCGGACTTTATCAGTTCCATTAATATGGGTGAGTCCGTTACCGTTGTTTTCCCGAAATTCGCAGACTTGGAATCCATCAAGAACGCTGCGAATGCCGTTACCGGTAACAAATCCCAGCGCGTTCTGATGTACTATTACAGCCATGATATATCTGGTGACACAAAAAATCTGGCTGAATACTATGAAACCATGCGCAGCGCATTTAATGAGACCGTGCCGCATCTTGCCATAGTCAATAACATTGATTCAGCCCGGGATGATTTTTACCAGATTTACGGCAGCATTTTGTTTGTAGGGATCTTTTTTGTAGCACTGTTCCTCGTTGCCGCGGTGCTGATCATTTACTATAAGCAGGTCACCGAGGGTTTTGATGACCATGACCGCTTCAAGATCATGCAGAATGTGGGGATGAGCGACAAGGAGGTTCGCAGCACCATTGGCAAGCAGGTACTAATGGTCTTCTTTCTGCCGCTTGGGATGGCAGTGCTGCATATCTCAGTGGCATTCCCAGTGCTCTGCAAATTACTGGTGGCATTCAAGATGACCAATACCACGTTATTTTTAATCTGTACAATCGGTGCGGTCCTGATATTTACCATATTGTATTTTGTGGTGTATCAGCTGACTGCCCGCACTTATTATCGAATTGTACAAGTACAGTAATATGGCGAATGTTAGACGCTGTAACAGGCTGTGAAAAGTAATCTAGCCGTGTAATGGGCTTTTCACAAAACATGTGATACAAACAACCCATTAAAACCAAATAAAGCATATCGGAAAGACACTATTATTAAGATATTGCTTCTCCTATTGCTTTTTCCCGTATCAGTTTCAGTATGGCTCAATTGCACCCATTTTGAACGGTGATAGCGCCTGCCGCTTCTCTTGGTCTTCCCCATTTATCGTTCCTTTCTAGCACCGTTACATCAAAATTGCTGTTTCGCAATATCGGCTCATCTACAAAATGCTCATTGGAGAAATTTTTGCAGATTGCAACTTTGCACTTCATTCTGATCAATGCCCAAAAAACCGCCCAATGAACTGTACCCCTTTCGTTTGATATGATTATTCTATAATCATAATCTCACTTTTGGGGTGCAGCTCAATGAGCGGCTCTTTTTGTATGACTCTTATTTTAATTCATGTTCAGTTCTTATTCAGTCCAGATGGCAGCTCCCACTTGGTTCAGCTTGCCTACCAAATCGTCATAGCCACGGGCGATATGCTCTACATCATAGATATAGGTATTCCCCTGAGCGGCCAGACCCGCAATAACCATAGCGGCCCCCGCCCGCAAATCGGTGACCCGGACATTGGCCCCATACAAACGGGGAACGCCGCTGATTAATGCAGTAGCGCCATCCGTTTGGATATTGGCTCCCATCTTTCTCAACTCTTCGATATGCATGAAACGATTCTCAAATATGGTTTCGGTAATGGTACTATTGCCATGAGCCAAAGCAAGGGCTGCCATAAATTGCGCCTGCATATCCGTAGGAAAGCCGGGATAAGGCAGTGTCTTGATATCCAATGGCAAAAGTTCGCCGCTTGAACGCACCCGAAGACCGTCGATCTCATCAATCACTTCTACGCCAGCCTCCGTTAATTTGGCAATGACGGATTTTAAGTGTTCTGTAATGACATTTTCTAAAACCACTTCGCCGCCGGCAATGGCAACCGCCAGCATAAAGCTGCCGGCTTCGATCCTGTCCGGGATCACCACATGCTCAGCCGAATGCAGGCTGTCCACTCCTTCAATACGGATGACATTGGTACCGGCTCCTTTGATCTTTCCACCCATAGCGCTCAAAAAGTTAGCCAGATCAACGATTTCGGGCTCTTCCGCTGCATTTTCAATAACGGTATTTCCTTGTGCTAGGGTAGCGGCCATCATCAAGTTCTCGGTTGCGCCTACGCTGGGAAAATCCAAATAAATCCGGCTGCCATGAAGCCCGTTGACATAAGCGTCGATAAAACCGTTGCCAATGGTGATTGTGGCTCCCATAGCCTCAAATCCTTTTAAATGCAGATCAATAGGGCGTTTACCGATTTTACAGCCTCCCGGCAAAGAAAGGCGGACTCGGCCCAAACGAGCCAATAACGGCCCCATAATCAGCCAGGAAGCCCGCATACGGTTAACATATTCTGCCGGGGCCTCGATTCCCCGAAGCTTGAAAGCATCAATATAAAGGCAGTTATTCTCATAATATGTGCCGACGCCCAAGTAGTCTAAAACGTCACACATGGTTTTTACATCAGATAAAGAAGGCACTTCACCAATACGACAGCCGCCTTCTACCAAAAGAGAAGCAGCAATCAAAGGCAATACAGCATTTTTTGCGCCACTGATATGAATCACTCCATTTAAAGGCCGTCCGCCTTCTACGACAATTCTGTCTATTTGCTTTCCCTCCTCTCATTTTGTCTGCTTTACTTGTTTTAATAAGCTGTCTTTATGGAATAAAGATCTTCTTATATTTTGAGTCCCTAACCTGTTTAATATTCCACGCACGGTCATAATTTCCTGCTTCTGTCTCAATGAAACAAAAGAGGAAAGCTTCCTGCTAGGAAGCTTTCCTCCGATGAGAATCCAAAATCAGTGATGCTCTTTCATTTCATAGGTTTTAATCCGCGCAACAGCCCGTTGCAAAGCGGCCTCCGCCTTGGCCATATCGGTGCCCTCTTCATGGGAAGAAAGGCGCTGCCGCGCCCGGTTCAAAGCCGCTTCCGCCCTGGCCAAATCAATTTTTTCCGCTTCCTCTGCCGTATGAGCCAAAATAATCACGACATTGTCGTTGATCTCAACAAAACCGGAACTGACGGCTAAATATTTGGCGTGGGAGTTATTCTCATATTTCAGAACACCCGGCACCAGTGTGGTGACAAGGGGCGCATGGTTTGCCAAAATACCCATGCTGCCGCATGCGGCAGGCAGCTGTATATATCGCACCATGTCACTAAAAACGATCCCTGTGGGTGTCACAACTTCCAGGCGAATAGGATTTAAAGCTTCAGCCATGGCTTATCCCCGTCCTTCCAGGCGTTTTGCTTGTTCCTCCGCTTCCTCGATGGTTCCAACCAACAGGAAGGCTTGCTCCGGCAAATGATCGCATTCGCCGTTTAAAATAGCCTTAAATCCTCTGATGGTCTCTTTCAAAGGCACATATTTCCCCTGCATACCGGTAAAGGCTTCCGCTACGTGGAAGGGCTGCGATAAGAAACGCTGGATCTTCCGAGCACGGGCTACTACAAAGCGGTCCTCATCGGAAAGTTCATCCATCCCTAAAATGGCAATGATATCCTGCAATTCTTTATAATGCTGCAAGACGCCTTGTACCGCCTGAGCCGTTTCATAATGCTCTTGCCCCACGATCCTGGGGTCTAAGGTTCTGGAAGTGGAGTCCAAGGGATCCACCGCCGGATAAATGCCTAATTCGGAAATTTTCCGGGACAAAACGGTGGTAGCATCCAAGTGAGCAAAAGCAGTAGCAGGCGCCGGGTCGGTCAAGTCGTCGGCAGGCACATAAATTGCCTGTACCGATGTAATAGAGCCTTTTTTCGTAGAGGTGATCCGTTCCTGCAAAGTACCCATTTCCGTAGCCAAGGTGGGCTGATATCCAACAGCGGAAGGCATCCGGCCCAAGAGGGCGGAAACTTCGGAACCTGCCTGCGTAAAACGGAAAATATTATCGATAAACAACAGTACGTCTTGACCTTCATGATCCCGGAAGGACTCCGCAATGGTCAAGCCGGAAAGCGGAACCCGCAAACGGGCGCCGGGCGGCTCGTTCATTTGACCGAATACCAGGGATGTCTTATCAATAACACCGGATTCGTTCATTTCATTCCACAAGTCGTTGCCTTCTCTGGAACGCTCGCCTACGCCGGCAAAAACCGAAAAGCCACCATGCTCATAGGCAATATTACGAATCAACTCCATAATCAAAACAGTCTTACCGACCCCGGCACCGCCGAAAAGGCCGATTTTACCACCTTTGGCATAAGGTGCCAAAAGGTCAACTACTTTGATCCCAGTTTCCAAAATCTCGGTGGATGGTGATAAATCAACAAATTCCGGGGCCGGCCGGTGAATGGGCAATCTTTCCTCGGCTACCACCGGCTCGCCGCCGTCGATCGTCTCTCCTACCACATTAAACATACGGCCCAAGGTAATGCGGCCTACCGGCATAGTAACAGGACTACCTGTATCATTTGCCGTTATGTCGCGAGCCAAGCCGTCGGTAGAGGACAGGGCGATACAACGCACCTTGTTATTGCCCAAATGCTGCATCGCCTCTAATACGATGTTCAGACCATTTTCACGGATCTCGATGGCATTGTAAATATCCGGCAGTTCTCCTACGGGAAATTCAATGTCCACCACCGGGCCAATGACCTGTTTGACTTTTCCAAGAGCCAATTGCTCATACCTCCTTTTCCCCGCTATTGCAGGGCAGCCGCTCCGCTGACAATTTCTGAAATTTCGGTTGTAATCGCCGCTTGCCGTACCCGGTTCAAAACCAACGTCAGTTGTTCAATCAAGTCAACAGCATTATCGGTAGCGGCACTCATTGATGTCATTCTGGCGCCGTGTTCACCGGCTTTCGCTTCCAGCATGGCACGATAGATATTACTTTCTAAATACTGAGGCAAAAGATGATCCAATATCTCTTGTTCCCCCGGTTCAAACATATAATCTACCAGCTGCGGCTTCTGGTATTCCTCTTCCACCGTTACCGGGAATACCCGGCGCACCAATGGTTTTTGCAGCATGGCTGTAACAAATTCATGATAAATGAAATAGATTTCATCCACTTCGCCTTTTAAATAGATCTCAGCCAAATATTCATATAAACCTACGGCCTGGGCAAAAGAAGGATTATCGCCCAGATTGGTAAAAGATTGCAAGATGGGATAGCCGGTTCTGCTCATCATCTCACGGCCGCGGCGGCCGCAAACAACTAAAACAGGCTTCCGATCCTCTTTTTTTAAGATTTCACCCGCTAATCGGCATATTGTGGCATTATAACCGCCGCACAAGCCCCGATCACCAGTTAAAAGTACATAACAAACCTTTTTGATCTCCGGACGAGGCGTTAAAAGAGCATGTGCATGCTGGGCATTACCGCCTAACATACTGCCTAAAATCTCCTCGTTTTTTTTCTCATAGGGGCGCATGGCTTCCAGTGCCTGCTGGGATTTGCGCAGTTTAGCAGCGGAAACCATCTTCATAGCGCTGGTGATCTGTTGAGTGCTTTTTACACTTTTGATACGCCGCCGGATATCCCGCATATTGGCCATAAACGCCTCACCTCTTTTCAGGAAAAATCAAGAAATTACCGAAAAGTTTCTTTAAATTCGCCGATTGCAATATTTAAGGCCTCTTTGATCTCATCCGTCAATACTTTCCCCTCAGCAATCTTGCTTAAGATCTCAGAATGCCGGGCGTATAAATAGGACAGTAAATCCTTTTCAAAACGAAGGACATCATGGGCATCAATGTTATCGGTAAAACCATTGCCCGCAGCATAAATGGTGACAACCTGTTCTTCTACAGGCATTGGCTCATATTGATTCTGTTTTAAGGTTTCCACCATGCGCACCCCACGAGCCAAAGTGTCTTGGGTGATCTTATCCAGATCGGAACCAAACTGGGCAAAAGCCGCCAGTTCGCGGTACTGCGCCAGGTCCATCCGCAAACGTCCCGCAACCTGTTTCATGGCCTTGATCTGCGCGTCGCCTCCCACACGGGAAACCGAAAGACCGACGTTAATAGCAGGACGAACCCCACTATGGAAAAGGTCGGATTCTAAGAAGATCTGGCCGTCGGTAATAGAAATTACATTGGTGGGGATGTAGGCGGAAATATCCCCTGCCTGGGTCTCAATGATCGGCAATGCGGTCATGGAACCACCGCCTTTTGCGTCATTGAGCCGGGCTGCCCGTTCCAATAAGCGGGAGTGGAGATAAAAGACGTCGCCGGGGTAAGCTTCACGGCCCGGCGGGCGCCGCAAAAGCAGAGAAAGTTCACGGTATGACACCGCGTGCTTGGATAAATCATCATAAACAATCAAAACATCCCGCCCCTGATACATAAAATGCTCACCCATGGCGGCCCCTGCATAAGGCGCCAGATAAAGCATGGGAGCGGGCTCTGAAGCATTGGCGGAAACCACAATGGAATAATCCATCGAACCATATTCCGTTAAGCGCTGCACCACCGAGGCTACGGTTGAGGCTTTTTGCCCAATCGCTACATAAACACAAATAACATCCTTGCCTTTTTGATTGATAATTGTATCTAACGCTAAAGCGGTCTTACCGGTCTGACGGTCGCCAATAATCAGTTCCCGTTGACCACGGCCAATGGGAACTAAAGAGTCGATAGCCTTAAGCCCCGTTTGCAACGGCTGGTTTACCCGCTGACGGGAAATCACGTCCGGCGCGTGAAACTCCACAGGACGGAAGGTGTCTGTAACAATAGCCCCTTTGCCGTCAATGGGTTGTCCCAAGGCGTCCACCACCCGGCCAATCAAGGCATTGCCTGTGGGCACTTCCATGATTCTGCCGGTACGCTTTACCGTATCGCCTTCCTGAATATGATTATATGGCCCCAAGATAACACAACCGATGTTATCTTCCTCCAGGTTCAGCGCCAAACCCTTCAGTCCGCCTTCAAATTCCAGCATTTCCCCCGCCATGACTTGCGAAAGGCCGTAAATATGGCAAATACCGTCCCCAACATTGATGACCGTGCCAACCTGGCTTACATCAATAAAGCTTTGGTACTTTTCAATCTGCTCTTTGATCAGGCTGCTGATCTCATCAGGTCTGATGCTCAAAATGATCACCTCTTCACTTCATAAGCCGTTGGGCTATTTCATCTAGCTGATGGGACAAGCTGCCGTCATAAACCGTATCGCCAACCTGTACCCGCATCCCGCCGATAATGGCCGGATCTATTGTGATCTCCAACTGCACCTTGGCAGACAATCGTTTCTCCAAGGCGGCCGCCAGATTTACCTCTTCCTCCTTTGTCAGGGGAAGCGCAACGGTGACCTTGGCCTTTACTATACCATAATAATCCTCCACCAGCTGGTGGTAGGCTAAAATAATATCATGAAAAAAATCCTGCCGCTCCTTATCCACCAGCAAAAATAAAAAATGGAGAACTCCACTGTCGATCTGATTGGCAAAAACTGCTTGTAAAATTTCTTTTTTCTTTTCGTAAGGAATGCTTTTGTTCTCTAAAAGCATGGCAAAGTCGTGGTCCTTTAAGAAAACCTGCTCTACTTCTTCCAGCTGCCGCTGCCACGGAAGGATGGCGTCGTTTTCCTTTGCCAAGGCAAACAAAGCCTCCCCGTAGCGGTTGCTGATCACACCGCTCTTCAAGACTTTTCGCCTACTTCCTCAATATATTGATTGATTAAGGCATGGTATTGCTCGGCGGACATTTTTTCGCCCAAAACGCGTCCTGCCACCATGATCACCATTTGTGCCATCTGGCGCTTGATTTCTTCAATAGCTTGCGCTTTTTGCGCCTCAATCTCTTCTTGCGCATGAATCATCATGGTCTCAGCACTCTGCCGTGCTTCGGCCATTATATTACTTTTTACTTCAGCACCTGCCACCTTGGCCGCTTCAATGATTTTCTTGGCCTCTTGACGGCTGGCTTCTATTTCTTTTAACATGCGCTCATGCAACTGGACAGATTCTTCTCTGCTGGCTGCAGCCTCCGCCAAACTATTCGCAATTCCTTCCTTGCGTTTTTCCATAAAATTAACCAAAGGCTTGTATAAAAATATTTTAAGCAGAATAAGAAGCACAAGGAAATTCACAATGGAAAAAATCAAATCGGAATAATTGATATTAATCAACCTTTAGCCTCCTTTCCAAGGCCAGGCAACTATCCGAGAAACGCTTGAAGCGCGCTCCCCGGATAGCAAAAATCAGTAATTTACATTTTCCCCAGAATCATAATACCAACGAGTAAGCCGTAAATGGTCAAAGCTTCCATCAAAGCCATACCGATAATCATTGTCGTCCGGATATCCCCCGCAGCTTCCGGTTGGCGGGCAATGCTCTCCATAGCGGCGGCGGCGGTTTTGCCTTGCGCAAACGCAGGCCCAAGTGTGCTTATAGCAATCGCTAATGCTGCAGCAATCGCAACCAAGGCGCTTCCCATGCTATTTCCTCCTTTCCAAAGCAACATACGTTGTCATTTTATATGATTATAAAACAAATAAATATACATTAGTGTCCTTAGTGCCCTTCGCCGGTGGCCATATCAATATAGATGGCAGACAACATGGTAAAAACCAAGGCTTGGATCAAGCAAAATAACAAGCTTAATATATAAAGCGGCAAGGGAGCCAAAATAGGAACCAACTCAAAAATCTGTCTGGAAACCATTTCTTCCCCAAAAATATTACCGAATAACCGCAAGGACAAGGATAAGGGCCGGACAAATTCTTCTAATAGCATCAGCGGCAGCAATAACGCTACCGGCTTGGTAAAATGTTTCAAATAACCCAAGCCATGCGCTTTGAATCCTAGAACATGCGTGGAAAAAAATGTAATGATGGCCAAGCCTGCCGTAATGGAAAGAGAAGACGTAGGTGCCGCCAATCCCGGCAAATGTCCGGAACTAGGCAGCAATCCACAATAATTGGCAAACATGATATAAATAAACATTGTCGCAATCAATGGGAAATAGGTTTTCATCTTTTTGGCGCCGAGGATATCGCCAAAGAATTTACTAATCCATTCTAAGGCCGCTTCCATTACATTTTGCACGCCGCTGGGAACATCTTTCATGTGCTTGGTAGCCAGGATGCTTAAAATCACCAAAAGAAGCATAATCGCCCATGTCGTTGTTGTATAACTGGTAATCTGTAAACCAAACATATGAAACAGTACATTACTTCCTTCGGCGGCCGATTCCGCGTTGGTTGCCGCCGCACTTGCCACCATAATTGCATCAGGCATGTTCACAAACCCTCCTTTGGGGGAAAATATAGTGACAGGGGTTGAATTTTAAGATTTTGTTGTTTTCTTTTTATTGGCATTACGAATCGCCAATAGCTGTGACGGCAAGGCCAAACCCACCGCCGTACCAATCAAGGGATAATAGAAAGGAACAGGAAGCACATTCCGACAAAAATAGACGAGCATTAATGCTGCCACGTTCATAATTTGTCGAAAAAAGTATACTGCAGCAAACGCCTTTTTGATACTGTCTGCATCCGCTTTTCCGACAAGCCGCTTTGTCATACTATAATTGACGAACGCAATCAATGATCCAAAGATAAAACCGGCCAAACCGCCTAAAAGCAGGGTTACCCAAGTCATGAATCCACCGCCTTATCAAATACATATAATAGGAAGAAGTAGGCATCTAAGATTCTATCAAATTTTTGATAATCCTGCAAGTATTGTGGGAAATATTAACACAGTGTTAGCATAACCCTTCCAGTAACGGGAAGGTCAAGGACAAATTTCATAATTTTTTGAAAACAAAAAATTTAATCCAATATTAGCACAATCTACTGGTGATGAAAAGCTGATACAAGCAATTAGACAAATCATGCAAATAAACGACAGAAATTTGAAAATTTTTTATGATTTAAAAATTAATCTTCCGATTAATTATATAAAAATCATAAATTATTTTGTAGTGTAAATATTGGTTGTTTGCAAATTCTAAGATATATTTCGGCACAATAAAAAATATTGCAATAGTTCCTGCAATATTTTTTATTTTTTTTTATAATTTTTTGATAATAAATTTTTTAAATTTCTCCAAACCAGTTCTTAATGGCAGCCACGATCCTAGCTGATGCTTTTCCGTCACCATAAGGATTGGCGGCATGAGCCATTTTATCATAGTTTTTCTTATCCTCCAGCAGTTGCCGGAAATGGCGGTAAACAGACTCTTCCGTATTGCCTGCCAGCTTTGCCGTCCCGGCGGCAATGGCCTCCGGACGCTCTGTAACCTCACGCAGCACCAAAACCGGCTTGCCCAGCGCGGGCGCCTCTTCCTGCAGACCACCGGAATCGGTTAGCACCATATAACATCTGCTCATCACCTGGCAGAAGGGTTGATATTCCAAAGGTTCCGTTAAAATCACGTTTGATTCGCCGCCCAATTTTTCCTGTGCCGTCTGGAGAACCAGAGGGTTTTTATGCACTGGGTAAATAATTTGGATCTCGGGGTATTCCCGTGCAATCCGGGCAATAGCGGTGAAAATCGCAGCCATAGGCTGGCCCCAATTTTCCCGCCGGTGGCAGGTGAGAAGCACCACTTTTTTTTGCCAATCTACCCGCTCCAAGCCCAGCCCTGTCAGATGGCAGGGTTTTTTGACCGTGGCGAGCAGGGCGTCAATGACGGTATTGCCGGTGACGACGATACGGCTATCTTGTACTCCATTATGCAAAAGATTCTCCCTGGCGCTCTCGGTAGGCGCAAAATGATAATCCGCCAGGACGCCGGTAAGACAGCGGTTCATCTCTTCAGGATAGGGTGCATACTTATCACCGGTACGCAGTCCGGCTTCCACATGCCCGCAAGGAATTTTTTGATAAAAAGCCGCCAAAGCGCCTGCAAAAGTAGTGGTAGTATCTCCATGCACCAAAAGCAATTGCGGTTTATCCTGTTCAATGATGCCCATTAAGCCCTTCAGAGCGGTACTGGTGATATCGGCCAAGGTCTGACCGTGGCGCATGATATTCAGATCATAGTCGGGGTGGATATCAAAACACTGTAAGACCTGATCCAACATTTCCCGATGTTGGGCGGTTACCACGACCTTGCTATCTAAGACAGCATCCGCCGCCAAAGCATGTACCAAGGGAGCCATTTTAATGGCTTCCGGACGCGTGCCAAATACCGACATGATTTTCATACAGATTCCTCCGGTACATAAATGCGGGGCAAGAATGCCTTACGGCTCCTGCCCCGTTCGTTTTATTGATCATTCTTGCCGTTTTTAAGATCAGCCATGCTGCATAAAACCATGCCGGCTTCCTCCGCAATCTTGCAGGCCAGCTCGTCAGGATAGGGGCTGTCGAAAACCACCCTTCGGATGCCGCTGGTCGCCATTGCTTTCACGCAGGTGGTACAGGGCTGATTGGTTACATACATCACGGCGCCGTCCAATGCCACGCCATAGCGGGCGGCAAAGTTGCAGACATTGGCCTCCGCATGCTGCGCCCGGCAAATCTCCTGGCGCTGACCAGAAGGGATCCCCAGTTGCTCCCGCAAACAGCCTACCACATCACAATGAGGCGTACCCGGCAAAGCGCCGTTATAGCCTGTCCCTAAGATACGGTTTTCCTTACTGACGGCTACCGCACCTACCTGGCGGCGGAGGCAAGTAGATCTTTTGGCTACTTGACGGGCTATCTCCATGAAATACTCATCCCAACTTGGTCGCATGGCCAAAGCTCCTTCCTGTTTTGAATCCTTTTTGAATCCTTCAGGGGAAACTACAGTTCGGGATAGAGGGGGAAACGATCCGTCAGGCCTTTCACAATAGCCGCCGCTTCCGCCATCTTGGCGGCATCTTCGCCATAGGAGAGCGTCAAGTCAATGGCTTTGGCAATCGCAGACATTTCTTCTTTGCCAAAACCACGTGTGGTAGCAGCGGGGGTCCCTAAACGAATGCCGCTGGTCACAAAGGGGCTTAAGGTTTCGGAAGGAACGGTATTTTTATTGCAGGTAATGCCAATGGCATCCAAGCGATGCTCGGCCTCTTTGCCGGTAACATTTTTATTGGTCAGATTAACCAGCATCAGGTGATTATCGGTACCGCCGGATACCAGATGGAAGCCATAGCCCACCAAAGCTGCGGCTAAAGCCTGGGCATTATCCAGCACGTTTTTGATATATACTTTATATTCCGGAGAAAGGGCTTCCTTAAAGGCAACCGCCTTGGCAGCGATGACATGCATCAAAGGTCCGCCCTGGTTGCCGGGGAATACTGCTTTATCAATATCCTTGGCCAATTCTTCTTTGCAAAGGATCATCCCGCCTCTGGGACCACGGAGAGTCTTATGAGTGGTGGTGGTCACAACATCGGCATAAGGAATGGGACTGGGATGTAAGCCTGCGGCAACTTCGCCGGCGATATGCGCCATATCTACCATCAAACGGGCACCCACTTCATGGGCAATCTCAGCCAAAACTGGGAAGTCAATGATCCGGGGATAAGCCGAAGCACCAGCTACGATCAATTTCGGTTGTTCTTTTTTCGCTAATTGCCGCACCTGGTCATAATCGATAGTTTCGGTGACAGGGTCAACGCCGTAAGCGGCAAAGTTGAAATATTTACCGGAAATATTCACCGGGCTGCCATGGGTCAAGTGACCGCCATGGGAAAGATTCATTCCCAGAACTTTGTCGCCGGGGGTGATTAATGCAAAATAGGTGGCCATATTAGCTTGGGCGCCGGAATGGGGCTGCACATTAGCATGATCCGCGCCAAAAAGCTCTTTCGCTCTGTCACGAGCTAAGTTCTCCACCTTATCGACTTCCTCGCAACCGCCATAATAACGTTTGCCGGGATAACCTTCCGCATATTTATTGGTGAGGACGGAGCCTTGCGCTTCCATCACCGCCAGACTGGTAAAATTCTCCGAGGCAATCAACTCGATATTCCTGCGCTGTCTTGCTTTTTCGCCCTCTAAAGCTGCCGCTACCTCCGGGTCAAAGGCTTTCACATGTCCGAGATACTCCATTCACAAAACCTCCTCAATATTTTTTACACAAAAACCAATTTACTCGTATTGGGCCCTGATACCGCCAATCAATTTGGGGCGGTTGCGGGCGGCGGTCACTCTGGCAGCTCCCACATGGTCTGGGGTCACACGGACAGGGATCGCCACTGGTTTCATGTGCATTCCGATCAAGGTAAGACCAATATCGATACCCCATTGGGCCTGAATATTCTCTACCAACACCGGATCTTTCAATAAATGATAAACCGCTGTGCCAAAGGAACCACCTGCTTTTGGATGGGGCACCACCGTCACAATGGGAAGATTATACTTTTCGGCAGTTTCTCTTTCAACCACCAAAGCTCTGTTCAAATGTTCGCAGCATTGAGCGGCCAAATAAAGGCCTTTCGCTTGAGCCGCCTCATAAAGAGCCTTAGCGATCTCCGCGCCGGTCTCCACATTGGAGAACTTGCCGATGCGCCCACCCATCACTTCGCTGGAGCTGCAGCCTACTACCAAGATATCGCCTTTTTTCGGCTGATCCTCTGCCAATAGAGATTCTAAAACAGCTACTGCTTCCTGACCATAATTTTCTGTCATGATCTTCACCTCTTTCTATATTCTTCGGATAAAATCAATGCTATTCGTTTCGCTTTTCCACAATTTCCGCCAACTCTTCCGCTCTTTCCACCGCCATCATGTCTTCAATATTTCGTATTTTTTCGATGCGGCGCTCATGGCGGCCACCGGCAAACTCCGTTTTAAGCCACACCTCTACAATCTGAATCGCCAGATCTTCCGGAATGATCCTGGAGCCCATGGTCAGAATATTGGCGTCATTATGCTCCCGGCAGGCTTGCGCCGAAAAAAGGTCATGGCAGAGAGCAGCGCGGATACCGGGTATTTTGTTAGCGGCAATCCCGATGCCGATTCCGGTACCGCAAATCAGAATGCCTCTTTCACACTCGCCATTGGCAACCGATCTCCCCACATAGAAGGCATAATCAGGATAGTCCACCGACGCTTCGTCAAAAGTCCCAAAATCGGTGAAGCGATAACCTTTTTCTAAAAGATAGGCTTTGATTTTTTCTTTTAATTGATATCCCGCATGATCAGAACCTAACGCTATCATGTTTGCAGCTCCTATTTTTAAATTTCCGGAAAACAATAACCTATTAAACAATTTTTGTATATTTGTAAGCTATTCTATATGGTTTCCTATTTTCCTTCATGCATAAATACTATTATTTTTTGCAAATTTTGCACAATTGCATCTCTGCATATGCGATAGATATCTTTTGACAAGCCATATGGATCCGGAATATCTTCTCCCAAAGCGGAATATTCACCCAAAGTGAATATTTTACCGGTGGCAGCAGACATGTCCCGGCAAAGAAGCTCTTTATGATATAGGGTCATGGTCAAAATTACGTCGGCCCACTCCACCAATTCTGTGGTGACAAGACGGCTGCGGTAACCGGAAATATCGATACCCAGCTCCGCCATCACTTCGACACTATAGACAGACGGAGACATACCGCTTGTTGTGGCAAGGCCGGCAGAAAGGCACTCCACCCCAGAGAGCAACTGCTTAGCCAAGGCCTCAGCCATAGGGCTGCGGCAAGTGTTCCCACTGCAAACAAACAGAATACGTTGCGGCCTTTTGGGGTAGTTCAAATTGACCGTCCCGTTTTGTGACATATTATTTCCCATATTTTGTGATTGATTCTCCGCCATATCCTCACCTTTTTGCCTTAGCGCATCCTTCATCGCGACTTCTTTATTTATTACCGCCTTATTCCTGCGCGCAGGCGGCTTTACGTAATCGATTCATAATCGCGGCTCCGATTCCTGTTTCAGGCACCCGTTCCACCAAGACGCCGTCCAAATCCATGGCATCGCACCAACGCAATGCGGCAAAAAGCTCATGGGCAACGCCCGGCAGATCTTCCCGGCTGCCTAATATCCTGATCAAAGGCGTATCCATATAAAGTTTTGCCGCCGTCTCCCGGCATAGTAAAAGGCCAAGCTTGGGGTAAGCTTTGATCTTTTCTTGATAAAAAAGAGACATTTCTTCCGGAGCCACCAAAAAAACTTTTCCTTTTGGCGCATAGTGGGGATATTTCATACCAGGAGCTTTGGGAGTTTCCTGAGCCGCTACCTTTTCTCCCGCCAGCAAAATTTTAGGACATACCATCAGAAGCTGCTCTCTGGTAATGCCGCCCGGTCTTAAAATAACGGGGGTCTCACTGCTCAAGTCTAAAACAGTGGATTCCAATCCGACACCTGCCGGCCCTGCGTCAATGACCATCGCAATCTTGCCCTGTAGGTCGTGCCATACATGCCGTCCCGTGGTGGGACTTGGTTTACCGGAAAGGTTGGCGCTGGGCGCCGCTATGGGCAGCCCTGCTGCCAAAATCAAAGCCTGCGCTATCTTATGAGAAGGGAAACGTACCGCCACAGTGGAGCCCCCCGCCGTGACCACATCCGGTACACATGCTTTTTTAGGCAAGATCAGAGTCAAAGGCCCGGGCCAAAAAGCCTGCATCAATGTCTTTGCCCGGCCATCCACATAAGCAACGTCTTCGACGTCTTGTAATGCCGCCACATGCACGATCAGGGGATTATCCGCCGGCCGCCCTTTGGCGGTAAATATTTTCCGCACGGCCGCTTCATCCAAAGCATTGCCCCCCAGGCCGTATACTGTTTCGGTGGGAAACCCCACCACCTCGCCACGCCGCAGGAAATCTGCCCCTTGCTCTATGACGGCAGCTTCCGGCCGGTCAATATTTTCCATCTTTGCGTAGACTGTTTCCATGCCAAGTTCATTACTCCTTGCTTTTATGAGCGCAAACCCATCTGTCCCGTCCGCCGTAATCACTTCCCCAGGTCAGGCTGACAAAACCGGCTTCCTGTAGAATATCGCAGACCGCTTGCCGCTGCCAGTAACCGATCTCCACCAATAAAACGCCTCCCGGCGCCAGGCAGCCGATGGCTTGCGGCGCCAGTCGCCGATAAAAATCCAGTCCATCCGTACCGCCCCAAAGGGCTAACTCCGGTTCCTGACGGACCGCGGCAGGCAGTTCTTTCATTTCCGTCGTACTGACATATGGCGGGTTGCTGATGATCAAATCAAATTGGCCCTCCAACGGCCCGCACAGATCTCCCTGGAGAAAAGTAACCCGTTCCGCAACGTGGTTTTTCAAAGCGTTCTCATTTGCCACATGCAGCGCCTTCTCACTGATATCCACTGCCCAGACCTGTGCCTCCGGGCAGTAATAAGCAATACTCACCGCAATAGCGCCGCTTCCGGTACCGATATCCGCCACCCGGCACGGGCCTTTGTCCTTCAAAAAAGCAATGGCTTGTTCCGCCACACATTCCGTATCCCCCCGGGGGATCAGAACGGCAGGGTTGACTTTAAAATCCAACGACATGAACTCCTGACTGCCCACAATATATTGAGGTGGCTCTCCGTTCATGCGCCGGCAGGTGATCTGAAGAAAAAGTGATTTTTTATTGGCAGGAAAATCATCCTGCAGGTGCATGTCCAGTTCCGCAAAAGGGATGCCGGCCATATGCGCCACAAATAATCTTGATTCCCGGGGAAATTCTTCCGTAAACGCGAAAATACCCAATTCCATTTCCCGAATAGCTTCCGAAATCTTCATTCAACAACCTCCATGTTAGAAAAATAATTTTTTCCAGAGCCCGGCTCTGATCTGTTTTTCCGGCATGGGAAGCCTGTATTAATTTTTTCCTGATATTTATTTTGTCATTTATCATTGTTACAGGCCCCTGACGATGGGGTCAATCCACTTGTTTCAACCGTTCCGCCTGATCCGTGGTGACCAGTGCGTCAATGATCTCGTCTAAATCACCCTGGAGGATCCACTCCAGCTTATGCAGGGTCATATTGATGCGGTGATCCGTAACGCGGCCTTGGGGGAAATTATAGGTGCGGATACGCTCGGAACGGTCGCCGCTTCCCACCATGCTTCGGCGGGTACTGGCTAAATCCCCCTGCTGTTCCGCCTGGATCTTCTCCAAGACCCGGGCACGGAGGATGCGCATGCCCTTGTCTTTGTTCTTATGCTGGCTCTTCTCGTCCTGGCAGGACACGACGATGCCTGTGGGGATGTGGGTGAGCCGCACCGCCGATTGCGTGGTATTGACACACTGACCGCCGGGACCGGAAGCACAGAACACATCAATGCGCACATCATTGGGGTTAATATCCAGCTCCACCTCCTCGGCCTCCGGCAATACCGCCACCGTGGCGGCGGAGGTGTGGATGCGGCCGCTGGACTCCGTTTCAGGAACCCGCTGCACCCGGTGGACTCCGCTTTCGAATTTCAGACGGCTATAAGCCCCCCGGCCTTCCACCAGCATAACAACCTCTTTCACCCCACCCAAATCGGTCATATTGGAATTCAGGATCTCGGTACGCCAGCCTTTTCGTTCGGCATAACGCATATACATTCGCATCAGATCGGCGGCAAAAAGACCTGCCTCATCTCCGCCGGTTCCAGCCCGGAATTCCATGATAACATTCTTTTCATCATTAGGATCTTTGGGTAGCAATAATACCTTTAATTGTTGCTCCAAATCCCTTGCCTTTTCGGATAAAGTATCTGCCTCTTGCTCGGCCATCTCTTTTAATTCCGGATCGCTTTCCTCTGCCATCATGGATCTCGCCGCTTCCAAGTCTTCCTTGCACTGCACGTATTCCCGGTAATTACTAACCACATCTTCCAAATCGGCATGAGCTTTCATATATTTTTGCCATTCCGCCTGATCGGCAATGACGGCCGGATCGGAAATCAGTTTGGTCAACTCGTCGTATTTATTGGCCAAAGCGGCTAATTTATCAATCATAGAGGCACCTCATCCTTTTTATTTTCATCTGGATTCTCATTTAGAGTTGTATTTTAACTTTTATTTGGCATATCTGCTGTTACTGCGGTCGCCACGATAGCGGCAGGCGGTGTTCCACCTTCTTGATAAACCCGCTCCGGCATAATATTTTCGCCAATCGGAAAGCCCGGAACCAAAAGCATGGAAGCAAAGGCCACCTCCAACTGACTGTCATCCGGTTCATTGGTGGTCAGCCTTTGCAGCCACATGCCGGGTGCAACCAGCGCCTTCACAACTCGGCTGTTGGGGAATAACAAAGGCAGCCGATATACCTCATAGGCAACACCCGCTACCACCGGCATCATCAGGATCTTGATCAAGATCCGTAAAATGGGAGTCGTATTGCCCACAAAAGTAAAAATAACGATCATCAGGATCATGGCCATCAGGATAAAACTAGTGCCGCAGCGGCAATGAATCCGGCTCTTGGTACGGGCATTCTCCACTGTTAAAAGCTCGCCGGCTTCCAAGGTGGCAATGGTTTTATGTTCCGCACCGTGATAAGCAAAGACGCGGGCCATATCCGGCATCCTAGCGATAATGGCCACATACCCCACAAAAAAGGCCAACCGCAATACCCCTTCAATGGCACTCCTACCGAAAAATCCCACATAGGGCAAAGCAAAAGAACCGATCGTCACCGGTATGACGATAAAAATCAAGACCACAAAAACCAATGCCGCAATAACGGCGAATGCCAAATCTTTAAAAGAAAGCTTTTCATCCTCTTCTTCCCCGGCCTGTACCGCCGACCAGGTCAGCGCGGAAAATCCCATCTTCATGGAACTGGCAAAAGAATAGACTCCACGAAACCCCGGCAACCGCCAGATGGCCTTTCTCTCTTTGGGCAGCTTGATTTTACCTTGCCGGTATACGATAGCGCCGTCCGCCTGACGACAGGCAATGGCGTATCCGCCGCCGCCCTGCATCATGACACCTTCTATGACTGCCTGTCCGCCATAACTAACAGGTTTTTTCTCCATTTTGCACCTGCTTTCTTGAGGTAAAACAATTGACTATTAAATTATTATACTATATCCCCAAGCCATTTATCTACAAAAACATAAAAAATACAAAAAAACAGCAGGGCATCGTACTTTGCCCTGCTGCATCCGGTCTACTTATTTCATACCATATTTCTTCTTGAATTTGTCCACCCGGCCGCCTTGTTCTACCAACAAACGTTTGCTGCCGGTATAGAAAGGATGGCATTGGGAGCACACCTCCACTTTGATTTCCTTTTTGGTAGAACCTGTGGTGAACCGATTGCCACAAGCGCAAATCACTTCCGTAGGACCGTATTTGGGATGGATGCCCTCTTTCATACTGCTCACCTCTTTCCTTTTCCTGATCAATCTAAACAAAAGATAGCTTATAGATTATAACATATCGCATCTTTGTTTGTAAATACTTTTTTAACGGCAAGGGCGGGAGTAATTGCCAAACTCCGTATAAGGCAGCTGTTCTTTCAGCCAGTCCAGCATTTCCATCACGCCGATACCCGCAGGGCCGGGAAAGGTCCGGCTCATAACGGCGGGGTCAATATTTAAATTGCGCATCTGCACCTGAGCCACACTGTAGGTATCGATGAGCTCCGCCCAGGCTTCCATTTCTTCGACACGGTCGGTCAAACCGGGATAGGCCAATAAATTAATGGCCACCCTGACGCCCGCCTCTTTGGCCAGCCCTAGGGAAGCAAAAACATCCTGAATGGCATAACCCATAGGCCGGTAATAAGCATGGTAGGTATCGGGCAGAGCGCTGATCATACTCACCCGGAAGCTGTCGATTCCGGCGTCAATGATTTTAGCGATCTCCACAGTTCTACCGGCATTGGTATTCATGTTGATGGTGCCAAGGTTGGTTTGCCGCCGTACGCCACGAATGATAGCGGCGGCCAAATCGCCTTCCAAAGAAGGTTCGCCCTCACAGCCTTGACCAAAGCTGATGATATTTTCCGGGTTGGCCCGCAAATGAGCGGCCGCCACGGCGATGGCGTCCTCGGCGGGGGGTGGCGCCGTGATTCTCGCCTGAGGAGAGGGACAGCATTCCGACGGCTGTAAGGAGATACAGCCCAGACAGCGGGCATTGCAGGCCGGAGAAATGGGCAAACCGCCTTCGAAGCGGCGGTAAAATATATTTTGTGCCGTGAAGCAGCCATATTCCCGGGCACATTTAGCCAACTGCCGAATAGTGTCATTATGGGGAAATTCTTCCAGGCGTTTTGCGATAAAAGCCGGCAAATCCGGCGTATTATACAAAGAAGGGTGCCAGGTGCGGTGCTCATCCGTGGCCAGGGCAGCCACCATCAGCTTGCCTTTTTCGATTCCCACGGCGGTATAACCAAAGAGGGGCAATTGGTCTCCATGATCTGTCACTGCCGGCAAAAAGGTTCTGGTAAAGCCCTGGGGCAACAGCGCGCCTACCGCCCAAATCTCTTCCTCGCCTTGCCGGTAAGGGTTATATTCCAGAGGAACCAGCGTATCCGCCTCTTTATCATAGCCAATGGGGAAACGCCCGGGCATGGCGGTAAGCGTCGCACCTTCCGGCAGCGGTATCAGCTCCTCTTCTCTTGGCAGGAGCAAACTGTCGCCACTTCTGACAGCCATATCCAGCGCCGGAAAATCCAGCCAGCTTCCATCTTTACAAGCAAAAAGCATTTGCGCCATAAACGATTCCCTTTCTTCTGTCTTTTATCTTCTTATAATCCATAAAACTATTATACTCCTTCTTGCTCTGTAAAGAAAGCCGCCTAATCTTAAAGAGCTTTCAGCTGTATGGTTGGATTTTTTTGCCAAAGGAGCGAAACGTGGATCATTCATCCGATTGGCATAAAAGGCGGCGCCTACCAAAAAAACCTTATCAAAACGCCCTGCCTCCTTGAGAGAGACAGGGCGCCTTTGGTTTGGTTGCAGTTTGTTTTTCAGCTTTTTCTTTTTATTGTTTTTCACTAATACGGAGTCCCACTATTTCAGAGGGATATACAAAGAAGGGTCGATGATATCGCCGTCCTTGCGCAATTCCAGATGCAAATGGGGACCGGTGGCGTCTCCGGTCTCACCCACTAAAGCGATGACTTTACCGGCGGCAACCTTTTGACCCTCCGAAACCAGCACCTTACTGCAATGCGCATAACCAGTGGCAAAATCATTGCCGTGATCCACCGTCACCATATAGCCATAAATGGAGTTTTTCCAACCGGCAAAGGTCACCAGTCCGCTTTTGGCGGTAATGATCTTGCTGCCGGTTGCCGCCGCAATATCAATACCATGGTGAAAGCCGTTTCCTCTCTTGCCGAAACCGGAAGTGATGGTTCCTTTCAGCGGTGTGCGCCAGTTGTCACTAGCGTAGCTTTTCCCCCTGGAGATGCTTGCGGACATTACCGCGATGGCCTGAGCTTCTTCTGCAAAATCAATGCCGGGGATCAGGATCTTTTCTCCTATCTTCAGCCGCTCGGGTTTCACGATATTATTATAACTCATGAGCAAATACGGATCTACATTATACTTTTGCGATATCTCCCAAATGGTATCCCCTTTGGATAAGGTTACCGCAATCTCGGGGTTTTTCGGCAGGTAGAGAATCTGCCCTTGGCGCAGGCTGGCATTGACCGGCATATTGTTCATAGCTGCCAGAAGATCTTCTTCCACCCCGGCAAAATTTGCTAAAGACGCCACAGTATCTCCGGCAACGACTTGGTAGACGGTTCGTCCGTCGTTATCGGCAAAAGCCGGGGCTGCTCCAAAAATCAACAGCACTACCGAAACGAAGAAAGCGACCGTCAACTTATTTTTAACTTTTTGGTAAAACACTACATATAGCCTCCTTTGGACTTTAACAGCAACCATAGAAAAAGCGACAAAACCGCTTTTTGACTATTCTGCCACAAAATCTACTTTTTTATACGGTTTTGGCGTTCTACATCATTCCCAGACTGTCTCGTCCATGATAAAAGGCTGTCATATGCCATGATGCGTTTTAAAATGCTATTCGTTCCATAACATTTCAATATGAGCATAAGCCGTTGAAAGATAAAAAGAAAAACAACGCTTTTTACGTTGCTTTTCTTTGTTTTCAATCGGTTTTATTGATTTTTGGATTACCAGGCTTTACCGCTGGCGCCGAAAAGCCGGATTTTTTCTCTTACCAACGCCGTCATGCGTTCTTTGGCCGGGCCCAAAACTTTCCGGGGGTCCAGCTCGCTGGGGTTAGCCGCCAGGCTGTCCTTCACACCCGCCATAAAAGCCTCCCGCACATTGGTATCGATGTTGATCTTCCGAACACCCCGTTTTACCGCTTCCAAGATGGCATCATCCGGCACACCGGAGGAACCATGCAGTACAATAGGGATCTTAACCAGCTGTCGGATCTCGGAGAGCCGCTCCATATCCAGCTTGGGTTCCCCTTTATATTGGCCGTGGGCGGTGCCGATAGCAATGGCCAACGCGTCCACGCCGGTGGCATTGACATATTCCAGCGCTTCGGATGGGTCGGTAAACATCGCTTCCTTGGCATGGACGAAAATATCGTCTTCCGTGCCGCCGATTTTTCCCAGCTCTCCCTCCACAGAAACCCCAACGGCCCGGGCTACGTCCAGCACTTTATTGGTCAGAACAATATTGTCCGCCAGGGGAAGCTTGCTGCCGTCGATCATCACGGAAGTAAAGCCGCTTTGGATGCACTGTATCGCTTGGGCAAAACTGGTGCCATGATCCAGATGCAACGCTACGGGACAAGCCGTCTTCTCCGCCGCCAAACGAGTCATTGCCACAATGTATTCCAGCCCCGCATATTTAATGGCTCCCTGGCTGGCTTGAACAATAACAGGCGCATTTTCCGCCGTCGCGGCGGCGATGATGGCTTGGACGATCTCCATGTTATTACAGTTAAAAGCGCCTACCGCATATCCTCCCTCTTCGGCTTTGGCCAATATTTGCGCCATGGTGACCATTGTCATATTCAACATCCCCTTTTATTATCATTTTTTATCTTGTTACTTGCCATTATTCTTCGGCGTATTGCCTTAAGCTTGACATAACCTCACCCGCCGACACCAGCTGCCCTTTTTGCCGGTAAAGACGGACTACCTTGGGATTTGAGGTGGTACGGCGCATGGGAACCTCTACCGTGTCTCCCACTCCAAGTTCCAGGCCGGTTAAATCGATCACGGTGGTCTGCATGGCGATGCGGCCCAAAACCGGCAACAGCCGTTCTCCCTTGTAGACACCCCGCCGCCGCTTGGCGGCAACCTTGCCCACTTCTCTTGCAAACTGGCGAAAAGCATTGGGAACCGTTTCTACTCTGGCTCTGGTCTCCACGCCAAAACCGTCATAATAGCCTACAGGGATCACACCCACTTTCATGTTCTTTTTTGCGGTGTATTCCAGCCCATAACCGATCTTCTCTCCCGCTCTGGCCTCGCGCACTTGGGTTATTCTGGCAATAAAGCGCCAGGTGGTCTCCAGATTCAGAGGGGTTTCTCCGCAAACGCTTTGCCCGTATAAAAGGGAACCGATCCGCACCATATCCAGTCGCGCCTCAGGCATTAGCTGGGCGCCGATGCTACCGGCAATATGCTTTTTAAAACCGTGAATTCCCAAGGCTTCCACCTCTTTTGCCGCTTTTAATAAAAGACTCAACTGATTTTTGGAAAGCTCGGCATCGGAGGGAAGCGCAAAATGAGAATAAAGATGCTCTAAAGAAAGATTTTTTTGTTCCATAAGGGTAAAAGCCAAGCTTGCCACCCGCTCCGGCAGGACTCCGTAACGGCCCATGCCGGTATCTACTTTCACCGCCACAGGCCATTTCCCTTCCCCTGCCGCTTGGGCAAAGGCTTCTAAGGCATCCACATCATCAATGGTAGGAGTCAGAGAAGCCTCAGCCATAGCGGGCGCTTCCCATGCCTGCATGGGGCAAAATACCAAAATAGGTACGGTAATACCGCCACGGCGCAGCTCCAAGCCTTCCTCTAACGTCGTTACCGCCAGATAGGGCACCTCCATGGTTTGAAAAAGCTTCGCGACGGATAAAGCGCCGTGCCCGTAAGCATTGGCCTTTACCACAGCCATGATAGGGATATCTCCCAATATGGCTTGCACTTTTTCATAATTTGCCGTGATAGCCGATAAATCTACTTCAATCCACTGATTATATGGTTCCATCGCTGTCATCTTCCCTTCAGCTTTTTCTTCCATCGGATGATACGCCGAACGGCTTTTTGATACATAGGCTCCAGAACGTGATAAGCACGGTAGACAAGCTTTTTATAAACCAGGTCGTATTCTCCCATAAAGCTGGTATAGACACCGCCAAAGCCGCGTTTGAACTTCACCAGGCCGTATAAAGGATGGCTCTCGTCCACGTCGCCGGGCACACCCCGGAAATCATACATGGTACAGCCCTTGGACTTAGCCCACTGAATCATGGTCCACTGAATAAGATAGTTGGGCATGACATTGCGGTGAGCGTTGCTGGAAGCACCGTAAATGTACCAGCTTTTATTTCCTAAAAGGAAGGCCAAGGTTCCCGCCACCGGCTGCCCTTCCCAATAGGCCATAAAAAGCTCCATCTGCCCCGCAGGCATCAGCTGGTCATAAAAGACTTCATAATAATGATAAGGGCGGATCAAAAAATGATCCCGGTCGGCCGTTTCTTTCAGGATTTGATAAAAGACCGGCAAAGCCTCCCGGCCGGGACAGGTGACGGTGACTCCCTTCTTTATGGCAAGACGTATATTGTATCTGGTCTTTTGGTGGCAATTCTCCAAAAGGGTTTCTTCGTCCGGCGCAATATCCATGCGAAAAACATGCCGTGGCTGAATGCCTTCAAAGCCTGGTCCCTGATCCACCGGAATGAACCCGCCTTTTCGGAAAGCGTTTTCCCACAAGGCTGTTCCTGCGAAAATATCAGGGTCGCTTTTCCAAAATACCGCCTTATGGATTTTTGCCTGAGCCTTCACCGCCTGTAACAGCGCTTGCCAGGCCTCGCTGTCTGCCATATCTAAAACGGGGCCACGGGGAGAGTAGAAAATACTGTAAACTCCGCCGGGCAGCGGTCTTTTTAACAAGGAAACGGCCAAAACAGCTTCGCCGTTACGCTCTCCCAGTAACCGGATGGGCTGCCATCCGGTGGAGGCCTTTACTTCACCCCATTCATAAGTCTGCAAAATATGTCCCTTGGGATGTTGCGCTAAAAATTTATTAAATTTTTCTTTCTCCTCTAAGCCGATCTGCTTGACTGTTACCGACAAAGCAGTGCCTCCTCTGTTTTGGGTATTTGAAATAGTTTCCCCCATTGCCGGCGGTTCTATCGTTGTTTCACCCTCATTATTCAGCATAAATCACTTCAATTTGCGTTGACGATTCGCCATGTCGTTTCCTGGCAAAAATCCCCGGCCAATTCCGACCGGGGATTTTTTCTTTTCCACAATTTTAAGCCTTTTTAAGTGCTTTTCCGACAAAATCGCGAAAAAGAGGATGCGGCCGTTGGGGACGGGATTGAAACTCGGGATGGAATAGGCAGGCTACAAACCAAGGATGATCTTTCAATTCGATGATCTCCACCGAATCGTTTTCAGGGTTGATGCCGGAAAAAACCATTCCCTTGGCCGCCAAGCGTTCCCGATAAGTATGATTCAACTGATAACGGTGACGGTGACGTTCCGCTGCTTCGGCTTTGCCATAGGCCGCCGCCGCCAAGGTACCATTCATGATTTGAAAGGGATAAAGACCCAGACATAACGTACCGCCCAATTCCTGATTTTGCGATTGGGGCATACAGGATTCGATAATAGGACAGGGCGCATTAGGGGCTACCTCCGGTAGATTGGCATCCGGTATATCCGCCACATGCCGGGCGAATTCCACGATGGCAGCCTGCATACCCATGCCGATCCCTAAGTAGGGAATGTTATTTTGCCGGGCGTAGCCGGCAGCCAATATCTTACCCTCGCCGCCCCGGGTACCAAAACCGCTTGGCACAAGAATACCGGAAACGTCCCCCAGCATTTCATTGCAGTTTTCAGGCGTCAATTCGGTGGCGTTCACCCAGCGCAGCTTTACCTTGCTATCATAGGCAAAACCCGCGTGACGCAAAGCCTCTGTCACACTAAGGTAGGCATCCTGCAGTTCCACATATTTCCCCACCAAGGCGATTTCCACTTCGCTTTGAGCGGCCTCCACTTTTTCACAAAAGGCACGCCAATCCTCAATTTCCAATTCGCCGGCTTTTAAGCCCAAGCGCTCAATAACCACCTGATCCAGGCCCTGCTCCGCCAAAAGCAGCGGCACCTGGAAAATGCTTTCCACATCCACCACCTGGATTACCGCATCCTGGTCGGTATCACAGAACAACGCGATCTTATCTGTCAAGTCCTTGCTTAAGGGCATTTCCGAACGACAGGCAATGATATCCGGCTGGATGCCAATGCTGCGCAGCTCTTTCACACTGTGCTGCGTAGGCTTGGTTTTGGCTTCTTTGGCTGCACGCAGGTAGGGCACCAAAGTCATATGAATAAACAAAGTGTTTTCCTTGCCCAGATCCTGACGGATCTGACGGATGGTCTCCAGATAAGGCAGGGATTCGATATCCCCTACCGTGCCGCCGATCTCCGTAATGACCACATCCAGCTTATTGTCACGGCCCAGATAAAGCATACGCTCCTTGACCTCGTTGATGATGTGGGGAATGACCTGTACCGTGCCGCCTTCATATTTGCCCCAGCGTTCATTGTCCAAAACGGCGCCATAAATCTGGCCCATGCTAACACTGGAATATTTGGTCAAATCAATATCCACAAAACGCTCATAGTGGCCCAAATCCAAGTCGGTCTCACTGCCGTCATTGGTAACATAAACCTCGCCGTGCTGGTATGGGCTCAACGTCCCCGGATCCATATTGATATAAGGGTCAAACTTTTGAATCCCCACCCGCAAGCCGCGGCTTTTCAGAAGCCTTCCCAAAGAGGCGGCTAAAATGCCTTTGCCCAAAGAGGATACCACACCGCCGGTCACAAAGATATATTTTGTCATGATTATGCCCCTCCTAATCTACATGTGGGTGGGAGCACTGACTCCCAAGAGCTTCAAACACTTGGCAATACAGGATGCGGTGGCCTGACACAAGCGGAGCCGGGCCGCCATCAGGGGCGCATCCACCCCTAAAACCCGGCAGTTGGTATAGAAGGTATGGAAAAGACCGGCCAGATCCAAAACATAGACCGCGATACGATGCGGTTCGCGGTGCACGGCAGCATAAGCGATCTCTTCCGGCAGATCCAGCATCTTACGGATCAGATCCTGTTCACTTGCCTCTTTCAGCAAAGAAAGATCCGCCTGCCCCATATTGTCCAAAGTAATACCGTTTTCATGGCCTTGCTGTAAAATACTACAGATTCTGGCATGGGCGTACTGCACATAAAAAACAGGGTTGTCCGCCGTCTGACTCTTGGCCAGGTCCAGGTCAAAATCCATCTGGCTGTCGGCGCTTCGCATGACAAAGAAAAATCTGGCCGCGTCCACGCCCACATCCTCCATGAGCTCCTCAAGCGTCACATAAGTGCCGGCGCGCTTGCTCATACGCATGATTTCTCCACTTTGGAACAAACGCACCAACTGCATCAGGATGACCTGGAGCCGGTCAGGATCGTAGCCCAACGCCGCCATGCCGCCTTTCAGCCGGGCCACATGACCGTGGTGGTCGGCGCCCCAGATATTAATGACTTCTTGAAAGCCCCGTTGGAATTTATTTTTATGATAGGCGATATCCGCTGCATAATAAGTGGGAATGCCGTTGGAACGGACCAGAACTTCATCTTTTTCCGTGCCAAAAAGGGAAGATTTAAACCAAAGCGCCCCCTCTTCCTCAAAAAGGTAGCCTTTTTCGTTCAGTTCTTCCACAGCTTTTGCCACCGCACCGCTGTCATGAAGGGTCTGCTCGCTAAACCAAACATCATAATGAACGCCAAAAGCCGCCAGTGTTTTTCTGATATCGGCGATCTTTTTTTCCAAAGCATACCGGGTCAGCAGTTCCCGCCGCAGGCCACTTTCAGTATCCTTGTATTTATCCCCCACTTCGGCAATTAATGCTTCCATTGTGCGGGTAATATCCTCACCGTGGTAACCATCTTCGGGGAATTCCACTTCTTCCCCTAAAAGTTCCAGATAGCGGGCCTCTAAAGACAAACCGAATTTTTCGATCTGGTTCCCGGCATCGTTGATATAGAATTCTCTTTCCACCTCATAACCCGCAGCATCCAATAGAGAAGCCAGGGTGTCGCCGATGGCGGCGCCCCGGGCATTGCCCATATGCAGCTCGCCTGTGGGATTGGCGCTGACAAATTCCACTTGAATTTTTTCACCTTTGCCCGTATTGCTGTTGCCATAGGCATCACCTTCGGCCAATAAAGCCGCCAGCCCTTTGGCAAGCCAGGTTGGTTCCAAACGGAAATTGATAAAGCCGGGACCTGCGATTTCCAAAGTATCCACTAGCTTGTTTTCTTTATCAAAAGCGTTCACAATCATTTCGGCAATCTTACGGGGCGGCATTTTAGCCTCTTTTGTCAAAAGCATAGCAATATTGCTGGCAAAATCGCCATGGCTCTTTTCCCGGGGTACCTCGATGATATAAGAAGGCAACTCGGAAAAATCCAGCTGTCCTGAGGCCTTCAGCCCTTCCACAACCTGTCCCAGCTGCCGGTGTAATTCATGTTTAATCTCGCTGATCCAACTCAATTCGGAATCCCTCGCTTACCGCCCACGGTTCGGGCAAATTTATCAAATTATATTATACCACCAATCGGTATATCCTGCCAAGGCGGCAAATAAAAAACCGGCGGAATTTCTTCCGCCGGATGAAATTAGTATCTTACGCTTAAGGCAGCTGTGCCACATATAAGCCGTAGTACTGAGATCCTTCCGGGCACATGAGGAATATGATGGTGTTGCCCCGGTCTACCCATATCAACTGGCTTACGGTACCGGTGGCGATGGGGAGAACCATATTTTCCGCGGGATAAGCCACATACAGACAGCCCTGGTTGTCGGTAAAGATCAATTTACCGCTATTGGGCGCCCAGCTTAAAATGCTGCCGCATTGCTTGTCAAATATTCGCCAAGGCTCTTGGGTATTACTGATACCGGCAAGCCACAAACCGGGCTCATCCTCGCCGTTGACAAAGGCGGCCATGATGCTACCGTCCGGCGAAAAGGCGGAAATGCCCTCTTGATTGATTGCAGCGTCTGCTTTTTTTAAATTTTCGTTCTGGGTTATCGTAGCCTTGGCATCCTCCATGCTGTCAAAGGCGGCAACAAACGTAGGTTCCACGTTATCCTCAAAGTTAACTTGCCAAAGCTGTGTCTTGCCGTCAACCTGAACAAAGTAGTTGACGAGTTTTGTTTTTTCATTGGCCAGAGGTGATAAGATATTCACCCCTTCATGAGAGGCAATCAAGCGCATTTCAAAACGTCCGATGCCTACCGCGCCGTACGCTGCCTTCGGTAAAGAAATTTCCCCGCTTTCTGTGGGAGTTGCCGGCTCTTGTCCTGCTGTATCATTTGTACCATTTTTATCATCTGACGCGGGGGCCTCCGTGGCATCCCCCGTTGTTGTTATAGGCGTATCCTTAGGCTGGCTTGCCGGTTTTTGAGTATCCGCAGGCGTGCTCGTTATCCCTGTTTGTGTTCCCTGTGAACCAGGGTTCGTCGTATCGTCCGGAGGTGAAACGGCGGGCTGGTCAGGCACCGGCTGATTTTGGCCTACATTTATGGAAGAATGGTTGGGATCGTTGCCACCTGGTTGCACCACATTACCACCAAACGGATTTGCCAGAGCAACACCGACAACAATGGCCAACGCAGCAGCAATGGTTCCGAATTTAGCAGGCCAGGAAAATCTCCTGGTGAAAGGAATGATCTTCGCAGATTCAGGCGGCAAAGCTGTCATAACCCGGGTACTAAAGCCGGCAGGCGGATCTATCATGGGTAGGTTCTCATGCAAAAGGGCATCTACCGCCTGGGCTTCTTTCATATAATCCTGGCAGATACAACATTGTTCTAAATGAGCAAAAAGTTCGACGGCGTCTTCTTTTGACAGCAGACCGTCCAGATACAGAAATATATTCTTTTTCGCCTGCATACAATCCATCAACGCCGCCTCCTTTCCATATAATTCGCTAACTTTTCCTGCAAAATCTGTCGTCCCCGAAAGAGCCTTGTTTCTATCGTTGAAACAGGCAGATTCATTCTTTCACCGATCTCTTTATAAGAAAGCTCCTCCACAAAACGCAGAATCACCGGTTCGCGGAAATTCTCCGGTAAATCCATAATAACCTGATAAATGGTTTGACGCATTTCTGCATTGGCATACTGGACTTCCGGTTGCGCCATGCCGTCTTCCGTGGTGACGATCTCAGTTATGTCTTCAATGGGAATCATCGCCTTAGGCCGTTTATTCATCCCATTAATGCAGGTATTATGTGCAATACGGTAAAGCCAGGGAAAAAACCGCCGACTTCGATCATATTGGTTTAAGGCTTTATACACCTGGATAAAAGCATCCTGTGCATAATCGGCCGCCTCTTCATAATCACCGCACAACCGGTAGGCGAGACTGAATATTTGTTTCTCGTAGCGTTTTACCAGGACCTCAAAGGCCTCGCGCTGTCCGTTTAAACACTTTTCAACGAGCTCCTCATCAAGGAGGTGGTCCATTTATCTTTCCCCCTACACTATAAATACATTCATCAATGAGAAAAACTTGCAAATATTTCACAAGTTTTTCTCTTTTATCCAGTTTAGCACATCTTACGTCTTTCGCCCACCTGAATATTTTACCTACTGCAGATTCCTACAGTAAAAAGACCGGATTTGTCGAAAATTAATTGGTGCTTCTGCATAAGATGTTCACTTTTCACAGTGAAATGATATCAATTATCACACACACTGCTTCTGTAAAAGAGCCGCAGAAGGAACCCAGCATCACCGCTTACAGGCGCGAATACCGGCATATCAGTCATCCAGCCTAAATTGCAGAATCCGTTTCGACATCCGGACTTTTTGGAAAAACACTTTTGTCAAAATAATTACCATTAAATTTTTTCTTTATTATTTTTTTGTTCAAAAAAACTGCCGCTCCAATAGCGGCAGTGGAAAAGCAAATATTCTTTTTTGATTTCAGATTTTTCAGATTAGGTTTAAGAGTAAGCGCTTTGCTTCTACGGGGATTGACCGACAAATTATATCAATTGATATTTCTAATTCTTATAACAATTTAGCCTAAATTTTAAGCTTACAGCGACATATCCCGGTTCGCATAGGAGATCTCCGGCAACGTTTCCTTTACGGCCGCAAGTGGACCCTCGCCCTGCCAATAATTCCACATAGCCGCCTGTACCCTTTGTCCTCGGGCCACTGCCTTCGCCGTAAAAACATCCATCGAAGCTTCCAAGGGAAGTTGTTCCTCTTGAGGCAGTTGCTCCGGGTACCAGAACCAATCAAAGCGCAAAAAATCGCCGCTGGCCTTGGCCAGGCTTCGGGCAATTTGATACGCAGCGTTTTTTTCTTCCGTAGCCTCCAGGAATTGTATCAAATGCCGGTAAGAACGTCTTATTTCCGCAGGAGACAAGTATGGCATATCGCGCCAAAGGGTCGTGACACATTTGCCATAATAGTCGCAAACTTCCTCCGGCACCCCCCCGCGAATACGCAAATGATCGGCACGGCTACCCCGCCTGATGCCGTATTTCTGTAACAACAATAAATCCAACGCAAGTTCGACCCTCTTGTGCCGGCTTTTTCTGGGAGGGCTTTTTTCCGGCACAATACTGTAAATTAAGGGATGTACCGCGCTGTCCACTGCCCAATGAGCAGCGGCGCCCAACATATAGACCGCCAGGGTCTGCCAGTTCTTTCCTGTATTTTTTAACTGCATCACTTTCTTGATACCACAAAGGAGCATAGCGGAAATTTTTTGCTTATGAATTCGTCTCCCCACCGTAGTTACTTTTTGTTCCCATGGGCAAAGATAGGTATGATAAAAAAGGAAATCCGGCCCCTGACAAGCAAAAGCGTATAAATTTTCTTGTTTGGCGACGGCAGCCTGCATTGTCGGTGGAGCGGCTTTCAGCATGGCTTCGCCTAAAATGATATGACTCCAAACATCCGGCATGGCATCACCTCAAATCGCAAAGAAGTATTTTAACATCTGGTAAAATCTCTTTCAATATTGTTATTGCCAAGCCTCCCGGCAAATGATCTTTCCCAAAGGACGCATTTTCTCAATATTTGAACCATCTTGCAAGGCATTTTCGATTAATTGTTTCTCACAAGCATTGCATATAAATTTTTTTCTGATAAAAATTCCTGCACGAAATCCGTCCTGGGGCACTTGATGGCAAATAAGGCATGTGGGTACGATTTTATTGTTTTCCATCTTTTTCCCCTCCCGTGTTGTCCTGCCGGATTTCTAATCTATAAGCCGTTACCCTATAGTATGGAGGGCTGATTGGCCATTGTGCCTATTTCTTTTTGTCAGGTTATTCCAGGGACCGGTACCCTCCCACCCTGCCGTTGTGCCCGCCGGAAAGCGGCAAATCATCTCCAAAACACTGTCTGAGAGCCCGATTCGGTCAATTGTTCCAGAATAGCTCCAGCGCCACCGCCGTATGCAAACCATTGTTATGAAATAAGCCGATATCGCAACCCCTGGCGATTTCATTATTCTTTCTACTTTAGCCATTTCTGCTGCCAACCGGTCGTGCTAAGCCAAGGCGCCAGATAAGTGTCATAAAATAAAACCATATGCTCCCTATGCTTTGTCAACCCATTTATTATATATATTGACCTTGTCATATAAAACATTCGCATCAATGTTGAACTAAGGAACTGCATTTTTGCAGACATAAAAAAATCGAATCACCATGTGGCATGGCAATTCCGACTGAATTGTTCTACATTTGAAGTTTCGAACCCCGGTCTTTAGGGGTTCCGTCCGTATTGGCACAAAATGAAAGAGAACAGCTCCATGCTTTTGCTCAGATGCAGAACGGATTTGTCAACCTAGGTCTTGGCAAAGACATTACGGAGGAAACCATCGAGTCAACCTTTCATTGGCTGGTAAAAACAACGCAGATCAGACGCGAAATGCGGCACTGATACTGCGGCATGTTCTGAAAAAGGGCATCGGGCGGGTCATAGGCGCCATCGCGGTGGAGAAACATTTCACATTAAACAAAGCCTTACATGGGAACGACCATTATCACGCCATGTCGCCGGAGGATGCCAAAAATATTTTAAATGGAATCAGTTTTATAGAAGAAATCCGTGGTAAAAAGGAGATCAAATGCCTTGACACGGAATTGCCGGCAAGACAAAATGCCAGAAGATCATTGGTGGCGGCATACAGACCAGTGTATTTAATGAACATCTTAGTAATCGGCGGAGCCGGATACATAGGCTCGCATACCAGTGTTGCCTTGCTGGAAGCAGGACATCATGTGGTCGCAGCAGATAATCTTTGCAACAGCAAGGCAGAGACCCTCGATAAGATCAAGCGCATCACGAATAAAAAAATTATTTTCTATCAGATTGATATCACACAGGTAGCGAAAGGGAAGTTGCCTTTATTACACGTTTACGGCAAAGATTATAAGACCCCGGCAAACTTAGCGCTCTCATTGATCAATCTATATACCAAAAATCTCCTGATTTCGTCTGTGTTGGGCGCTTATGACATTATATGCTGTTTTTTAAAATCTAACCGCTCTTAGGAACGGCAGGCGTCTAAGAGCGGCACAGACGCAGAGGAATGCCCCCTGTTGCCACTCTTTACCACTGATAGCACCAATTTATGTCAACCTCGGATATCTCGTACATGCCGCAGTATCGGGGCATTCCTTTCTCACACAAGCAATGTCACGAACATCGTCTGCTCTTTTTAACATGTAAAGATTTTATCCGTCCATTCCTTACTGAATTGTTCTAACAAATAAGGCTGGCTGGCACAATATTATTGTTTGCATCTTTTGCCTTCCCTATTGCGCTGCCGGACTTCCATGCACTTCACAAACCGTTAGTATATATTAGTATATAAAGGATTGGCTGGCCAGCGGTCTTTGAGCAGGTTATTCCAAGGACTGATTACTGCCGGCTTGCCGCTGCACACCGTTAAAATCAATATAGGTATTGCCGGGGAGCAGCAAGTCGCCTATTGGCATTACCTCAAACCCTTCTTCGGTTAGTTGGGCTAAAATGGTTTCCAGCGCTTCTGCCGTATGCAAACCATTGTTATGAAATAAAACGATGTCGCCGCCCCTGACCCTTTTCATTACTCTTTCTACGATTTCAGCCGCCGACAGGTCACGCCAATCTAAGGAATCAACGCTCCATTGAATTGTGGTAATTCCCAATTCTTCCGCTGTCTCCAGGGATATATTGTTATAATCGCCAAAGGGAGGCCGGAAAAGCATTGGTTTTACTCCCGTCAAGGTTTCAATTAAGTTGCGGTTACCCAATAATTCTTGCTTCATCTCATCCTTACTTAAAGTGGAAAAATGCGGATGACTTACGGAATGCATCCCAATTTCATGACCACGACGGGTGATTTCCCGCGCCATTTGCGGATATTCTTCCAGCCAAATGTTGACAAGAAAAAAAGTGGCTTTCACATGATATTTGTCCAAAGTGTCTAATATCTGTGTCGTTCGCTCTGCGCCCCAGGTGGCATCAAAAGAAATTGCTACTTTTTTTTCTTCCATATCCACACTGTAAATAGGAACCTGCCGTACTTTATCCGTCATGGTGCTCAAAAGATGATTTCCCCAGCCGGTCCCCCCAAAAATCCAAAATAAGAGTGATGCGCTAAGCACAAAACCGATAAGCCGGCGATATTTCTTGCCCCAGCGCAAATCAATAATGACCATTGAAAACACCTCCTGCCATAAGCTATTCCGGAGGCATTTTGCTTATAACCAGCATCTTTCAAAATGACAGTTGTCTTTGATGTTGAGTAAAACCGGGGCGTTCCTTAACATTATAAAACTTTTTTGTCCAATAGTTACTTTAACTATACTCAAGGCGTTAAAAAAAACATGGTACGTATTAAATAAAAATAAAACCTTACTATTTTAATAGTAAGGTTTTTTACTTAAAAAAATCCTGGCAACGGCCTACTCTCCCAGGGACTGTCGTCCCAAGTACCATCGGCGCTGAAGAGCTTAACTTCTGTGTTCGGAATGGGAACAGGTGTGGCCTCTTCGCCATC
>JAVBWO010000017.1:0-63447 GCA_036677375.1 Bacillota bacterium
ATGGCTGAAAATTTCTTCTCAATACTCAAAACGGAGTGCATTCACCGCTATAAGCTCAACACCTTTGACGAAGCCAGACAGTTGATCGATGAATATATTGATTTCTACAACAACGCATTCAGACAAAAACCAGCCTGACACCACTCGAAAAACGGCGCCAGGCTGTGTAATTCTTTGATATCCTACGATTGGGCTTTTTATTCCGTGTCCGTCAATCTTGGCGCGGTACACTATCTGCTCTTGCCAGGGGCCCTATTCGGTTTACTTCTATAAGATCAGATCAATAAATCTCATCAAAACAGCCGCTACTTCAGCACGGGAAGCATTACCTTCAGGATCAAGCATCCCACCGGGCTGTCCGTTGATCAATCCGGACTGGGTTGCCCATTGCATTGCTTCTACCGCATAATCCGATACGCTGTCCGCGTCATGGTATGCGGACAGATCACCGGTTGCTGTGGTATCGGTGCCGATATACTTGGCATAACGATAGAGAATGGAGGCCAGTTGCTCCCTGGTGATATTGTCGTTGGTACCAAAGCTGCCGTCGCCGTATCCGCCTACAATATTGTTTGCCGCCGCCCATCCCACCGCATTGGCATACCACTCGCCATCCGTCACATCAGAGAAGGTTTCCCCTTCTCCCGAGGTCAATCCATTAAGACGGTGCAAAACCGTAACCAGCATGGCGCGCGTCATCGCCGAATTAGGCGAGAACTCATTTTCACTCATTCCGGTAAACAGATTATGCGCCGCTACAAAGTTAATGGCATCCGTACTCCAGTGACCGCTGATATCATTAAACTGCTGGCTGTTGTCAATAATTTCATACTGACCGCCGCCTTGGATAATAAAGGATACGCCATTCGTGCCTACCAAAGACCAAGGCACGATATGCCGGTTACCGCTGGCATCGCTATAGACCACCACCCAACACGAGCCGCTGGTATTATCAGGAAGTTGAGGTATCAGGTCATTGATATCAATACCATCTTTCAACATACCAACCGGGATGACAATCCTGACGCCATTGCCAGAAATCACGATCTCTTTTGTTTTGTTCAGTTCGATGAGTTTTTCATTGGTTACCTGGGAGATAACGCCTTTTTTCTCGGTCAACGCAACCAAAATACTGCCGTCTGATTGAACGGTATATTCCGGTTCCTCCGGTTCTTCCGGTTCCGCGCTGATGGAACCGCCACCGCCGCCACCGCCCTTATAAGTAAACTGAGCGGCTACCATAACATTGGAGGCGGGCATGATAAAGGTTGTAGACAAAGCCGTCGCGTCAGCTAAAGTAACCGCACCGCCGTTCACCGTCCAACCGCTGAATACATAATTGGCCCTCGGGGTCGCGGTCAATGTAATCTCTTCGCCTTCAATGGCTTGATTGACGTTGGTTAAGATGCTACCGCCGGAGGGTGCCACAGGAATGGTAATGGCATAAAGCGGTTTGGCTTCAGTATGAATATCTAAATCATTGCCGGTGGCGTTTACCACACAGATCCAAGAACCGTCCGCTTGTTTCGCGATACTGTCAAAACCATCAAGTCCTGTCGCTCCGGCATTACCAGTCACGCTGACTAATGTGATACGATACCCACTTTCCGGCACAACGGTAAAGGTTGCGGAAGCACCCTCCCGGATGCCACCGGGGAACATCGCAGGAGAAAAGACGGGAGCGATGTTGCAATCATAACTTGTCATTGCCACACTGTAAGTAACAATGTCCTTAAAGCTTACTACCACATTGGCATCACCCGATAAAGCGTCAATAACATAAGTGGTATCGACCAGGTTTACGCCCAGATCATTTTTGACGTCCACGCCGTTTAAGGTCCATTTATCCACCATCTTGCCACTTTCAGGGGCCGCGACAAACTGAAGCTCGCTGCCGTTGCCGACACTGTTGTCGCCACTTTCAAAGCTGACGCCATCCGAGGTTGCGGATGTGATGGCGCCGCCGCCGTTGACATCTACATCATAGGTAACGGTGGAATAGGTCTGCGCTCCGAAGACCACCTCAACGGTAATATCGTCTGAAATTTCGTTAAAGATCCATTTCTTAACATTGGTTAATTCCGTAACCCCGTCGATCTTCCAGTTTTCCACCATGAAATTTGGCTCCGGTGCAACAGTGAGGACAACATCGTCTCCCTTGAACACGGGAATGGTTTCACCGGAGGCTATTTCTACCGGCTCACCGCCATTTAAGGTGTAGCTCAAACTGCCGCGCAACCCATAAGTAACGGATATGGTATAGGCGTTATTGTTCTTGAATACGGCTTCCACGGTAGTTACCTGATCCAAAGCAGCGATGGTTAGTTTATCGTCTGCTGTGAATACTTCCGTTCCATTAACGATCCACTTGTCAAACACATAACCGTAAACCGGCGAAGCGGTGAATACAAGAGCCGAACCGCCCGCGATATTACTCAAGTCCGCTGTCTCTACCCCGTTTACCGTGACCGACACCGAGTTTTGATCGCTGCCTGGGCCGGCAACCTCCAGGTTTACGCTATAATGTTCATTCTCCGTTGCCGCCGCGATGGTAGTATCCGCCAACATTGTAAAGGCATAGCTTTGGTTGTCGCCGCTCACCCCTGTTGTAACGGGCTGCCCGTCCTGGGTCCAGACGGCGTCGCCCTTTACGGCATAGCCTGGCTTGGACGTTACGGTGACGACTTTGTCACCTGGAATTT
This sequence comes from Bacillota bacterium, assembly GCA_036677375.1. Taxonomy (GTDB): domain Bacteria; phylum Bacillota; class Dehalobacteriia; order UBA4068; family UBA4997; genus JAVBWO01. Next base: position 2,703 of record JAVBWO010000017.1, read on the forward strand.
TGCTACCGGAAACGGCTGTTACCAATTCATCCTGCATGGTCGTATCGTTGTACTTCAAATAACTAGCCTGCAGATCTCCCTCTAAATTGATGGTATATTCGTCACGGGCTAAGATGGCATAGAGCACGGTAGCACCGCTGCCCATGGTAATTTGGCAAGTATTGCTACCGTCCTCGTTGGGTGCTCCCACAGGATAGGACGGGCTCTTGCCGATTTCGGTCAACTGCCATTTATCGAAATGATAACCTGCCGCCGGAGTTGCCTTGAAAGTAAACTCTGCCCCGCTCATGGCCACATCGCCGCTTTGCATCACAGTATTGCTGGTGCATTCGACGGTGCCGGTGCCGACCGCCGCCAGATAGCTCAAGGTCTTTTGCGCCACCTCGAATTCCACCGTAATGATGATACTTTCATCCTTCATGCTGTGAACATAGGTCAGCGTGCTGCCGGCACCGCTGTCAGGAAGCACATTACCGTGACTGTCCGTGACTGTCCAGCTTTTCACCGCGTAGCCGGTATTGGGCGTTGCTAAAAAGACCAGCGTATTGGAACTGGCATATTGTGTCGTCCAATTGATATTATCATTGCCTTCCGGGGAAATGAGCTGAATGGTACCGACATCCTTGTTATTGACTTGCTTGGCAATACCGCTAACGGAATATTTGGGACCGGTAATAATAAAGGTCCCGGGAATATAGCTAATGGAGTAGTTGCTGTATTTTGGTCCCACAGGATTGCCGGGCGTTCCTACGATGGTATATAAGCCGGGGTCGGTATTCTTTTTGGGATCGGGATCATTACTGGTAATGGTTACTTCAGTACCCGCGCTGTTGATCGCTTTTACCACCAGGCCAAGATCGGCAATGGAGTCATCGTTGGCCCACGTTCCGTTTTCTAAGGTCAGTATACTGTCTGTGGGGTGACTAACGCTTCCGGTCACACCGTTTTGGTCTGTGATACCGATGGTAATTTCCCGCTGTTTTACGATAAATTCCTTGGAAGCTACCACCTGGTCGCCTACGGAGGCGGTCAATGTAAAGCTGCCCGCCTGAGTGGCAGTAACAGAGCTGTCGCTGGTGAAGTTGCTAATTACTTGCGGATCAAGCCACACATAATATCCGTAGTCATTGTCAAAGGCAGTTTCCCACACATATTGAATCACCTGGTAGTTAACCGTGCCTTCCACAGCTGAGGTGGTGGTAATTCCATCTGTTTTCTGTACGCTTTTCAGGGTGGGATTGAAAGGATCGCCATAGGTATAGCTGCTGTCAAGGGTGAGTACATAGCCGCTACCGCTGCCGGATAGATAAGGAATGGCATTCTCTGTGGTCAGAGATTGAAAAACGCGGCTACCGGAATAGTAGGCGGTAATCTCATAAACACCTTCGGGCAGCGAGCTGTCCAGGGTAAGACTGGCTGTAGAGGTACCCTCCGATTCCGCCGATTCATCCGGGACAAGGGCGACCGTGAAAGCTTTACTGTAATCCGCGCCGGTGATCGTAAAAGTCACATTACCGGTGGGAGCGGCATGATGATTCTGTTGCTTGGATTTTAAACTAATTGATATCTTGGGAACTGTCTGGCTGTTTACGGTGGTATCAATGACGGTAAAACCTCCGTCCACCACAACCGGTATCCGTTTGGCATATTGCAGCGTAAAGGTTTCAGAATAAGCGGAGAGATAGAAACTGTTATAGATGGCATTGACCCGGCAGCGGTATTGGCCTTCATCGGCCAGACCGGCGGATTTAAAGGTATAGCTTGTATTGATGGCGCCGGCAATGTCAATCCAGCCGATGTCTGTTAATTTCTGCCATTGATATCTGGGTGTTTGTGAATAATCTGTTATATTGGTGACATTAACCGTCACGGTGCTCACGGAATCCGGGTAAACCAGAAGGGTACCGTTTTCTACTCCCGTCAGGCTGATATCGGGATAGCCCATATCAATCTTGGTCTTGGCGGTATAGACGGCGCTCAGGATGCTGTCTGTGGGCTGAGACGCTCCTACTACCTGTATCTGATAATCATACTCGGTATAAGGATCCAGACCGGTATCGATATACTGAAAGTATCTGGTACCATCTTCCGCATCAACATCAACGGCATCCGAGGCGGGAACAAAAGCCAACTCATAGCTGCCGCTGCCGTCTGGGAACACATAATAGCGGTAGATCTGGAAGCCTGCCGCGGCGCCGTCATACGACCAGGTCAGCTTAATCTGTTTATCGGTGGTTCCCGTCATATCCTGCTGGAAATCAGTAGGTAGTTTAGGCGGGGCTGTAACATCAGTTACCAGATAGTCAACTACCGGGAAGCTGTATCCGTTACCGGAATACTGATAGGAAAAAACTTTCCAAACATAATTGTAACCATAAGGCTCCGCTTCTTTTGGCATATTGTAGACCTGGCCCACAAAGCTGCTCCCCGATGTGGTGACGGTAACCTGACTGGAACCATGCTCATAGCCGGCGCTGATACCGAACACAAAATCACCGGGACCCGCGCCCACCTTAGCTTCTACGGTATTGGTATTGGTATAGCTCTTTTCCGTCTCGGAGGTCATACTGATCTCCTGCGTCACCGAACCCAAGCCAAAGTTGACGCCCGACCAGTCGCCATTATAGGAGATGGCATTGCTGTAACCAGAAGCGCTGGAGGGATAAGTGGCAGGATCGCCAACGGTATGGGTCAGCACATCTCCGGCAATTTTAGGCAGCTCAGCATAGTCGGCCGCGATCTTTTCATAGGTGTCCAGCGGCAGCACCTTCACGGAGGCGATGTGCGGAATATTCACTGACATGTGCTGAACATCGTAGCCGCTGCAAACACCAGTAGTTTCATTGATGATAGGAACAAGAGATTCGTAAACATAGGTTTCCATGGGAATGGAATAGAAAGCCACCGCATCGGAACCCGCGGAGGTGGCATAGCTGATGGACTGCTCTAATGTGGAGGAATTGACTGTTTCCCATGTCCAGCCATGCTCATATGATAATTCCGTTTCTATGCTGGCCACTTTGCAGCCGAATACCTCAAAATCGTGTTCGAAGCTGACATAAGCGCCGATATTCAAGGTATTGGAGGTGGAACTCCCCGTACCGCTGCCGGTGGTGGAGGTATAGGAGGTTTCAGATTCCATATAGCTGCCGCTGAGCGCATCATTATCCAAATCGGCAAAATAGGGGGCCGAAGACATGACCGCCAGCACTCTGGGATCGGTATATCTGATATAGTGTGTGCCCGTATATTTTAGAAGTGAGGTATCCTGGTCGGTATTGAGCTTACAGAAGGATGTGGTAAAGTTAACGTCTGTGGTACGGTTCACGGCAATACCGCCGCTTCCGCCATAGACGCCCAGCATATCCAGATCGCCGGGCAAAGAATCGTCGGTAGGAATCCCCAGCAAATGATACCACCATGCCAAATAGGGAGGAAGCTGGGTGGCAACAACGGGAACATAATACTGCATCACTTGCAGGGTTTCTTTGCCGGCGCCGGTGAAATCGGCCGCAACAATTCCATATTCCACATAGTATTTCTGTTTATTGCCCATATTTTTATTGAATGACGTATTTTGATCCAAGGCTGTGCTAATAATCAGACCGTTATCGCCGTATTCAAAGAGCAGGCTATCCAGATAGATCGAAGCCGCATGCCCTGCCCCGTTCATGTTCACCGTCGCGATATTGGCGACACAGGCCGGTGTACTGTAAAATTTATCTCCGTGACTTGCCATAACGGTATTGACATAGCTGCCGTCTTTCTTTTCAAAGAGGTTGAAATTTTTGGCAATACTTTGGATGAAGCGGTCGTTGGTACCGTCATATGTATAGACCCCGATAAAACGGGTGTTGGGATTGCCGTTTGCAATATCGGTGGACAGCTGACCGCCCAAAACCAAATCGTTCACATTATCACCGTCAATGTCGCCGTAAGCAAAAGCGGCGCGGACGATACCGGACGTATTGTAGCTTAAGTCAATGGTTTTCTTGGTCTGGAGCATATTGCTGCTGCTGCCGTAGAGAACTACCGCCTGGCAGCCGTTGTTTTTATCAGAGCCGTAATAGTAGCCCCAGGTCAAAGCCAGATCGTCCGTACCGTTGCAGTTAAAATCGCCGGCAGTTAAAGAAACCATATTGGAAACATACGGAGATTCATTGAAGTAATAGGTCCAGACTTTTTTCCAACTATCTGCGTTGAGATAAGCATCCGGCGTATCAAAGGAGGTAACGGCAAGGCGATAGATCTCCACGCGGGATTTCCCTTGCTCCGCCACATAGACCGCCACTTCGTCGATGCCGTTATTGTCAAAGTCGCCGGTGGCAACCTTCAGATAGTTCTGCATCAGATAAGGAGATGCTGCAAAGTCTTCCTCCATCTGGTTGCCGCTGTTGCCAATGACAGCGCTGGTATCAAGCAGGGTTTTTGCCCCGCTCATGCTGCCGGTTACCGCATCGGCGAAATAGAGATATAAGCCGCCGTTTTTACTGAGGGAACCGGCGCCAACAGTAACCACCTGGCCTTGTTTCCCAACGGAAGCTTCGTTGCCGATGAAATTACCGGAGGCAGTGGCAGTAGCCGCAAAAGTTGTCATCTGAGTGGTACGCGTGTTTTCTACAGAATAAGATGGATAAGTTAAAGTGACGGTCTTATCCGTATAGGCCTCTTCATTGAAAGTCTGACTGCCTTGAGAAGTGTAAAAGTCAGTCAAGGTCTTGTTTAAAGCCTTATTATGGCCATACAACAAGTTTTGCAGGCTGAAAATACTGGTGACGGTGGTCTTTGTACCCACCACGTCACTACCGGATGTGATATTTTCTACCGTTGTTGTGGGGCCGCTGGTTTTTTTCACTCCCGTAACGAACAGCTCGTAGACCGGATTAACCGTTACGCTGTCTCTCCCATAAGGATTTTCCGTGGTGTTGGGATCATAGCCTTCCGGCAAAGCGGAGGTATCGATCCCCAGGGCATCCAGGGCATTCATGCTGCCGATGTCATCGCTTGCCGCCAGCACCGGCAACGCAAATGCCGCAATCAGTGCCAAAAACACTACCACGGTAAGGATCAGAGATTTGTTTTTTTTCATATATTCACTCTCCTTTAAAATATCCATTCCTATTTAAACATTTTTTCTCGCACCATACCGGGCTAAGTAACCCCCACTACTTCAGACTCCTTTCCTTCACTTCTTCAACAATTGCTACATCTTGTTTACAGTTAACATTTTATTTCATCATATCCACTCTATTGAGGGAATCATATAAAGCATTACAGGCAATATTGTAAAAATCATAACATTATTATTATATCATTTGCCAATTTTTTCTTCAATCAGTTAACAAATAAATATTATGCAGACAACTTGCAATAATCAAAAAAGGCTACAGAACTTCCCAGCTTCTTTTTAGATTACATTGGTAATTTCTACATATATAATAGGTCTTTTACTAAAGATACATGATACTCAGCAAATTAAAAATGAGATGGGTTTTTTAATTTAAGACATATCTCTGAATATCGCAACCAATGGGAAGTAATTTACAATGATTGGATATATCAATGAACCATTCCTTCGGTAATCGTTATCAATCATACTTTATCTCATCTTTTGGTATATCAAACAAAACATTACAAATAATAACCAACATAATACCAAAAGGGGGGCTATGTTTTGCCAAAAAAAGTAACTGTAGACGGCAATCAGGCGGCAGCCTATGCCGCTTACGCTTTTACCGATGTAGCTACCATTTATCCTATAACGCCTTCTTCACCTATGGCGGAGATCACCGATGAATGGTCTGCCCTGGGCAAGACCAATCTCTTCGGACAGCGGGTAACCGTCATGGAGATGCAATCCGAAGCAGGGGCCGCCGGCGCCATGCACGGATCACTGGAAGCCGGAGCCCTGACCACCACTTATACTGCTTCACAAGGGCTTTTACTGATGATCCCCAATATTTATAAAATGGTGGGCGAACTTTTACCCGGGGTATTGCATATTTCGGCCAGGGCACTGGCTACCCATGCCTTATCGATCTTCGGAGACCACCAGGATGTGATGGCCTGCCGGCAAACGGGGGCGGCGATGCTCGCTTCGGCCAATGCACAGGAAGTTATGGATTTAGGCTGTATCGCCCATTTATCGGCGATTCAGGGCAAGCTACCGTTTCTCCATTTCTTTGACGGCTTTCGCACATCTCACGAATATCGCAATATCGAAGAAATCGAATACGGCGAACTGTCTAAGATCGTAGATTGGCAGGCAATCAGCGAATTCCGCAACCGGGCGCTGAACCCGTCGCATCCCCTGATCAAAGGTACCGCGCAAAACCCCGATATTTATTTTCAGGGTCGGGAAGTACAAAACAAATACTTTGACCGCATTCCCGATATCGTCGATGCGAATATGCAAAAATATGCGCGAATCACCGGCCGGAGCTATCAGCCTTTCGATTATTACGGCGCTGCCGACGCCACGGATATCATCATTGCCATGGGCTCGGTATGTGACACCGTAAAAGATGTCATTGATTTTCTTGCCGCCCGCGGTGAGAAGACCGGCTTGCTGCAAGTACGGCTCTATCGCCCGTTCTCGGCAAAACATTTTATGGCTTCATTGCCGCTCACTGTCAAAAAAATTGCTGTCTTAGACCGTACCAAGGAACCGGGCGCGCCAGGAGAACCGCTATATCTGGACGTTTGTAACATGTTTTCAGGCCGTCCCCATCCGCCGGTCATCGTCGGCGGCCGCTATGGTCTTGGCTCCAAAGACACCACGCCCTTGCAGATCCTCTCTGTGTTCAACAATCTGAAGACAACGCAGCCTAAGAACAGCTTTACCATCGGGATCATCGACGATGTAACCAACACTTCCTTGCCGGATGATCCCTCATACCAGATGCCGGAAAACGGCACTGTCAGCTGTAAATTCTGGGGCTTGGGCTCCGATGGTACAGTGGGCGCCAATAAATCAGCCTGCAAAATCATCGGCGAGCATACCGATCTTAACGTACAGGCTTATTTTGCCTATGACAGTAAAAAGTCCGGCGGTACCACCATTTCCCATCTCCGTTTCGGTAAAAATCCCATCCGCGCCCCTTACCTGGTATATAGCGCCGATTATATCGCTTGCCATAATCCATCTTTTTTGAACCATTATGATCTGGTTTTAGGTTTAAAAAAAGGCGGCGTCTTCGTCTTGAACTGTGATTTTACACCGGAAAATATTGAACAAAATCTGCCGGCCAGTCTCAAACGATATCTTGCCGCCAATCAAATCCAATTCTATATCATTAACGCGGAAAAGATTGCATCGGAGATCGGCTTAGGCAACCGGATCAATATGATTATGCAGGCCGCCTTTTTTAAATTGGCAAATATCATTCCTTCGGACGAAGTCATTCAATTGCTGAAAGACTCTATTGAAAAAACCTATAGCCGTAAAGGTCAAAACATCGTGGATATGAATAACCGCGCCGTGGACCGGGGCATAGATTCCCTGGTAAAAATCAAGGTTCCGGAAGCCTGGGCCCAATTAGAAGATGAAGCGCCTCTCCCAAGCGACGAACCGGAATTCGTGCAAAGAATCCAGCGGGTCATGGCTCGCAATGAGGGAGACGATTTACCGGTCAGCGCTTTTTTAGGGATGGAGGACGGCGCTTTTCCCCCGGGAACCACTGCTTATGAAAAACGTGGCATTGCGCCTACTCTTCCCCAATGGCAAATGGATAAATGCATTCAATGCGGCTGGTGTTCTTATATTTGCCCTCACGCCACCATTCGTCTGTTTCTCCTCGATGAAGCGGAAAGGAAGAAATCGCCGCAGTCATTTTACACCAAAAAGGCCATTGGTAAGGAATTGGGAAGCTATCAGTTACGGGTACAGGTCAGCCCTCTGGACTGTACTGGATGCGGCAATTGCGCCGATATCTGTCCGGCCAAAGGTAAGGCATTAATCATGGAGCCGGCGCAGCAGGAAATAGAAGCAGAAGCCAGCAATTGGGAATTTGCTATGACGCTTTCTGAAAAACCGGATATCATCAACCGCTACACCGTTAAGGGCAGCCAGTTTTTACGTCCTCTTTTGGAATTCAATGGCGCCTGTCCGGGCTGTGGCGAAACACCATATGTACGGCTATTAACTCAGCTTTTCGGGGAACGAATGATGATCGCCAATGCCACAGGCTGCTCCTCTATCTGGGGCGCCAGTGCGCCTTCCATGGCCTATACCACCAATGCCAACGGCCGTGGCCCGGCCTGGGCCAATTCTCTGTTTGAAGACAATGCCGAATATGGTCTTGGCATGTACTTGGGCGTGCGGCAGCTTCAAGAGCGCCTGAGTGAACTAATTCGGCAAGCCGTCGACTGGCAAGGTTTGGAAACAACCCTGAAAGAAGCTTTCACAAGCTGGCTCCAAAACCGCTATGATGGCATGGCCTCTTTAAAGGATGCATACCAAATCAAGCAGCTTTTGATAAAAAATAATATTAATAGCAATCCCCTATTGATGCAAATTGCTTCTTTACAGGATTATTTGGAAAAGAAATCCATTTGGATGATCGGAGGCGACGGTTGGGCATACGATATCGGCTACGGCGGCTTGGATCATGTCCTTTCCACCGGCGCCGACGTCAATCTCTTTGTGCTGGATACCGAGGTTTATTCCAATACCGGCGGACAAGCTTCCAAAGCGACCCCTGCCGGAGCGGTAGCCAAGTTTGCCTTTCATGGCAAACCGGCCCGGAAAAAAGATCTGGGATTGATGGCCATGACCTATAGGGATGTTTATGTAGCACAGATTGCTATGGGCGCGGACATGAACCAGACGATAAAAGCGATGACAGAAGCGGAAAGCTACCCCGGACCTTCTTTGATCATCGCTTATGCGCCTTGCATCAGCCATGGGATTAAGACCGGAATGTCTTCCAGCATGCACGAAGAAAAAAAGGCGGTGGACACCGGTTACTGGCACTTATACCGCTACGATCCCAGACGCAAAGAAGCAGGAGAAAATCCTTTTCAGTTGGATTCCAAAAGTCCTTCCCAATCCTATCAAGATTTTATCAAAGGTGAGCTTCGTTACGCACAATTGCACAATACGTTTCCAAAAGAAGCTGCGAGGCTGTTTATTCTATCACAAGAGCAAGCCAAAGAACGCTATGAACTCTATAAACGTCTTTCAGAATTTTAATAAAGAATCCAGGATCTTTGATCCTGGATTCTTTATTAATTTATTTTTCATTTTCATCCACATATTCTTTCGCATTGCTGATTTGCCACTCATTTGGTTCGGCAACATGGGATATTTCTTTGGTAGTTTCAATATTGGCCCAGGCCGCAGTTTGATGCTTTTCCACCGGATTTTTACTGTTTGCTTTACTGCTCAGTTCATATTCCATTGATATACCCCTTTTCCTTATGATCTGAAATTATTATGATCCATTCAGCCGTTAATATGAGCCCAATATCAATAAAAGTCAAATCTTTCACCATTGCCGCAAGCCATGTGCATATTATATCGTTAATGACAAATAATAAAGCCTAGAAGTGAAGAATCAATCCTAAGAAAGTGTGGCCAAAAATCATGAAACAGATCATATCGTCAACTACCCAAAGAGTATCCGATAATACCAGCATGAATGTAAACGCCGCTATCAGAAAACAAACCATCGAGAGCCTCAATGCCTATAAAGATGCCGACAGCAATGAGATATCAGACCGGATTTCCCAATTAAATTATGAATGGGATGTAGAAAGATGCCTGGAGACCAATGCCGCAACAATCTTGCTGCTCAGTTCTTTATTAGGCTTAAAGTCCAGCAGATTATGGTTCCTTTTGACCGGTACTGTAGGAGCCTTTTTATTGCAGCATGCTTTAGAAGGTTGGTGCCCTCCCGTTCCTTTTATGAGAAAGATGGGAATAAGAACCGCGGAAGAAATCAATAACGAGAAGATCGTGTTAAAAATCCTACGCGGTGATTTCTTTCAAAACAATTCTGAAGCAGCACAAATACTTGCGGTTGTAGAAAAACAATAAACTTTTGCAAATGAAACACCTATTTGTTGATGGGCTAAGTTCCAAGCGCAAAAAGAAAGAGCCTTTTAGGCTCTTTCTTTTTCTTTCTTTTTCTTACTTTATCATACCGCCTCGTAAAATAGTAATATATAAGGATGCCGCCATCATTTATTGACTATTTGGTATAAATCTATTATACTAAGTTATATTCCTTAGCAGCACATAAACGAAAATATTTTCTTAATTTAATGAAATAATACTGAAATTAAGGAGGCATCATCATTATGAGCAAGAGACCAACAACAAAAAAAGTAAATAAGCAAAGAATGAGCCTTTTATGGGGTATCGTTTTAACTATTGCTGGAGCTTCTTTTTACTCAAACAATCATGTTTGGGGAGGAATATGTTTTTGTGTTGGTATTTTTCTCCTTGTCATAAGTTTTAGAAGAAGAGGGAATAAATAATTTTTTATCAATTTTATTCTCATTGGCTTATGCGGACGATTTGCAAAAGCAAACATAGATGAAAAGGCACATCCAATCATGGATGCGCTTTTTTTGTGTTAGAACAAAAACAGGCAGATGCTTCTTCGATCGGTTGACGACTTAAGATTTACCGCTTCGTTCTTTCATTGATTTTATTTCTTATTTTTCTTTGTATTTTTATCCATCGGAAGAATGTGCACCTTGCTTCGTAAGATCAAAATGCCGGTACTCCGAACTTCTGGTTATTAGTGCACTGTAATACCTTATCCCTGTATACAACTCGGTCTGTTGTTAATACTGCGTTGTCGTTAATGGGAGTACATAAAGGATTCCTCAATCCTCCGCCTTGTTCTAGGCAAAATATCCTCGCCCATATATCACAATTTTATATGTTACAGTGCGCCAGTGTTTTGCTTATCTTTAACCGAAGTATCATCCGTACACTCCCGGATATGATACACACGGCTATAATCCTTGGTTTCCTGATTTTTGATTACTTCAGATCTCTGCCGGTCTAAGAGCCGGATGATTTGATAAACATTAATCCATATTTCATTCTGGTTTTCTTTTTGCGATTCATCAAAGATAAGCTGCATGCCAAAATGAAGATGCGCCTGCTGAATGTTATTGACATTTTCCTTAATACTATAACCGGTTCTGCCCAGATAACCAATGACATCTCCTGCCTGAACCACAGAACCTACCGCCAAATCCTTACGGTATGGGAAATTTTTTCTCAGGTGAGCGTAGTAATAATATCTCTTTTTATCAAGAGACCGTATCCCGATACGCCAGCCGCCATACTGGTTCCAGCCCAACGCTTCCACAACGCCGCCCTCCACAGCGACAATAGGGGTTCCAACCTGACCGATCAAGTCATTCCCTAAATGTACCCGTCTAAACCCATAGGAACGGCTATTGCCAAAGTCGTCATAATGGCTGTAGGGAAAATTTTTGGCAATAGGTGAAAATACCTTGAGTCCATAACGCCGTTCCCAATGCTTTCCTACTTCGTCCCCTTCTCCGCTTTCATCTGCAACCTCAATTTCATACTCCCCTACAAAACCGGACAGTATCGCGCTATAGGCTTCATAATAATAAGGGTAATATTTCATATCTGCCGTCAGTTCCTCTATGCTTTCTCCTTCTTGCAGCTTTTCGGCAACAGCATCTAATTGTTTTACTTTAAATCCTTTAAAATTATTGCCGTTTTTGGCAGCCAAATATGCCAGCAGTTCAATCCAATTCAGCTTGATTTCACTTTCCTGCGAATTGATATCCAATTTTAGGGCTCGATTCATGGCTTCATAGGGTACATCAAAATCCACCCATTTAATGAAATCCTGTGTTTCCTCCGCTTCTTCAGACAGAACATAAGCAGGCGTATTGTTTGATAGGAGTAGCCAAGCCCCGGCGCATATCATGGCGCTAAAGAAAGCCACAAAACCAAACTGCCTTAATGTTCTTTTTCGAAAAATAAGCAGCATTAACTATCAACCTCCATGACCCTCAACAATCTGCTTTGTCCCTGATCAAACAAAAACGCTGTTGAAACATATATATTGTCATGGAGCGTCAATCATTACCTATTCTCGACAACATATTTTTATTGTATTGGGGCATTTTAAGAGATGAATCAAGTAATTTCCGTACAATATGTCCAGCATACCCTTATGTCATATCGGCCTTGCAAATTCTTTAATATTTTGAATAAGGTTGCAGCACATATTTATAAAAATCTGCTTACAAATAATAAGGAGGCTGTCACGATGAAAATAAGCGCAAGAAATCAATTGAAAGGAACTGTTGTTGCAATCAAAGAAGGAAGCGTTAACGGCATCGTAACTTTAGATATCGGCGAAGGCAAGATCATTAGTTCAACGATTTCCATAGACGCCATCAGAGAATTGGATTTAAAAATAGGCTCTCCTGCTTATGCCATTATTAAAGCTACCTCTGTTATGATTGGTATTGATTAATTAAAAGTATGACATCAATCAAAAAATGGAATGAGAGCTTTCGCATTCATTCCATTTTTTCGTATCCATTTATCCTGCCTGCATTTCACAATAGGCGGAAAATTTTTTATCAGTTTACCTTAACATAAAGCCGGTCAGGCTCTTAAAAATAATTAGAACGGTACAAAAAGGAGCGGTTCTGCATAGTATATTACTGTAGCATGTCCCCCGGTTATTCATCAAGAAAGGAGAAATCCCTTTTGCCATACGAAAAAGATCATTGCTATCCTCCCCATCCGAAAAAGCAGTTCCATGTTCATGAAGTTCAAGGCAGCGTTCAAATAGCCGAACCCCATGATCCACACAACCATCGTTTTGCAACCGTAACAGGGAAAGCAATCCCGACCTGTGGCGGTGATCATGTTCATGAAGTAAAGTTTCGTACTGATTTCTACGAGAATCACTTTCATGAATTTTGTGGAACCACTTGTGGCGCCATTGACGTTGGAGACAGGCATGTTCACTTTTTAAAATCTGTGACATCCATAAACGATGGTCACAACCACGAGTTTAGATTTGGCACACTGATTAACGACCCCACCGAGGATTAAACAGTTTCTTAAAATACGGAAAAATAACTTAATAAACGAAGTAACCATACTCTTCTAAACATAAGAACCACCTTGGGTTTAAAACCCGGAGGGTGGTTCTTCACTTTGATTTTATTTACTGGGAATCCCGTTCCCTGATTTCTACGCGGCGGATTTTCCCGCTGATCGTCTTGGGAAGCTCGTCCACAAATTCCACAACACGCGGATATTTATAGGGCGCCGTATTGTTCTTGACATGATCCTGCAGCTCTTTCACAAGCTCTTCCGATGGACAGTATCCCGCGCAAAGCACGATGGTCGCCTTGACGTTAAAGCCCCTAACCGGATCGGGCACACCTGTTACAGCTACTTCAAGCACGGCGGGATGCTCCAGTAAAACACTTTCCACTTCAAAAGGACCAATGCGGTAGCCTGAGGATTTGATAATATCGTCGTTACGGCCAACATACCAGAAAAAGCCTAATTCATCCCGATAAGCAGTATCTCCTGTATGATAAAATCCATCATGCCATGCTCTATCCGTTGCGGCTTCATCTTTGTAATAACCGATAAACAGACCCTTCGGTTTGCTGTGTTTACCTCTGGCACGTATACAGATCTCACCTGTTACGCCGGGCGCCGTTTCGTTTCCGGCGGCATCAAGAACGCGCAAATCATAGCCGGGAGCGGGAAGACCCATGCTGCCCCGTCTCGGCTGCACCCAAGGATAAAGCGTCGCACAACAAAGCGTGGTTTCCGTTTGACCGAAACCCTCAAAAATTTTCAGTCCTGTCAATCTTTTCCATTGGTTATAAACCTCCGGCGACAATGCCTCTCCCGCCGTACAGCAATGCTTTAGAGCGGACAAGTCATATTTTTCGACTTTCTCCTGAAGAATCAAACGATACATGGTAGGAGGCGCACAGAAAGTAGTCACCTTATATTTTTCCAGCTTAGAAAGGAGATCCGCCCCATTGAACTTTTCAAAATCATAAGTAAATACGGCGCTTTCACCAAGCCACTGGCCATACATCTTGCCCCAGAGGGATTTGAGCCAGCCAGTATCCGAAATGGTAAAATGCAAGCCGCCCTTCTCAACCCGATGCCAGAAAACACCTGTTAAAAGATGTCCAAGAGGGTAAGTGAAGTCGTGACACACCATTTTGGGATAACCAGTGGTACCGGAAGAGAAGGACATGATCATGGTATCCGTCGCCTTGGTGGCTTCTGCGCCCGTGGGGCGTTCCCAAACATCAGATGCGGCTTCCAGACCGGCCTCGAAGTCTACCCAGTCTTTTCCGGCTTTCTTCCCCTTTGTCACCGCTTTTATTTCAACGGTCTCATACTCATCCTGCCCCTCATCGAAGCTCTCCGTGCAATGATTGTCACCGGTAATGACAACCATTTTGATGCCGCCCGCATTGCAGCGGTAAATATAATCCTTGGCACAGAGCATATTGGTGGCCTGAACCGCGATGGCTCCGATCTTATGCAAACCCATCATGCAATACCAAAAAAGATAACTGCGCTTTAAAACCAACAGTACATAATCGCCTTTCTTAATGCCTTGCGATTTAAAAAAATTAGCGGCCTTGTTGGACCAAAGCATCATATCTTTAAAGGTAATATATTTTTCCTCGCCATCTACACCCACCCATAGCATGGCAAGCTGATCCGGCTTATGAGTGCCCAGATAATCTAAAACATCGTAGGCAAAATTAAAATCTTCACCGCAAGTGATCTTAAAATTTCGCTGCAAATCTTCGAAAGTGGCAAAATCATCACGTGATCTGCCAACGTACTTTTCATATATCGGCATTTTGAACTTCTCCTTATTCATCGGTGTTATTTTTAGCGTTGGGATTTTTCATAACGACCGCTAAAAATTTAGCTGGCGCATCGCCCAGGGCTTTTACCGCATGGGGTATATTGGCATCAAAATAAATGCTGTCGCCCTCATTTAAAATATACATCGCGTCGCCAAGGTGAAATTCCATGCTTCCCGATACCATAAAGTTGAATTCTTGCCCGTCATGGGTGTGCTGCGCCGGAACTTCGGGTGCGTTATAAGATCGTTCGGTAACCATGAATGGTTCCGCCAGCTTGTCTTTAAAAGTGTAGGCAAGATGCTTGTAATCATAAGCCGAATTTCTTGAGATATTGAAGCCGCCGCCTTTGCGAACAAGACTGCAAATTGTCAGCTTCGGTGCGTCGCCTGTGATGATCTCAACAACATCCACCCCCAATAACGCCGCGGCATTGCTTAAGAAGCTAAACGAAAAATCTTCCTCGCCTTTTTCATATTGGAGGTAGGTCTCGATATCAAGATCCAATTTTTCGGCCATGCGTTCGGCAGACAGACGGTTGATCTCCCTGAGCGATGCCAGCCTCATCCCGATCTCCTTCAGTTGTTCTGTCATTTTTCTTGCCTCCCCGCTTTCAAATTTATCATACTTCTTCATTTTTGAAAGGCTACCCCTTCCGAACTTATATCTCGGGATTTGCCGCTACCGCAAGCCCCTGAAATACTTCCTATATGATAAACCGCATAGAACAAGTTCCTGCGTTATTCATATGCGGCTTGCCGTTATCCCATGATCTGATTCCCCGGCCACCTATGACTGGAGATGATATCCAAGTTCAATTGCCTTTATATTATGCGCGAACATTACGGCTTTTTCCGGTGAAACAATTTTTTCCAAGGTGCCTTTGACACTTTCCAGCGGGAAAAGCCCGCTATGTTTCAGCATGCTTCCCATCATGATCATGTTGGCAAGGTTACCCAGACCGTAATCGCCGGCCATTTGCGTTGCAGGAACGTAAAACGTTTCCACATCTGTACGGGTAACTTTGCGGCTTATCAGGGTGGAATTGACGTAAATCTGTCCGCCGGTCTTTACTTCCAGCTCATATTTTTCAAGTGACGGAAGATTTAAGACCGCAAGGATATCAGGCTTTGTCACAAGAGGAGACCCAATTTGTCCATCACTCAAAATGATGCTGCAATTGGCGGTGCCCCCTCTCATTTCAGGACCGTAGGAGGGCAGCCATGACAGTTGCCTTCCATCGTTCAAACCTGCATAAGCTAAAAACTTTCCTGCAAACAAGATACCTTGTCCGCCGAAGCCGGCGATTAAAATTTGTTTTTCCATGATCATACACTCCCCTTTGCCTTATCCTTATATACGCCCAAGGGATAGTAAGGAATCATTTTTTCTTTCAGCCAGTCAATGGCCGCAACCGGATCAAGACCCCAGTTGGTAGGGCAAGTGGATAGAACCTCGACAATGGAGAAGCCTTTTTGGTCAATCTGATTTTGGAAAGCTTTCAGCATCGCTTTTTTGGCGTTTCTGACGCCTTTGACGCCGTCCATCGCCACGCGTTCGGCATAGCATACACCATCCAGCGTAGATAACATCTCACACACTCTTATCGGATAGCCTGCCGTCTCCGTCTGCCTGCCATAAGGAGTCGTCTGAGTAACCTGCCCAGGCATGGAGGTAGGCGCCATCTGACCACCCGTCATGCCATAAATAGCATTATTGACAAAGATAACGGTGATGTTCTCGCCACGCGCCGCGGCATGTACCGTCTCAGCCGTACCGATCGCGGCAAGATCTCCATCCCCCTGATAACTGAAAACATAATGGTCGGGGTAGGCACGCTTCAAGCCGGTAGCAACCGCGCAAGCGCGTCCGTGAGCAGCCTCGATCATATCACAATTGAAATAATTATAGGCGAAAACAGAACAGCCCACCGGAGCAATCCCCACTGTTTTCCCTTCTATGCTAAGCTCATCAATGCATTCCGCGATAAGCCTATGGATAATACCATGGGTGCAGCCGGGGCAATAATGCATGACAGCATCGCTCATGGCTTTTGGTTTCTCAAATACGATCATTATTTTGCACCTCCAAGGGCAGCCGCTTCCTCAATCTTTGCTAAAATCTCTTCAGGGCACGGCAACATACCGCCGGTTCTGCTGCAAAGAAGAACCGGACGGGAGCAGCGGATGGAAAGCTCGACATCCTCTATCATTTGCCCCATACTGAGCTCCACGGAAACAAAGGCTTTTGCCTTTGCGGCGGTCTTTTTGAATGCTTCCTTCGGGAAGGGCCACAGCGTAATCGGCCGCAACAGCCCGACTTTGATTCCCTTAGCCCGCGCCATGTCTATGGCGTTTTTAGAAATACGGGCCGCCACGCCGTAAGCCGCAATACAGATCTCTGCGTCCTCCAGCAGATATTCTTCGTGCAGTGCTTCACTGCGTTCTACCAAAGCATATTTCTCATAACGCTGGAAATTGAGCTGCTCAAGCTCCTCTGCTTGCAGATAAAGGGAATTGACAATATTATGAGGACGCTGGCCGCCGGTACCGGAAAGAGCCCAGGGTTTGTCAATCTCAGATGTATGATGGGCGCTAAGTGTAACAGGCTCCATCATCTGTCCCAAAACACCGTCGGAAAGGAGCAGACTGGTCATTCGGTATTGATCGGCAAGGTCAAAGCCTTTAAAGACCAGGTCTACCATTTCCTGTGCGGAACTGGGCGCTAATACGATCATTCTGAAATCGCCGTGCCCGCCTGCACGTGTAGCCTGAAAATAATCGGCCTGTGAAGGCTGAATACCGCCTAACCCCGGGCCGCCTCTCTGGACGTTTACCACTAAAGCAGGCAAATCGCAGCCGGCAAGATAAGAGAGGCCTTCGCTTTTCAAGGAGATTCCCGGGCTTGAGCTGGAAGTCATGGCTCTTTTTCCGGCTGCCGCCGTTCCGTATACCATATTGATTGCGGCAATTTCGCTCTCCGCCTGTAAGAAGGTACCACCCACCTTAGGCATCCGTTTTGCCATATAGGTGGAAATCTCATTTTGAGGTGTGATGGGATAACCATAGTAATGCCGGCAGCCTGCCATAATCGCGGCTTCGGCAATTGCTTCATTGCCCTTTATAAGTACTTTGTCTGACATTTTCTCTCCCTCTCAGCTCATTTCTTTATTTAAGGACCGCAACAGAAGGAGTTCGGAAACTATGGGGATCTTCTCCTTAAAGTTACGGTGTCTTTCTCTTTCATGATAAAACTATACTTAGTATCAATTAGTATAAAAAAGATGGGCACTCTTAAACTTTTGTTACAGTCCTTATTCGCTATTTTTCTATCCGTATGACAACATCGGGGCACATCATGGCGCAAAACGCGCAAGCAATACAGTGGCTTTCATCGGTTATGGCGGCTGGGTGATAGCCCTTGGAATTGAGCTCTTTTTCCGACATAACCAAAATCTTCTTCGGGCATACGTCCACGCATAAACCACAGCCCTTGCATCTGTCGGTATCAAAGGTTACTTTTGGCATTGGCAGTTGATCCTTCCTTTTTTAATAAAATAAGATATTTTTAATCTTTTATTAACAAATATATCGTGCGCCATCAGATTCGCCATTCCTGCTTGAAATAGATTTTGACAGGCATAGCTTCCGGCACAGTATCAATGAGTTCCGGATAAAGATCTTCCCTGACCGAAGTAAACTTTAAAGGTAAACCGGTCATACGGCTGACTTCCCCGGCAAAGGCGATAGAATTCAGGATAGTCTGAGCCGTTGTCTCTTTCCCGAGATTTGAATTATTGACAATGCCTGAAAAGCAGATATGGGAAGCTTTTTCGATTGCCTCCCTAATTTCCGCTACACTTTGGGCATCACCGCTTAAAGGTCTATATTGATTGATTACCATTAGCATTTCGCAGTCGTTTCTTGCATGAATCATAGAAGCATATCTGCCCAGGGCAAGAGCGCCTCGGTCATCCCCTCCCACATCAAGCACCGAATAAAGCTCCGGGTCATCGAAAACAGCTTTCGTAGCAGACGGCATGGCAGGAACATCAACATTAGTATTGGAATAGTCCGAGGTGATCAGCCTGATACCCGCAGCAGTCAAGATCCCTTCACTATCTTTGGTCCTAAAGTAAGGGTTAACAATGTCTAAATCGGCTATGGCCACCTTATCATGGGATCTTTTTAAATAAAAAGCATAATTAACCGCAAGGTTTGTTTTACCACTCCCATAGTGGCCTGCGAATATTGTAATCTTTTTATCTTCCATATCTGCCTCTCAGGCATGCCAAAAATCTCGACAATGCACATTTTGTCACATCTTGTTCTATTTTATCAAATAGCAGCGTTTAAAGCAAATTTAATTTTTGGCAGTATGATATTATCAGCACTTTCCAAAATAACAATTAGAAACATTTGAGTTATCGTTTTCCATTTTACTTTTCATATTTAAGAAAACCATGCAACGTCCTAATTTCATTAGAATACCCGAAAACACAGGAATAAGCGTGACCCGATAAAAAAGAATGCCCCGCTGCAGATATGGAAGCCCAAAGGTTCTCCAAATCCCGCAGCGGGGTGTATTTATGATATTGGACAGACGCGCTTGTTCATATGAGGCAATGC
The DNA here is from genome assembly GCA_036677375.1 of Bacillota bacterium. GTDB lineage: Bacteria > Bacillota > Dehalobacteriia > UBA4068 > UBA4997 > JAVBWO01. The sequence continues at coordinate 22,208 of JAVBWO010000017.1, forward strand.
TTGCGACACTTTACCAATAAATATACTCGCCTGTGCTACTCAAGGCCTCTTTATCTTTGCCCACCTGCGACACTATAAATTTACTTCCCTGTTTTGGGGGATTGGCACTTTCAACCTTCAACAAATTTTTATTGATGTAGACAGTATCCATCCCTACACCGTCTATAGAGACCATGCTCCATTTTGTAAAGCCCTCGCCTCTGACATAAATTGAATCACCTAAACAAGTCAGATTGCTGATATAAATATCGGATATACCCATTTTGAGATTCGTAGCAACATACGGGGTCGCTTCATTGTAAGCATAGCGTTTTCCGTATAACATATCATATTCAAGAAGTTCCAAATCCTTCAGATAATCCTCTTCTTGAGAATATTTCTGATGGAACTTGGTCAATATGCCATTATCAAAGCCAAGCCGCTCCATTACATTTGCGGATAGTTGGTATGCGAATAAATTGCAATCGGACTTCTTCAGGCCATAATTGCTCCAAATTACATAATTAGTCTGGAACACATCTCCGTTTGCCAATTCTTTATTTGTAATGTCAAAATGGGGCAGATGATCGCCAAACAGGACCAGTACAACAGGCTCATCATAATTGGAAAGCGCGGATACCAGTTCGCCGATAAATTCATCGGTTTCATGGATCTGATTCACATAGTATTCAAAAGCGTTGCGATCTTCCTGGTTATCAATGCCAGAGACCGTAATCCCAGGAACCCAACCGGTGGGCGGAGTGCCGGGGTATCTTCCGTGTCCCTGCACCGTTATGGTATAGATAAAATCCTGCGTATCCGTTGAATTGAGTGCTTTAAAAACCACATCTGTCAGGCAGGAGTCTTTTGCCCATTTTCGTGGCGTAAACATAACATTATCCATATACTCCAAAGAGCTAAAAGTATCAAAGCCAAGGCTGGCAAACACTTTGTTTCTGTCGTAAAATGTGCCGCTATGATTATGAATGGCATGACAACTGTAACCAAGTTCTTTTAGATCGTAGTTCATCGATTCACAGGTCGTTGACTGCAGGACTGTTTTGTAGGGGTATTCTCCGGCGCCGAAATAATCAATGCTCATGCCTGTAAGGACCTCAAATTCGGTATTGGCGGTACCCGCGCCAAAAGCCGGAACGGTAAGATAGCCATGGGAATAATCACTCTCGAGTTGGCTGAAATTGGGAATCGGATTTTCCGAGTAAGTGATCCCCTTCAAGTCATTTACATCAAAAAATGATTCCAACTGTATCATGATGATATTGGGTGTTTTTTTCTCCGAAGTGGAGGTATTGTTTGCACCAATTGCATCCAGTATGGTACCGATCTTGTACTTGGAATAATTTTGCGGTCTGTCAATTCCTGTGTTGACGATGCTGTTGGAAAAGCAATATGCAAAACCGTATTCTTCATAAGCATCCGGCAGATTGGCAAAGCTGCTGGAAACCGCGTTTGCCCGCAGAGAAAACGTTGTGCCCAGCAATACGCACAAAGCAAAAGCTGTAATACAGGAAAGCGCCCGCCCGTATCTGATTTTGGTTTTGGGAGATTTTATCCCAAGCATAACAATTCCTGCGATTACAGTAAAGAAAACAATACCTATCAGTATGATCTGCCAAATAGACAGATAGTTGTCAACGATGCCCTTGACAGATGAAAAAAGCGTAAAGTCGGTAAAGGCAAGGGGCGTCGTGCGAAAACTAAGAATCACACAATCAATAATGCCTAAACCGAGCCAAACCAATGAAATGCAACATAGCATAAATTCTTTTCTCCTGAATAAAAGGGAGAAGGTAAGCGTCAACATAATGATCGCCGCATTGTATTCAAAAACCAAGGGATGGGTCACAAGGTAACTTACTCCCTCAAACACAGAACGGCGGGCCAGTATCTCGATCAATAGGTTTAATATGTTAGCAAGACAGATGATGTATAAAACAGGTCTTTTATTCAGCAATACATCACCTTTTTTTATATATAACAATATTTTATTAAGAACTATTTTGAGTCGACCTTCCGCCGGATTTTTATTCATGATTTAGAACCCACTTTCAATAAATATACTAATAGGACTTGCTCCAGCGCTTCCGCTCTTTGTTACAATCCAATGCTGTCAAACCTTAAAATAACATACTTGATAAACGGTTACTTAATGAGTGATTCATCGCTTGCAGGATCTTGAGGAGCTCACTATTTTTCCAAGTATTCTTATAAATTCATATTTGCGGAATGCTTACTCAGAAATAAAGCTCGTGCCTGAAAAACCTGATTTCCGCCTTTGCGCAAAAATCCCGTAATCATCAGTCACTAGCCCTAAAGCATAACTTATCACAGAAACATCAAAACGTCAATATTGGGCAATATACTAAATTTTGCTAGATATCGTCATATTTTGCCTTTAACTCAATGGTATGCTTTCTTCTTTACAATAGAACATGATTACTAAGTCTATCGGCAACAAACCTAAAACTCTTTTCCGCGGCCTTAGTGTTGTTACAACTTTTACCATTATAATAATAATTATATTTTTATATTATTATATGATTATTCCTTGTAATAAAAACTTTTTTAATGTACTGTAAATTGTTTTCCTATAACACGGCAATACGGTCTTACATAGAAAGCCTCAACCACATCTGCCAAAAATTAAAGGTATCGATGAATCATTCTTTAAAAAAAGAAATACGGATAACAAAACAATTCTTTTCTAAAGAAGAAACAGTCTTAAACGACAATGTAGCACCCATTTTCTGCACAATCCCTATCATAGAATCAGTAACTTACCCAATATAGCACAGCCTTAATTCTACTAACTTTCAAAATATTTTAATTTACGTATTTGTCTAATGGTCTTTATGCCAACAATGTATCCTCTTAGTTTCTTTGCAGTTAGAGTGGCAGTAAAGAGGCTATTTGGTTAGAGACATACTTATTATCGAAAGAAATTTACATATAAGTATATCATATCAGGTAATTAATTTCTAGCGCTCTCTTAACATGACGCCAATGCAATACCGTTTGTCGCAATAGGTTTCTCCTGCCTCAAAAAAAGGATAAACAATAAAGTCATAGATTTTTTATTGTAACATTTTAAAAAAGTTCTTTTTAATTCCGCACAACATCATCCACCTCCAACATACGAAGAATCTCATCCGCCATTTGCCCGTACAAAGGATTTGCCCTGCTTCTTGGCCGCGGAATATCAACTTCCATAATACGCTTAATTGTGCCCGGGCGGGAAGACATGACCACGATCCGATCTGCCAGATAGATGGCCTCATCTACACTATGGGTCACAAAGAGAACTGTTTTTTTATTCTGTTCCCATATACGCAGCAATTCCCGCTGCATGATAATTCGGGTATGCGCATCCAGCGCACCAAAAGGCTCATCCATCAGCAATACTTGCGGATCATTGGCCAGTGCCCTGACAATTGCCACACGCTGCTGCATACCACCTGAAAGTTCGTAGGGATATGCTTGACGAAAGCTTTCCATCCCAATTAACTTTAGGTACCGTTCTGCACAGGCAGCTTTTGCGCCCCTGCTCTCTTTGCGGAATTCCATGCCTAAAACAATATTTTCTTCAACCGTTCGCCAGGGGAGCAGAGAATATTGTTGAAAGACCATCCCGATTTTCTGTGTTGGTTTCTCATGGGGCTGACCCTTATACAATACCCGTCCGGAAGAACCGGTCTCCAAACCGGCCACGATCCTCAATAAGGTTGATTTACCACAACCGGAAGGTCCTACAATACATACAAAATCGTTTTCCTTAATATGTATAGAGCTTTCCGCTAGGGCATGAACCTCATTCCCTCTTTCGGAAATAAATGTCTTACTCAAAGATTCAATCTGAATCAAACTGCCGATATCCGCCATAATGCTCTTTCCCTTCTTTACTTCACTCTATTTTGCCAAGCAAATTTGTTTTGTTCCACAAGGCGGAACAGGAAATCCAGCAAAGCGCCAACCAAACCGATACTGATCATACCGGTCATCACTACGTCCACCCTGGCAATCTCATAAGCGTGCATAATCAGATACCCAACGCCGGACAGGCTGCCGGGCAGCATCTCTGCGGAAACAAGACAAGTCCAAGCACAACCCAGCCCTGTACGCATTCCGTTCACAATGGTAGGGGCTGCCGCCGGTAGTAGTATTTTACGAAAAATCACGCTTTCACTGCCGCCTAAAACACGGGCAGATTCAATCAATTGCTGCGGTACGTTCCCTACGCCGTGAATAGAGCTGGTAACAATAGGGAAAAAAGCCCCCAGAAAAATAATAAATGTCATGGAAATCTTAAAATTGTTAAGATAAACAAAAGTCATTCCGCGTGACATACCCAACAACGTCGCCACACTGGTAACACCAAACCAGGCTAAAACCAGTGGTACCCACGAAATTGGCGGAATGGGCCGAAACAAGCTGATAATGGGATTCACGAAACCATAACAAGTACGGCTATACCCCATCAATACCCCAATGGGGATCGCCAACAGGGTCGCGACAGTATATCCAAGAAAAACACGAAGCAAGCTGATAAAAATATTTTTGGTCAAAGCACCTAATCCAATAATATTGCTGGCAGGATGCAAAAAATGTTCCAACACAGCAGAAAACTGAGGTAAAATAAGACGGTTATCAATCGCCTTAGCCGCAAAGATCCAAATCAACAAAATCAATGCGGGCCCGGCAATTGACATCAACATACGCCTAGTAAATTTGCCCACTATAGGGTCACATCCTTTTCATATAGATATTAAAAACAATAAAAAAGTTCCCGACCATGGGAGATCGAGAACTTTTTTATTTCAAGATATCATTAGTTCTCAAGGAAAGAGAAGTTGAAGAGCTCATCCTTGACATCTTCTAAGGTTTTACCTTTCATATCCCCATCAAAGATCCCCAATTCATTCAGCATATCAATATAAATACCTTCTCCTTCCATCCATTTTTCCGAAGGATTGGTGGTAAAGACAATCGATGCATTCTCAACAACTTCTTCCGGAATGCCGATGATTTCAGCCAAGATAGGCGCGGCTTCCTCACGGTTATTCTGACACCAGTCGGCGCTATAGGTAAACAGGTCTACCATAGCATTCATGGCCTCCGGGTAATTGTCCACCACTTCTTTACGCGCCGCTAAAACACAGCAAGGGAAGTCGTACCATTGGCCTTCCGGCGGAAAATCTTTGAGCTGCAAAACAATTTTACCCACACCCTGGTTTTCCGCCATTTCAGGATAGTGCGAAGGGCCAACCCAGGCGTCTACCAATCCATTGCTTAAAGAAGGCAACAAGTTTTTGCTGCCATTTAAGTTGACCAAAGTAACATCCGCGCTCATATCATTAGGATCTTCCGATACAACCAGGCCGGCGTCTACCAATGCCTTTTGGATCAGCACCCGAGGCGCACTGGTAGGAGAGTGGTATCCGATTTTCACCGGTACATCAGAAGATTTAATATATTGTTCTACCGCGTCCCAGCCATAGATATCGGTTCCGGCCGGGAATACCAGGCTGATACCGTCTACATGGATTGGACACAGGATTTGTACATCAGTACCTTGGTCTTTCGCGCTCATCATACCAGTAGAGGAGTTAACACAGCAGTCAATTTGTTTCTGCCCCATCATAACGGCCGTTTCCGAACTTCCTTTGGTTACAATGGTATTGATCAAAGCCAGCTTTTTATCGCCGGCATACAATTCATATTGTTCTTTCGCCACCACTTCTTTGAGATAGTAACCGGAATCTTTAAAATCTTCACCTTTCGAAACCGCGGCCAATAAAACAGCGCCATGTAAGTCAAAATCCCAAGCCATGTTTAAAATGGGTACTTCTTCCTCCTGACCTTTTGCTTCAGCGCCGGCAGGGTTGCTTTTCCCATCAGATTGCGAACAGGCGCACAACAGCAGAGACGTTGCTAACAAGAAAAATAAACATGCTCCCCACTTTTTAAACCCTTTCATTTTTACAATACCCCATTCCTTTACAAAATTGTCAATTCTCTCCTGTATTAGTTTAGCATGGGGTATTTAAAACTGTAAAATTCATTTTATTTATGCCTAAGAATAAATAATAAGTTTTCTTAATATACCCACATAAACAAATTCCTGATGGTCATATAGAGCAACAGGATCCTCTTGAATTATTATAATTCAGTAAAATTTCCGGCACACAAAAGCTTCATGTTAAATACAACAAATAAATAAAAACTTTTGAGTATTACAGATTGGATAATTCGTAGATGGCGGCGGCATAGATTTTTGCGATGCGCAGTAATTTTTCCCGGCTCATTCTTTCGTCGGCTTGGTGAATGATATTTTCATCCTCGGGAAACAGTGGTCCGTAGGCGACAAAGTTAGGCAGCATCCGTGCATAGGTACCGCTGCCGATCACCTTTGCCGGCGCCATGTTGCCCGATTCTTCCCGAAACACCTGTACCAGTTTCCGCACCAACGGCGCCTGTTCCGATACAAACATCTGATCCGTCTGATACCACCAAGTCATTTGCATTTGATGCGCGGCAGCGATTTGTTCCAATTTTGCTTTCAGACCTGCCGCCTCACGGGTCACCGGATAGCGGGTATCACAGGAAACACTGCCGCTATTGGGCAAAACCTCCATAAGACTGAGCAGATTGGTGAGCACGCTGCACTCGTCTCGGTCATCAATACCAAGCGTTGTGCCATTTTTCCAGTCTGCCAGCATTGCGGCAATATCGGTGACGAAATGATATGCGCCTACCGGGGTAAAAGAAAATGCCGTAACCAATGTCAAAAGCTTGCTGATGGCATTATCACCTTTCTCCGGCAGCGATGCATGAGCCGCGATTCCGGCTGCTGCAATGGTAATGGTATCACCATCCGTATCCATTTTGATATCTTCACGCAGCCGTTGGGGTAAAGCATCGTAGGCAGCGTCAATTACCTCCCCTCCCCTCTCTGTTACGGTAAAACAAGTAGTGGCAACAGACGGTACAGAATTAATACCGGTACCTCCCATGATCCTTTGAAGCCGGACATCCCCTCCGGCGGTTGGTTCCCAATGGGCGGAAAAGGTCCAACGGGCCAGCCCCTTTTCACCAATGACAACAGGGAAACAGGCATCCGGCACAAAGCCCAAAGCCGGCATCTGGGGACAATTTTTAATAAAATATTTGATACACCCCATACCGGTCTCTTCATTGGTACCCAGTAGATGACGGACAGAGCGCTTCATGGTACAGCCGGCTTCCCGCAGAGCCCACATCGCATATAGGCAAGCCATTAAGGGGCCTTTATCATCCAGCACGCCGCGCCCATAGATCAATCCGTCGTCAATAACGGGATGGTAAGGATGGTGTTTCCAATCCTCACTAACCGCAGTCACAACATCCACATGGCTCAGCACCCCCACCTGCTCACAGACAGCTCCGGGCAGATCAACCATGCCCATATAACCTTCCATATTATCGGTGGTAAAACCCAGCTGCTCGGCCAAATCCAAACAATAACGCAAAGCCCGGTCCGGCCCCGGCCCGAAGGGAGCGCCAGGCGCGGCTTCTCCCTGGGTGGAAGGAATAGACAGCAGTTCCAGCAGTTTTTCTTCCATCTCGCCATAATAGCCGTCCAACAATTTACACACTTGCTTTAATGGAGTCATGGCAGCCTCCCTCCGTAAATATTATGACTTCATCTTTAAACCGTTTATCATCAACGATTACCTGACAAAGGCTGTATCAGTTCCTTATCACTGGTACAATCGGCAATTGGTTTGCTGGTGGCCGGTATTCCACAGATCGGCCGCGCAGGCAGAAAGGACGGCCGCTGACCGCCCTTTCTGCACAGTAAAAGATATCGGAACACCACTAGATCGCTTTAGGCTGCGTAAAACCCGGATTCCGTTTCAGAAAAGCCCGCCAAGTGGTAGCCAACTGCGCAAGATCATTGAGCGGTCCTTCGTCCACTTGATGCACAGCACAACGGTGGGGGGCAGTCCGAACAATTTCCGGATTGCTATAAGCCTCCTTTGAAATAGCATCAAAAATAGCGGCAAAACGTTCCAGATCGTCAACAGTTACACTATCGGAGGCTTCCGGCGTGATAGGATTCGGCACGATCATTGGCTCATGGCTTTCAAAATAACTGATAATACCATAGTCGACGACGCGCCGGTTAATATCAAAGGTGGTCACGCCGGTATCCTGGTACAGTTCTTCCACAGTATAGCGAGCTTCCTGAAGCTTGGCTCGATTGGGCCAGGCAATTCCTATCCCCTTGACCTCCAGCATTTTTTGAATCAAATAATTATTATTTAAGACCGCCATGGCAGCGGCTTCGGTGATTCCCCTGGCTCCCAATGCCTTGATCCAGGCATAGGTACGGATCACCGGCCCAATATTGCCTAAGAATAAGCCGACCTTGCCGATGCTCTGCGGACGGTTATAATCGGTATGGTAGATTTGACCGTCAAAAGTCACCAGCGGCTTGGGCAGGAAGGGCTTCAGGTGCTCTCTTACACCCACGGCGCCGGTGCCGGGTCCTACCGAGCCGTGGGGCGTGGAGAAGGTTTTATGTAAGTTAAAATGCATCATATCCGCGCCCAAATCTCCGGCGCGCAAATGGCCGATGACGCCGTTAAAATTAGCTTGATCCAGCGACACCAGACCTCCCGCCTCATGCACCATTTCGATATAGTCTTTTAGATGACTGTCGAACACCCCGGTATCGTAAGGGGCGGTCATCATCATGGCCGCAGTGTGCGGCGAAATGGCAGCCTTCATCTGCTCGATGCCAATATCTCCGCTAACAGGATCGGGATACAGGGTGATCACTTTATACCCCAGCGCCGCGGGACAACCGCCGTTGGCGGGATGGGAAACAGCGGAAGTGATGATCTCATCACGAAAATCTTCTCCGCGGGCATGATGATAGGCTTTGATCATTGCCGCATTGGCAAAGATGCCATGAGCGCCGCCCCGAGCCTGATAGGTGAACTCATCCATCCCGGCGATCTCGCACAGCCAATTGCGCAGTTCATACATGATCTGGAGAACGCCCTGGATCTGGCTGTCGTCTTGCAACGGGTGCAATTGGGACACACAAGGCAGATTTGCTATCTCATCGTTGACCTTTGGGCTGTATTTCATGGTGCAGGTGCCCAAACCAATGGTATTGCCGCTGTCATAGCTGAAATTATTTTGTGACAGACGAATATAATGACGCACCACTTCCGGCTCGGACAATTCCGGCAGCCAAGGTTTTTGCGTGCGGCGCATACCCGCTGGAACTTTATCCAATACTTCACCCACGTTTTTTTTGATCTCTTCATCGGCGGGCGGGGTGATCTCATTTACGATGCCTTTGCGGCCCAAGTGATAAATAACCGGTTCATGCCAGCGTACTGCCTGGTAGCCTGTTTCGATCTGTTCATATTCTTTGGGATAACTCATGCCAGCACCTCCTCTAAAGCGGTAAACAAAGCATCGATCTCATCCTTGGTGTGAATTTCTGTCACACAGTACAGCGCCGACTGGCCGAAATCCGGAAATTCCCGGCTCAGATCCTTGCCGCCGATAATCCCCTTTTTTAATAAGCGGGCATTGATCTCCGCCACCGTTTTGCCGGTGCCGTTAAAATCGACCATAAATTCTTTAAAAGGAGCGGCATGAAATCTGGCAGTGGTAACGCCGGGCAAATGATTTAAAATCTCTATGGCGTAATGCACATTGTAAAGGATGGTCCTGCCTACCGCCTCCAGACCGTGGGCGCCCAATAGCGAAAGATAAATACCGGCGGTGATGCCCCACAGGCCGGCGGAGGTACCGGTAAAGGATTTGGCTTCGTCACGCGTCACGTAGAACATGCGGTCATACAACGCGTGCCAGGAGAAAGCCAGCTCGCCTTCTACCACGGTGCGGGCGGCGGTGTACAGCCAGCACGGCATCAGATTGATGATCTCGGGCCGGTCATGACAAGCGATAAAACCGACCTGGCCGCCGCCGAAGTTTTGATGCATGCCCAGCGGCTGAGCGTCTAAAACGGCAATATCTGCGCCATACTGCCCAGGGGGCGTCAGGATACCCAAAGAAATAGGGTCGACGCTGGCAATGAAAAAAGCACCCACGGAATGGGCGATATCAGCGATCTCTTGCCCATGCTCTTCGATAAAACCAAGATAGGAAGGGTTCTCAATCAATACGGCGGCGGTCTTGTCGGAGACCTTATTTTGCAAATCCGCCAGATCCATTTGACCGGTTTTGGGATCACAATCCACAGTAATGATGTCAAACCAACCGGAACTATACAGCTTAATGGATGCAAGTTTTTCGGAACCGATGGTGACAGGAACCAGCGCCTGGCTGCGGCCGGTGCCACGATAAGCCATCAGCATAGCGTCGCCGCAGGCAGAAGCGCCGTCATAGACCGGAGCGCCCACCACATCCATGTCCAGAAGCTCTCCCAGCATACTGGCCGTCTCAAAGATGGCCTGCTGCCGTCCGGTATCAACGTATTCGGAACCGGAATAAGCGGTAACAAATTCGGAACGGGTATTTATGCTGTCACAGACGGCGGGAACATAGTGGTTCCAGCATCCCGCGCCCAGAAAAGAGATCATTTCATGGGTAGCGACATTCTTGCCTAATACTTTTTTTAAGTATTTTGCCACTTCAAATTCGGAGACCGGTTCCTGCGGTATTTGCAGCGTGCCTCGGAAACGGCAGTTTTCCGGAATCTCGTCATAGATCTTTTCAACATCGTCAACGCCAACGGTCATAAGCATCCGTTTTTTCGTATCCGGCGCGGAATTTGGCAAAAAACGGTGAATAAAATCTTTACTCATAGCAATCCCCCATTTTTCTAAAATTTACGGCAGCGAAGGCCGGCCATAGGTTGCTTTATTCGAAGCCGCACCAAGCGGCCATGGTCAAAGCGTATACCTTTGCCGCTTCCTGCAGTTCCTGGATTTCCACATATTCATCGGGCCCATGGGCCAGCATCAGATTGCCCGGCCCCATGATAACGGTGGGAATGCCGGCAGCATTGAGAAAAGACGCATCACTCACCGCGGCAAACCCATAAACAGGAACCGGCCTGCCCAGCGCCTGCCAATAGGCCGACGCCAGGACGTTGCAGATGGGCGAATCCGGCGGCAGATCATAAGACGGCCAACAGATCAGCCATTTGAACTCCGGCGGATTGTCCTTAAGCCAGGTATCGGTAGCGCACCATTTGGTGACGAAATTCACCAGCTCCCCTTTGATGTCTTCGGCGTTTTCCTGGGGAGCGTACCAGGCGGTATAAGTCAGGCAGGCTTCCTCGGTAATGGCAAAGGGCGTAGGCCCGGCGTAAAAGGAACCGGGATTTAAGGTGAAATGTCCGGGCCGGCTAAAAACAGGGTGTTTTTTGCTGAAGCCCCACTCCTCTTCCAGACGGCGCAAGCCTTCATAAAGATATACGGCCTTATCCATGGCCGAGGCGCCGAAAGCATTGCCACGGCCGCCGGCGCGGCAGATCTCGTGGCGCATACAGGTATGTGCCGCTTTTCCTTTGACCCAAATCTCAAAGGTCAAAGCACCGGGCGAGGCCGGCAGCACCGCCAGAGGGTAGGGTGGCGCCGAGGGCTCGGCAACAATAGCGGCGTCGGCCCGGTAACCCCTGGCCAGGCAAGCGCCGGTACCGGCTGACGTGTCCATATTTTCTTCCCCGCAAACGGCTTCGATCAATAAGTCTCCTTTCAACCGCAGCCCGCAATTCTTGATGGCATTAGCGGCGGCAATGGCCGAGACGAGCCCCCCCTTCATATCCGCCGTGCCGCGTCCGTATATTTTGCCGTCAAGGATATCGCCGCCGAAGGGAGCGGCAACCTTCCACCGCTCCGGCTTGCCAACCCCTACCACGTCAACGTGTCCGTTAAACAGGAGGGATGACCCGCCCCCTTTGCCCTTGCGGATGCCAACCGCATTATGGCGGTCAATCTTTGCGGCAAATAAGTCAATGTCCATACCTGCTTTTTCCATATAAGAAGCCAGATAACGGCTGACCTTGCTTTCGCCGTCGGCGGCATCCGGCAATTTGCCTTCTTCATGATCCGGATTGATACTGTTGATTTGGACCGCTCCCCGCAGTGTCTCGATTAAACAAGGCATTTCCGCTTCCACCGCCCCAATGATTCCTGTTTTTACCTCTTCCGGTAAAAAAAATTCCCGGGACATGATGTTATCCTTCATTAGATCTGCATCACCGCCTTCTTAAAGCGTATTTATAAGCAGCAGTACAGCACCGGCTCTTTTTTCTGCGTTGGTTTTATTGGTTTGTCCCTTTGATTCCGGAGACAGGTTTCCCCGGCTTATCCAACAGCCTGTGATAGAACTTTTTCGCATATTTTTTTACAATATCAATCATCCCCATGAGCCCGGTGGGCATATAGGTCATCACCACAATCACGATAATCCCCATAATGACCAGGCGGTAAGTCAGCGTCGGGCGCAGTAATTCGTTTACGATGGTAATCACAAAAGCACCCACCGCACCGCCGGGATAACGGCCGATACCGCCCATAATGATCATCACAAGGGCCAGCAGGAAGGCTTCCAAGCTAAGCGAGTTCGTAGAGATACAGGTCAGGTAATGGACATAAAAGGCGCCTACCGTGCCGGCGATAAAAGCAGAGATGGCAAATACGATGACTTTATACTTATACTGATTGACGCCCAGCGCTTTCGCGAAGGAATCGGAATCCCGCAGCGCCACGAAAGCCATACCGATCTTGGAACGGATCATAGCGTAAATGAGGAGCATGAATACCGCAAAGAAGAATAAAGCCACGTAATACCAGGGCATGATGTTGTAGGGGTCAAAAGTGTATCCAAACAGCGAAGGCGCCGGGATCCGCGCCAAACCAAAGGAACCGCCGGTGGTAGCTCCATTGGGCAGATCCAGGCGGCTGCCGATGATAATGATGGTCGGCAGCACTAATTGGAGGGCAAAAGTGACTAACCCCACATAAATACCCTTCAGTCTCAGGCATGGCAATGCAATCACAATGCCAAGGAACGTCGACATGAGACCGCCGGCCAAGATACCAAGCCACGGATTAAACCCGAAAAATTTGGTCAGCATAGCCGTAGTATAGGCGCCAATGACCCAAAAGGCTACCTGCGCGAAAGAAAATACATTGGCATAACCGACGATCAGATTCCAGGATTCGGCGATGGCAGCCCATATCACACATACCACCAATATATTTAAAATATAGTCGTTGTTTCTGTATACCAAGGGCGCAATCAATAATACCGCCGAGATGACCAGCAATAAAATGAACTTAGATCGTTTTTTAGCTGGTTCGTTATTTTTGCTTATGCCCATGTGCCCGCCAGTCCTTTCGGTTTAAATACTAAGACGACAACAAGAATCAGTAAGAAGATGGGCAATGCAAACATTGCATCCAGGTAATAAGTCACAAAGATTTCAACCATGCCCAGTATAATAGCAGCATAAAGCGTGCCTTTTATGGAGCCCAAGCCGCCCAAAACAATGACGACCATGGCTTTCATAAGAACCGTCCAGCCGGCCTGGGGATATAGCATAATATCTGGGATGAGCATGAACGCCGCCAGCGCGGCCAGGACACAAGCCAAAGCAAAACTATAACTGAAGATGTTGTCCAGACGAAGGCCAACGATCTTGGCGCCGGTAATATCCTGACTGACAGCCCGCATCGCCATTCCCACATTGGTTTTTTTCAGAAAAAGATCCAAGAGGAAAACTGAACCAAAGCTGACAATCAGAACAACAATATCATGCCAGGCAATAGCGATATTTCCCATATAAAGCGTACCTTCAAAAGCCAGCGGGATGGTTTTGGACAAAGGGTTAAAGATGATCAGATACAGATTGTCAAATAATAAGGCGCAGCCTAAAGTCACGATAATGACGATAAAGTCCCAGTTTTTAAGCCTCCGTACCGGCTTGATAAATACTTTTTCAAAACCGTAGCCAAAGATGACCATAACGCCTAAAGTCAGTAAAACCACAGGAACATAGCCCAATGCGGTATTGGAGAACAAAAGCCATGCAATATATCCGGATAAAGTAAACAGAGAGCCCTGGGCATAGTTAAAGATCTTGGTAACGCCATAGATCAAGGTGAGGCCGATAGACATCAGCGAGTAGATGGCGCCTAAGACCAGCCCGGAGATCATTAGTGTGATGATAATATGGAAATGCGTCACTTATGAATTCACCTGCCTTGCCAATATGATTCCGGAAAGAAGTTAGGCGATACCCAGGAAAGTTTCCATAAATTTTTCGTTATTATTAGCTTCGCTGGGGCTACCGTGAAAAACAATCCGGCCGTCTTCCAACAGGTAGACATGATCCGCCAGATCAGCAGCCAGCGTAGTGCTTTGCTCTACCAGAAGAATACTGATACCGCTGTTTTTGATTTCCTCAATGGCTTTGAACACATCCTCGCGCAGGTTTGGGGCTAAACCCAAGGACGGCTCGTCAATGCATAGCATTTTGGCATCGGACATCAGGCCGCGGCCAATGGTCAGCATACGCGCCTCGCCGCCTGATAGGGTACCTGCCGTCTGCTTGGCTAAAACCTTTAGCTTAGGAAACAACTTCATAACGAACTCCAGATTCTCGTCATATTTCGCTCTGGCGTTTTTAATATAAGCGCCTAATTTCAAGTTTTCCATCACGGTCATTTCGGGAAAAAGATGTCGATCCTCCGGCACATAGACCAAGCCTTTTTCCACCAACTGATAGGTAGGCAGTTTTCGTGTATCCTCACCCAAAAATTCAATGCAGCCAGCAGTTGGCTTAATCAGGCCGCAGATGGTTTTCAGCAGGGTGCTTTTACCGTGCCCGTTGGGGCCGAACATTGCCGCCAGCTCTCCTCTTTTTACATGAAGTGTAATGCCTTTGATGATCTGGATTTCACCATATTTGGTCTCAACATCACGAATTTGCAGCATTGGCATACTCCTCTCCCAGATAGACTTCGATAACTTTTTTATCCTTTGCTACCGTTGCCGGGGAACCTTCGGCAATTTTACTGCCGTTTTCTAAGATCATCATGCGGTCAGACATCGCCATCAAAAATTTCATGATGTGCTCAATGACGATAATCGTTACGCCCGTCTCACGGATCTTTTTATAATAGTCAACGCTCTTTATGATCTCGGCAGGACTTAAACCGCCCAATGGTTCATCCAGCAGCAGCAATTGAGGGCGTGTGGCCAAAGCAGCGCCGATCATTACTTTCTTTTTATCGAATAAACGCAGATGCTCAAGAACAATATCCTGTTTTTCCGTCAATTCGAAAAACGCCATAATCTCATCGGTGCGTTTCTGAAAGGCTTTTTTATGAACCGGCGAACCATAGAAGGAACCTATTGTAATATTTTCACGTACCGTCATGCTATTAAAAACAATAGGAGCCTGAAAAGTTCTGGCTATTCCTTTGTGGCAGATCTCGTGCGTGGATAGCTTTTCAATGTGGTGAGAATCGAAAATAATCGAACCTTCCCCCCGGTATACACCGGAGATGAGATTATATAATGAAGTTTTACCGGCGCCATTGGGTCCGGCAATGCCCAAAATTTCGCCTCGCTCCACCTCAAAGCTTAGGTGGTTGATGGCTTTTAATTCGCCGAATTTAAGCGTTGCGTTTTCCACAGTCAAAATTTTATCCACAATCTCACCTCGACTTTGTCAAATGCGGCAATACAAGACACCATCATGTGAAAAAATGGTGGAATTGCATCATCATTGCATTTTATGATTATGGCGGGAAGGATTCTTTTTGAGAAAACTTCCCGCTTCATCATATTAAATTCCTGCTAAAATATATTGTCTAAGGCATCAGACAACCGTTTTCTATTGTAACCACCAAGGCATTTCCCAATGAGCTCCCGCCTTTTGATCGTGCAGGTATAAAAGAACATCTGAACCGCCCTGGATCTGGAAGAATTGCATGGGGATCGCATTGGCGCTGGAAGCGCCGTCATGCCGCTCCGGCTGTACGATATAGGTACCGCAGGTCATATTGGAGAAGGGGTGCTCGGCGGAAGATTCAATGTAGGCGTTGATGGCATCATAATCGTCATAACTGCCCACCGCTTCCACCGCTTGCTTCCAGATATAGACCATATCATAAGCAATGTAGGAATAGGTGCCGGCTTCGGTGCCGAAGAGATCAAAATATTCTTTGTTAAAGGTTTCTTTTTTGTCCGGCAATGCGCTGATGCAAGTACACCAGAAAACGCCATTGGATTTTTCACCTAACAGTTGTTTATATTCCGGCGAGGAAGGAACAAACTGAACAAAAAGCAGCGAGTCGGTAGGATTTTCGTCAAATTGTTTGGTAAAAGCCACTGCGGTATCCAAGGAAGTGGTAACCGCGAAAATGATCGCGGGGTTCTCGGCACGGATCTTGGTCAACTGCGCGGAGAATTCGGTATTGCCATATACATAAGTGTCGTTTAATACGATATCCCAACCTTCCGCTTTGGCGGAATCGGCAATACCGGCTTTAATGTTGATGTCATAGTTGGTATCGCCGCCTAGAATAGCAATTTTTTGATTGGGATATTCATAACCTTCCAGGGTGGTCATGATATTGAAAGCATATGGTCCATAAGATTTTTCATCACAAATCATCATAAAGATGTTAGAATATTGTTCAGGAGCTTCCAGATAAGCGTCGGTAGTGTTACTTTCAGCGTTATTAAACAGGAAGGGCATGTCGTATTTACCAAAAGCATAAATCGCGGAACTGCCA
The DNA here is from genome assembly GCA_036677375.1 of Bacillota bacterium. Classification (GTDB taxonomy): domain Bacteria; phylum Bacillota; class Dehalobacteriia; order UBA4068; family UBA4997; genus JAVBWO01. Next base: position 38,986 of record JAVBWO010000017.1, read on the forward strand.
TAGAAAGCACCGGGCAGGTTCACCACAGCGCCTTTCTGGTACATCAGCTCGGCGGCGGCCACCGCATCCTCAGAAGAACCGTTTTTCAAGTCGGCATAGACCGCTTTCAGCTGTTTGCCAAGCACACCTCCGGCGGCATTGATTTCGGCAATAGCCATTTCGGTACCGTTGGTGATGTGCATACCCATCTGTGCGCCGTCACCGGTGATCATGGTCGGTACCCCGATGATGATATCACCATCAATAGCCGCATCACCATTAGAATCGTTAGAAGCATCGGTAGAATTTTCGTTCCCGCTTTCCGCAGCCTCCTGCTGTCCGCATGCGGCTAAGGAAAAGATCAGCGCCAGAGCCATTAGCACAATGAAAACTTTTTTCATGCTTTCTTCCTCCTTAAAATAAATATTTTTGCTTCTATATTATCATCCTGCTATAATCGGATGCTGAAGCAGAAAGGAAGTTGGTTGGCTGCCGCGCATTTTAGACACGCTTATGCAATTCGCCTATTGAATTTCGTATTGAATATTAGTATTATAGTGTTAGTTGCTTGACACCGACCACTAGTATACTGAAATTATATGCTTGAAAATTACCTTTATGTAAATTATAATGAATTTGCCTGTACCAATATGGCAATCAAGGCATCCCATAAGGAAGTAGGAAGTAGCTAGTAGCTAAGCCTAGCTACTCCTGATAGTGATTGAGCATATTGCGCATTTTTCCGGCAGCTATCACAAAAGGTGCTGACGATGCCATGTCGGGCTGCCGTTTTAACCGCCCGTGCATTCATATCATTTATTTACCGTTTTGCTTTACCATCCTTTGGTGAAAAAACCAGCAGAAAGGAACATAGCAATGTTACCAAACGGTTTGATTGATTTCCGCAGTGACACCATTACCGAACCAACGCCGGAAATGCGGCAGGCCATGGCGGAAGCCGTAGTCGGCGACGATGTTTACGAAGATGACCCCACCACGGTACGGCTGGAGCAAACAGCGGCCAAAATGACCGGCAAACAAGCCGGCTTATTCGTACCCAGCGGCACGATGGGCAACCAATTGGCTCTCTTCACCCATGCAAAGCGGGGCGAAGAAGTGATACTCCCGGAAGACTGCCACATTGTAGTCCATGAAGTCGCGGCGGCGGCGGTTATCGCCGGTGTTCAGCTGCGCTGCCTGCCCACACAACATGGTGAAATGGCTTATTCCGATATCGTGCGCACAGTCCGTACCGAATTGCAGGATATCCATTGTCCCCGTACAGCACTGATCACTTATGAAAATGCCGATTCGGGAGGCCGGGTTCGAAGCCTAGACTATATGCGTCAAATCAAAGAGATCGCCGACCGGTTTGGGCTGGCAGTACATATCGACGGCGCCCGCATCTTTAACGCCGCCATCGCCTGCCAAGCGGATGTGAAAGAACTGGCTCAATATGCCGATTCCATTTCCATATGCCTGTCAAAAGGCTTATGTTCCCCTATTGGCTCCGTTTTGGTCGGCAGCCGGGAATTCATCGCCCAAGCCCGCAAGAAAAGAAAAATCCTGGGCGGCGGTATGCGTCAAACCGGTTTTTTGGCCGCTCCGGGTCTGATTGCACTAACCAGGATGAGCCGGCGGTTGGGTGAAGATCATGACAACGCCCAGTATCTGGCCGAAAGCCTGTCCCGCCTGCCCAAATGTGAAATCCTGTGCCGGCCGGAAATCAACATGGTATTTTGCAAATTACACACTGCTGTAAGCGATGAAGAACTGACGGCCGGTCTGCGTGAACGAAACATTGTCATGAATCCGCCGTCGGATGGCGCATACCGTTTTGTTACACATTATTGGATCGACCGCCATGATATCGACTGTTTGATCGGCTGCATCCAGCAATACCTTTAAAAGCGCTACGCGATGCGGGGTTTCCGCTCCGCAACTCTCCTATATGTAATAAGCTGAAAGGATTCTAGTATAGATTCCTTTGCTATTTTTATCATCCGCTACAGCGGGGTCACATCAGACCCCGCTTTTTTGGCTTCAAAATGCATCTTCGCCAGCGTCCTTGCCGCCAGGATCGTCCTATCAGGAACAAAAGCATTGCCGGGGGTTAGGGACGGCAGGACATAACCGGGAGCCGACAATTCAATACGGTTACCACTAAGCTCCTGGGCAAAGAAATGATCCGACGGGAAGAGATCGCTGGGATAAGTCATGTTGCCAATAGACGCCAGTTCTATGCAAATTCCGGCACCCAGCGCCGTTTCCAGCATAGACCCGACCCAGCAGCCGATATTGGCTTCCCGGCACATACGGTTAACTTCCAGCGTATTTTGCAGCCCGCCTAAGCGGCCCGGCTTCAGATTGATATAGCGACAAGCGCCGATTTCTATGGCCTGCCTGGCGGCATGGGGCGAGGAGATGGATTCATCAAGGCAAATAGGGGTCTCCATTTGCGCCTGAAGCTTAGCATGGTCAATAAGATCATTATAGAAAAGCGGCTGCTCGATCATGGCCAAGCCCAGTTGATCGATCTCCCGGAACAGTGGCAAATCATCCAGAGAATAGCAGGCATTGCAGTCGATATGGAAAACTTGATGGGGAAAGGCGGCAGTAACCGCTTGCAGCATTTGAAGATCCCAGCCCGGCATCGCTTTCAGCTTGATCCTGGGCATTTGGTCGGCAATGGCCCCGTCGATCAATTTTAACAGCGTGTCAATACTGTCCTGGACACCGAAGTCCGCGCCGGCGGCGATGGGATGATAAGTACCGCCCAACAGTTCATGCAACGGTTTGCCCCGCATTTTAGAATCAAGAGTCCACCAGGCAATCTCCAGGGCCGATTTTGCAAAAGGATTGCCCTTATACCGGGACAAAACGGCATTGATCTCAGAGGCGTCGGCAAACTCTTCTCCCACGAGCAAAGGCGCCAGAAACTGCTTGATGACATAATACACACCCCAGGCGCATTCGGGAGAATAGGTGGGGCCAAATAAAGGGCTGGCTTCGCTCCAGCCGATATCGTTGCCGGAGGTCATGCTTACAAGAATGGAAAAGATATCGGGATCTTCGCCATAAGCTGTTTTCCAGGGATGGATCAGCGGGCTTTTAATCAAATAGACATCTAGCGTATCAATTTTCATAGCTACCCGCCTTTCTTTGTATTCATTATATTAAGGCTAGTCCGGTTTTATTCTCCCCGTTTCCGAGTAATTTTTCAGGTCTAGGTTTCCTCGGCAGCCATGCACGGGCTTTCATCCCCATACCAATGGATATACATGTATCCATAAAACACAAAAGCGCCCTTTTGAAAAAGGGCGCTTTTGCTTCCAAGACCTTACGCATAAAGATAATTACCCAAGCTACAAAAAGACCGCAGAGTGCGTTTTCCCTTTGCTCTCTGCGGTCTTGCCTAAACCGATTAATATTTTAATAAATTGACGTTAAATCATCTTATACGCCACCGACGGGCTCATTGCCATTCCATGTGCCGTTATTGACATAACTACCACCGCTGATATTGACAGTGCCGCTGTTGCTAACTGTACCATTATTGGTTAACACCACGTTTAGCGGTACCTCTAGGCCACACTCCTCGAGAATGAGCAGACTTGTGCCGCTTGGGATGGTCAGGTTCTTAGAAAGCAATATTTCGTCCGCAACGATGATGTCAGTATAGTTACGCTCCAGTGCCTTGGTCAGACCCGTCTCATCAAAAACAAGAAACATCATATCAGAACCCGAAATGTTTTCTTTGCCGGCGATATCCGCTACACCCTCTATATACTGTACAAAGAAGTGCCCATGATTGGCAATGGCACTATCCGCATCGGAAGTATCCAATGTCCCCATGACATTGATACGTCCGTAATTGGTAATGGTCCCTTCGTTGGTAACGGTACCACTGGTCTCAATCCACAGCACGGATTCGCCGCCGGAATAAGGTTCACCCTCGTCATAAACATTGGCAATCTGGATCATGCCGGTGGCACTATTGTCCAGCGTGCCAGCAATGTTCAGCTCGGCTTGAAGCTGATCATCTTCATTATCCGCCAATTCACAGAGTGCCAAATAGATTTCGCCGTTGTTGGTAAGCTTCACGGTTTGCGGTACCTGCAGGCTGCACCCTTCGTCAATGAGCAGCTTCGTGCCACTTGGAATGGTCAGATCGTGCGCAAGCTCGACCACGCCCTCATTCGCATCATCGCCTATCATGATGATAAAAGTATATTCACGCTCCAGAGCCTTGGCTAGATCTGTCGCATCAAAGGCAAGAAACAACATTCCTTCAATCTTGTCTTTGCCTTCAATATCCTCTATACCCTCCGTATACTGCACAAAGAATTGAGCATTGTGACTATTGTTGATCGTACCGACGGAAGTGTCCAAAGCGCCTATCACATTGATCCGGCCGTTATTAATGATGGTACCGGTGTTTACGACGCTGCCCGTGCCTGAAATGACCAGGGCGTTACTACCCGGCTGAACAATAGTGATCGCACCGCTGTTGATAAGATCGTTGCGTACCAACAGCAAGGCGGTAGTGATATATTCCGGATCTGTTTCGTACTCACCAACGACTATTTCAGCGCTGTTGTCCAAGCTGCCGGTTTCCGTTACCTCCAAAGTTGCGTTATCGCCGATTCGAACTGTACCATAGGTTACGTTGAGCGTCCCTTCGTTATTGAAAAGCGCCTCGCCCGCATCCGCCCAAATATTGAGGATCGCCCCGCGGAAATTAACGGTTGCACCACTAGCATTGTTAAAGGTGCTGGCATTGGCTACTTCAAGATAGCCGCCCCAATATCTGGCATCCGCGGCATCTTCCTGATCAGCGGTCAGCCCGCCCTGCTCCGCGGTGATCGTACCACGGTTATTGACGGTGCCGCCGTTGACGCAGAGCAAACCGCCGTTGGGACCCATAGGAATATCGGTACGAATGGAGTCGCAGGTAGCCGCGGCAATGGTAACGGTGCCGTTATTGGTCAAGGTACCGCCTTGCCGCACGACAAGCTCACCGATGACAGCATGCTCATGACTCGCCGCTTCGCCGGCAATCATGATGGTCCCGTTATTTTTCAGAGTGCTTCCCACGCTCAGCTTCATATTGTCACCCACCGTAAGCGTGACGCCGGAATCGATCGTCACGGGCTTACTAAGCGTCAATTCCGTCGCACTTTCGCCTGCCAGTATAAAGCTCGCCGTAATGCGGATGCCGCTTGCACGGGTTGCGGAAAGGGCGCTTTGCAACTCAGCCGCAGTGGCAACGCTGGCAGTGTAAGAAGAGGAGCCGCCACTAAAGCTTCCTCCCGAACTGGTACTTGATTCGGTCGTGGTTTCCTTTCCGCCCGCCACAGAGTTACCGTTCTCGCTGACGCCGGAAGTTCCTGCGGCAACGGTCATTTTAGTTCCGGAAGTATTCACCGCGGTATTATTGCCGCTGATGACCGCCGCAGATACCGTACCGGAGCCGCTGATGGATACCCCTGCCGCGCTGCTTTCCACTTTTGTCACCTTAGCGCTTTTAGATACTTCAAGGGTCGCACCCTTGGCGTTTTCTTTGATCTCCACTGCCGCAACACTGGATGTGCCTTCAACCTTGAGCGAAGCGGCTTCGGCTGCCACAGTAACAGCAGCGATTTGGGCGTTTTGGGCAACCACCGGCACATTGCATTCAACGGAGACCTTCTCGAAAGTGCCTTCCAGGATCACATCGTCTTTCCCATCGTCAATATAGGTATATTCCACCGAACAGCCCGCTTCCGTGGCCACACGGATGGCGCCGCTTTCGGTTTTGCTGATCACCAGGCTTCCCACTTGGCTGTTGTTCTTGATATGAATGGAATTCTCACCGCCGCCCCGTACCACGATGCGGCCGGTAACTGTTACGTGATCCAATGTGATATCGCCGCTGCCGGCGCCTTCCCCGATGATGAGGTCGCCTGTTACGGTAAGATCTTTGAGCGTAGCGCTCGGTACATTCACCATCACATTACCGGCCGCAACTGTCTGTACCGTGTCTGCTGTCCGCACATAGGTCTTGATGATATTATCAAAAACCGTAGCAAAATCCTGGCGGGTCATCATTTCCTTTGGTCTCAGATTGGTACCGTCGCCATTGGCATAGCCGCTGTTTGCCATGGCATAAACCAGTCCTTTGGCCCATGAAGAAAGCTGGTCTGCATCCGCAAAGCTGTGTTTCAGGCTTTCCCCAGGCGCGAGCTTCAGGACCCGTGCAATCACAACGAAGGCTTCTTCGCGCGTGATATTTTTGTCAGGCAGAAACTTTTTACCTTCTCCCTTAAACGCGCCCATTTGACAAGCCGTTTGAATAGAAGTGTAATACCATGCTTCCTTGGCTACATCAGAAAAAGCACCGATATTCTCTTTTTCCTGCGCGCCAAAGGCGCGGCTAATGATAGCTGCCATTTGCGCTCTGGTCAGCGGAGCGGTAGGCATGATTTTTTGATCATCCCCTACGAGCAAGCCGTTATCCACCGCTTTTTGCAAGAACTCGCCATAGGCGCCCGCCGGCATATCGGTAAAGTCAGATGCCGCCAGCGCCGACAACGGGCAGAGAAAAAGACCCAGGCATACCGCGATCAATCCGGACAAGATTTTTCTTTTCATGTTCCAACCTCCATTAATAGCATCTTTTGATATATTGCAAGGGCTGCGTTTCCCTCTTAATATTTTAGCCTAAGCGACAACACAAAAAGTGGGCTGCCAGCTCAGTTTTCGTGTTTTTACGGTTGAAATACCACTATTTTATGGTCTCGTATGTTCTTTGTGCATTGGCATAGACGATAGCCACATCGCCTGCGGTGATGTGATCCCATCTGTTCATACCTTCCAGCAATTTGTATTTCTCCGCAAATTCATTGGCAACACGGACGCCGGGGTATTGTCCCGTATCATCTTTAAGGCTCGACCAGTCCGCCACCACTTCCGGCCAATAAGTCTTGACCACCACATAAGTTAAAATATCCCTGTGTATGCTGTCGTCCGCGCCAAAACCCCAGGGCATAAAATATTCATCGCTTTCCGCGGGAATGGCGCCATCGGGCGGGAGCGCGTTGACATATTCCGCGTCAAAGCCAAAAACCTGGGCAAGCAAATCACGGAGATACCCGACGCCGGCGATATCATCACTTTCCCGGAAGAGATCGGTGTCATACTTCTCGTTCATGTATTGCGCCGATTGGCTGGTTTGCTCCGTCGAGGAAATATATGCGGGCGTATCTACCGGCCAAATGTTGCGGTTGGAATATTGGACCCCCTTATAAATGCCAACAGCCGCTAAAATAACGAGAACAGACGCAAGGATTGTCATTTGGATTTTCCGGCGTTTTTGCACCTCCGGCCTTGCTTGCAACAGATCTTTTTTCACGGCCTGCGCCGAAGCATAACGGTTTTCCGGCGCCAATGAGGTACACTTTTTCACAATACAGTCAAGGCGTTTATGATGAATGACAGAAGGCTTCGTACTGCCTGTCAGGATAAAACGGAGCAATACGCCAAGGGAATAAATATCCGTGCGGCTGTCTGTCTGCGAAAAACCGTATTGTTCAGGCGGCGCATATTCCCGGGTGCCAAGGCAGATGGTATCGGTATCCGCTGCTTCATCAAAAGTACGCGAGATACCAAAGTCGATCAAGGACACCTTGCCATCATGGACAATGACATTGCTGGGCTTGATGTCACGGTGGATCACAGGCGGTGTTTGTCCATGCAGGCAGGCTAGAATATCGCAAAGCTGCTCCCCAACGGAGATCGCCTGCCGCTCATCCATATTTTCCCGTTCTACCAGCTTTTGAAGGGATTCTCCTTCCACATATTCGCGGATATTGTATATTCTGCCCCCAATTTCAAAAGACTCAAGAAAGACCGGAATGCCTTGGCAGGACATTTTTTTCAACGCTTCATTCTCATCCGGATATTGCTCTTTGTCAAAGCATTTGCATACACAAAGTTTCCCTGTACGCAAATTTTTGACCAGCAATGTTTCACCAAGTTCGCTTTGGGACAAACACTCAATGGGTTCATATTTTGCCAAAAACTCTTGTGGGAAAGTAGCTTTATTATATTCCACAAGAAAATCCCTTACATCACACTCTCGCGGATCTTCCTGGCTCACGCGCGTTCACCTCCCAGTAATTTCAACCCCAGCTCATCTAAGAGAGCCTGGGTTTCGATCATGCTTCGTTTTCGGTTGATACAAAAAATAATCACGGCGTCGCGCTTGATTTTCGGGTATAGCGGATTATACTGCGCTACTTTCAAAAGTTCCTGTGTATCTTCCAAATCAAAACCAAAGCCAAAGGCCAACTGCAACACTTTATCCCGGGACGGTATACGGGAACCCTTAAAGATCTGATGTCCGTAAGAGCTCTCAATACCAGCGCGGTTTATGACCCGTTCCGGAACTTCGCCGATATTAGTACATTTTTGTGCAATGTAGCTATGAAAAGCCGGCAGCTTCATCTGCTTGTCATTGCTCTCAATAAAGCGCTTCACGTTTGTCGTTTTTAACAGCTTGCCCAACAATGTGCTGGTTGAATTTTTCGGAACCGCATCCGTATCAATCACACGACCACCTCAACCCGTATTTTGATTCAAATAGCTAAAGATTTTGTATTTTCTTTCTCTAATGGTTATTTTATCACCATTTTCCACTTATTGCCACACAGTTTATATAAAAAAGCGAGGGGATTATTTCCCCTCGCTTTATGTTTTACAACCGATTCAGAAATATTGCTGCCGATTTACTTAAAGGTTTAGAAGCAATATTCATAACCTACGAAATATCTTCTTCATCACAGGTAATGATATGCGCCTTCAAAGCCTGTTTATATATTTTCTTTTTGATAATCAAAAGATCTGGTTGATTAATGCATACCAAATCATAGGCTGAGCAATATTCATAAAATTTTTTGTTTTGTAAAAACTATTATAAAATGCTGAATTGGAGGTTTTTCATTGTCTAAAACAGGTGTTGGCGTTACTGTAATCCGCAAAGAAGCCTGGAACAAAGTAACAGGCCAGGCTCAATATACCGATGATTTTGCTTCCTCGCAGACATTAACCGCTAAAATGGCCACAAGCGTTTATGCCCACGCCTTAATCAAAAATCTGGACATCTCACAAGCAACTGCTTTGCCCGGAGTCAAGGCAGTGCTGACCGGCGAAGATTTTCCTGGTTTATGCGGTCCGCTATTGGAAGACAGGCCTCCTTTGGCCAAAGGAAGAGTCAGATATTACGGCGAACCGGTGGCTCTTGTGGTGGCTGAGAATGAATTGATCGCGGCAAAAGCGGTTTCTTTAATCAAAATAACTTACGAGCCTTTACCGGTAGTCGCTTCACCCTCTCAAGCGATATCTGAAGGAGCAACGCTTATCCATGAAGGTCTGGTCAACTATAAGCGTAAAGAAAAAGACGTTTATCCGGAACCGGGCAGTAATGTATGTGACCGCAAAAACATCAGTAAAGGCGATATTATAAAAGGTTTCCAGGAAAGCGATGTCATCATCGAATCCAGCTTTACACTACCGCAATCAGATCATATTGCCATGGAGACACGTGCGGTCAGAGTAAAAATCGACGCCGAAGGTATCGTAACGATCAAATCATCCACCCAATCCCCTTTTATGATAAAAAAAGAGATCAGCAATTATTTTAACCTGGAAGAAGCAAAGGTTATCGTAGAAGTTCCTCTGGTAGGCGGCGCTTTTGGCGGGAAATCACCGGTGCAGCTTGAGTTCTTAGCTTACCGGGCTTCCAAGGCTGTAGGCGGTAAAGAGGTAAGGCTGGTCAATACGCGGGAACACGATATTGTCTCTTCCCCTTGCCGCATGGGACTTGAAGCGGTGATCAAGCTGGGAGCAACCAAGACGGGCAAACTGAAAGCCGCCCGAATAACTTATCTGGTGGATACAGGAGCTTATTCGGATATCGGACCCAGAATGGCAAAAGCGATTAATGTAGACTGTACAGGCCCATATAATATTGAAAATATATTCTGTGATTCTCTCTGTGTTTATACCAATCACCCTTATGCCACAGCCTTCAGGGGTTTCGGGCATGCTTCCTATACGTTTTGTATGGAAAGGATGATGGACAAAATGGCCCGTGAACTCAATATGGACCCGTCTGAATTAAGAAAGATGAATGCACTTAGACCGGATCAGTTGACGCCTACGCAGGTAAAGGTGACAAAAAGTAACCTTGGCGACCTGCCGGCCTGTATCGACAAGGTGAAGACTATAATCAACTGGCAGGAAGGCACCCGGATCGAACTAAATAACAATAAGATCCGGGCCAAGGGGATTGCGTGCCTCTGGAAAACCTCAACTTCCCCGACCAATGCGGTATCGGGAGCTTGTCTTACCTTCAATACCGACGGCAGTATCAATCTGAACTGCGGCTGCGTGGAAATAGGTCCAAGTATGAAAACAACGGCTGCTCAGATCCTTTCGGAAAAATTAAAAATGGATATCAAGCATATCCATGTTATGATGGACGTCAATACCCAATACAGCCCCAAGCATTGGAAAACGGTAGCCAGTATGACCACTTATATGGTGGGAAATGCTGTCTTGGATGCGGCGGAAGATGTGATCAGGCAATTAAAAGATCTGGCATCCACTGTTATGCGCTATCCGGCGCATGACTTTGAGGTGGAAAACGAAAGAGTTTATTTGAAACAAGATCCCAGCATTTATTTGGAATTCAAGGATCTGGTCCATGGTTATCAATATACAAACGGCAATTCGGTTGGAGGTCAGATTTTAGGCAGAGGCAGTTTTATAATGAGCGGCCTCAGTTATCAGGATGTCTCATCCGGCAAAGGTCAGACGGGGCCGGCCTGGACCGTCGGGGCACAAGCGGTTGAGATCGAATTTGATCAAAAAGAATTTTCCTACCGCTTGGTGAAAGCGGCCACCGTGATCGACGCAGGTAAGGTCTTAAACCCTGCAATGGCCGAAGGTCTGATCCGGGGCGGCATGTGCATGGGCCTGGGCCTAGGCAGCCGGGAATTTTTTTCTTATGACCAAGAGGGCCGGGTTCAGGATACCAGCCTTCGCACTTATAAAGTAATGCACTTTGGCGAAAACCCTAAGTATCTGGTTGATTTTGCGGAAACTCCTCAGATCGATGCGCCTTATGGAGCAAGGTCTCTGGCGGAGCACGGCATCATCGCGATTCCTGCGGCACTTGGCAATGCGCTTACTCTGGCGGCTCAGGTGGAATTGGATGAATTGCCCCTGACACCGGAAAAAATCTGGTGGGTGAAGACCGGAGGTGTTTCATGATTCCTTTTGATTTTGAATACTATCAACCAGCTACCATCCAAGAAGCGGTAGAGGCCTATCACTGTTTAGACCGGGAAGGCAAAGCCCCCGTATACTATGGAGGCGGCAGTGAATTGATCAGCATGGCAAGGCTAGGAAACTACTCTTTCGGCGCCGTCATTGATATTAAGAATATCCCGGAATGCCGGATTCTTGCTTTCGACAAAAAGCACCTTGTTCTGGGGTCGGCTCTGACGCTGACAGAGATCCGTGAAGCAAAGAAATTCCCGCTTTTAGAAAAAACGGCCGGACGGATTGCCGACCATACGATGCAATGCAAAATTACACTAGGGGGAAACCTGGCGGCAACAATCATCTACCGGGAAACCGTATTGCCCTTTTTGTTGACGGACGCAAAATTTGTCATTGCCGGACAGGACGGATTGCAGGAATATGAGGCTTGCCAAATATTTGACCAAAGGCTTCAGCTCAAAAAAGGACAATTCCTGGTCAAAGTAATCATTGATCAATCCTATTTAAACACGCCCTATTTTCACATCAAAAAAACCAAAAATGAAAAGATCGACTATCCCTTGATCACCACAGCGGGAATCATCAAAGACGGGATGCTTCGGGTCGCTTTCAGCGGCTTGAAGCCGTATCCTTTTCGGGATATGGCAAATGAAAAGATCCTGAATGATGTTAACCTGACCATTGAAATGCGTGTCAAAATGTTTGCGGATCAAACAAAAGAAATTTCAGATGATCATAACGGCTCCGCCGAATACCGTAAATTTGTTTTAAAAGAAACGCTTGTCAATATATTGGAAACCATGAGGGCAGAAAACCATGCTTAGTATTAAAGGAAAAAACACCATTCATTTAAATGTCAATCATGAAGATTATGAAATTGAAATACGACCTTCCGATATCCTTCTGAACGTACTGAGAGAAAAGTTAGGATTAACAGGAGCTAAACCGGGCTGCGAAAACGGCGATTGCGGGGCTTGTACCGTTATGATCGACGGCTGGCCGGTAAAATCCTGTCTCATGCTGGCCGTAGAAGCAATTGGCAAAGAAATTATTACGGTGGAGGGTCTGAAAGACGCGCCCATTCAAAAAGCTTTTGTAGAAAAATTCGCTTTTCAATGCGGCTATTGCACTTCAGGATTTTTGATGGTTTGCCATGCTTTGCTCCAAAAACATCCCCATCCGACAGATACGGAACTTGAGGACTGGCTCCAAAGCAATATCTGCCGCTGTACCAGCTACCAAGAGATCGGAGAAGCGGCTCGGGCCGTGATAGTCGGTGAATATTTATAACTTTACAATATTTACAATAGCGGTTGACTTTCATTATAGTAATAATTATAGTAATAGTAGTCGATTAACAAAAAAAGCGGGAAAACCCCGCTTTTTTTGTTAATCAATATAGAAAATGAGAGATACTAACTATTGAGGCATTGCTTTACATTCCGTGGCGCAGATTTTACATTCGTTGGCGCATTTGACACAATGGTCATCTTTAAACATACTGCATTCGTTAGCGCATTTTTCACAAATTGTGGCACAAAGCTGACATAACTCCCGGGCGTGTTGAGCGCTCATAGACATGAAAGCCGACGCTTCCTTACAAATACAAGCACATTCCATCAGCATACCGATACAAGCTTTTCTGGCTTGTACATCCGGCTCATTGAGACATAATTTTGTACACTCATAACAAGCCTGCGCACATCTGTTGCAAGCATCGATACATTTCTGATATTTGTCGGTGATATTTGTTACGACACCCATATTATCATACTCCTTTCTATAAAATTAAAATTACTGCATCATTCCCGGATTTTGCGCGTTAGGTTGGCCTGGTTGATTGGGAACATTAAATTTAGGCGGTTTGGGTTTAGCAAGATGATTGTTATCGAAATATTGACCGGGCGACGAAAGGTCGAAATACTTTTTAGAATCGCCGGTAACACCCCAATCTTTTAAAGAACCGGTGTCTTCCAGCATATTAAAGGCCTCGCGGAAAAGCGTGTTATGCGCTTCTTCACGGTTCAGCAAAAAATCAATTGTTTCTCTTACGCCGGTATCCGGGATTTGCCGGTAAAGATGTTCATAAACTACTTTCGCCCTTTGCTCGGCTGCGATATCAGACAAGAGGTCGGCGGCAAGATCACCGGTTACATTGATATAGGCGGCAGTAAAGAGATATCCCGACGCATTAGCCAATAAAGGTGCAAGCCCGGAAACAGTAGCTGCTTCGACCCCTCCCACGGTTGTTTGCTGGGCGTTAGGATTCTCGCCATTTAGCAGATTGACCATTGTGGCAACCATCTCCATATGACCCAGCTCTTCGGAAGCGATATCCAAGAAAAGATCCTTGATCCGTGGATCTTGGATACGGAAACTTTGAGACAAATATTGCAAAGCGGCTTTTAATTCGCCATGAGGCCCACCCAGCTGTTCTTGAACCATATTAGCATAATTGGGATTGACGGCATTCACCCTTACGTCTTTTAATAGCTTCTTTTCATGTTTAAACATTTTTTATCCCCCTTTAAACGAATACTTTTATTATTGAATCCAAAAAGAATATTATTCATATTTTTGTCTAAATTCAGCCTTAAGGTGCAATAACCTACGGTTGTTCCCATGAGAATAACGGTTACAATCATGATGATTTCCGGCTTACTTAGGGCTTTCACTGTTTTTAAATTCTCACATCCTCCTTTTTTATATTATTTGTGAATTAACACAATATATACCATATAACAAAATAAAATACGCAAGCATAAAAAACAGCGCTACTATCAGCGACGTCGCTTCTATCATATGATATACCGCCAACCGGTTTACGGATTTCATTTCTAAAGCAACTCTGATTACTTCAAACAAGAGGACACCCTTTTGAGATGTCCTCTTGTTTTATTAATATGCATTTCTTTTATGTTATTTCGCAACGCTTTCCGCAAACCGCATGAGTACGGCTGCAACTTCCGCCCGGGATGCGATGCCTCCAGGGTTGAAAGTACTTACCGTTTCACCGTTCATGAGACCCGCGCCGCAAGCCCACTCTATGGCAGGCAGGGCGTATCCGCTGATTTGATTGGCATCGTTGTAACTCAAGATATCGCCTTTCGCCGCATTCACATGATAACCCCTATATTGGGCATAACGGTAGAAAATCGCTGCCAACTGTTCGCGGGTAATGGTATCACCTGGGCCATAGGTAGCGGCATCATAACCATTGACGATGCCGTTTTCTTCCGCCCAGGCTACGGCTTTGGCATAATATTCGCCGTCTGCCACATCCCGAAAGTCGCTTAAAGCACTGACGGCCGGTTGATTTTCCAGACGCCAAAGAATCGTGACGATCATGGCGCGGCTGGTTGCCAGATTCGGCTCAAAAGTCGTATCGCTCGTGCCGTTCATCAAGCCGTTTTGAACCACATATTTGACCGCGCTGTAGAACCAGTCCGATTCACCAACATCCTTAAAAGGATTGACCCAAGCCGTGCCTTTGGCAAAAACTGCCTTGATGGTATAGGTCTTGCTTACCTTCTCAAAGGTGTATTCGCTCACAGCACCCACAGAAACACCGTCAATCAGAACGTCTTCGATGACATAGCCGTCAACCGCTGTAATGGTAAAAGTCTTGTCCAGCAACTCCCGTATGGATACCTTGCCGGAAGGCGAGATGCCGCCGCCCTCCCCTGCTGTGGCGGTGATGTTATAATAATTGTAGGACAGTGACGACGAAGAGGAAGGCGAGGTCTTGGGGCCTATGACCACGCGGCCGGAGTATGTTGACATATCGCTTGCATCAAATGTTCCGTCAGAAAAAGTCCAGAAATCCCTTGACCCCGAGTGTTCGTGAGCAATGCTGCCGCCTTCTTTCACAATCAGGTTTGACGCAAGGGATAAGGCTTCATGATTCCCGTACGTTTTTACACACACGGCAACGATTCCTTCCGCCATCAGCGTGCCCCTGCCGCTGAAAGATAGAACCTGCGCGCCCGCGTTGCCGGTCAGATAAATGCCTGCCTGCTCCGTACCGCTGCCGGATACTGTATTTTTCCCTGCCAAATCAATGTTAAGTGAAATCATACCTTCGATTGCGGCAAAGAAACCGACATTTGCATCGGTAATGCTGATACTGGCATTGTTCAGGGCCAAGGTATTGATATTGGGGTTAAATACCACCGTGGGCGTGCCCGCATCGCTGAGAACATTATCACAGTTGACATTGGTCACTGGGATGCCGCCCACATAAAGATCATAAACGGTAAATAAAGTGGGATAGCTGCCGTTTAGTAAGCTGCAGATCGTCCAGGTCTTATAGGTGCTGTTGCTGCCGTTTGCCATCGTCACCCAGTCGTTTAATCCGGAAAGCAGTGCGCCGTCACCGGATGCTGCTTTTATTTGCGCCTTTGTTTTGGAGATGCAGCCATCATCGGACGCGGTAATAGCGTCATCAGCATCGGCATCCCAATGTCCGTATAAGGCGCCGCAGTCGATCTGCCAATAGCAGCTGCTAACATTGTCTGTAACGGGTTGATCCAATACTCCGGCGATAGCTCCAATAAATACCGATGCGCCGGCGCCGGCATCAAAAGTTCCCGCAAAATAACAGTTCTCAATGGATGACCCATACCGGGCATAGCCCGCGATGCCGCCTGCCGATGTGGTGGTATTTCTGGAGGATACCGTAGCTCGGGAATAACAATTAAAAACCGCGCAGCCCTCTTTGCCGCTGAGTATTCCGCCGATCCCGCCAACATAAAGCGTATCCGCATCGGTATTTCCCACCAGCATAACTTCACCGACGCCGATGTTTTGGAATGTGGAGCTGTTTCCATATCCGAATAGGGCACCAACATAGGCCTCCCCGGCATTGCCTGAACCGCGAACCGTTCCGTCGGCGATGATCAAGTTTTCAACGGTCGCATCTTTTACGTAACCGAATAAGCCGATATATGCTCCCTCATAGTTGATATCAAGCCCTCTGACAGTCCGCATATTGCCGTCAAAATCTCCCTCGAAGGCCTGAGAAGAAAGATTGCCAATGGGGATCCATGCTCTCCCCGTCAGATCGGCGTCGACTTCCAGGATAATCTTCTTCCCGGCAAGACCGTCGTCGCCGTTATTGACCTGAGCGGCGACCCAACCCAAACCGGCGGCGGTGTAAACCGATATCTCATCCCCGACGACTTCGATGCTATAATCCCTGTCCTCTACCGCGTTAGCGCCGCCGTATTCCTGCCAGTTAAAAATTCTCAACACCGCTTCACCGCTGTAAAAATATTCTCCCCAATCGCTGTACATCTTACAGCGGAAAATTCTGCCCGCCGCATAATTGGCATCGCCGTTGGAAAGTGTCAAAGCGCTTTCCGTCGCTCCTGCGATATTCGTCCAATCGACACCGTTTTTGACCTGCCACTGATAGGTTACGTTCTCACCGTCCGCCGCAACGGAAAACACGGCGTTTTGTCCCGCCAACGTCGGCCAGTCCAGATCCTCCGGCTGCTCGGTGACCATCGCCTCCACGACGGTGATCTGCGATTTCAACACCTTTAAAGCCGGACGGACATCGTGAACATCCGTTGACAAACACCACACCGATCCGGCATGTCCCGCCGTATAATAACAAAAGGAACCGTCAATATCAGATAGCCAGTAGCCACTGCTTTCATCGGTAAAATCGCGATCAATCCCATCCAAATCGTCAGATGCCGGCAAACGTGCTGCGGCTCCATTATCGCTATAAGCGTTGCGGGCCTGCGTCTGATAAGATTCAATCGCCGTATCGGCTTCCGGCCTTGTATAAGCGCCATCCAAAAAGCCGTCTTTGATCAGGGTGATCCGTAAGTCATTCTCGCCGCCGTCATCAAGTACAAACCATACGCTGCCATCCGTCAGCTTCACCCCTCTGCCCGTTAAGTATACGGGCTGCGGCTCGCAAACTCTCAGGCTGAAGTCTTCCGTATTGCTGGCATAGTCTGTGAGGTTGACCCCGTTTATTTCTTCGGCAAAGACCCGCAGCGTATAATCCCCCACTGCCAAGTCCGATGGGATGGTAAAGGTTTTTGCGCCGGTTGCCGCATTGCCGATTTTGCCATAGCCAATAACATCGCCGTCCTCTGCCACCAGCATGGCGGAAACCTGCGTATAATCCGCTCCGCTGCCAAGACCGGATACCTCCACCGTCAAGTCGTTTCCCTGCGCGATCGAGATGTCAGCCAAGCTGGCGGCAAAGGCCGTATTGCCATCCTGCAAGGTAAGTTTCCATTCGCTGTCCGCATATACACTGTTTATGGCAAAATCATCGCTTTTATCAAAATCCGCCGCCGTGGAAAAGAGGATGGAGCCGGTATGCAAATTAAAAGCCGGCCTGGTAATACAAAATTCAGATCTGTCAGCATACAAACTACTTATCAGACCTCGATCGCTTGTTATGATGGCACAATGACCTGAATAACTAGAACCCGACCGCAACCACCAGTGATGCTGTTCCAAGATGCGGTTGTTGTCATCCTCTTGAGCTGCTCCAAAGCCATAAACGCTGCGTGTCGCCTCATCGGCGGAAAGCAAAAACAGGGTGTCACCGCTCAGTTGACAAGCATAAATCACATAAGTGGGAACAATTACATCAGTATCTCCCGTGGTGGTCGTTTGCAGTATCTGCGCTTTTTCCGCTGCCGTAAATACCCCGCTGCCATTGTATAGATTCGTTAAAATCCATGTTCTGATATCGCTGGAAGACCAGCCGTTGCCATTTGCGTCAAAGGCTATCTTATCTGACAACACATTTTCAGATAGCAGGAACATCGCGTCGGAACCATCAATTGAGGCGCCGCTGCCGTCCGTATAAGTACCGCCATTACCGCCGCTGGCCAAAAGCACCCGCCATTTGATGGGGCTGGAACCGCTTTGGCCATAGTAGACGTAATCATAGCCATCTTCACTGTTATAGCGGTCAATACCGCCGTCTCCGAGCATCACGTTCTTCTCCGCCGGAGCCGGATCGGCAACTGCCATTACCGGCAGTACAATCATCATGCAGCAGAGCATTACCATGATCGCCAAAATCTTTTTTTTCATTCCTTCGTCTCCTTCCCGCGCTGCGGTTTTGTTATGTTTTTTATTTTTTGTTCCCGTTTGGCTGCCAGTTTTTCCGCGTAACATTGGGGACAGCCGGTGCCGGTAATGCGCGAACCCACCTGCGTTTGCCATTCGTGACCCTTTTCACAGCGCCACCATACTACTCTCCGGCTGCTGTGCGCCACAGCAGCCGGGGTGAGATCGCCGTTTTTCGCCGTGTGCCATTGCCGCAACAGCGTATCCAGATGATGCTTCTCGCAGTAGCTTTGTAAACTCATCCGCCCTCCCCCTTGTGTCAGATCCGTTTTCGTTGCCTTCACTTCTATCTATCATGTCAGTCTTTGCCTTGATCTATTTTTATTTTCCAGAATATGTTATAATCAGCATACACCGTACGTTAAGGGACGAGTCAAGGGGGTTGGCACGAAAATGCGGCAAAATATAGACAATATGTTGTATCAGATCGGAGAAGTGGCGAAAGCCTGCGGCGTCACCCGCCGCACTATCCTCTACTATGAGAGCAGGGGGCTGCTGATCCCCTCGGAGATCAATGAAACCTCCGGCTATCGTTATTATAGTCAGTTGGATGTGGCAAACCTTTTGTTGATTCTGGAATTAAAGAACGCCGGCCTTTCCCTTGACGATATCGCGGAATACATCAGCGGCAAGGATGTGACGGAAAAACAGATCACTCAATTGGAGGCGCAAAAAAAGCGGCTGAGCAACAGCATCGCCGAGCTGCGCTCCCGTCAGGTAAAAAAGGGCGATTACACTGTGGGATGGCTGGAGCTGCCCCAGCGGCTGTGCTTTGTGCGCAGTTTTGTCTGCAATGGCGTAGAGGAAGCTATTTATGCCAGCTATCAGACAGTGGGCGAGGCCATCCGGCTTGGTCTGCGCTTTTCTACTTCATGGAACAGCTTCTGCGAGTTTCCCGATGATCAATATATGAAAAGCGCTCTTAAGCTGGAGCGATTTCCTATGAATGTTTGCATCACGGTAGACGCTGAAACAGCACCGCAGGGCTGTGTGATTTATCCCGCGGGACAAGCCATAGCCGTCCACCACCGGGGCGCCTATGAGGAATTAGGCGCCGCCTATGCCGCTTTGCGGCATTATGTTCAAACCTACAACCTTACCCCCAGCGGTCCGGCACAGGAGGTATACATGGAAAGTACGGCGGAGCACCGGGACAGACAGGATAACTACATCACCAAGATCATCCTGCCAGTAGCGGACAGACGGAAAAGGCAATAAAAATAAGGCTGCACGAATGAAGCGGTATCCCCTTTTTTACAAATATAAATTGCAAAGAGATCTATTATAATATCAGAAAAGGGCGCCATCCGAAACCTATCGAATGACGCCCTTTTTTGCTTCAATTTAGTTACTGCTTACTTCATCTTTACTGTCTTTTCCCACCTCTTTTTTTTGCCAAATATGACAGATAAAATAACCGAAGAGCACACCATGCAGTTCATAATTGAAGCTAAACCCATTTAACTTTCGGGAAATGCCTAAGGGTATGTTCAGGCCATAGCAGGCATTGCAATAATCCAAAATACCGATCACCGGCAACAAAGCAAACAAAGTAAAAATCAGATAAGGCATACTGACCGTCACCTTATTGTCAGCTTCCGCCGGTGCTTTTTTCCTTAGACTGACCAAATGAGGCAGGGAAAGAAACAAACCTATGAGCATCGGCACACAGTAAGTCCAAACAACATAACTCAACATCATCAGTTGTTTCTGTCCCTCTAGTTTCAAATGATTCTTAATTTGGACATAAAAGTAAAAATAAAGCGCCAAGAACCCCAAGCCGCCTATGATGATCAGGACATTCAAGCCGATTTTCTTTGTCTTGCTATTCAAACCTTAGCCCCCCTAAAAACCATTGTTTATTCAAATTCCTTATCCGATAGAGTAATGGTCACAACTTCCTTTCATCATAAATTTAATATTCGAATTTGGATATTAAGTCATCCGGTTTAGTGATTTGACTTAACTTATCTATCGGGCAACTAAATCTTAAGGTGTTAAGGATTATTTTCTCACTTTTCAACTTATCGGCTTCTTCCCTAGTAAATCCCATTGTTTCATAATTATGTGCTTTGAATCTTTCTACATATTCAGCTTTGTATTCTCGTTGAATATACGATATTGAAACAATATATGTATTAAATCCATACTTTTTAAAGTATTCATCATAGAATTTATACACTTTTTCAGCTTCCGCCTTTTTGTCATAGTTGCTGTCTACGAATACAAAATAATCCATATGACAGCCCAAGGTTGCGCCATGCCCGTTGATGAGGTCAGCATAATTCAGATCTTTCAGTTCGTTGAGATTGGCATCCAATTCTTGACCAAAATAATAAAAGTTATTATACACAACAAGCATGTCTTCCCCGTAGATATCTTTAAGAATAGACTCTACATGCTTTTTCCCTTCCTTCGTCCAGCGCTTGTTCAGGTAATCGTCTTCCGCTTTTCCGTCCTTATCCCACACCACATTAAATAATAAAGAGGTCTGGTCTTTGGGATAGGCTTTGGCGGCAAACAAATTGTAGCCAAGGCCTTCGTTACCGACGAGCCTCGGCTCTTGCACAACGAATTCTTTATCGTAACGGCTTGTAAGATAGGCCGTCATTTTTTGTTGGATGTCCTCTTTTTCATCCCGCGACACATACGGCGCGCACCCGGCCACAAGCAATACTGCCATGACCAGGGTCAGGATCAAAAAATTTTTCCGCGCTTTCCGGGTGGTATTTACTTCCCTTACCCCACATCTCTTTATCATATTCAAATGGCCGCCCCTTCCTCCTCTGTGGCCTATCAACTCCCGCAGAGGTAAGCTAAAAACGCATCGGTGATAACCTTTATTGATCTCTTATGTTAAATTCATGTTTCATAGATTTCTATTGCGCTTAGCCTTATTATAGCATTTTCCATAATATGGAACAATTAATTTAATGGATCAATAATAAAGTATTTCGGTTTTTGACATAATGATTGCGAACTTTTCCCGAATACCATTTTGCGGGAATTACGATTGAGATTTTAGGAATAATAGAAGAATAACCAAACGACAATTGAGCATTATTTTATCTATGGAGACACATGATGAAAAAACATGAAAAAGGGCTGAACGCCTGGCAGCTTACAATGATGGCTTTAGGGACGGTCATCGGCGGTTCTTTTTTCCTGGGATCTTCCGTTGCCATTCATGCCGCGGGGCCTTCCATTTTAATAGGTTTTATCTTCGGCGGAGTGCTGGTTTATTTTATTCTTTTTGCTTTATCCGAAATGACTGTGGCGAACCCTGATTCAGGTTCTTTCCGCACCTTTGCTTCGCAGGTTTTCGGCAAGGGAACCGGCTTCGTCATTGGATGGGTCTACTGGACCGGGATGGTTCTTGCCATGTCCAGCGAGGCCACCGCCATTTCTATTCTGGTGCAGAGCTGGCTGCCCAACATATCCATAGGGGTCATGGGCAGCGCCATCATCATCGGCGTCACGCTGTTAAACCTCCGCGGCGCTGATAAACTGAGCAAACTCGAAAGCGGTCTCGCGGCTATCAAACTTTTTGCAGTTATCTCTTTTATCGTTATGGCCATTCTATTAATTATTGGATTATTCCCAGGCAGATCGGCTGTTGGCATAGGAGATCTAACAGGCGAACCACTGATGCCGGGAGGGATATCAGGCCTTGCCGGCAGTATGCTGACCGTGATATTCACCTATGCCGGTTTCGAGATCATTGGCTTAGCCGCTTCCGAGGCAAAAGATCCCAAGGAAACGATTCCGAAAGCAATCCGCTATACCGTCTTAAGCCTTGTAGGACTTTATATTATCTATATTATTTTTCTCCTCCCACTTATCCCCACAGCGGTTATCAATGAGAACACAAGTCCTATCGTAGCGGCGCTGAACAGACATGGCATAGGCTGGGCAGGAACCGCCATCAATATGGTACTAATCACCGCAATTCTTTCCACCATGCTGGCGGCTATGTTCGGGCTTGGCCGGATGATGCGTTCCCTTGCCGATGAAGGCTTAGCGCCCAAATGGCTGCAAGATAAAAAAGAGGTGCCGTATCGCGGCATCCTGGCCTCAGGCATTGCCATGCTTTTCGCACTGGGGCTTGGCCTTTTGTTTCCAAGAGCATATCTTTTTCTGATCAGCTCCGGTGGCTTCGCCTTGCTTTTTACCTATATTGTCATCATGACAACACATATCCGCTTCCGCAGAAGATACGGGTGCCCGCCGGATGGTAAATGCCAGATGTGGGGCTTTCCGTACACCTCACTATTTGTTCTTTTTTCTCTGATTGCCACTGTCCTTAGCATGCCCTTTGTAAAAGGACAAACCTCAGGCTTGACCGCCGGCAGTATCATCGTTGTTTTTTATATATGCAGTTATCTGGTCATGCGGGCCTATAAGAACAGGCATCAAGCCACGCACAAAAATTTGTATCAAAAAGAAGCTGGCCTTTCTACGGAATTTTCCAAAGAACTGACTCAATCAATTGAAAAAGAAAAAAATAAGGGGTAAAAGATTCTTCGCAGATTCTTACTGTTTACTTCAGTCAATGAAAATAACAAAATCAGAACCTGAATCAAACCCATTATCATGAGGTATCCATTAAATAAACTTCTTTTTAGGTGCTATAAAATTCTTTACATACCCCTAACATTCGTGGAAAAAGCGATTACTAGAGGTTTATCGTACTTCTCATCAAAAATAGAAGTTTCTTTTAAGGTTGACAGGACGTGCACCTGCCCATATACTTTAATAAGAATAAATGCCTATTGGATAACCAATAAACTAATTAAAAATGCTAAAAAAACTGTCCGCCATCAAACTATTATTTGAGGACCAAACCTATTACTTAAAGTAGAAAACGCTGTTCATAAAAAATTAAAATAGATGTGAGGGATGCATATGCTGTTTTTAACCGGAGAAGAGATTGATCGCCTGATAAAAGAAGACGTGCCTTATATTGATTTGACAAGCTGGTCTTTGGGAATCAACAACACTCCCGGCACAATCTCTTATTTTACGAGGGAAGATGCTGTTGTCTGCGGAACGGAAGAAGTGATGCAAATTTTTGACCGCCTGCATATCCAAGGAAAGGATTTTATACCGTCAGGACAAAAGGTTCATGCTCAGGATGTGTTGATTTCCGGCGTCGGCAGATCGCAAGATCTGCATATGGCTTGGAAGGTATCGCAAAATATTCTTGATCATTGTTCCGGTATTGCTACAAAAACGCAAAAGATGGTAGAGCGTGTCAAGAAACACAATCCTAATCTTTCTATTTTTACGACACGCAAGATTTTTCCCGGCACCAAAGCCCTTGCCGTCAAATCCATTATGGCAGGCGGCGCCATACCTCATCGATTAGGTATTTCCGAAACCATCCTAATTTTTAAACAGCATATGAATTTTATCGGCGGTCTTGAAGGTTTATTGGAAAAACTGCCGCAAATGAAAATGGAATGCTGCGAGAAAAAAATCATCGTGGAAGCCACCTCTTTGGAACAGGCTGTCCGACTTTGCGATGCCGGTGCCGACGGGATTCAATTCGATAAACTGCCCCTTCCCCAGTTACGGGAAGCCGCGGATACGCTGAAACGACAATTCCCCAGTGTAGTGGTTTTAGCTGCGGGCGGCATCAATGAATCCAATATTGAAGATTATGCTAAATTGAATATCAACGGTATTGTCATGACCGGCTTGTACGAAGCAAAAGCAATCGATATCGGTGTTAAAATTGAATCAAACGATCAAACAGTTTAAGGTATCAGCCTCATTTCACATATAAAAATCACCTGGCTTTTACAGCTAAGCGCCTGTTAAATATGGTTCCAAATAGTTCTGATCATTTAGGGATTGAAAGAAGTGTTCATTCTATTCGACATACGTCGAAGAGGAGAGAACACCGTAACGCCGTATCGCGAATTTTATTGACACCGCAAAAAGGACGCCACATCGAAAATGTGGCGTCCTTTTAAAGTCTTTTTATATCGGGAGCGGAACTGCGGACTGCACAAAAACGCTCCCGCTTATAGTTTGTCAACTTGA
>JAVBWO010000018.1:0-117288 GCA_036677375.1 Bacillota bacterium
CTTTATATCTGTCCATTGTCTCTTCATTACAAAACCCCCGATCGTAGTTTTATTTTCCTACGTTCGGGGGCTCTTTTGCAATGTCCGTTTTTTGTGTCGCGGTACAGTACAAGCTCTCGCCGGGGGCTTTGTTTTATTGTTTTTTTACATAGCTACCAAGGTATTCATAACAAATATCTTGACCCGATGTTGTAATTCTAACAAAGGCGTGAGAAACGGTAGTAGTCAATAAAAAATAGTTAACTTTGGTGGCTTATCAAGATGATTGTAAATAATAAAAAGGTGGCACAGTTCAACGCGTCTGTGTCACCTTTTATTATTGTGGTTTATTGTCGTTAATTTCGTTTTACGATTTTAGTCTTGATCGTCACTTTCTTCTTTTTTCAGACCAAGGCTTTCTTCAAGAGAAGGCGGTACCAGGTAGGCGCCGAAAGGTCCAAAGGGAGAGGTTTGAACCGGCGTGGTGCCGGTATTGGGTAGTTCGCCTAAGGGAGTATTGTCATCAATGATAATGATGCCGTCGCCCGGCCTGGGTTCCGGAGCTGTTGGGGCTACCGGAATTGCCGGTGACTGAGGCGTTTTTGGTTCATCAACGATGACTTCGTTGGCCTTGTAATAGACTTTGATGACAAGGTCGCTATCAATGGTGCCGCTTACCGGGTCGCCTTCAATGCCGGATTGGGTATAGCCCGGGATCTCCAATTTTGTCTTATCGGCCACATCATAGCTGCTGCCGTCATGCAGTCTCAGTTCGTAAGGATCGGCCAAAGCCTTTCCGGTATCTCCATCCAGGTACTTGACCGTCAGATCGAAGTAGGTAGGATTGGAAGGGTTGTGGTTTTTGCTCCACTGTGCCGTGAAATTCACATCGCTTGCCGGCATGGGGAAGGCGGCGCCGGGCGTAGCGGGGATGCCGTCCACATCGACGGCCCAGCCTGCAAAAGTATAGCCGCGTCTGGTAGGCGTCTGGTTGGAAACCGTTTCCGAATCGTCGGCCTCCTGATCCAGGACGTCGCTGGGCATATTGCTTACAGCGCTGGCCCCGGGCAGGTAGTGGATGTCGTATTTCATGATCGCATTGACTTGGACCGTGACATCATCATTGTCTTCGCCTGTGTCGGGAGCATTGGCATTGTCACCCAGAGAGCCGCTGTTCAGATTGTTCCAGGCCAGATTTTCCACGCTACCGGTTTCTTTTTCTCCCAGCGCTTCATACAACTGGTTCCAGAGAATCGTATAATACTCGTAAGCGTGGCCGGTGCTGTCCAAAAGGCCGATGCGCTCATCAAAGTTGAACCCCGGGAAAACATCCTTTAATTTATAGGTGGCATAAGGATCGCCCGTGATGGTGACCCGGAAGATAACGTCCGCGCCGGTGAGAACGGGAAGGGTATCATCCTGCCAGCTGGTGATATAGCTGTAATCGTCAGGATCAAGACCGGCGGGAGGAAGGGTGTAGAGCGCCGCTTCCTTCTTGACGCCGGTGACATATGCGGTCTTCTCGTAATTGAAAACGATCAGATTATTGCTGGCCTCTACAGTGATGTCTTTGGAGGATGGTTCTCCGGCTACCAGAGCGAATCCGGTTTTGATCTCGGCGAGTCCCGTAAATCCTTCTCCGATGGTCTGATCCTGGTGGATATCATTAACGATTTCCTGGTTTCTTAGTTGGCCGTATTCGTCATAGGTGTTATAGATGTGCCGTACCGTGACGTCGGCTTTGGTGGGGACGTATTTGTAATAGTTAAAGATGATCTCGTTGCCGCTGGCCGCCAAGGGGGCAAGCGTTTGGGAGGTTTGGCCGGGATTCACTAAGGTGAAGCCGTTCTCTTCCGCGGCGTCCGCTCTATAGCTGCTATCTTCTCCCAATAGCAAGTCGGGTATCGTATCGGTACGCATATAGCCTTCGCTGGGTACTACTGTGCTATGATCATCTTGGTCATAGGCGGTATAGATGTGTTTCACTGTTACCGAAGTCTTGGTCTGGACAATCCGTTTATAAGTGATGGTGATCACATTGTCCGCGGCATTGCCGGTCAGATCAATGGTGAGAGAAGGAGATACGTTGTCTTGGATATAGGTGTGGCCGTTATAATCGGTTTGGGTTTCCGCCGTGTAGGTACCATAAACGGGGACCCACTCTCCGGTACCAGGATCTTCTTGGTAGGTGATGTCGATGTCATGCTCGGTGACAACATTCTCCAATGTTTCAATAGGGTCTGCATCATAGGTGTCGGCATAGGTTTTGTAGATATGTCTTACCGTCGCGCAATTTTGGGTCGGGATTATCTTGGAATAATAAAGGGTAATCGCATTACTGCCGGCGGCCAAGGAAGCAATGGTTCTGTCAGCGGGATTGCTGGAAACGAAGGTAAAGCCGGTTCGGTTCACAATATCGGCGGTATACGAGCTCCCGACATCACGGCCGGTTACCGCAGGCAAAGTATTGGTAATGCGTTGCTCTGCTACATCTGCATCAATATCCGTTATTTCGTTATAGTAAACCCTGTATTCATGCGTCACCGTCACGCTGGCCGTGGTCGGTACAAGTTTGGAGTAGTAGAAAGTAACCACATTGCCGCTGTCCTGGAAGGAAGTAAGTTGTGTAGGGTTAGCCTGGTTGTCGTCTAAGACGAAGCCGTTCCGCTGCTCAACCGGCAAGGGGTACACATTATACGCTCCCAAGGTAGAGTACGGATAGGGATAGGGAATGCCGGTAAAGGCTTGTGTACTTTCAGTCCTGGACAGCTCATGACCATCTTCTTGGGCGCGGGTGACGAAGATATGTTTCACGGTCAGCGATGTCGTGGTCTGGGTGGTCTTGGTATAGTAGAGATCGATGACATTATTGGCGCTGTTCTCATTCACGGTAATGGTATAATTACCCGGATTGGCCGAGTCAAAGGTATAACCGTTCGGGACAAGCGCAGCGGTATAAGGTTTCCCTGCTTCCTGGTGGTAATCGATCACCTGACTGACGGATTGGCTGAGGATATTGTTAGGATCGGATGGGTCGAATTCGTTGTATTCTGTATAGTGGTGGTTGACGGTGACGTCGGCGTATTTGGGTGTTACGACATTTCTTTGATATTGCAGAGAGATCTTATAGATGCCGTTGACATCGGTGAGAGTAAAGGGGGTATGGGTCTGGGTGGTTTGTTGATAGGTGTAGGTTTCCCCGCCATAGGTGGAGATTTGCGTGATGGCCGCGATGGTGGCGGCGTCAACGGTGGACCACAGCTTGAGGGAATAAGTGGTGGGGTCGGTGTAGAAACCGTCCAGCTCAGGGGTACCGCCGTCGGTGCTGGTGTAATAATCGTGCTCAATGGTATAGTTCACCATGGGCAGCGTGCCGTTTACGGTGGGGATGGTAAAATCCGCTGATTTAACGGCCGCTGGGTCAAAGGTATCGCCAATAAAATACTTCAACGTGGTGGTGCCGTTGGTGGGGTAGGCCGTGTTCTCGGCAAAGACCACCTGGTTGCCGCCCTCGGTATAGGACCAATCCGGCCGCAGCCTGACGTGGTAGGTGAGGGTATAGCGATAGTGGTTCGCGCCCAACACTTCGGGGGTGACGCCACTGGCCAAAAGGTTCCAGGACAGCGTCTGGTCATTGTCATTGGTGGGGGCGGTAATCCCGGCAGTGGGATTACTGGCGCCGGTCTGGGCGGTGACCCCGACAAACTCCATGAATTGCCCCATGGGGTCGGTGATCTTCCAGACATTGGTTTTCTCGATGATCTCCGTGCTGATATCCTGGAAGATTTCCGCCAGTTCGTCTAAGTTCGAGGTATTGATGAAATGGTCGGCGTCGGTCGCCACATTTTGCATGAGATAGCTACCGGCGCTATAGTCGTCGTCGCCTGTGGACATGAACAAAACGGAATAAATCTCCAGCGGTTTGGCGCTATGCTTCAAGAGATAAGCCTGGGAGAGGGTGGGCAGCATATGATCGGAAACGGAATAGTTAGTGCCCGAGATATTGACATTATAAGAAGGAGAGAACGTATAACTTACACCGGAGCCTTTTAGGGTACTATTGAATGCGGTGATGCGGAAGCCGTAGTTGCTGCCGCCCAATGACGCCAGCCGGGGAATGTCCGTGGACGTTACACCGGCAGTGCCTTGATAGCTGCGGGTGGGAATACCGTCGCTGAAAACGACGACAAATTGCTGAGCGTTGGTGCCTGACGAGAGCAGGCTCTGCGCTTGCGCCAGGCCGGCTTGGGTATTGGTATAGCTATTGTTGCCGTAGTTGCTGGTGTCCACTTGAATACCACTGATGGCCGTGGTCAAGGCCGTGGCGTCATTGGATAAGGTCTTGATCTGGTGCCCGGTTGTATTGAAGGTGGCAACCGCGATCCGGTTATTGGCGGAGCCATCCGTCCCCAGCATCTTTTGCACAAAGGAGACCGCCGCCGCTTTGGCCGGCGTCAGCCGGTCTTCGTTGCCGGAGTCGTTACGGATCATGCTGTAGGAGGTGTCGATCAAAAGTACCACGTCGGCGCTGGAGGATTGGATATAATGGGTGATCTCATCCTGCGTATCGATGGAAAGCTTGATGTCGAACTCGTTTTCAGCCGTTTGCGTGGCGATTTTACTGATCTGGACTTTGCCGTCCTCATAGCTTTGATTGGCACCGTTGGTAACGATCTGATTGTCATAACCGTCGCCGAAAGCAATAACACTAATGGCAAGAGGCAATATAAAAGCCATGGCGACAATCAGCGGCAGAATTTTTTTGAAGGGGTTCTTAAATTTTTCAGCCGACATGTTTCATTTCTCCTTCCTTAAATCAAAAATTTAAATGAAATATGTGGCAGCCGGACTGCCATAACGACTTTGGCCGCTTTAGACTCCGAAGCTTTGCGTCCCGGCCTTTCGGCCGGTTTGCCTTTTTCAATATTGATAGACCGATACAGGTTTTCAGCAACTGCCGGTATCTGTTGCGGCAGTTTGCATTGAGCTTATGTGACGGGGAGCAGTCGATCATGGGGACTTAACTTAATTTCCTCCTTTCTGTGTGTTACATTATCAGGTATATGTTTTTCACTCTGTCCAACAGCACTGTCGATTAGTTTGATCATCTCCAGCGTGCTGCGGAAATGCTCCGTTGCCTGTCCGTTGGTCCAGTTAATGGTGCCCTGCCATGTCCCGTGCTGGCAATTTAAAATTTGAATAATAAAAGTTTGCTTTGTTTTTGGCTTTGCCATCAATCACGCACTCCTTTATGAATCGTTTCAGATGATGCTTAGATCATGTGAATCAGAACTTGAAAGAAATTATCAAATCAATTTTCTAGAACAAATATATCATGCAACGGTTACATTTTGGTTATATTTAAAAAATAAATTGTTAATTACTGGTAAAAAATTACTCCCGCAACGATATATTCTATGTTTGCTTTTAGCAGATATCATTTCAGATTTGGCTTAACTCACGGTGGCATGGAGCCATTACTGATTGCGTGGGCGCCAAGATAGGCATATACTTTGTTTTTGGTTATTTCAAGTTGAGAATCTCCAACCCCTGTCAGAGTGTTTAAGAGCATCAAAGAGGTTTTTCAACCGGAATAGGTTATGGTAAATGTTGCCAGAAAAACGGGGGAAAACAGTATGTCTGAAAGCAGGGCGCTGTTTGCTTTTTTTAAGACATTGGTATAATAGGGGTTGGAAATCAGTCTATAAAGTAGGACTTGGTTCATTAGCATTGACAGTACTCATTTATTCAAGAACTTGTTTAGCTGGTAAAATAATTATCTTTTGGAATTAGTTGCAAGGACATGTTGAAAAAATTTGCCAAAAGGTCCTGTCCCAAAAAGTAAAATAACTTGGTTTTTATTTTGCGGAATGTATTGCATTTCAATTAAAATAGAAAATTTTTGATTTATTTTTTGCAAATAGAGCTTAGGGAAATTGTCGAAATTTTTAAAGATAATGTTGACAATTAAGATTTTTTATTTTATTATGTGAATACAAATCGATAGTAAATAAATGGAAAGAAATAATAAAAATCTAGAATATAATCTGGTAATAACAAAACGATAAAGGCAAACTTATTGAAAAGTAAGGACGCAAAGCCAAGGGTCTAAAATCTCGGATATGCAGATGCTATTTGAGATCATGACAGCCGGTTGCCGAAAATGTTTCGTCAGAATCGTGATGAAGCTTAATTTAGGCAACCTAAATTAAGCTTTTTTATTTATTTAACCAGCATATTACAACGATAAAGGCAAACTTATTGAAAAGTAAGGACGCAAAGCCAAGGGTCTAAAATCTCGAATATGCAGATGCTATTTGAGATCATGACAGCCGGTTGCCGAAAGTGTTTCGTCAGAATGATGAGGCTCGATTTAGGCAACCTAAATCGAGCCTTTTATTTGTTAAAGCAGTAATATATAAAACTAAAAATTATTAGCCTGATGAAGATTGTACCTAAATGATTTTTAATTTATTGTCTTTTTAATTAAATGTAAGATGGCAGATTAATACAAGCCGCGAAAGGATTATATCATGATGATTTTACCTATTTTATATGGCATTGCGGGCGCCCTGATGGGCTGGATGATTACCGAAACCGCCGAGAATTTTACAAAGTATAAATATCAAGCACGGACAGCCCAATTAATAGGAACCCAAACTGCTCAAAGCCTTCCTCTAAGAATTACTTTAACCCTATTAAATGCTGGGATATGGGCATTTGCCGTGCAACGGCTGGGCGATCCGTTTGCTTCTCTTTTCATTGCCTTGCTGATGACGGTTGCCATCATTATCGTTTTGATTGATGTGCGCATACGCATGATCCCAAATGAATTGGTTCTGGTTGTGATGGTTTTGGGCATACTTTTTCAATTGCTCCATTACGGTACGGGAAGAATCATTCCCGCGGCTTTTTCCATGATTGCTTTAATGATTTTATTGATAGTGGTTGCCGCAATCATAGGGTTTGAAAAAGTCGGAGCCGGCGATGTCAAATTGATTGCAGCCATGGGTTTGGCTTTGGGCTATCCGGATATTCTTTCCGCGCTGTATATCATGAGTTTGGCGATGGGAGCCTATTGCGTGCTTGGCTGTGCGACTTTCAAACTGACCAAAGCAAGCATGTTCCCCTTTGCTCCCTTTATTATGCTTGGCATGTCGTCTTCGTTGATTTTTATGATCATGACCTGAAAAACAAAGAAAGGGCGGATGCGCGAAAATAACAATAATTCATTTTAAGAGGTTTTTTGCAACTGATATAAATTATATTAAAATGGAGGCGATTCGTAATGAAAAAAATGATGGAATGGCTGAAACATGAAGAAAGCGGACAAGGGATGGTAGAATACGGACTCATTATTTCTTTGGTGGCAGTAGCCTTAATCGGAGCTTTGTTTGCATTAAGAGGGCAAATCGGCGGTATTTTTACGGGTGTTCAAGATGAAATTGACGCCCAAACAACGACCTAAAAATCTGCAAAACCATTTGGTGTGGAGGAAACAGACCTTGCCCAAGAAAGGGTCTGTTTCCTCTCTTTCAGAAGAAGGGGAGATCATTATGTGGTTTAGGAAAGAGCAAGGCCAAGCTATGGTGGAATTCGCTCTGGTACTGCCGATACTGATCCTGCTCATTTGTGGAATCATCGATTTTGGCTGGATTTTCGGCAATCAGCTCATCGCAAACAATGCCAGTAGAGAGGCAGCCCGTTTTTGTGCTATCAGTGCCGATTTATCTCAGGGCGATCTTGAGACCCTGGCCGAAGGAGTGGTTTCAAACAGGGCTGATACCTTGTGTAATCTTTGCTCTGTTGCGGTGGCCGTTACAGAAGACACCGGTAACGACGATATCGGCGTTGCTGTAAGCTGTGATCTGCCTGTCCTAACACCGGTCGCTTCCACAATCTTTGGATCGACCTATTCTATCCAGGCTGTTTCTGTTATGCGAAAAGAATAAGAACGTAAAACGTATTTTGTCAGGAGAAAGGAGGAATTTGCTTTGAAGCTTCGCAAGCAGTTGCAAGATATTCGCAAAAATCAGGATGGCGCGATCATCGTGATTTTTGCGGTCAGCTTATCTGTTCTCATTGCATTTTCAGCCTTTGCCATTGACATAGGAGTGAAAGTGAATAAGGCCTCCAAATTACAAAATGCTTTAGACAGCGCGGTACTGGCCGCAGCGCAGGAGCTACCGGCCAATGATACGATCTCTCAAGAGTGGGATCAAGCGAAAGCTGTTGCTAATCATTACCTTGCATTAAACGGCATCGACAATGTTGATAGCCTTACGATAACGCCGGTTTATCAAAACAATACGGTTGGTAATCCCATCATCGGCGTCACTTTAGAAGATACCATTCAATACGAATATCATTTTGCCAGGATCTTTGGATTGGAGCAAGGAAATTTAAGCCGTAGCGCTACGGCTCAGCTTCGGACAGTGCATGGTATGTCCGGGCTAGCGCCTTTATGTATTACCGAGAGCTCAATGGCCAATATTCAACCGGGCGAGGCGAGAACCCTGAAATTTGGCAGCCAGGTGGAGGACGGTGACGATGGCTTCTTTGTTTCAAGCGGCTGGTTTGGCATCATACAGCTTGATGGAACAGGCGCCAATGAATACCGGGATGATTTCATATACGGCTGTTCCCGGGTGATTAGCGTAGAAGAAATTCTTGATATGCAATGCGGTAATTTATCGGGTCCCACCATGCAGGCCTTCAATACCAGAATCATGGGTCATACCAGCTGTACTTATGAAAATCATGAAGCAAACTGCCCCAGAATCGTAACCATCCCCGTGGTGACCGTCCTGGAAAGCAAAGAAGTTCAGACGGTTGGCTTTGCCAGCTTTTTTATTCAGGATGTTTCCGGTAACGGCAATAAATCCATTATCACCGCCACCTATTTGGATCGGAATATTGTTCCGGGTACCGTAATAGCCGGAAACGGCGGCGATTTTGGCGTATATGTCGTAAAATTAACCAATTAGCCTTATTTAATTTGTATTTGGGGCAGGAGGTCGTAAATTGAAGAAGATCAAAATATTGGCTTTGATATCTGCAATCTTGACTGCTTTATCGCTGTTTCTTTTTCTGAACTCCTTCAAGCAGGAGGCTGTAAAAAGCGAGGTATTGATTGCCACTGCGAATATCCCCGTGGATACGGTGGTAACGAAAGATATGGTAACCTTGACCAAATGGCCCGAGGAAGCCGTCCATCCGGATGCTCTGAAGAATACATCCCTTGCGGTAGGGCAGGTGGCTAAATCGAACATCGCCGCCGGTGAGCAGGTTCTGGGCTCGAAACTGATTACAGCCGGCAATAACAACAGCAATTCTACCCTTGCTTATTCCATTGAACCCGGTATGCGCGCCATTACCATTGCGGTGGATGATATCTCCGGTCTTTCCGGTATGCTGAAGCCGGGGAATAAAGTGGATGTTCTCGCCCAGTATTCCGTGGAGCAAAATGTTCTGAATCCAGGCAGTTCGGCGGAGAATCAAACGACGATGTACACCAAAATGCTGCTGCAAAACATTACGGTTCTTGCGGTAGACTCCATCCTGTCCCCAAGCGGTAAGGCATCAGGGAAAGAAGGCGCCGCGACATCCTATGCCTCCATTACGTTGCAGGTAACGCCGGCAGAGGCTATGAGAACCAGCTTCTCGGAATATGCGGGAAAACTGAAGGTCATCCTTCGATCTCCCTTGGATGATGAGCGTAAAGATCTGCCGAACCTGACCATCAAAGATGTTTTGTTAAATTAGGATAAGGAGAGCTTAGGTATGAAAATAGAAGTTCTGCTTATCAGCAAGCTGGACAGCAACCTTAATTTAATAAAACAGATGATACAGGATGAAGAGATTGTGGTCATCGGAGAAGCTTCAGGCGGTGCGCCGGCTTTGGATAAGATCGACAATACATCGCCTCATATCATCATCATGACCCTTGGCGTAGGCGATCCGGATATTCTGAATCTGGCTGAACGGGTCATTCTGCATAAGCCCCGCTGTTATGTTATCCTCTTGACGGAGAATCTGGATGCAGATGCCTTATATCAGGCAACGAAAGTGGGCGTACATAATATTACCGTTTTCCCCACGTCTCCCAAGGAATTTGCCAATTATATCAAGTTTGTCTACCACAATGAAACCACCAGGATCAATTCTTTAGGCGAACAACAGAATATTGCCTGGATGTCCAAAGTCATTACAGTATTTGGTTCCAAGGGTGGACTGGGCAAAACCACCATCGCAACCAATCTTGCGGTAAAATTAGCCGAGCAAAGAAAAAAGGTTGCCTTGATCGATCTGGATCTACAGTTTGGCGACGCGCATGTTTTTTTGGATATCGAACCGAAGGACACCATTTCCGAGCTGGTTTTTGATGAACGCACGCCCGATATTGATTCCGTCAGAAGCTATATGACCATTCATTCCAGCGGGATTCATCTCTTATGCGCTCCCAAAAGTCCGGAATATGCCGAATTTGTTTCAGCCGAACGCGTTCAGGGGTTGCTCAGCCTTTTGCGTTCTTATTATGATTATGTCATTATTGATACCCCGCCTTATTTCAATGACGTTACACTGACGGCCATTGAATGTTCCTCGATGATTTTATTTGTTACGGGTCTTGATATCTCTATATTAAAAAACTCAAAGCGTTCCCTTGCTTTGTTGGAATCCCTGCAACAGAAAGATAAAGTACGGGTTATTGTCAACCGGGCCACCAAAGCAAGCTCTATCGGTATCAGTGATGTGCAAAAGATTACGGGGTGTCCCATCTGGGCGGTGATCCCCAGCGATTATATTGTTGCTGTTACAGCATTAAATAGGGGGATCCCCGTTGTAATCAGTTCTCCCAAAACAAAACTCAGTCAGTCTTTTAACGAGATTGCTAATTTATTACTCAGCGGTTCTTATGATTTCGATTTACAAAGTAATATGAAAAAAAAGCAAAAGTCAAATAAAACGAAAGAGGAATCAAATCAAAAATTTGTTTTTTGGAAGAAAAAATAAAAGGTATGGGTACATACCGGGAGTGGGACAGCCATGAGTATACTGGAACGCTTGGAAAAACAAAAAGCAGCCACGCAGCAGGTTGGGGCAGAGGATGCTGTTGTCAATAAAGTTCCTGCGGCTTTCAATGAAAACCATATTGCTTTGAAGGAAAAAGTTCATAGTGAAATCATTGAGCTGATCAACCAAGATCCGGTGGAAGCGGAAATTGGCAACAAAGAAGACCGGGAAAAATATCTTTTTAAAACCATCGACAGTCTATTGTTGGGTCAGGATACCGTCATTTCCCGAGCCGACAGGATTCGCCTCACTCAGGAAATCTATAATGACGTTGCAGGACTTGGCGCGCTCCAGCCCTTGTTGGACGATCCTGCCATTACGGAAATCATGGTGAATGGACCCCATAGCATTTATGTTGAGCGGCGTGGCCGGCTGGAGCTTACTTCTACTGATTTTAAGGATAACGAGCAGGTCATGAACTTGATCAACCGGATTGTCTCTTCGGTGGGAAGACGGATCGATGAGTCCTGCCCTATGGTAGACGCGCGCCTGGCGGATGGTTCCCGTGTTAATGCCATCATTCCGCCCCTAGCCTTAAACGGTCCCACAATCACCATCCGGAAATTTTCCAAAAAACCTTATACGGTCAGTGATTTGATCCAATTTCATTCTGTTTCCGCTAAAATGATGGCTTTTCTGGATGCTTGTGTAAAAGGCAAATGCAATATTATTGTTTCAGGAGGTACCGGCAGCGGGAAAACGACTCTGCTAGGCGTTCTGTCGGGCTATATCCCCAATAACGAACGTATTGTTACCATTGAAGACGCGGCGGAATTGCAGCTCCGGCAGCATCATGTCGTAACATTAGAGAGCAGGCAGGCCAATATTGAAGGAGTCGGTGAGATTACCATTCGGGATCTTGTCCGTAATGCCCTTCGCATGCGCCCCGACCGTATCGTAGTAGGGGAAGTGCGTTCAGGAGAAACGCTGGACATGCTCCAGGCAATGAATACGGGTCATGCCGGATCTCTGACCACCGCGCACGCCAATTCTCCCCGAGATCTGATCTCGCGCCTTGAAACCATGGTGCTGATGTCTGGTATTGAAATACCGGTAAAAGCGATTCGGCAACAGATCGCTTCCGCACTTGATCTCATTGTCCATCAATCCCGTATGAAAGACGGATCAAGAAAAGTTATCAATATTACCGAAGTGGTTGGTATGGAAGAAGATACGGTTATCCTGCAAGATATTTTTTGCTATAAACAAGGAGGCATGGATGCCGCGGGAAAAGTGTCGGGTAACTTTGTATCCACCGGCATAAGACCCGGATTTGTCGAAAAAATCTCAACAAACGGCGTGATTGTGAGCGATGACTGGTTTGCGAATTGAGGTGAGGCGATGGAAGCAGTTTTGGTTTCAATCACCGGCGCGGTGCTGGTTTATTTGCTGATCCGCTATTTTTCAGGTCTTTCTAAGAAAGAAGTGGTAAAGGCCAGGATCGCGAAGCTGGTTTCTGCGGACGATGTGGAAAAAGTTCATGACGAGGTTTTAAAAGAGAAAGAAAAAAAAGAATCCCGCAAGAAAGGTAAAAATCTGATTGCCACCAGTAAAAAATTAGAAAATTATCTTGTGCAATCCGGAATCAAATTAAAAACAGCGGAATTCTTATATGCCTGGATCGGGGCTACCATACTCCCTATTTTATTGCTGTTTTTGTTGGGCGCTAATACCATTACAGTTACCGGCGGCGGTATTATCGGGTTTGTCATCCTGCCTTTTTTAGTAAAGAAAGCCAAAAATAAAAGAGAATTATTATTCAATAAACAGTTGGGTGAATCTTTGATCGTCATCGGCAACTGTATCAGATCGGGCTATTCCTTCCAGCAAGCCATGGAGAGCGTTGCCAAGGACATGCAGCCTCCCATATCAGTAGAGTTTACCAAAACCCTTCGGGAGATTCAATTTGGCGTGAAGCAGGAAGAGGCGCTGAACCATATGGTGGAAAGGGTACAAAATAAAGATCTGGATCTGCTGGTTTCCGCTATTACCACCGCCACGCAGGTGGGGGGGAATTTGTCAGAGATCCTGGATACCATTTCCAATACGATCAAAGACCGGATCAAAATCAGAGATGAAGTGCGGGTCTTAACCGCTTCGGGCAGAATTTCCGGTA
This sequence comes from Bacillota bacterium, assembly GCA_036677375.1. GTDB lineage: Bacteria > Bacillota > Dehalobacteriia > UBA4068 > UBA4997 > JAVBWO01. The sequence continues at coordinate 13,172 of JAVBWO010000018.1, forward strand.
TCATCATCGGCTTATTGCCGGTTGTGATCACCCTTGCTCTGATGATGATCAATCCCGATTATATTCAATCCTTTTTTGAGAGTTCTTACGGAAAGATCATGATTTTGGTAGCGGTGATCCTTGAAACCATCGGATTTGTTATTGTAAATAAGATTGTCGATATCCAATACTGACATCAGGAGGGAAAAATGAGTAAATTAGTTGCCTTGTTTATGGGCATATTTATTTATTCTTCTGTTATTATTTTATTCTATCAAAACGGAATGCGTAAAGACGCCATCCGGAAAAGGTTGACTTGGATCGCATCTTCCGATAAGAAAAAATTTGTGCTGGATGAAGAATTGAATCAACCTCTTGCCGAACGCTTTATGAAACCTCTGATCAAGGAATTTGGGCAGAAAATCAATAAACTTGTCCCGCAAAGCAGCAAATCCAAAAGTCAACAAAATGAAAAACTGAAAAAAAAGCTGAATCAAGCCGGCTTCAGCATTAGTGCGGTGGAATACCACTTTTACCGTATTCTTTTTATTGGAGCCATGATGGTTTTTCTCGCGGGCCTTGGGCTAATGCTTGGACTGGCGGCTAAATTTATTGTTTTATGGGCAATGGTGGGATTATATCTGGGATATACGGCCGCCCGCTATCATTTGTCGGCGAAGATAACCAAAAGAAAAAAAGCGATGGAACAGCAATTGCCGGATGTGCTGGATCTCTTAAGTGTAAGCGTAGAAGCGGGACTTGGCTTTGAACAAGCCATCTTCCACATTATCAACCATTTTGAAGGCCCTATGATCGATGAGATGGCAATTGCCTACCGGGAAATGTCCATGGGGATCAGCCGGCGGGAGGCTTTGCTGCGCTTGGGTGAACGCTGCGATCTGGAGGAAATCCAATCCTTTGTGGGCGCTTTGGTGCAAGCCGGGCAATTGGGCATCTCTATCAAAAATGTTCTGAGATCGCAATCCGCCGCTATGAGGCAATCAAGAAAAAGTAAAATTGAAGAAAAGGCCATGAAGATATCGGTGAAGATTCTGATTCCCATGGTCACATTTATTTTTCCGGTGATCTTTATTGTATTGCTGGGACCGGCGGCGCTTAGTATTTTGAGTGCTTTAGGCAAGTAAGAGGAGCAGCTATGAAAGCATATTGTAACGAAAAGATCATAGCGGATCAGGTAAAAATAGCCGATGGTTTTTTTTCCAGATTGATCGGCTTGATGAATCAGAAAAGCATGAATCCTTCCCAAGGGCTATTGCTTAAGGATTGTTCTTCGGTACATTGCTTTTTTATGAAATTCCCTATTGACGTCGTTTATTTATCTAAAGATATGAAGGTTTTGCAAATGGAAACCGTTGTACCTTGGCGGATCGGTAAATTTGTGAAAAAGGCGGCCCATGTACTGGAGCTTTCCGCCGGGGTTGCGGAGAACAAAATATTGATTGGCGATTACATGGAAATTCTTGAATGATAAAGCGCAGAAATATAAGGAGGTTTGGCAATGACGGACTCAAAAGATGAAATCAACGTAGTGGAATTACTGCGTGAGAAAAAGGAAGAAACGGATTTGAAACTTTGCCTGAAGAGCACCTTGGGCGGGTTTACCAAAAAATCTGTTATCGCATACCTGACGTTGCTTCGTGAACAGCAGCAAGCTGCGGCGGCAACATTTGAACAAAACCTTCAAGCTGTTTTTTCCGAAAAAGCAAAACTAAAAACTGAAAATGAAGGTTTAAAAGAAAAGCTATTAAAAATGGAAAGTGAATATAAAAATATATCACAATCAATGTTGATTCATGATCTGGAAAAACCGGGTTATCAGCCAGAGGATATTGACAATTTTAAAGGTTCTATTGCCGCCTTGGAAAATGAGGTAAGAAGGATCAATCATATCAATCATGAACTTGAAGATAGAAATGAGCAGCTCACAGAAGCCATGGCGGCTTTAGAGGAATCTCTTGCGAAGTCCCGGCAAGAAACAGAGGCTCAAAAAGGACTATTGGCACTTGAAAAAAACGAATCCAAAAAAGAACGGGACGAGATCATACAGTTATTGACTACTGTGGAAGAGCAGCGGGATGAAATCAAATGTCTGAGAGAGCTTTTATCTGAAAATAAGATCGCGCAGATCACAACCGCCATCAGCGAATTAAAGGCACAAGTCAACGCTGATGCCGATAGGATGGCAAACTATAGAGAGGATCTCCTGGCCAAGGAACAAATGATTACCTCTCTGGCGGAAGAAAATCAATCATTGAAACAAAAAGCAAGCGCTTTAGGGGATTTGTTGGAAAAAAGCAGTATGCAAAACGATAAGCTTTCCCTTGCCAATCAAGCTTTGTCGGATAAGCTGAATGAAGAGTACCGTAAAGCCATTGCCATGATCAATGAAAAATCAGACATCGTAATGGAAAAACTTCTTGCTTTAAAAAAACTGGATGAAGCCAATTCCAAAATCATTATGTTAGAGTTGGAGCTTGAAAGAGATGCCATGCGTAATGAAAAAAAGCAGATCAACCAGAAAAACCATGAGATCATAGAAGCGTCTGTGTAAACTTTTGTGGTTACATTTTAAAAAAAATATGAAAAATATGCTTAATTTTGTAACTTCTGCGTCGAAATATTAAATAACAGTAATTTGATATAACCGTTTGTCCTTGTGGCCTCATGGTCGGAAGGTCAACTTCTCTCAAAACCATGAAAAGGTGGCTTAAACAATTGTTTGAGCCATCTTTTCATATTTTTTATTATATAAGAAAATATAAAATTTTTGAGCAAAAATGTTACCATATAAACTATTGATTTCAAGACACCTAAAAAAATGGAAAAGATTTGAGCCTCGGAGCCGCTTTTTTTTATCATATTCTGATGAACAGATGAAATTGTTTTGGTGTTATGCCATAACATTTGAATTCAATATGATACCAATTAGTTAAGATCGAAAAATAGTATAAAATACAAAAATTTTGTTTTCATGCTATAATAAAGTAAAAAAATTAACTAGGAGGTTGGGGATGAAAATTAAATTTTTAGGGGCTGCAACATCCGTTACAGGCTCTTGTCACTTAATTACCACGGATCGTTATAAAATCCTACTGGATTGCGGCCAGTTTCAAGGTAGTGATGAAACAGATGCCTTAAACTGGGTAGACTTTGATTTTGATCCTGCGGAAATTGATTTTGTCTTACTGAGCCATGCGCACATTGATCACAGCGGCAGGCTCCCCCTGCTGGTAAAACGGGGATTCCGTGGCCGCGTCTATTGTACCAGCGCCACAGCCGACTTATTGGATGTGATGTTAAAAGACAGCGCCTATATCCATGAAAAAGAAGCGGAATGGAAGAATCGAAAAAACCAGCGGGCGGGCCGGCCTTTTGTAGAGCCCCTTTATACCGTGGAAGACGCCATTGCCACTTTAGAGCAAATAGCACCTGTTCTCTATCAACAACCGCTTAGCCTTAATGAGGATATAAAAGTCAATTTTAACGATGCAGGACATATTCTTGGTTCTGCCATCATTGAACTTTTCGTTCAGGAGCATGGCACCGTATCGAAAATTGTATTTTCCGGAGATTTGGGCACAAAAAACAGGCCTATTCTTAAAGATCCTGCCATCATTCAAGAAGCGGATTATCTGATTATGGAGACCACCTATGGCAATCGGGTCCATGAGGAGAATTCAAACAGCATTGAGAACTTGGTCAATATTGTGTGCGATACCATCAAGCGGGGCGGTACAGTAGTCATACCCTCCTTTGCGGTGGGCAGGACACAAGAATTGATCTACGAATTCAGCCGTTTTTTCGAAGCGCATACGGAATGCCAAAAGATCCTTGATCATGTTATGGTATACATAGACAGTCCGATGGCCATCTCTGTTACGGAGATATTCAAAAAACACGCCCAAGACTTTGATGATGAGACGAAAGCTTATATTTTGCAAGGGGACAACCCTCTGGAGTTTCGAAATCTGCGTTTTACCAGGAGCACTGAGGAATCCAAGGCATTGAACCTGGATGCTTCACCCAAGATCATTATAGCTGCCAGCGGCATGTGTGAGGCGGGCAGGATCAAGCACCACCTGAAATACAATCTGTGGAATAAGAAGTCAAGCATTATTTTTGTGGGCTATCAGGCCGAAGGCACCTTAGGGCGTTTTATCATCAACGGTGCCAAGGAAGTCTCCATCTTTGGAGAAAAGATCCATGTGGCGGCGGAAATCTATAATTTAGAAGGCTTTTCCGGCCATGCAGATCAAAATGGCTTACTGGATTGGCTTTCCGGGTTTCAAGCAAGACCCCGGAAGATTTTTTTGGTTCATGGCGAAGCCGAGTCCAAAAAAGATTTTGCAGCGCTTGTAAAAAGTACCTTGGGTTATGATTGCACAGTAGTGGAAGAGGTTTCCGAGTATACGCTCGCCGGAATGGAATGCCATATTCAGGAGGCGGTTGCCCAAAAAGCGGTTTCCCTGGAATCTTTGCGCAATATCAGACGGAAGATCTCTGCGGTTCATGATAATATGGAAACCATTTTATATCATACCGATTTGGCGGTTAAACGGGGACTTTCTATTCATCAGGCCAACGAGGTTAACAAAATCGTACAGGAGATAGGGAAGAATATGAAAAGTCTAGGCCTGGTACTATCCAAAGATGACGGTCTTTTGATAGGAAATACGGAAAATACTGAAAAGAGGAGTACGGATACCTTATAAAACAAAGGAGCATGGCGCCAGAGTGAAAAAGGTTTTGGAAAATTGAACTGCTATTGATGGTCTTACCAACAGCGGTTGGGCAGTCCGATCATATTCTTTTTCGCTTGAACAGGGCGGTTGGCGACAACCGCCCAATCTTTGTTTTAAGTGATATCATGATAAAAAGTAAGATACAATATGCCAACATTAGCAATACAAGTCAAGAAAAAAAATGAGATAAATGGTATTCTGATTTCAGGAGGCGAGAGCGTGGAGAAATGGGAAAAGATCATGGCAGTCCAGCATATGCAAGATTGCATTGAGACACATATCAAAGAGCCTGTTACCCTTCCCATGCTGGCAAAAGCGGCGGGATATTCTCCTTGGCATTGCGAGAGAATCTTTAAAGAGGTCACAGGTAAGACGCCATTTGAATATATCCGCGCTTTGCGGCTGTCTAAAGCGGTGGTCAAGCTGCATGATAAAGATGATATCAGGATTATTGATGTGGCTTTTGATTTTGTCTTCGACTCTCATGAGGGTTTTACAAGAGCATTTTCCCGGCAATTTGGTATAACACCCAAGGAATACTGTAAGAATGCGCCGCCGCTGAAGCTCTTTTTGCCCTGCCACGCCAGAGATTATTATCGAACATTACAAAAAGGAGATGGTAAAATGGCAAAGAACCAGAATACCGTATTTGTCCAGGTGGTAGATCGTCCTGCAAGGAAGCTGATTTTGAAACGGGGTATCAAAGCAGCACATTATTTCGAGTATTGCGAAGAGGTGGGTTGCATGGTGTGGGATACGCTTTCCGGCATTAAAGAGGTGCTTTACGAGCCCATAGGCATGTGGCTGCCGGAAAATCTTCAAACACCCGGCACTTCACTATATGTACAGGGAGTGGAGGTGTCTCAAGCGTATACGGACGCAGTACCGGATGGCTATGAGATCATCGATTTGCAGCCTTGTAAAATGATGATTTTCCAGGGACCCCCCTTTGAAGATGAAAAATTTGAAGAGGCCATCGGTTCTATTTGGGAAGTGATGAAAAGTTATGACCCTGAGATCTATGGTTTTCAATGGGCAGATCAGGATGGCCCCAGGTTTCAGTTGGCACCCATGGGCTACCGGGGGTATATTGAGGCAAGACCGGTCAGACAATTGAATTGCCGGTAAAACGGTTATTGAGCCAGGATCTAACATCGACGGATACCGGAAGCTTGAGCATCCGCTTTTGCGGATGCTCTTTTTCAGAAAAGGAATTTTGCTGCTAGGGTTTATGGAGCGCTTAAGTATTTAGCTATTATGATGGTATATAATTGACAGGAATTGGGATTAATTATAAAATAAAGAAAAAGATTACAGTTTATGGCAAATGACAGTAAGTAACAAAACACTATTCCGGCGAACTCCTATTATTGTGTGTTTGATACATAAAGCGAAGGAGTGTGTCAAAATGGCCAACAATCAACCAAACCTTTCTCTGAAGATTTTTACGGCAGTTGCTTATTTGCTCATGGTTGGCGTGAATGCTCTTGCAGTTTTTCTACCCATTAATGGGGTAACTCCGGGCGAGGTTTCCGATATCTATGCTAATCTTTTCGCACCGGCAGGCATCACATTTAGCATCTGGGGACTCATTTACCTTCTTTTAGCCGCCTATACGATCTATCAGTTTTTCCCGTCTCCTATGCAAAAAAATGCTTGGAAGGAAACACTTTTGAAAAAGATTAATATTTATTTTATTCTTTCTTCTCTCGTCAACGCAGCGTGGATTTTTGCATGGCATTATCAGATCATTCCTTTATCCATGCTGCTGATGGTGCTGATTCTGATTTGTCTGATCATGATTGTTAAGGTAATTACTCAACAAAAAAGAGCACTTTCCCTAAAAGAAAAAATCTTGATCGGATTGCCTTTCAGTGTTTATTTTGGTTGGATTACTGTGGCGACTATTGCCAATGCCACCGTTCTTTTGGTGAGCTTAGGCTGGAACGGTTTTGGCATTCCACAATCCGTTTGGGCTGTTTTTATTATTGTAGTAGGCTTATTCATTGGCATGATAACGATGTTTAAAAACCGGGATGCAGCTTATGGATTTGTTATTATTTGGGCTTATCTCGGCATATTGATCAAGCATACATCTGCTGGGGGTTTTTCCGGTCAGTATCCTGTGATCATTGCGACGGTTTGTGCTTGTATCGTTTTATTGTTCCTTGGCGAGGCATATCTTTTGATCTTCAAAAGGACGAGGGGTGGTTATTTATATTAATTGTGGGTCTTATATCTCAAAGATTTCAGCCATTATGGCTGTTTGATGGCTTTCAATAAAGCATTCGTGGTAAAGGCATCCCTTATGATCATGCCCTTTATGGGAATTTTTTCAGAAATCTAAAAGAAAGAGCTTGCTCTGGATGCCAAATATGACAATCTCAAACAAGCTCGGATGGATATATTCAAATTTTTAGAGTTTTATTATAATATCAAGAGAATTCACTCTGTTTCTGGCTGGCTCAGTCTGGCGGTATTTTAAAAGGATTCAAAATACGTTTACCTTTTTGATCTTAAAAATAAGGTCTTTTATTGCATTATTTGCCTTGGATCGGCGTAGCAAATGCGCCGGTCTTTTATATTGTACATCTTTGCACTAAGTCTAAAACAAAAAATGGATCGCATGCTGAAAGAAGAATTGGGAGCGATGGACATTCCGCAACGTTTCATGTTATTGTCATAAGGTATTTGTGTAAAATGTGACGGTTATTCCTGTATGACAATTCCCACTGAGAGAAAAGAACCATAGAAAAGTTCTTTCATTGTGTGATGTCGGCGATATCATCAGTAACTTTGGTGATCTTGATCTCGACACGTCTGTTGAGTTGTCTGCTTGCTTCTGTTTCATTACTGGCAACCGGTTGATATTTTGAGAAGCCGGAAATATACATTTTGGATTCAGGTAAATTGCAATTTTGTACAAAATGTTTTAATACAGCAATGGCCCTTTCGGAAGAAAGTTCCCATGCAAAGAAACTGTTGGTAGATTGCCCGGTAGTGGCTGTGTGTCCGGCGATTTCGATGCTTCTGATTAAAGGATTGATGCCTGATAAGATATCACCGATAGTTTGCAAGACGCTTATTTCGCTGCTTTTAATGACCGGGCTGTCTGGATAAAACAGCACATTGTCTCCGAAGCGTATTTTAATATAGTTATTACCTTTTTCAAGTGTGATCGTGCTTCCGTAGCCTTTTTCCGCGATTTGGGTTTTTAATGCATTATAGACTTCATCAAATTGGTCGTTGCCTTCTGCTTCGGTTCCCGAGCCGGATTCATCGCCTGTAGCAGATTCATCACCGGCAGTATCTCCGGCAGCGTCCCCTGTGCCTGACCCCAGAGATTGTGATGTGCCATCCCCTTGGGTCACGACCGAATAGGAAAAAGTCTTATTCATTTCTTTCGCCAATGCCTTAAATTTAGTTAAATCGATGACGCTCATCGCATAAAGAACCATAAAAAGAATAAGCAGGTTATTCATCATATCAGAGTAGGTCAAAAGCCATCGTTCGTTATTTTCTTTTGCCTCCTCGTTTTTATGCTTTCGCAATTACCTTTCCTCCTTTGCATCACTTTGCCTTCTTTTGGCATGCTTAGCATCCTGTTGCAGGTAGATGGAAAGTTTGTCGCGCAGCATTTTGGGATTCATGCCGTTTCTTATGCCGCATACTCCTTCTATGATCATTTCTTTTTCCATAAGATACTGTTTTAGCCTGACTTTCAATTTATTGGCGACGGGTAAGAAAATGATGTTGGCGCTGGCGACACCGTAGAGTGTGGCGACAAAAGCAACCGCGATGGAGCTTGTCATCTCTTCCGGCGAATCCATATTGGCCAGCACTTTGATGAGGCCCATGATGGTTCCGATCATCCCAAATGTTGGCGCATATCCGCCAAAAGAATCAAACATGGCGATCTCGGTTTTAGCTTTTTCCTCGTAAACATACAACTCGGTTTCTAAAATATCTCTGATCTGTTCTAAGTCTACACCATCTATTACCATCAGCATTCCCCGTTTTAAAAGCGGGTCGGGATTTGCTCTATCTTCGTCAATAATTTTTTCAATACTGAGGAGCCCTTCCTTACGGGCGTTTTCTGATAGCATGACAATATAATCGATGGTTTTGGCAAGGGTTGATTTGGGGCTTTTAAATACTTGTAATATAAGTGACGGCATTTTTTTTATTTCGTTTATGCCGTAGGAGAGTGCGACGGAACCGAATCCTCCTCCGATGACGATCAGAAATGCGCTTGTCAGCATAAGTCCGGCTAAGCTGCCGCCTTCCATCGAATAAGCAACAATCAGACAACCAAAACCGCACACAATGCCAAATACACTCGCTATGTCCATTGAAACATCCCCCTTATACCAATGCGTTGTACAAGAATTGATCTCCTGATGCAACGCAAGAAAGCAGAAGTTTTAACGATTTCATGATGCTTTGCGGTTTAGCCAATGGTTTGTGAAAGCATCATGGGGAAAAAAGAGATAAGATGTATTGAGCCTCCTTTAGGAATGCATGTAAGAAGCCGAAAAGTTAATCATCTCTTTCTTCCCTCTTTATAATCAAATAAGATGCCCTTTTGTTGATTGCTAAGGTAATCGGTAATCATGTTTTTTTGTTGCACGATATCCCGAATTTTTTCTTTGTACGCATCTTGCAGGGTTTGAGCTTTATGCTGTGCTTGTTCATTTATACCCATAAGTTCTTTTAATAATATCCGTTGCTCTTTTAATATGTCATACAAAGCAATGGTCTCTTGGGGTAAGACGTCTAAAGCTGTTTGATCCTCTCCCAAGGTCTCCAGGTATAATAGGAAATCAATTTTGAACAAACCGCTGTTTTTTAAACTCTCATATTTTTGATCAATTTCCGTGATTTGTCGACGATAAGCAGCTTCTTTTTCCAGATAAGCCATAATCTCCTGCTTTTCGGCTGTTTCCAAGGAATCACAAAATAGTTGCAGATCACTTTTTAAAGTCTGCAAGCAGCTTAGTTTTTCCTTGGCCAAAGCAAGAAGTTCTTGAGCTGTGCTGTTTTTATTCATAGCATTGATCCTTTACCATTTGTTTTTGGCGAAGATCTTTTTCTGCCTGCTGCCAGGTATTCTTTAAATCTATGATGAAAGGAAGCAATGCCTGGAGTATGGTTTTGTCTTTTATGGTGTTGGCGTTGACAAGCTGCTGATAGATATATTCGTAAAGCTTGAGTAAGTCTTGAGAAATAGGATAGCTGAGGTCCAGGACGTCCACCAGATAAAGGATGATGTTCTCAGCTTTTATGATATTATGATGCGCATCTCCGACTTTCTTTTTTTCAATATGAAGGATGGCGCGGTTAATCTGTAAAAAGAGCTCATCATATAAGAGGATGATCCGTTCTCCGGGTGTCAGTGTATTAATCGAAAGCATACGGTATTTTTGATATTGGCTGTTGAATTCCATCGAAATCCCTCCGCGCTAATTAACTGGATAATTGTGAGGCTAACCATGAGCTTTGCGAATTTAAGGAGTTCAAAGATGTTTCCATGGCTGTGAATTTGGACCAATAATAATCTTGTTCATCTTCCAGTTTTTCGGTAAGATCTGAAATCTTTTCTTTAATTTGGCTGATTTTTTCTTTGTAAGTAGAAGTCCCGATATATCCCGTGCTGGGGTTACCTACCAATTTTATCAAGGAACCTTTTTTGCCGACGCTGCTGATATTGGTTTTGATAATGTCGTTGATTCGCCAGATGAGACCGGATTCGTTATATCGCTGTTTGGCTTTGTCATCGGAATTATATAAAGAAAATCCTACCGAAGAATCTTGTGTCAAAAGGCTCAAAACCCCTTCGGCATCCTTGGCCAAAGCCTGCCGCAATTTATCCTCGTCGATGTTTAGCTTCCCATTTTCGGTATAATCAGATGTGGTGATGCCGATGTCAGACAAGATAAAACCGATATCTGTTCCCGATCCGTCCGTTTTTTGCACTTCGCCATACATTGCAGTTCGCATATTGGTAGCAATACTGGTCAGATACATATCATTTCTTAGCCAGCCCTGCCGAGCTTGTTTCGTCCAGGTCTCTATTTCCGAATCGCTTAACTCCTCTTTCTCATCTTCTGTGAGCGGCTGGAAATCACTGTCCCGCTCTTCATACAGCTTATCGGTGATAGACTCCAACAGTTCATTGTAGCTGTCAACAAAACCCTTAATCTTATCATATAAGCTGTCCGTATCTAGCTGAAGGTTAACCGTTACATTTTCCGTAGCATTGTCTGCCGCCATGCCCTTTAAAGTGTAAGTGGTTCCCTCTAAAGTAAAGGTATTGGAGCTTCTGGTAATGGTAACCAGATTACTTCCATCGGTGCTGCCGTCCATGCTCAAAGTGACAACGGCATCTTTGCCGGCGGTATAAGTTCCGCTGCCGCCCATAATAGCGCTTAAAAATGAGCCTTGCGTATCTTCAAAGGAGATAGCAGAACCGCTCCCAGTTTCTTTGGATGTAATGCTAAAGGTATCGGTAACATTGGAATAAGCGACCTTCACATTGGCATCGCTGGCATTGATATTGGAAATGATCTTGCTTATGGTGGTACCGCTTTCAAAGGAGAATTCTTTGCCGTTTATGGAAAAGCAAAAAGTACTGTCATCGCCGAACAGGTTGCTATAGGAAGAAAGAGTCTTGCTGAGGTCAAGCCGGTTGGAAGAAACATCATTATCGGTAAACCCAAGGGCATCCAAAGCTTCTGAACCTTCAACACCGGAATTACCGATTTTGAGGGTACTATTTTCTGCTGAAAACGAAAGCTTGCCGCCGGCGCCCGATACCGAGATCCGACCTGTACCGAAAGCCGCACCTAAGAGTGACGTAAGCTCTGAAGCCACATCTTCCGCGGAGGTATAATTGCCTTCGGAGAAGGTAATGGTTTTGGCGGTGCCATCTAAGGTTACCTGCATAGATGTACCGGAAAGGCTGTCTAAATTCTCCGTGCTCATTGTGAAAGATATGGCAGGACTGACAGTAGCCGAACTTTGAAATTTGGCCGCAGTGGCCAGGCTTTTGATGTCGTTAATATAGACACTGCCGCTTTGTGAACTGTTTCCGGCCACTGCTTGCACGTATTGCGAATTGGAGCTCTCTGCGTTTAATTGGCGAAGGGAGCTATTGACGGTTAGGCTGCTGTAGGAAGAACCAAAATATTTGCTGTTAAATTCCACTAAGTCGGACAAGACCGTACGGTAGTCTTCCTGCTTCCACTCTAAAATCTGTTTTTGTTGTTTTGCTTTGTTTATCTTATTTTGGGTGGTTTGGGTGAGCTTTTCCACCAGTTCTTCGGTTTCTAAGCCTGATGCCAGACCTGTGATTCTGTTCGTGTTGCTGTTTATGGTACTGATCATTTTCCCAAGACCTCCTTTTCAGTTCTTTCTTTTCTCAACCATATATCGTCTGGGGATACAGAAAATTTAGCATTTGTCGGAATATGTCGGTAAGGATAAAATAACATCACAATAAGCACAAAATTTATACAAATTTCTTGCTTAAAATACATATTTCGACAAAAAATTAGAAAAAATTAGAAATTTCGTGTTGACAATTGGAAAATTTTGTTGCACAATTTATGACATAGTAACACGTGAAAGACATGTAGTGGTTACAAAACAAACATCATAATTTCATTAAGGGATCGGAAAAAAGTATTCAACGATAAGAGCAAAGCCATTGAAAGATGGTGACGCAAAACTAAAGGGCCTTTTAAATGGCAGCCAGTTGCCGAATTGCAGTACTTTATTTTTTTGAAAAAGGGTTTGGTAAGATTTGTTTTTGGCAATCAAAAAAATCTGTATATGTTTTAAGTGACACAAATATCCCGATCAAAGGTTCAGTAAAGGGTACGGTATTGGGCGGTAAAGACCATAAAGTCTTTACAAAAAGCACTTATCTTTGATGGGTATTCTCATTTAAACAAATCCAAATCTTTTTTCACAAATTTGGTTCCTGATTTTAACTGAATCAAAAATAAATAGAGTGTTGCAATTTTTAAAACGAACAACAGTGGTTACCATTATGGTTTATTCTTGCTGTCTGTTCTGAAAATAGCAGCGCTCTATTTTTTTATTTCAGCAGCAATTCAAAGTAAAAAGAATTGGTAAAGGAGATAAACACGATGCCGGATTTCTTAAATACAGAAAATATTCTTCTTGTCCAAAAAAGTCTTGACGCTTTGTGGTTAAGGCAAAAAGTCATCTCTAATAATTTAGCCAATGCAGACACCCCAGGGTATAAAAGCCAAAGTGTGGTTTTTGAAGATGTCTTGAGCCGCGCTTTACAAACCGGCGACGCTCAGGAAAAATTAAAATCTTTGCAGCCGAAGATTGTCAAAAACAGTTCTACCCAGGTACGTGAAGACGGCAACAATGTGGACAAAGATGAGCAAAATATTGAACTGACCAGAGCGCAGATGCAGTATGAGTGCATGGTACGGTTGATCTCAGAAGATATTCGCAGAATGAAATACGCCATTAGCGGAGGGAGATAAAGATGTCTTTCTTAAACTCATTGGATATCAGCGGTTCGGCATTGACAGCTCAAAAATTTCGAATGGATGTCATTTCTTCCAATATTGCCAATGCATCTACCACAAGAACGGAAGAAGGCGGTCTTTATCGGAGAAAAATGGTGGTCTTTCAATCGACAGAACAGCCAATGTCTTTCAGTAGTATTATGAATGCTTTGAGCGGGAGCAGCACAGGCGGTGTGGAGGTTTCGGCAGTCGTGGAAGATCCCGACTATTTCAAGGCCGTTTATAATCCTACCCACCCTGATGCCGATGCAGACGGCTATGTCATGATGCCAAACATTAACACGGTGGAAGAAATGATTGACATGATGTCGGCTACCCGCTCTTATGAAGCAGGGATTACAGTATTTAATGCGGTAAAATTAATGGCGAGCAAAGCTTTGGAGATCGGACAATAAAGGAGGTCTTGTAAATGGAACCCATTTCTTCTATCGGTATAAAATCAATTCTTCAAGATATTAAACCGGAATCTGGACCCTCGCAAACGGCAGGGTCCTCTTTTGCCAATATTTTTGAAAATGCCATAAAGAATGTTAAAGATACCGAAGATATCGCTAGGCATGATGAGCTTCTGGTCGCAACGGGTGAAGTGGATGATCTTCATACCGTTATGATCAATGCTACCAAGGCGGAACTTGCCTTGTCCATGTTGGTACAGGTTAGAAACAAGGCGCTGGATGCTTATAACGAAGTTATGAATATGACTGTCTAGTCCTAATATCCTTAGTGTAAAAGTTATATGGGAAAAGTGACCTGGGTGTTGTACCTAAGGCGCCAGGAAATATAATTTATGATAAATTGAGGTAAAACATGAAGCTGACGACACGGCGCATTTTAGAACAGATCAAAGAATTTTGGAAGGCGAAGAGCAAAAAAACGCAGAGGCGCATCATCGGACTATTGTTTTCTTTTGTTGCTGTTGCGGTATTGGCTGCCGTTTTCCTCAACAACAGCGGTTATGTTACTTTATACGAAGGACTTTCTTCTTCTGAAATGGGAGATATTGTATCCAAATTAAATGAGATGGGGTTTGATTTTAAGGTCAAAACAGACGGTACCATCTTAGTTTCCCAAGAAGAGGAAGCAGAAGTCTTGATGACGATGGCATCGGAAGGTTATCCGCAGAGTGCGCTCAATTATGATATTTTCACCAGCAATTCCGGTTTCATGACCACCGAGTATGAAAAAAAACAATACCTCCTGTTTTTGTATCAAAATAGATTGCAGGATGCCATTAAAACGATAAAGGGAGTCAAATCCGCCATTGTAACCATCAGCCTTCCGGAAGAAGATTCTTTCGTTTTTGAGGAAGATAAAGTACCGGCCACCGCTTCGGTGGTTTTAAGCCTGGCATCAGGTGCGGAGCTGAGCACAAAACAGATTAAAGGCATAGAGAACCTGGTATCTAGCAGTATAGCTGGCTTGGACAGTAAAAATGTCGCTATTGTAAGCAATACGGGAGAAACACTGAACGATCAATATGACGATGAAAAGAGCGTCAATTCCAATACGAAATTTGAATTGGAAAAGAATATCAGCAATTCCATAGAAAAGAAAATCGTGAAACTTTTATCCCCCGTCTTCGGTTATGATTCCATACGGGTAGCGGTCAATACGCTGGTGGATATTAATAAGACGGTGAGTGAACAGACAACTTATGAGCCGGTTGTAGGCGAGAACGGTATGATTGAAAGACAGGATTCCGTAAAAGAGAATTTAGCCGCCGGGAATGCCGCCGGCGGAGTACCGGGCACGGCTACAAACAGCGGCGTGACAACCTACCAGGAGCCTACAGGCTCCGATAATACGGGCAATTACAGCGAATCCAGCAGCACCAACTATTTGAATAACCAGACGGTGGAACAGGTGGAGCGGGAAGGCTATGAAATCAAAGATATCACGGTGTCTGTGCTTATCGGCAATCAGCAGCTGACACAAAGTCAAATCGCGGATTATAAGCAAATGGTAGCCTTTGCCGCTGGAACCGCAGCGGATAAAGTCGTAATCAACAATGCCGTCTTTGCCGCTGCCGAAAACAGCGGTAACACAGCAGAACCTTCAGGATCATTTTTGAAAGATAATATGATCTACATTGGAGGCGCGGCAGCATTGCTTGCTGTTGTTTTGGTGGTTCTGCGCCTGCTGAAAAAACGAAAACAAAAACGGAAGCCGGAACCGGAACCGGAAGAAAGTGTTTTCGAAAACACGCCCCTTGATCCCAAAGCCCAGTTTGTGGATGAGATTGTTTTAAATGAAACAAGAGAACAAAACCTGAAAAGACAGATCAAAGATTTCTCGTCGGGGAACCCGGATATTGTGGCACAGTTGATCAGAACATGGCTCAAAGAGGATGATGAAAATGAGTGATACCATTACTGCAAAAAGAAAAGCGGCGGCTGTTGTCATTGCCTTAGGATCCGATTATGCATCCAATATTTATAAATTCCTGCGGGATGAGGAGATCGAACAGCTGACCATAGAGATTGCCACTATTAAAGATATGAGTGCCGAATCCATGGAAAGTATTATGGAAGAATTTTACAATCTATGTCTGGCGCAAAAGTTTTTCAGCGAGGGTGGTATCGATTATGCCAAAGAGGTATTAAATAAGGCCTTCGGTATGCAAAACGCGAATACCTTGATTGAAAAAATAACCAAAACCTTAAAAACACGGGCTTTTGATTTTTTAAAAAAAGCAGAACCCAAACACCTTCTTACCTTTTTACAAAATGAGCATCCTCAGACCATTGCTTTAGTTCTTTCTTATTTAAGGCCGGAACAAGCTTCGGCCATTATTGCGGAGCTGCCCCGGGAAAACCAGCTGGAGGTAGTGGAACGGATTGCTACCATGGATCGGACTTCTCCGGAGGTGGTGCGGGAAGTGGAAAAAGCTTTGGAAAAGAAATTTTCTTCCAGCATGTCGGTTGGTTTGGCGGAAATCGGCGGCGTCAAACATATTGCCGGTATCTTAAATGAGGTGGATCGCGGGACCGAAAAATTCATTCTGGAAGAATTGGGTAAAAAAGAGCCGAACCTGGCCGAAGAAATTCGGAAACGCATGTTTATCTTTGAGGATATTTCTACATTAGATGACATCGCGATTCAACGGTTCTTGAGAGAAGTAGATACCAAAGATCTGCTTATTGCCTTAAAGGGAACCAGCAAAGAGGTATCGGAAGTGTTCTATGGCAATATGTCCGCCCGTATGGCGGAAATGATGCATGAAGAAGCGCAGTATATGGGCGCAGTCAGATTGGCAGATGTAGAAGAGGCGCAGCAAAAAATGGTCAGTATTGTTAGAAGATTGGAAGATACAGGAGAAATCCACATATCCAGAGGCCGAAAGGATGAGATCATTGCCTAAAATTTTTAAAGATATTGACGTTGTGCTGGAAAATAATTATCTCATGCCCAAAGATGAGACACAAGAAAGAGCCGTCTCTGAGACGCCGAAAACGGTGCCTTATGACAAGTCTTTGAAAAAAAATGCGGAGATCTTATGGCAGGCAAGGCTAAAGGCGCAAAAGATCATTGAAAATGCCAATGGGTCCGCTAAAAAAATCATTCAAAATGCGAATCAAAAAGCGCAGAGCGAGTTGGAGCGGGCGCAGAAAGCGGGATATGAAAAGGGATTTGCCTTAGGCAAGGAAAACGCCGAAGCTCAGGTGAAAGAGGTTGTTGACGAGCTTTTACAGTTGATCGGATCCATTGACGAAGCCAAAAGTGACATATTATGTCAATATGAAAACCAACTGAAAGACCTCGCCTTACATATTGCAAAAAAAATAATTGATACGGAATTGAAAAAAAACGACAGCCTTTTTTTATCTCTTTATAAAAATGCCATCAAACAGCATAACGAGCAAAAATGGTTAAAACTCACAGTCTCACAATACGAAGCGGAATTTGCCACCTCCAATCCTGATCTGCTTTTGTCTTTGGCAAAAGGCGCCCAAGATATCAAGATCACAGTTGCTAAAAATGCTCCCCAAGGAACCTGCATCGTGGAAACTCCCTTGAGTATTACCGATGCCAGTGTGGAAACACAAATCATCAAACTGGAGAATGCCTTTCACAATGCCGAGGTCTCTCTGTGAAAAAGGCTTCGCCGGTAACAAATAAAAACTTGATCAAATCTTGTTTTATGAAAATAATATACTGCCTCATTGCTGAGATGCCGGACAATCGTGAGGGGACGGAAAATTGAAATTTGAAAAATACGAGAAGGCTCTTTTAGAAACCAATACCATTGTCAATAAGGGAAAAGTGGATAAGATCATTGGGCTTGTGATCGAATCCACCGGTCCTCTAGCCAATATCGGAGATGTCTGCATCATCTATTCCGCTAAGGGCAATAAAAGCATCCGCGCCGAGGTGGTGGGATTCCGGGAAGGCCGAGTACTGCTCATGCCCTTCGAAGACTTAAACGGCATCGGCCCGGGGAGCTTGGTGGAATCCACCGGAGATGTTCTTAGGATACCGGTTGGGGAAAAACTCATTGGCAGAATTATTGATGGATTTGGCGTTCCCATTGACGGTGGTGAAGATTTTTATGATATGCCCAGTTATTATGTCTCAAATGAGCCTTCCAACCCTCTTTCGCGTCCCCGGATCAATACCAGAATCAATTTTGGCGTCAAAGCCATTGACGGTCTTATGACCTGCGGGCGTGGGCAGCGCATGGGCATCTTTTCAGGGAGCGGCGTTGGGAAAAGTACTTTGATGGGCATGATTGCCAGAAATATCGAATCAGATGTCAACGTTATCGCTTTGGTAGGAGAAAGAGGCCGGGAAGTACGGGATTTCATTGAAAAGGATTTAGGTCGGGAAGGTATGGCAAGGTCCGTGTTGGTGGTGGCCACCTCGGATCAGCCGGCTATGATGCGTTTAAAGTGTGCTCTTACCGCTACTACCATCGCGGAATATTTTAAAGACAGAGGCAAGGATGTTTTTCTGATCATGGATTCTCTCACCCGGTTTGCCATGGCGCAAAGAGAAATCGGATTGGCCATTGGCGAGCCTCCGGTAGCGCGGGGCTATACCCCGTCTATTTATGCCATGTTACCAAAGCTCTTGGAACGGTCGGGCAATTTTCAAAACGGTTCCATTACCGGCATTTATACTGTCTTGGTGGAAGGGGATGATACCGACGAACCCATATCGGATACGGTAAGAGGCATCATCGACGGCCATATCGTACTTTCCCGATCCATCGCCATGCGAAACCATTATCCGGCCATTGATATCTTAGCCAGCATCAGCAGGCTCATGAACGAGATTGTTGGAAAGGAACATATGGAGCTTGCCGCAAAATTACGCGGCATTCTTTCGGTGTATTACGAAAACTTTGATCTGATCAGCATAGGCGCATATAAAAGCGGTGCTAACCCAGCTTTGGATTATGCGGTAGCCAATATAGAAAGGATCAATGCCTTCTTAAAGCAAGAGATCAACCAGAGCTTCGCTTATGAGGAAACCATAGAACAACTGCAAAGCATCTTTCGTTGAAGCACAAAAGCTATAAAGCATGAAGCAATCAGAAATGAATGAAGCATTGTAGTAAGTAATTCAATTTTTGGGAGCGGAGCGGACGATGAAAAAATTTGAGTTTTCCATGCAAAAAGTCTTGGAATACAAGACCCATGTAAAGGATAAAGAAAAAAATGTATTGGCACAAATGCGTAGCCGTTATCAGGAAGTTTACGATGAAATGATAGCAATGCAACAAGTATATAACGAGTTCAATAAACAATATGCCGCAAGATGCACCCTGGGGATTACCATCAGGGAACTGGCCATAGCCAGAACCTATATGGCGGATTTGGCCGAACGGATCGAGCAGATGTTTTTACTTCTGGAAAAGGCTGCACGGGAAATCGACCTACAGCTGGACCGCGTGATAGAAGTTTCCAAGGAAAAAAGTTCTATGGATAAACTAAAAGACCGCTGTTACGTGGTATACCGGGAACAGCAAAGAAAGGAGATGGAAATTTTTATCGATGATTTTGTAGCTAACACCAGCCATATGGCTCTCCAGGTCAACTGACCAAAATCAATGTTAGATTATATTGCTTGAAAGGAGGTGAGGAAGTGAGATGATGATAAATGCCATAAGCACCCCCTGTGAGTCACTAAACGGCGTGCAAGGGGCAAAGGCACAAACTCCGGAAACGGCGCAGCCGGAAAATTGTTTTTTATCTGTTCTGGATCAGATGTTGGGAAATCCTACGGCAGCGGCCGGATCAGGTCGTGAAGAAAAACCTTCCGGAATTGCCGTTGACTTTTCCGCAATGCAGTCGCAATCGGAAGCGGAAGAAGATTCTGCCGAGACGAAACCAGACGAAACTCAAAATATAACGGCAGCTCTTCCCTTCTTATTTGCCGTATTCGGGCAAACCACAAATACCGATAATTCAGGCATCCCAACAGCCCTAAATACGGATCCAAAACCGGCTGCACCTACTGAAGGTGCCGGCATAGCGTCTGTAAATGTTTCGGTTCCATTGACCAAAACGAACAATAAGAGCATTCTTGCCGAATTCTCAGCCTCGGCGCCAAACGGTACCGCGTTAAGCGGTAAAACGCAGACAATTGGCAATGGGGCACAGCCGGAGCCTGTCGCCGTTTTGACGGAAATTAGCAAAGCGCCACAGGGTGCGGCAGCGCAAGAAATTTCCCAAGAGGCAATTCAACAAGAAATAGTTATGACAAACGGAAACCAGAATGCTTTATCTCAGGCAGAAATCGTGGGAAGCCGGGAGGCCTTTGATACGATCCTTTCCAAGACAAACGAGATTACGGAAAGGAT
The DNA here is from genome assembly GCA_036677375.1 of Bacillota bacterium. GTDB lineage: Bacteria > Bacillota > Dehalobacteriia > UBA4068 > UBA4997 > JAVBWO01. The sequence continues at coordinate 33,289 of JAVBWO010000018.1, forward strand.
AACGGGATTGGACAATGGCGGCCTATCCAAAGAAGGTGGGACGGCATGTTTTAGCAACGTCACAACAGATCATGTGGCGACGAAATTCAAAATGTCCCAAGATGGCGGCACTGCCCAAAACAATCACACCAATCTTGGGAAAAGCGCGGATCAAACAACCGCCGGGGTACTCCAAGACGCTACTCCCGCAGGTGGTCATGGTAATTCATACCATATTAAACAAATTGACAGTACCGTAAGTGGTCAAACACAAAAACCGTCAGATTTTAGCTTCTCTAGTAAAGCTGAAACGGAAGATGCTGGTTGCAAAAAAGAAAAACCAATCGGTATCCAGGAAGAAGCCCTTGGTTTGATCACTGTGAAAGGGGGCGGCAGCCCCCAAATGGTAACGGAAACGACACAGACAACCAACGAAGCAGATGCCTTTTCCCAAGTATCCGAGCAGGTCACACAAGCACTAAGCGATAAGGACAGCGCTAATTTCAAAATGAAGCTACATCCCGCAGGATTGGGTGAAATTTCGGTAACGCTGACATGCCAGGATGGTAAGGTCACACTTGCCATTGTGACAGAAAATCCGGCAACGCAGAAATTGTTGGCAGGCCAGGCCGATCAACTGAAAGCGGCTCTATTGGCGAAAAATTATGAGGTTACGGGCTTAAATGTGAGTGCAAGCTCCGGCTCTGAATCCCACACAGCTACTAACAATCCGTTTTCTTTAGAAACTGGATTTAGTGGTTCCGATACTAACAGCGCATTTACTTTTTCCGAAAGGTCTTGGGGCAATGAACAAAATGACCAGAATCGCGAGTATTCGGAATACTCTTTTGCGGATCATGCTTTAGGCAGGGAAGAGGAAAAGGAATATCGGAATTGGCAGGGTTATTATACCGGCCGGCTCAATTTTTGGGCATAGGAAAAGCCTTAATGAAAAAGCCAGAATAGGGAGGTTTATGATGAGTATTTCCACAAACAGTTTAAGCAGCGCATATTCATCATCCGGTTACGCGGCGACGACAGAGAATAATACCAATTTATCCATGAATGATTTTTTTGAACTTCTGGTTGCGGAACTGCAAAATCAAAGTATGCTTGACCCGGTTGACAGCTCCGAATTCATTGGACAGATGGCACAGTTTTCCGTCTTGTCGCAAATGAATGAATTGTCCAGTGTTTGTCAGATGTCCTATGCCATTTCTCTTTTAGGTAAAAAGGCTTCTGTTTCCAGTACCGACACCAGCGGCAGCACAAAGACGGTAACCGGTACCGTGGAAAATGTAACTTATCAAAGCGGTTCTCCTTGTATTGAGATTGATGGCACCGAATATTCTCTCAGCGATTTGCTGAAGGTAGAAAACAACTGACAGGAAATCGTGGTTTCTTTTAGGAGGTGATCCCGTGCGTATCGAAGATGCCGTTTGGAGATACGGTTCCATTCAAGGTGCTACGGAAGCAATCCGCAAGCAGTCGGCAGAAAAAGCAGTTGAAACCGGCCAAGAATCCCGACAATCTTTTGAAGATATTTTAAAGCAAAAGATTGAAGAAAAGGAACTGATCTTTTCAAAACATGCGCAGCAACGGCTGGCTCAAAGAGATATAGAACTCTCGGAAGCGGATCTGCAGAAGCTGAATGCCGCCGTCAGAAAGGCGGAGGAAAAAGGTGTGGACAATACGCTGGTATTAAGTGAAAAGGGAGCCTTTGTCGTTAACGTATCCAACCATATTGTGATAACTGCCATGAGTGGTAATGATATGAAAGAAAATGTCTTTACACAAATCGACGGCGCCGTGGTCATATAGCCGGACCTTCCAAGGAAGCTATGTACCTTTCTCCGATTGAGAATGTACAGAAGCGGCGTCCCTAATAAAGGAGGCACATAAAATGATAAAATCAATGTTTTCCGCAGTAACCGGGTTACGCAGCCACCAGACCATGATGGATGTCATCGGCAATAATATTGCCAATGTGAATACGCCTGGTTTTAAGGCCAGCCGGGTGGTTTTTACAGATCTTTATTATCAGACTTTATCGGGAGCCACTGCCCCCACCGCCACCGCGGGCGGTTCCAGTGCCAGTCAGGTCGGTTACGGCGCCATGACGTCCGCCATCGATGTGCTTACCACCAGAGGCGGCTATATGCAAACCGATAAGGATACCGATGTTTATATTGCGGGGGAAGGGTATTTGGTGGCCCAGGATTCGTCCGGCAAAGTGAGCTATACGCGTGTTGGTGATATCTCCTTTGACCCTTCCGGGAATCTGGTTGATGCCAATGGCAACCATATTATGGGGATTAACGAAGGTACGCTTGCCGTTTATGACCCTGAAAATCCCATCGAATTCAGTGCTTTGAGCAATATTACGATATCAGGCTATTCGGGCTATTCAAGTGTTTCCATTGGCAGCGACGGCATCATTACCGGGGTCAACTCGGCGGGAGAAACCAAGACCCTGGGGCAGATTGCCCTTGCTTGTTTTGCCAATCCCGCAGGATTATCCCAGGAAGGCTCCCTCTATATGCGGCCTACCGGCAATTCCGGCGATCCTATTTACGCGGCGCCTGGCAGTGCCATTACGGGCAGCCTGGTTACCGGTGCTTTGGAAATGTCCAACGTGGATCTTTCCAAGCAGCTGACGGATATGATCGTTGCCCAAAGAGGTTTTCAGGCAAATTCAAGGGTCATTACCACCTCGGATGAAATCTTGCAGGAGCTGGTCAATTTGAAGCGGTAAGGTAAGATAGGTATGGTAAGATAATATGCCGGCGGGGGCTTAGCCCCCGCCGACGGAAGGAGGAGCATTCATGATTGAGTTAACTAAAATGAATGATGAAAAATTTTTTATCAACCCTAATCTGATAGAGATTATTGAAAACATGCCGGATACCTTGATTACCACTATGAGCGGTAAAAAATATTATGTACTGGAATCAGTACAGGAAGTAAGTGTAAAAGTGATGGAGTATTACCAGAAGATCAACATGCGAAAAGCCAAAACAAAGACAAAATAAAGTTTATCAAAAGACAAAATAAAGTTTTTATCATAAGTGATTGAGAAAAGAGGGTGTTCGCCATACCGGACGTTTTATCGCAAAATGAAATTAACGAATTATTAAAAAGCCTCATTGATGGCGAAGCTCCTTCGGAGGATGAATTTGTCAAATCTGATAAAAAAATTAGGGAATATGACTTTAAAACGCCCAAAAAACTGACCAAAGAGCAAATCAAGATCCTTTTAGGGATTCATGAAAATTTTGCCAGACAGCTTTCTTCCTATTTTTCAGGCATTCTGCGGACATACAGCCAGATCGATGTCATTTCCATTGAAGAGCAGCATTATTTTGAATACAATAATGCTTTGCCGGATACCATCCTCATTGGCGTATTGGAGGCCAATCCCATTGAGGGCCTTATTTTGGTGGACATCTCGAACTCCATTACCTATAACCTTATCGAGCGAATGCTGGGAGGAGGTACCAGAGAGAGCAGTATTATACCGGAACGTGAGTTTACCGAGATAGAGATCTCTTTGATGGAGCGCATCTTAAAACAGATTGTCGTTTTTACCAAAGACGCTTGGTCAGAGATGATCTTGGTAGACGCTTCCCTAAAAGGAATTGAGACCAATGCTCGGCTCATCCAGTCCATTGCCATGGATGAGATAGTTGTAATTATTGTCATGGATGTCACCATCGGAAATGTCAAAGGAACCATCAATTTTTGTATTCCCTGTATCAATATCGAACAACTGATTGATGGTTTCAATCAGAACCGCTATGTCTCAAAACGAAATTTAGACAGCTCTCAGGAGGAGCAGATCAAGGATTCTTTGGCGTCCAATATCAAAGCCGCTCCATTGGAAATGCGGGCTATTTTTGGGGAAACGGTTCTGTCCCTCAAGGATATCCTCAATTTGCAAATCGGAGATGTTATCAAATTTGACCAGGATTTGGGCAGTGATGTAAAAATTAATATCAATCAGGATGAAACTTGGTTTTATGGTGTTCCCGGTATTAAAAATAATAAAAAAGCTATTAAAATAAACAAAGTCATAGTGAAAAGGGGCAGTTTCAACAATGGAAAATGAAATGTTGAGCGGGACGGCACAGAATCAGAACGGTATTATGGCATTCGGCTTAGATACCATGGAGATTGATACTATCGGTGAGATATTAAATATCAGCATGGGTTCGGCCGCCACTGCGGTATCGACCCTTTTGAGCAGAAAGGTCAACATAACGACCCCTACCGTTTCGGTTGTGAAATCCAAGGAATTGAAATTAGATAATTTGGAGCCGGCCATCGGTATTGAGATCGAATATGTGGAAGGCCTAAACGGTCATAATCTTATGGTTATGAAGCGCACAGATATCAAATCCATTGTTAACCTCTTGTTGGGAGAGACTGATGTTGACGCGGAAAATGATGAATTGGATGAGATCCATATCAGCGCCATCAGTGAGATCATGAATCAGATGATGGGTGCTTCCAGTACCGCGCTGGCTAATTTTTTAGGAAAAAGCATCAATATTTCCACTCCTAAGACCTTTGATATCGCGACTAAATTAGCGGAAATCGGCAATGATGCGGAGCAGCCTTTTGTGGTGAGTGTAAGCTTTACCTTAGAAGTGGAAGAATTATTAAACAGTGAATTTGTTACCGTAATGCCTGTTGATTTTACGAAGGAGCTTGTTAAAAATGCTCTAAACTTTGATGATCCGGAAGAAATGGTTGCAGGTGATAACAAAAGTACTCTTGCAGATTCTCAGCCGGTAAAGAGCAAAACAGCACCGGAGCTGGAAAAGCCGAAAAAAGAAAGAGAACGGGAAAGAGAAGAGAAGAAAGGCAACGGCCTTTCCGGTGAAAAAACGGCTCCGGTTAGTGTAAAACCGGTAAAATTGCAAAGTTTTGATGAAGACCGGGGAGCAGGAATCAGTGGGGAAGAGCAAGATAACTTCAACCTGATCTTGGGAGTCCCTTTGGACATCTCTGTAGAAATTGGAAGAACCAAGATGGCGGTGAAAAATATTTTGGACATCCGGCAGGGTTCCATCGTGGAGTTAGACCGGCTGGCGGGAGATCCGGTGGACATCATTGTTAATGGCCAGTTAATTGCCAAAGGTGATGTCGTAATCATCGACGATAATTTTGGCGTCCGGATTACCGAGATACTCTCCCCTCGAGATATGTCCAGAAAACTAAGCTGATTTGACCAATGAGGATTGATTTAAAGGACGGTATCAATAGCGCCTCATATTCCTTTTTCTTTATGATACCGGCAAGTAAATATGTGTGGGGATGGAGTGGGGAAACTTGCAGGATGGATTTTTATACCCGCTGATGTCATTTTTCGGCGTGATTCTGGTAATTTTTTTAGCCTATTTTGGTACGAAATATATTTCCATGCACTATGCCAAAATGTCTTCCGGCAGGCATATCAAGGTTTTGGAACGTGCTTCCCTGGGGCAGGACAAGTCCCTTGTTTTGGTTACCGTTCATGAGAAGGCATATGTTTTGGGTGTGACCGGTAAAGGGATCCAAGTGGTGTGTGAATTTGACGAAAACGAGATCATCCAGGAGACTGAATGTCCAAAAAAAGAATTTACTTCCTTTTTGAGCGAAAGTTTCAAGAAACATACTTTGTTTAATCGACCTTATCATCTTTCTCGTAATCTTCCTTTCAATCTACCTTTTAACCTGCATTTTAATCTTCCTGATCGTCTATCAATGAATGAACCGGAAAAGAAGGATAAGAACGGATGCGGTAAAGAATGAAGCAAACATCGAAAATTCTATTGATTGTCCTAATGGTAGCAGCAATTTTTTTTACTTGTGTAACCACCGCAAGCGCCGATCCGGTTTTTCCTACTTTGACCTTTGGTGCGGCAGATAAAGGCGATGGCGGTACCACCTTTGACAGCCTGCATATCTTATTTTTAATTACTTTACTGGCTCTTCTTCCCACCATGCTCATTATGATGACCTCTTTTACCAGAATCATCATTGTCCTATCCTTCGTCCGGAACGCTTTGGGCCTGCAACAGACGCCGCCTAACCAGGTATTGATCGGATTAGCGCTTCTTTTGAGCTTATTTATCATGTCCCCGGTTATTGAGGATATTAATACCAAGGCTTACACGCCTTACACGCAAGGTGTAATTACCCAGGAAGAAGCGCTGAAAAAAGCGGTGGTTCCGTTGCGAACCTTTATGCTGAAACAAACTAAAAATGAAGACTTAAAATTATTTTTAAATCTTTCCAAAGACGAAACCGCAAAAAATATTGATCAAATCAAAACGCCCGTTGTGATGGCTGCCTTTGTCACCAGCGAACTGAAAAGAGCTTTTTTGATCGGATTCATGATCTTTATTCCGTTTTTGATCATTGATATGGTGGTAGCCAGTGTTCTTATGTCCATGGGCATGATGATGCTGCCGCCGTCCATGATTTCTCTGCCTTTTAAAATATTACTTTTTGTATTGGTGGATGGCTGGGGCCTGATTGTGAAAACCTTAATTATGAGTTTTAACTGAGGCTGTATGATCGAAAGTTGTTTCGTACCGCTTCAGAGTTTGACATAAAATATTTTTTCAGAACGAGGGAGAAACATGTCACAGGGAGATTTGCTTTCAATTGGCAAAGAGGCCATCATGACAGCCCTGATCATTGCGGCGCCTTTTTTGGGTATCAGCCTTATCATCGGGATCATTGTTTCAGTCTTTCAAGCAGCCACTCAGATCCATGAGCAGAATATTGTCTTTGTACCAAAAATTATCGCCACCGCCCTGATTCTTATTTTTATGGGTTCCTGGATTATTACCGTAATGGTGAATTTTACAATTAATATTTTTCAATTAATCAACGGCATAACCTGACCGAAGGGTAGGATAGGCGAATGATATGGGATGTGATATTTGAGAATTATATTGTTTTCATGGCAGTATTTGCCCGTATGACGGGAATGATTCTATTCAATCCTTTTTTAGGACGTAAAAATGTTCCATTTATGGTTAAAATCGGTTTATCTTTTTTACTTTCCTTGATTCTTTTAGGAATCTTACCCACTACCACGGCCGTACCGGCCAATAATTTTCTGGTTTTCCTTTTGGTTTGCGTAAAAGAACTTTTTATCGGCTATGTTGTTGGGTTGATCATGCAGATGTTTTTGTCCGTTTTGCTATTGGCGGGAGAATTTACCGATTTGCAAATGGGTGTAGGCATGGCGAGTATCTATGACCCCCAAAGCAACATCGCCATGCCGATCATAGGAAGTGTGTTTAATCTTTTTTATATTATGCTGTTTTTCATTTCCAACGGTCATCTGACTTTCTTTAAGGTCATCTTTTACTCTTTTGACATCGTACCTTTGGGGGCTGCGCTGATGAATCCGCAATGTGGACAGTATGTGGTATTGTTTTTTTCCAATATCCTGGCTTTAGGGCTTAAGCTGGCGCTGCCCATTGTAACGATGGAGATCATAACGGAGATCGGCCTTGGCGTGTTGATGCGGACGGTACCCCAAATTAATGTATTCGTTGTGGGAATGCAGCTGAAGCTTTTGGTAGGTCTTGTGTTATTGGTACTGATTTTCCCCGCGCTTTTTGGTTTTTTCGATTCTATGACCAATACCATGTTTGAAAGCATCCAAAAAGGATTAAGCCTGATGGTGTAGTAGCGGGAGAAGAAAAACGGTTTTTCTGCTGCGGACGGAGATATTTCAGGATTCTGCCAAGAAATGGGTTTAGATAAAACGTAAGGGGCGGATCACTATTTCACAGGGCGAAAAAACTGAAAAGGCTACGCCGAAAAAAAGAAAAGATCAGAAAAAAAAGGGCAATATTTTTCAAAGCCGAGATATCACCTCCGCTTTACAGCTTTTAGGTCTGTTTTTATTTCTCAGAATCATCGCGCCATATTTTTTTGGATATTTGCAAAATCTATTAGAGCAATATTTAAGTAGTTTTGCCGCTATCAATACACTGGATGTTCTAACCGCCAAGCAATACATGAGTGATCTTTCGATAAAAATTTTGTTGTTATCCCTGCCGGTTTTGATTGTTTCGGCTCTTTTGTCTGGCGTTTTGGTTGCAGCCCAGACCAGGAGCAATGTTGCGTGGAGCCGTATTAAGCCGGATTTTTCCAAGCTGAATCCTATCAAAGGCTTGAAAAATCTTATTTCTTTACGCTCCCTAACGGAGCTTTTAAAATCAATCTTGAAAATTAGCGTTGTTACTATGGTGGCCTATACTGAAATCAAAGCGAATTTCCCGGCCTTTATCAGCCTTTTAGATAAAAGCATCCTAGCTTCTTTTGCCTGGCTTTGTCAGACGACATTTTTTATCATTATTAAAATAGGGATCTATCTTCTCGCTTTTGGCATCCTGGACTATTTTTATCAATGGTGGGATTATGAACGGCAGATCCGTATGAGTTTTCAGGAGGTTCGGGATGAATTCAAAGAAACCGAGGGCGATCCTCAGATCAAAGGCCGCATACGGGAGCGCCAGCGCCGCATGGCCATGTTGCGGATGGCGCAAAAAGTGCCTTTGGCAGATGTCGTGATCAAAAATCCTACCCATTATGCCGTGGCCATCAAATATGATTCCCCAAAAGATAAAGCTCCTAAAGTGATTGCCAAGGGCCAGGATTATCTGGCTTTAAAGATTATAGAAATTGCCGAGGCCAACCATATCGTCGTCACTGCCAATCCGCCTTTGGCCAGAGGCCTTTATGAATCAGTAGCCCTGGATCAAGAAATTCCGGAAAAATATTATCAGGCGGTAGCGGAGATATTGGTCTTTGTTTATACCAAGCTGCACGGCAACAACCGGCCCCTTTAACGAGATCTATCACAAAAAGTATATATATCCGCTGGGTTTACAGCTCGGAAAATTTATTTGTATTGATTGTTTTTGGACTCATTTAGGTTGTGTTACATATGATCTGTCTACTAATTGCAGACGATTCTCATACAAAAATATTGTTGCACGCAAAAGGAGACTTACATGGCAAAGCTTTTGGACAATACCGTTGTATTATTTATTGTTTCTATTCTACTGCTGATCATTATTCCGTTGAGCCCTTTCCTTTTGGACATGCTGCTTATTTTTAACCTGGTCTTGTCTCTGGGAATCCTGCTTATGACCATGTATATCAAAGAATCCTTGGAGTTTTCGGTTTTCCCTTCTCTTCTTCTGATTACGACCCTGTTCCGGATTGCTTTGAACGTTTCTTCCACCAGATTGATTTTGGGCCATGGCGGCGAAGCCGGAAAGGTCATCAAGACCTTTGGGCAGTTTGTTATCGGTGGAGATCCTGTAGTGGGCTTCATCATCTTTCTCATTATCGTTATTGTGCAGTTTGTGGTCATCACCAAAGGTTCCGAAAGGGTAGCCGAGGTATCGGCACGATTTACCTTGGACGCTATGCCCGGCAAACAAATGGCCATTGACGCTGATCTGAGCGCTGGGCTCATTGACGATGCCACGGCGAAAAAAAGAAGAAGTAAAATACAGCGGGAGGCTGATTTCTACGGCGCCATGGATGGTGCTTCCAAATTTGTCAAAGGCGACGCCATTGTTTCTATTCTTGTGGTATTTATTAATATTATTGCCGGCTCAATCATTGGTATGGTGGTCAATCATAACAGCATTTCAGAAGTTTTGTCGGTTTATACCGTTGCTACTGTAGGAGACGGCCTGGTTTCCCAGTTGCCCGCTTTAATGATTTCCTCCGCTACCGGTATCATCGTGACCAGAGCGGCTTCGGAGAACAGCCTCAGCAAAGACCTGACCAAGCAACTGGTCTCCTACCCGGCAACCATGATCATTGCAGGCGGCGCTTTGCTTTTCATGTGCCTCATTCCGGGGTTTCCCATACCGATCCTGCTGGTTTTGGGCGGTTCCCTGATTTTGATTGGCAGAAAATTGGGGACAAAGAAACAAAAGCAAGTGGAAGAACATGTGGAGACACCCTTGACCGAAACGGAATTTTATAAAGATCCTGAGCATATCTATGACCTTTTAGGCGTCGAGCCTATTGAAGTGGAATTTGGCTATAGCTTGATTCCTCTGGTAGATGAGAGAAAAGGCGGCAGCTTTATTGACCGGATGGTGATGCTGCGCCGCCAGTTTGCTCTGGAAATGGGCATGGTCATCCCTTCCGTTCGTTTGCGAGACGATGCGGGCCTTGAGCCGAGCCAATATGTGATCAAGCTAAAAGGGGAATTGGTAGCGCAAGGCCAAGTTCTGGTAGATCATTATTTGGTCATCGGATTAAACGATGAAGAGGACGATATTGAAGGAATCGATACCGTAGAACCGGCTTTTGGTATCAAAGGGAAATGGGTAGATGCGGAAAACCGGGAAAAGGCGCAGATATTTGGTTATACGGTCATTGATCCTCTCTCGGTTATCATTACTCATTTGTCGGAAGTGGTTAAAAAGCATGCAAATGAATTGTTAGGACGCAAGGAAGTAAACCGGCTTTTGGATAAGTTAAAGAAGTCTGACAAATTTATTGTGGATGATGTAATTCCCGGCATTATCAGTGTGGGAGGCTTGCAGAAGGTTTTGTGTAATCTGCTCATGGAACAGATCCCCATTCGGGATATGGCGACGATTTTGGAGACCATTGGCGAATACGGTGCTACGGTGAAGGATACCGAATTACTTACGGAATATGTACGGCAGGCCTTAAAGCGGACTATCACCAGAAAATTTGCCGACAGCGGCACTTTGAAGGTCATTACCATTGATTCCAACTTAGAGAATATGATTATGGGCAGTGTCAAAAAGAATGAACACGGGGCTTATCTGACGATGGAGCCTGATTCCGTACAGAAGATCGTAAAGGCACACATGAAGGAGATCGGTCATATCGGGGATATGTTGAAGACCCCCATTATCTTGACTTCACCGGTAGTGCGGCTTTATTATAAAAAGCTGATTGAACAGTTTGTTTTGGAACCTGTAGTCTTATCCTTTAATGAAATAGAGACGGATGTCAAAATCCAATCGGTAGGAATGATTGCCATATAAACTTTACCGAAATGGTTGTTAATAAAATAAAGATAATGGCTTGGCAAAAGACAAAGAATTGAGGTGAAAAGCTTGCAAAAAACCAAAACAGCACAGATCGGCAGTGAAATCTGGGACAAGTACCAGGAAACAAAAAATCTTTGCCTGCGCAATAAAATCCTGACCAATTATCTTTATATTGTGACCATAAATGCTAAGAGGATGAGCAGTGTTTATAAAAACAAAGCGGAATTGGAGGATGTGGTGAATCAGGGCGTCATTGCGCTTATGGAATGCATCGAACGGTATGATTGGCGGCGCGGCGTACAATTTGAAACCTTTGCTTCCATTCGGATTCGCGGCTCTATCATCGACTATATCAGGAAACAAGACTGGGTACCTCGGGATATCCGAAAAAAGTCCATCCATATCGAAAATGTCTACATGGAACTACAGAATTCGCTGAACCGACCGCCTACTGATGAAGAGGTGGCAAAAGCCATTGGTATGGAGATCGACGATTTCTATCGAATTCTTTCCCAGTCTCAAAGCTTTACGATGCTGTCATATGAAGAGCTATTGGAAGGGACATACAGTTTCAAAGATCAGCTCTCCTCCATCAAGCAGCCGGAACAAAAAATCCAAGAAGAAGAGATTAAAAATGTCATTGCGGCCTCCATTGATCAATTAAATGAAAAAGAGCGGCTTATTGTTTCTCTTTATTATTACGAGGAACTAAAGCTGAAAGAAATTGCAGTGGTTTTGGGGATTACCCCTTCCAGGGTATCTCAAATCCATACCAAAGCCTTAATAAAAATGAAAAAAGTGTTAAGCGATTATATGGGAGAATAGGAGGTGGCCGGTTTTGACAAAAGGACTTTATATCGCGAGCTCAGGGTTGATTAATTGCTCTAAAGCCATGAATGTCACAGGTAACAATCTGACAAACGCGGAAACTGCCGGTTTTAAAAAAGATACTTTGGTGTCAAAAACCTTTGGGGAATACTTAACCGATAAGATGACAACAAACAATGTGAGCGAACTTGGTACAATCAGCCATGGGGTTACGGAGGGTGAAATTGTCACTTCCTATGTGCCGGGGGTTTTGCGAGAGACAGGCAGACCCATGGATCTTGCTATAGAGGGTGAAGGCTTTTTTACCATCCGGACACAGGAAGGGGAAACATGCCTTACCAGGAACGGACAGTTTTGCTTAAATCAAAACGGCATACTGACCGATGCGGCGGGCAATATGGTTCTGGGCAAAAACGGCCCGATTTTGATCGGCCAATCTGATTTCAGTATCAATGATAAAGGCGAAATCTTTGCCGATGGCGTTTCATGCGGCACTTTACTCATTACCTGTCCCGCGGATACGGCAACTTTGACCAAAGAGGCCGGAACCTTGTTTGCCAGCAATAACGCCCAGGGGAACCGTGGAGAGCAGGGAGTGATTAAACAAGGTTATTTGGAAGCTGCCAATGTGGATATCATGGAGGAAATGTCCAATATGATGGTATTGTCAAGATTCTATCAATCCTGTGGGCAGCTTGTGAAAATGATGGACCGGATCATGGAGAAAACCGTGAACGAGATTGCAAGATTGTAAGGGAGGGTATCAAAAATGATCCAAGCATTTTATAGTGGAGTTGCGGGGGCCAAAAGCTTTCAAACCCAAATTGATGTCGGCGCCAACAATATTGCCAATGCCGGTACCAACGGTTTTAAGGAGCAACAGTCAGCTTTTGCCGATTTAATGTATGTTAATTTGCCGGGAGCGGAGGGTGAGGCAAGCAATCTAAAAACGGGAAGCGGCGTAAAGGTTTCCGACATTTCCCCCGCCTTGGAGGAAGGACCCGTTGAGGTTACCGGACGTCCCTATGATGTGGCTCTCTTGGGCGAAGGTTATTTTTGTGTTCAAGATGACGCTAGTAATACCTATTTTACAAGAGCGGGTAATTTTTGTCTGAAAAAAAATGGTGAAAGCTCATATCTGGCAACCGCCAACGGCGACCTTGTTTTAAATGAAAAGCTGGAGCCAATCGTCATTGCGGAGCGGGAACATAATGTGCGGTTTGGCGCGCCTGCTCTGGAAGCCGGTGTAAATGAAAATGAAAATGAAAATGTCATAAATCTTGCAGTTTTTGCTTTTGATAATCCCTATGCCCTTATTCGGGACGGTTATGGTAGGCTACAGACTACCGCCGGCTCCGGCGAAGGAGCGATCTATTATGGCGCCAAAATCAGCCAGGGAGCGCTGGAAGGCTCTAATGTAGATCTGGCTTCCGAAATGACCAATCTGCTTCAGGCACAGCGAGGATTCCAATGCAGCGTCAAAATCATACAAACCGCTGATGAGCTGGAAGGGATTGCCAATAGTTTGCGGGCATAGTGAAGAAAAACATTTACAAGGGAAGGAATCGGCGGTCAATGATGGAACCATTATACTATTAAGGGAATTGCTGTGCGAGAATTCTTGGGCAGAATACCAAAAAGCTTCTTTGGGGAGCTAAAGTATTTGTTACCTGTGCCGATATATGGTAAAGAGGTGAAAGAAATGAGAGTTGATTCCAAAAGCAACATTGAGGGAATCTATGAAACGAACATGAAAAAAAATACAGTTGCGGGAAATTCCAAACAGGAAAACAAGCTCAATCAGGATCGGGTGGAGATTTCCGAGACCGCAAGCAGTTATGATGAACAAAACTCCATTAAAGACAAGATCGTAAAAGAAGTGGAGTCCCCCACCAATCCTAATAAGCTGCGGGAGCTGAAAGCCAAAATAGAAAACGGCACTTATCATGTGAGCAGCACGGATATTGCCGGTGCTATCGTGCGCCTGAGCGGCGGGGGCGGAGCGAATAGGTCAAATGAATAACGATAATGAATTTCGTGAATTGGCCCTTTTGCTTTCCAAACAGTTGGAAGTCCAAAAAAAACAGCTTACTTTAGAAACCGGCAAAACACAAATTTTAGTGTCGGGAGAATTGGAAAAACTGGACGAGGTCTTGAAACAGCAAGCTTCTTTGGTTTTGAGCTGTGACGGTCTGGAAAGCCGTCGAAAGCAGCTTTTAGCGGAAATGGAGCTTGATGGCTTGACCATGCGCCAGGTTCTAACGCAATCTGCACCACAGCAGCAGAATAATCTGGAAAATATTATTTCCGAGCTGTCTCAGGTTCTTCTTCAGTTGAAAAAGGTCAATGCCAGAAATAAAAAAATTTTGCACTGCCGTCTTTCATGCATTAATCAATGCCTGTCTTTCATCGGTCTTAAGGACAATCCTCTTACCTATGATCAGGACGGGCATTTTAATAAATAATTTATAGATTGGAGTTAGCGATATGTCTTCAACTTTTTACGGGCTGGAAATTGCGAGAAGCGCCCTGGTGGCCAACCAAGTTGCGCTGGAAGTTACCGGACAGAATGCCTCCAATGTGAATACTGAAGATTATACCAGGCAAAGAGCCGATATGGTAGCGATATACAATTCGGGAGGCAATAAGTTCGCGTCAAACTACACTTCTAGTCCCGGGCAAGGCGTCAGTGTAGCTAAGATCTCGCAGATCAGGGATGAATATCTGGACATCAGGGTGCGTAATGCCAATTCGCAATATAGTACCGCAGAAACAACCTATGCAGCCTTAACGGATATTGAGGATGTTTTGGACGAGTCGGATGCGGATGGACTCCATGCCATGCTCAATGATTTCTATAAGCAGTTGGATAAACTTTCGCAAAATGCGGGAAATGTGGAATATTCCAGCTTGGTGCGGTCTTCCGCCGAGAAAGTGGTACAGGTCTTTAATCAATATGCTTTACAATTAGAAGGATTGCGTGAAGAGCAAGATGCCGCTTTGGTCCTTGCGGTGGATGAGGTCAACAGTACCATTGATAAGATTAATGAAGTTAATCTCCTCATCAAAAACGAAACGATTCATGGGGATGTGTCTAACGGATTGCTAGATATGCGGAACTCCTATTTGGATACGCTGTCTGGTTATCTTAATATTTCCGTGGCGGCCCAGGAGGATGGCACTGTTTCCGTAACCTCTGCCGGCGGTATCGATGTTCTGTCATCAAAGTTTTCCCTTACAAAATCCGGGGATGAAGTTGTGCTGCAGAGAACCGACGGTAACAACGTAACGCAGGAGTTTTGCCCTACCTCAGGGTCTGTCAAAGGCTATCTGGATGTCTTAAACGGCGCAGGAAACTATGCGGAAACTGACGGCAATACCTTCCGCGGGCTTGCCTACTATGAGAAGGCCCTAGACAACTTGGCCAATGCCTTTGCCGGTACGTTCAACAGTTTGAACACTCTGGACGCGTCATCACCGGCTAATTTGTTCACCGGCGCCACCGCTGCCGAAATCACCGTCTCGGAAGCATGGTATGGCAATGCCAATTATATCGTGGTAGCAGACCAAGGAACCAATGACAATATCCAAAAAATGGTCAATGCTATGGAAGAGGATGTGAATGGAAGCCTGTATCCTGGAGTCGACGGTACCTTTGAGGGCTATTCCAGGATATTGATGAGCAATATCCTGGTGGACGTGGGCTACTATAAAGATATTGCGAAATCTAATAAAGATACCGTGGATACCCTTGTCAATGAACGGGATTCTATTATGGGGGTATCTACTGACGAAGAAACCATCAATATGACAAAATATCAACGGGCGTATCAGGCGGCAGCCAGGCTGATGACAGTGATGGATGAAAACTTAAACACGTTGATCAATTCCATGGGGGTTGTGGGGCGCTAAGATTCTATCATCGGGGAAGACCCTTTGCGGGAGATGAAATAACCTGATTGATATTTGTGAGGTGGATAACAGTGCGTATTACCAACAGAATGATTGCCAACAGCTATATGGCAAACCTTAATGACAGCCTGGGAGAATTGAACAATCTAAATGAAAAAATAGCCAGCGGACGGGGTTATTTAAAGGGTTCGGAGGATCCGGCCAAAGCCTTAAAGGCGTTGCAGGTAAGGCAAAATTTGTCGCGTATTTCTTTGTATCAGGACAATATCGGTGAGGCAGGCGACCTCCTGACGGAAAGAGAAACGGCTCTTGCCGAATTAAACAGTATTCTAACTGATACTATGAGTCAGATCTCACAAGGCAGAAGCGATACCTCCAATGATACAGGCCGCGACGCCATTGCCGAGGTACTGAAAAACTATCAGGCCGAAATCTTTGATATTGCCAATTCCCGTTCCTGCGATAAGTATATCTTCGGAGGTTCCGATATGAGCACGGCTCCTTTTACCCTTAATAACGGCTCACTTTATTATCATGGAGTTGATGTGGACAGCGAGACAGGCTTTGACGAAGGGTCCATTTATTACGATATCGGCTTAGGTATCCAGATCGACTCAGCCACAGGAGATGTGATTGAAGGGACTGCTTTCAATATTTCCATTCCAGGCAGCAAAATGTTTGGAACGGGAAAGGATGCTAACGGTATCAGCAACAATATGTACAATCTCTTAGGCGACATTGCGCAGATGTTTGAAGATAACGACCTGACCAATCTGGATGCTTATGCGGAGAAACTGGAAACCATGGCCGATGATGTTCTGGTCAAATATTCCGATGTGGGGCAAAAAAGCAATTTTATCGAATTCTTAAGCAACAGGATTAAAACCACTGAATTGAATGCCAAAGAAAAACAAAAACGCTTGGAAGGTATCGACAGCGCAACGGCTATTGTGGAATACAATATGCAGGACGCAGCCTATAAGGCGGCGCTTGCCATGGGAAGCAAGATCATCTCATATTCCCTGCTCGATTATATGAGCTAAGGCGGCGAAAGGGGTAGGAAGGGATGTTGGTCCAAGGATTATCGGGGGCAATCCCGCAAATCAAGATTAAAACAGAAAAGGCTTCTTTGTTAATGGAAGAGGAACCTGCTTCCGTTCAGATCACGCGAGAACGGGGTGGTCTCGAGATCGAGTACCACCCTATTCAATTGGATATTGACAACCGGGCTTTCTTTGATTCCTTGGGCTTAAAACCCATCAGTGCTTTGGCCGGCGATCTGGTGGCGCAAAGCAAAAAAGCGGTTTTGGACAGCATTGCCCGCAGCGGGCAGGAAGCGAAGCTTTTGGGCGCTCCGCACAATAAGGAAGCTTTCAGCCAGATCTCGCAGATGCGGTTGGAAGTCAGTACGGATACCATATTGGCCTTTATCCCGGAGGAACCTACGCTGAACTGGACGAAAGGCTGGTTGGACATCTCTTATACGCCGGATGAGCTAAACTTCCAATGGGATAAGGGCGGGGTGAAGCAAACCTATCTTCCTTATTCCGTTGATATTACGGTAGAAGAACGGTAGAGTCGCAGTGGAAAAACGGTAGAAAGCAGTAGAAAGCAGTAGGAAGCAGTAGGAAGCATGATAAAAAAAGTAAAAAGCGGTAAAAACGGTGAAAAAGCGATAGAAAAACAAACAGCCACCGGATGATTTCATAGAGATAAGGAGCCTAAAGCGGTTATGAAGATCAATACGAAGGATTTCGGCAAAGTGGAAATTGAAAAGGATGAAATCCTCTATTTCCCCCATGGACTTTTTGCTTTTGAGGAAGTCACGCAATTTGTTTTTATCGAAAAAGATGATTGTAAGCAAAAATGGCTGCAGGCGATTGAGGGCGAAGACCCCAGGTTTATTATTTTTGATCCTGCCGATATCGTAGAAGGTTATCAGCCTGTTTTGCCGCCGGAGACTTTAAAAGAATTGGAGCTTGGATCGTCCGATCCGTTTTCCGTTTATGTCATCGCGGTCATTCCGCAAAATATCAAAGAGATGACCGTGAATTTAAAAAGTCCCGTGGTGATCAATCCCCAAAAACGTCTGGGAGCTCAGGTTATTTTGGATAAGGCAAACTATCCTATCCGCTACCATGTCTTCCGGAAAGATGGGGGGGAGCGCTAAGAATGCTTATTTTAAGCAGGAAATCAGGAGAATCGTTTCTGATCGGCGACGATATCGAGATCTTCATCCTAAACGCCCAGAATGACAGGGTCAAGGTAGGGATCAACGCGCCGGAGCATATCAAAATCATCAGAAAAGAGCTGAAGGAAATCGAAGAGGCCAATCTGGATTCCGCCAGATCCAACGGTAAAATAGACGGTGATATCATGAATATTCAGAGCTAAAACCCGGGATTCCCGGGTTTTTTATTTTGACCGGAATCTATGAACACGGAAGCGTATCCCGCCAAAACACCAGTGATGTCCCGACGATACTTGGAGCCATGGTAACGGTGTTTTGTTTTGCTATTAGGGGGAAGTTGGCATGAACCGACGCGCAGTCATGACAGGTGTCCGGTGATTGTGTTGAAAATTTTAAAGGGGGTCTAATGTTTTAAAAATTCGTAACGATATATAAGGTGAATGGGAACAAGGATTGAGGCAGGCGTATCGGCCGGTAGCGTACGAGCCGGCGGATATTTATGCTGATATAAAAGCAGATCAAAAAAGGAATGGATTTCCGAAAAAAATTCAAGGAGGAAAAACTATGCGTATTAACAACAACATCACCGCACTGAACACCTTAAGACAGTACAGCACCAACACCAGTAACACCAACAAGTCTATGGAAAAACTCTCTTCCGGTCTCCGCATCAACCGCGCCGGCGACGACGCCGCCGGCCTGGCAATTTCTGAAAAGATGCGCGCCCAGATCCGCGGCATCGACATGGCCTCCAAAAACAGTCAGGACGCCATCTCCCTCGTGCAGACCGCTGAAGGCGCTTTGACCGAGACCCACTCTATTTTACAAAGAATGAACGAGCTGGCAGTGCAGTCCTCTTCCGACACCAACGACACCACCGTTGACCGCGCCGCATTACAGCAAGAGTTTGAACAGCTGAAATCGGAAATCAACGACATTGCCAGCCAAACCAAGTTTAACGGCAAAGCCTTGCTGGACGGCACCTTTGGCGGGAATACCGCCGCAGCCACCGGTCTTAGCGCAGATCTTTCCGTGACGGCGGGCGCAACGGCCAGCGCGGGTACTATCAACATTGCCACTGTGGCCGACTGGGATGCCGGCACCGCTACGGCTGGAACTGGCAGTACAACTAATGCTACAACCATGACGAATCTTACTAGTTTAGCCGCGGCGGGTACCGTTGCTGACGGCGCCGCCTTTAACGGCACCTACTACATAAAAGCCACAGGTGATGCTCTTGGCACCATGGAATTTACCCTTGTGGATTCTGTCAGCGGTGACACGGTTGCTACCTCTTCCACCACCTCAGCTGCGGCAGACAGTGACAATACCATTGACTTTGGCGATTATGGTAATGTTACCTTCCACCTTGCGGATATCGGTACCGTCGATAATGTTAAAGCAGCCTTTACCGGCGCTACCGGTGGCGCCAGCTATACTATCGCAGGCGGCGAGGATGCTGAGGCTACCGCCACCATCGGCGACCAAGCGGTTACGCAGGGCGACACCTCCATCACGCTTGACACGGGTGTTACCATGAACATTTCCAACCTGACCGATGCCGACTGGGCCAGCCAGGATGCTTTGAACACCGCTTTATTCGGCAGCGTTGACGGTTCCGCCACGGTCACCGTGACCGAAGGTCAGTCCCTGACCATTCAGACCGGCTCCAGCCAGGGCGAGACGCTGTCCATCAGCATCAGCGCCATGAACTGCCAGACTTTGGGATTGACCGATTCGGTGCAGATTGATTCTCTTGAAGAAGCGGAAAGCGCCATCAGTACCATCGAATCCGCCATCAATACGGTTTCCAGCCAGCGCGCCGGCCTCGGCGCCTATCAGAACCGGCTGGAGCATAAGATCAACAATCTGAGCACTTCCTCCGAAAACCTGTCCGCTGCCGAAAGCCGGATCCGCGACGTCGACATGGCGGAAGAAATGGTGGAATACACCAAGAACAATATCCTGCTCCAGGCCGCGCAATCCATGCTGGCGCAAGCCAATGCGCAACCTCAGGGCGTTTTACAATTGCTGCAATAAAAAAGCGGCTTGACGGTTCCCGTAATATGATGTGTAAGATTGATGCCGGAGGGTTCTTGCGAACCCTTCGGCATCAATGAAACAATTCAACAATTCAACAATTCAATAATTTCATAATTTCATAATTTCAATAGTTAAGGCAGGAAAAAGATGGAATAAAAGAATCATGCTAACAGGCGTACAGGGAATCCGGTCTATAGGAACGCAATGATAAAGGAACGTGACCAATAACGAGTGGGTTCTATTTATTAATTTACTCCGGTGTTTTCCGGCAATTACCGGGATCGACCGGGGTAATACGGAATAAGAGTGACATCCATGAGAATGATACCAATTTCATCCTTGAAGCCCGGAATGATCGTGGGCAAGGATCTATATGACAATCATAATTCTTTGTTATTGTCCAAGGGGCATGCTCTGTCCGAAAAAGAGATCCGCCGGATCAATAATTTTTATCATGCCATTTATATTACAGATAACTATTTTGATCAAGTGGAAATCCCGGACAATATCGAAGATGTCAGCGGTGTTTTGCGGAACAATGCTGTAGCGGCAGCCAGAGAAATGTTCCTTCTGGTCAACTCCAAAAAAGCTCCCAATAAAAAGATTCTTCATAATGCCAAATTGGTTGTAGACGATATTGTCAATGAAATCGTCTTGAATAAAAATGTCACTTATACCATGACCGACTTGAAATTATTCGATGATTATACTTATTACCACTCGGTCAACGTCACCATCATCGCCGTTATTTTAGGATTCTCTTTGCGGCTCAATAAAGTCAGTCTTTATAAGCTGGGCCTGGGGGCTTTGATGCATGATATCGGCAAAATATTTATACCTAAAAATATTCTGGAAAAACAGGACAAGCTGACGCCGGAAGAATTTGAGGTCATCAAAAGTCATAGCGCCAAAGGGTTTGAATATCTCAAGGATATTTCCGATGTGCCTTCCGATTCGAATTTGGCGGTGCTGAGCCATCATGAAAAATACGGCGGCTATGGTTATCCGCAAGGCATCCGGGGCAATGATATTCCGCTCTTTGGCAGGATCCTGATGATTGCCGATGTGTTTGACGCTCTGGTCTCCGACAGGCCTTACCGGAAAGCCTTGCTGCCATCTGAAGCCATTGAATATATCGTAGGCGGCAGCGGAGAGCTTTTTGATCCTAAAATTGTCAATGTCTTTATGGAAAAAATATCTCCTTATCCGGTGGGCACTTATGTCATGTTAAGCAATGGGCAGAAAGCAGTCGTGGTGGAAAACCGGCCAAAGTTTGGCTTGCGGCCAAAAGTCAGAGTGATCGACACGGTGGGAATCCCTCAATATTATGATTTAAGCAGGGAATTTTTTGATATCACCGTTACGGGCGTGACTTATTTTTGATGATGCGAAACCTGATAAACCAATCTGCTGTGAAGAGGTGTTTTGATTGATCAAGGTATTAATCGTGGATGATGCGGCTTTTATGAGAATGGCCATACGAAAAGTGTTGGAAAAAAACAACTTTGAAGTTGTGGGCGAAGCGGAAAATGGCGAAGTAGGCGTTGAGAAATATATCCAATGCAAACCGGATGTGGTTACAATGGATATCACGATGCCTGAAATGTCAGGGATCGAGGCCTTAAAGCAGATCAAAAAGTATGATGCTTCAGCCAAGGTCGTCATGGTATCGGCCATGGGGCAAGAAGGGCTGGTGCGGGAAGCTATTTTAAGCGGCGCCAAATCTTTTATTGTAAAGCCCTATAAAGAAGATCATATTGTACAAACGTTAAACAGCATTGCCACAGAAGGACACTAGTATGCTGTAACACCGAATCTTTGTGCGCATCGGCGGTCTGTTTTGTGCAATACTGCGTTGTTTTCAGTCAGAATACATAAAGGATTCTTCAATCCTCCGCCTTGTCCTGCGCAAAACATTCTGCCGCTATATTATAATTTTAGATGTTACAGTGTACTAGGGGGTGGGTAGATCCCTATGAGAGAATGATTTTAGAAGATATGAGCCCTTATCGGCAAGGGGCCTAAACCCCTTGGCCAAAAAGCAAGATGGTTTTTATCAGGAACTAGTATGAAGGAAGTGATGGATTTGCCGGTGGATCAATCTATGGAAGGCTTGCTGGATCTATTTCTCTTTGAGACCTCGCAGAACCTTGAGCAACTGGAGAAGATTATTTTAGATTATGAGAAAGTCAGTGGGTTTACTGACGAATCGATTAACGAGATCTTCCGCATCATGCACACCATTAAAGGTTCCGCCGCTATGATGATGTTTAGCGACATTTCCTCCGTTGCGCATCGAGTGGAAGATCTGTTTTATTTTATTCGGGAGCAGGGCGCCGGCTATAGCGATTATAGCGGTGTGCCGGATTTGATTTTAGAAAGCCTGGATTTCATAGGAGAGAGGCTGGAAAGAATCAAAGAGGGCGATACTGAGGATGGCGACTGCGCAGGGATCGAGTGGAAGATATCAGATTATTTAACACAGCTGAGATCCGGCTGCGAGCAGGCTTCGCCCAGCAATGACAAGACCAATGGCGTAGAGGAGATCCCGCTTACAAAACCTGCGGGTGAAGAATGTCTTGCGGATATGGATGAAGGGGATCAGGGTACAAGCCAAGCCTATCAGGCTCATGTGTTTTTTGAGGAAGGCTGCCAAATGGAAAGTATCCGGGCCTTTGACTTGGTGAACCGGCTTGGCGATTATGCGTCTCAGGTTCATTGCATTCCCGAAGATATTATGGAAAATGAAAACAGCGCCGCCTTGATTCGAGAAAAAGGGTTTGATATTTATTTTAAAACAGATAAAAGTTATGATGCAGTACATCAATTTTTTGATAACGCTATGTTCTTGCGGGAAGTGTCTCTTAAAGCGTTAAACGAAGAAGATTTTCCCAAGCAGAAAGCGGCAAATTCCGAAGAAGCCCTCCCTAATAAGCCAAAAAACACCGGATTGCCGGAGACCATGTCTTCCGTCAACGAAATGCATAATCAACCGGTTGCAACCATTATTAACGTTAATGTGTCGAAGCTGGACAAACTGATGGATCTGGTGGGCGAAATGGTGATCTCAGAAGCCATGGTGGTGCAAAATCCCGATTTAAGGGATCTGGAGCTGGAAAATTTCAAGAAAGCCGCCCGGCAGCTTCATAAAATCACCACCGAATTGCAGGATACCGTAATGTCCATACGGATGGTTCCTTTGGCCGATATCTTTCAGAAAATGCACCGTATTGTCCGGGATATGAACAAGAAGCTGAACAAAGATGTGAAGCTGGAAATCATTGGCGAGGAAACAGAAGTTGATAAGAATATTATCAAGCATCTTTCCGACCCTTTGATGCATTTGGTAAGAAACGCAGTGGATCATGGTATCGAAGAGGCGGAGATTAGGGAAGCAAAAGGCAAACCAAGCAAGGGAACGGTTACTCTGGAAGCTAAAAACGCCGGGAACGACGTTCTTGTCATTGTGAAAGATGACGGCGGGGGCCTGGAAAAAAACAAGATCCTGGCGCGGGCAAGAAAAAACGGCATCTTAAAGCAAAATGCGTCGGATATGAGCGATAAAGATATCTTTAATCTCATCTTCCTGCCCGGGTTTTCCACCAATGACAATATCACCGAATACTCTGGGCGGGGCGTTGGTATGGATGTTGTGGCCAGAAACATTGAGGAGGTAGGAGGTTCGGTATCTGTCGACAGCGGGGAAGGCAACGGCACCGCTATTACCATCAAGATACCTTTGACCCTGGCAATTATTGACGGCATGAATATCCGAGTGGGCGATTCCCGTTATACCATGCCTACCATCAGTATCAAAGAATCGTTTCGTCCCAAAAAGGAAGATATTATTACCGACCTTGACGGCAATGAAATGGTCATGGTATGGGGACAATGCTACTCCATTTTCCGCCTGCATGAATATTTTGATGCAAAATCCGCCGTCACTGATCTTACGGAAGGCATCTTTATCATGGTGGAACAGGATGGTAAAACAGGTTGTCTTTTTGCGGACGAGCTTTTGGGACAACAGCAAGTGGTTGTCAAGGCGTTGCCTGGCTATATTAAAAATACTTATAAGATTCATGGCGTCTCCGGCTGCACTTTGCTTGGCGACGGCAGCATCAGCCTGATTTTGGATATTGGTTGGTTTGTAGGTTCCAAACAGTAAAATCTTTCTTTGTCAATTAAAACGGGAACGAATTTTGAAAGTTTTCATTTTGTATACTACTTTTTTACCTGGCTTTAACCGGTTCTTATACCTCCGGCAAGCAAATGGAAAGGAGCGATCTTGTTTGACCAGATTAGTTGAAACAGAAGTCCCGGAATATCAAGAAGATACTCAAAAAGGCCGCTTTCTCACTTTTCCCTTGGGTGGGGAATCTTATGGTATCGAAATCCGGTATGTGACAGAAATCATTGGCATGCAGCCTATAACAGCGGTACCGGAATTACCGGATTACATCCGGGGGATTATCAATTTAAGGGGTAAAATCATCCCGGTCATGGATGCCAGGCTGCGGTTTCAAAAACCGTTTCAGGAATATGATGACAGAACCTGTGTCATCGTGATAGACGTAAAAGAAATGGATGGAAAGGATATTTCCATTGGCTTGATCGTTGACAGCGTGTCTGAAGTGATTACCATACCGGATGAAGATATCGTGCCTCCTCCCAGCATTCAAAAAGTTACCAATCGATATATCAAAGGGATTGGAAAAACGGCAGACGAAGTAAAACTCCTGCTTGATTGTGAAAAATTGCTCAATGAAGAAGAAATAGCCGAGTTGACCAATTTAGAGTAAGCGAAGAATTGTGTGATGAAAAAGAAATGGATGGAAAGGATATTTCCATTGGCTTGATCGTTGATAGCGTATCCGAAGTGATTATCATACCGGATGGAGATATCGCGCCTCCTCCCAGCATTCAAAAAGTTACCAATCGATATATTAAGGGGATTGGCAGAACGGCAGACGAAGTAAAACTCCTGCTTGATTGTAAAACATTGCTCAATGAAGAAGAAGAAGTAACAGAGTTAACCAATTTATAGTAAACGGAGGATGGCATATGAGATGGTATAATAATATGAAAATCGCAGCAAAACTTTTGATTGGCTTTATTTTAGTTGCTGTTATTTCAGGGGTTGTAGGGGTTGTCGGTATCGTCTACATCAAAGAGATGCAAGAGAGCGATAGAATTCTTTATGAAAATATGACGGTGCCCATATCCGACGCCGGCAATATTGCCATATGTTTTCAGATGGCCCGTGTATATTCCCGGGATATGATCATGGAGCAGGACCCGGCGGTTATTAACGATTACTACAGTAAAATCAAAGATCTTGGTGATCAGATCACACAATATGCCGATGATATTGCCTCAAGAATCAGCAGCGATGAAGAAAAAACAATCTATAATCAAATGGTTAATTCCAGGAAAGAATACCAAGAGAGCTTGGCAAATCTCTTAGAACTGTGTCTGGTCAATAATGATATGGACGCCATGACTTTATTGAGAGGCGCCATGGTTGACAGTGCTACTGCCGAGCAAGAAGCGATCGATAATTTAGTGCAGTTAGAAGTAGCCGCCGCGCAAACGACATCTGATTCCAATCAGGCGGCTGCCAATACCGCAACTATGACAATGATCCTGATTGCCGCATTTGCTGTGGTTTTATCCATCGTACTTGGTATCCTTATCTCCAAGGTCATTAGCGGTTCTTTGAAAAAGGTAACCCAAACCGCCGAAATTATTTCCCATGGTGATTTTAACATCGATCTTGATGTCGACACCAAAGACGAGATTGGGCAACTGGCGGAAGCCTTTAGAAGAATGGCTTACTTCTTAAACGAGATGATGACCAGTATCAACGCGTCTTCCGAACAGGTGGCGGCGGGAGCGAAGCAGGTATCGGAATCCAGCATGCTGCTTTCGCAGGGTGCTACGGAGCAGGCAAGCTCTTTAGAAGAGTTAACTGCCTCTATTGAAGAGATCTCCTCTCAAACGAAATTAAATTCTGATAATGCCAATGAGGCGAATAAAATTTCCGGAGAGGCGAGAGACGATGCTGAAAAAGGCAATGTTCGCATGAAAGAAATGCTTAAGGCTATGGATGAAATCAACGAATCTTCCGGCAATATATCGAAGATCATTAAAGTGATTGACGATATTGCATTCCAGACCAACCTTTTGGCCTTAAACGCGGCGGTGGAAGCTGCCAGAGCCGGACAGCATGGTAAAGGCTTCGCCGTGGTGGCGGAGGAAGTGCGAAACCTGGCTGCCAGATCGGCTAATGCTGCGAAAGAGACTACCGGTATGATCGAAGGTTCTATTAAAAAGGTTGACGACGGTACGAAGATTGCCAATCAAACCGCAGATGAACTCAATGAGATCGTAAAGGATATCGCCAAAGTTTCTTCCTTAATTAATAATATTGCTTTGGCTTCCAATGAGCAGTCTTCAGCCATTGAGCAGATCAATCAAGCCGTTATGCAAGTTTCCGCAGTGGTTCAAACCAACTCATCCACTGCCGAAGAAAGCGCGGCTGCCAGCGAAGAGCTTTCCGGCCAGGCTGAACTCTTAAAGCAGCAGGTAGCTAATGTTAAGCTTAGAAAAGACAATCGGTCCGGTTCCCGTAGGGAATATGACAATGATGGATTTGGTTCCTCCGCTAAAAGCACAGGCAAAAGACAGCGTAAGAAGATGAATGCCAGCGACAGCGCGTCTGAGGAAGAACAGGCAGAACCCATAAGGAAAACCAAGACGATTGAGTTAACAGATTCGGAATTCGGCAAGTACTAGAACCCTCTTTCATCACCGCCGGAACTTAACATCGTCAAAGAGAGCCTTTTGGCTCTCTTTGACGATAAAAGAGAGATATGATATGGTGATCATATGGTAACGATTACACAAAAAGAATTCCGGCAATTGTCGGATTATATCAAAGCGAATTATGGCATTTATTTAAAGGAAGAAAAGCAAGCTTTTGTGACCGGTAGGCTTCAGCGTGTCCTGGCGCAATCTGGTTTTGATAATTTTACCGATTATTATAAATATGTCATTTCGGATCAGACAGGAGCCGCAGTAACTACGCTCATCAATAAAATAACCACAAACCATACCTACTTCATGCGGGAAGCCGATCACTTCTTTTATTTCCGTGATACGGTCTTGCCTTATTTGGCGGAAACTGTAAAAACCAGGGATCTGCGTATTTGGTGTGCCGCATCTTCAACAGGAGAAGAGCCTTATACCTTGGCGATGGTAATTGATGAGTTTTTTGGCCAAACCAAAGCTGCTTGGGATACCAAAATTTTGGCTACGGATATTTCCAGCCGCGTTTTGGATATCGCCCAAAAAGGAATCTATGATAGTGAATCCATTGCGTCGTTGCCGGCTTATTGGCGGATGAATTATTTAAGAAAAGCTGATGCACAAAACTATGCTATCGTTGATAAAATCAAAAATGAAGTGATCTTTCGGAAATTTAATTTGGTAGATAGTGTTTTCCCTTTTAAAAAGAAATTTCACGTGATTTTCTGCCGGAATGTAATGATCTATTTTGATCTTGAAACAAAGAATCGATTGGTGAATAGAATGTACAACCTTATGGAATATGGCGGTTATCTTTTTATCGGGCATTCAGAATCTCTGATGAAAGGTTCCACTCCCTTTCAATATGTCAAACCTGCCATATACCGAAAGGAATAAGGAAACGCAAGGTAAAATGGGACAATTCAATAAAAAGATTTCATGTCCATCAAACATAGGGGGAACATCATGGAAGCCAAAAAGAAAATAAAAGTCCTCATTGTTGACGACTCCCTTGTTTTTCGGGAAGTCTTATCCAGGTCTATTTCATTAGATCCTTTGGTAGAGGTCGTAGCGGTGGCCACGGATCCTTTTGATGCAAGAGACAAGATTTTGCGGTATGAACCGGACGTTATGACTTGTGATGTGGAGATGCCGAAGATGAATGGAATTGAATTCATTCGTAGGCTGTTGCCGCAATATCCGCTGCCTGTCATCGTTGTTAGCAGCGTAAGCAATGCCGTTTTTGATGCCCTCAATGTGGGCGCAGTAGATTTTGTGGCAAAACCGGATGTCAAAAACCGTAACAATATGGATCGGTTTGTGGGTGATCTGGTGGACAAAATCAAAGCTGCAGCTCATGCCAAGGTAACTTTACAGAATCCGGTGCCCTTGAAAACAATACCGGGCAACGAGCGGTTTGATACAGGAAAAATCATTGCGATGGGTGCTTCTACAGGCGGCACGGAGGCGTTGTATAATGTATTGAAGTATTTACCCGATCAGATGCCGGGCATTGTCATTGTGCAACATATTCCACCGGTTTTTTCCAGGATGTTTGCCGATAGATTAAATAACCAAACGAAGCTTAATGTAAAAGAAGCGGTTAATGGCGATATGGTGGAGCCTGGGAAAGTCTTGATTGCACCTGGAGATCGGCATATGTCCTTAAAAAAAGTGGATGGTAGATTTAAAGTACACGTATTCCATGGGGAAAAGGTCAACGGCCATTGCCCTTCCGTGGATGTGCTTTTTGAATCGGTAGCCATAGAAGCCGGCAATCGAGCTGTGGGTCTGATTTTAACAGGTATGGGCGCCGATGGTGCCAAAGGGCTGCTTGCTATGAGACGCATGGGAGCAAGAACTCTTGGACAGGATGAACAGACATCAGTAGTATACGGCATGCCCAAAGTGGCTTATGATATCGGTGCTGTGGAGAAACAAGCTCCGCTTTTAAAGATCCCCCAATTATTGTCTGCTTTGGCAAAATAAAGCTGCACACTTACAGAAGGATTCCCTACGGAAAGTCTAAATTGATTAGCACAGGCCAATAAATCTTTAGTATTGACTGGATATGATAGAATACGATCAAGAAGAAGCTTCTTGGAGCCATAGAAAATATGGCTCTTTTTATTTTAGAAAAAGAAAGCGCCAAAGAAGAAAATACAAGTCATTGGTACAAAAAGCGAATAGGGTGAAGAAGCAAAAGTCGGTAATTTCAGAGAAAAATAAACACAACACGATGCGGTAAAAAAGCATCGAATCATAAATCGGTACCTTTTGGACCTTTGATAATAATAAGCGATTGTCTCAAAATGATAAATAGGTGGGAGATATGATGGTAAAACAGGTGTTTAGAATAAAATCATCTTTCGGTATCGCATAAAGCAATGCTTTTGATTGGGTAAGTTTAGATGTTGTTTCCCCTATATTAAAGAGTCAACCGGAGCTGCCTCATCAAGTCATGTAACCGGTGAGCTCCATTCTTTGATATAATATTTTTAGATGTAACACCATTGAAATTTTTCACCGGCCCATGAACGGATTTTGTTTCTGGGATCGTATTTAGTATAGGATGGAGGGAGAATCCTTGAATCAGGTATTCGGTACCGATGAAGTTATTGCAATAACAATTGAAAAGTATGCCGACATGGTTTGCCGCATTTGTTACTTATATTTAAATGACAAAGCAGATGTGGAGGATGTTTTTCAGGAAGTCTTTCTGAAGTTCTTTCTCAATGCTGCTTCATTTAAAGATGAACAGCATCAAAGGGCATGGCTATGTCGTGTCACATTCAATCAATGCAAGGATTTGTGTAAAAGTTTTTGGCGTAAAAAAGTGGTCAGTATTGAAGAAATGGATATCCCTTATGAAAGTCCTGAGCAAAGTGAACTGATGCAGGCGGTTTTGCAGCTCCCCCTACCATACAAAGAGTTGATTTATTTACATTATTATGAGGATCGAACCGTTGTTGAGATCGCGGAAATTTTGCAGAAGAACCAAAATACAGTTTACACCCAGCTGCGCCGAGCAAAGGAACAGTTGAAAAAGAAATTGGGGGATAGAGAAACATGGATGCCTTAAAAAAATATTTGGATCAAATCCATGCCGAAGAGGTCTTGAAAGAAAAAACGAGAGCTTTTGTCAAAGATTCTTTGGAAAATGAGATGCAGCAAAGGACAAATAAAAGCTCCGCAAGAGGGGGATTCGCTATGAAAAAATTATGGGTTGCCGCTTCCACCATTGCGGCTTGCGCCGTTTTGGCAATAGGAGGATATGCTTATGCGCATACGCCGGTGAATTTTGTAAGCCTGGATATCAACCCCAGCGTAGAAGTAGGCATCAATGCCTTTGATACCGTTGTCACTGTGGAAGGTATCAATCAAGATGGTAAAAATCTACTCAAAGGACAAAAGATTGACGGACTTCCGTTGAAGGTGGCCATTACCCGGCTAGTAGAAGAGGCGTTGGAGCAGGCTTATATTGCGGAGGATGGTTCGACGGTTATCGCGGTTACGGTGGAATCGGATGATGAGGAGAAAAGCGCTGAATTGCAGGATGAAGGCGAACAGGGCGTCAGTTTAGCCATGAGCAACAAGCATGCCATTGCTATTATTTATAAAGATTGCTCCGACCTTGCGTTGCGGACGGAAGCTAAAGATTGGGGCGTTTCACCCGGGAAATATAAGCTGATCAAAATGTTGCAGACCTTAGATTCCGACATCACTGTAGAGGATTATAAGGACGCCAAGGTTTCGGAAATCATTGCCAAAGCAAATGAGATCTTACAGGAGGAAGGCCTTCCCGAAGAGGAATCCGGGGAATCGGAAGCCATTGCCGGCAAGATCAAAGATGCTGCCGGTAAAGTGAAAGAAGCCAAACAGAATGCTTTGCAAAAACAAGGTCAAAATGACGATGAGGATAATGATTCTGGAGAAAACGGCACCTTAGTCCAGGAGCAAAACCAAAATAAGGAGCAAGTAAAAAACGATAATAAGAACGATAACAAGAACGGCGTATCCGGAGGAGAAAATCAAAATAAGAACAAGGAGCAGGATTTGACCAGTCTCCCGGAAAACGAGCAGGAACAAGAAGAAAACTACACTGACGATGATAATGAATCGGTGGACGAGGACGATCTGTCTAAAACAGAAAAAGAGCAAAATGGCAAAGACGAAAAGCAGCCGGCGGGTAATGCTGAAAATGCCAAGGGTAACGACAAAAGCGAAAAAGGTGGGCAAAGCGGAACACGGGATAAAGATTAGTCAAAACCTGCTGGTGGGGAAGCATGGTGATTCATAAAAAAGATGAAAGCCCGGTTGCCCATTACATGATAAGCTGTAACAAATAAGGTGTGTGTGTACAAAAGCTGCGTGGCTTATTAGATTTAAGCCATGCAGCTTTTATAATCGGCAGGCAGATTCCTGCCTGAGACAGCTCAGTGACTTGCGTGAGAGATTTATTGACATGGCGGGCGATAAAAAAGGCAGCTTATCATAATAAAGTTGTTACTTGGAATTTGTTTTGAAATGTGCTGTCAGCAATGTTATAATTGGTTTGCGAAGATAAAAACACAGTTCCGGTTGGTAGTCCGGACGCAGTATTGATACTGTCAGTAACCTGCCCTCCTGGGTTGTCCGTTCTTTGCAGGTTAGACTTCTAGGAGGGATTTTTATGTGCGTAAAAGCGCAACTAACGGTATTCTTTGAAGACCCTTTTTGGGTTTTGATCTGTGAGCGGGAAGAAGACGGCAAACTTGAGGTGGCCAGGATCGTCTTTGGGGCTGAACCAAAGGATTGTGAAGTATACGAATGCTGGCTCAAAAATGCGGCGAACCTTAGATTCAGTCCGCCAATCACAACGGAAGCAAGATGGAAGAAGAAAGCGAATCCCAAACGGGAAAAGCGGCAAATCAGCCGACAGCTCTCTCAAAACGGGATCGGTACCAAGGCGCAGGAGGCTTTAAAGCTGCAACAGGCAGAAAGCCAAACAGCAAGGCGGCAAAGCTCTAAAGAAAAAGAGAAAACCGACCAGCAAAGAAAGTTCACATTACGGCAGGAAAAGAAAAAAGAGAAACACAGAGGAAGATAAAAAATAAGTGAAAAAGGTGGCCGGCAAAAGCAGGACACCTTCACTTTATTTCAACCCATTTACAACAGATCTTCTTATCAATGGTCATACGGCGGGCGTGAAAATGGCATAGACAATGTATCAAGTTCCGACGTGCTTGATACAAAGGTCTTTGACAACGAAATTTGTTTTGTATATAATAGCATTATTTGCAATAAAAACAATCCCTAAATCTGATAGATGAACGAGGTATGTAATAATGCCTGAAGGAATAATGCTGAAGAAGCTGGAGAAGAACCTGGCTTTTTTTCAAAAAATGTATGATGCGGTACGGCTTGTGGATCCTATACGCAAAGAGGTGTTGGAATTTCAGGGCTTTGTGATGGGTGAAAAGAAGGAAGTTTGCTATACCTATTGGCAAAACGGCAAAATATGTGACAATTGTATCTCAGTGCGCGCTTATCATAACAACAAAAGTTATATGAAGCTGGAGCAGGGACCGGACTTTATTATGATGGTTACAGCCCTTCCTTTGGAAATAGCCGAAAGACCGGTAGTTTTAGAATTGCTCAAAGACGCTACCGATAGTATGTTGCTTGGTTCAGGGAATTACAATAGTGGGGAATCGGTACGTAATATGATCTTGGAGATCAATGATATGGTTATCAGAGACCAATTGACTTCCCTTTATAACCGCCGTTTTGTCGATGAGCGTTTGCCGGCGGACATTGTGAAAGCAACCCTTGAAGATTGGCCTTTATCTATTATTTTTATTGATATGGATAATTTAAAAGAGATCAATGACACCTATGGTCATAACTGGGGTGATCTTGCATTAAGAAATGTGGCGGATACTATAAAAAATTGCATTCGCACAGACCAAGATTGGGCAGCCAGGTACGGCGGAGATGAATTTTTGATCTGCCTGAACAATACCTCCAATGACAACGCTTACCGGATTGCCGAAAGAATACGCAACATGATTGAAAGCAGGCTTGTTCCAATTGAAAGCAAATTTCCACTAAGTATCTCATTAGGCGTTCACACCATGCAGGAATATCAGTTGACGGCGGAAGAGATCATCGGTATTGCCGATCAAAAGATGTATGAAGCCAAAAGAAATGGTAAGAACCGCACGGTCGGCAGCAGCAATGAAAAATAATTCAACAAAACCACACTGTGATTATAATGCAGTGTGGTTTTATTTATCTATTGAATGAACAAGACGAATGGAACGGGATATATCTGTTGGGAAAATAAAAGATGCCTTCGCTAAAGGGCTTACCGTTAATAAGATGATGCCTTTTTCGTATATTGTCTTATTAAAGGCTGAATTGCTTGATGATCCCGGCAGACATCACGTCCGCCATAGCCAGAGCCTGGTCTTCTATGATATCGTATAAAGCAATATCGGCAGCGTAATTCTTTTGTAGTCGGTATATGGCCTCATTTTCCACCAATTCCAGATGATCGTATAACATGGCCTGCCATTCTGTTTGACTCCAGTATGGATTGATACTGGCAAGAAAAAGCGCGATTTCGTCAGCATTACGATACCATTCTTTGCGGCTGGTATTGACTGTTTCGGTATCGCCATTCTTGGCCGCATTGACTAATTGCGCCGCAATCGTCAGATGGCCGGTCAATAAATCTTCAAACCGCTTTGCCTTTGCTGTCCCATAAAAATTGCGCAATTCCGCTGCAAAATCACTGGGATTGCGAAGAAGCCTTTGGGTTACCAATTCCAGATCATCCAGACCGGCGGCTGTGCTGACAATAAAGGAACGTGTCCACAAACCGTGTTGTTCCCACAGTTTACGAAATATGTTGATTAAATTCATCTTTTTATAAGAGCTTGTGGAATGAACCGGACAATGGTACATAAAAAACCCTCCTTATGTTTTACTGCTTTATAATGCATATGATATGTTGTTTAAAAGCGCCCTGTGCTTGGGTTGTGTTTATTTATTGGAATCTCGCGCATTGTCATCATGATCGAATCTCGGAGTCAGCAAGACCAGCAAAGCCAAATTATTTCCGATGTTGCTGAATAAAACGCTTAGAATAGCCAATTCATCTCTGGTTTTGTTTTGGCTTAGCTGTAACGAGATAGAGGCGTTCAAGAGGAGTAAAAAACCGTAAATGTTTTCAATATCCATCATGGCACCTCCTTTTGAATTTATCATATGATAAATCTTTGACGTGCGAGCATGTTTATGGCCATTTAAGCTATTTGAAAAAGGAAAGACGGGAACATTGTTCCCGTCTAGACAAGGTGATTACCCACGCCGAAGCGCGTTTTTAATGAACAAAAAGCAATCCCTTGCTATTTGTTATTGTGTATTTTGATATTAATTTTATGCAAAATAGCCTTGGTAATATTTGAAAAGTCTATTAAGGGGAATTAGTTTTTTGTGATAAAGTCACGGAAACTTCCTTAGTAAATTTATATGATAGAATCAAAAAGGAGGAGATTGATAATGACTAAAGAAAAAAAATCATTTTTTAGTAAACTATTTGATTATATTAGTAGGAAAGATGCCGGTAAGGTAAAAGAAGCAGGTTCCTTTGGCTGGCAGTCCTTCCTAGAGTTACAAAAGCATGGCTGAGGGGCTATGTGGCAATCTTCCACCGGGAGTGGAGGAGACAAGAACTGTTAAGCTAAAAAGTTAAGAGATGCACTAGCAGAAAAGCAGCCTGTTCATTTACAGGCTGCTTTTTTTCCAATATCACCCGCAGCAATTTTATGCTGATTCCTTTATAAGGCATTTAATCTGAGTGCTACAACGACCAGCGATAATTTCTCAGAAGTAGCCAAGGGGACGTATTATTGCGATGCGGTAGCGACTGCCAAAGCTTTGGGCATTGCCAAAGGGAGCGATTCGATAGACCAAGCAACCTGAAGTATAAATTCGGCAATGGGAATCTCTGGGCAACAGGATATTATGTGAGTATGGTAAGGCTTAACGAGGCAACTATTGTGAAATATAACCGAGAACAGAATAAAGCCGATCATATAATGGATTAACTCAGCACAAAAGAGTAGGCAGACCCCTTTAAGGGTTCGTCTGCCAAGTAATCACTGCGCATGACTTGAGCAAAGTGAAAGCCAGCGCCGTTTAAGGCGCTGGCTTCGCAATAAGCTCTTATAGGGCTTTTTAAGTCACGCTTTTTAAGCGTAGGCTAACTTCATCACTGGATTATAAAGGATCATTAAACAAACCAGATTATTTCACTTCTACAACGTTATCATAGTTCACTTGCAAAGCTTCGCCTTTTTTAAAAGCAAAATGACCGGATTCATAGAGCTGGCCGTCAATGGTAAGGATCACTTTTTCCGCATTATAATATTGCCCAAAGGTGTTGGCAATGCTTTGCAGAATCATGCCCTCATAGGTGGATCCGGCATTCATTTCCGTCAAAAACGCCTTATTCAAGTCGATATAGACCATGCCGTCATCATTTAAATAGAGACTGTTGATCTGGGTATTTTCGCTGAACACTGTGCCGGTATTGTCTAATGGCGTTTTGTAGGCTTCCGTCAGAATCTCTCTGGTAACGTCATTGGTGTGGAAGCTGACTTCGCGGCTCTGTTCATAAAATTTTTCGTCGTCAATGTTGGGAAAATAGAAATTGATCTTCTGAATCAACGGCACATGATCCTCGATCTTGCTTAAGGAAGAAGTGATCTCGTCTTCACCGGAGCGGAATACCGATTTGACCAAGCCCACACCCTTGGCATAATAATCGATATTTTTTTCATTGGCTTCTGTTTGATCGGGGGTTGTTGTGGTGACCTCGATTGCCTGATAGCTGCCCAATGGTGTCGTTACTTCTGCCGTGGTGTTTGTGATCGTCCTAACGCTGCCGTCTGCCAAGTTCCAGGTGGTGCCTTGCACCAGAGGTTCCATCAGAAGAACGTCCGATTCAGTACTCGGGGTTTCCAAAAAGTTTTCTCTGTAATAGATTTCACCTTTGGACAGGATCCTGGTTAGCTTGCCGTCTTTGATTTCCAATACCCGAACCGTTACCGTACCACCGTTGTCGACCCTCTGTTGGACCTTGTTTTCTCCAATATAGTCCACGTAGGCGCTATAAGATGCATATTCATTGCCGGAGCCTTCATAGACATACCTGGTATCCTCTTTGATAGGACAATAATCCGCAATGGTTGCTGCTTCCGTTTCTTCGCCTTGGTGATTGCCATTATTTTCGGTTTGATTGTTTTCTTGATTCGTACCGCAGCCAAAGCAGAAAAGGAGCGATAACGTGATAATGCCTAACAAAGCAATCATTTTTTTCATAATAAACACCGCCTTTTTAAACATTTATATCATATTCCAGTGCAGATTGTTTTGTGAAAGTGAGAATGCCACCGGCTGAGACATTGCAAAGCATCTCAGGCAGTGTTGTTTTTTGAATCAAACAAGATAAGGCAGCAGATAGCCGTATCCTTCCTGCTTCATATTGTCTTTTGCGACAAATCGCAGGGATGCGCTGTTGATGCAATA
The DNA here is from genome assembly GCA_036677375.1 of Bacillota bacterium. GTDB lineage: Bacteria > Bacillota > Dehalobacteriia > UBA4068 > UBA4997 > JAVBWO01. The sequence goes on from JAVBWO010000018.1 coordinate 69,697, forward strand.
ACGCCGGCCCCCCAAGGCTGCCGGGCCATCGTCAAAAACGTGGCCCAAGTGGGCATTGCCGGTCCGGCTGCGTACTTCCCGGCGCATCATGCCATGAGAGGTATCATCCACTTCTCGGATAACGGCAGGATCGATGGGTTGGCAGAAGCTGGGCCAGCCGCAGCCCGCATCGAATTTACTGCCGGAAAAGAATAACGGTTCTCCGGTTGTGATGTCGACATAGATTCCTTGCTCAAAATGATCCCAGTATTGGTTTTGGAAGGGCGGTTCCGTTTTGCTGTTCTGAGTGACTTCATATTGGAGATCGCTCAGATTTTGCTTTTGTTCCGCCTCGGCAAGGGCAGTGTAGCGGGTGGCGTCGATGAAAGGCTTTTGGGCTCTTTCTATTTTTGCTTTTGGAATATGACAATAGCCATTGGGGTGCCGTTCCAGATATTTCTGATGATATGCCTCGGCTTTGGCATAATTCTGCAAAGGTTTTACCTCAATGGCGAGAGGACGGTCATAGTGCGCTTGCAATATTGCCAGGGATGAATCAATCATAGATTGATCCTCGGGTGTTATATAGTAAATGCCGGTGCGGTACTGGCTGCCTTGATCGTTCCCCTGTTTGTTGACGGAAAGGGGATCAATGACGTCATAGTAGAGGGCGAGCAAGGTGCTTAACCCAAGTTGTCTTGTATCATATTTTACCCGGACGGTTTCCGCATGTCCCGTATTGCGGCGGCAAACATCTTCATAAGAAGGAGCGCTGGTGCTGCCGTTGGCATAGCCCACTTCGGTTTCCAGTACGCCGGGGATACCTTGCAAGTACTGTTCTAGTCCCCAAAAACATCCTCCGGCCAGATAGATCTCTTTGGTGTCAGCGGAGTCGCATGCCATTTTATCACTCCTTTTGATTTATAACGGGCAGTATTTTAGCTTACGTTTACCGATTGGCCTGATTTTTTTATATCTTGCACAGGCCAGTTCTCTTTCATACCATTTTATCATAAAACCATCTGTTTTCAACTTGTCATCCTTCTAATGGCTTAGACTTTCCTGTTGTGTCATTTGTTCGCAAGAGGCGCTTGGAAAATGTTTGAAAAAGAGGTGGGGGATTAGGATGCTTTTTGTGTACGGAAAGTGCTTATTGTAACGAAATTGAAACGTGTTAATCAGGCGATGAAGGTAGACGGCGCAGGCTTGGACCTTTTAAGCTGTAAAAAATCAAATATATTGTATATACGGAAGGAAAAACCTTGATTGCCGCCGCTGAAAATGTTAAATTATAAGGTAGACAAAAAGAAGGTTGCTTAATGCCATATAAAATCAGGGCATATTCTTTTTCAAAAGAGAGCTGCTATCTCATTACAAGAAAAGACAAAGAATATAGGCAAATAAAAGAAAAAAGAAAAAAGAAAAAAGTGAATGCTATTTTATAAAGATAAAGAATTGAGAAAGGGTATGTCGCAATGAAAAAAATTACAACCACGACCATCCGCAAGATGAAAGCAGCCGAAGAACCCATTGTCATGTTGACAGCTTATGATTATCCTGCAGCAAAAATATTGGATGAAAAAGGTGTGGACATCATCTTGGTGGGGGATTCCCTAGGGATGGTGGTTCTGGGCTATGAAAATACGACAAAAGTTACCATGGAGGATATGATCCACCATACCAGGGCAGTAGCAAGAGGTGCCCAAAGGAGCCTCATCATCAGCGATATGCCATTTCTCTCTTATCATCTGAGCCTGGAAAAGGCGGTGGAAAATGCGGGCCGGCTGGTACAGGAAGGCGGTGCGCACGGAGTCAAGCTGGAAGGCGGCAGGGCCGTTCTTGACCGTGTGAGAGCGATTATCGGGGCGGGTATTCCCGTTATGGGGCATCTGGGACTGAATCCGCAGTCCATCAACGAGCTGGGCGGCTATTTTATCCAAGGCAAAAGCAAAGAAGAAGCGGAAAAAATCCTGACGGAAGCCAAGGCGCTGGAAGAAGCCGGAGTTTTCGCCATCGTCTTGGAATGTGTGCCCAGCGAACTGGCAAAATATGTATCAAAACGTCTAAGCATTCCTATTATCGGCATCGGAGCGGGCAAAGACTGTGACGGACAAGTGCTTGTTCTCCATGATATGCTGGACATGGATCAATGCTATGCTCCCAAATTTGTGAAACAGTATGGCGATATCGGTACCGCAATCGGTAAATCTGTGGAAAGCTATATGAGCGAAGTAAAAAACAGACAGTTCCCCGATGAAGAGCACAGCTTCTTTTCCCAGGAGTTGAGGCATTTAAAATAAACCATACTTTGAAAGAAGTAAGAAGAATAAATAGGAGAAAGATATGGAGATTCTAAGTACAGTAGCACAAACCAAAGCATATGTAAAAGAACAAAAAGCCAGGGGGCTTTCCATTGGTCTGGTTCCCACCATGGGATATCTGCATGAAGGGCATTTGTCTCTCATTGAAGCATCCAAAAAAGAGAACGATATCACTATTTTGAGTATTTTCGTCAACCCCACGCAATTTGCCCCTAATGAAGATTTTTCCACTTATCCGCGGGATTTTGAGCGGGATGCCAAGCTGGCTGCGGCATGCGGTGCGGATGCTGTTTTCGCGCCTGCGGCGGACGAGCTTTATCCCGAGCATTGTCAAACTTATGTCAGCGTAGAGGAACTCACCCGGTATCTGTGCGGTAAAAGCAGACCCACCCACTTCAGAGGTGTAACTACCATCGTAGGTAAGCTGTTTCACATCGTGGCGCCCGACCGCGCCTATTTTGGACAGAAGGATGCGCAGCAGTTTTTTGTTATTGAAAGAATGGTGCAAGACCTGAATTTTGATCTGGAGTTGGTCATGTGTCCCATTGTCCGGGAAGCGGACGGCCTTGCCAAAAGCTCGCGGAATGTTTTTTTGGAGCCTGAGCAAAGGCAGCAGGCATTGTGCTTGGTTCGCTCATTGCAGGCAGCCGAAACGGCCATTAAAAAAGGGGAACGGGATGCCCATAAAATTATCGGCCTGTTGCGGGGTATCATAGAAGAAAGTCCTTTGGCTTCTCTTGATTATGCCGAAGTGGTGGATACGCAGACGCTCAAGCCGGTAGACAAAATAGCGGGCAGGATCCTGATTGCCTTGGCCGTAAGATTCGGCAAGGTCAGACTGATCGATAATATTATCCTGGAGGTCAAAAATGATTAAGGAAATGATGGTGTCTAAAATTCACCGGGCAACAGTCACAGACGCCGATTTAAATTATTGGGGCAGTATCACCATTGACAAAGATCTGATGGATGCCGCCGGCTTGGAGGTTAACCAAAAGGTGCAGATCGTTAACAACAATAACGGCGCCAGGTTTGAAACCTATGTCATTCCGGGTGAAAGAGGAAAGGGCGATATTTGTTTAAACGGAGCCGCCGCGCGTCTGGTCCAAAAAGGTGATATCATTATCGTTATCGGTTATGGTTTTTTAGATGATGCGGAAAGGGAAGATTTTGCAACAAAAGTGATTTTGGTGGATGAAAACAATAAAATCTCCCGAAGCCTGTAGTTGAACTGAATCCTTTACGGCATATATTTGAAAAAATGGGAATATCTAACAAGAGTTGAAAAGCTCCGGCTGATGCCGGAGCTTTTTTGATTGCCACAAATGCCAAATTAATCGGTAATGCCCTGTAAATCAAATATAGTATCCTTATTTCGTGATATTTCGTATCATTTTGATTGTGAATTGGATTGTCCAAAATGTGAAAAGAATGTGTTGATCCATATGGAAAATATCCGACGAAAGGTAATTTTTTGGGGGAAAAAGACGATAACTTAAATAGATGCAAGAAATAAAAATAATAATGATTTTACTTTAAATTGTTAAGGCCACCTCTGTCTCCTCTGTGGATGTGGCAAGAAGGCAGAATTGTTTTTTCGTATCTGTGATGTGACGCGAGATTTTATTTTTTAAATCGGAAATATTCTGGGGTGCTACGGGTTGGCAAAGACGATACAAAAATTTATCCCTGTTTTGAAATTCTTGAGTTCGAATAGGAGGCTTTTAGGTGAGCATTGTAAAGTACAACCGGAAACTGTTATTATTGCTCATTGATCTTTTTGTAGTAGCCGGAATATACTTGGCTTTCTGTTTTTTCTTTCGTCATCTCAATGACTGGGTTCCCCAATCCAAGTTCTTATTCGTGCTGCCCATCTTGTTGTTTTTGTATGCTTTCTCATTTTGGGTATTTAGGATTCAAAAAATCATCTGGCGGTATGCGTCGGTGCGGCAATATATGGCTTGCTGTTTTTCGGCCTTGGTGGCGGAGGGTTACTTTTCACTTGCTGCTGTATTATGTCATGTTAATTTTCCCGATGGATTTGAGTTATTGCGCATTTGTTTTACCGTCGCCACGTTATGCCTGATTCGGATCGGGTACTTAATCTTATTGAACCGCAGCCATCATAAAAAACAAGACAAAGTAGAAATGGCATCTATGGTAAATCAAACCTTAAAACGGGTCATGCTTGTGGGAGCCGGCGCCGCTTGCAAGTTGCTCTTGGATGAACTGCAAAAAAACGGCGCGCCTCAATATCAGCCGGTCTGCATCGTGGATGATGATGTGTCAAAAATCGGCAGAACCATAGAAGCGGTCAAAGTGGTCGGCAATACCATGGCCATTCCACAACTGTGTCAGAAATTCGAGATCGAAGTGATTATCTTCTGCATTCTGAACATCGGCAATGCCGATAAGCAGCGTATATTAGAACATTGCGTGCAAACCTCGTGTATTGTGATGAAATTACCGGATGTATTGGGTTCCTTAGATGCCAAACAATCCGCATTGGAAGCGCTGCGTAATATTGATATTGAAGACCTTTTGGGCAGAGAAGCCGTAAAGCTGGAAAACAGCCAAGTTCAGGAATTTATTGCCGGCAAGGTTGTTATGGTGACAGGCGGTGGCGGTTCCATCGGCTCGGAGCTGTGCCGGCAGATTGCGGCACAAAAACCAAAAAAATTAATTATCCTGGATATTTATGAAAACAATGCCTATGAGATTCAGCAGGAGCTGTGGCGGAAATATGGCCATTCTGTGGATGTGGAAGTAGCCATCGCTTCAGTACGGGATGCCGATAAAATGAACATGCTGTTTTGCCGGGAGCAGCCACAGGTCATTTATCACGCCGCCGCTCATAAGCATGTGCCGTTGATGGAGTTAAATCCGGAAGAAGCGGTAAAAAATAACGTGGAAGGTACCTTGAACGTAGCGCGCAGCGCCAGCCGCTACGGCGCCGAAAAGTTTGTTTTGATCTCCAGCGATAAAGCGGTGAATCCCACAAGCGTCATGGGGGCAACCAAACGCTGCTGTGAAATGATCATTTCCTGTATGAACGAGATCAGCAATACCGATTTTATTGCGGTGCGTTTCGGAAACGTCTTGGGCTCCAATGGATCGGTCATTCCTTTATTTCAGCGTCAAATCGCCGAAGGAGGCCCTGTCACCATTACTCATCCCGATATCATCCGGTACTTTATGACCATCCCGGAAGCAGTTTCCCTGTTACTTGAGGCAGGCAGCATGGGACACCCCGGCGAGATCTTTATTTTGGATATGGGGCAGCCTGTCAAGATCCTGGAGCTGGCGATCAAAATGATACGCCTCGTGGGGTTGGTTCCTGGTAAAGATATTGAATTGAAATTCATCGGATTGCGGCCGGGGGAAAAGCTGTTCGAAGAATTGCTTTTGGATGAGGAAAATATCCAAAAAACCGATCATAAACAAATCTTTATCGGCAACGCCTTTCATATTGATGTGCCGGGCTTTTTGAAATCTCTTGATTTATTGCTGCAAGCCGCGAATAACAACGACTCTGACAAATGTTTCTCTTTGTTATACAGTATTGTTCCCACCTATACCTGTTCCCAAATACAACCGGAGGTGGAGAGCTTAGCATATGCCTAAGGTTTTTACTGTTTTACTTCTGCTTTCAAAGTGCTGCTGTTTTTATACAACCTACATTGCTGCTCCTTGTAATCTTAAATGATGATATTTTCCGAAAATAAAGCTTCTTTGATAATTTAGCATATTCCAAAAACAAAAACATATTGAAGCAATTTCATAATTCTTAAAAATTCGTATGAATTTCCATGAAAGGATGTACCTCCATGAACAACGTTGAGGAAATCGATTTGAAGCAGTTATTAGCCTTATTACGTGACAAGATCAGATTTATTATTCTGGCTGTACTGCTTGGCGGTATTTTGGCTTTTACGATCTGTTATTGGTGTGTCGTCCCGATGTATACGGCAAGTGTTTCGCTTTATGTCAACAATGCCAGGAATCCTGAAAGTGTAACCACTAATACCAACGATATCAGCGCATCCCAAATGTTGGTCAATACCTATATTGAAATGATCAACAGCAATTCTGTTTTAACCAAAGTAGCCGCGGCTACCGGATTAGACTATACCATAGATGATATCCGCTCCATGATGAGCGCTCAGGCAAAGAACAATACGGAAATCTTTGAAGTATCCATTCGCTGCGCCAATCCGAAGCATGCGCAGATTATTGCCAATGCTGTGGCGCAAGTGGCGCCCGATGCCATATTGGATTATGTGGAGGCAAGCTCCGTCAAAGTCATTGACTATGCTGGGTTGCCTACGGTACCTACTTCCCCGAATGTAAAGCGTGATACGGCCATCGGCCTTCTTTTAGGATTGATTATGAGTATTCTATGGGTGATCCTGCGGCAGCTTTTGGATGTGCGAATCAAGAGCGAAGATGATTTGATCAACCTGTTCCATCTGCCGGTCTTGGGTGCTATCCCTGATATGAATAAAGTGTACGATAGCACCAAATATCAATATCAGCGGAAAGAAGGGTTGGCTGAATGATAAAGATGAAAAAGGACAAAAACGAATCGTTGGAAGACAGCAGAAAAAAGATTTTGAATGATAGTACGGCTTTTCAGGTGAAGGAAGCTTATAAAGTTTTACGCACCAATATCATGTTTTCTTTACCTTCCCAGAGTTCCAAAATCATTGCAATGACCAGTGCTTCGGCATCCGAAGGAAAGACTACCAATGCCGTTAATCTGGCAATTTCCTTTGCTGAAACCGGCGCCAAAGTACTTTTGATCGACGCTGATTTGCGTCGGCCCAATGTAGCCAGAATGTTAAAAGAAAAATCGATTCCTGGTTTAAGCAACGCGCTCTTACAATTTACCAGCTTGGAAAAAGTGATCAAGCACACCTCATATGAAAATCTTGATGCCATCTATTCCGGTGATATTCCACCCAATCCGGCGGAACTCCTGTCTTCTCCCGCCATGGAAGAGCTCCTGCAAAGGCTAGCCCCCCGGTACGATTACATCTTTATCGATACGCCTCCTGTCAATATCGTGACGGATACCACCATTATTTCCCGGTTGGCTTCCGGCGTGGTGGTAGCGGTGGAAGCCAATGCTACTGAGAAAACAAACCTGGTAAATGCTGTAAGCCAATTGGAATTTGTCGAGGCCAAGATCTTGGGATTTATCCTGCACCATGTAGTGGCCAGCCATTCCAGTAAATATAAGAAGTATTATAAATACGGATATGAACAGTAAGATGGGAAAGTTTGGGGTGAAGGTGTATGATTGATTTTCATACTCACGTCCTGCCCGGAATGGATGACGGCAGCCGCCATGTGGAGGAATCTCTGGCGATGCTTGGGATGAACGAAGCAAGTGGCGTGAACAAGTTGTTTGCTACTCCCCACTTTTGTGCGGAAGAGGAATCGGTAGAAAGGTTCCTCAGACGGCGGCAGGAGGCCTTTCATCTCTTGACAGAAGGGATGGCAAGGCAAGGTTGTCATATAAAAATCCTACCGGGTGCAGAAATCGCTTTATTTCCCGGACTTGCGGATGTACCGGGTCTTGCCAGACTATCCTTGGGAAACAGTGATTATATTTTAATCGAGATGCCGATGGGACCATGGTTTAAAAGTACCTACACCGCCTTATACGCCGTCATGCTGCAAACAGGCCTGACCCCTGTGATTGCCCATATTGACCGGTATCTGAATCATAAGGAAGATACCGTTAAAATAAAAGAATTGCTTGCTATGGGAGCCGTGTTGCAGATGAATAGCCGTTATCTGCTGCACTTTTTGACCAGAAGAAAGGCGGCCGCTCTTATCAGACAAAAGGCGGTTTCTCTTTTGGGCTCCGATTGTCATAATACCACAACGCGGCCACCGGATCTGGCTGCGGCTTGGGAAATCGCAAAATCCCTCTGCGGCGACTCGCGGCTTTCTGAAATGAGTCAACTGAGCAATACCATTTTTGAATCGGCCCAGTCGGTTGGCCAAGCTTCTCAAAACCTGGCTTAAGGAGGTGGTAAGGATCAGGAAAAAAAGAAGGTTCTTGGTGGCTTTGATCATTTTGGGCTGTTTTCTGACACTATGTTACTGGCAATACGGCAACTTGAAATCTTGGTTCCTTTCCGCAAAGTATAGCGATGTAGAGCTGACTGAACAAATCCAGGCAAACAAAGACAAAGTGGATGATTTATTAAAGCAATATGGCGGAACCACGATCAGAGACTTTACTTTTGCAGAAGAAGAGCAGATACGCAAAGGGGAGATCACGCCGGATGAAGCCATGATCTTATTAACGGTTCCCCAATCGGCGGATCATGTCTTAGACACAGGAAACGGCAGCAAGGACGACGCTAAAACAAGCGAATTGCAGAAGCAACAAGAAGCTGTCATCGGTCGGCATATCGCCACCTTGTACGGTTTAAAATCCGATTATCTTGCTAAGTTAGGAAAGTTGGAAAGAGAAACAGCTGCCGCGTATCAGGCTTTACCCAAAGAAGAGCAAAACGCATTCGCGAAAGATAAGATCGTCGCGGGGAGCCTTGCCAAAGCAGCCGCTTTGGAAAATTCTTGTGACCGTCAGGTGGATGAAGTACTTGCGGCATTGCAAAAGGATCTGCAAGCTTATGATGGCGATCCTGCTATCGTTCAAATCCTAAAAGAAGCCTATAAAAATGAAAAAAGTTTAAAAAAAGCTTATTATCTGCAACGATTTCAATAGGTGACCTATTACGGTGTTGTTAGAAGGAAAAGAAACAAAAGAATATACAGTAAAGGATTGTGGAAAATGGAAACAAGAAAAATAACGTATAAAATCTCATTCTGTTTGTTGATCGCATTATTTTTATTGTGCTTTATGAGTGGTACCGTGCTTGCCGCTGATTTTTCCGACATGCCGGACAACTGGTCTACCGCAGCTCTGACCCATGCTGTCAATAATGGACTCCTGACAGGGAGCGACGGAAAAATCAATGCTGACGGTGCATTGACCAGAGCGGAAATGGCCGCCATCATCAACCGTGCTTTTGCCGCTGTCAAGAGCGCCGATATTACCTTCAGCGATGTGGCGAAAGACGCCTGGTATGCGCAAGATGTGGCAAAAGCGGTGCAGATGCAAACCTTTGCGGGATATGCGGATAAGACCTTTCAACCAAATGCCGCCATTACCAGGCAGGAAGCTTTTGTCGTGATTGCCCGGGCCTTTCGGATCTCGGGAGAAAACGATGCGGCCCTTGCCGGATTCAGTGATAGCGCCAATATTGGTTCCTGGGCCAAGGCCAGCGTGGCCGGTTTGGTGAAGGCTGGGTATATCAGCGGCAATGACGGCAAGCTTTATCCGAAAGAAAAGATCAGCCGCGCCGAATTTGCTCAGATCATGGACAATATGGTGGCGCAATATATTAAGACTCCCGGTACGGTTACTTCGGTAGAAAAAGGCAATATTATAGTGAATTGCGCCGATGTGGTTTTGGAGAATACTACCATAAGCGGTGACTTGATCATTGCCGACGGGGTGGGCGACGGAGACTGTACTCTGAAAAATGTTAAGATTACCGGAAAAATGATTGTCCGCGGCGGCGGTACCAATTCCATTGTCATTACTGGTACTTCCAGTATCGGAAAGGTTGTTATCAGCCGTGTGGACGGAGCGGTACGTGTGGTTTCCCAGGATGGTACGGAAATTCCTTATGTTACCGTAGATGACGGCAAAAACGGCGTAATTCTGGAAGGTCAATTCGATTCATTGGAAGTAGCCTCGGGCGATGTGCCTGTTACGATCCAGGGTGCACAGGTGGGGAGCGTTACAGTCGCGGCAGCTAATGCCAATATTACAGTGGATCAAGCTTCTACCGTCAGCTCGGTTTTGGTTGCTTCCAGTGCCGCCAGTGCCACAGTCAATGTCTCCGGTACCGTGAATGCAGTTAAGACCGAGGCATCTCAAACCCAGATCGTAGCTTCTAAAACAGCCAAGATCACTACAGTGGAAGCCACCGCGACAGCGAAAGGAACCCAAATCGCGACAAGCCAGGGATCTACCATTACCACGGTGACTACAGCGGCAGCGAATACCACGATTACCGGTAGCGGTTCGGTGTCTAACGTTTCCGCCAATGCTGATAATATTAACGTCAGTACACCCGGTACTCAGGTCAGCGCGGCTCCCGGCACCACTGGAGTCACCGCCGGCGGCAGCACCGTAGAAGGGGGTACCACCGGCCAGGTGCCGGAAAGTTCCACCTCTTCTTCTAGTTCCGGCGGTTCTTCCGTCACCATGCGAGGCATCAAGATCACCGTAAGCAATACCAATAACAAGACGCCTGAAGTTATGAATATGTCCTGTCAGGGAAGCGACGTCTTTTTGGATATGCTGGACGCATATTTCAAAAATGCGAACAATGCCGCGGTTGTCAATCGGATCGTGGATAATGCCAACCGGCTCATGACGTCTATCGGCAGTACTTCTTACAATAACAAATGGACCGAGTTCCGTAGCATTATGATTACAGGCGGACAGGTGACAGGAACGTTAGCTGATGCGTTAGATCCCGGTTTTGCCACTGCTGACGCAGCCTATGTACATGGGCTTGCGGCGAATATTAAGACCGCCTTGGCCGGTACTACGGTGGAAGGCAAAACGGCTGTCTTGAGCGCCATTGGTAGTGCTGTGAACTTCAATGCTTCCAGCAAGGCCTTTGCCCAAAATGTTGTAGAAAAACTGTGGGGAAATAATGACGCCACGGTGAATGAATTCTTTACCGGAGCTTTTGCTTCCGGGGCTACCGTAACTACCCAGGGTTACACCTTAAAAATTGAGAAATGGATTCAATAGTATTTCACAGGTAGCCTAGTACATAACACCGAATCCTTGTGTACATCGGTGGGCTGTTTTGTGCAATACTGCGTTGTCTCAATCAGAATACATAAAGGATTCCTCAATCCTCTGCCTTGTTTTGCGCAAAACATCCTCGCCGCTATATTACAATTTTAGATGTTACAGTGTTACTAGTGGTTAAAAATAGACGGGGCGGCAGGTAGATCCCGCCGCCCCTGTCATAACCAGGGAAAGGAATATCATATATGAAAAAAGCTGTTATCTGCTTTTGCCTGGCTTTTTTGCTTGTAATCTTGGCAACGCCGTTGGTTTTGGCAGCCGAAACTTCCGGCACAGGATTTCGTGATGTGGATCCCACAACGGATGTTGGAAAAGCTATCAGTAAAATGCAGGGAAAACAATATGTCAATGGTTATGCCGACGGCACCTTTCATCCCGGCGGCTTCATCACCCGGGCGGAGTTGGCGAAGCTGGTAAACGCTGTATTCAATTATACGGAGCAGAAAACAGTTGTTTTTTCTGATGTAAATTCCACGCAATGGTTTTATTCTCCGGTTGCCATTGCCAAAACAGCCGGTTATCTTTTCGGTTTTCCTGACGGCAGCTTTCGGCCTAATGCCAATGTGACTCGTCAGGAGATGTGTGTTATCTTAAACCGGATCATGAATTTTGCTCCGCTGCCTTTTGAAACAGTGGTGATGGACTCCATTGACTCCTGGGCCAAAGACGATGTGATGACGGTTTTGTCCAACCGGGTGTTTCTGGTCAAAGAAGACGGTATCTTTGGCGCAACACAGCCTATTACCAGGGGAGAAGTTTGCCTGGGGCTGGCGCAGTTTATTACGGGAACGGTGACGGAGGAACCAACGCAAGCGTCGTCTGGAACAAATTCGCAAGATCAGGAAAATTCCAACGTGTTTAAGGCCATGCAACGAGTGGTTTCGGATCTGGAAAAATATGTTCTGAATCCTCCGGCGCCCCAGAGCATCTCAGCGGAAGAAAAAGAGATTGTTTTGTCCATCATCAAGAACATGAAAGCCTGCTTGGCTGACAGTACTTACGATTACAAACCCGGTGCGGAGGATACTTATCAAAAGTATCTTACTTTGAACAAGGAGCAGCAGGATAACCTAAGATATCTCATCGCTTATTATAGTGATACCAGCGATCTGTTGCTGTTGAAGGATTTTTTCTTTTGATTGGACAAAAACGAAAAGGAAGTACATTGGACGGATATGTGTAAAGATATAACGCTTTTGAAGAAAACAGAGAACTAATATATTGTTAGTCTTCTGTTTTTCTTTTAATATAAAAAGGATAATTTATCGTGATATCGAATATAAAAATGTTTGGATAAATATGGTAAATGGAACACTTGCCTAAAAAGCCTCCATAAGGCAGACGAAGGCAATGGATAGAGAAGTAATGTTCTAGTTTTTAGTATTTATTTCAATCATTGAAGCCATAAAATTAAAGTCATGGGTTAACCGATAGTATAGACAAAATATGGCTATCTGAATCGGAATTATTCTTTAATAAGTTATTATAGTCAAATTCTATGAAGTCAAAGGAAAAACGTAAAGGAGGTCACCCCATGGAAAACAACATTAAGCTGGAACAACTTAATACGCAGCCCGTCCTTACCATTCGCCGGCGGACGAAACTGGAAAATTTGCCCCAGGTGATCGGACAATCCTATGGCCAGCTCATGGAGCATTTGAATCAGATTGGAGCGCAACCGGTAGACGCACCCTATACCGCTTATTACAATCTGGATATGAATGATCTTGATGTGGAAATGGGTTTTCCTATTGCCGAAATGCAAAAGGATTCAGGCGATATCAAAGCGCGCTGTCTTCCCGAATGCGAGGCGGTGACTTGCCTTTACAAAGGGCTCTATGCTGATATGGCCGACGTTTATAACGAGATCTTTCGTTGGATTGAGGAAAATGGCAAGAAAGCCGCAGGCGTTTACTACGAATATTATTATAATTCCCCTAATGAAGTACCGGAAAGCGAGCTTCTGACAAAAATTGTTATCCCTGTAATGTAAGAAAGGATTGCGATATGACAGAATACACCCCATGGGATGTGCTGTATGACAGTTTCACAAAACCGACATGGCAGGAGATCACGGCTTATATTGACAACCCGTTATGGCGTGAGATGAACGGCTACTTAAAAGATGCTTATGGCGTAAACCCGGAGCTTTTTTACAGTAGCTGTGCCGCGCAGCGGGGCTGGAATGTCAAATACAAAAAGGGCGGCAAAGCGCTTTGTACGCTTTATCCAGAAAAGCGCTTTTTTATTGCATTGGTAGTCATCGGTGGGAAAGAAGAAGAGGTGGTGCAAGCATTGCTTCCTAATTTTACTGCCTATGTTCAGAAATTGTATCAAAATACCCGCAGTATGCCCATGGGGCGATGGCTGATGATCCAGGTGACAGACGAGGAAATCTTAAAAGATGTTAAAACTCTCATCGCCATACGGGTGAAACCAAAATTAAAATAATACACATAAGGTAGTTTTCTATCAGCAATCTGTTCTGGTAATTGTAAATGAACCTAAAAAGAGAAGTAGTCTGCACTGTTGAACTAATGACTATAATGAGCAGGGGAAGGTGCGTTTCCTGAATATGAAAATGCACCTTCCATTTGACTTATCTGTTTGGAATAAAGTAACGATAAAAAGATATCAAACATGAAGACGAAGAATCTCTTTTTAGGTCTTCTGGAAAACAATGTACCAATACCGGTTTTTGAAAAAGAACTGAAACAAGTTCATATCAAGAAAGACTGTCGAATATGTATTCCGCACTTTGAAACGATTAGGGAGAAAAAGATGAAAAAAGTCATTGTTGCCACAAATGTTTTAATCTTATTGCTTTTATCTACTCCAGCGATGGCAGAAATCATACCGGTTTATGATGAGACCGGCCGAATGATCGTCTTACAGCCAACAGCACAAGAAAACGCTGGTTGTACGATGGCACCCATTTGGCCAATTGCCAAATACCTCAACGCAACAGTGGAATGGGAGGAACCGACTGTCTTCATCCGGAAAGGGGAAACGCAGCTCATACTTCACATTGGTTCTCAAATAGCCGTGAAAGAAGCGGAAGGCAAAAAAACAGAAATCCAATTAGAAAGGGCGCCTTATCTTAAGGAAGATCGCGTGATAGTTCCCCTGCGGTTTGTTTTGGAGGAGTTGGAAGAACAGATCTCATTTTATAGTTTGCGTAGTGATCATGCCATTATTCTTGGCAATCATCAATATGACGGTTCTATTGAATATGAAAGGATTCCTTGGAATCTTGAGGATGAAGAGAAATTAAAAAATGTTGCAGACCGGTATCAAAAAAATAATGTTTATGATTATAGGGTTATTTGGTCCGTTTGCGATCACTTCTTATTTCAGCCTCTCAACCAAATAACGAACTCTTATGGATATCGTCATATTTATGACAGTAAAACCGCAGAGGAAATGTATATAAATTATTCCTATTATTTATCAGATGACGTACAAAAAAGTCAAGGTTGGCAGGACTTTTTGGGTATGGTATTAACGTCCCGTTCCGACTTGGAAGGTTATATGATAGATGTTTTCTCAACAGGGACGACAATCCGCGGCACTTTCTGTGTAGGACTATTCTCAGTGCTATATGATATTCCTTTGGTTTTTGAGGCGGAATTAACCAAGCAGGATAACGCTTGGTTGGCGGCCGCTCCGCAAAGCACATTGGAAGGCTGGCAAAACCCCGGTGAATACGGCCCATGGCAGATCACGGATCTATCTAATCCGAGAAGCTACTTGAATATGCAAAGCCTTCGTCAGGCCGAGCCGGAGATTTACAATCAATTGATAGGGATGAGGCAGTATCATAACAATATCCTGCAATGAAAGCATCCTCGTAAAAAGCGTGCTTACTGCCAGATGAACGAAATAAAAGCTCAATAAAAATGGTATCATAAACGGTTCCACCTTTCATGCTCAGTGTCCGGTTATCATACCATTTTTTTGTGTGTTATTGTCTTAACATAAGTGATAATAGTTTATAAAGCACTGCTTATCTCTTTTATAAAGCTTATAACTGGGTTTATTTTATAGCGCTAAAACATGAAATCCTTCTGTCTCAATGGCATGCTTTTCAGCCAAGGCAGCCAGAGCTTCCCTTTGATCCGGATCGGATCGGAAAGCCAAGCCGCAGGTGGCCGAAAGCTGACGGGGAATAGGGATCAATTTCCCGGGAAGCTTGTGGGCGTTAGCTTCTTTTTCCATTTGTAATGCTGCAGTAGTCGAAGAAAAAATAATGATCAGCCATTGGCGGGACATTTGTTCACTCTCCCCCTGAGAAGTTTTATTCATATTATAGCCTATTTGATAGTTAAAAGATAGTCCCCGTCTACAGTTTGGACGGTAACGGCCTTGCCGCGGCTTTGGGCATGACGGGTGATATTGTCTCTGGCCGCTCCGTTATCCACCAAAACTTCCAGTTCTTGGATGTCCTTGTCCAGCGCTTCTTTGACCATCAGAACAGGCGTAGGGCAGGAATAGCCTCTGGCATCTACTTTTTCCATTATTTTTTGCCTCCTTTATTCCTTATGCTGCTTTTTTACGAGCAAGAGATAAACCGATCACCCATAAGACAACAATAGCGGCCACGCAGGCAATCTGTCCGGCAACCGGTACCCCCTTGGGGCTGGCGGCCCAACCGAAGTTATGAGCGAATGCAGCACCCACCAAGAGCCCTAAAAAGGTAATTACACTGTCATTATTGCCTTGACCCGCTAAGATCAATTGACGCAAAGGACAGCCGCCAGCCATAACGGCGGCCAGGCCAACCGCATAAAGACCTAAGAAGTTCCAAAGCTGCATGGTATGGGCGACAGGCTGATCAGCGAAACCAAATTTGAAATGCCCCGTCAGCAAATTATAAATGAGCATTACCACAAAAATACCGAAGAATTGTATTGCCAGGCTGCCGTCTTTGATCAAGAAGAGATCCCGGAAACCGCCAGCCATACAGAGGCGGCTTTTCTGCGCAAAAGCGCCAAAGAGCAGACCCATTAACAATGCAAGAAAAATAGGCGCATGCATGGAACCCGGACCTTCGGTACTGGTGACAAAAACGCCGAAAAGGCCGATAATGAAAACGAAAACGGTAGAGACGGGTAAAACCAGAGCCGAAGCGGTGCTGGTTTTTTGGGCACGGCCCAAAGAAAAACCGCGGCGCAGAAGGAAAATACCGCAGGCAATCCCCGCAATAAATCCGGCTAAGCCTACCAGAGCATTGGCATCGCCGCCGGCTAAGCGAATTACCATCCGCAGGGGACAACCTAAGAAGACCAAAGAGCCTATCATCATAATAAAACCTAAAACAAAACGGATTGCCGGGGATGAACCGCCGGTGGAATGAAATTCTTTTCCGGCAAGAGCGGCAAGAAAGGAACCTAAAATAAGACCGATAATTTCTGGGCGTAAGTATTGGACGACTGCTGCTTGATGCAAATGCATGGATCCGGCGATATCCCGGATAAAACAGGCAATACAAAAAGCCATGTTTGCGGGATTTCCGGTAGCGGCTAAGACGGCAGACATAACACCGAAAAGCAATCCAATTAGGATCAAGCCGCTTTTTTTGTTGAAAAAGTTCATGGTATACACTCCTTTGTCGTAAAATCACATAATGCCCACCATTAATATTATGGTATCTTTATATACCTTTGTCTAATGAATATTTTTTATCATTCTTTGATAATAGATAAGTAAATCTTATATGAAACATGAATCGACGATATGAATCCGATCTGTGATATATAAATAATCTCTTAAAAATATGTAAATTAAAGATAATTAGTATATTTTATCAGTTGTTTGAAACTGTAATCTATCCATAATCCATAATTAGAGGCTGACTACTTCATGTCCTTAACAAATAGAATGCCAGGGCTCTTGCTTGTTGAGTGTTCCCAAGGAAAGGGAGAACCGACAGTGGCAACGACTTTGTGAAATTTGCCGATATGGTAAATGTTTCCGATTATGAGAGACAGTCAACGATATGGAAAGGCCGGCCTTATGAAAGGCGAGTTGCGAATCTTCATTCTTTGATGTCCCACGCCGGAACAGTGCATGTTCTGCCTTATCCCTACCACTTGCTGCAACTGTATAATGATCGGGCTGAATGAAGCAATCAAGAAATGCTATTTTGGTTTTGCCTAGGATACCGCAAAAATCAAGTCTTTCTTTTAATCAAATGGTGTGCCAAGGTGTTTCTTTGACAAATAGCAGGCAAACATACTATAATGAATTTAATCCATTCCCTGTTTCCCATCATACGATTCCATCATAGGGCAGGCGCACAAAGGTAATACGGATTTCGTGTTAAATCTAGGTATGATAGAAGCTTCATGATATCCATATTCTATCTTGCCAAATTCTTTTTGTTTATGCTTTTGCTGTACTATTTTTCTTTTACTCTTTCTCCGCATTGATTGCAATTACTTTAATAGATCCGAATTTCAATAGATCCAAAGGAGGCTTTAGGAGGGTATCATGACTGCAAATTTTACCGTTCGGGATGCGTTGAAGCTAAAAGTTTTTTCCGAAGCGGAATTATTGGCCGGCGCCGGCGGCCTGGATCATGTGATTACCAGCGTCAGCGTGGTGGAGGTACTCCATGCTACCAGTTACTATAGAGGCGGCGAACTGCAAATCTCCGCTCTCTATTCGGCTGCCAATGATATTGAGTCTCAGTTGCAAGTCATTCGGAATCTCTCCACCTACGGCTGTGCCGGACTGGTTTTGTGCCACTTAGGTTTTTGGCTGAAAGGGATCTCGCCCCGGCTGCTTGATCTTGCCAATGAATTAAATTTTCCCATTATCAAAGCACCGCCGCAAACGGCTTATTTTGAGATCATTATGGCGGTAACCGACTGTATCCTGCAACTGCAAAATCAGAATCTGGCTTACTCTATCAATGTGCACGATCAAATGGCCGAGGTGATCTTGCGAGGCAAGGATTCGCCGGAACTGCTCTTATCTTTGGAGCATCTGGTGAAAAGACCGGTGATGCTTTTCGATCCCAGAGGTGAGATCATCACCTGCAACCATAGCCGTTATAGCCCAGAAGAGCTGCAGACCATAAAAAGCTTCCTGATGCGGAATAAAGATACGATGCTTTTGTCCACGGAGAATCTCTATTTACCCAACCCTTTCAATGAAAAACAGAATATCCTTTTGACCCCGGTGATTTCCGACGATATCTATTACGGTCATTTGGTGGTGCTGGAAGCGGAAGATCTGAGCGATATGGACTTTATCGCCTTAACTCAGAGCAAAACCGCCTTGGCCATCATCAGTATGCGCAAAATCCGTTGGGAAGAAAATCTGCGCACCATGAAGAAAGAATTTCTTTACGACCTCATCACCATCAATTTTAAAGATGCGGAAGATATCAAGGAAAAGGGGGGCAATCTAGGTTATACCATTGACCGGATTAAATTGGTTATGTTAGTGGATATCTTGGCTTTCAATCAGGTAAAGGAAAATTTGACGGAACAGGAGATCCATAAGATCAAGCAGAGTTTTATGCGGATTGTGCAGGGAGAAGTCAATAAATACAGCGTACAGAGCCCGTTGCTCAATTACAGTGATAAATTGGCTATTTTCTTTTCTCCGCAAAAGCACGAGGAGGAGCAAGCGGTTTATGCCGCTGTGTCTCATTTGGCGGAGGATATCATCTGTAGGGTAGCGCAGGATCTTAAGCAAAAGGTGTTCATCGGCATCGGGGGGCTTTGTGAGACGCCTTTAGAAATCAAGAAAAGCCATGAGCAAGCTGTGCGGGCTACGGTGATCGGTAAAGCTCTGTATCAGGAGCCCAGTTATATTGATTATCAATCCTTGGGAATCTATAATGAGCTGTATGAACTGGCCTTAAAATCCCAGGGCTTCTCTTGGGGCAGCCAAATGTTCCAGCCGCTGGAAGAATCCGATCAGGAGACTGGCGGCAGCCTGACGGAAACCTTTAAGGTGCTATTGAAAAATAATCTGGATACCATGGCCACTGCTAAAGCCCTTTATGTGCATAAGAATACGGTGCTGCATCGGAAAAACAAGATTTTGAAGGTATTGGAGAAAAATCCTTTTATTGATCCCTACCTGCTGCAATACCAGATTGCGCTTTTACTGGAAAAATTCAACCAAAAATAATAAAATTTTAAAGAGTTTCAAAATTTCAACCTTACTTCCTGCTTCTGGACAATAAGCCAAGCAGCTAAGTAAGGTTTTTTCTTTTATAGGGTTATTGTCTATTGTCGAAACCTCTTTGAAGTCAGATCTCAAAAAATCTTACAATGTGTGATGGGTAATGTACAGCTGCACAATAGTGGTTGAAAACATTATTCTGTAAGCTAAAGGGAGAAGGGCGCAAAAAAAGAATTCAATGATAGACAAACTGATAGACAAACTGAGAATCCTCAAAACGGGGGTGTTGAATGAAATGAAACAAATCAGAATTTTAAACATTTTACCGGTCATTTATACCGAGGGATTGGCTAAGGAGGTGGAAGACCGTAACCGGCTGCGGGAATATCTCTTGGAACAAACCCATGGTTTAGTCATTCTGGATACAGTTTTCGTAGAAAAAGGAGGTTCTTCCATTGAATGCGCCTATGATGTGGGGTTGACCGTGCCCTACATTGTCAAGGCAGCTAAACAGGGTGAGGCCAGCGGTTATGATGCGGCGCTTTTGGATTGTTTTATGGACCCCGGCTTGGATGAGTGCCGGGAAATGCTGGAGATGCCGGTTTTCGGTGTTTGCCAATCCGCTTGCAGCCTGGCGATTCGTTTAGGCGGTGAATTTTCCGTTATCGGTATTTTGGAAGATATGGATCGTTGTATTAAACAAAATTTGGCGAAATATGGCCTGCGCCAGCAATTAAAATCGATCCCGGTGGTGGATACTCCTGTATTGGATATTCAGGAGCACCCTGGCAAAGTTGTTGACCGTATCCTAGAAGCAGGCATCCGGGCAGTACGGGAGGATAAAGCCAAAGCATTGGTTTTGGGCTGTACCGGGTTGGCGCCTTTGGTAAAGTCCGTGGAAGCCGGCCTGGCGGCCAAAGATATTCGTGTGCCGGTGATCGAGCCTTTCCGGGCCGCTTTATACGACGCTGTCTCCTGTGTTTTAATGGGAGTTACTCATAGCAAGGAAGCATACCGCCCCGTACGGCAGAAAAAACGGGTTTTGGACTGGGAGAAAGAGTCGGTTTAAAACAGCTGTACCTCCAAAAGCACTGCATAGGTTCTTCGTTTAACAAGCATATTGGAAGTCATAGCTCACAAGCGGGCTTGACCCAAGCGTAACCGGCCCGCTTAAAAAGAATAGTGATAGGTACGGGTTTACCCTGGAACTATAAAAGCAATCATTTATGAAGGAGGTCTGTAAGATGCCGACTAAGAAACTGACCAACAGACAAGAAGTGGAAGATTTTGTAAGAGGATGTACTTTTTATGGTACCGGCGGCGGCGGGCTGCCTGTGAACGGGATCGAATCTTTAATGACCGAGCTTGCCAAAGGCAATGAAGTCGGTTGGGTGGATATCAGTGAGATCCCCGATGACGCTATGACAGTTTGTCCCTTTTTGATGGGCTCCATTGCCCCTCATACTCCCGAAGTGATCAAGGAAATGACAAGTTTTGGGCTTACCGACCCTGTCAATAAAGAAAAAGAAAGACTGGGCAAGGCGGTAGCGGAGTTGGCCAAATACACCGGCACAAAGCCTGGCGCTGTGGTTCCCATTGAACTGGGTGGCGCCAATACCCCTGGGCCTCTGGCCGCCGGTATCTTAAACGGTATTCCTTGCGTGGATGGCGACTATACCGGCCGCGCTATTCCGGAAATCCCCCAAACGACTCCCTATATTTTAGGCAAAGTACTTTGGCCTGTAGCTTCCGTGGATGAATTCGGCGATGTCTGCATCATAGATCATGCCATCAACTATCGCATGGTGGAGCGGATCGGCAAACTGATTGCTTCCGGCGCTTATGGGCTGGCGGGACAAGCAGGCTTTTTAATGAGTGGCAAGGAGATGAAAGAAACTATTATCCCCGGCACACTTACCGAATGCTATGAAGTGGGCAAAATGATCCGGCAAGCCAGAGAAAATGGCTTGGACCCTGTGTCGGAAACCATTAAAAAGATGAATGGCTGGCTTTTGGCCAAAGGCACCGTGACCGGTAAAGATACCGAAGACAAATTGGGCTACTATTGGGGTATCCACACCATTACCGGAGCCGGAGATTTTGCCGGCAATACTTATAAGATCTGGTTTAAAAATGAAAACCATATCATGTGGGAAAATGAGGAACCCATCATTACCAGCCCCGACATCATCGTAGTGGTTAATGCCAAAACCGGCGAACCCTATGCCAACCCTGTCCTGGCTGTAGGAGATGAAGTTTGTGTCATTGGACTAAAGGCCCGGGATATCTTTAAAACGGAACGCGGCATCGGCATCTTAGGCCCCCGTTATTTTGATTTTGATATGGATTATATCCCCATTGAACAAAGAAGAGCCGGCAAATAACTTTTGGATTGAAAAAGTCTTTGCTTAATGATTTGTGAGATCGATTGTGAAAAGAGCCAAGGCTTCCTTTTCTTAGAGGCATTGGCGGGTTTTTTAGATCATTTCGGGTGGCTTGATCAAAAAGAGCAGATGGCTTGCTTTTTCACAACCGAATTGTTTGGCCGCGTCAGTGCGGAAATATGCGCTTGCACAATGAACAGAGAACCTATTATTTGAAGAACCAAAGGGAAGAAAGTTTTTAAGAAGAAATATGTTTGCATCAGCTTGTCAGAACATTAACTTGATTTAGAATCATATATGAAATAAGGAGGGAAGTTTTTCGTAACACAATCTCAGAATGGTTTATTGTCGCCAACTTATTTTTCAGTGACAAAAACATCGACAGGTAAGGGCTGCCTTGTGAGCTGTTTTAGTATGCTCCAAAAGAGAATCCGCTTGTGATTTAAAAAACCCATATGACCCATAGGGAAAGATGACGGGTGCATCGTTATGTTTGTTGGAGCGGAAGCATTTCGATCCATATGAGTAAAAAATGAAGAGGAATCAGGATGAATCGTCAAGGAGGAGGGCTTTGATCGTATGAAGAAAATTTTATTGATTTTTATGGTCCTAGTGGTGTCTATGGCATTGTTGGCCGCTTGCGGCGACAATACTCAAACAAATAACGGAGCTGCGGACGACACGGCCAATGCCGGTACCGCCGGCACAGCTGAAAAAATGATCCGTATCTCTGCGGACAGCACACCTGTTATCGACCCCGCTATTGGGATCAGCAATTCTGCCAGTATTGCTTTTGTCAATCTCTATGATAGCTTGGTTTTCCCCGACGGCGAAGACGTAAAACCACTCCTGGCCGAAAACTGGGATATCAGTGAAGATGGTACGGAATATACCTTCCATTTGAAAAAAGGCGTCAAGTTCCATGACGGAGACGAATTGAAAGCTTCCGATGTTGTGTTCTCCACCAAACGGCTTCTGACCATTGGGGAAGGTTTTGCTTATGTTTACAGTGATATTATCAAAGATGTCACTGCCGTGGACGACTATACGGTGAAATTTACCCTAAACCACTCTTTCGGTCCTTTCGTAGCTTCCCTATGCCGTCTCTATATCATGAATGAAGATTTAGTTATGTCTCATCTTGCCGATGGTTCTTATGGGGAATTCGGCGATTACGGCCGTGAATGGCTCATTACCCACGATGCCGGCTCCGGCCCTTATATGGCTCAGGAATTGGTTCAGCAAGACCACTTCACCGCTACCCGGTTTGAAGATTGGAATGTAGGCTGGAAAGAAAACGCGCCCGACGCTTTTAAGATCATCTATTCTACCGAACCGACCACTGTGCGCACTATGATGGCCAACAAGGATCTGGAGATTACCGATATGTGGCAGACCACGGAAAACCTGGCTACTTTGGATAAGATAGAAGGAATCGACCTGGCCTCCTATTCTACCCGGCTGGTTCAGAACGTTTATTTCAATACCACCATACCGCCCACAGACGACTTGAATTTCCGTAAAGCCCTAAGCTGTCTTTTGGATTATAATATGTTTGTGAAAGATATTTTTGTGGATTCCAAGATCTGCGCCGGCCCTGTTTCCTCTTATACCGCCGGCCATGTGAACACCACGCAATATCAATATAATTTGGAGAAAGCCAAAGAATATATTGCGCAATCCAAATATGCCGGCAATTACCAAGATTATCCCATTGAGTTCCTTTGCAATTCCGATGTTCAGGATCTGGAAAAAGTGGCGCTGTCTTTCCAGGCTGCGGCCAAACAAGTCGGCATCACTGTCGATATCAACAAAGCGCCTTGGGTGACCATTCAAGAACGGGTATCCACTGCGGCAAGCACTCCTAATGTTACCACCATTAACTCCGGCCCTCAATACAATGAAGCCGGCGCTACTTTGGAAGCCAGCTTCCACAGGAAAACCGCCGGTACTTATGAAAACTGCTCCTGGGCCTTATCGGATGAGTTGGATGCTGAGATCGAAGGCGCCTTGGCCACTGTTGACAAAGACGAGCGTTATGCGAAGTATGCCGCCTTGCAAAATAAAGTGGTTGACGAGATTTGCCCTTGTGCCTGGATTGCGGATTTAACCGAGCGGGTGGCCTATCAGAGCACTTATGTACAATGGCCTGCCGCTACCGCTTCCAAAGAAGGCAAAATGGTAGCTTATCTCATGGGCTATCCCTTTTTCTTCCCCGATATGACAATTTTACCTCATTAAAGTTCTCCCTAAGCTCCTTTTTATTTCTATCTCCCTTTTTTCAAACAGTGTTTCAAACCAGAAAAGGATCTGCCCTTGTTTCCAAGAGCAGATCCTTTTCTTTATATAGTTACTTTAGTAAGTTTCAAACGCAAAGAGTTTGAAATAAAACACCACTCGAAAACGGGTGGTCATGATGTTTTGACAAGGCTTCATGTTTTGATTGTTTTGAGTGAAGATGAAATACCGCTTTCATGAAATCTTAACAGTATTATGGCAACTTGTTCCGCCGCTGCTAATAACTTGTTTTCTGCTTCATGTCCGTATCGGCTGCTACTATATCACAGCAAAACAAGGCAGGAAGTGCTGGTGATCTTAATAACGGTCATTATGCCTTTTTCTTAGGCATGGATTATGGCTTGCAAGAAGAAACCGTTAACGTAAAAAGGCCTTCAATTGGTGCCGTCAGCACTTCTTGCGGGTCCTTCGATATGGGGTTTTGAACCGTAATGGTGACCATTTGCTCCCGGTATTGCCAACAACAGCGGCTTTGCGTTGCTTGCTGATAAGCAAAACGGGCGGGGTTGGCAAGCCGCGCGCGGCACAGACCTTGCAAAGTGTCCGCCAGGCAGGCATCACCCTTGACAGATAATAAGACACTCGGGGCTTGAAGATTCCACCCCATATTTTCCAAAACCAAAACCATTTTTACAGCCAGGGCAGCGCCAACACAGCTTTCCTGATGATGATGCAAGGCCAGGCGCCAAAGAGTCTCCTGTCTTTTGGTTTGATCTTCATGCCGGATCAGCGGCATAGTAGGGGAAAAAACAATATCATGTTCATAATAAGGCTTGATATCCAAGACGGCGGTGCCGTCATAGGCGTCAAGCTCGTCCACATAAACGATATTGTCTACCACCTTATTGAGCTTGGTGAGGGTTAAGGCAATAGGGTTAGGATGATTAGGAGTACGAAGGGCCAGAATACCGAAGCTGTCCAGATGGGGGTCAATATGGCTGGGGACGGATTGCAGTTGGTTGTTTTTTCTAGGAGTATACAAACAAATGACCCAAATATGAGAGTTCTCTGTCAGCCTTTTCAACGCAGGAACCAGCTCTTTTTTGATTTCGATCTCCGCCGGGCAGTGAAGCGGATCATAGTTGCCGCCCGCTTGTTTTCTGCTCCTGACTACACCGATGGGAAATAAAGGAGGCATCCTCATTCCTCTTCTCTTTTTTTTGTATTTTAGACTCCTTAAGATATCTTTATGAACAAATGTGGAGAAGACTAAGGACATGGTACAATTGTTCGTCCCGGTTTTGCTTGGTGATCTCCAGAAGGGATACTTGCGGATGATTGCGTACACTGTCCAAAAATGGCAGCGGCTTCCGTTTGATGACGCCCAAAACGGGAATCTTTTGATCCAGGACAGACAATACTTTATTTTGAAAAAGGCAGGCTTTGTTTTCCATAAAGCCCAGTTCGTCCATTAAGATCAGAGGAAAACCGGTTTGGCTCAAAAGGGTCACGCCCAAGGTGTCGAAGATTTCCGGGAAACTTTGATAGACGCCGTTACCGTAACGGCAACCGATCCTGTTTGCGGGAGATAGCTCTGTTTCTTTGGCGCCGGCAGCCTGAATATAAACATCGGAGGAACCATCCTGGGCATCATTTCCGGAAAACGTAAGAAAACCGCCGGGTAAAATCCGAAGCTCTGCCAAAACTTTTTGTATAATGGTGCTTTTCCCGATGTGGGGTTCGCCGGTAAGAAAAATATGCATAGCTGCTCCCTCCAAGCGAATTTTATTGCTGTTTTGGTTCTTGTTCCACAAGAAAAAAGTACCCGTTTCAGAATATGCTGTCGTTATAAAAAGATGATTCATTATAACATTTTCTCCCAAAGCTGCCAACTTCTATTGTTGTATTCTTTTCTAGTCGGTAGATAAAGTTTGTAGAAATGTAAGCTTTGATTTATTCTTTAAAAGTAAAAATTTTATTCGATAAACCTTTTGTTTTCATGAACTGGTAAAGCGGTTAAAAATATGATATATTGGTAAAAACATCCTTTATAAATCATCTTTCTTCCATCTCATCTTAGATTCTGAGGGGGTGAAGGCGGCTTGGGTGAACTGTCAAAACTGCCGAATATTGGCAAAGTGATGGAAGCAAAGCTGCAGCGGGTAGGGATCACGACTCAGGCGGAGTTAAATACTCTTGGCAGCAAAGAAGTGTTTTTACGCTTAAGGTTGGAAGATCCCGGAGCTTGTCTCAATCTGTTGTGTGCTCTAGAGGGGGCTTTGCAGGGTATCCGCTGGCATAACCTGCCAGATGAAAAAAAGCAGGAACTGAAAGAATTCTTACATTCGTTGCTTTAAAAAAGAGAGGGTTCTGCCATGGATAAACTGGATTATAAAAAAGAATATCAAGATCTTTATTTGCCAAAAAACAAGCCGATGCTCATTACGGTGCCGCCTATCAATTTTATTATGGTAGACGGCAAGGGCGATCCCAATGGCGAAGAGTACCAAAATGCTGTAGCGGCCTTATACGCTCTCAGCTATACCATTAAAATGAGCAAAATGAGCGGCAGGCAGCCGCAAGGTTATTTTGAGTATGTAATGCCGCCATTGGAAGGGTTGTGGAGCTGTGACGATGGCAAATTTTCTTATACAAGGCGGGATCGTTGGGTATGGACCTCCGGGATCAGACAACCGGAATTTGTCACCCATGAAGTCTTCTGCTGGGCATGTGAAGAAGTAAATCGAAAAAAGCCTGAAGTTGATATCACCAGAGCCCGGTTGGCAACTTATGATGAGGGATTGTGTGTGCAGATGATGCACATTGGCCCTTATGCCGATGAGCCGGCTTCAATTGCCCAAATGACGGCGTTTATGACAGAAAATCAATTGCGGGACATGTGTGGAAGCAGCCGATGGCATCATGAAATTTACTTGAATGATCCCAGAAAAACAGTGCCGGAAAAGCTGAAAACCGTATTAAGGCATCCGGTGGAAAGGAGCGGAATATGAAAACATTAATTGCCTATGCGACAGTAAACGGCGTAACAGCCAAATGTGCCAACCACTTAGCCGCGCAGCTGGAGGATGTGACACTTGCGGATCTTGCCCATGAGAAACCCTGTCTGACTGATTTTGACACCGTTGTCATCGGCGGCTGTATCCGGGCAGGAAAACTGCATCAAGCTGCCAAAAAATTCATTGAAGAAAATCATGATGGTTTAAACCAAAAAAGAACGGCCTATTTTATTTGTTGCGGTTTCCCGGAACAACAGGCAGAGTATTTTTCGAAAAATTTCCCCAGTGATCTTTTACAAAAGGCATTGACCTATGACTGTTTTGGCGGCGAGTTGGAGGCAAGCCGCTTAAAGGGAATGGACAAATTGATCACTAAAATGGTAGCTAAGTCGGCAGGAAATAAAGCTGCCGCAGCCAGAATCCTCTATGACAGGATAGACGATTTAGCCCGTAAGCTCCTGAGTGAGTAAGAGAATTCTGGGAAAATTCTGTTATTCTTACAGCAAGGTTTTTAAGTGGTGGGGAATTTTTATTTTGCGGCTTGCGGAAATACACAAAGGGCAAGCATCTGGCGATAACTCCGGTCAACCAAAACATTTGCAGTGGACATGATCATTTGATTGCAAGGCTACGGGAAATAAAGCGAATATATGCTTTGTCGATGTTTTGAGATGAATGCGGGTTGTTTATGAACACATGAAAAAAGGACGGCTGTTAACAGTCGTCCTTTTTATGATACTTGATGATACTGGGTGGTAAGTATTTTGTGTTGTTCCGGATTGTTTCAGCGAAGTTCACTGGGCATCTTGTATTCGCCAGTGCTGATTTAATAGTTGTAGGCATCCTTGATAATGGTAATGAAATCAGAAACAATCTTAGGATCAAACTGTGTGCCGCTGCACTTGATCAGTTCGTCAAAAGCCTGAGAAAAAGACTTCTTCTTTTGATAGGGTCTGTATGAGGTCATGGCGTCAAAACTATCGGCAATATTTAGAATACGGGCAAGATAAGAGATCTCATCACCTTTCAAATGATTGGGATATCCTGTACCGTTATATCTTTCATGATGTTGCAGAATAATCGGAATGACATCTTGCAGGGAAGAAACGTTTTTAATAATCTCGGCGGCATTTTCAGGGTGCTTGGATAAGATCTCCCATTCTTCTGTTGTGAGAGGAGATGACTTCATTAAAATTTCTTCCGGGATATTGATCTTCCCGATATCGTGCATATAGGCGCCATAGATGAAGATTTTCTTGGTATATTCGTCAAAGCCTAATCGATCGGCAAGCAATCTGCAATAAGTAACAACCCTTTCCACATGGCGGAAAGTATATTTATCTTTCGCATTGATTACCGCGATCAAAGTTCGTATTGATGTAATGATCTCTTTATCGTTACCGTTTAGATCATTCTTCAGATCATCCAGGATAGAAGAATATGCTTCCACACGGTTCTTTCGGAAAAATTTTGCCCGGTATAACGCCTCATCGGCACAGCGTATGAGCTCATCTCCTGTTTTTGCTTTCATAGGATAGACGGAAACGCCTACAGAAATGGTGAGATTTTTGTGGGGCAGATATTCTTCCCCGGGGAAATATTGTTCCTGTATTTTTTGTCTTAATCGTTCCGCAATCCCCAGTGCTTCATCTTCTGCGGTGTTGGGTAAAATAACGGCAAATTCTTCGCCGCCGTATCTTGCAACGATATCTTCCGGTCTTGCTACTTCTTTCAGTTTGTTTGCGATAGTGGCCAGGGCTTCGTCACCTTTTTGATGGCCGTTCATATCATTGTAGTACTTAAAGTAATCAATATCGATAAACAATAAAGATAAAGTGCTGTTATTTTTATCACATTCTTCAATCTTGCGGTGCAGGCTCTCATAAAAATAACGATGATTATACAGGCTGGTCAGCCCATCGATATTGGCAAGTTCTTTTAAGTACAGGATATGTTCGTTAGCTATTTTAACATAATAACCGATGGTCCAGGCAATGACAAGGAAAGCGCAGGCAAGAACGATATCGCTTTCAAAGTAAGCATTGACTACATTAGCGGGAGCGAATAAGTCAATGGTCAAAATGGTTAAGGCGGATGCACCCGCAATACTTAGGCCTATCTTAAATCCTAATTCAATGCTGGAAGAGATAATAATGAATAGAAATAAAAATTTATAGTGGCTCTGATACATCCCTGTTAGCATGATCGAGGCAAAGGATATGATAATCAGAATGCTAGTATGAATCCATTTTGCCAAGTAGAAGTCACTACGGTCTTTTCTATCTAGGCCATCTAACAAAATAAAAAGAGCAAAGAGAATCACTAAAATTGATAAATAGAGGAAGTAAGAGCTTGTTAACAGTTCGTAGACACTTTTATTTCTGAAATAATATTGGGAAAATGCAATAGCTGAAAATAGCAATGAAAATAATTTGACAATAGTTGTAATTTGCTTCGTATTGGCACTGATATTTTGACTTGATTCAAACATCGTAAGCCCCCCGAATAAAAAATGAATCGCTTTAAATAATTAGGAGATCGAAATGATCTCCTAATTATTTAAAATTATTCATCTCTCAGGGATTGGGGCTCTTCAGGCTGGTAAGCGAAGAAGATACAAGCAGAGGTTGCGACTGCTGTTGCCAGAAGGGTAGCCATGGCAGCAATAGCCGTATAGATTTTCATTTTATTCATTCTGATGTCACCTCCTTTTTCTTCCCTAATAGGATGTTTGCTATTAAATCGGTCCTGTTTAAAAAAGCAGTTCCGATTTTTGTCAGTGTAAATATTTGCCACAAAATGCCAAATAAAAGACTTAAAGCAAAACTATTGAAGATAAGCTCATGTTTACCGAGCAAAAGGAGAATAATGGAAACCAACATGTAAAATGAAAGTGTAAGAAAAGCGCCCTTACGCATTCTTTTCTTTTTTCGCTCGGTTTTGATGGGTTTATGGGGAGAATCAACGGGAGCAAGTTTGTAAATTGCCCAAAAAGATATCATATAAACCGCTACGGAAATGAAGCAAAGAGAAGGTGCGCTAAGTACCGGCAGCAAGAGATATCTGCTGATCAAAGAAAACCCTATACTATAAGCAACCCCAATGAAAGTACATAACCCCATGGTGCCTACATGTGCTCCGCCGCTGTATTTTCTCAAGCAACTTACCGAAAAGCAAATAATCAAAGCTTCCACCGGCGTACCGAAAAAAAGCCCGATAACAATAACAAAGAAAACGGTAAATACAAGTTGGAGCAGAGCGATCAAACCATATGTAACGACTTCTTTTTTTTCGTCATCGTAATTTAATTCACGCGATATTTTATTTGCCAATCTGATTGCTAATTTCTCCATCGGCATTCTTCCTGATTTTTTTTAATTTAAAAATAATAATATATGATATCAGAATAATCACTGCGAAAATCAAGGTTGAAGGAATACTATAGATGCTTTTGATGAGGGGCGTGCTGCTCAATACTTGTTCTGCCTTGGTCTTGCCATAGTAAGAAATTAGCAGAAGCATATTTAACCCTTCACTAATAAATAAAAGGATCATCACCATAATCGACGCCTTAATGGCTTTGGAAAACTCTACTTTTTTGATCATAACAAAAAGAATGATAAAAACCAGAATAGATAACGTGGAGTTTACGCCAAAATTAATAGGCAATAATCTAATGGAATATGTAATGGCGATAAATAGGCAGCTTAAAATGATATATGTTTTTTTATCAAATTTGCATCTGGTGAAAATGTACATGGCTAGGATATCCAAAAAACCTTCCGGAATGCCTTTTATGAGTAATTCAATTAATGTTAGCTTCATCAAGACCATCCTTATTTTTTATTGAGGTCAAATTTTTAGAAGCATGCCTTAAATTCAGAGTTTTTATTGTTTCGTAGATTATTAGGAAAGAAAAGAAATAGATTAAAATATCGCCTGGGCTTAAGATAGTAAAACCAACATCAATATAATCAGAAAGGAATTTCCAGTGAACTTGTGTATTGCCTAAAATATGAATACCATCTTGGGCTTGCTGAAAAGTATCCGGTTTCATATAACCTGTTAAATAAGAAAGGGAAGGGTAAACCGGCATTTTCCCATTGTTTTGCGCAATGACAAATTTATTCATCAATGTTCCCAAAAAAATGCTGCAGGAACCGATAAAAGCGGGCTTATAAAGCCCGAAAACAAATACCGGGATAAGATAAGCAAATTGATATATGATTTTGAATGTGTGAGCATATTGTGTGTAAGTATAATCACCGAGAAATACATAAATCTGAAAGAAAGTAATAATGCCTTCTAAAATTAAAATGGGGTAAAAGGTCCATGATAAAAATAAGTATTTGATCTTAAAATGCTTGATTTTAGCCATTGCCATTGCAGCAATAATTGTTAGAATCATCCGATTACTCCCAATATTTACATATATAGTTAATTATAATCCTAATATATGGTAAAAACAAGTGCATATCCGATTAGAACCATATTATATAGCAAATAATTATTTTGACAAAATGCAAGTTAAAGCCACATGATTTTGCTTGATTCCTGTGCGATGTGAAGTTTAAGTTGGTTTTTTCTTTATATTGTCATAATTAATTATCCTGTTAATTGTATCATAAAAGCCATTCCGGATAAGAAAGGAATTAAGCATTCAAGTACAGAAAAGAAATATATATTGACAAACTTCTATATGATTCATATAATACATATAGATAGACATCTATGTTATGGAAAACCATTAATTTTATCAATAAGGGTGTAAATAAGGGCGGTGCGTATTGATATGATGAAAGGTGTTAAGGAGGATGAGTTTCTTGTTTATCTTACAGTTTTTAAATGAGCAGTTGCTAAGAATGGAATGGCTGTCTTCACTTATTCATATACTGGTGGGAAAGGGATTCGGTTTGGATACCGGTGAGCGTTTAGGCGGCAGCGTCAACTTTTTCATATATGATGTCATTAAGATCTTTATCCTATTGTCGGTATTGATTTTCGTGATTTCGTATATCCAGAGTTTTTTCCCTCCGGAGCGAACCAGAAGGATTTTAGGCAAACACCATGGCTTAGGGGCTAATCTGATCGGCGCTCTTTTGGGAACGGTGACACCGTTTTGTTCTTGTTCTTCCATACCTCTTTTTATTGGTTTTACTAATGCGGGTCTTCCCATTGGAGTTACTTTTTCCTTTCTAATCTCTTCACCTCTGGTGGATTTGGCTTCCGTTCTTTTATTAGCCAGTATCTTCAATTGGAAGATCGCCATTTCCTATGTGATTGTCGGTATTATTCTAGCCATGTTGGGCGGTACGATCATCAGCAAGGCCAGGCTGGAAAAATATGTGGAACCCTTTGTCTTCAGTGGTAATTTGGTAGAAATGGAAGAGACTGCGCTAACCAAAAAAGACCGCGTCGATTATGCAAAAAGCCAGGTTTTGAGTATTATTAAAAAGGTATGGATTTATATTCTCATTGGTGTCGGCATCGGCGCTTTGATCCACAACTGGATCCCGGAAAATGTTATCAGCGCCGTTTTAGGCCAAGATAAATGGTATTCCGTACTTTTGGCCACCATCGTGGGAATCCCCATGTATGCCGATATCTTTGGAACTTTGCCCATTGCGGAGGCATTGGTCTTAAAAGGAGTAGGGATCGGAACTGCGTTATCTTTTATGATGGCGGTAACCGCTTTATCGCTTCCTTCTATGATCATGTTGAAAAGAGTAGTCAAAATCAAGCTTCTGTTGATTTTTGCCGGTATTGTCACCGTTGGCATTATCTTGATCGGTTATATTTTCAATGTCTTTGGTTATCTTTTAATCTGAGAAAACGCTACCTTGAACGTTTTTAAGGTCAGCAGGTAGAAAAATCAATTTGGAAAGGAATCGAAAAAATGGCTGAAAAAACTTCCGGTTGTTGTGGTTCGGGTTGTTGCTGTAATGTAGAAAACCCGGTAAAAGAGATCTTAATTGACTTTTTATATTTGGACTTGAACACCTGCGGGAGGTGTCAAGACACAGATAGAAACCTTGAGGAAGCTATCCAAGCTGTTGCTGCTGTTTTAGAAGCTGCGGATTTCACCGTTATTGTGAATAAAATAAATGTCATATCCAAGGAAATGGCGCAGCAGTATGCATTTTTATCCTCGCCTACTATTCGGATTAACGGCAATGATATTGCCATGGAAGTAAAAGAGTCTTTATGTGAGGACTGCTATGATCTTTGCGGAAATCAAGTAGACTGCCGTGTCTGGACTTATGAAGGCAAAGATTATACGGAACCGCCTAAAGCCATGATTGTAAACGCTATTCTAAAGGAAATCTATAGCGGTCAAAAATCGGAACCACTTAAGAAGGAGCCATACCAATTACCCTATAACCTTATGGTGTTTTTTGATGGTAAAAAATGTGAAAATCATAGCTTATAAAGAAATTCTACCACCGGAGTGATGAAGAAATAGGAGAGTAAAATATGATAAAGGTAGCCTTTGTGTGCGTTCATAATGCCTGCCGTTCTCAAATCGCGGAAGCGTGGGGCAAACAGTTGGCAAGCGATGTTTTTGAAAGTTATTCCGCAGGTACAAACACCAAGCCGCGGGTCAACCCAGACGCCGTACGCCTCATGTCGGCACTCCATGGCATTGATATGTCCGAGAACCGGACAAAGTTGCTATCTCAAATTCCGCCGGTGGATATGGTAATCACCATGGGATGCCAGGTTCAGTGTCCTTTTTTGCCTTGTAAGTACCGGGAGGATTGGAAGCTTGAGGATCCCATCGGCAAATCCGATGAGGAATTTATAAAAGTAATGGAGGATATCCGCGGCAAGGTGCTTGATCTGAAAGCCCGTATTGAAAAGAAAGAAATCTCGCTTTGATATTCTTTAAAAATACTGAAACGAAATTGCTTGTAGTTATGAAATTGATGGAATCACCGAAGGATATATACCAAACTAAGTTTACACAGATTCCGGGATACATCCTAGAACGCAGCTCAAAAAGGATTTTTGAGCTGCGTTCTTTTTATTGGGTTATTATGGTGTTACAGTTTCACCGGTATCTTCATTTGTAGATTGTGTGCTATCATCCGTAGCTTCATCATTTCCATCACCGGCTTCGCCGTCTATTTCATCACCGTCACCTTCAGCATCAGGTTCTGCGATATCAACGGTTCCAGTCTCATCGTCCCAGTCGACTTGCAGCCCGAAGGTTTCCGCCAGGAAACGTAAAGGCACATAAACTCGGCCACAGGTAGAATCGGCTGAAGTTCCTAATTCAACAGGCGTGCCGTTGACTGTAACCGTATTACTGCCCAGAGTAATGACGACAGTTGTGTCATCTTTGCTGATAGAAACCGATTGAGTAGTCTCATTCCAGGATACTGCGGCTCCCAGTCCTTCGGTGATGGCTCTGACGGGGATTAGTGTCGATTGTCCTTTAACATAAGGAGGAGCATCGAATTTAATGATGTTATCCCGGATGATGACGCAACCAGCACCTAAGGCTGTTGCATCCGCATACATCTGTTCGATAAGATCAGCGGCGCTTTCAAACTGAGCCAGCTCCTCTTCGGAATAAAGTGTTTTTACCACCATGTATCTTTCGTTGATGATCTGTTTTATTTGGGCCTGAAGCGTTGTAATATCCTCATTTATCCCATTGATCTGTTCTAATATTACATCTGCGCCTGCTTGATCTCCCTGTGCCAAAAGCTCCTGATAAGTCGCTTCCAGCTGTTCTTTTTGTGCTTCCAAAGCACTTTTTTCTTTGTTGAGTACTTTTTTCTGTGCGGTTAGTTCGGTTTTGAATTGTTTTTGAAGGTTGGTTTTTTCAGACTGGTCGCCGCTATTCGTATTAATACTACTATTCCTATTGCCATTCCCATTGCCACTGCCGTTACCGCTACCTTTGCCATTGTCTGAGGCTGCCAATGCAGCTACCGACATGGCAATCACCAAAATAAAAGCCAGAGAAAACATCAATACCTTTTTCATTTTTTCCACCCTTTCTTTTTGTTTGTTCCACAAACCATTATTGGATAAAAAAACTGTGTGCCGAAGCACACAGTTTTCTTGTCCTGCAACTCTTCGGCGGCCCGGCTGTCATGGCGTATGCTTTAGACCCGTGGCTTTGCGTCCCTGACTTTCGCCAGGTTTGCTATTATCGGAGATTATCCTCATATTTTTATCTTATTATATTGTATTTTCCAAGATTATGCAACAGTTTCCTAGAGTGTAGCTGGGAAATCCTATTGTGTTTATGATTCAGAAGAAGCAAATTGGTATCGTTTAAAATAATCAAGCTGTTATTTTATTATAATTAAGGAAGCATAATATGAGATTTCTCCTCGCCGCGGCTAGGAATGGAATTGTTATAAGGGAAGATGAGGAAAAAAAAGGAATAAATAACAGGATATGGGTGTAACTACAAAATAAGAAAGCCTTATAAATTTTTTTGTATACATGAAATTTTGAAAACATAATTAAATTTTTATTATAAAAGAAACTATTCGTTACATTTGGTGTAAAAGTTAAATTTTTATCTAAAAATTTTTTAAAGAAAAACTTTTTAAAGAAAAAGTAGAAGAATATAAAATTTCCCATATACGCTTTTCATTAATATAAAAGAGTTTTTAATGGGTTTATTTGTCAGCTACTATAAAAAAATGGTAAAGTTTTAAGTAAAACTTGATGCAGAATATCTATATGAATTCAATTTTTGTAAAAAAAGTGCTAATTTTGAAGTAAAAAAGAAGGAATATGTATAAAGGTGTGGAATATTTATTACTGAAAAATTCAGTTTATTTTGTAAAGTTACTTAAATTTTGTCAAGTCCTACAATTCTGGCAGAATGAATCTGTCTTCCCTAAATTGGTTTGAGGATTGCTTCAATTTTAATATTACTTTATCATTTAACAGGAAATTGGCTGGACATGTAGATACGGACACGGAAGAGCCCAATCAAATAAGGAGGTTCTTATGGATAACAATATCGGTCGGAAGATCAAGGAGTTACGTAATTCCCACAAAATGACGTTAAAAGATTTGAGCGGACAGACTAACTTTTCCATCAGTTACCTTTCCCAAGTGGAAAGGGGGGCCGCTTCCATCTCAGTACACTCGTTAAATAAGATTGCCGATGTTCTTGGTGTGGAACTGGCTTATTTTTTGGATGTCCCCGCCAGTCACCAGCGCTCTGTTATGCGGAGCTATGAACAAAGCGTTCTACATATGGATGATTCCGCTTTTATTTATAACCGCCTCAGCAATACCATGGAAAGCCAGGAGATGGAGCCGATTTTGGTAACCATCCTGCCCCACCAGGAAAGGGCTGGCGTAACCCCTTGTCCTCACATTGGGGAAGAATTTATTTATATTTTGGAAGGCATTCTTACGGTATTTATCGGGAATGAAGAATATCAGTTGTATCCGGGGGACAGCATGCACTATAAAGCTACCATCCCCCATGAATGGGTAAACTACACAGGGAAACTGGTACGGATCCTCTCAGTGAATACTCCCCTTGTTTTTAAGGGGAAGTAGAATAATGGCCAATCTTGATAAGCACAACAACTGAAGGAGGCAATTACATGTCGGAAACAAAGTACAGGGTGTCGGTTGATATTGGGGGTACATTTACGGATCTGGTTTTTTACAATACTCAAACAGGGCAGTACACGGAAGGAAAGACGCTAACCACTCCTAAAAACCTGTCCGATGCAGTTGTGAAAGGGATCGATACCGAAATCGCCGATTATGGCGATATCGAGTTTTTTGTCCATGGCACTACTTCCGGCCTCAATGCTTTTCTGGAAAGAAAAGGCGCCAGAGTCGCTTTGTTGGCTACCAAAGGATTTAAAGACGTTTATGAGATCGCCCGAGGCAACAGAGCTAGGATGTATGATCTGAAGTTCAGCAAACCGACTCCCTTAATCGAACGTGTCGATGTTTTTGAAGTGGCAGAACGGATGCTTGTAGATGGCAATGAGCTTTTACCGGTTTCGGAAGAAAGTGTCAAGGATGCGGCGGAAAAAATCAAGGCCGGTTCGTATACTTCTGTTGCCGTTTGTTTGATCAATGCCTATGCCAATCCGGTACATGAAATTGAAGTTGAAAAACTGTTAGATAAATACCTGCCCGGTGTTTCAACCTCCCTGTCTCATCGGGTAGCCTGTGAATGGCGTGAATATGAGCGGACCAGCACCACCGTGATCAACGCCTACATCGCTCCTATCGTGGAAAAATATTTGGATTTTCTGGAAGGCAGAATGAAAGACAAAAACTTCGAGAAGACCGTCCACGTTATGCAGAGCGGCGGTGGTGTTATTACCGCAGAGATCGCCAAAAATATTCCGATCCAAACCTTGCTGTCCGGCCCCGTGGGGGGAGCGGTGGGCAATCAAACCTTGTCCCAGATCACCGGATATCAGAATTTGATTGGTGTGGATATGGGCGGCACCAGTTATGATGTGAGCATGGTTATCGATGGCCGGCCTGATATCTCCACCGAGGCCAGTTTGGAAGGCTTCCCCATCTTAGTTCCTATGATCAATATCTATACCATCGGCGCCGGCGGCGGCAGCATTGCTTGGATCGAAGCCGGCGGACTCCGGGTCGGGCCCAAGAGTGCCGGTTCGGTTCCTGGGCCAGCCTGTTATGGTAATGGCGGTGAAAATCCTACCATCACTGATGCCAACGTGGTTTTGGGGCGGATCAATCCCGACGGTTTTTTGGGCGGTAAGATGAAACTGGATAAAGATACCGCTATCAGAGCGATGAATACCATTTCCGGCGCTTTGAATATGACTCCCGAAGAAACGGCGGAAGGGATTTGCAAAATTGCCGACGCCAAAATGGCCGATGCCATCCGTCAGCTGACGGTGAGAAAAGGTATTGACCCCAGGGAATTTGTTTTGGTCGCTTTTGGCGGCGCTGGTCCTATGCATGCCTGCCTGACCGCCGAGGAATTGGATATCGAGACCGTCATGGTGCCTGAAATGGCCGGTATTTTCTCCGCCTGGGGCATGCTGCAATCCGATATCCGCCAGGATCTGGCCCGCACCATGCAGTGCAATGTAGATAAGGTGGATCTGAATGACTTAAACGCCAAGTTCGAAGAAATGACCGAAGAAGCCATGAGCCTCTTAGAGAAACAACATATTACCAGAAAACAAGCAGAGTTTATTAAAAGCGCCGATATGCGTTATGTCGGTCAGGAATATACCGTCCGCGTGGTATTGCCTAACTGCAAGATCAATGAAGCCGCTGTGGAAGAAATCAAAGCTTCTTTCCACCAGATGCATTATCAGATCTACGGCCAGAATAATCCTGAGGGTGAAGTGGAGATGGTTAACCTCCGGTTGGTGGGTC
This sequence comes from Bacillota bacterium, assembly GCA_036677375.1. Lineage (GTDB taxonomy): Bacteria > Bacillota > Dehalobacteriia > UBA4068 > UBA4997 > JAVBWO01. Next base: position 108,065 of record JAVBWO010000018.1, read on the forward strand.
TGGGTCGTTTGACCAAGATCCCCAAACAAAAATCCGCCCGGGCGGCCGCTCTTGTGCCTTCCAAGGAAAAAAACCAACGGGCTATTTTCAATGGCGTGGCCCATGAGACCGCCATTTATGACAGAAAGAAAATGCAGCCAGGCCAAGGCTTTGAAGGCCCCGCGATTATCCAAGAGCTTACCGCGACCACGGTAGTTCCTCCCTCCTGGAAGGTGGAAATGGACGAGTACCGCAACATCATTATAAAGAAAACGCGCTAAGGGAGGGAATCACAATGAGTGAGATGCAATGGACCAGTAACCCGATCACCACGGAGATTATCCGCAATGCCTTTAATTCCGCTGCCGATGAAATGTGCGAAAGCCTTTACCGCAGCTCTTATACGCCCATTATTTATGAAATGAAAGACTGTGCGGTCGCCCTGTTCAATGAAAAACTGGAAGCCTTGGGCCAAAGCACCGGAGTGCCACTTTTTTTGGGCAACTTGGAAGAAACAGTTGCCTACGCCATCAAATATTACGGCGGCTTGAATGATTTTCACGATGGCGATATCTTTATTCTGAATGATGCTTATATCACCGGCACGCACTTAAACGATATTACCGTATTTGCGCCTATTTTCTATGGTGATGAACTGGTGGGTTTCTCCGCCAACCGTGCTCACTGGCTGGACGTCGGTTCTAAATCGCCGGCTCCTCCCATGGACTCCGAATCCATTTTCCAGGAAGGCTTCCGTATGGGGCCACTGAAGATTGTGGATCGAGGCTTGCCACGCCAGGATCTCATCGACACCATTTGTTTGAACTGCCGCTTCAAACGAAATGCACACGGCGACTTAAACGGACAGATCGCCGCCTGCAAGACCGGAGAAAAACGTCTGCGCGCCCTGATTGACCGTTTTGGCATTGAAACCATCCGTTGTGCTACCAAAGACATTTTCCGGCAGACGGAAGCACTGGAGCGAGAGGTCTTAAGGGGGATTCCGGCCGGTGTTTACTATGCAGAATCCTGTCTGGATAACGACGGCGCCGGTGATGAACCTGTTTGGGTCAAAATGAAACTAACCATCAGCAAAGACGGCGATATGGAAGTGGATCTTACCGGTTCCAGCCCTCAGGTGATCGGGTCAACTAACTGCGGCGCGGCGCAAACCATTGCCGCTTGCCGGGTAGCTTATAAAATGCTGGTATTGCCCAACGCTCCTGTGACCGGCGGTTCCTTTAAGGGAATGTCCGTTATCGTGCCTGAGGGCAGTATCTTTGACGCTAAAGAGCCTGCTGCCTTTTCCTGGTATTTTTCCGCGCTGGGCATGCTTATTGACATGATGATCGGCGCTTTAGCTCCCGCGGTGCCGGAGCTTACCGCTGGCGCGCACTATGGCGATTCAATGGTTTGTTATCTTTCCGGTATCCATCCCGAGACTGGCGAGCTCTATCTCTACGACGAACCTACCGTGGGGGGGTTTGGCGGTTATATGGAAGACGACGGTGAAGATTGCCTTATCAATGTGACCAACGGAGACTTTAAGAACTTCCCGGTGGAGATTTTCGAACATAAATTCCCCATTATGGTTGACCGCTATGCTATCCGTGATAATTCGGAAGGCCCCGGCAAAACCCGTGGCGGCATGGGTGTGATTCGTGAATACCGGGCCCTTTATGACGACACTTTCCTGTATCTCTGGTTTGAGCGTTCTAAAATGCCCGCTTGGGGTGTGTTGGGCGGCCAAGCGGCCAAAGGTCCGGAAAATATTGTTTATAACGAAAAAGGTGAAGAAGTGACCCGCCTCTTGAAAGCCAACGGTTATCGCATGCAGAAAGGCTGGAAGGTAAAATTGCAGACCGGCGGCGGCGGCGGTTACGGGAATCCTTTTACCCGCGATGTCAACAAGGTTATGCGGGATTATAAAGGCGGCTATATCACGAAAGAACGGGCACTGGAAGTATACGGGGTACAGATCGATATGGAAGGCAACCTGGATTTAGCTGCTACCGAAAGATTACGTGCAGCCAAGACATGTTAAAAACGGCAAAAGCAAACTAAGTCAATGTTAGGAGAGTTGCCCATGGAAAAGGTGTATCAGGATCGTCAAAAAAGATTAAAAGAAGCAATGAGAGCCAAAGGTTTATTCAAAGCGTTAATTACGAATCCCAATAGTGTTTTTTATTTTACCGGAGCTTTTATCATCCCGCTGGAGCGGTTTCTAGGTTGGATTGTAGATGTGGAAAAAGCCAATGGATATCTGGTGATGCCTGGTTTTGAAGCGGGCAGAATCCGAGACGGCATTACCCAAGAGGCGCCTTTTGCCGATACGGAAAATCCCTTAGCCATGGTGAGTGACATCCTGGGCGATGTAAACCAAGTGGGTTTGGAAAAACAACATCTTTCCCTTTTTCGGGCGGAAGGACTTTTAGTCAAACATACCTATCAATGGGTGGATCTTGAGCCTGTTATCATGCGGATGCGTCTTTTGAAGGATGAGCGGGAAATCCAATGTATGCAGAAAGCGGCGGAGCATACCGATCAGCTTCTTATGGATATGAAAGCTTTCATGAAACCTGGTGTTACGGAAAATCAATTCAAGGGTGAATTGATTAAGGCCATCAACCAAAATCCCAACCTGATGGGGCCGGCCTTTGGTGCTCAGGTATCCAGCGGCATCCATGCTTCCATTGCTCATGGCATAGAAGGTGACCGTGCCTTCCGGGAAGGGGAAAGCCTCATTGTTGACGTGGGAGTGGTTTATGAGCATTACCTTTGCGATATGACCCGTACTTATTTTATTGGACAGCCGGATTCCAAGCTTAAAGAAATGTACCATGTTGTGGAAAAAGCTAACCGGGCGGGTGTTTTAGCCGTAGAACCCGGTATCCCCATGGCAGAGGTGGACAATGCCGCCAGACGAGTTGTTGAAAAAGCAGGCTACGGGCAGTATTTCACCACCAGGGTCGGTCATGGATTAGGGCTTGAAGTACACGAACCGCCTTCTGTGCACAATTTGAATCAGGATCTGCTGGAAGTTGGCATGGTATTCAGCGTGGAGCCGGGGATTTATATCCCCAACTTTGGCGGTATCAGAATCGAAGACGACGTATTAGTAACCAAGGATGGGCGATTGTCCTTAACCAAGCATCCAAGAACCCTAGAGAATGCCATTGTCGATTGTTAGACAAAACAGTACCAGAGAACGGACGTAAATTTAAAAAAAAGGTGGGGGAGAATTTTATGAAGCAGAGTAAAAAAAGATTATGGACCATGTTATGGGTCGGGTTGCTCTTAGTGTGCGTGATGTTTGCACTTACTGCCTGCGGCGGCAATGATGAGCAGTCAACGACCGGCGACGATCAACAAGGTCAACAAGCAGCTTCGCAAGAAAAAATGGTTCGTATCACCGGCGGGTTCCCGCTTTATGCCGACCCCGCAGTAGGCAGCAACGCCATTGAAGCCGCCGTCCATTTCAACATCTATGACGCCCTGGTATGGATCACAGATGAAGGGGAGATCGTGCCTCACATCGCTACCGAATGGACCATGTCCGATGATGGCCTTACCTATACCTTTAAGATCCGGCAAGGCGTCAAATTCCATGATGGCAGTGAACTGAATGCCGAAGACGTTGCTTTTAGTATGAATCGTATGCTGACCATCGGTCAAGGGTTTGCCTATCTCTACACTCCTTATGTGAAGGATGCCGTTGTTCTTGATGATTATACCGTGCAGATCAATATGAAACAGACCTTTGGGCCGTTCATCGCCTCTTTAGTACGGATGGGAGTTGTTAACAAAGATCTGGTCATGGCCAATCTTAAGACCGATGGACCTTATGGAGAATTCGGTGATTACGGCAAAAATTATCTTCTGACAAATGATGCAGGCAGCGGTCCCTATACCATCGAAAGCGTCAATTTGGAAGAATCTTTGGTAGCAAAACAATTTGCTGATTACTGGCAAGAATGGGGCCCCAATGCTCCCGAATACTTCAAGGTCATTGCGCAGCCTGACGCCACCACCGTTCGTACTCTGATGGCTCGCCGCGAATTGGAAATCGTTGACGAGTGGGAATCTGCCGATAACTTAAACGCCATGGCTGAAATCGAAGGCGTTGAAATTCCGCTGATTTATACCGGTGCGGTAGTGAACATGGAAATGAATACCAAGATTGCTCCTACCGACGATATCCACTTCCGCAAAGCAATGGCTTATCTCTTGGATTACAACCAAGCCGTAACCAATATTTATCCCAACACCAAACAAGCCACCGGTCCGGTATCTTCTGCTTATACCGGTCACGACGACACTTTGTTCCAATATTCCTACAATCAGGAAAAAGCCTTAGAAGAGCTGAAACAATCCAAGTATTATGACAAATTAGCCGATTATCCCATTACCGTTGCCTGGAGCGCCGATGTTGCCGATGAAGAAAAGCTTTGTCTCTTGCTGCAACAGGCTTGCGCGCAAGTAGGCGTTACCGTCAACATCGCCAAAACACCGTTTGCTTCTCTGATTCAACAGGTATCTGATGTCAATACCACGCCTCATATGACTATCATGTATCCCGGCGACAGCTATTCCGAAGCTGGTTCCGTTCTGGCTCTCCGTTATCACTCCAATACGGCCGGTACCTTTACGCAGTTTGAATGGCTGCAAGACCAAAACATTGACAGCGCCATTGAAAAAGCCCTTTCCACCATGGATAAAGATTCCCGTATGGCGCAATACAAAGCCATCCAAAAAACCATCGTAGATATGTGCCCCAGCATATGGGTCTGTGAATGGCCTGAAAGACGGGCTTATCAAGCGGGATATCTCAATTGGCCGGAAGCCAATGATGCCAAAGCAGGCAAGCTGAACTGTCCCGTTATGGGCCGCGTTATCTATTTCCGTACCATGGAAATCTTCCCGGATAAGAGAGCCGCTTTGTTACAATAGCATAAAAAAGCCGAATCGGGCTTTCTCTAGGATAGGACTCGTTGATCCAACTGTAAGCAGGAAAACAATTACAGGCGGAGCAGGATATATCCTGCTCCGCCTATGCTCCTGCGGCCTTGTGTTTAAAATGTAATAAAAAACAGACTGCAATTACTTGGGTGCTATTTACATTCTTACAGAAGGGGGGACAAACATGAAGACCGCTGTACTAATTTTAAAACGGCTAGCCTGGTCGGTATTCGTTCTTTTAGGCCTATCTATCTTGATTTTCGTCGTAGCCCGGGTCATTCCGGGGGATCCGGCCACCATGGCATTAGGGCCCAGAGCCACCAAAGAAGCTCTGGAAACCTTGCGGGTAGAAATGCACTTAAACGAGCCGTTGCCGGTTCAATACGGCTTGTGGTTAAAGGATGCCTTACATGGTGACTTAGGCGAGTCTACGCAGACAAAAAGAGCGGTAACAGAAGATTTGTCCGATTTTTTGCCGGCTACTTTGGAACTGGTGATTTTAGCGGCAATTTTAGAAATTATCTTTGGAATTCTTTTAGGGGCGCTTTCCGCCCGGCATGCGGGCACAGGTTTTGACAATGGAGTTAGGATCGTATCTTATTTGGGCATCGCAACCCCGTCCTTTGTTTGGGGAATTTTATTTATGCTCTTATTTGGGTTTTTATGGCCTATTCTTCCAATCATGGGCCGATTGGATGCCGCCATCTATCCTCCGGTGGCAGCAACCGGTTTCATGACCGTAGACAGCTTGCTTAGCGGGAGCCTGACGGCTTTTTGGGATGCCTTCAAGCACTTGATCATGCCGGCCACCGCTTTGTCCTTGGCCGGGATCGCACAGGCCGCCAGAATTACCCGTTCCAGTATGTTTGAAAACTTAGGGAAAGATTATGTGGGCTCCGAGATCGCTTCCGGCATTCCTGTCCGCCGGGTGATTATGCGTTATGTTTTGCGCCCTTCGGCAACGCCTACGGTGTCTATCATTGCGCTGGATATTGCATCAATGCTGGGAAACGCCTTCCTGGTAGAATTGATCTTCAATTATCCCGGCTTATCCCGCTATGGTGTTAACGCTATATTAAATAAGGATTTGAACGCCATTGTTGCAGTGGTTTTAGTCATTGGTTTAACTTTTGCTATCGTCAATATTTTGGTTGACATCGTCACCGCTTTCTTAGATCCGCGGATTCGTCTGCAAGGAGGTGGCAAATAATATGGAAACGGCAGTACACACCAAAAAGACAAAAGCGCAGGCTCGGGTAGAGGGCTTGAAAAGAAGCTGGTATAAATTTTCGCGCAACAAGATATCTGTTGTCGGTTTGGGTCTGGTACTCTTTATTATCTTGGTGGCACTCTTTGAAAAGCAGTTAGCGCCTTATCCGGAACATGCCGGCCCCTTTACCGATTTTGCCAATGCCAACCTGGCGCCCTGTAAAAAGTATTTATTTGGCACCGATCAGTATGGCCGTGATGTTTTGAGCCGAATTATCTTTTCTTTCCGCAGCGCACTTACGATGGGCTTGGGGGTTATCGCAGTGGCGGCGCCAATCGGCACGGTGTTTGGCTTAATTGCCGGTTACTATCAAAACCACTTCATTTCTTCACTCATTATGCGGATTGTCGATATCTTCCTATCCATCCCTTCCCTGGTTTTGGCTATGGCGGTATCCGCCATGTTGTCTCCTACCCTGTTTCATTCCATGATGGCCGTTACCTTCTCCTGGTGGGCCTGGTATGCAAGACTGATTTACGGGATGGCTTCTTCCGTGCGAAACGAGTATTATATTCAATCCGCAGAGCTTTTGGGAGCCAAACGCCGACATATTCTTTTTAAAGAAATCCTGCCCAACTGTATTTCCCCCATCTTGACTAAAATGACACTGGATATGGGCGTGGTGATCTTAATCGGTGCTGCCTTGAGCTTTGTAGGCTTAGGGGAACAGCCGCCCAATCCCGCTTTGGGTACTTTGATTGCCGACGGCTATAAGCTGATGCCTAAAATTTGGTGGTTAACCGTATTCCCCGCCTCGGCGATTATGCTTATCGTTTTAGCCTTCAACCTTTTGGGCGACGGCATCGGCGATATGCTGAAAACAGAGGAGGTGTAGCCATGGCTGACAAAAAGCCATTACTGGATATTCGTGATCTTTATGTCAACTTTAAAGTGTATGGCGGCATGGCTCAAGTTATTAACGGCATCAATTTTAAAGTATATCCCGGCGAGAAGATCGGTTTGGTGGGTGAATCCGGTTGCGGTAAGACCACGACGGTGAAGTCCATTATGAAGGTTTTGCCCAAGCAGGCGAGAATTCCGCAGGGGGAGATCATATTCCAGGATCATGACGTTTTAAAAATGACCACAAAGGCTTTGAACGAGCTGCGGGGACAAAATCTCTCCATGATTTTCCAAGACCCTACCGCCGCTTTAAACCCGGTATTTACCGTAGGCTTTCAGATCAGGGACACCATCCGCTATTCCGGCATGGTGCCTGATAACAATAAAAAGGTGATTAACGAAAAAGCAATTCAGGCGCTGAAAGATTGCTCCATGCCAGACCCGGACCGGATCTTGAAAAACTATCCATTCCAGCTTTCCGGCGGCATGCGGCAGCGGGTTTGTATCGCCATGGCCTTGGCTACCGCCAGTAAGTTGATGATCGCGGACGAACCCACCACCAACTTAGATGTTACCATTCAGGATCAGGTATTACGCTTGATCCGCAGCTTAGTTGATCAAAAGAATACCTCTTTGATCCTGATTACCCACTCTTTAGGGGTGGCAAGAGAAATGACGGATCGCATTTATGTCATGTATGCCGGCAATATGATGGAGACTGCTTTGACAGAGGAGATCTTTGAAAATCCCTGTCATCCCTACACCCAGGGCCTACTGGCTTCCATTCCTAAGCTCACCGGCGAGGGTATCATGGCCGGTATTGAGGGCCGTTTGCCCAGCTATGTGAATCCGCCCAAGGGCTGCCGCTTCCAACCCCGCTGCCCCAAGGCATTGGCCCGCTGCGCGGAAGAAAAACCGCCTTTCTATCAGCTATCGGAGAACCATGAGGTAGCATGTTTCCTTTATGAAAATCAAGCAATCAAGCAAGAGACAGGAGGTGCGACCAATGGCTGATGACATCTTAGTAGTGGAGCATATGAAGAAATATTTCCCAACCAACAAAAGAGATCGCTTCGTCAAAGCGGTGGACGATATTAATTTTACCGTCCGCACCAATGAAGTGGTGGGCTTGGTGGGGGAGTCCGGTTCCGGCAAAAGCACCACCGCTTATGTGGTCATGGGGATGCACGGCATCACCTCCGGTAAAGTAACATTTAAGGGCGAAAATATTTCCATGCCAGCCCGGAAGCGTTCCCTGCGTATGAAAAAGGATATCCAGATCGTGTTCCAGGATCCGGGAACTTCCTTAAATCCTCAGCGTACCGTTGGTAATATCCTAAAAATGCCTTTACAAGTGCATAAGATTGTACCAAATGATCAGATTGAAGATAAAATCTACGAATTGCTGGATATGGTAGGATTACCGCCTGAGACCATGTTTAAATATCCCAGATCTTTGGGGGGCGGTGAGCGGCAGTTGGTAGCAATCGCCCGGGCGCTAACCACCGATCCTTCCCTGATGGTCTTGGATGAACCCACCTCCGCTTTGGACGTGTCGGTTCAGGCTAAGATCATCAATAAGCTGATGGATCTACAAAAAAACTTTAATATGTCCTATCTCTTTATTACCCACGATATGAGCTTGATGCGCAATATCGCTGACCGGATCGCCATTATGTATCTGGGCCGCATCGTGGAAATGGCGCCTGCGGTGGAGTTCTTCCAACGTCCCCGCCATCCTTACACCAAAATGCTTTTGTCCTCCATTCCTGTGGTCTTAAAAGCGGAGCAAGAGCTGAAACCTGATAAAGTGGAATCCACCGGCGAGATTCCGAGCCCGGTGAACGTGCCTCCCGGTTGCCGTTTTCATACCCGTTGTCCTTATGCCAACGACCGTTGCAGGCAGGAGGAACCGCGGATGCAGGAGGTTTATCCCGACCACCAAGTGGCTTGCCATTTGTGTGATTAGCAGGTTTTATCAAAGCGCCCCGGCATTTATGCCGGGGCGAATTTTCGGTAAAATTTCTGAAGCTTATTAAAATATTAGAATGAAACAGTAAAGAAGGAGGCAGCCCGGCTTGCGGGAACGGGAGAGCCGGGCGCAGGGAAATGAGGATCAGAAAGAGCTTTCATACGATAGACACCCACACAGAAGGGGAACCGACCCGTACGG
>JAVBWO010000019.1:0-67231 GCA_036677375.1 Bacillota bacterium
TCCTTCATAGGTTTTGGTTTTTAGCCTTTTATCGAAAGGAGCCCCCTTTAGCGCAAGAGTCGCCGCTTCTTGCCATGCTTCATAAGAAGTCGGCGTAAATTCTTCGAAGGTAACCCTGGGGAATTGGGGTGATGTAGGCTGCGTATCGGTTTCCATTTTTTGTTTCCTTTCTGCCATACAAAAAATCATTATTTTGAAATAATCATAACATGGTATTATAATTGTAATATTGCACCAATCAAATGAGATTGGGGGTAAAATTTTAACAGAATAAGGGAATCAGGTATTTCTTGTATTATTTCGCTTTCACTTGTTATCTTGTTATCATAAATAAGTTGCCGCTTGTAAGATTTTCTATACAATTTTTCATACACCTGCTATTTTTTATAAAAACCTTATAAAATTATTGCCTTTTGGGGATTGTGATAAGAATTGTCAGAAAAAACAGCCAAAAGCAGCATTTTTGTTATTGAATGTGATGGGCTGGAGAGGTTGCCGTCATCGTATTGATCCATAAGCGGGTAGCAAAATCAATGAATTTGCTTTATTTTATACATTTAGAATATGCATTTTGTATTAAATGTTGCGAGGATCCCTAAAAGAACATCCTTTTCGAGATACTATTTTGCTGGTGGCAAGCATGAGACAAGCGTATTTTAAACTAATCTATGATTATTTTTGGCAAAAAGGCAAAAAATGATGCCGGATTTTTTAAGGTGAGGGGGCCTTGGTTCATGGGCAGGAATTAGCCGGTTGCCCGGTGAATTAAAGCTAACGATAACAGTTTTTTCTAACCAGAGCTTAAAATAATGATGAAGTAGAAAACAGATTCATTGGGGTTTGTTCAGTGGTTTATCACCATCAAAGTTTACAAATGGGACGGGAGGGATTTTTGATGTCAGAAAATCTGGGAGAAGTCATCCGTCCGGGCCGTTACCGTCATTTCAAGGGAAAGGAATACCGAGTTTTAACAGTGGCCAAGCATTCAGAAACTCTGGAAGACATGGTTGTCTATCAGGCACTGTATGGAGACAGACACTTTTGGGTGCGTCCGGCCGCCATGTGGGAGGAAATCGTGGAGAAAGATGGCAAACGGTTCAGACGTTTTGAGTATGTGGGGGAATGAAGATGAATATCCAAATCTATGGCAAGGCAAAGTGTTTTGACACTAAAAAAGCGGAACGCTATTTCAAGGAGCGCCGCGTTAAATACCAGTTTATTGATGTGGTAAGATTCGGCATGAGCGCGGGAGAATACCGCAATATCAAAGCTGCCGTTGGTGGCTTGAACGCACTCTTTGATGAAAAGGCCAAGGAGTACGAAAGCTGTTTCATTGGGTATCTATCCACTACGGAAGCCATCGAAGAGAAGCTTCTGGAGAATCCTGGTTTGTTTAAAACGCCTATTGTCCGTAATGGTAAGCAAGCGACGGTTGGTTATCATCCGGAAGTCTGGCAAACCTGGCAATAAAAAACCTGCTGATTCAGCAGGTTTTTTATGATTTATTTGGTAGTCTGCATAACGAATCACCGGCGGCTTAGAAAAACAAGACAAGCTCTTTAGGAAGGCCAAGGGGAAAAGTAGATTGTCTGGATCCGGTCATATATGGCGTGGGTTAGTGTCATTTGAGCTGTAATCATTGATTTACGAAGCCGTTGAGTGTAGACGGGCTTAAGCGCAATACACCGCAATGGCCCTGCTCATAAACGCCGCAAGTCCCGGCGCGTATTGGTCAATATTTTGCTGAAAGCGCTCATCTGCTACATACATTTCTCCTAATCCGGCCAGGATTTCTTTGGTACAGGTGTAATAATACTTAGTGATGTGGTTTTGCCAATCCTCGACCAATTTTTGCACCTGGGGAGCGCCGGGCTCCTGATTCATAGCGGCGGCGAAAGCCTCATAAATTTCCGCTGCCTCGGATTGGATGGTTGCCCAATCCTCCGGGCGATAGCCGTTGGTTTTTTGAAGACTTTCCCCATAGGCGGGAGTATGCCCAAAGCATTCTTTGACTTCCTCGGCATATTGCTCTCGGAGGGTCTGGATGGCTGTTTTATCAAATTCTTGAAAACTCATGGTGGTTTCTCCTTTCAAAATCGTATCTACCAGACGGATCAAGCCGTCCAGACGTTCGCGTTTTAATTCCAGCAATTTTTTGTGGTTTGTTAAGGCCGCTTTTTCATCAAAGCCCGGATGATTGATGATCTCTTCAATCTCTTTTAAAGGGAAATCCAATTCCCGAAAAAACAAGATTTGTTGCAGCCGTTTGATATCGTCCTTTCCATAAAGACGGTAGCCGGACTCGGTGATGGTACTTGGCTTTAAAAGGCCGATCTCATCATAATAATGAAGAGTTCTGACGCTTATTCCTGTTTCTCTGGCCACGGCTTTTACCGTTTTCATCTTAAATCACCTCTTTATGCTTGTAGTATACTTGTAGTATAAAGGATAACGTAACGTGAGAGTCAAGAAATATTCTTAATAATTTTTAAAATAAATCTAATAATCAAAAACGCCTGTTCATAGTCTAGATAGGCTATCAACAGGCGCTTAATATTGGGATCATGAAGAGGGAATATTTTTGTGATACCGGCAAATAAAAAACCGGTTTCATAGTAAATGGAATAGTGACAGGTTAATAAAAATAAATCAATTACATTTTGAGTAGCCGCAATTTCGGCAGGAAACACAGCCACCCTCATGTTCCAGTTTACTGCCGCATTCCGGACAGAATTTTGCCTGACGGCTCAGCCCTTCACGGTGATTAAAGGCGGGATCATCATTATTTGAAGCCAGCGGCATGGGCGCGGCCTGAATCATATCCGCTACCCGTTTTACCACTCGAGCCACGGCGTCGGGGCAGGAAGTGCATGTTCTGCCGGTTTGCCTGGTGGTGGAGGAACAACGGATGCCGCGGAGCTGTTCTAAGATCTCTTCCAGGCTGATGCCGGAGCGCAGAGCGATGGAAATGAGCCGCGCCATGGCTTCGGACTGTGAGGGACAGCCTCCCGCTTTGCCGGTAGAGGTAAAGACTTCGCAGATGCCTTGGTCATCATAGTTCACCGTAACATAAAGGTTGCCGCAGCCGGTTTTCATCCTTTCGGTAACACCGCAGACCACTTCCGGCCGGGGCCGGGCGGTGATATGTCCGTAGGCCGCCGGGATTTCTGCTTCGTTGTGTTTAATGTCGCCAATATTTAAGACTTGGTTGTCCCGACTGCCGTCCCGGTAGATGGTAACGCCTTTGCAATCCAGTTCATAGGCCAGGCGAAAGACTTCCCTGACATCCTCTTCCGTGGCGCTTTGAGGAAAGTTGACCGTTTTGGAAACGGCGTTGTCAGTGTATTTCTGGAAGGCAGCCTGCATTTTGATATGGTAGATGGGATTGATGTCATGGGAGCAGACAAAAATGCGGCGAATGTCGGTGGGGATTGCTTCAATGTGGGCCAATGTTCCCTCCCTGGCGATTTGTTTCATCAGATCGTCGCTGTAAAGTCCTCGTTCCTCCAGGACCTGCTTTAAGATGGGATTGACTTCGATCATTTCGGTATTGTCCATAATATTGCGGATAAAGACATAGGCAAAGACCGGCTCGATGCCGGAGCTGCATCCGGCAATGATAGAAAGGGTGCCGGTTGGTGCGATGGTGGTGACGGTGGCATTCCGCAATGGTGTTTCCTGTGGATATGTGCTGAGTTGAAATAATGGGAAGGCTCCCCGAGTCTTGGCCAATGCCGCTGAAGCTGCCCGGCCCTCTTTGGTGATAAATGCCATGATATGCTCCGCCAGCATCACTGCTTCATCAGAATTATAGGGGATACCCAGCAAAAGCAAAAGATCTGCAAAGCCCATGATGCCTAAACCGATTTTTCTGGTTTGATTGGTGACTTGTTCAATCTCCGGCAAGGGATAGCGATTCACTTCAATGACATTGTCCAGAAAATGAACGGCGTCTTTTATGACTTGTGCCAAATGCTCATAATCCAGATGGTAGCCTTGAGCAGTCTTTTGGGCCATAGCCACTAAGTTGATGGAGCCCAGATTGCAGGACTCGTAAGGCAAGAGGGGTTGTTCGCCGCAAGGATTGGTGCTTTCGATCTCGCCTTGGGTGGGCACAGGGTTGTCCCGGTTCAGCCTATCTAAGAAAATGATGCCAGGCTCTCCATTTTGCCAGGCATTATGAACGATTTTGTCAAAGACCTGGCCGGCGTCTAAGCTGCCCACGGCAATCTTGCTCTTAGGATCGATAAGATCATACATTTCACCCTGATAGACCGCTTCCATAAAGGCTTCGGTAACACCTACGGAAATATTGAAATTATTGATTTCATTGGAGGCAATCTTACAGTCGATAAATTGCAAAATGTCCGGATGGTCAACCCGGAGGATGCCCATATTGGCACCGCGCCGGGTGCCGCCTTGTTTGACTGCCTCCGTTGCCATATTAAAAACTTTCATAAAACTAATGGGGCCGGAGGCAACCCCTCCCGTGGTTCGTACCGTGCTGCCGCTGGGGCGGAGCCGGGAAAAAGAAAACCCGGTGCCGCCGCCGGATTTATGGATCAAAGCCGCCTGCTTGATTGCGCTGAAGATATCTTCCATGCTATCCGCTACCGGTAAAACGAAACAAGCGGACAGCTGACCCAGATCACGGCCGGCGTTCATCAGGGTGGGAGAATTAGGCAAAAACTCCAGGTTGGTCATGATCCTGTAAAAGGTGTCGGCAGCAGCCTTGGTATCCGCATTGCTGTCAAAATGGGTATCGGCGGCGGCAATGGCATTGGCTACCCTGCGGAACATGCCGGCCACACTTTCTATATTCTTGCCTGTTTCATCCTTCATCAGGTATCTGCGTTCCAATACGGCGGCGGCATTCTTGCTGATGTTTTGCACTTGGTCTGTGTCTTGCAAGGCGATCAACCCCTTATCTTGTTATGTAAAATATTTGATACACAATATATTGTATAGCAAAAGAAATAAAAAGTAAAGGACAATAATAATTATTAATAAGAAATTGTTTAGCTAACCTACCGGATTAGGTAAAAAAAAGGCAAAGAGGGCATGGATTTGTCTCAATCGGTTGTAAATTAACTTATGGTATCCATATCTAGTTCCCCGAAGCAGGGTTAGCTTATAAGAGAAAGCGCAAGCTGTTTGGCAGGGTCATTTTTTGTATCAGAAAGCAGGCTTTTTGACAGGAACAGTCGAATATGGGTAAAAATTGTAAGGAAAGGTCTGGAAAATAAGAAGGTGGAGGTGTGACCATGAAACAAGAAAAAATAGACCGCATCAATGAGCTGGCCAAAAAGGCCAAAGAGGACGGATTGACGGAAACGGAAAAGGAAGAGCAGCAGCTATTGCGCCGGGAGTATCTCACGGACATGAAGAAAAATGTCATAGAGCAGCTGGATGGTACTTACCTTATAGATGAGGACGGAAATAAGAGAAAGCTGGAACGGCGTCCCCGGAGCTAACTTGGGATAGCGGCACAGGTAAAACATTCTGATTTAGGCGTTTTTGTAAAGTAAACGGCTTATCTTACTTTATCATGGCTTTGTATGCTAGCTTTAGGTTCTAAATGACAGACGGTGAAAGCATAAGAGCATAAGAAAAGAAGAAGGAAAGAAGGGTTTATTAATGTTGAAAAAAAATACAGGCTTTCGCTGGTTTTTATTGATTTTAATTTGCCTTGGTCTTTTGTCCGGTTGTGCCCATCAAAAAGTAACAGCCGAGCAGCCGGAAAATAGGGATGTTTTGTATCAGGTATCTACGTTAAATGCTCTAATGCTGGGTTATTACGACGGGGTAGTCACCGTCGGCGACCTTTTGAAAGAAGGAGATACCGGCGTTGGCACTTTCGATACCTTAGACGGAGAAATGATCGTCTTGGACGGACAGGTCTATCAGGCAAAAGCGGACGGTAGTGTGGAAAAGAAAGGAAATGACGCAACGGTTCCTTTTGCCGCCGTTACTTATTTTGACGATGATCTGACGCTTGAAGACTTAACGGATCTTGCAGATATCGAAGCGCTGAAAACTTTACTGGACCAGAAGGTGCTAGAAGATACGGACAATCCCAATCTGTTTTATGTAGCGAAAGTCACTGGAGATTTTTCCATGATCCATGTCAGAAGCGTTCCAGCGCAGGAAAAACCATATAAGCCATTAAAAGAAATTGCCCAGGCACAACCGGAATTTGAATACAAAGATATGAAAGGGACGATTGTAGCGGTGCGTTGTCCCGATTATGTGGCCGGGATCAATATGCCGGGCTGGCATCTGCATTTCATTTCCGCAGACGGTACAAAAGGGGGTCATTTACTGGATGCCGCTTTGAAAACCGGAGAGGGGCAAGTAGACTTTACCAACGAATTCCAAATGTTTTTGCCGGAGGATGTTGCTTTCGGCGATTTGTCTTTAGCTAACGACTTGGCGCAGGATACCCAGAAAGTGGAAGGCAAGCAGGAAAAATAATAATAGTATTAAGATTGGGTCAAGGGATGGCAAAGCCGCCGGAGCATATGCTCCGGCGGCTTTGTTTTGGTAGGATTGTGTAGGATTTTACAGATGTGAAAAGAAGAAGGATTGAAAATGATTTTGTTGTTCTGCCACTCAAAATTTATATCGGTCGAAATGGCTGAAAATGAACTGATTAGAGCGTTTTATAGAAAAAATTTATACCTTTTATTAAAATAATAAAAACAAAGCAATTCAAAAGCTGCTTTTGTTTTACGCTTTCACAACGGTCCCAACCGTTCCTGTCCAATGCGATAAAAGCAGGAAAGTAACCGGCGTAAGTTCAGACCGCGCTTTTTAAAAAAATCAACGGGGCAGTTTTGAAAATTGCTTAATACCGTCGGTCACTTTTCTTTCTGTCGTGTGTCATTCTATTTGTCAGTTTCGAAACCATGGATGTATTCGGCCCGGTGTATTTGGAACGATGATAAAGATTATGATTTGAAAATATTACTGCATTATTTTTCAATAATTAATTCTCTGCCGGGAATGAGTAGGTTGGGATTTTTCAGGTTGTTTAACGCGGCCAGCTCTTGCCAGGTCGTGTTATATTTTTTAGCGATTTTCCAGAGGGTATCTCCCGGCTTTATGGTGTAGGTAATGCTTGTGTCGGTAACAGATGAGGATGGTTCTGAGGGCTGTTTCGCAAGAAGGGTATCTAATTCGTCAACCGATTGGCCAAAGTATTGCAGAAATGCTTCAATGGGTTGGGGGGAGCTCATATCTGCGCCGGCTTTTTGCAATAGCGCAACCGGATCATCGGAAGAACCCGCTTTCAAGAAATCCAAGTACTTGGCCAGAGCGTCTTCCTTGTTGTCCTGCATCTTATCGACTAAGGCGCAAGCCGCGGATACCGATGTGGCATACTGGTAAACATAAAAACTGTCATAAAAATGAGGCACAAGGGACCAGGCGGCACTGCCGCTATTGCCCAGGTTAACGGTATTTCCATAATAATCTTGCATGATGGAATACCATAAATCGTTCAGAGCTTGAGGGGTGAGAGACTGGTTCGCTTCGGCCATCTCGTGGGCCTTCTTTTCAAACTCGGAATATTCCACCTGATAAAAGAACATGCTGTTTAAATTATTGATATAAGAATCAAGCAGGTAGATTTTTTCCTGGTCCGATTTGGCATTTTGCATGAGATAGTTCATTAGTAGAAGCTCATTGACATTAGAGGCCACTTCGCCTGTGAAAATCACTTCTTCCGATTTTTCATATACTTGGGTGCTCTGAGAAGCGGCAAAATGTAAGGCATGGCCTACCTCATGAGCTAAAGTCACAAGGGACCCCAGGCTGCCGTCGTAATTCAACAGTACATAAGGATGAGATACGTAGCCTGAAGCGCAATAACTGCCGGTATTTTTGTGCCCGTCCGGATAAACGTCAATCCAGCGGTTGGCGATCGCTTTGTCGAAATTGACAATATATTCCTGGCCCAATGGCTGTAAAGCCGCTCTGACGATTGCCACCGCTTCGTCAAAGGGGATATCCATTTGATACTCACTGGAGAGAGGAACCCAGAAATCATACCGGTATAACTCGTCATATCCCAAAGCTTTTTTACGTAGTGAATAATAGTCTTGTAGCGCCTTAAGATTGTTTTTGGTTGAGAGAATTAAATTATCATAGATGGTTCCCGAGATATGTTCCTCGGCCAGGGATTGCTCTAAAGAGGACTCGTATTTCCGGGCTTTGGCGTAAAATACGTCATATTTGACATGGGAGGCATAGGCCGCGGCCAGAGTATTGTTATAGGAAGCTGCGTTACCCATAAAGGCATCGTAGGCGCTTTTTCGTAATTCCCTGTTGGAACTTTCAAGGATTTCGTTATATTTCCCAGGAGTCAACTCTATCTCCCGGCCCTTTTCGTCTTTTATGACGGGGTATTTCATGTCGGCATACAGGAGGTTCTCAAAAATACTACTGGGCGAAGCACTAAGCTCCGAGGTCATGGAAAGGAGTTTTTCCTCCTCCGCGGAGAGGATGTGATCCTGCTGTTGGAGCAAGTTTTTAAGCATCATGCTGTAGGAAGACATGGCGGGGTCATTGATCATTTTGGTGAGCGTTTCTTTGGGCAATTCCATGATTTCCGTAGCGATAAAGAAAGAAGCGCTTTGATATTCGCCGTTTAAAGCATCATATTGCATTTTCAGCTCTTTGGCTTCAGTGTTTGTATAGTCTAAATCCAAACCCAGTTGACTATAAAGCTGAAGTTTGTCCAATATTTTTCTGGTTTTACTCTGCATCTCCAATAGTTGCCCGACGTTTTCTTTGTTATTCAGTTTTCCTTTATATTTTGCAATTTGGGGTAACAACTCATTTCTGACTTTGACGATGTCCTCCGTAAAGGCAGCTTGATCTGCATAGAGTTCGCTCAAATTCCATTTATATTTTTCCGCCGCATCGCTTCGCTTAACTGCACCTTTTTCAGCGGCTAATGCTGCCGGTGCTTGGCTGATGAGGAAAGAAAAAGTTAATGCCAGAACAATGAAAACTTTCAGGTGGGAAGTTTTTTTCAAAGTAATGATAGGTGACACCCCCTTATTTATAATGTTTTCAGCTTCGACAAAAATTCCCAATTTCCTTTTCCTTTTGGCAAAGAACATACGGTATACTTGCTATTGACTGTAGAGCTTTAGGGCTTTAGGAATATCCCGCTTCCGCTACTAGAACAACTACAAAAGGAATTTGTCACAGCCTCAATCGATCTAAACCTTTTTTTCTTGAGAATAATGAAGGAGCATTCCTTCTTTTTACAAATTGGCTTTACGCCAAGGGATAGTGCGATGGCTGCGGATGCTGCATCGTTCAGGATGGGATTTGAAAAGCTGCTTTCTGAAGCAACTCAATTGGCTAATAAAAACATCAGTCAAAGTACCTTAGAATCGCATCAGATAGCCACACAATATACCATTGACGCCGAACGCCTAACAAATTTCTATACAGGAGTACCTTTTGATATTAACCTTACCCGCCGTGAAGAGGCACTAATGCCTGCCGGACCAGGGATGCCTGACACTGAAATAGTGAACGTAGTAGAGATGCTTAATAGAAAAGCATACCATCTGACCAAGTTGCTTGTTGAATTTAAGGAGCGGATTCTTTCTGATGTACGTTCTTGTAAGATGTTTACTGTAAATTACCCATTACTAATAGATCATATACTGCGTGAAGCAATGTTCTTTATGAATATGCTTGTTGCCTTAGCACGCCGTGAAAACATTATGCGTACTGCTGACCTCATTCATCAGGAAGTTTTTTGGAACCGCATTATGGCTGAGCATTCCAAGTTTATTGCCGGGCTTCTTGATCCAACAGAAGAAACATTAATCGAAACTGCAAGGCAATTTGGCAATGAGTTTGATCAATTAACCGCAGAAGCAATAAAAGCCTCGAATCAAACCATGAATATTACGGAAGTCACCAACGAAAGCCTTCAGGAGACCAAAAAACTGCGTGATTTTAAGGCTGCTGGAACAAAAGGGATTCTTGATTGCAAAATTCAGTCTGTCATTATCCCACTCTTAGGGGATCATGTACTACGTGAAGCGAATCATTATCTATGTGTACTTGGAATGTGTAAAACACAATAAGGTAAGCCGAATATAAGAAAAGCAGAGTATAAGAAGAGCCAGGATTCGCCCGCCACATTTTTATGCGGCGGGTTTTCTTTAGAACAAAAACAGAATGATTTCTACTCTCTTCTTCAAGTTAAGAGATGCTTTTTGACAACTTTCGTTCAATATGCTTAGTATTTTTCTTAATCACTGCTAATGATTTAGCTAGCAATTTTGTTTCTTTTAATCTTAACAGACGTTTGATTTTTAGTATATGATGAAGCAAATAAGTAAATATTAGATTAGGAATGTTATTTAAGTAAGTTGTTTGTAAGGAGGTGATCTTGTGACCAAAGATAAAGTACCCAATAGATTAATTAACGAAAAATCGCCTTATCTTTTACAGCATGCTTACAATCCTGTCCATTGGTTTCCTTGGGGCAGTGAAGCCTTTCAAAAAGCCAAAGAAGAAAATAAGCCGATTTTTCTTAGTATCGGTTACTCCACCTGTCACTGGTGCCATGTCATGGAAAGAGAATCCTTTGAAGATGAAGAAGTGGCGGCTCTTTTGAATGGAGATTTTATAGCAGTTAAGGTCGACAGGGAAGAGCGGGGCGATATTGACGCCGTTTATATGGATGTATGCCAGGCGATGACCGGTCAAGGCGGCTGGCCGCTTACCATCCTGATGACGCCTGAACAAAAGCCATTTTTTGCCGGAACCTATTTCCCCAAGCATTCCCGCTACCAGATGCCTGGGCTGATGGAGCTTTTGCAGCAGGTGTCGGACTTGTGGCAAAGCAATCAAAAATCTTTGCTTGATTCTGGTGAGGCAGTGGCACAGCATTTGCGGCAGGAGGCTGTAGAACAAGAAATAAAAGGAAGTGTAGACAAAAAACCAATCCAAAAAGCTTTTCAAATGCTTTGTCACAGTTTCGACCAGGTATATGGCGGTTTTGGCAATGCGCCGAAATTCCCCACGCCCCACAACTTGATGTTCCTGCTACGTTATTCCCATCTGGAGGGCGACCGAGAAGCTATGGTCATGGTAGAAAAAACTTTGGAACAGATGTATCGTGGTGGTATTTTTGATCATGTGGGAGGTGGCTTTTCCCGGTATTCCACTGACCGGCAATGGCTGGTGCCCCATTTTGAAAAAATGCTTTACGACAATGCCCTGCTTTTAGCGGCATATGCGGAAGCATATCAAATGACGGCCAACCCCCTTTACCGCCGGGTGGCGGAAGAGATCCTGCGCTACCTTTTTCGAGAGATGCGCAATGAGGATGGCGCTTTTTATTCCGCGCAAGATGCCGACAGCGAAGGAATAGAGGGGAAATATTATGTTTTTACTCCCGACGAGGTCGAGGAAGTGCTGGGGCAGGAAGACGGTAAGGCTTTCAACCGCTTCTACGGCATCACGCGGGAAGGTAATTTTGAAGGAAAAAATATCCCCAATCTTCTGGATAATGAAGAATTCCGGCAAGAAAATGCTGCCATGACGGCGTTCTGCCATAAACTGGAGTCATATCGCCGGCAACGGACCCGCCTGCATAAAGACGATAAAATCCTCACATCCTGGAATGCATTGCTCATCGCTGCCCTAGCCAAGGCTTACGGTGCTTTGGGGGAAGAACGTTGTTTGCAGGCTGCGGTGGAAGCACTTACCTTTCTGGAGGACAAGCTTACCCATGAAAACAGACGGCTTTGGGTGCGTTACCGGGACAAAGAGGCGGCCGGCGAAGGCCTTTTGGAAGATTATGCTTTTTTAATCTGGTCTTTACAAGAACTGTATCACGTTACTTTTGAACCCTCTTATTTGGAGAGGGCTTTGGCTTATACGCAACGCGTGCTGGTTGATTTTGCGGCTCCGGAAGGTGGATTTTACCTTTACGGCGAGAAGGGGGAAGCCCTGATCGCGCGGCCTAAGACGAGCTATGACAGTGCGCTTCCCTCAGGTAATTCTCTTATGGGCTATCATCTCTTCCGTTTGGCCGAGTTGACGGAAGAACCGGTTCTGGCGGAAGCGGCCCAAAAACAGCTGGCATTTTTAGCCGGAGCATCGGCGCCGTATCCCGCCGGTTACAGTTTTGCCTTGATTGGGATCATGCAAGCGGTCTATCCGATAAAACGTCTGGTATGCCTGGCAGCCTCTCAAGAGGATCTGGACAGACTGCGGCAATTGCTCCATCAAGGCTTTTATCCTCATGTTATGGTACTGGCAGGCCTGCAGGGAGAAAAGTTTTTAGAGAATTATTCTTTGCAGGATGGGCAGACTACCTTCTATATTTGTGAAAATAATGCCTGCTCTCCACCTTTCCATGGTTGGGAGGAGTTAAAACGGCGTTTAGTGGCAAAGGAGGCATAAAAATGGAGTCAAAACCGGAATCCGTGTGGAGCGCCAGCTGTAATATGGCGGAACGGAACGCGTTGTCCGGGGATATCAAAGCCGATGTGCTGGTAATCGGTGCCGGTATGGCAGGAATGCTGACGGCTTATCTTTTAAAGGAACGGGGAGTGGATGTGGTGGTGCTGGATGCTTCCACCATTGGCGGCGGTGCTACCAAAAACACCACTGCCAAGATCACTTCCCAGCATCGCTTGATTTACCACCGCCTGATCCAGGAATTTGGCCAGGAAAAGGCGGCCCAGTTTGCACAGGCCAATCAGGCCGCGGTAGAGAAATATCGCAGTATGGTTTCGGAAAAAAATATTGCCTGTGATTTTCAGGATCTGCCGGCTTATGTCTACTCTTTAGACGAAAGGGCAAATCTGGAGGAGGAAGCCAAAGATGCGATTGCTGTGGGCCTTCCCGCGGATGTGGTGGATGAGACGGCTTTGCCTTTCCCGGTAGCAGGGGCATTGCGCTTTACCAGACAAGCGCAATTTAATCCCTTAAGATTTTTACAGTTTATCTCCCGGGATATCACAGTTTATGAGCATTCCATGGTGAAGAGTTTGGAGGGGAACCGCGCTATTGGCGACCAGGGCAGTGTGACGGCAGATCATATCGTGGTGGCGACACACTATCCTTTTATCAATACGCCCGGTTACTATTTTATGAAAATGCATCAGGAGCGCTCTTATGTCATTGCTTTAGATAATGCGCCCGATCTCCAGGGTATGTATATAGATGCCGATGATACCGGCTATTCCTTCCGAAATTATCAGGACATGGTCCTTTTAGGAGGAGCTGGACATCGTACCGGCCAGAACGGCGCCGGAGGCAGTTACGATAAGCTGCGTCAAGCAGGTGGTAAATATTTTGAAGGAAGTCAGGAAAAATATTACTGGTCGAATCAGGACTGTGCCACTTTAGATAGCATTCCCTATATCGGTCAATACGCCTCTTCCCTGCCGTGGGTGTCTGTAGCCACCGGCTTTAATAAATGGGGTATGACCGGTTCGATGGTTTCGGCAATGCTGCTTACCGATGAGATCATGGGGGTAGAAAACGAATATGCCGAGATCTTTACGCCCAAGCGGATGCCCTTCTGGTCTTCGTTAAAAAATCTAACCGATAATACCGTGACGGCGGTCTCCGGTCTCCTCAAAGCGAAGCTGCAGGTTCCCGATGTCGTAATTGCCGCTTTGCCCAAAGGTCATGGCGGCGTTGTGGAAGTGGAAGACCAAAAAATGGGCGTTTATAAGAGCCCGGAGGGTACTTCCTATATTGTATCGGCCAAATGTCCTCATATGGGCTGTCAATTGGCCTGGAATCCCGATGAGCTTACCTGGGAATGTCCCTGTCACGGCTCCCGGTTTGACATTTGCGGCAATATCATTAATAACCCTGCCATGAAAGGAATTGCGAATGATTGAATATCACGGGGTCGGCAGAAACATTCTTATTTTAAGGGTTGGTATTTCAAGCACCAGGCGTAGAAAACAGTATTCCCGGTATTAATATAGATAAAACAGGACGGCGTTCTGCTCTTTTTCAAATCATTACGGCAAATCATTTTTATCATGCGCCTTTTAATTTTTCCGAATTTAGTGCCAGCCGGCATGGAATGGCAATCCATCTTGGGGAAAATTGCCTATATTTTCTTACCGTAAGAAAAACAACACCAGAAGGGGCTGCAAGAGGAATATCACCAGGGAAAAAACGAAACCGCGGAGAAAGAAAGTTGCTACCTTCTCCGCGGTTTTTTTATTAATCGTACAATTTTATTTTTCAAGTTTCCCAAGCGCGCGGGACTGGAATTTCTCTTGGTTGACGATAAAGCGTTCGTGTAGGCCTTCACCAATCTTTTCTTTTTCGTCAAATGCAGAAACGTTGAAAGTTAGTTTTCTGCCTTCGATGGCGGTCAGTTCGCAGTGAAAGGTAACTTTCATGCCCAATGGCGTAGCTGCCGTGTGGGTGACATGGAGCAGAGTACCCACCGTCACATTCCCTTGACCGATCTCAGCTGCCACGGTAGTGGCACAGACATTTTCCATAAAAGCGATCATCATGGGTGTAGCAAAGACGTCTACCAAGCCGCTGCCTAAGCTGGATGCCAACATAGACGCTTCGACAATGATTTCTTTGGTACCTTTTAAACCAATTTTCATTTTGCTTCTCCTTTCGGTTTTCTGACTCTCATAAGCTTAGTCATCAAACAGCAAAGTGTGACTGCTTTATTAAAAATGGAAGCCTTGGAAGCTTTTATCATGTTTGATATATTGTAGCCCGTGTTGTGAAGGCTGTCAATGATGATTTCATAATTTCATGTTTCTATCAAGGGAGGAAAGCTCTTAGCCGGGCAGGCTGCCGACGGGAGAAAATGCCGTTGTAATCTTATCCCGTTGGTGTTAAGATAAAATCAAAAAAATGAATCCGTTCCCCGCCGGTGTGGAACAAAAAAGGAGCAGATCATAATGGAAAAGATCGCCAAAACCAATGCCATGCGGGTCTTAGAGAAAGAAAAAATCGCCTATCACGCTTATACATATGGCAGTGAAGAGTTTTTGGACGGCGTTACCGTGGCAGGTATGATCAGCAAACCGGTGGAGCAGGTTTTTAAGACTTTGGTTACAGTAGGCGGCAGCAAAACGATTTTTGTTTTTGTCATTCCGGTGGCAAAGGAGCTTTCTTTGAAGGCCGCCGCCAAAGCGGTGGGGGAGAAATCCATCGAAATGCTGCCTGCCAAGGATATTACAGCGGTAACGGGATATTTAAAGGGAGGCTGTTCGCCCATTGCTATGAAGAAACCGTATCAAACGGTGATGGATGAAAGCGCTGAAGCGCAGGCAACCATCATTTTCTCCGCAGGCAAGCGGGGAATGCAGATGGAGGTAGCACCAAAAGACTTGGCGCGGATTACGCATGCGGTCTTTGCTCCCGTGGTCATGGCATAATAGCATTATAAATAAAGGAATGACTTTTGGACCCTATCGAA
The DNA here is from genome assembly GCA_036677375.1 of Bacillota bacterium. Lineage (GTDB taxonomy): Bacteria > Bacillota > Dehalobacteriia > UBA4068 > UBA4997 > JAVBWO01. The sequence continues at coordinate 15,464 of JAVBWO010000019.1, forward strand.
GCAGTCTTCGTTTTACCGGTTTGGTAGAACGGTTGTGGCAGGGATTAAAATAAACCGTAGGTCATAAAAAGACCGTTCTACCAGCAGGCTCCTGCAAAGAGAACGGTTTTTCTTTTATAAAATATGGTAATCAAACCTTATAATGGCAGTGGGCGCAAGTGGGGAATACAAGAAAACAGATAAGAGGAAAAGCAGAAAAGCGGGAAAGTATTCCTGCCGTTTTGCTTTTTGCTCGTACACTATAATATCTAAAATTGTGATATAGCGGCGAGGATGTTTTACGCAGGACAAGGCGGAGAAATGAGGATTCCTTCATGTATTTCCATTGACGACAATACAGTAATGCACGAAACAGGCTGCCGATGTATACAAGGATTAGGTGTTACAGTGTATCAGGATGCGTTCCAGGATGCGTTTAAATAGGAATACGCCTGCGCAGAAGGATTACAAAAATGCCGGTCACGGCGCCTGCCGGCAAAGCGGCAAACAGTAAGACGGGTAAATAGAAAAAGACGCCGACTTGCTCCAAAAAGAAAGAGGCTACCGATAGCTGGGTAACATTATGCACCACCGCGCCGACAATACTGATGCCGATAGGTGATGTTTTAGGCAGCAGCCGGATGAAAAGGGCCATCAGGCAGGCGCTGGTAATTCCTCCGGCAAAAGCCATGAAAAAGCCGAAAGAAAGGAAGGTGCCGGTGAGAAGGGAGCCCAAGGAAACCCGGAGGATGGTTATGATAATAGCGCTGGAAAAATCCAGGCTGTATAAAGCCCAGAGAGTAATAATGTTGGCAAGCCCCAGCTTGACCCCGGGAACCGGGAAGGGGTTTGGCAACAAAGCCTCAACAATATGAAGGATAATAGCTGCAGCGGTCAAAATGCCCGCCGTCGTGATTTTTTTGGTATTCATAAAGAGAAATACTCCTTGCTCCTTACGACTATGGAAAAGTCATTTTATTAATAGGAAATGGCGTCTACGGGACTTTCCTCCGCAACGATCTTGATCACAACGCGGTTAGGCACGCAAGCGATCACCTGACCCCCATGGCTGATCCAGCCGGTTTTCACGCAGATCTGGTCGGGGCAGGGCGCTTCCAGCATGCGGATCTGCCCAGGTTTGGTTTCCACGATGCAGGGATAGGCGGCACCTTGGATCGTTATGGTTTGGGATTGATCTAGTTTTACGGTTTCCACCACCTTACCGTCAACGGTGATGACAGCTTGAACAGCTTCTCCTGTTGTTCCCATACCGAACAGGGCAAAAGCCAGCCAAGCGAGAAGGCCTAAGGCAATCACGGCAAAAATGATCCATAAATCCTGCTTGGACATGGTAACCGCTCCTTTCGTAGTAGATTATACGCCGTTGGCACAGAATTTGCAAGAATCGACAAGAGGCAGGGGAAGGCAGGAAAGCAGGAAAACAAAAAATTAGGAAAGTAGGAAAGAAGAAAACAGGAAAACAGGAAACAAGAAAGCAGTCAAAGAAACGTGTTTCTTTTGTTATTTATGGCATTAACAAAAACATAGCAACGAAGCAACTTGACCGTTTTTTATGTTATAATGAAAAGCAGTAAAATCGAAAAACAAAACTGTGCATATCGTTGTCTTTGATTTTTAGACTCTAAGATTATTTTTTATTGCTTGTCTGCGGCGTAAAAAAGTGTGCTGTAGAAAAATGCCGTTTGGGGTTTTCATATTAAAGAAGCGATGAAGTAGGAAGAAGGATGTGACGGAATGGGCAAGATCCTGGTTTTAGCGGAGAAACCCTCTGTAGGCAAAGAGCTGGCCCGCGTATTGGGCTGCCGCAAAAGTGCAAACGGCTGCCTGATGGGGGATCGATATATCGTGACTTGGGCTTTGGGTCATTTGGTGACTCTGGCTGAGCCGGAGCATTATGGCGAGGAATACAAAAGCTGGCGCCTGGAGCTTTTACCCATGCTTCCCGCAAAAATGGCGTTGACGGTAATTCCGGAGACTGCTAAGCAATACGGTGTGGTAAAACAGCTCCTGCATAGCAGTGAGGTTTCTTCTTTAATCATTGCCACCGATGCCGGTCGGGAAGGGGAACTGGTGGCTCGCTGGATTTTGGCGAAAGCCGGTTTTAACAAGCCCGTCAAGCGCCTGTGGATTTCCTCCCAGACTGACAAAGCCATTCGGCAGGGTTTTGCCGCCTTAAAAGACGGCAAAGAATACTATGATCTTTATCAGGCCGCCCAGGCTCTGGCGGAAGCCGACTGGCTGGTAGGACTCAATGTGACCCGGGCGCTGACCTGCAAATACAATGCCCAGCTTTCCGCCGGCCGGGTGCAGACCCCCACCTTGGCTTTGATTGTAAGAAGGGAAGAAGAAATCAAACGCTTTGTTCCCAAGGATTATTATAATGTCAACGCCGATTTAGGCAGTTTTTTTGTCACTTACCGGGACGGCAAGAATCAGACTGCTATTTTCGACCGGCAGGAGGCAGAAAAGATAGCGGCGAAGATCCGAAATAAGATGTTTCGCATTACCCAGATTCAGGTGATTCCCAAAAAAACACCGCCGCCGCTGCTCTACGATCTTACCGAATTGCAGCGGGATGCCAATAAGCTATATCAGTATTCTCCCAAGGAGACATTGTCTATCATGCAGCGTTTATATGAAAACCATAAGATCCTGACCTACCCCAGAACGGATTCCCGTTATTTGACCGATGATATTGTCCCTACTCTGCGGGAACGGCTGCAAAGTGTTTCTTTCGGTGAATTTTCTCCTTTGGCGGCGGAGATCATTCGTCAGCGTAAGCCGATAGCCAGAGCTTGTGTCAACAACGCCAAGGTGACCGATCACCATGCCATTATTCCCACCGAGGAAGCGCCAAATCTTCTGAATCTCAGCACAGGGGAAAAACGCGTTTATTTTCTGGTGGTGAAACGGTTTTTGACTTGTTTTTACCCTGATTACGAGTACAAGCAGCTGAAGATTACCTTAACGGCGGAAGGAGAAGTTTTTACGGCCGCCGGGCGTGAGATTGTCCAGCAAGGGTGGCGAAAAGTCTATGACGGGGAAGAAGAAGTGGAAGAGGTGGAGCAGGTTTTACCCTCGCTTCGGAAAGGAGACAGCTTTACCTGTCAAACGGTACAGCTGAAGGCCTTAAAAACGGCGCCGCCTGCTCGCTATACCGAAGCGACCTTACTTTCCGCCATGGAGGACCCTTCTAAATATATTGAAGACAAACAGCTGAAAGGCTATATCGGCGGCGGTTTGGGGACTCCTGCCACCAGGGCGGATATTATTGAAAAGCTATTTTCTTCCTTTTATGTGGAGAAAAAAGGGACTTCTATTGTTCCCACTTCCAAGGGTATGCAGTTGATTAGTTTAGCACCTAACGATCTGAAAGAGCCCCTGTTGACCGCGCAATGGGAAAAAAAGCTGGAAGCCATCAGCAAAGGCGGCAATAAAGAGTCTTTTATTCAAGATATCAAAAATTACGCTACCGCTTTGGTCAAAATGGTGGTAAAAAGCGAAGCCAAGTATGTACACGACAATATGACCAGAACGCCTTGTCCCGTTTGTGGCAAAATGATGCTTAGCGTTACCAGTAAAAAAGGCAAGATCCTGGTCTGTCAGGACCGGGAATGTGGGCACCGGCAAAATGTCAGCATGACCACCAATGCTCGCTGTCCCAACTGTCATAAGCATTTGGAGCTTTTTGGCGAGGGAGAAAAACGTACTTATGTTTGTCCTTGCGGTTTTCGGGAGAAGGCCGACGCCTTCCACAAGCGCATAAAAACACAGGCCGGAGCGTCAAAGTCTGATGTGCAGCAATATCTGAAACAACAGAAAAGCGATGAACCGCAGGAAATGAGTGCGCTAGCCATGGCTCTTGCCAAGGCCATGGCGGAAAGAAAAGAAAAAAATTAAGGGGACGGAATCCAATTTCTTGACTTCTGCTTGCTTGAATACAATATTAGTTGAAAATCTGTTAAGATAAACTGGAAAAAGAAATACCCTTAGAGAAACTGCCAGCGAAGTATTATACTTTGACGAAGGTCGCCCCGGGCGGGTCTGGCATTTATAAAAAAGTAAAATAAAAAACCCTGGAATCAAGTGATCTCAGGGTTTTTGTCCGTAAAGGGATGAAGAGGAAGATTGCATTTTTACTTGTGTGTCAGGACTAAAAATTCTTTTATAAGCTTACCGGCTCCCTCCACGCCAATGAAACTGCTGTCTAAAGCCAGGTGGTAATTGCTGGCCACGCCCCATTTTTTCAAAGTATAGTAATTATAATAATGCGTCCGTTTTTTATCGATTTTCAAAACATTTTCTTTGGCATCCTCCTGTTTTAGGTGGTAGAGGCTGACGGCCCGTTCCACCCGCTTTTCAAGGTTGGCGTGAATAAAAATATTGACACAGTGGGGATGATCTCTTAAAACATAGTCGGCACAGCGTCCCACGATCACAGCGTTTTCCGTTTCCCCAATGCGTTTGATGATGGAAGATTGCAGTTGAAACAGCTTGTCGGTAATGGAAATGTCCAAAAGAGGCGTCATCTTATTGTTGGTGCTATAGGCGCCGAGGGCCAGAGAATAAAGAATATTGTTCATTGCCTTTTCATCTACGTTTTCGAAGATTTTTTGACTTAAGCCGCTTTCCTTGGCAGCTTCCGCCAGAAGTTCTTTGTCATAAAAAGCATAGCCCAGTTCCTGAGCCAGCAAACGGCCGATTTCTCTGCCGCCCGAACCATACTGCCTGCTGATAGTTATGATTTGGTGCTCTGTCATAACGATCCCTCCTAATTTAATTTGTCATCTATGTTGAATCAGTTTCCCCCTTTTCCTGCGAAGGATATTGGTTTCGTGCACGAAATAGGGTTTCTTTAATTTATATTTTATACAAAACAACGGCGGCAGTCAGGCGAATCCCAATTTTTAACTTTATAAATATGCAAGAAAATATTTTCATTTTTTTAATAAATTAAGAGAACATGTCATTGACAAAGCTCGTATCCATTATACCATAACCAATGCGGGCGGCGCACCCAATATTATTCCAAACGAAGCGGAATCATGGTATTTTGTACGAGCGCCTTTCCGAAAAGATGTGGAAGAAATAACCATAAAAGCATTAAGTCTGACAGACTTAATGCTTTTATGGTTGCATTTCATGTCTCATGATTCAATAACTGGAATATTGCTTATTTGTTTTATAGGATTGATCATAAGCAAAATGTTATCATGTGATATGTTATAATAAAGGTAGATGTCTGAGAAAGTAAGAAGGTGAATCCATGGGATTATTGCTTCGGGAAATTCTCAAATCAGAGTTTTTTAAAGACTTCAAGGTGCTGGCAGGTCATGGTGGCTTGGATAAACAGGCGCAGGGTTTGGCGATCTTTGATGCTCCCGATGCCTTTCAATGGACGCAGGGAAAAGGGTTGGTGGTTACTTCGGGTTATGTGTTTTATCAAAATCCGGGCTTGTTCGAAACTTTTATTCATTCGGAAGGATTTAAAAAATCGTCGGGAGTAGGAATCAAACTACAAAGATTTTTAAAAGAGATACCAAACCAAGACATTCTTAAAGCGTTTAACGAGTATGAGATTCCTCTTATAGGAAGAGGGGAGGGTTCAAAACGTGCGTATCTTAATTGACGGCGATGGTTGCCCGGTAGTGGATCTTACCATTAAGATCGCCGGGGAATTTGACGTGGAAGTCATACTCTTTTGTGATACTTCTCATGCGATCCAGCGGCCCGGCAGCAGCACCGTGACGGTTTCCAAAGGCGCGGACAGCGTAGATTTTGCTTTGGTGAACCAAGCGGGGGCGGGAGATATCATTGTGACGCAGGATTATGGCCTGGCAGCCATGTGTTTGGCGAAAAAAGGGGTTCCTCTGCGCCAAGACGGTATGGTTTATGGAGAAGGCAATATCGACGCCCTTCTCTTAGCCAGGCATACCGCTAAAAAAGTCCGCATGGCGGGAGGCAGGCTAAAAGGTCCTTCCAAACGGACAAAGGCTGAAGATGCGGCTTTTGCCGCAAGCTTGCGCAAGCTCCTATCGGAAAATCAAGAATAGAAGAGCAGCAAAAGAGTAATGGGGAGGGGCATCAAAAAAAATAGAGTAATGAATAGAATATCATGGATACAGGAATGTTTGTAAAACGAAACATGAAAAAGAACCAAATTCTTTTCGTTATCCTATTGTGTATCGGTAAAGCAGGAGACGGAAGATAAAAACGGAGGTGTTTCTGATGTTAGCCATCGGCAGCAAAGCGCCGGAGTTTACCTTGCAGAATCAAAAGGGGAAGGTAGTCTCCCTGCGGGATTTTATCGGCAAAAAAGTGGTGCTTTATTTTTATCCCAAGGATCAAACGGCTGGATGCAGCCGTCAGGCGGTTGCTTTTCGGGATCTTTATGAATCATTCCTGCAAAAGGATGTGGTGGTGATAGGTATCAGCAAAGACAGCGTGGCCAGTCATGAGAAATTTGTCTCCAAGTATGACTTGCCTTTCATCCTGTTGTCTGACCCGGAGCTTTTTACCATCAAAGCCTATGATGTGTGGCAGGAGAAAAAGCTTTACGGCAAATCTGCTATGAGTGTGGTAAGGACAACTTATGTGATAAATGAAACGGGCCGCATCGTACAGGTATTCGCAAAAGTAAAACCGGACAGTAACGCAGCGGATGTCCTGACCTTTCTTGAAGCATAAAAAAGCATGGCAACAAGAATAATAAAAGGAGCGCCTGGCACTTTGTGCCAGGCGCTCCTTTCAGAACCTTTGGTGTGCACCATGGTAAGATGGATTTTTCTTTTTGTCTGTGCTATGCTATAAAAAATAGTTGGGAATATAAATGTATAAAAAGATAAACGGAATAAGTTTAAGCAGGAGATCGTTTTGACGGAAGGATTGGGGCGCATGCCATGACACAGTTATTAATTCGGCTTTTTATTAAAAATTATCAAAATACACATAACCAAAAGGTACGGCAAAAATATGGTATGTTGGGGGGTATGGTAGGGATTGCCATGAACCTGCTGCTTTTTGCCGGAAAGTTCTTGGCGGGAATTCTGACTTCCTCTATTGCCATTACCGCCGATGCTTTTAACAACCTTTCCGACGCAGGCTCTTCTATCTTGATGCTGATCGGTTTCAAAATGGCGGGCCGCCCCTCAGACAGCAACCATCCCTTTGGGCATGGCCGCATTGAATATCTGGCCGGTTTGGCGGTTTCCATGGCCATCATGCTGATGGGCATCGAACTAATTCGGTCATCTTTAGATAAGATCCTGCACCCGGAAGCCATGGTTTTTCAATGGGTTTCCATGGTAATTCTTTTGGCATCCATTGCTGCCAAGGTTTGGATGTGCCTTTTTAACCGCAAACTAGGAAAAGTAATAGACTCAGTCGCTATGAAAACCACCGCGATGGATAGTTTAAGCGACGCAATTGCCACCAGTGTGGTGGTGATCGGTATTGCCATTAGTGCTGTTACAGATCTGGTGCTGGATGGTTATCTTGGAATTTTGGTAGCCGGCTTCATCCTTTATACCGGATATCACACGGCAAAGGACAGTCTGAGTCCTCTTTTAGGGCAGGCTCCCGATCCGGCTCTGGTAAAGGATATTGAGAAAACCGTGCTGGTTTACTCGGAAGTGGTGGGGATTCACGACTTGATTATTCACAATTATGGGCCGGGACAGATTATGGTTTCCCTCCATGCCGAAGTTCCTTGTGATATGGATGTGATGAGCGCTCATGACGTAATCGACCTGATTGAGCTGGAATTGAAGAAAAAATTTGATTGCGAAGCTACCATTCATATGGATCCCATTGTGACCAATGATGAACGCATCTTGTTTTTGCGGCAGCAGATCAGTCAGTTGGTGAAGGAGATTGATCCCAGGTTGTCCATCCATGATTTTCGGATGACAGCCGGACCGAGCCATAAAAACCTGATCTTTGACGTGGTGGTGCCGCACCGGTTTGTTTTGGACGATGATGAAATCCGGCAACGGATCAGGGATGCGGTTCAGCATTGGGAAGGGGGAAGGTATTATGCGGTGGTGCATGTGGATAAATCTTATCTGGGAGAGCCGGAAAGACATTAGGCCGCTGGCCGGATCTGGATCTCAATCTGGCATAAAATACAAAAGGAGCCGGCATCATGGAATGCCGGCTCCTTTTCATGGGTGTTGGGGAAGGTTGCATATGATTATCAATATGAAAAACAGGTGGGCCCGACAGTAATAGCGTCATAAACAGCGTATGCAAATGGCAAAAGCCGAGGCAAGTAACGCCGTGGCTTCTATAAACGTAAGATAGCGGAATCAATAAGGTGCGCAATGTTAGGGTCAAAGGGGAAAGACCTCGGAAACAAAGGCGGCTTTTGCCAGCTTGCGGTTGATTGCCCAGGTGTAATAGGGCGACGCTCCTTTAGCAGCGCCAGGATTTTTGGTTTCAATGATAAGGTATTTTTCCGTTTGATTGATATTGATGATATCGGAAAGATCGCCTTTGTTCAAATCAACCAAGATCTTTTCATTCCCAGCCTTGGGCAGCTTGCCTACTTTCAGACGGGTCAGAGCGCCTTGGCAGCAAAGATAGCGTTTCCCCTCCGTCGTGGTCTTCTGATAGTACCAAATTCCGTCATAAACAAAGAATTGCTGATAAGTGTTGCCGTCCTGTCCCTGTTCCAGAAGCAGTTCTTCTCCGCTGCCGTCGGTCTTCATCCGGTAATAACCGGTGTTATTAGTATAGTAAAGATAGCCGCCGTCATAGACCACGTTCTGGATTGCGGCGCTTTTGTAATCTTTAATCTTTGTGACGCTGCCGTCCGATTGGACCGCGAAGAGGCTTAATCCCTGTGTGCTGTCTGGGGAAGGCGACAGGGTAAAATAGAGGGCGTCGCCTAAGCTTAAATTGTTTATTAAACCGGTTGTTTCGTTTTTCGGCAGCAAAGTAGCGACATCGGCGAGAAGGCGGCTTTGTTCTGTTGCCGCATCCAGCTCATATAGCTTGCCTTGTTCATTGGCATAATAAATTTTATCCTCATATCCCGTTATGGCGGTCAGACCGGTCGCCAGCTCATGCAGGGTTTTACCATTAAGATTTTTTGCCATTAACGTCTTGTCGGAGGTATAAAAAAGAATGTCATCGCTTAAAAAAAAGTCGGTTGCCGCCTCATCTAAGATCTTGGTAGTGGTTTGTCCTTTTTTAACATATAGATAAGTGCCGGTAAAGTTCTCATTGACATTACGGTAAACGATATAGGTATCATCTTCCGCTACGATAGCTGTATGAATATAGTTATTGGCAGGATAAAAAGGCAAACCTGTACTTTCAGCCGGTTTTGGCTTTTCGGTTTCCGCACCGTAGATGCCGCAACGGCTCAAAGCAAGGGCGAGGATTAAAAGTCCAAGGAAGGCAAAAAATGATTTATATTTCATGATGGTACCTCCTATTGAATTCTATTTATTGTAACATCTTTTTACCATGTATGCAACGAAGGAAAGTCTTGACAAACCCCTGGATTGGTATTACGATAAGAGCAATTGAATACTACCGCTTATTAAAGGGGAGTAGTTTAAAATATATCACCAACAATCTCGATTACTTGTAATCTGGTGATATGTGCCAAAGGAATTTGGTTACCAGACTTTTAATATGGCTTGCAAGCCATATTAAAAGTTTTTTTATTTAAGAAAGGTTTATCAAGACGGAAACAATTTTTTAGCTGATCAGTAGAAAAACGGGCAAAATCTTTTTCATTTTAAGGAAGGGGAACTGGCTGCATGGAGAACTATTTTAACCGTTCTAGAGAAGATGTCTTGGAGTGCTTTAGGGTTGATACCCACGGGTTAACGGAAGAGCAGGCCTTGGAGAACACCCGGCGTTATGGACCGAATATGCTGGCGGAGGGAAAAAGGAAAGGTCCGGTCCGGGTGTTTTTAGAACAGTTCAAGGATTTACTGGTAATCATTTTGATTATTGCCGCTATTATCTCTATGATGTCCGGCAATGTGGAAAGTACCATCGTTATTTTTGCCGTCATTACCCTGAATGCTATCTTAGGTACGGTGCAGCATTTTAAAGCGGAAAAATCCTTGGATAGCTTGAAAGCACTGTCTGCTCCCAGGGCTAAAGTCATGCGCGACGGTGTAAAACAGGAAATTTGTTCTAAGGACATTGTACCGGGAGATATCTTGCTCTTAGAGGCTGGCGATCTGGTGGCGGCGGACGGCAGGGTTTTAGAAAGCTATCTCCTGCAAGTGAACGAAAGCTCTCTCACCGGGGAATCCGAAGCGGTCAATAAACTTTCTGAGGTGATTCCAGCCCAGAAGATGGCGTTGGGCGACCAGAAGAATATGGTATTCTCCGGTTCCTTAGTCAGTTATGGCCGGGGCATGGCAGTCGTCACTGCTACCGGCATGCAGACAGAGATTGGTAAAATCGCCACCCTGATGAATCAGACCCAGGAAAAGAAGACGCCTTTGCAAGTGAGCCTAGACAATTTCAGTAAAAAGCTGGCTTTGATCATCCTAATCATCTGCGGTATCGTTTTTGGCTTGAGTCTTTACCGGGAAATGGCCCTTTTGGATGCGCTTATGTTCGCGGTAGCCTTGGCGGTAGCAGCCATTCCCGAAGCTTTGGCATCTATTGTTACTATCGTGTTGGCCATTGGGACACAAAAAATGGCCAAGGAAAACGCCATTATCAAAGATTTAAAAGCGGTAGAAAGCCTGGGAGCGGTATCTATTATCTGTTCCGATAAAACAGGCACCCTGACCCAGAATAAAATGACCTCGCAGCAGGTCTATGTGGATGGTGAGTTTTTGGATGGCGAGGCGCTGAATCTGGATAATATGGCGCATTCTTTCCTGTTCCGCACTGCTATCTTGAATAACGATTCCACCTCCTGTGAAGGCGTAGAGATCGGCGACCCTACGGAAGTTGCCCTGATCAATCTGGCGCACCGCATGCAAATCGACGAAACGGCATTGCGTCAGTCCATGGAACGTATCGATGAGTTGGCCTTTGACTCGGAACGGAAGCTTATGAGCACCGTACACATGGTGAACGAGAAACGCATGATGCTGACCAAAGGCGCTATCGATGTTCTTCTGGACCGCAGTTCCTGGCTGATTACGGCAGATGGTGTGCGGCCGCTAAACTCTTTTGACAAAGAAGGCGTCTTAGATGCCAATACCAAGCTTTCTCAGGACGGTCTGCGGGTGCTGGCTTTTGCCTGCAAAGAAATGCCGGGAGACGATCCCATCACTTTTGATGATGAAAACGATTATACCTTTATCGGTTTGATTTCTATGATCGACCCGCCCAGGGAGGAATCGGCCCAGGCAGTGGCGGACGCTAAGTCGGCCGGGATCAAGCCCATCATGATCACCGGCGATCATAAGATCACCGCCGCCGCTATTGCCAGGCAGATCGGTATCTTAGAAGAAGGTGATTTGGCCATTGACGGTTTGGAACTGGATAGGTTGTCTGATAAGGAGCTGGATGAAAAACTTGCCAGAATCTCCGTTTATGCCAGGGTGTCGCCGGAACATAAGATCCGAATCGTCGATGCCTGGCAGAAACAGGGCAATATCGTCTCTATGACGGGGGACGGCGTTAACGATGCTCCCGCTTTGAAAAAAGCGGATATCGGCATCGCCATGGGTATTACCGGCACTGAGGTATCGAAAGACGCCGCTTCCATGATTCTAACGGATGATAATTTTGCCACCATTGTGAAGGCGGTGGCCAACGGCAGGAATGTTTACGCCAATATCAAAAATGCGATTTTGTTCCTGCTCTCCGGGAATACATCCGGTATCTTGGCGGTGCTTTATACCTCCATCATGGCGCTGCCTGTGCCCTTTGCTCCGGTGCATCTACTCTTTATCAACCTTCTGACGGACAGCTTGCCCGCCATCGCCATCGGCATGGAAGGCACCCGCAAGGCTCTCTTAAAGCAGAAGCCCAGAAACCCCAAGGAACCCATTCTGACTCCGGTTTTCTTAAAAAGGATCTTGGTACAAGGCGGCCTCATCGGCATATTTACCATGATCGCCTATTATATGGGCCTCAATGCCGGCGGCGCCGCATTGGCTTCCACCATGGCCTTTGCCACTTTGACATTGGCGCGGTTGTTCCACGGCTTTAACTGCCGAGCGCGGGCATCCATTTTCCGTTTGGGACTTTTTTCCAATGTCTACAGCGTTTTGGCTTTTTTGGCCGGGTTCGGTCTTTTAAGTGCCGTCATGTTCATCGCTCCCTTATCCAAAGTTTTTCAGGTGGCGGCTTTGACCGGCAGCAATATTAGCATGATCTATCTTTTGGCCTTTTGTCCCACGCTGATCATTCAAATTTACAAAGTCATTCGGGAGAGTGTCAGCAGATAAAACTGTTAAAAGATATAAAGTTATATTATGTTATTTTTTTGAACTTATTTATTATGTTTTCTTGAAAAATTTTTCAAGAGTGGTATGATTAAAAGGATAAAGAATAAGTAATCTTAACGAAAAAGGATGTGTTGAACATGGGAGAAATCAGAATTGAACGAACCTCTACGCCGAAGGCAAAGCCTGTGGATGAAAACAACCTACCCTTTGGTTGCACATTTTCCGACCATATGTTTGTAATGAACTATAGTGAGGGGAAAGGTTGGCATGATGCGCGTATCGTTCCATACGCACCTTTTCAAATAGACCCCGCCGCCATGTGCCTCCATTACGGGCAGACCGTATTTGAGGGAATGAAGGCTTACCGGGCAGCGGACGGCCGTATTCTTTTATTTCGCCCTGAAGAGAACTACCTGCGCATGAACGTTTCCAATGAACGGCTCTGTATACCGCCTGTTGATGTGGATTTCTGTGTGGAAGCCACCAAAAAGCTGGTGGAAGTTGAAAAAGAATGGGTGCCCCATGTTCCCAATACCAGCCTTTACCTGCGTCCGTTCGTCATTGCCACAGAACCGCATCTGGGTGTCAAGGTGGCCGACGAGTATCTCTTCTTTATCCTTTGTTCGCCTTCCGGTCCTTATTATCCCGAAGGCTTGAACCCTGTAAAGATCTATGTGGAAACCAATTATGTCCGCGCGGTCAAAGGCGGCACCGGCATGGCTAAGACCGGCGGCAACTATGCCTCCAGCCTGAAGGCAGGGGAAGAAGCGCATCGGCAGCATTATAGCCAGGTGCTTTGGTTGGACGGCGTAGAGAAAAAATACATTGAAGAAGTCGGCGCCATGAATATCTTTTTTGTCATCGGTGACGAAGCGGTCACGCCAATGCTTTCCGGCAGTATTTTAAGCGGCATCACCCGTAAGAGCGTGGTCGAGCTTCTGAAAAAGGAAGGCTATCAGGTATCGGAACGCCGCGTCAGTATTCAGGAGATCGAAGACGCTTATGATAAAGGCCTCTTAAAAGAAGTCTTTGGTACCGGTACCGCCGCCGTTATCAGCCCTGTAGGCGAATTGAAGGTGGGCGACAAGGTCATGCAGATCAACGATGGCAAAATCGGTCAATTGAGCCAACATTTGTATAATACTTTGACTGCCATCCAGTGGGGCAAGATCGAAGGGCCTAAGGGATGGAGCATCGAGGTCTGCAAATAAGCATTGATACATTTTCTTAAAACAGCAAGGCTTCCGGGTTCTGCCCGGCAGCCTTGCTGTTTTCTTTATTAGGTTATGTTTATTAGCTTATATTAGGTTGTATTAGGTGGTTTTAGATTGAAAACGGAAGGCTCTCCTGTTAAAACTCCTGTAATTTCTGTATTGATTGGATTGCAGGAATGGGATAATTTTAGCGGGAAAAGATCATAAAAAAGCTAAAAAAGATCAAAAGCTTGCTGTCTTTGGCAAAATCCCGGGATAGTGTCCGGATTTATTTGTAATATGAAACACATTGGTTTATAATAAAAAGTAATCTCAGGGAAAGTGGGCAATGGAATGACAATGCAGCCTATGGCAGGAAAAATACAACAGGTGGCGCCGGGCAGTCCGGCGGATCTCTGCGGCATCCTGCCGGGGGATGAACTGGTTTCCCTAAACGGTAAGGCGTTGACCGATGTCATTGATTATCAGTATTACAGTACAGAGCGGCGGTTACAAGTGACCTGGCGGAGCCATGGCAGCCTGGACAAGGAAAAAACGGCTACGGTTTTAAAAAGCCCCTATGAGGACTTGGGCTTGATTTTCAGCGAGAATCTTTTTGACGGTTTGCGGGAATGCTCCAATCACTGCGTATTTTGCTTTGTCCATCAACTGCCCCAGGGTTGCCGTTCCAGCTTGTATTTAAAAGACGATGATTACCGGATGTCTTTCATGTTGGGCAATTATATCACCGGCACTAATTTAGCTCCGGGAGACTTGGAACGGATCAAGAGCCTACGGTTGAGTCCTCTTTATATTTCCGTTCACGCCACAGACGACGCTTTGCGGCGCAAACTATTGGGCAATGCCCATGCCGCACCCGTTTTGCCTTTATTGCGGGAACTAACGGAAGCAGACATTGATATCCATGCCCAGTTGGTGCTGTGTCCCGGTCTCAACGACGGGTTGGCGCTGGAGCGCAGTCTCACGGATCTTTTGGACCTATGGCCCGGAATCGCATCTGTAGCGCTGGTACCGGTGGGATTGACCCGGTATCAAAATAAGAATTTGCATCCTTATGGTAAAGAGGATGCCTCGCAGGTCCTGCGCATTTGTGAACGCTACCAAAAGTTTGCCCAAGAAAAAGGCGGCGGCAATCTCTTTTTTGCCGCGGATGAGTTTTTCCTTTTGGCAGGAGAGCCCATCCCACCCGATGAATATTATGAAGATTACGCACAGCTGGAAAACGGTGTAGGCTTGGTGCGGCTCTTATGGGAGGAATGGCGCGAGGAAAGGAAGCGGCTGCCGCAAAAATGGGCAAAACCTCTTAAATTTGCCATTGTCACCGGAGTCGGCGGCCAGGAGGCGCTGGCGCCTATTGTGACGGAGCTCAATGCCTCAGAAGGTTTGGAAGTGGAATTATTGCCTGTGGTCAACCGTTTTTTTGGGGAAACGGTGACGGTGACGGGGCTTACCACCGGCAGTTGCATGATGTACGGTTTACGGGATTGGCGGGAGAAACAGGCTGGCAAACCTTTTTTACTTTTGTCCGATATTATGTTAAGATATGGCGAAGATGTTTTTTTGGATGACAGTACCCCCGCGGAGCTGGCTCGGGTGTTGGACGCGGATATCACCTTCAGCGGCAATTCCGCCGCCGGCCTGGCGGAAGGCATCCTGACCCTGGCTAAGAAGGCCGGTTGCCTGACAACGTTGCTTTGAGATATGAAAAACGTAAAAAATAAAAAACACATCGTTCAAGAATTTCGGAATATTGACGTAGATGTTTGAAATAAATTTGCATTAGATAAGTCAGATTTGAATGAGAAATGAGAAAGGGAGAAAGTATGAAACCGACTGTTGCCATTGTGGGGCGTCCCAATGTGGGCAAATCCACACTATTCAATAGAATTATCGGCGCCAGGGACGCCATTGTGGAGGATATTCCCGGTATTACCCGCGACCGTCTGTACCGGGATGCCACCTGGTTGAATCATGAATTTGTCATTATTGATACCGGCGGTATCGATTTTACGGAGAAAAACGAATATATCGCCAGCCGGGTGCGCCGTCAGGCAGAGATTGCCATTGATGAAGCTAATGTTATTGTTTTTGTGGTGGACGGCCAGGGCGGTATCACCCAGGAAGACAACGAAGTGGCGGATATCCTGCGCCGTTCCAAAAAACCGGTGGTGTTGGCCGTGAATAAGATCGATAATTTCGCCAAAGCTGATGTGATGTATGAATTTTACGCTTTGGGCTTGGGGGAGCCGGTCCCGGTTTCCGCTGCCCACGGCATGAATACCGGCGATCTCTTAGACGAGATCGTGGCTTATTTCCCGACGCATGAAGAAGACGACAGCGATCCGGATACCATTGCCATCGCGGTAATCGGCCGTCCCAATGTGGGAAAATCTTCCCTTGCCAATAAGATTTTAGGTGAGGAGCGCAGCATCGTCAGTGATATGGCAGGTACCACCAGGGATGCCATTGATACCACCTTTCTTCGGGACGGCAAGCGGTATACGCTGATCGATACCGCCGGGATGCGCCGCCGGGGCAAGATCGCCGAGACCACGGAGCGCTACAGTGTGGCCCGGGCCTTGCGGGCCATCGACCGCAGCGATGTGGTATTGATGGTGCTGGACGCGGAGTCAGGCATTACGGAGCAGGACACCAAAGTCGCAGGCTATGCCCATGAGGCGGGCAAAGGCATCCTCTTGGTCATCAACAAATGGGATGTGTTGAAAAAAGACGACAGCACCATGAAGAAATTTGAAAGAAAGATCGAGGAAGATCTTTCCTATATGTCATATGCTTTAAGTATATTTGTTTCGGCGAAAACAGGGCAGCGGGTAGAGAAAATCCTGCCATTGGTGGATTTTATCGCGGAGCAGGCCAGCCGCCGCCTGGTGGCCAGCCGATTAACCGAGGTCATTGAAGAGGCGCTTATGCTGAATCCGCCTCCTACCGATAAAGGACGGAAACTGCGGGTCTACTATACTACCCAGGTGGGAGTGAAGCCGCCGAAGTTTGTTTTTTTCGTTAACGATCCCGAATTGATGCATTTTTCTTATTTGCGTTATTTGGAAAACAAAATCCGGGAAGCTTTTGGCTTTGCCGGGACGCCCATTTGGCTGAAGGTGCGGGGCAAAAAGGAAAAAGATTTGGATTAAGAAAAAGATTTGGATTCACTGGTTAAGACCGGTTGCCGGTATCATATGTTAGAATCTGGATCTGCATGATTGTGGAAGCACGGGTACTCGATTCCTGAGGATACGGCGGCAAGATCTGTAACCATAGGCAAAATTCGTCGGTTCTTGCAAGGGACGGAGTAGACGATTGGTGTATTCGCGGATGGCATAAAAGCATTTCCGCGGCAGGAAGTTCAACGTATGTATGTGGTTTTGTGGACGATCCAACAGGAGGTGCGGTAATGTTTTGGACATTTGTGTTTATTGTGATATTATCTTATCTTTTGGGCTCTATTCCGGCAGCCTATCTGGCCTGCAAATTAAAGCTTGGCAAAGATATCCGCACCATGGGCAGCGGCAATATGGGAACGACCAACGCTTTCCGGGTATTGGGCCCCGGGCTGGGGATCGCCGTTTTCGCTGTGGATGTCATGAAAGCCTGGATCGCGGTTTATATCGGTAAAACCATAGGCGGCGTTCCCGGCGGCATGTTATCGACGATTTTTGTGGTAACCGGTCATATGTGGCCCGTTTGGCTGGATTTTCGGGGCGGCAAAGGCATGGCTTGCGGTTGTGGTATTCTTTTAGCTTTACTGCCATACCATGCCTTGGTTCTTCTACCGCTTTTTGCAGTAGTTTTGCTTTTGACCGGATATGTCTCCCTGGCCTCGCTTTCTACCGCTGTGGTGGCACCGTTTCTGGCGATTTTTTTCCATATTCCCTGGCAGTATGAGCTCGTACTTATTGTCATTGTCATCGGTATCATTTATAAGCACCGAACCAATTGGCATAGGATTCGCGAAGGAGTGGAATACCAGTTTCGTTTTGCTGTTTTTAAAAATAAACCATTAAGCAAAAGAAAGCCGGGAAGATAATGATGTTGAAAAAAGTTGCGGTTCTAGGCGCCGGCAGCTGGGGCATGGCTTTGGCCAAGGTGCTCTGCGACAATGGTAAAAATGTTTGTATCTGGTCCAATATGGCGCCGCAAGTAGAGGCTTTGCAAAAAACAAGGCAAAACCCGGGTTATCTGCCCGGTTTTCTCCTGCCGGAAAAAATAGAAGTCACCGGCGACCTTTCCAAAGCGGTAACAGGCGCGGATGCGGTCATTGTAGTGGTTCCTTCCGCCGCGGTACGTGCGGTGGCCCAACAATTAAAGAGCCTTTTGAAGCCGGAGACGGTGGTAGTAAATGCGGCCAAGGGTTTTGAAAAGGGAACCTTACTGCGCTTGAGTCAGGTGCTGTGCCAGGAACTGCCGGGACAACCTGTAGCGGTGCTTTCCGGACCAAGCCATGCCGAAGAAGTCTCCAAGGCGATGCCCACCACCATTGTGGCCGCGGCGGAGAATCATGATTTGGCTTTGGTGGTGCAGGATCTGTTCATCAACCCCTATTTCCGTGTCTATACCAACAGTGATCTGTTGGGAGTGGAAATCTCCGGCGCTATGAAAAATATCATTGCACTAGGCGCAGGTATGGCTGACGGCTTGGGTTACGGCGATAATGCCGAGGCTGCTTTGATGACCAGAGGTCTGGCGGAAATCGCCAGATTGGGCATGACCATGGGGGCGGGGCTGCTTACCTTTGCCGGTTTGGCCGGTATGGGCGATCTCATCGTGACCTGCGGCAGCCGTCACAGCAGAAACCGCCGCGCTGGCGTTTTGATTGGCAAAGGAGTCAGCTTAGACCAGGCCGTGAAAGAAGTGGGCATGGTAGTGGAAGGGGTAGACGCTACGGAAAGCGGTTACCGACTGGCACAGAAGTATGGTGTGGAGATGCCTATTACCGAAACGATTTATAAAGTGCTCTTTGAAGGTTATCCGGTAGAGGAGGCTATGCTGAATCTGATGACCCGGGAAAAACGGCGGGAGGATCTGGAAGGCGGTCTGGATCATTATATTTCCGATGATATGAGATATTTAAGGTCTTAATGACGGCCATAACCGCATATGGATAAGAGACGAAAGAATTGTTCTTTTCCTTTCGGCAAGACAAATTACAAATATTTGGTATAAATAGAAGCGAACAAGCATAAAAAGTATGGAGTAACATCTAAGAATGTTGATCCATACTTTTTTTAATGTCAGTTGATTAACGCTGACTTAAGGGAAGGGGAGGCAATGCTGCTTCCTGGAAAATTAGCACAGAGGGAGGGAAACTTCGGTGGAAAAGTTTGATATTATGCAGGATATCGCCGAAAGAACAGGGGGGGATATCTATTTGGGCGTCGTTGGCCCTGTGCGTACCGGCAAATCGACCTTTATCAAAAGGTTCATGGAATTGCTCGTCCTTCCCAATATCGATCAATTCCATGAACGGGAGCGCGCCCATGACGAGATGCCGCAATCCGGCGCCGGGCGCACCATAATGACCACCGAGCCGAAATTTATTCCGGCGGAAGCGGTGGAGATTCCCATTATCTCGGGTATGAACGCCCGGGTGCGCCTGGTGGATTGCGTGGGCTATGGGGTAGCGGGGGCTTTAGGATTTGACGAGGGGACAGGAGCACCCAGGATGGTGCATACCCCTTGGTTTGACGAGGCGATTCCTTTTCAGGAAGCGGCGGAGATCGGCACCCGGAAGGTGATCACCGACCATTCCACCATCGGCATCGTTGTGACCACAGACGGCGATTTTACCGGCATTGACCGGGAAAATTTCCGTCCCGCCGAGGACCGGGTCATTGCGGAAATGAAGGAGCTTGGCAAACCCTTTGTTATTATCTTTAACTGCCAGAATCCGGAAAGTCCGCGAATTCAAGGGGAAGTCAAACGTTTGAGCGATACCAATGAGGTAACAGTGCTGCCTATGAATGTGGCCACCATGACGGAAGCGGACTTGCTCATGGTCTTGCAGGAAGTCCTGTACGAGTTCCCCGTGACCGAGGTCAACGTGAACCTGCCCCGCTGGATCGAGGAACTGGAAACGATCCATTGGCTTAGACAGCGTCTTGAGGAAAACGTAGCGGAGGCGGTGAAAGGCGTACACAGGATCAGAGATATCGATAATATGGTCAACGCATTGCAGGATACCGATCTGGATATGGTGGTAGAGCTGAAGGAGATGAAGCTTGCCACAGGGGCCGCTTCTATTTGCATTACCATTGACGATTGTCTGTACTACAAGGTGCTGACAGATTACGCCGGGATGCCCATAGAAGGGCAGCATAGCCTGATCCCCATTGTACGGGATTTTGCCACTGCCTACAAAGAGTGGCATAAGATGGCGGATGCCTGGATCATGGCGCGTGCTTCAGGCTATGGCGTCGTGCCGCCGTATGTGGATGATATGTATCTTGAAGATCCGGAGCTGATCAAGCAAGGAGGCCATTTCGGTGTACGCTTGAAAGCAAGCGCACCCAGTTATCATATTATTAAAACCAATATCGGAACGGAAATTACCCCCTTGATTGGTACGGAGCGTCAATGCGAAGAATTGGTGCGCTACATTATGGAAGAGTTCGAGGATGATCCGCAAAAGATTTGGGACACCAATATCTTCGGCAAGTCCCTCAGTGAATTGGTTCAGGAAGGCATCCAGGGCAAGATCTATCAAATGCCGGAGAATGCCCAGGGCAAACTCCAGGAAACTCTGCAGCGTATTGTCAACGAAGGAGGCGGCGGTTTAATCTGCATTATTTTATAGATTTTGGTACAAAGATATATAACATAATGAAAAAGGCGGCTTAGGCCGCTTTTTTTATTGCGTCATGCTGGGATATTTGTTATACTGAGCAAAATGTATCGTATGTTGCAGGCGGGGTCTGGTTTCGGCAAATGATGCTATAACGAAATCCTGCCCTTTGACAAAGCCCAAATAATTGAGCAAACGATATGTGCAAATTGAGAAAAAGAAAGAGGTGCTATTATGGCTAAAAAAATTGGTGTCGGGATCATTGGTTTGGGAACCATTGGCGGCGGTACCGCCAAGGTGTTGGTAGGGAATGCGGATATTATTACCTCCCGAACTACAGCCATTGAATTGCGCCGTGTTTGTGATAAAGATACCGCTATGGCCCGGGAGAAGATCTCTGCTCTGGGATTGGATGCCGCTATTGTGACGGATAAAATCGACGATGTCATCCAAGATCCTTCCGTGGATATCGTTGTGGAACTGATGGGCGGTGTCGATCTGGCCTACGAGGTACATATGGCGGCCATCGCTCAAGGGAAAAGCGTGGTTACCGCCAATAAGGATCTCATCGCTACTTATGGCAAAGAACTTTTTACCGCGGCGGAAAAGGCCGGCGTGGATCTTTTCTTTGAAGCTGCCGTGGCAGGCGGCATCCCTATTATTAAAGCATTGCGGGAAAGCTTGGCTGCCAACCGGGTGAAAAAAATCATGGGGATTGTTAATGGAACCACCAACTATATTTTAAGTAAGATGACCGCTGAAGGCGTGGACTTTCAGCCGGTGTTGAAACAGGCCCAGGTTCTGGGTTATGCCGAAGCCAATCCGGTAAGCGATGTGGGTGGCCATGACGCCGCCCGAAAAATGGCGATTTTAGCTACTTTATGCTTTGACAGCCAAGTCACGGAGGAAATGGTAGCGGTTCGGGGCATCGAGGAGATCACTCAGTTGGATATCGCCTATGCTAAGCAATTCGGCTATACCGTCAAGCTTTTGGGTGTTGCCAAGGACGCGGGTCAGGAAATCGAGGTATGGGTCTCTCCCGTCATGATTCCAACCAGCCATCCGCTAGCCGCGGTGAATGATTCCTTCAATGCCATCTTTGTAGAAGCAGATCCTCTCGGCACCGCCATGTTCTACGGCCGGGGCGCCGGGGAGATGCCAACCGCCAGCGCCGTTGTAGGTGATATCATCAGCGCGTCGGAAAATATCTTGTGTAATTGTCAGGGTAAGGTGGGATGTACGTATTTTGCCGGGAAAAAGGTGCAGGCCTTAGAGGCGAGCATCAGCAAATATTATATCCGTCTGATCGTGCCGGATCGCCCAAGAGTTTTGGCAATGATTGCCGATACCATTGGCGCCAGCAATGTAAGTATCAAATCCATGTTACAGACCAGGCGGTTAGGGGACGCACAGGCGGAGATTGTTCTGATTACTCACGAAGTCAGCGCAGGCGATATGAAAAAGGCCGTGGAGCGCCTTGAGCGGCTTGCAGAAGTAGACGAAGTAGCCAATGTCATTCGTGTGGACGATTAGTTTTAATGTTCGCGCAATAGGCTGGATCATCAATGAAGCTGATCTGCCGCGGCGCTAGATGGCACCCGCCGTCAGGTTTTAATTTTCGCGCAATGGGATAGCAATTAGCAAAGCTTATATGCCGCGGTAATAGAAGGGACTCGACATCAGTTTTTAGCGTTCGCGAAGCAGGACGGATCATCAATAAAGCTTATATCCGTGGCGACAGATGGAATCTGACGCCGGGCCTTGGCGTTCGCACAACGGGCTAGGTCATCAATAAAGCTTATATGCCGCGGTGATAGTTGCATTTATATGTGCATTCGAGATTGTGCTTGGTGCGGGAGGATTATAATGAAAGTAAAAGTACAGGTTCCGGCTACTACGGCCAATCTGGGACCGGGATTTGATACCTTTGGCATTGCTTGGAAACTCTATAATATCCTTTGGGCCGAACTGCGTTCCGGAAATGCTTTGACGGTAGAAAATGAAAACCAGGATTCGCCGGAACTGGCCGATCCTAAACGGAATTGGGTGTCTGTGGCGGCGGCAAAGCTTTTTACCGCTGCTGGCGCGGAGGACTTGGGCGCGCATTTTGTTTTGAACAATCAGATTCCGGTTTCCCGCGGTCTGGGTAGTTCTGCCGCCGCTATTGTTGGCGGTCTTTTGGCTGCCAATACACTTTTGGGTGATGTTTTTACCTTGGAGGAATTGACGGAAATGGCGGTAGACCTGGAAGGCCATCCCGATAATGTTTGTCCCGCTCTTTACGGCGGTTTTGTCGCTTCCTGCCGCAGGAGCGGTGAGACCACTACCATGCTGCATATCAAACCTCCCGCAATTTTAAAGGGCGTGGTGGCTGTTCCCGATTTTCAACTGGCTACTAAGGTGGCCCGCGGGGCAATGCCCAAAGAAGTCGCCATGGGCGATGCGGTTTTTAATGTCCAATGCGCTTCCCTGCTTTTGGGAGCGATGATCATGGGAGATACAGCCCTCATGAGTAAAGTGATGGAGGATAAACTGCATCAGCCTTACCGGTTCCCGCTGATTCCCGGCGCCTATGAGGTTTTGGAAGCCGCCAAAAAAGCCGGCGCTATTTCCACCGCGCTGTCCGGTGCAGGGCCTACTTTGATCGCTTTTACCGATCAAGAGGGCAGCGCTATCGGCGAAGCCATGGAAAAAGCCTGGTTGGAACAGGGAATCAAAAGCCATGCGATGGTTTTGGAGCAGGATGCTGACGGTGCAAAAATTTTGGAAATATTAGTATAGAATCTTGCGGCATTAGGCAAGATGAGGTAAAATACTCTTTATACTAGAGTAATTAATGGGAGGCAATCCAATGGCACTTGTAGTACAGAAGTATGGCGGCAGCTCCGTAGCCAATGCGGAACGGATCCAACGGGTGGCGGCGCGTATCGCCAAAACAGCGGACTCGGGAAATCAGGTGGTAGTCGTAGTTTCCGCCATGGGCGATACCACAGACGATTTGATTGCATTGGCATACCAATTAAATGATAATCCATCGGCTCGGGAAATGGATATGCTTATGGCTTGCGGTGAACAGCAATCCATTGCTTTATTGGCCATGGCTCTCAATGCCATGGGTAAAAAAGCCATTTCTTTTACCGGCGGTCAGGCCGGTGTTCATACCGACCGGGTGCACCGTAGGGCCAAGGTGATGTATATTGAACCGACCCGCCTGAACAAAGCTTTGGCGGACGGAAACATTATTATAGTGGCCGGATTCCAGGGAATTGACGATGAAGGAGAGATCTTTACGCTGGGCCGGGGCGGTTCCGATACCTCCGCGGTTGCCTTGGCCATTGGGCTGGATGCGGATTATTGTGAGATTTATACCGATGTGGATGGCGTTTATACTTCCGATCCCCGGGTTGTGAAAAAGGCTCGAAAATTAGAGGAGATTTCTTTCGACGAAATGCTGGAAATGGCAAGCCTTGGCGCCGGGGTCTTGAATGCCAGAAGCGTGGAGCTTGCCAAGCTCCATGGTATGCCGGTTTGCGTGCGGTCCAGTTTCAACGAAAACGAAGGCACCATGGTAAGGGAGGGAAAGGACATGAAGCAATTAGAAAAAGATATGTTTGTGACCGGGGTGGCATGCGATAAAGATGTGGTTAAGGTGACTTTGGTGAATGTAGCGGATATCCCTGGCGTTGCCAGTATTCTGTTTTCCGCTTTGGCCAACGAGAAGATCAACGTGGATATGATCGTGCAAAGCGGTGCCAGGGAAGGGAGAAACGACATTTCCTTCAGCACCGGTACCGAGGAACTCGTTAAACTAAAGAATATCATGAAACATGTATTGGCGGAGGTAAAAGGGGAACGCTTCTTTATTGAAGAGAACGTTGCCAAGGTTTCCATTGTGGGAGCCGGTATGGCCAATAATCCGGGCGTTGCCGCTAAGATGTTCCAGGTTCTGGCCGACAATGATATCAATATAGAGATGATTTCCACCTCAGAGATCAAGGTTTCCTGCGCGGTGCCCAAAGAAAAGGCCAATGAAGCAGTGGTTGCCTTGCATACGGCTTTTGAATTGGATACCGAATAAAAAACCGATATAGACATTGAAAAACCTGACGGTTAATTCCGTCAGGTTTTTTTGTAGTTATATGGTTAATCATTTTGCCTTTAGTTTATGTATGATACTCACCTTGCTCTGAAATTTAACCAAGATACATATAAACTGAAAGGGGTAACGGTTATAACGTCAGCAAGGAGGCTTGAGAGTGTTCAAACCAGTCAACATACTTCGGAGTTTGATCAGAAGGATTGAGCATGGTGTGAAAAATATAAGGGCAAAATGTAAGGATATGCCTGCTTTCCTGGTAGATCATGGTTTGGCGGAGCAGGGTCGAAAACCGGAAAATCTTTAGGCATTCTTCCCGAAAAAAGCTTGACAGATAAGGCGTTAAGCTCTATAATATACAAGTGTCGTCGGGGCGTAGCTCAGTTTGGCTAGAGCGCTACCTTGGGGTGGTAGAGGCCGCACGTTCAAGTCGTGTCGCTCCGACCAAGAGAAAGCAGGTGTTATCTTTTTGATAGCACCTGCTTTTTTTGTTTCTCTACCACAATTTTACCACAATTAGAAATAAAAAATTATAACCTTGCTATAGCCGCTCGCAAGAGATCATCTTGCTTATGAATATAGATATTAGCGGATGTGGTAAAATCGGCATGTCTCATAAGAAGTTGGATGGTCTTGGAATCGGCTCCGGAACGGTATAAGCGGGTCGCAAACGTATGCCGGCAACAATGGGGTGGCAGATATCGAATATTCTTATCGGCGCTGGCTATTATCTTATTCATAATGTTTTCATATATCCGGCCAAAGGTTCGGGGATTAATGATCTGCCCCTGCATGTTCACGAATAGGAAGTCGCAATCGGGAGGCGCTGCCAAAATCCTGGTCGCTAGAAGTTGTATTACTTTTAGAGAAACAGGAATCGTACCAAAACTTGCGGTGTTTTTTGGTTCACTGAGCACGCCCTTGCCACCGGATCTGGACAAAGAGTGACAAACAGTAATGGTGTTGTCTTTGATATTAATATCATTTTTACTGAGGGCCAGAAGCTCACCAGAGCGCAAACCCGTATTGAGCATGATATAGATTGTATCTCCCCACGGGTGTTTCAGACACTCTTCTTCAATAACGGCTATTTCTTCCGGAGTAAAACTGTCTTTTTCTTTTTTCTCTGCGACAGGCGTTTTGATTGTTATATACTTGGCCGGATTTTTTGCAATTACCTCATTCATTTCAGCGTAATCCAAAATAGAAAATAAGACGGCTTTAGTTTTAGATATATATTGCCGACTATATTTTTCTTTAATCATATTATCAATAATGGGCTGTAAGTGAATCAGCTTTATATCCCTTACCTTTAATTTTCCAAGAGAAGGCAGAAGAACCGTAATATAATTGAGCAAAGGAGGGTGCGTATGCTAAAAATTACATTAAAAGCTGCAAGAACGAATAACAAATTGACGCAAGAAGATGCAGCTAAACAAATCAGTATCAGCCCTGATACACTTAGTAATTATGAACGAGGGCTATCTTATCCCGATGTTCCGATTTTAAAAAAGATCGAACAGGTTTATGGGGTTAATTACAATGATTTAATTTTTTTGCCTAAGTAATAGTTTCGTTTAACTATACTGCTGATGATAAGTATTATGATTTTAAGCTCCTGTTCATTTGGAGGGAATAAGATGTTGATTACCGACAATAGCGATAAGCAAGTGGTTTGTACTTGCTTTTGATCTTTGCTTTTATACCATTCGTGTGCATGATTCGCTGAATCTGGTAAATGCTGATAAACACGCCGTACACCGTAGTTGTTATTGTTCTCCCGTTCTACCTGACGAATGATTGAAGCAACACCGCATCTTTATTCTGCTGCTTGGGGCAGCCTTCCGATACCCAACGGTAATATCCGCAAGGCTGATGGCAAATGTTAAGGTTCGCGCATATATAGACAGAGCCCTGGCAGAGCGCAGCCGTCGCACAGGCGTTAATGCTGATCGGGTAGTTAGAGAATTAGCGCGCATTGCATTTCTCAATCCTCCCGATATTGTGGATGCTTTTGATGCTACGATCAAAGATGAAGCAACACGGTATGACACAGCAGCCATATCCTCTATCAAAGTCAAACGCACACCCACGGAGGATGGGGTCATTGTAGAGTGTGAAGTTAAGTTTGCCGACAAGGTCTAAGGCCGAAAACAACAGAGCGCCCGGGGATCATACCGAAACAGGCGTCGTTATATTGCAGGAGGTTATGCTTTACCCACTGAGCCTATTGGCGGTGATGAGAATGGCTAGAGTGATCGTGCAAGATGTTTGCAAAAAGTGAGAGGGCATGATAACCATTATATATTGAATCTAAGGGGATATACGATATATATCAATATTGTGATTTAATCTTGTAATTCTATTCCAAAAAATATATAATAAAACAAGTAGCTAAAAAGATGAATATTATGCATTAAAGGAGGTGTTTCGGTGGAAATCAACCAATTACGGTTATTTCGGAAAATCGCCGTAACGGAACATATGACCAGGGCTGCAGCAGAGTTGCAGGTGGCTCAGCCTGCCTTGAGCAAAACTGTTAGACAGCTGGAGACAGAATTGGGCTTTACTCTGTTTGATCGGGTTGGCAAAAATATATACCTCAACGATAATGGGAGAATATTGCTTAAGCATGCCAATATCATTCTCAACGAGTTAGAGGATGCGCGCATCGAAATTCAGGAAGCAAATAAGCTCAAGGAAAATGAAGTTGTGCTGTCGATGCAGGCGGCATCCAAGCTACTGCCTGATTTGATCTCCGGTTTTCGCCAGCAACACCCGCAGGTCAAAATTTCTATTGTGCAGTCGGATGGTTCACAGGGTAGGAAATGGGACGTATGCATCACTTCGTCCCGCAATAGCAAGTTGCCGGCAAACAGCAAGCGCCTGCTCAATGAGAACATCCTCTTGGCGGTACCTGTGGAACACCGGCTTGCTTCACGGGAGTCGATAAGACTGGAGGAAGTAGCGAAGGAGAACTTTATCAGTCTACGCAAGGGAAGCGGTCTGCGCGATATTACTGACGATTATTGCTTGATGGCAGGTTTTACACCCAATGTTGTGCTGGAGAGTGATAATCCATCTACCATTCGGGACTTACTCCAACTTGGGATTGGCATCAGCCTGATTCCTGAAGTATCATGGAAAGGCGATGCGGATGATCGCATTCGCCTTATGCGGATTTCTAGACCTTCCTGTAAGCGTTGCATTTACCTTTTATCACAAAACAGAAGCTACACACCGCGCGCCGTCGAACTGTTTGAAGAGTACGTGGAGGATTTTTTTCATAATCTGGGAAAATAGGGGAGTTAATGCTCTTTCAGCTTACGTCGGGAAAGCGGATTACGAGGAAGCAAATGCTGCACAAGTGTATCATTATATTGATACCTTATCATGACTAAATGATTGCATTCATCAAAAACAAACGTTGGACTTAATATCCTGCTTAAGGGGGTGATAGACCGTGTCTTTAGACGCATATCTGGTTTTTAAGGCGGTAGTTGAGAAAAAGAATTTTCTCCGAGCTGCAGAGTCGCTACATTTAACACCTTCTGCGGTAAGCTATTCCATAGCCCGACTAGAGGAAAAATTCGGACTGACGTTGTTTATTCGGGAAAAAAACGGCGTTCGTCTGACCGCAGATGGTGCTGAAATGCTCAAATATGTGAAGCAGGTGCTAACAGAACAGGAGAAACTGGACAGGATGCTTTTGCGACTACAAAGTACCAAGAATGGAACAGTACGCATTGGAACGTTCAGCAGTGTATGTGTTGCTTGGATTCCTGGAATTATTAAATCTTTTTCTGCTATCTATCCTTATGTCAAAATTGAAGTGTGCCAGGGCTATTACCGGGATATACAACAGTGGATTGAAGATGGGACAGTCGATATGGGTTTTTTGCCTTCTAGCTATTGTGGCGAACATGAAATGACTGTTTTAAGCAAGGATAGGATTATGTGTGTGGTGCCGCAGGATTTTGTTCCACCCAATAAAGAATATATAAAGCTTGACGATCTTAAAGACTTGCGGCTCTTTAACACTTTTTGTATCAATTGTTAGTAGTTTAATGTTAGTATTATTTCAAATATTTAAATGGAATATTATGGAAATAACTACTCCCCTAGGCGAACCTATTATTGAATGGATTATCTTTGGTTGTTTTGCTATTGCAACTCTTTTCTCAATAATACACTTTTTTAGAAAATTTAAGCTCTCTAAAATTAAAGCCAGCATACCAGTGCTGATACAACTAGTTACAATGCTTATGATATTATTTATTCCTTTTACCAATATAGTGATGAATATGGATTTTAGGCAGAATTATGAACAGCGATTAGAGGTTGTTTCACTCATTGAATCAGGTAAATTAAACGATACTGATGATAATGGTTTAATTACATTGCCCAAAAAATATCATCATCTATCCAGGGGTGGCGAAGTATTAATTGCTAGGACAGATAGTGATATTGAAATACTATTTTATACTTTTAGGGGAGTATTAGATCGCTTTTCTGGCTTCCTATATACAACAAAAAATATGGATTTAGAGAGCCGGGATGATTTAAAGCAAATTCAGAATATAAAAGATCACTGGTACTGGATATCTTCTTATTAAAATACGAGCGCCGTCTTGGTGGGGAATTTAGCAAAGTTTCCCTTTATAGATAAAATGGATATGACCTATGCTAGTGTATATTTATTGTTAGCAGCAATTGCACAATTTTTTCTATCATATTATATCTTCCCTCCGGTTAAAAATAAAAGGAAATGGTTGTCATGTTTTACTATTTTAGTTGGCTTATATTTAACTGCTTGTATTTTAGATATACCACTAAAACTAGCTAAAGACTTAAGTTTAATTGGCATTAAGGCTTTAATAATGAATGTAGTTGTTTTATCTATTGGAGTAATCGCAATTGAAGCAGGTTGTCTGTACAAGGGTTATCGTGTGAAGTGCAAAAGAGAAACTGAGAAATAACAAGGGACGAATTGAAATGTTAACAGGCTGCTACAAATAGATTGATTTTTATCATGTAGCAGCCTGTCCTTTTATAAACAATAAACCATGTTGCCACCTCTACGAAGAGTAAATAAGCGTCCCCGCTCGGAGAAATCTGGACAGGGTAAGAACGTGACCACAATTTTGACCACAACCAGCTAGATTTGGTAACGATTCTTGATTATTTATTTGATTCATATAAGCTGTATAGAATGCCTTATTATTTGCAAATAAAAATAGAGCAGTTTTGGGGTGGTAGAGGCCGCACGTTCAAGTCGTGTCGCTCCGACCAGCAAAAAGCCTTCGCTAACTGGTATTTTCCAGTTGAGAAGGCTTTTTTATTTTGACAAAGAAGAGGAAACACTATTGCAAACTGGTTGGGGATAGCCATAATGATCAGTCTTGTTAAAATTACCGATACAACAGTCGTGGAGGATATTTTGACCGGCTATACAATGTGACACAACGTATGAAGAAAGGGTTTCGCTATAGCGAACCCTTTTCTGCTGGAGAGGCGATGTCATGAATGACCTGTCGGCATTCTACTTTTATAAAAATGATTGGTAAAAAATCATTGTTGGTTAGGCAATTAAGTAAAATTCAGACAAAAGTGATTGTTAAGACGTGTTGGAAAGAAACGGTAAGGCGGATATTTGCCTAAACAATGCCAATAATTGTCCTTTGCCTGCCGATGTGCTATATCAGATGACATGATAAGATGAACTCATGAAACCGAATTAGAAGGGAGAAATGACAGCATGACTTATACGGCAAGAGATGTCAAAGACCGGGTAATCCAATACCCGGGACGTTATAAGCTGACCTTAGTGGCAGGAACCACCGACACCTATGATTTGGAGGCGGTGCCCGGTACCGTCACAGAGGCGGGTACTGCGGTAAACCGGGCTTATCTGCTGCCTATTGAAAATGCCTTACAGAGCAACGATGGCAATATTACCACTTTGCTTGGGAAAACCGGGTTGAACGGGCAGCAGTTCTTTACCGAAAGCGGTACCTTCACGGCTGTTAAGACCGGTCTGCACCGGATCATCTGTCAAGGGAAAGGCGGCGATGGGGGTTCCGGCAGTACCCGGAGCTCCGGTGGCGGCGCAGGTGGAACCTGTATTGGATATGCCAATCTGGTGGCCGGGACCAATTATACCGTAACCGTAAGCAGCAGCCAGTCGGTTTTTAACAGTATCTTTATCGCCAATGCCGGAGAACACGGCTACTCTTCAGAAAATAGTCCTATTGGCGGCGAAGGCGGTACCGCCAGTGGGGGGACTATAAACATTACCGGACAAAGCGGCCGGAATTATTATAGTAATGATCCGGTTTACCTGCATGGTGTGGGCGGCAGCTCTATGTTTGGATTTGGCAGTTTAAACCGGAGCGGGTCCGCCACCGGCTATGGTGCGGGAGGTAGCGGCGCCGGCGGTATCACCGGCAAGCCGGGTTTTGTCTTGATCGAATGGTAAGGAGGCTCTTATGGAGATAATTAATTTTGTTGGGAAGATCCCCAGGAATACTTGGGTGGATATCGCTGCCCTCAAAGACAACGAAAGTACCTTGATTCGGTTTATATTGCCGATGGTGGCAATTGAGGCTGATCTTACCGGAAGCAACGCCTATTTGCATGTGGAAGGCAAAGCTCCTTTTGCCATTGCCGGGAATATCCAGCCGGCGGCGGGGAGTATTACCCTGGATTATACGGTGCCGGCGGCTTTAACGGCAAAAGCCGGTCAATACCGTGCCAGCTTACAGTTTGTCAGAGCGGATGAAGCTGTTTGGTGTACTACTGATATGATCTGGAACGTACTGCCACGCACAGACACCAGCGATTTGGTGCCGGTGGAGCCTTTACCGGACCTAGTGACCCAAGTCCAGGCGGCGGCGGTCTATGCGCAAAATATAGGTATTGCCTTGGAAGCAGCGCGGGATGCCGGGGAGTTTAACGGCCTGGCAGGTCCTCAAGGGGCACAAGGAGCGCAAGGCGGGATCGGTCCCCAGGGGCCGCAAGGTTTACAAGGGGTAAAGGGCGATAAAGGTGACAAGGGAGATGACGGTATAGATGGAAGAAGTTTTATGGTGCTTGCTCTATATCCAACCTTGCTTGCTCTGCAAGCCGCACATGCTACCGGCACAATTGGGGATGCTTATGCTGTAGGCACGGTTTCAAATAATAATATTTATATCTGGAATACCGACACTTCATCATGGGAAAACATTGGAGCTTTACAAGGACCGCAAGGTGAAACAGGCCCGAAAGGAGAAAAAGGGGATACCGGTGAAACCGGGTCGCAAGGACTTAAAGGAGATACCGGTGAAACAGGCTCCCAAGGCCCGCAAGGAGAACAGGGACCGCAGGGTGTTGCCGGAGCCGACGGGCAGTCTGCATATGCCGCCGCCCAAACCGGCGGTTACACAGATACACAAGGGGCATTTTATGCAGATCTTGCTGCTATCGATGGACTGTCGGCCGCCTTGGCGGCAATATAGGGGGTGGGATATTTTGAGTATTGCCAGTGATTTGAGCCGTCTGCAAGGAGCGAAAGCAAATATCAAAACAGCCATTGAAAATAAGGGCGTGACGGTTCCCTCGGAGGCAAAGCTGGATAGCTATAACGGTTATATTCAGCAGATTAGCGGCGGGAGCGCTTATGCGCCGCCTGCCGACTGGATTAATATTGATGATTGTGCAAGCGGTAATATTCAGCTTCTTGTCAGTGATATCGGGTTGGCTACTTACGCTTTTGTATGTACCACCGATTCCGGAAATTATCAGGTTGATTGGGGTGACGAAACTGTTTTGACCTATTCATCCGGAGCGAAAGCGCAGCATACCTATACCATTGGCGCAGGGCAGACGTGTAGCAGAGGCTATACGACTTTTAAAATCATCATCAGTCCCGTAAGCGGTGGTTTAAAAAGCTTTAAGGTTTCATATCACAGTCTGGCGAACCGCAGCCAATTTCCCGGTGTCCTGGGCTGTGTTATCAATTCCGCTGCTCTTACCGATCTCACCAATGCTTTTTATTGCTCCACAACGGTCACGGTGTACAGTGTTTTCTTGGAGTTTTTTAAGGGCGTTAATACTAGCGCGGTAACCGACGCTCCTTATATGTTCTGCAGTTGTACTTTATTGCAGTCGGTTGACTTGAGCACGTTTACGGAATTATTAAATGCAAGCCATATGTTTCAATCTTGCTCCTCGCTGCAATTGGTAGATGTCAGCGCTATGGCTAAGATCACAAACGCCGCTTATATGTTTAATGGTTGTTCTTCTTTACAATTAGTGAATATAGGTGAAACAGTTGCAATTACAGACGCATCTTATATGTTTTGTAATTGCAATAATCTGCTGGATTTTGATTTAAGCAATTTTACCGAGTCTACAAATGCCGCTTATATGTTCAGTAATTGCGCCTTATTACATTCGGTAGACGCAAGCGCCATGACTAAGATCACCAATGCTTCCCGGATGTTTAACGGATGTAATTCTCTTAAATCTATTAATATCAGTAGCATGGCTTTGGTTACGGACGCTTCCAATATGTTCAGCAATTGTTATACCTTGCAGGAAATCGTAAGCAGCAATTTCGGCGGGGCCGCCGTATCCACCGATTTATCTAATGCTTTTTTCCTTTGTGAGCAATTAAAAAACATCAATTTTCCTGATAGCAAAATCGCCAGGATCACGGCTTCGGGAAGTGCCGGCGTATTAAACAAGTTGGAAACGCTGACTTTTAGCCCTGACAGCACCTTCGGTTCTGCCACTGCTCCACAGATCGATATCCGATATAACACGCTGACAGCCGATCAATTGAACGCTATTTTTACCGGTCTGCCTACTGTGTATAGTTATAAAGCCATTAATATTGTGGGGTGCACGGGGGCGGCTGCCTGTGATAAAACCATTGCGACAGCCAAGAACTGGACAGTTGTAAGTAGTTAACAAGAGGGGAAGGGTATTTTATGCAAATTGTAAACCATGAATTGATGGTTGAAATGGTTGCTGAAGAAGGCATGGATCTGGTCCGGGAAGCGGACGGTTTGCGAGGAAAAAAGGTATATGCGCCTGTAAATTGCACAGATGTGTGGACTGAGGCGCCGGAAGTGAAAGAGACAGGCAAAAGCGAGGCTTAAGATCGGCAATATAAAAATGGAAACAAAAATCCAATCGGCACCCTGAAAAGTGGATCAATGCCCTAAAAGCCGCACGTTAAGCTGTGTTGTTCCAATGGAAAAAGCAGGTGCTACTAAATATAGTACCTGCTTTTTCCATTGACCACAGTTTGAAGATGGCATTAAGGTAGCGAGATATTAATCTTCTAAAGAAATGACCGAAACAGGGCAGCTATCGCGGGCCTCTGTGGCACTGTCCTTTACCGAATCCTCAACTTCAGCATAAACTTCCGCCAGATCATCATCCCCCATACGAAATACTTCAGGGCAAATGTCGATACACAGCCCACATGCTATGCATCCGGAACGGTTAATTATCGCTTTCATAAGAAACACTCCTTTCACATTCTTTATTGTGGAAATACAACAACCAGAAACATTTTGAACTGTTCTGTGGCAAATACGGCGTGAGGCCTTTTAGAGGGCATAATAATGGTTTCTCCGGCGTGTAGGATAAACATTTCATCATCAATCATAATTTGTCCCGTGCCGTCTAGGGCAATGACCATTGCATCGCCCCCGGATTCGTGGGTGCTGATTTCTTCCCCTTTATCAAAAGCGAACAGCGTAAGGCTAAGAGCCTTATTTTGCGCCAGCGTTTTGCTGACGATTTGTCCTTTTTGAAAGCTTACCTGATCCGCCAAGGGTAAAACCGTAGCAAAATCCATATTTTTAATGAATTGATCCGACATCATATCATCTCTCCTTAATTGTCAATTTATCCTATGATCCTATGCTAGAGCAGTCACCGCCTGACAGTTTTTCACAATTTTTTGCCGACGCTTCCTTTTAAATATTTTGTTCATGACAGATGTTGCATTTCTTTTTATAACTTTTATTACTTTACTGTATCTTATTATGGATGTCGTTTCTTATAATTATGTTTTGTTTGTTTTTCCTTTCATTGTTATTTTTAATTTTAGTATAACATGTTTCCATTATAATAAATGTTATCTTTGCAACAATTATTAAATATTTCATTATACAGACATGAGTCTTTTTTCTTAGAACACGCATTTTTTCTTATGAGAAAATACTTAACAAAAAAAGCGAGTGATATTTTATGTATATCACTCGCTTTTTTAATAAGTTTTTGAATTTAAGGATGTAATCATGATTCAACTTATTTCGAAATTCGTTCCTATGTTTACCGTTCCTTACCGGAGCTATGTTTACTGTACCGGCCGGTCTGGGTCTATCACTTCATCCACATTGAAAAAATGTTCATTGAGATATTCTTGGGCGTGCGTCATGGCATAGCCGTCGATATTGATGCGGGGCATGATGATGTTGTCCTCGTGCCAGACGGTGTTGGTGGAGCGTTCCACCGGGCAGAAAATATGAAAACCCTCCGCAACGATATAACGGTAGCGCGGGTCATTGTTGGTAAAACGCATACCGAAGGGAGAG
The DNA here is from genome assembly GCA_036677375.1 of Bacillota bacterium. Lineage (GTDB taxonomy): Bacteria > Bacillota > Dehalobacteriia > UBA4068 > UBA4997 > JAVBWO01. Next base: position 50,548 of record JAVBWO010000019.1, read on the forward strand.
ATGTAAATATCGGTTTCTCCTGTGATAGGCTGAATATACTGTTTCCAGCGCTCAGTATCGGATATCAGCTGATTTTGCGTAATAGTAAGATTTTTAAAATACTGGTTATGGGTATAGCTGTGGCAGGCAAAAAGCCAGCCATTGTTTTTCAGGGCATTGGCGGCAGCCTTGGCTTTGAGTATGGCTGCTCTGAGTTCTGCGCCGGAAAGATCGGTAATGCGGTAGCCCAGCGCGCCCTCATAGCCGGTGAGAGCAATCACGCCCTTGGCGCCTCGGTAGGAAAAATCAGGGTGTTCCGCTACAAAATCATCTAAAATCGGCATCACATCGCCGTCTCTGGTCAGAATGTCGTTGCCGTCTTTATCGGTTACGACGGTATAGATTCCGCCGTCTTCTCCCGCTTCCACCCTTTTGGCAAACCCGTCCTTTTGCATATAATCGTAGTAATTGACATCATCAATTGAAATGATAAGAGGGATCTTGCCGGGCGGTAGGTAGATATCGCGTTTTGTGACTTTGCCCTGGCTGTCCACAGTAATCAGATCGTTCATATTGTAAAGAATATAGTTTCTTTGATAAAACTGAGGCAGCATTTTTTTGAACTCATTTACGGTCGTCATCCATAAATTGTAGTTTTGTGCCATAGGATCTCCGTCAAATGCTTTTGCGGTATCTGCAATCAGACTATGAAAAAAGATATGGTATACCGGACCGTCATATTTGACCAGGGCGGCCTTTGCCGCTTCCAGCCGCGCGCATTCTGCGGTTATGGTCGGGTCGGAGACATCCGGCCAAGCCTGTAGCAATGCCAGAGCCTCATCGTAGTAGTAAGACTGCCGCAATTTCTCCGCCGCTTGAAGCAAACTGTCAGTCTGCTTCTGCTGATTTGTCGCCGTTGCCTGGGAAGGGTCAACCTCCGGTTGATTCTGCTGTCCATCTGTGGATGATGCCGGAGCAAGAGTTACGGTGGCGGAATGAAAAAAGCGTTGGCAAAACGGCATACTTTCTATTGTCGTAAAAAGCAAAGCCAAAAAAAGAATCATCCATATTTTTCTCAAACCTCTTTTTGTTTTCATAAGATCCCCTCTTGAATCAAATAATACCCCTCAATCCGATCCCATTGTTTGTTCCGTTTTGCGGATAATAGTTTCTTATATTATTAGAATAAAATCGGGTTCCGGAAATAGGAGGATTGAGCGTGGTAATATTTGCATATTAACCCTTTGACGCTGAGCCAAGCAGGGATGTTCCTGCCAATAATACCCTGCCGACTTGTGGGATAAAAGCCCGTTTCAATATTTCGGGGTCGGAAAGCCTCTGTTTTAGGGGGCCGTGGTAACAATTCCCACAAGGTTGAAAGGGTTAAAACCTGATGCTAAAATAGAGCACAAATATTTAGATAGGAGGAATGACCCATGAAAAAAGCAGGAATATCCATACTGATTGCAATCGCTCTGTTGCTATCCCTAGGTACTTTGGTGGCATTGGGGGCCGACTCGAACGCCCTTGCTTGTACAGGTTCCGGCACCCTGACCAATTGCCAGACCATTGGTGCTACCCCTTGCATAGGAGCCAACTGCGCAAAATTAAGTAATACCGCTTGTTCCCTATCGGATTGGCTAACCGGACTGATCATAAATTGCCAAACCGGCTGTCAATCTTCAACAGGAAACACTTGTATCAAAGGAACGGCCCTTGCTGCTAAGCTGAGTGATTGGGCGAAAACAAACGCCGATAGCGTTCAGTGCGTGAATACCGGTACGAAAAAGGGGACAAGCTCTGCTCCCTGCGGCAATAGTTCAAGTCCAAGCGCCAATAATGACCCTTCCGGCAACAGCCAATGCAACGACGGTTCTTGCAGTGGAAGCCAATGCCAAGATGACGACACTTGTGCCGATGATAATTGCAGCAGCAATTGTGCTTTCTGCGGCAGCCAGTGTAATGATGGTTCTAGCAGCTGCGATCAATGCGATGATGATTGCGTATGCGGCAACTGCAATTACAGTGGCAACTGTCTTACCTGGAACAAGTGGTTCAGCGGTTTCTGCTATAACGGTCAATGGTATGGTCATGTTACTTGCTGGAAGGATCAAACGCCCGGCGATGATGAAGATGGCAGTGATGTTACTCCTCCTGATGGCTCAAACGATGACTCTGCTGCCGGAGACCAGGATGACGACAACGGTAGCGATACCGGCAATCAGGGTGGCGACAGCGGCACTCCTACCGGTAATCAGGATGGTAACAGCGACACCTCGACAACGCCTTCTGCCGACACATCAGTTTCCGCTTTTGCACAGGAAGTTTTCCGTTTAACCAATGCGGAACGTGTCAAAAACGGCTTGTCCGAATTGACCCAATTCTCCGCGTTGAATCAAGCTGCCGCAGTACGTGGCAAAGAACAGGCGACCCTTTATTCCCATACTCGCCCGGACGGTTCTCAATGCTTCACTGTTTTGGCTCAGTTCGGTATTTCTTACAGCTCGGCAGGTGAAAATATCGCCATGGGTTACACTACCCCTGAAAGTGTTGTAAACGGTTGGATGAACTCCGCCGGCCACCGTGCCAATATCCTGAATGCCAACTTTACCAGCCTTGGCGTAGGTTTTTATCAAGGCTCTGATGGCACCATGTATTGGGCTCAAGAGTTCATCGGAGAATAGGAAAATACTGTTTTAAAAGCTCATAATAATCCTATTAGAATGATCTTTTAAAATTGTCTTAGTGCGTAGTTTACAATAAACAGACATATAAAACCATCGGCAGGAGGAAACATCCGGGTTTCTTGAAAAAGATACGACGGCTGAAAAGATTCTCTTGCCTGGCTCCCCAAACAAAAACCACAAGTCATTGCGCTTGTGGTTTTTGTTGTCTGTTGACTTGATAACGGGAGGGAGGATGTGTCTTTTGTTTATTGCCAGTAATAATCGATTAGACAGGCGGGCAAGATAGGATTGGCCTCTGCGAAGATCAATTCGTATATTTTGCTTAGTCCGTTTGGGAATGATGCATTTTAATCAACACTTAAATATTTCAATAATTCGTGTTTAAAATTATATAATATTGTTGACAAATTATGTAAAAAGTATTAAGCTATAGCCAAAGGTGGTTTTGATATGAAAAGAAGCGTTTACAGCCTGGTATTAATGGATGATGTGGTGGAGGCCATTGACCGTCTTGCCTATGCCAAGAATACTAGCCGTTCCAATTTGATTAATCAGCTTTTGGCGGAGCATGTTCGTTTTGTAACGCCGGAGAAAAGAATGAGAGATATTTTCAGCCAGGTGGAGCGGATGATCTGCGGTGAGGACTGTTTTCAGGTGCAGGTGCAACCTTCTGAGGCCATGCTGGCCATTCGAAGCAACCTAAAATATAAGTATAACCCTACCGTCCGCTACAGTGTGGAGCTTTACCGCAATGAAGGACAGAGCGTCGGGGAGCTTAAGGTTTCCTTCCGAACCCAGAGCAGACAGCTGATTGATGTCTTGACACGTTTTTATCAATTGTGGGTGGCGCTGGAAGAAAAATATATCGGCAGATTTTTCCCCACAGGGATTCCTTACGGGATCGAGGACGGCCGCTACAGCAGAAAATTGGTACTGCCCCGGGAGGCGGCAGACCATAGCCATGAAGCGCTGGGCGATGCTATTGCCGGGTATATCCGTATGTTTGACGAAGTGCTGAAGATCTATTTCGCCGGGCTGGACGATTTGCCCCACACTTTTCGGGAAATGGAAAAGGCATATGCCACCTACCAGAAAAACAATAGGATCTTTTTATAATTACCTAATTACCGTATTATGAATAAAAAGCCGTAAATCTATGTTGATAGTGGAAAATAAAAAAATTTAAATAGATAAAAAAGGAGGGGTTGACATGAACGCCCAAAAATTTACCCAAAAATCTCTGGAAGCCATTCAGGAAGCACAGAATATTGCCATTGCCAATCAAAATCAGCAGATCGAGCAGCAGCATTTGCTTTATGCCCTCCTGAACCAAGAGGGAGGACTCATTCCCCAGCTGTTTAAGAAAATGAATATAGAAGGCAGACCGGTGGAACTTGCGGCGAAACGGGCCATTGACAGTCTGCCTAAAGTACAGAGCGGAAGCCGGGTGGCCGGTACGGTCTATGTAGCAGCGGATGTGGACAAGGTCCTGGTGGAAGCGGAAAAGCAAGCTCAACGCATGAAAGACGAGTATGTGTCGGTGGAGCATATTTTCCTGTCCCTTCTTGAAATGCCCAATAACCAGCTGAAGGGCATCTTTCAGACCTTCGGCATCGAGCGCAATCGTTTTTTGAGCGTGCTGGCCACCGTCCGGGGCAATACAAAAGTTACCTCGGACAGCCCGGAATCCACCTATGACGTCTTGGAAAAATACGGACAGGATCTGGTGGAGCTGGCCAAAAACCACAAGCTTGACCCTGTTATCGGCAGAGACAGCGAGATTAGGAATGTTATCCGCATCCTTTCCCGGAAAACCAAAAATAACCCAGTCTTGATCGGGGAGCCCGGGGTCGGGAAAACCGCTATTGCCGAGGGCCTGGCGCTCAGGATCGTTCGGGGCGACGTACCCGACAACTTAAAAGACCGTAAGATTTTTTCCATTGATATGGGAGCTTTGATTGCCGGAGCAAAATTCCGGGGTGAATTCGAGGAACGCTTAAAGGCTGTACTTTCCGAGATCAAGAAAAGCGAAGGCAGGATCATCCTCTTTATCGATGAGCTTCATACCATTGTAGGCGCCGGCAAAACCGAAGGCGCCATGGATGCCGGCAATATCTTAAAGCCTATGCTGGCCAGGGGCGAACTCCACTGTATCGGGGCTACTACTTTAAATGAGTACCGTCAGTATATCGAAAAGGACGCCGCCCTGGAACGGCGTTTCCAGCCGGTTTTGGTAACCGAGCCAACAGTGGAGGATACCATATCCATCCTGCGGGGATTGAAAGAGCGCTATGAGGTATTTCACGGTGTGAAGATCCAAGACCAGGCTCTGATTGCCGCCGCCGTTCTTTCCAACCGTTATATTTCCGACCGTTTCCTGCCGGATAAGGCCATTGACTTAGTAGACGAAGCCTGCGCCATGATTCGTACCGAAATGGATTCCATGCCTGCCGAATTAGACGAGATCTCAAGAAAGATCATGCAGCATGAAATCGAGGAAGCCGCGCTGAAAAAAGAAAGCGACAAGCTTTCTCAAAAGCATTTGTCGGATATTCAAAAAGAGCTGGCGGATATGCGCGCCCAGTTCAATGAAATGAAAGCGAAATGGGAGAATGAAAAAACCGCCATCGCTAAAGTTCAGGAACTGAGGAAGAATATCGAACAGGTTAACGCCGAGATCGAGAAGGCGGAACGCAGCTACGACTTAAACAAGGCCGCCGAGCTGAAATACGGCAAACTGCCCGGCCTGGTGACAGAATTGGAAAAAGAAGAAAAAATCGCCGAGGAATCCCAGGGCGCCGGTACGCTCTTGCGTGACAAAGTAACGGAAGAAGAGATCGCGCGGATCATCGGCCGCTGGACTGGTATCCCGGTTTCCCGGCTTCTGGAAAGTGAACGGGAAAAACTCCTGAGCCTGGAAGAGATCTTGCACCGCAGGGTCATAGGTCAGAATGAGGCGGTGCAGAAAGTCACCGAAGCCATCATGCGTTCCCGGGCCGGTATCCAGGATCCCGGAAGGCCTATCGGTTCCTTCCTCTTCCTGGGGCCTACCGGGGTAGGGAAAACGGAGCTTGCCAAGGCTTTGGCCCAATGTTTGTTTGACGATGAAAAGAATATTGTCCGTATTGATATGACAGAGTATATGGAAAAGTATTCCGTTTCCCGGCTCATTGGGGCCCCTCCCGGTTATGTCGGTTATGAAGAAGGGGGGCAGCTGACGGAGGCGGTACGGCGCAAGCCTTATGCGGTATTACTTTTCGACGAGGTGGAGAAGGCGCATCCCGATGTGTTCAATGTACTTTTGCAAGTTCTGGACGACGGAAGGATCACCGATTCCCAGGGTCGGACGGTGGATTTCAAGAATACCATCATTATTTTAACATCCAATCTGGGCTCCAACTATATATTGGAAGGAATCAACGAAAAAGGCGAAATCAGCCTGGAGGCCAAAGAACAGGTGGAAAGCATGCTGAAACACCAGTTCCGCCCGGAATTCCTGAATCGGTTGGATGAGATCGTATTCTATAAACCTTTGACCAAAGACGAGATTTATTCCATCGTCGGCCTGATGCTTCAGGATCTGCAAAAACGACTGAAAGATAAACAATTGACCCTCACCGTGACGGGCAGGGCCAAGGATTATATCATCGATCAGGGTTACGATCCGGTATATGGAGCCCGTCCTTTGAAGCGCTTTATTCAGCGGGGTGTGGAAACCTTGATCGCCAGGATGATCATCAGTCAGGATCTGGCGCCCAACAGTGAGATCTTAGTGGATTATGACGGTAATCGTCTGGTAGCGCGGGTGGCATAATATGCTGGACGGACCTATGGGGGACCCAAAATTACCATATATGAAGAATCCGCAAAGAGTTTTGGGGCGGCAACACGCGTTTTGCAAAGAGACCTGTGTTGCCGCTTTATTTTTTATCTGGCTCAGGCACAGGCGCTGACGTTACCCCTGCGGCTTGGTCGGCTCTTTATAGTTGTTTTTTAAAAGGATGCGCAAACCTTGCCCCTGCGGAAGAGTATGAGCCGAAAAGAACGGTACAGCCAGGATGCACGGCTGGAAATAAGTGCTTTTATATATAATTTTTTTCTCACGGCAGAGAAGAAAGTGTTTACAAATGCAAGATTTTGGGATATACTATTCATTGTCATGGAAATGCTTTTCAGTGCATTTCCCTTTTTTCGGGTATTTCCGGGTGGAGCAAACATCCATCGCTTAATCGCTCTTTTGAAGAGCACAGGTGCATGTTGTGGATGAAGTGGGTGAATCACCCACTTTTTTATTTGAGATTCTTAATGATTCTGTCAGATCCTCTCTGCTGTTTTACTGTCAAACCGTTCTGACAAGGAGGAAAAATATTGGTAAAAAAAATAAATAATTTGACCGCAGTGGTCGCAGCGCTGGCAGAACCCATTATTGCCGGTCTAGACGCTGAATTAGTTGAAGTAGAGTGGCAAAAAGAGGCGGGACAATGGGTGCTGCGCATCTATATCGACCGGCAAAGCACTGCTGTCGACCATGATCTTTGTGAAAAAGTAAGCAGGGCATTAAGCGATGTCTTAGACGAAACCGATCCCATTGAACAGTCCTATGTTTTGGAAGTATCTTCTCCCGGTATCGAACGCCCTTTAAAAAAACCGGCGGATTACAGCCGTTTCGCCGGAGAAGAGGTTTTGGTAAAGCTATTTGCACCGGTATCAGGCAAAAAAGAATACCAAGGTACGTTATTGGGTATTAACGGCGATTCCGTCATGGTTCGGACCGGAGAAGGTGAAATTTCGTTTACACTGTCACAGATTGCCAAAGCTCATCTTGTAGTGGAATTTTAAAATTAATGAGGTGAAATAATCAAAAATGAGTGGTGAATTCATTAATAAAGAATTGATTCAAGCGCTGAAAGAGCTGGAAAAGGAACGGGGTATCAGTGCGGAAGTGGTTATCGATGCCTTGGAAGCGGCCTTGATTTCAGCTTATAAGAAAAATTTTGGTTCCTCACAGAATGTGCGAGTGGAAATCAACCGTGAAACTGGAGAGATGCACGTTTATTATCGTAAGACCGTGGTAGAAGAAGTGATCGACGAGCGTAGTGAGATTTCTCTTGCCGACGCTAAATTACTGGATCCCGAATTTGAACTGGGCGATATGCTGGAATCGGAGGTAACGCCGCGTTCTTTCGGACGGATTGCCGCCCAAACAGCTAAACAAGTAGTAGTGCAGCGCATCCGGGAAGCGGAAAGAAATATCATCTATGATAATTTCGTCAGCCGGGAAGGGGAAATGGTGACCGGTCAGGTGGAGCGGGTAGAAGGCAAAAACGTTTTCATCGACTTGGGAAAAGCGGAAGGCCTTTTGGCCGCCAATGAACAGATTCCGCATGAAACCTATAATCCTGGCGAGCGATATAAATTATATGTAACCGAAGTAAGGAAGACGTCTAAAGGCGCGCAGATCCTTTTGTCCAGAACCCATGCCGTGTTGCTGCGCCGTCTTTTGGAAATGGAAGTGCCGGAAATCTATGACGGCACAGTAGAGATTAAGGCTTTGGTCCGGGAAGCGGGCTTCCGCTCCAAGGTGGCGGTTTACAGTAAAAATGAAAACGTGGATTGTGTCGGCGCCTGCGTCGGTTCCAAAGGCATGCGTGTACAGTCTATTGTTAACGAATTAAACGGTGAGAAGATTGAAGTGGTAAAATGGAGCGCCGATCCGGCGGAATTCATCGTGAACGCCATGAGCCCGGCTAAGGTAATAGGGGTTGCCATTGAGGAAGAAAACAAGTTTGCACAGGTGATAGTGCCGGATTCCCAATTATCTCTCGCCATCGGCAAGGAAGGGCAGAATGCCCGTTTGGCAGCGCGTCTCACCAATTGGAAAATCGATATCAAGAGCGAAAGTCAAATGGCGGAAATTCTGGCACAAAAAGGTGCGACGCCTGTTGAGGAAGAAACAGAATAGGCGAGGTGACAAAGATGCCAAAAAAATCTCCCCAGCGCATGTGTGTCGGCTGCCGGGAAATGAAAGACAAACGGCAGCTGATTCGGGTGGTGCGCACGCCGGAAGACGGTATTAAGATCGACCGGAAGGGAAAAATGGCGGGACGGGGCGCTTATGTTTGCCCGACGGAGGAATGTTTGGCCAAAGCGCTGAAATCCCACGGTTTGGAACGCGCGCTGAAATCTCCCATGGAACCGGCTGTTATTTTGCTGCTGAAAGAGCAGATGGCTGTGGAAGAATAGGTGGTGCCGGTGTGGAAGATCGCATAATAGAAAACAAGATAGCGGCTCTTTTAGGTTTTGCTCAAAAAGCGGGGAAGATTGTCTCCGGTGACGATGTCGTTTACGGTTATTTACAAAAAGGGAAAGTAAAATTAGTGCTTGCCGCAACCGATACAGGAGTGAATACAAAAAAAGAATTTGTCAGGATGATCAATAAAACAGATATTCCTTGGGCTGTTTGGGGTGATAAGGCGCGTTTAGGCCTAGTCATCGGAAAATCGCCCAGAGCCTTGGTAGGACTGACGGAAGGTCAGTTCGCCCAAGCGATATTGGCTTTATTGCCGAGAGATGGTCAAAGGATAAAAGAGGAGTGGTTTAATGGCTAAAATCAGAGTACACGAGCTGGCAAAAGAATTAGCAATGGAAAGTAAGGATGTGGTAAAGCGATTGGCTGATGCAGGTCTGGATGTAAAAGGTCCTATGAGCGCTATAGAAAGCAGCAAGGCGGACTTTTTGCGTCAGGAAAAAGGCATCAGAACCGGCGGAGACTTTGTGCCTAAAGTAACCCGTATCCCCAGGGCTTCCGTAGAAGCTGCCAAAGAAGGGGAAGCTTTTGTCGCTGAAACCAATATCCCTAAAAATAAAGCCGATGAGCCGAAGCCGGGAGCTATGAAAAGTGCGGCTCCTGCAGCTCCTGCCAGCCCTCCTCAAGCCAGTGATCAGGATGATGAAATAATAAAAACCAAGAATGCTGAACCAGAGCCTGTGAAACACACAAAACCGGCTGCTGTTTCTCCTGTAAAGGCAACATCAGAAGAGAAACCTGTACTGGAGGAAAAAATAATTTCGCCGGTGAAAGTAAACCCGCAAGCGGAAGCTGAAGAGATGATTCCTAAACCGGTCTCGCCTGCTGTTTCTACCGCCTCGGAACAAGGTAACCGTCCCCAGAGTGATAGACCCCAAAGCGGTTATCAAGGCAACCGTCCCCAAGGCGATAGACCTCAAAGCGGTTATCAAGGCAACCGTCCCCAAGGCGATAGACCTCAAGGCGGTTATCAAGGCAACCGACCCCAAGGCGATAGATCTCAAGGCGGTTATCAGGGCAACCGTCCCCAAGGCGGTTATCAAGGCAACCGACTTCAAGGCGACAGGCCCCAAGGTGGCTATCAGGGCAACCGTCCCCAAGGCGATAGACCTCAAGGCGGTTATCAGGGCAACCGTCCCCAAGGCGGTTATCAAGGCAACCGACCCCAAGGCGACAGGCCCCAAGGTAGCTATCAGGGCAACCGTCCCGCAAGCGGGGGGCGTAGCTTTGGCTCGAAAGCAGCAGAAACCGGTGCTTTTACCACCAGTCCTTTAGAAAAACCTACCAGCCGTAGAAATGATGGTAAGAAAAAAGATTTTGAAAGTTGGAGCCAAAAAGGCACACCCCGTATAGAAGAACGGAATATGAATGATAAAGGCCGTTTTATCAAAGGGAAAGGAAAAGGCCGCCGCCGGGAAGAGCCCAAGCAGATCATGCCGCCGGTAACGCCGAAGAAAGTGATTATTGGTGAAACGGTGGTATTATCCGAATTAGCCAAAAACATGGGCAAAACAGCGGCGGAGCTCATCAAAAAATTATTTGAAATGGGTATTATGGCTACCATCAACCAGGAATTGGATGCCGATACCGCCATTTTACTGGCGGAAGAATACCATGTTCCCGTTGAGGTGCGTCAGGATAAAGCCGTGGAGATTATGGAGGATGAGGTAGACGAAGATATTGATTTACAGGAACGCCCGCCTGTCGTCACTGTCATGGGACACGTTGACCACGGCAAAACCTCTCTTCTGGATGCTATTCGCAAAACTAATGTGATATCCACCGAAGCAGGAGGCATTACTCAGCATATCGGCGCTTATCAGGTGGAGATCAATAACCATAAAATCACTTTCCTGGATACTCCCGGTCACGCGGCTTTTACTGCTATGCGTGCTCGCGGCGCCCAGATGACGGATATTTCTATTTTGGTGGTGGCGGCGGACGACGGTGTTATGCCACAGACCATTGAAGCCATCAACCACTCCAAAGCGGCGGGAGTCCCCATCATTGTAGCCATTAATAAAATTGACCGTCCTAATGCCAATCCGGATAAAGTCAAACAGGAATTGACAGAATACGGCCTGGTATCGGAGGAATGGGGTGGGGATACCATCATGGTTCCCCTTTCCGCTAAAAAAGGTGAAAATATTCAGACCCTTTTGGAAATGATTCTTTTGGTGTCCGAGGTAGCGGAATTCAAAGCCAATCCCAAGCGTCAGGCCAGAGGTGTTGTCATTGAAGCCGAACTGGATAAAGGCCGTGGCCCTGTGGCGACTCTGCTGGTACAAAAAGGCACTCTGCGGGTAGGCGATAATATTTTGGCCGGCAGCGTATTCGGTAAGATCCGCGCCATGCTGGATGATAAAGGCCGTAAGGTGAAGGTGGCTACGCCTTCCACACCCGTTGTTGTTTTGGGCTTTTCCGAAGTCCCGCCGCCCGGTGAAGTATTCATGGTGGTAAAAGATGAAAAAGATGCCCGCTATGTGGCGCAGCTGCAAAGTCAGAAGCAGCGGGCGGCCGAAATGAATAAGACCTCGCGGGTCAGCCTGGATGATCTTTTTGCCCAGATTACTCAGGGTGAAGTAAAAGATCTCAATCTGATTCTCAAAGCGGATGTTCAGGGTTCTGTAGAAGCGGTACGACAGTCTTTGGAAAATCTCAGTACCGACGAAGTTCATATCCGTATTATTCACTCCGGTGTCGGCGCCATCAATGAAACGGATGTCATGCTGGCTACCGCCTCCAATGGCATTATTATTGGATTTAACGTGCGCCCGGATGCCCAAACCAGAAAGGCAGCAGAAAAGGCCGGAGTAGACATGCGGATGTACCGGGTCATTTATGATGCCATTGACGATATGAAAAAGGCCATCAGCGGTCTTTTGGCTCCCGAATTCAAGGAAAATCTTCTGGGCCATGCCGAAGTCCGCAGTATATTCCGTGTACCAAAGGCCGGGATGATCGCCGGTTGCTACGTGCAGGACGGTAAGATCGCCAGAGGCGCGCAGGTGCGTGTGGTACGTGATGGGATTGTTATTTTTGAGGGTAGTATTTCTTCACTGCGGCGTTTTAAGGATGATGTCAAAGAAGTGGTTTCGGGGTATGAATGCGGCATTGGTGTGGAAGACTATAATGATATCCGTGAAGGCGATACCATCGAAGCTTTTGTGATGGAGGAAGTGAAAAGGGAAGCCTAAAGAGTTCTTCCATAGACACTATGAGAAAAAATTTCTCATAGTGTCAGAAGATACAAAGCATTTCTAGTGTCAAAATCCTGCGTAAACCAAATAACGGTAAACCTACGGATGAATTAAAATCCGTCAGGCTTCAACCGGCGCAGGTGAAAATGAGGTTTTTATGGTAAATTATCGCAACAATCGGCTTTCCGGGGAGATGCAAAAGGAAATTGCCGATATTATCCAGAACCATATTAAAGATCCCAGGTTGGGATTTGTTTCCGTTGTCGGTGTAGAGGTTGCCAAGGATCTGTCCGCTGCTAAGGTCTTTGTCAGCCATCTTGGTGACGAGGTAAGCTTGGCGGCAACCATGAAGGCGCTGGAAAGCGGCGCCGGATTTATCCGGCGTGAGCTGGCCCGGCGTTTAAAGACCCGCACTGTACCGGAATTGACCTTTTATGACGATCATTCCATTGAGTATGGAATGAAGATCAATAAGATGCTGGGAGAAGTGATTTCGCCCAATCCTGCCAATGAAGACTTGGGTGAAGCTTAGGATCTTTCATTGGCAATGAAAGTAGTATAGCAATGTTTTAACACGGTGACTGGTAATATTTGGTGGGTGTTTTACCCTTTTAAAAATACTGTTCGGCTGCCAATATGATAAAAAAGCCTACTATTTTGTGTTTTGCATTATGGTTAAAGATGATCAGATGATGTGGGAAACAGCAGTATGACGATTGTCATAATTGCATAGGTATGATGATCGGCAAATTGTTATGGTGGAAAAGTAGCTCTGCAAATGATAAAATGAACAAGGGCTTCCGCAAGGGCGCCCTTGTTTTCTCAAATAATCCTATCATAAAAGAGGCATGATGATGAATGATAGCAAGATAAAAAAAGCCGCGGCACTACTTTTGGGAAAAACGGCTCCCCTGATTGTCAGCCATATATCTCCTGATGGCGATACTTTAGGCTCGGCGCTGGCTCTGACACATGCTCTGCAGGCTTTAGGACAAGCCCCTCAGCCGGTGGTTGATGATGCCATCCCTGCCAACCTGTTTTTCTTGCCCGGATTTGACCTTCTCAAAACACCCCGGGATATTAGCGGCAAGCCGGATCTGGTAGTGCTGGTGGATTGTGCATCCCTGGAGAGAAGCGGTGGCTGTTGGCTGTCGCCTTATCTTGCGGGTGTACCGCTTTTGGTCATTGACCACCATGCTGTGGGAGATATTAGCGGAGACGTGGAGATTATCGATGCTCAAGCCGCTGCCACAGGAGAATTGATTTACCTGGTTTTAAAGGAAATGGGTGTGACCTTAAGCCGGGAGATTGCCGTTTGTCTTTATGCGGCTCTCGTTTCCGACACGGGCGGGTTTCGATTTAATAGTACCACACCGGAGACCTTTGCCATTGCCGGAGAGCTTTTGGCCTGCGGTGTTGATCTGCAAGAAATCAGCAACAATATTTTTGAACGAAGGACCAAGAAAAATGCCTATCTTTACGGCGTTGCCCTGCAAAATTTAGAGCAAAGTGAAGATTTGTTATTGGCTTGGACCTATCTGGATCTTGCGGTCATTGATTCCATGCATGCTGACGGTGCAGACACTGCCAATATGTCCAATACCCCCATGTTGCTGCCGGGTGTTGTGGTAGGAGCTACTTTTGAGGAGCGGGAAGATTGCGTAAAGATCTCCCTTAGGTGCCACCGTGGTTTTGATGTAGCGGAAGTTGCGTCCCGGTTTGGCGGCGGCGGTCACGCCGCAGCAGCGGGAGCAACGGTAAATGGCCGCCTAGCCCAAGTGATGCCGGAAGTGCTGGCCGCATTAAGAATGATGATTGACCAAAGGAGGTCATTGCAATAGACGGGTTTATCAATCTTGACAAACCTGCCGGCGCTACTTCCCATGATGGGGTTGCCATGGTGCGGCGGCTTTTAAATCGAGTTAAGACCGGCCATACCGGCACCTTGGATCCGGACGCTACCGGCGTGCTTCCCGTTTGTATCGGTAAGGCTACCAGGCTGGCGGAATATATCACCGGACTTCCCAAGGTTTATCGGGGGGAAATGGTGTTAGGCAGCACCACCGACAGCCAGGATGCGTCAGGTGTTGTTTTGGAGGAAAAACCAGCCTCACATATTACAAAAGAAATGGCGGAAGCCTTGATTCCTTTTTTTACAGGAGAGATTACGCAGATCCCCCCTATGGTGTCCGCCTTGAAAAAAGACGGCAAACGTCTATACCAGCTGGCCCGAGAGGGACAAGTCATAGATCGGGAACCGCGGCAAATCACCATATATCATTTGAAGCTCATATGCTGGCAGGCGGCAGAAAACCCGAAACTAACTTGGGAGATACAGTGTTCCCGTGGTACTTATATCCGCACCCTTTTTCATGATATGGGTCAAATGCTGGGAACCGGAGCCCATTTAACGGCGTTGCGCCGTTTACAGGTAGGGCCGTTTCTAGCCGAAAACGCTTATTCCATGGAAACATTGCGGCAAATGGCGGAACATGGTGATTTTTCCTTTGTTTTGCCCATGTCATATGGTTTAAAGCATCTGCCCTATGTGATATTGCCGGAAGAGCCGGCGGCGAAAGCACTGCATGGTATTGCGGTGCCTTGGCAAGATCCGGGCGAGGCTGAGGTTTATCAGGTGCTTTCTGAGAAAGGAGTCCTTTTAGGGATAGGTTCCTTTCAGAAAGAAGGTTTGCATCTGCATAAAGTGCTTTTTAACTTAGGAGAGTAGGGAGCCGATATGAAAATCATTGACCACATAGGAGATATCCCTGATAAAACAGGTTTCCGGGGTGTAGCCTTGGGAAACTTTGACGGGGTACATCGTGGCCACCAGCGTTTAATCTCCGCTATGGTAGCGGACGGAGAGAATGTGGGAGGCGAAAGTATCGTTTTTGCTTTCAACCCGCACCCACTTTACGTATTACGGGGAACCAGCCCGGCGCATTTGACGACGCAACAGCAAAAAGAAGCATTGGTGGCTAATTTAGGGGTTAAATTTTTTTTCCGCTATCCTTTTGATATGGGGGTAGCCAGGATCACACCCACTGCTTTCGTGGAGAAGATCTTATATAAGTCTTTAAAAGCCACCCATATATACGTGGGATATAATTATACCTTTGGGCATAAGGGGGCCGGTACCAGCGAAACATTGCGGCAACTTTGTCCTCAAATGGGAATGGAAGTGACCGTCATCGAACCGGTGATGTGGAAATATGGCGCTATCAGCAGCAGCTTGATCCGGGAAAGATTACTGGCGGGGGATGTTGCTGCCGCCTGTGAAATGCTGGGGTATTGTTATTGTATGGAAGGTATTGTGGTGCATGGCCGGCAGATGGGGCGGCAGTTGGGTTTTGCCACCGCCAATTTGGAGGTGTCGCCGCAGTCGCAGCTTCCTGCCTATGGTGTATATGCCGCTTTTTTCCAATGGGAGGGCGGTTTTTGGCCCACTGTTGCCAATGTGGGGATGCGTCCCACCTTCGGTAAATTTCAAAATCCAGTGGTTGAAGCGCATTTGCTTGGTTTTGACGGAGATCTTTATGATAAACCGGCCACCCTTCATTTTGTGGAGCGGATGCGGGGAGAAACGCCGTTTCCAGACAAAGAACATCTAAGTTCTCAAATCAAAAGAGATTGCCTGCGCGCCAATGAAATCCTTAACGCTACGGCTGAAAAGTGCTTTTACCCCGATATCTGCGGTAACAGAAAATAGTTGATATTTTTTCTGGAATGGGATATAATGAAAAAGCAAAAAGCCGTGGTTTGGATTGCCGCTGCTCCAACGGCGCTCTCAGCCACCGGCGCTTTAAAAATATTTTTAGGAGGAAATTGATCATGCCTTTAGCTTTAGACAAGAAGAAAGAAATCATTGAAAAATTTCGTATTCATGAAACGGATACCGGCTCTCCCGAAGTACAGATCGCGATTTTAACCAAAAGAATTTCTGATTTGACCGAACACATGCAAGCCCATCCCAAGGATTTCCACACTCGGCGTGGTTTGTTGAAGTTGGTCGGCCAACGCCGCGGACTTTTGAATTATATCCGTGCCAAAGATATTGACCGCTACAGAAACATTATCAATGCCTTGGGTTTGAGAAAATAAGTCTTTTAAAAGACGTCCTTTATAGGACGTCTTTTTTATATCCAAACATTACCCTCAACGGGAAGGATTTTTTGTCTAAAAATCAGATAAAAACGAAGAAATAGTCTGAAAATTAGTCATGTTTAGTAAAACGCCTGTTATAGTCTCATGCTTCTTCTTTTCTGAAAAAGGATTGACATTGCCCCTGTGGAAAAGTTTACAATTTACGTAGTAGTTAAAACATCGAACACAGGATGCAAAGAAAAGGAGAAAGGGAGTTGCATATGGAAAGCAAGGAAAAAACAAAGGTCGAGCCGGTTACCTTCGAAGAATTTACGCCGACTTCTTATGAAGCATGGCAAGAAGCGGCGACTCTTGCGCTAAAGGGGGCTCCTTTCGATAAAAGGCTAAAAACCAAAACCTATGAAGGA
>JAVBWO010000020.1:0-155521 GCA_036677375.1 Bacillota bacterium
GTGTGGCAACCTTTGAAATATGTTACAATCTTTTGCTTATTGTTGTTCTGTGTAAGCAGTTTGATGGTTCAGTGGTATTTCGGATTCGTTGCGCTAAATTATGTATGCGGTTACGGGATCGCGGATAAATTCAAATATTTTTTCCCAATATTTTGCGTTATAGGCGCGGTGCTAACCATAGAGGTTGTTTGGACGATACAGGATATTGCTCTTGCGCTTTTAACTATTCCAAACCTTATTGCCCTGTTAGTACTGTTTCCCAAAGTCCGTCAAAGTACAAAAGAATTTTTTTCAAGAGAAGAAAACAAAAATCTATAGCTTTAATCTATAGCTTTAAAAAAATCAAGGTATAAACTACCTTGATTTTTTTTAGGAAAGGTTTCGCAATGATATGCTACACTACCCCAAGGAAAACGGACATTGAGCCGTTAATTATTTTGCACCATATTTCCACTAAAATATGTACTTGCATGACTAATGATTTTGGGAGATTCGTCGATAAATTTTATAGAAGCAGTTATGCTGCTTAACTGAATTATTTCGGTAGTGATTGTTTAGCTCAGATTCATTGATTCCATTGAAAGGATGCAAGAAATGCTCTCTGAAGGCCAGTGCATGAAAATCGAAACGGGGCTGACCGAGGACGTAGAACCTCGGAAAGTTGCGGCATACCTATGCTTTCATATGGGCTTTAGCGTTGCTGAAGTTACTGCCCTTCGCTTGGGGGATATTGACTTTGATGCTGGAACGATAACCATTCGCAACTTATTTGCTCGGCCGGAAGGTTCCGATAACAAAACATCAGCGGAATTTGTTCATGTAGAGATTCCAAGGACGCTGCCTATGCCACCTCACGTCCAAAGATATTTGAGCGATTATCGCTACCTCTATGCAAACGGAGATTGCTTTATCCTCACTGGTGAAACAGAACTGCCTGCCTTCTATCATCTACAGAATGTACTGTCCTCTATTTGCGTGAAATATAAAATTGCGAACACGTTGTCCGCGACGCAGCTTCGTAACAATTTCATCCGACGCTGCATTCAGTCTGGAATCGATCTCTATTCTCTGTGTGCGTATATCGGCATCAAGCAGCCAAACGTGCTGGTCAAAAAGTATGCAGCCTATTTCACTCCGCATTTAGATGCTGTGAATGTGCTAGAGAAGTTCAGTGCAGGCTACATGTCGCCCGAACCGGCTCTCAAATCTATACCAATTGAACCCAAACGCATGAATTTGCTTATCCTTGGTGCGGGAAGTCAGGGACCGGTCGTAAAGGAGATCGCCGAGGCCATCGGCGTATTCAACGAGATTGCTTACCTCGACGATGAACCGAGCAACAGGTTAGCGATAGACTCTTGCGAAAACTACAAACGCTATGTAAACCGCTTCCCAATTGCAATTCCAAGCTTCGGTGACTGCGAATTGCGTGCTAATTGGACTAACCTACTTGAAAAGGCTGGGTTCATCCTGCCGGTTCTCGTGCATCCCATGGCGACAATCAGCCCCTCTGCACGGTTATCTGAAGCTGTAGTTATTGAGGCTAAAGCCATCATCAGTGCCAGTGTCATGGTAGAACGCAATTGTATCATTAGTTCGGGGGCGGTGCTTGATAAGGGCAGTAAGATAGGGGCAAATACGCACTTGGGATGCTCCAGCACAATAACGAAAGACAGCATAGTCCCGTCATTTTCACGGATACCTGCCGGCATGGTCTACGGCTTGGATAAATGAGGACATCAATGATTTCTGGAAGGAGCAGTGATATGGTCAGTTCCTTGTTTGAACTCAAAACTACATTATTGATGGGCAAACAAAGCGAAAGCCTGCGCTGCAAAGCCAAGGATTCTCGGCACTACGCTAGACAGTCGGATGCAATGAAAATTCCGCCGCGGTATATTGATGGGTAGCGGAATTTGTATTATGAGGTGTAGCATGGAAAATAAAAGAATATATCTATCTTCCCCCACCATACATGGCGAGGAGCAAAAGTTCATCCAGGAAGCATTTGATACCAACTGGGTTGCACCTCTTGGTGCGAATGTTGACGGCTTTGAGCGGGAAATGGCGGACTATATTGGCGTAAAACATGCGGCGGCGTTGTCCGCCGGAACGGCTGCGCTCCACTTGGCAATCAAACTGGCGGGGGTAAAGGCTGGTGATGTAGTATTTTGTTCCGATCTGACGTTCTCTGCCACAGTCAATCCTGTGTCCTACGAGGGCGGTGTACAGGTGTTCATCGACAGCGAAACGGATACCTGGAACATGGATCCAAAGGTACTAGAGAAAGCCTTTGGAAAGTATCCGAACTGCAAGTGTGTGGTGGTTGCCAATTTGTACGGTACCCCTGCAAAGCTGGATGAAATTTGTGCAATTTGCGATGCTCACGGTGCTGTGATGATTGAAGATGCGGCAGAGAGTTTGTCTGCTACATATAAAGGTAGGCAAACTGGAGCGTTTGGCAAATATTCGGCTCTTAGCTATAACGGAAATAAGATTATTACCACCTCCGGTGGGGGGATGTTGCTGTCCGATGACGAGGAAGCTATCAAAAAGGCTCGTTTTTGGTCGACTCAGTCCCGTGAGCCATTCTCTTGGTACGAGCATAAGGAAATAGGCTACAACTACCGCATGAGTAATATTGTGGCTGGTATCGGACGCGGGCAATTGCTCTATCTGGATGAGCATCGTACACTGAAAAAGAACATCTACGAAATCTACAAGGCAGCCTTGGCGGATATCGAAGCCATTTCTATGAATCCTTATCTTGCGTGTAGCGAGCCGAATTTCTGGCTGTCCTGCATGACCATTGATGGGGCAAAGAGCAGCGTAACGCCTGTAGAGGTGATGGTGGCGTTGGCAGCCGAGAATATCGAGTGCCGTCCCATTTGGAAACCTATGCATCTGCAGCCGGTGTTTGTGAACCGTGATTTTATTACCCTGCGGGAGGACGGCAGTTCCGTGGGTGGCGAGATTTTTGAGCAGGGTTTGTGTCTGCCCAGCGACATTAAAAATAACGATGATGATATGAATCGTATCATCGGCATCATAAAAAAATTATTTAAGGCGTGACGTGAATGTATCAGCATTTCTTCAAGCGTTTATTGGATATTGTCCTCTCTGCCTGTGCCCTGATTGTCCTATCGCCAGTGCTGCTGGTGACGGCACTTTTTGTGCGGGTAAAGCTGGGCAGTCCTGTGATTTTCTGCCAGGAGCGCCCCGGCAAGGATGAAAAAATATTCAAACTCTATAAACTTCGCTCCATGACGGGCGAAACGGATGCCGATGGCAACCTGCTGCCCGATGAGGTACGCCTCACCAAATTCGGCAAGCTGCTTCGCTCCACCAGCCTCGACGAGCTGCCCGAGCTTTGGAACATTTTGAGGGGTGATATGTCCATTGTAGGTCCCCGGCCATTGCTGGTGTCCTATCTTCCCTACTATACCGAACTAGAGCACCACCGCCACGATGTACGGCCGGGATTGAGCGGATTGGCGCAGGTGAACGGGCGTAATTTTTTGGGTTGGAATGATCGCTTTGCCGCAGATGTTGATTATGTTAAAAATATTTCATTTTTAAATGATATAAAAATTGTGTTAAAAACAATACAAAAAACGCTCTGCCGTGCCGATATTGCCGTGGGAACCGGGCAGGTGTTGTTAGATTTAAATGTGGAAAGAGGACAGGTTCATGGAGATTGTACAACTGTATCAACCAGAAGTTGCTGAATATCGGGAAACACTTGTTTCCCTTATGCGGCTCTGTGTTACAGCAAACTTTTCTTACTCTGTTGCTGATGATTTTTATTCGAAAAAGCTGGATGGGCTGGAACAATATTTGCTAGAAGAGAAGGCTTATCTTTTTGTCGCGAGGGAAGATGGAGATGTTGGAGCTTTTTTGTGGGCTTGTGAATTGAACACGGCATTTGGTCGAAAATTTCATGTGTTATATTTTGCGGTTTTACCGGAATATCAGGGGCACGGTTTGGGTGCATTGCTTCTAAAAAGGGCAGAAGAACAGGCAAAAGCACTGAATATCCCTCAAATTGAACTAATGGTAACAAGTCAAAATTTAAAAGCAGTCGAGTTTTATGTCCATCAATCCTATCAAACAGAGCGTTTGATTTTAACAAAGAAAATTGATTGAGGGAGATAATCATGCAAAAGTTGCAATTGTTTACATTGACTGAATCCTCCCTATGGGACATCATTGTCCGCTCCTTTACGTCCTATGATGTTTACTATCTAAGCGGCTATGTTAGGGCTTTTCAGCTCCATGGCGATGGGATGCCGCTGTTATTTTATTATGAGGACGAAGCCTTGCGCGGCATCAATGTTGTCATGCGGCGCGATATTTCGTACGACCCACACTTTACAGGGCAACTCCCTGAAAATACCTACTTTGACTTTGCTACCCCCTATGGTTATGGTGGCTGGCTCATCGAAGGAGATGGAGACCCTGCTTTCCTCTTTACGGCCTATGAAGACTGGTGCTTCGGGCACAACATTATTAGCGAATTTGTCCGATTTCATCCGGTGCTCGCCAATCATACTATCGTACAGGATTATTATGAGATTATTCCTTTGGGCTGTACAATTGCTATGGAATTGTCCTCTCCCAAATTCATTTGGGAGAATCTTACCAGCCAGAATCGCAATAAAATTAGAAAAGCGCAGAAATCCGGCGTTGAGATTTTTAATGGTCGCTCACCGGCGCTGAATGAGACGTTCCGCGCGCTCTACAATGCTACCATGGACAAGGACAACGCCAATCCCTATTACTATTTTTCTCCTGCGTTTTATGACAGCGTGTTGTATGACCTGCCACAAAATGCCCAGCTGTTCTACGCGGAAAAAGAGGGAGAAATTATTGCAGCTTCACTGCTGCTGGCGGCAAACGGAAGGCTAAATTATCACCTATCCGGCTCGAAGCGGAAGTTTCAGTCCCTTGCTCCAACCAATTTGCTCCTATATGAGGCCGCGCTCTGGGGTAGTGCCAACGGCTGTCAAACCCTTCATTTAGGCGGTGGTGTCGGTTCCAGCGAGGACAGCTTGTTTGCATTTAAAAAGGCTTTTTATCGCGGAGATCCCTGCCGCTATCACATCGGTAAAAAGATATTTTCGCAAGAAGTATACGAAACCCTAGTTTCTCAACGTGTCGACCTTCCCGAGACCGGATTTTTTCCCCGCTATCGGGCGTGCATAAAATAATAAAAAGGACTTTTCCCGTATGAAGAAAAACGTTTGGATAATGAACCATTATGCGAGCAACACATTTTTTGAGCAGGGCGGACGACATTACTGGTTCGCACGAGAACTAAAAAAACAGGGCTACGAGCCGGTGGTGTTCTGCTGCAATACCAAGCATGGTGCAGCTGAGAACTATTTTGACAGAGAGAACCTATGGCACGAGCACAGTACAACGGATGGCATCCCCTATGTATTTATCCGCTCCACACCCTATCAGGGCAACGGGAAGCAGCGAATCAAAAACATGCTGCTCTTTGCTAGAAACCTCTGTGCTACCGCTAAGCAATACGCCAAAAATTATGGAAAACCCGATGTGATTCTAGCCTCCTCCGTGCATCCCTTTACGGTCTGGGCAGGGGAGCGCATTGCCACAAAGTTTGGTGTGCCATGTATCTGTGAAATCCGTGATCTGTGGCCAGAGTCCATTGTGGCTTATAACTTGGCAAAGAAGAATAGCCCCGCAGTTAAAACTATGTATCGCTTGGAAAAATACTTGTATGCCAAGGCAGACGCTATCATCTTCACCATGGAGGGCGGCAGGGATTATGTCGTCGAACAGGGCTGGGATAAGGCACATGGCGGGCCGGTGGATTTACACAAGGTGCACCACATCAATAATGGCGTAGATTTAGAATTATTTGAGGCCAATAAGGTCCATCACACTATCAATGATACTGATGTGAATAACTCTAATACATTTAAAGTGATATACACAGGATCCGTACGATTAACAAACCATGTAGAATGTATCATAGAAGCAGCCAACGCTGTTTGGAATAAGAATTTCCAAAATATTATTTTTTTAATTTATGGTCAGGGCGATCAATTAGAACAATTGCGGACAAATGTAAAGCAAAGAGGAATTAATAATATTTACTTCAAAGGTGCCATCAATAAAAATTGTGTTCCATTTTTGCTAAGCAAAGCAGATGTTTGTATTACTGATCTCTGTTCCTCTGAGTTGTTTAGATTTGGAATTAGTCCTAATAAGTTATATGACTACATTGCAAGCGGAAAAAGAGTTATCTCTGGGCTGAAGTGCAACTATGACATTGTAGAGGAATTTGGTTTAGGATGCACGCTTGATAAAACGGATGCAGATACAATTGCAAATAGCGTTATTAATATGTATCAAATGCCAATGAGCGAGAAAGAAAAATATGAAGCAAACGCTATGGCTATCAGAAATAAATTTGATTATAAACATCTTACGACGCAGTTAATTAAAATAATAGAGGATGATACTATAAATGGCTTACAGTAAAACAGTGCTGGTTCTCGCCCCCCATACCGATGATGGGGAGCTGGGCTGCGGGGCTACAATCTCAAAGCTTCGCCGGCAAGGCGCGGAAATTTTTTATACTGCCTTTTCTTCTTGCGAAGATTCCCTGCCTGTTGGTGCACCCAAGGATATGCTGATTCGGGAGCTCCATGATGCAATGGCAACGCTGAACATTCCAAAAGATCATATTACGGTTCTTCCCTATCAAGTGCGTTATTTCAATTCCAATCGTCAGTCCATTTTGAATGATATGATTCGCATGAATCGTGATATTGCGCCGGATATGGTTTTTTTACCTTCTGTTCAAGATATACATCAAGACCATGCAACCATTGCCATTGAAGGATTGCGTGCCTTTAAAAAAACTTCTATTTACGCCTATGAAGCACCTTGGAATAATTATTCTTTTCAAAATCAAGCGTTTTCTGTGGTAGAGGAGCAGGATATTTTGCTGAAAATCCAAGCAATTGCCTGTTATATCTCTCAGCACGGACGTGGATATGCAAACCCAGACTATACACGTAGTTTGCTTGTTACCCACGGTGTACAGGTTGGTGTACAATATGCCGAAGTCTTTGAGATTCCACGATTGATTTTTTGATCTTAAGGAGAACGAATCCATGATATTAGCAATTCATCAACCACACTATTTCCCGTGGTTGGGTTATCTGAATAAAATGGCAAAAGTGGATACATTTATCTTGATGGATGAGGTTCAACTGACGGATAAATCCAATATGTTCCGCAATCAATTTCTCAGCAAATCCGGCAGCGCTAGATTTTTAACTGTGTGTTTTCAAAAAAAAGGATATATGGAAAAACCTTTTCGGGAGGTCTCCCTGAATCCTCAGGTAGACTGGCAAACAGATCACAAGCGTTTTTTGATGGATAATTACCGTAAGGCACCCTATTTCAAAGAAATTTGGGAGCAGATTTCGCCTGTGTTTGAAAAGGACTATTCATTTCTTTGCGAGGTGGCCATTGACAGTTTGATACTGGTTAAGAATTTGTTTGAAATTCCTACAAAGCTGATTTTACAGAGTGATTTGGAGTATGACAGGAGCTTGCATCGAAATGCGTTGGTATTGGCTCTGTGCAAAGCTGCTGGCGCTGACTATTATCTATCTGGCAATGGTGCAAGAAAATATATGGATCTTGCGCCATATGATGAGCAAGGTATCAAGGTACAGTATCAAACCTTTACCTATCCCGCTTACCCTCAGCAGGGTGCACCTGAGTTTGTCCCCAACCTTTCCTCTCTGGATATCCTTTTTCAATTGGGTATTGATGGCGCAAAAGAGGTTTTTTGGAGTGATCTGCAAAGAGGTGAAAACACAAATGTATAAAATCTGCCACATGACCAGCGCACATCGAAGCGATGACACTCGCATTTTCCATAAGGAATGCGTATCCTTCTCAAAGGCGGGATACGATACCTATCTGGTGGCACAGGGAGCCTCCCTTGATCATGATGGCATCCATATCATCGGCATCGGCGCGGTGCTTACCTCACGGCTTAAGCGCATGACCCAAACCGCAAAAAAGGTCTACAAAACCGCCCTTTCGCTGGATGCCGACCTTTATCACCTCCACGATCCCGAGCTGCTACCCTACGGCTTAAAGCTGAAAAAGCGGGGCAAAAAAGTGATTTTTGACAGCCACGAAAATACATTAGAGCAGGTGGCGGAAAAAGAATGGATTCCTTCTATTGTACGCCCTTTGATCAGTATTATCTATCGCTCTTATGCCGCCCATGCCTTTGGTAAATATGATGCAATTGTTTCTGTTACGCCTCACATCTGCCAGTCGCTTGCACAGTACAATACCTTGGTTCGTATGGTGACAAATTACCCCTTTTTACCTCTGAAAACAGAGGAACATCAGCGTAAACCAGGGCAAATCCGATTGGGCTTTGCTGGTGGAATATCCGCTCAGTGGAGTCATGCTCAAATATTAGAGGCGCTTGCTGGTATACCGCAGGCACACTATGAGGTCTGGGGGCAGGGGCCACTGGACTATGCTGCTGTTTTGGCGCAAGCAGTAGGTTATGGGCAAGCTTCTTTTCATGGAACCATCCCTCATACAGAGGTTGCCGCTTGTCTTGCCGCGCTAGATGCCGGGCTGGCTCTATGTCAGTATAGCCAAAATACCGGCGGTAAGTTGGGTACCTTGGGTAACACGAAAATATTTGAATATATGGCTGTAGGGCTTCCCATTATCTGCACAGATTTTACTTTATGGCAAGCTATTGTGAACAAGTATCACTGCGGCATTTGTGTCAATCCTAACGATGTCAGTGCTATTGCCGCCGCAATCACCTACCTGATGAACCACCCTGAGGAAGCCCGTCAGATGGGCGAAAACGGCCGCCGTGCGGTAGAAGAAGAATTTAACTGGGCAACGCAGGAAGCAGTTCTTCTGTCGATTTATAAGGAGCTTTTATCATGATACTTAGTTGCCTTGCACGGCTGTGCGGTAGGCTGTATCGGGTGCCCCTAACCGGGGTGAAAAAATTAAATCATTTACAGCTACAGCGGATATTCCATTTTACTGGCGGAGGAGTACCATATTCACTAAAAACAGAACAGGAACTTACTTATGAAAATTGTTGTCGTATCTGGTGGCTGCCCATCCGAAAAGTATCCTGCTCACGGTATTTTTTGTTTTGATCAGGCAAAAGCGCTGGCACAGGCCGGGCATACCGTCATTCTGGCTGCTGTCGATCTGCGCTCCATCCGCCGCTGGCGGAAGTGGGGCTTTCGCTCCTTTGAAAAAGAGGGCGTACAGGTAGAGGAAATCAATCTTCCCTACGGCGGCTTGCCCAAAAAACTTTTCTTTTCCATTGGCAAGCGCGCTTTTGCCGCACTCTATGAACAGATTGAGCAAAAGTACGGCAGGCCTGATGTGCTGCATGCTCATTTTACAGCGCTTGGATATCTGTGCGGTGAGTATGCCAATAATCATGGTATAAAGCTTGTGTTGACGGAGCATTCCTCCTTAGTCAATCGGGAGGTGATTTCTCCTGCAACAAAACGCTTGGTACGGGTTGCTTATTCTCATGCTGACCGTGTAGTTGCGGTGAGCAGTGCTCTGGCAAAGCGGATTTATCAGCACAGCGGCATTACGGCCACAGTGGTACCAAATATTTTAGATTCTGC
Source organism: Bacillota bacterium (assembly GCA_036677375.1). Classification (GTDB taxonomy): domain Bacteria; phylum Bacillota; class Dehalobacteriia; order UBA4068; family UBA4997; genus JAVBWO01. The sequence continues at coordinate 9,690 of JAVBWO010000020.1, forward strand.
TGTTTTTCAGAGTGATTTGCCCGAAACAGTGCGAAATCCGGGCTGCTTTCACTTTGTGACCGCCTGTAATCTTGTCCCTCTCAAACGGATTTCTCTGCTGTTAAAGGCTTTCGCCGCATTATCTGAGGAAGATAGCTTCTTAACAATTTTTGGAGATGGCAATTTGCGAAGCGCTTTGGAGCAAGAAGCCGCTTTATTAGGCATTTCAGCACGGGTGCAGTTCCGGGGACATTGCCCTCGCTCTGTCTTGCAGCAAACCTATCTGCAAAGTGATTGCTTTGTCTTGCCCTCCAGCTCAGAAACCTTCGGCGTTGTTTATATCGAGGCGATGGCCTGCGGTCTGCCGGTCATAGCTACCCGCTGCGGTGGGCCGGAGGATTTCGTTGCAGTGGATAATGGCCTCTTAGTGGATGTGGACGACTTAGCTGGACTAACCGCAGCCATGGAAACTATGTATCGTACCACTAGCGATTATGACTCGACAGCCATTCGAAAAATATCGCTGCGTCGTTTTTCAGCTGCACAAATAGCCTCAGAGCTGACCGAGATTTATAAAACGCTGTAAGAAAGGAGCTGCCGGATTGAAAAAACTTCTGCTTTTGCTCACGGTCACTGTCTTTTTAGGTTCTGCTTTTTTTTCAATCCCGATTGGCGGCTTTCAGCTATATCCATTGCGTATGCTGCTGCTCACGCTGATTGGAATTCTGGTTTTTCGCTGCTTTATTCCGGGCTTTCGGGATGTGATTTGGAGTTCCGCGAAAAAAAATGCCTATTCCGTTGCCTTTTTCTTCTTCTGGCTGTGCTGGTCGGTGCTTTCGGTTGTGTGGGTACAGGACGATAACGCATGGCTGCGGGCGGTTATTTATTTGGCAACGGCTTTTTTGCTGGTTTTATTGGTAAGTACTTATATTCGACAGGAGCAGGATGTGTTTCCACTGCTACGAGGCGTGCTGATGATGTCGGCCTTTCATAGTGTTATCGGTTGGTATGAAATTATCACGCAAGATTATCTGTTTTCACCCAGAGCAGATTTCATGCGAATATATGATTTGCACGTTCCAGTTTCTATCTATGGTGAAAACGAATTTGCAGGTCTGATGTTTTTCACCTTTTTTCTATCCTACGGAATGTTTACCCATAGCAAGACCAAGTTGAATCGACTGGCATATCTACTGCTGATGGTGAACTGCGTTGGTTTGTTGATCATGGGGGGGTCACGCGCGTATCAATTAGCTTTTTTATTTGGTCTTGCCTACCTGTTTTTCAGCATGAAGCGGGGCAAACTGACGCTGCTTCTGTGCAGTGTTGCGCTTGTATTTGCAGTGCCCGGTGTTTTGGAGCATTTGTGCACCAACCTGCAATTTGATTTTACTCCATCAGATAATAATTCTACCGGTATTCGTATCAACCTGCTTCGCAACGGGCTGGTGTTCTTAGGAAAGACTTTAGGCTTTGGTACGGGCGCCGGACAAATTGAGTATTGGATGGCATATCATGCCGTCTATCCCACTGGTGGGATTATTGATATTCACAACTGGTGGGGTGAGTTGTTTGTGGGCTATGGGTTCTTAATTTTTTTTGGTTATCTCGTCTTTTATGGAAAACTATTTGTTGATTTGCGGAACAAGTACCGCAGTAACCAAGATGGCCTAGCGCAGTCGTTTTGCTGCATCCTTGCTGGTTTTGTGGTGGGTAGCGTCAGTTCCAGTTCAAATATGAGTGCTGAATGGACATGGCTGATTTTCGCAATCATGATTGCCTATCAGGGTACGCATCATCCTATTCAAGAGAAGTTCACCGCCATTGTATCAAATAACCTAAAACAATAGGGAGTGTATAACATGGCTTGGATGCTGATCAAACAATACAGGACACAACCGCTGATGATGCCCGCTTTCTATGAGGAACGGACAACCGCCGGAGCATTTAGCCTTTTCACCCAAAACACGGCTCGCTTTGTGGAAGATCACATTTTTGAGATTGCCGCCGACCATGGCATAGTTTTGGACGGCGTGGTGCTCAACAAGGCAGAATTGTTGGCCGCACAGGGCGAGACTTCGTGGCCTGTTCTTGTATCGCGAATGGCTGAGCCGGTCTGCCGATTTCTCTGCGGTCCCTTCACTGGTTGCCTGTGGGAAGGAGACTGCTTGTATACCTTTGCCAACCAGACCGGAGATACTGCGGTATTTTATTATCAAAATGCAACCTGTTTTATCGCTTCCTCCAGCTTTTCCATGGTGCATCACTTTTGCCGGGAAAACGGATTTCCATTAACCTATGACGAGGTTGCGGCGAATCATCTGCTGAGCTTTGGCTGGGTTGTGGAGGGGCATACATTAGCGAAGGAAATTCACCGCGTTCGCCCGGGCGAGGTGGTCTATCTAAAAAATGGGCAAATTCGGGAAGAAATATATCATCGTTTGAATAATACCCACACCCTTGATATTTCGATAGAGGAAGCAGTGGAGTTGTTGGATACTGGCTTTCGCAAAGCGGTAAAACGCTGCTTTGATAAGGATTTGGAATATGGATATAATCATCACTTGGCGGATATGAGTGGAGGACTGGATTCTCGTATGACCTCTTGGGTAGCTCGTGATTTAGGCTATGAGAATATCACGAATATTTGCTATGCAAAATCGAATAGCATTGAGGTGCCCTGTTCCCGGGCTGCCGCGCTGGCGCTTGGAAATGAATTTCTTTTTAAGTCGCTGGATGATTTGACCTTCTTCTATGATGTGGATGAGATTTTGCAGAAAAACTATGGACTCACAAATTACATTAGCTTGACCGGCGGCAATCGCTTCCTCAGCGATCTCTCCTTTGAAAAATTCGGTTTGGAGCATACCGGTCAGTTGGGCGACGTGATTATCGGTTCCTATGTTAAAAAGGGACAAAGCTTAGAACGCAATCCAAAAGAAATCAGCACCTCCGATCCGATCCACGTACAACTCAAACATGCCGCAGATTTTGAAAATCAAGAATTGCTGATGCTTTATTATCGAGGATTTTATGGTATCCTTTCAAGTCATTTTATACGAGGTAACTATACCTATGTGGTTTCTCCGTTCTTGGACACTGACTTTTTGGAGCTTTGTATGTCCCTTCCGCTGACTTATCGGTGTGATCACGTGCTGTATCTGGCGTGGCTGCGGGCAAAATTCCCAGCGGCGCTTGCCGTGCCCTCTACCAGACGCACCACCGAGCATGAAAAACTGACCTGGCGGGATATGGGGCGGAGGCTGGTGGGCAAGCATAAGCATGCCGCGATTCGCTTACTGAAAACTATAAAACTGTACGGTGTGATTAATGATCCCAACACAATGAATCCGCTGGAGTACTGGTACTCCACCACGCCGAACTTGCAGGCTTTTTTGACTACCTACTATGAGGAAAACTTGTTCCGTCTGGATGTACACCCGGCAATCAAGCCGCAGGTGGAAGAACTGTTTCATGGTGAACGCGTTACGGACAAGCTGTTGGCAATCACCGTTTTAGGAGGATTGAAAAACTATTTTGGAACAGAATACGCCTAACGCCCACGCCGGAAGCTTTTCGCTGAGAAGCTTCCTCAAATCCCTGCTTGGCTACTCCATGGCTTCTTGGATGCAGGCGGTTGTGGCCTTTATCTCTATCCCCATCGTTACCCGCATTTTTTCGCCCGATCAGTATGGCAAAATCAATATGTTAATGCTGGCTGTTACCATTGGTACTCTTTTTCTGCGCCTCTCAACGGAACAGAGTTATATCCGCTTTTTTTTAGAGAGAGAAGAAACCGCACGAAAACGTTTTTTGACTCTGTGCATTACAATCAACCTTACTATGTTTGTCCTGCTCTTTGGTGTGCTGCTGGTGTTTTATAAACCCCTTTCCATACAGCTCATTGGAGAGGTGAATGCTCGGGTTTTGCTGATTTATCTGCCCATTATCACCCTGTGTACGGCATTGGGAGAGTATCAGCGGGTTTATTTTAAGATGAAAAATCTGCTAAAGCTCTATTTCGTATTTACTGTGTTGGCCATTTTTGCCAACAAGCTCTCCATGCTGTGTGCCGCCTTCACAACGCCGGATTACAGCCACGCCATGGCCTATATGGCGGTGAGCTTCTTCGTTGGCTTTCTTTTGATCTGGGCGATTTGCCCCGCCTGCTTTTCGCTGAAACGGCCCGCCTTGGACAAAGCGGAACTAATCACAATCTTCCGCTATGCGCTGCCATTTTTGCCGGCGGCACTGCTGATTTACCTCAATAACGCGGTCAGCAGCTTCGTGCTGAAAGCCAGCTTTGATTACGGCACGCTGGCAATCTACTCCGCAACGGTGAGCATTACTAATATCATGGCGATTTTCCAGTCCGGCTTTGCCATTTACTGGGGGCCGTTTGTCTATCAAAACTACAAAACTCAACAGGGGGTTATTCAAAAAATACACTCCTGGCTCTCCTTCGTTATGGCCTTTATCGTGCTTGGCATGATACTGATTGCAAACCTGTTGTTTTATATCTTGGGTCCGGAATATCGGGCGGGCAGCGCAATTTTTGGGCTGCTACTCCTGCCACATATCTTGACGACCATTGCGGAAACCACTTGTTACGGTATCTATCTTGCAAAAAAAACCTATTTGCAAATCTATTGCACCGTTTTGTCGGTCACAGGAAATATTCTTGTTTCCTTTTTGCTTATTCCTCGCTTGGGCCTGCTGGGTGCTGCCCTTGCCAATGCGCTGGGGGCGATTTTGTCCTTTGCCGCGCGTACCTATTTTGGCCAAAGGGAATACAAAAGCACCCAAAACTTCTGGCGTACGGTGCTTGCGCTTTCGCTAGTGTTTGTTGGTGGTCTGGTCAGCTATGGCCTGACAGATCATATTCTGCTAAAAGATTTGAGTGTTTCCATTTTGCTTATTTGCTTGTGTGCTCTTTATCGTGAGGATCTTGTCGCTCTGCTACGTCAGGGGAAGCAGTTTTTGAAGTCGAAAAAAATCCATGATTGATAAGATGAAAGTGGGGAAACAACTATGAAAGAGCATTTGCTCCAAAAAATTGACCAACGCACTCTTACCTGTGGCGTCATCGGTCTTGGATATGTTGGACTTCCGCTAGCTGTGGAAAAGGCCAAAGCTGGATTTAAAACTATCGGATTTGATGTACAGTCTCAGAAGGTGGACATGGTCAATGTTGGTCACAACTACATCGGCGATGTGGTTGACAATGATCTGTCTCAAATTGTCGCTTCAGGTATGCTTCATGCAACCAATGATTTTAGTTTTATAAAAGATGTAGACTTCATTGCCATTTGCGTACCTACGCCGCTGGACGATCACCAGCAACCGGACATCAGTTATGTACGGGACAGCACCATTAAGGTTGCGAAATATCTCAAGAGAGGGACCATGGTCGTGCTGGAGTCAACCACCTATCCCGGAACCACCGAAGAACTTATCAGGCCCCTGTTGGAAGCGGATTCCGGCCTCAAATGCGGTGAAGATTTTTATCTTGGCTTTTCACCTGAGCGAGTTGATCCGGGCAATCTAATTTATAAGACCAAAAATACGCCTAAGGTGGTTGGCGGTGTGGGTAGAGATGCCACCGAAGTCATTGCTGCAGTGTATCGCGCCGTGCTTGACGGAGACGTCAAGGAAGTTTCGTCTCCCGCCGTGGCTGAAATGGAGAAAATACTTGAGAATACATACCGCAATATCAATATCGGCTTGGTAAATGAATTGGCTATACTTTGTGATAGAATGGGTATCAGCATCTGGGAAGTCATTGATGCCGCCAAAACAAAACCCTATGGTTTTCAGCCCTTTTACCCCGGCCCTGGACTTGGTGGGCACTGCATTCCGCTTGATCCCTACTATCTGAGCTGGAAAGCCCGTGAGTATGGTTTCCATACTAGTATGATTGAAAGCTCGATGATAATTAACGACCGTATGCCGGAGTACTGTGTGGAACGGGCTAGTAAAATTCTCAACCGTTTCCAAAAATCGCTCAGAGGATCTAAGGTGCTGGTACTAGGTGTTGCCTATAAGCAGGATATTGACGATTATCGGGAAAGTCCGGCCATTCACGTCATTGAGGAGCTCGTAAAGACCAGGGCGGTAGTTTCTTATTATGACCCATGGGTGACAAAATTTACGCATGGAAAGTTATCGATGACCAGTATTCCGAAGCTGAATGCAGATGAATTGCAATCTGTGGATCTGGTGATGATCACCACGGCTCATACCAATGTGGAATATGCGCTGGTGCAGAAGCATGCTATAGCAGTGTTTGACACAAAGAACGTCATGAAAGATATTACTCCCAGAGACAATATTGAGGTGTTGTAAATGAAAATTCTCACCGTAGTGGGTGCACGCCCGCAGTTTATAAAAGCGGCGGTGGTATCACGTATACTTCGTCAAAGTGCCACGGAAATACTTGTACATACCGGACAGCACTATGACTATAACATGTCGGATATTTTCTTTGAAGAACTCGGTATTCCCAAACCTGATTACAACCTTGGCATATCTGGTGGAAGTCATGGTAAAATGACTGGTGCGATGCTCGGTGCAATCGAGGATGTGCTGGTTGCTGAAAAGCCTGATGCATTGCTTGCTTACGGAGATACCAACTCTACTTTGGCGGCGGCTTTGGCGGCGGTCAAGCTGGGTATCCCTGTTTATCATGTGGAGGCTGGCAATCGCCTTGGCGCTCTTTCGAATCCAGAGGAAGTGAACCGTATTTGCACGGATCATGTTTCTACGCGATTGTATGCCTGCACACAGTCGGCAATAAAGTTTCTGGATAAAGAAGGATTGCTAAGCCGTGCGCGTCTGGTTGGTGACCCTATGTATGATGCGTTCATTTTCTATGGTAATCGCCTAATAGATAAAAGTTTTGAGGAAATACGCGACATTGACGATGCTCCTGTGGTATTTCCGGCAGAGTACTACTATCTCACCTGTCATCGCCAGGAAAACACCGATACAGACGAAAAGCTGACAGAAATACTCAAGGCGATGAACGGGCTTGACGCGCCGACCATCTATCCGGTTCATCCCCGCAATCGCAAGCAGGTAAAATGGCTCTGCGCTGCCAATGACTTTCATAATGTGCTGTTGATTCAACCCGTAGGATATCTAACGTCAATTGCATTAGTAAAGGGAGCAAGGAAGATTGTCACAGATTCAGGCGGCTTACAGCGGGAGGCCTTTTTCGCAGGGAAACAATGTGTTACGGTGTTTGACTATATGGTGTGGCCTGAAACGATGATTGAAAATAGAAATCAAATGGCGAAGCCCTTTGAGAAAGATATTCTAAAAAAGCTATCAGCGGTTCAGCACATCGACCCGGAGTATAAACCCTTTGGAGATGGGCATGCTGGTGAGAAAATCGTGGATGAATTACTTCGGATAAAGGAGAATTGCCTATGAAATACGCACTGATCGGTTGCGGACGCATCGCCACAAACCACATGAAAGCAGCTTTGGCTAATAATCTGGAAATTGCTGCAGTTTGTGATGTGCTACCGGAGCACATGAAAGTCCTGCTCCAAAAACATGGGTTGGAGGAAGATCATTCCATTACCCGGTACACTGGCTTCATGGAAATGCTTGACGAGGTGAAGCCAGAGCTTGTTGGCATTGCCACGGAAAGTGGTATCCATGCACAAATCGCACTTGAATGCATAGATCATGGGGTTAACGTTATTATTGAAAAGCCCATGGCCATGTCCATTACGGATGCCGATGAGATTATCCGCCGTTCTGAGGCAAAAAACGTCAAAGTTGCAGCCTGTCATCAAAACCGCTTTAATCTCGCGGTGCAGGAATTACGCGCGGTGTTGGATGCCGGGCGCTTCGGCAGGCTGTCCCACGGTTCCATCCATGTGCGCTGGAACCGCGGGCGGGATTATTACACTCAGGCACCCTGGCGCGGTACCTGGGCACAAGATGGTGGTTGTCTCATGAACCAGTGCATCCATGGCGTAGACCTCCTGCGCTGGATGCTGGGTGACGAGGTTGAGGAAGTATACGGGCAAACGCGACAGCAACTTCATAATTATTTGGAGACGGAGGATGTGGGCCTGGGCATCGTCAAATTTAAAAACGGCACAGTAGCTACTATTGAGGGGACGACCAATGTTTATCCGCAGAATCTCGAAGAAACGCTCTGTATTTTTGGCGAAAAGGGCACTGTCAAGCTTGGAGGCAAATCCTGCAACAACATCGACGTGTGGCGGTTCGCAGACGAGACTGAAAGTGACCACTTGAAGAAAGGTTTTTCGGAAGCCACGATGAATGTTTACGGCAATGGTCATACCAGTCTCTATGCCGATATGATCGAAGCGGTTCATTCCCAACGCATGCCCTATGTTGACGCACAGGCTGGGAAAAATGCTTTGGAGATGGTACTGGCTATTTATAAAAGCCAAAAAGAAGGAAGGCCTGTTAAACTTCCATTGACAGACTTTGCCAGTACGGATATGAGAGGTGAATTTTGATATGGCTGACTATTTTGTCCACGAAAGCTGTTATATTGACGAAGACGTCTGGATTGGCGCCGGTACAAAGATATGGCATTTTTGCCATATCCAGCATGGTGCAGTCATCGGAGCAAGATGCTCCTTGGGTCAGAACGTCAACGTCTCCAACAATGTGAAGATCGGCAATGGCTGCAAGCTGCAGAACAACGTGTCGGTTTATGAGGGAGTGGAGCTTCAGGACGACGTGTTCTGCGGCCCTTCCTGTGTTTTTACCAATGACTTGACCCCCCGCGCCAAATATCCCAAGGGCAGTGTCAATTATCAAAAAACCCTGGTGAAGCAAGGTGCTACCATCGGCGCTAACGCCACCGTCGTTTGTGACTGCAGCGTCGGCCGTTGGGCCATGATTGCCGCCGGAGCGGTGGTTACCAAAGATGTGCTGGATCATGCGCTGATGGCGGGCGTGCCGGCTAAACAGATCGGCTGGACTTGCCAATGCGGGGCCGTGCTGCCGGAAACCCTGGCCTGCCCGGTATGTGGCAGAAAATACGCCGCCGCCGAAAACGGACTTGAGGAGGCAAAGTGATGCAATTCCGCGACTTAAGAAAGCAGTATCAGATGCTGAAGCCCAAGATGGACGATGCTGTCCTGCGCGTCATGACCGAATGCAATTTTATATCTGGAACTCAAGTCAAAGAGCTGGAGCAGCATCTGGCTGGCTATGTGGGCATCAAGCACTGTATTACCTGCGGTAACGGCACCGACGCGCTGACCTTGGCGCTCATGGCCTGTAAGATTGGTTTCGGCGATGCGGTTTTTGTTCCGGATTTCACATTTTTTGCCTCCGCCGAGACGCCGACCGCGCTGGGCGCGACGCCGGTATTCGTTGATGTGGATTCCGATACTTTCAATATGGACCCGGTCAGTTTGGAGCAAACCGTTCTTCGCGTCAAGTCGGAGGGTAAACTGCATCCCCGCGCCGTAATAGCAGCGGATCTGTTCGGCCTGTGCGCCGATTATCCAGCCATAGCGACGATTGCAAAAAAGCACGGACTGCTTGTGATCGAAGATGGTGCCCAGAGTTTCGGCGGCGGTATTGGAGAGTGTAGGTCCTGCTCTTTCGGAGATATTGCCACAACTTCTTTCTTTCCGGCGAAGCCGCTGGGCTGCTACGGCGACGGCGGCGCGGTGTTCACCAATGATGATGAAAAGGCAAGCCTCATCCGTTCTCTCGCCGTCCACGGCAAAGGGGACGACAAATACGACAATATCCGTTTGGGCATGAATTCCCGCCTTGACACGGTTCAGGCGGCCGTGCTCCAGGTCAAGTTGGAGGCCTTTGAAAAGTACGAACTTAATGCTGTCGATGAAGCGGCAAGCTGCTATACACGGCAACTGCTAAGTACCGTAAAAACGCCAATCATACCTGACGGCTACCATTCCAGTTGGGCGCAATATACCATTCAGTTGAAGGGCAAAGCCCAGCGCAGCGCCGTGCAGGCGGCGCTGAAAGCGCACAACATCCCTACCATGGTCTATTATCCCAAAGCTATGCACGAACAGAGCGCCTTTTCAGATATACCATATTACGGCCAGTGCCCCGTTTCAGAGCACCTGTGTAACACGGTGTTGTCGCTTCCGTTACATCCGTACATGAGTGAAATGGATGTTGAAATAGTATGTAAGGTATTGAAAAATTGTTTGGCGTAATCAAAAAGAGGATTATATTGCTTATCCTCATATTGCCGACGTTTTCATTGGGTGTAAAATTGTTAGCAATACTCATTATAAATAAAAGCCAAGCCAAGACCGGGTTTTGCATGTAAAAGAAGAAAAATATTAAGGGTATACGTGGAGACAAGAAGCCGTTCCAACTCCATGTTGCCAGTTTTTTTCAGATCTACGACTATCAGTTCAAGTTGAGCATCTCTCTTTTATTCCATCATCTTTCATCACCATGTTAATTTTACCATATATACATAAAGAAGCGCAGCCTTTGCTGGACTTCTTTGACATTCTGCAAGAGAATCCCTGTACTAATATAGTAAAGGGGTTCTCTTTTTTCGTACTCATTGATAGTGAATTAAAAATCTCTTAGCTGACATTTCACAAGTGAATGAAAAACGATTGCGTATTATATTTTTCGCAAATTGAAGAAGGCATAAAATGAGACATGGTTTGCGGTCCTTGGTAGTTGAAGCGTTGTACTACGTTCCAAGGCAAAGCTAGTAGCGGAGATGTTGAATGCCTTCCACGCCCAGGAAAGTAAAGCAACAACGATGGTGAAGGTGAAAGCCGTATCTGAGACTCTGTGTGCAATGAAGTTACTGCAGGCAGCAAAAAAGGTGGAAGATTCCGTAGAAGAGATTCTTGCTTATGCCGCTTTCCCTCTCGAACATTAAACATGTATCCGCACCAATAATATGATCGAACGGTTCAACCGTGAGATTTGAAGACGAACCGGAGTGGTTAACTGTTTTCCTAGAAATCACAATGATACTTTTTTGTGTTAAAGTGAGCAGGTTAAGTCACAACATAATATCGGTAGATCTAGATAAAGAAGGAAAATTTTGCTTGGTAGCCGCCAGGCAATGAATAAACTATATAGTCAATTAATCATTACCAAAAATGCTTATTTTAATATACTATATAGTTTATTTAATAAAAGTTATTTCAATATTGAAAATTATAAAAAATTTTACACATATAATCTTGTAATTTAGCATATCGTGTGGTATTATTTCAATTAAGCAGGGTTTTTGTTTATTGATTTCCATATCCTTTGTCGTCATCCCATATTGGACAATGTGCGGTTATGCTTAAATTCAAAAAATAACCCGGCCTTTAAATCGACCAAATAGTTTATTTATTAATATTTTTTTGTCCTGCGAATCGACTATATAGTCTATAATATAGGGGGTTTTGGTTGTTTTAACCGAAAAAATTCTTATTATTATGCTCTATGAACTAGGTTAATGTAAATATAAAAAGGAGGTCGAATTTGATATGAAAGTTAAAGCGACAGTATTATGTGAAAACAGTGTTTCAAGTTTTAATGGTTTGATTGCCGAGGCTGGTTGGGCGGTATATCTGGAAACCGATCAGGGAAATTATTTATTCGATACGGGGCAAGGGAGAACTGTACTTATCAATTCATTGATTCTTGATAAAAATCTTAAGGATATTCAGGCAATCTTGCTTAGCCATCATCATTTTGACCATACGGGCGGACTTTTGGATGTCTTGGAGGTTAAAAAAGCAGTGGACGTCTATGCTCATGACGAGCTCTTTAAAAAAAGTTATAACATTGCTATGAAAATAAACGGTAATCCAAAATTTATTGGTGTTCCGTTTTCCCGACAATTGCTGGAAGGCAAAGGAGCAAATTTTAAGTTTAGCAGGGCTTGGCAGGAAATTATTCCCGATTTTTATCTCACAGGCGAGATCCCCCGCAAAACTGAATATGAGCATGGTGATAAGAATCAGGTAGTAAAAGAAAAAGACGGATATGTTCCGGACGCACTTTTAGACGATCAGTCCCTGGTAATAAAAACAGATGCCGGTCTTTTTATTATTCTTGGCTGTTCCCACGCGGGGATCATCAATATTTTGAACTATGCCATTGAAAAGACTGGTGAGAAAAAGATCCATACGGTGATAGGTGGTACTCATTTAGGTTGGGTTAGCGAGGACCAAAGAGAAAAAAGCATTGCGGCGTTGCGCCAATTCGACATTCAAAAACTTGGTGTTGCGCATTGTACCGGGTTTGATGTATCTATGGCTTTGGCCCAGGAGTATAAAGACCGTTTCTTTGTGTGCAACGTAGGAGCAGTTGTGGAACTATAAAGATATTCCGTGGCGTGATATCCATACATTGTTATACTGCATGAGGCGTGTGAAGTAGAATCTCTCAGGTTAAGAAAAAGAGGAAGATGATAGTTATTATTTTTGTCTTCCTTTTTCTTACAAAAAATCAAGTTGTGGGTATCCCTTTACTAAAGGGAGGTGATAGTTGGTTTGTGATGGCAAAATTATAAAATAGGGAGGTGGAAAGTGCTAAGCGTAGTGCGCGGAGTTACCTATCATACATAAGTCGGTTTTCTTGAATGTGGTTGTTCTTTTGAAAACAAATCATTGGGAGGTACATGATTGTTGAGTACAAATAAAAAGGAATTGATAGACAAATGCCTGGAATTATTGGACGAGCAGGAAATTATCGATTTTACAACTGAGTTAATCAAAACCCAAAGTTTCCCACCTGATTATAACGAAAAGGATGTTGCTTTAGTTGTAGCAAAAAAACTAAACGAATATGGCATACAAGCAAAAATAGATGACCTTGACCAAGGGAACCGTGCCAATTTAATTGCAAGTATTGGAAACGAAGCCGGACCTCATCTTGTTTTTGGCGGCCATTTTGATACGGTTCCCCCGGTTAACGAGGGTTGGAAGTATGATCCTTTCAGTGCAACCATTGTGGATGGCGTGATGTACGGCCGGGGAACATGCGATATGAAAGGCGGCGTGGCATCTCTGGTTATGGCCATGTGTTTGTTGCGCAAAGCCGGAGTAGATTTGAAAGGTAAACTTAGCTATATAGGGACAGCGGGAGAAGAAGTGGACTTATATGGCGCCAAGGCCTACAAAAAGAAATATGGGTGTGATGATATTGACGCCATGGTAATTGCGGAAGCAAGTAACAGAGGGATGTTCTTTGCCGAAAAAGGTGCTTTGTGGATCAAGTTTACTTCTTACGGTAGGGCCGCTCATCCTGGCGTATCCTGGGAAGGGGTCAATTCCCTTTTGAATATGCTCAAATTCTTTGAGAATTTCAGGCATTATGATTTCCCGGTAAAAAATCATGATATGTTAGGTTCCCCGACTTTAAATGTTACAACGATGCATGCCGGAACCATTACCAACGCTTTGCCTATCTCTTGTGTTGCTACTGTGGATATTCGCACGGTTCCGGGCATCTCTCATGAAGCGATTTTGGAAGATGTGAAAGCGATCATTGCCAATATGCAGGAAATAGATCCTGATTTTAAAATGGATTATGAAGTCATAAACAATAACCAAGCGATTGAGACCAATCTAGACGATCCAATTGCCATAGCCGCTTTCCAAACACATCAAGACGTATTTGGCAGCGAAGTCAAGCCATCTGGAACCTTCTTCTACACTGATGCGGTAGCGATGACTAAGTCCAATGGCGCAGTTGCTCCTTTGATTATTTATGGTCCCGGCAATGCTGCAAATAATCATAAAGTTAACGAATCTGTAGAAGTGGCTCAATTGATTGATTGTACAAAATTTTATATTGGCTTGGCGATTAATTACCTATCTTAAATAATTTTCTCTGTGGACAGCGCAATAAAAAAATTCTTTGCTGTGGTTAGACTGGTAGTGCATATCGGTTGGATGTTTTCTGCCAAAGACAGAGGTTGTGTCTTTTACATCATTTTTTGTGTTTTGGCGGATTTTGCCTTCTGTCCAAGGTAGGGATATTGTGTTGTTTATTGTAATCAATTGTCCTAGGGTATCTTATTGCTAAAGATGGTAAAGTCACATTACTTAAGGTCTTTTTTTATAATAAAAAAATTAAATTAATTTGGAGGTGTTATCATTGACTCCAGAAGTTGCTAAAGTTGCCAGTTCCCCGGGTTTTTGGCTTATTTGCAGTCCAATGGTATTGATTATGCTGTTCCAGTCCTATGTTTTTATGAGAAAAGCCTGGAAAACCGGTCTGGAAATTGGTATATCCAAAGACCAGATGACAAGGGGAATGCGGAGTGCGGCTATTACATCCATCGCCCCCGCTTTCAGTATTTTTATTGGTTTGGTCGGTTTGGTTGCCATTGTTGGACCTGCCCTGGCCTGGCTGCGTCTTTCCGTTATTGGTGCCATCATGTTTGAAGGACTTGCTGCTCAAACGGCTTTGAGTGCTATGGGTACTGCCGTGGGGGATTCGGGTTATACACTCACGGCTTTTGCCAATATCGTATGGGTCATGGCTCTAGGTTCCTGCGGCTGGATTTTGTTCACAGCATTTTTTACTCATAAATTTGAGGTGCTTCGCATAAAGGCTGTCCGCGGCAGAATGGAGTTGCTGCCTGTTTTTACGATTTGTGCTATTCTAGGAGCCTTTGGATACCAGGTCACAAAGCATGCTGTTACCATCAGCCGCTCTACCATTGCCGTTATCGCCAGTGCTTTATTCATGATATTACTGGATTATATTGCTAACAAAACAGGTAAAAGATGGATCAAGGAATGGTCTTTGGGTTTTGCCATGTTGGTAGGTATGTTTGCTGCCACCATCGGCATAACAGTTTAGCGAATAGGAGGTTGACATATCATGGATAAAAATGAAATTTATGATAATAATTTTATCAAGCCCATTGTATTTTGGGGTCGCTTGACCAATGTTGTTGCCGTTTTGTTGTCTTTTGTGCCTGCTATTTATCTATGGTTGGTGTGGGATGCCCTACCGCCAGCTTCTGCTATTACTTCGGCTTCTCTTTCTGTCATCTTGGGATTTGCCGGTGTCCTATGGTTTGTAGAGCCTATTTCCTATTATCCCATTTTGGGCATACCGGGAACATATATGTCGTATCTTTCGGGAAATATTCCTTATATGCGGGTACCCTGCTCCGCCATTGCTCAGGAAGCCGCCGGTGTGGAGGAAGGTTCCCGGGAAGGCGCAATTATCTCTGTTTTCGGAGTAGGTATTTCCATCTATATTAATGTAATTGTTATGTTGATCGGCGCTTTTATTGGTACGCAATTGTTGGCTAGTTTTCCACCTATTGTTTCTTCCTCATTTGGTTTTATTCTTCCAGCTGTGTTTGGTGGCATATTTGGTCAGTTTGCGGTGAAAAACTTTAAAGCGGCTCTTATTGCTCTTGTTTTAGGCCTCTTTTTAAATATTGGAGGTTTTCTGCCCCAATATATCGGATTGCCGGGTGCTATCTTTCTGACCATTTTCTTTGGTATTCAAATGGCAAAGAGAAAAAATGCCCGAAATAGTGATCATGCTGCTTAAATTATTTGAAGTGCGAAAGTGATGTTTTAGCGTTGCGGAAACCGGAAGAAACATCAATTTTAGAGCCGGCATGCTGTCGCTAAAGATTTGTCGTTACTTGAGCTGTACAATAAAAGCCTGTATCTTTTGATGCGGGCTTTTATTGATTTATTATCTTAAATAAAAATTGTTTTTGTAACTATGGCGGGTTATTATGTATTTGACAATATTTCTTTATATGGTATCCTAAATATAGGTAATGTGCTTAAAATCAATATATATGATGAGGTTGATATGGGAAAATACATTCGTAAAAGCAGTGAGGAAAGGATGAAGGAGATCCAGTTGGCCGCCTTAGAGGTTTTTTTAGCCAAGGGTTTCAGTAAGACGACCATGGATGATATTATTGCCGCTACTAGCATGTCTAAGGGTGGAGTCTATCATTACTATAAAAATACCCACGACATACTGGCCGATTTGATCCGCTTGAAAAACTACAATTATTTACGGAAAACAGTGAACCTTAGCTCCTGCAATACGCCGGAGGAAGCTTGTGATACGCTGGCCAAGGCTTTTGTGGAACGTATGGTAAATCCTTCGCCGCAGAGCCGTTTGCACCTGATGATGGCCTATGAATTCGCCAATAGCCGTGATTTTCTGGATCTATACTATGAAATCGAAAAAGAGCCTTTGGAATATATTAAAGATTCATTAAAAAAATTCTCTGATTTTACATCGGAGAAATCTCAAAAAAGGCTGATGCTGCTTTACCGCATCAACAATACCTTGCACTTTGTCCGGAATCTGTATATCGAAAAGGAAGCCTGGGGCGTAGATAATGAAATACTTTACGAGCTTTATTATCGTATGTTCTGGGATATTATCACTGATAAGTAAGTCATATAACAAGCCCTTGATTAATAAAAAACGCGGAGCTTTGGAATTTACAGAATTGCCGAAAAAATGTGCAACAGGAAAAGGAAATCTTATTTCAACAGAGAATAAAAATGATGTAGAAGCCGCATTGCAATTGTGTTTTTGCCGCTCAATTTATAGATAGTACTTGACAAAATGAAAGGAAACGGAACTATTTGCCGGTGACAAGATTTTGGCGCGGCAAGAATTGTAGTGGTTTCGGACAAGTGCATATTGATATATCCGAGTTAAATGTCCTAAGGCGAATTTGCTATGGCATTTAGCCGATGGGTATAAATGGAAACGTTTATGCCTCCCGTTTGGAAAGGATAGCTTTAGGACGCCTGGCATTTCATGTCGAGGCTTATTAGGGTGTAAGCAGTTTCCAAATGGAGACTGCTTTTTGTTTTGCTTGTGACAAATAATCTTTATGCGATTGGGGTTAAGCATAAAATCGAGCAAATGTAACCAAAAAATAGGAAAGAAGGGGTGCAGGAAGCTTGGATTTTATGAATTCAACCCGCTAACGGGGCAGCTTTAACATGGGTGCGTGGTAGGCTTTGGCTTCTGTAATTGACTAAACAAAAGAGGGAAAGTTGAATCGAAAAAAGTCATAGGAGGAAATGACAGTGAGAAAAATCTTTTCAAATGAACCGTTACTGGATTTCCAAGATGAAGCAGTTAGAAGTAAAATGTTAAAAGCCCTGAATGATGTAGCAAATCAATTAGGACGTGAATATCCCTTAGTCATGAGAGCAAAGGATCTTTACGGAAAACAAGATCATTTCCCGGGATCCTTCCCAGAAGGACGAGATTGTAGGATATGTGTCCAAAGCGTCCAAAGAACAGGTTGATCAGGCGGTAGCAGTTGCCGCAAAGGCCTTTGAAGGCTGGAAGAATTTTGATCTGCAAGCCCGAGCCGCCATTTTATTCAAAGCAGCCTCCATTATGAGGAAACGCAGGTTTGAATTGGCTGCCTGGGTCATCCGTGAATCAGGCCGGAACTGGGGAGATGCCGATTACGATGTGGCTTTTACCATAGATCATCTGGAATATTACGGCAGAATGATCCATCATATTCAAGAAAATCGCTATCTTTTGCCTTTGGGGCAGAATGAAGACAATCGTATGAGTTATATTCCCCTGGGGGTTGGCGCAGTGATCTCTCCCTGGAACTTCCCTTTGGCGCTGATGACAGGGATGGTCGCGGCCGCCGTGGTTGCCGGGAATACTGTTTTGATAAAGCCCTCCAGCCTGACGCCCGTACTTGCGGCGATCATGATGGATATATGGCAGGAAACCGGCCTGCCCCAGGGTGTGATCAACTTCGTGCCGGGAGACAGCAAGGAAATGGGAGATCACTTGATCCAGCATCCTCAAATACGCTTTATTGCTTTTACGGGTTCCAGAGAAGTGGGCGAGCACATCAACCGTCTGGCCGCGCAAACCTCGCCGGGTCAAAAATGGATTAAGCGGGTGGTTTTGGAAATGGGTGGCAAAGACGCCATCTTGGTTGATGAAGATGCCGCCGACTTGGACGAAGTGGCAGACGGCATCATGGCCGCCGCTTTTGGTTTCCAGGGTCAAAAATGCGCCGCCTGCTCCCGTGCGATCATTCACGAAAAGATCTATGACCGGTTGGTGGAAAAAATCGTGGAGCGCACAAAAAAATTATCCGTCGGTTCGGCCGCGCAGAACTATCCTATCGGTCCTGTCGTTGATAGCGGCGCTTATCAAAAGATTCTCAAGTATATCGAGATCGGTAAAGAGGAAGGGGATCTTTTGTGCGGCGGCGGGAGCGGTCCCGAGAACGGTTATTACATTCAGCCTACGGTTTTTGGCAATATTGCTCCCAAATCCCGCCTGGAGCAGGAGGAGGTCTTTGGGCCGGTCCTTGCTTTGATCAAAGCCCAAAGCTTTGAAGAAGGGATTGAGATTTTTAACGATACAGATTACGGCCTGACAGGAGCCTATTATGGGACAAGCCGGGAACATTTGGAGATTGCCCGCTGCGAACTGCATTGCGGCAACCTGAACCTGAATATGAACTGCACCGCTTCTTTAGTGGGAGCCAATCCTTTTGGCGGTTTCAATATGTCGGGAACGGATTCCAAAACAGGCAGCCCCGATTATTTGCTGCTCTTTGTGCAGGCCAAAACAACGACGGAAGCGTTTTAACTCTTTGCCTTGATGCAATCACAAGAAACCTTGCTTGGGTTGCACAAAGCTTGGTTCGCCGGTTTGGGGGTGCATAACGGCAAGAAGCGTTCAAAAGCAGCTTTTGAAGAGCGCAGATCCAAAATAGATCTTGGGAAGCCTATGGTTTCAAATAGGTCTTGTGCATTGGCATCCGGTATTATATAATGTGTTTCAGTAGTGGTTGTTTTGGCAATGCCTGAGAAGGTTAAAACAAAACATTTAGGTATGAGATATGGATCTATGCATGTCGGTTTGCTGGATTCCCTGTACCTTGTTTCGTCAATATGGATACGGTCCCGTACGTTAAAATGAGCCGTTTCACCAAAACACTCTGCCCTTTTGTAGCAGAGTGTTTTGTCTTTTTATTATTTTTTGATCTTATGCGCCTCCGTCACTTCCTTTTCACATTCTTGTCATATCATGAACATAAAGTCTTAATATGATGTTATTGTGTAACGGATAGGAATTACAGAAGGAGAGGTGATATTGATGGCTAAGATCCTTGTAGTGGATGATGAGGCCAATATTCGCCAGATCATCCGCAAATATGCCACCTTTGAGGGCTATGATGTTGTAGAAGCCGCTACCGGTATGGAAGCCATTGAGATATGCCGTAAAAAAGATTTTGACATCATCGTCATGGATATTATGATGCCGGAATTGGATGGCTTCTCCGCCTGCCGGGAGATCCGTAAATTTAAAGATCTTCCGGTATTGATGCTTTCAGCCCGCGGTGAAGAATACGATAAAATCCATGGCTTTGAGTTGGGAATTGATGATTATGTGGTCAAGCCCTTTTCGCCAAAGGAGCTGATGTTGCGCATCAGCGCTATTTTGAAGCGCAGCGGCAACCATACCAAACGGGAAATCAGCCAAATCGGGGGCATGACGGTGGATTTTGACGCTCGAATGGTCACCATTGATGGCGTACGCATCGAAATGACACCCAAAGAATATGACTTGTTTTTTTACATGGTGCGGAATTCGGGTATTGCCTTAAGCAGGGAAAAGCTGATTACGCAAGTATGGGGTTATGATTTTTATGGCGATGACAGGACGCTGGATACCCATATCAAGCTTTTGCGGAAAAGTTTGGGGGATTACAGCAGCCATATCGTGACCTTAAGAGGGGTGGGATACCGCTTTGAAGCATAAGAAACCGATCATCAGTATCCGCTGGAAACTCTTTGTTTATCTGGCGGCTTTTGTCGGGGTCACGCTGATTCTTTTATGGCTGTTTCAGGTGGTATTTTTAGAAAATTTTTATCAGAAAATCAAAATCGCAAGTATGCAAGAGGTCGCGTTCACCATCGTTAAAAATATCGATAGCGACGACCTTTCCGCCGTCATAGAAGAAAGCGCCCACGAAAATGATGTTTGCATCCGCATTGTAGATGTAAACGGTGCGGATTTCTATTCTTTAGACAGCATTCCCAGTTGTTCCATTCATAAAATGAGCAGAAGACGATTGATTGAGCTTTATGCTTTGGCGGAAGAAAACGGCGGTAGGCCGTTGCAGTTTTTATCGAACAAATCTGCTTTTGCCGGCAACGGGTTGGATCAGTCTCCGGCAATCAATGCTTCCAAGGAAATGCTTCCCCCCAAAGATCCTGGAAACGATCCAAATAACGATACTGTGACAGAAAATTTTTCCAGGGGAGCGGCGCCGAATGGAGTTGCGCGCTGGCCGGGGCAAGAAATGAAAAATGGCTTCCGGAGTATGATCTATGGTATACTGATCAATAGTACGGCCAATGGGAAACTGCTGCTTCTCTTGGATACCACCATTACACCTTTAGGAGCTACGGCGGATATCCTTCGGGTGGAACTGATTTACATCGTTGTTATCCTGTTGCTTTTATCAGGAATTCTTTCCCTTATCTTATCAAGAAAAATTTCTTCTCCTATCATGAAAATCAATGATCAGGCAAAGGAGCTGGCATTGGGCAATTATAACGCTTCTTTCAATGGTGCGGGTTACCGGGAGGTTTCTCAGCTCAGCGATACGCTGAACTATGCGGCAAAAGAGCTTTCCCGGGTGGAAGAACTGCGGCGGGAGCTTCTTGCGAACATTTCCCATGACTTACGGACGCCGCTGACCATGATCACCGGATATGGTGAAGTCATGCGGGATATCCCCGGCGAGAATACACCGGAAAATGTCCAGATCATCATTGATGAAGGGAAGAGGCTGACCGATCTGGTCAATTCCCTATTGGACATCTCCAAGCTGCAATCTGGCACTCAGGAGCTGCATCAGACAACTTTTAATCTGACGGCAAGCATCCGGGAGATCCTGAAGCGGTATCGCAAGCTGATGGAGCAGGAGGGATATGACATCCAATTTCAGCATGGGGAAGACGTTTTTGTTTATGCCGATGAAATCAAGATCTCGCAAGTTATCTATAATCTCATCAACAATGCTGTAAACTACACCGGTGAGGACAAGAAGGTCATGATCTGTCAAACAATAGAAAGCGGTAAAGTAAAACTTGCCATCAGTGACACGGGCCAAGGCATAGCTCCGGAGGAATTAAAATACATTTGGGAACGTTACTATAAAATAGATAAGGTGCATAAACGTTCTGTCATTGGGACAGGCTTAGGCCTTTCTATTGTCAAAGGCATCATGCAATTGCACGGGGGCGAATATGGCGTAGAAAGCACTCCCGGGCAGGGCAGTACCTTTTGGTTTTCTTTAAAGACATGTCAAGCAGCAAAGTAGCTTAGTCCGCTGTGTAAGTTGCTTACGAGAGCTTACAACTCCCGTAAACTCTTTGCCTGTTAGGTATCTGCCATTTGATAACATATGAAAAATTCTTGCCGGCAGGCGAAGCTCTGAACGCTTCCGGCTCATGGAGGATTTATGCTGTTTTCCAGTACGCCTTTTCTTTTTCTGTTTTTGCCTACAGTGCTTTTTATTTATTATGTCTTTTTCTTAAAGAATCTCCCACTGAAAAATGTTTTCTTATTAATTGCAAGCTTGCTTTTTTATGCCTGGGGGGAACCAAGATTTGTCTTGGTGATGATGCTTTCCATTATAGTGAACTATGGCTTCGGTGTATTGGTCGGCCGAAGCCGGCGGCGCTTGTGGCTCATCTTGATGCTCAGCTTTAACCTGGGCATCCTTTTCATTTTTAAATATCTGCTTTTTACCATAGGCAACCTGAACGGCTTGTTTGGTTTTGCACTGCCTATGCCGGATATCGTGCTGCCCATCGGGATCTCCTTTTTCACTTTCCAGGCAGTTTCCTATGTGCTGGATGTTTACCGCGGCAGAGTGGAGGTACAAAAAAATCCTCTGTATGTAGGACTGTATATTGCCTTTTTCCCTCAGTTAATTGCGGGGCCTATCGTTCGCTATGCCACCATTGCGGATCAGATCGAGAACCGGCACGAGAATTTCAGTGATTTTTCTTCCGGGGTATGCCGTTTTATCCTTGGTTTAAGTAAAAAAGTATTGATTGCCAACAATCTTGCCCTGGTGGCGGATAAGGCTTTCAATACGCCGTCGTCTGAACTGAGCGTGGCCTTTGCCTGGCTTGGCATTGTAGGTTATACGCTACAGATTTTTTTTGATTTTTCCGGTTATTCCGATATGGCGATCGGTTTGGGCCGGATGTTTGGCTTTCATTTTGAAGAGAACTTTAATCATCCTTATATCGCCAAGTCGGTTTCAGAGTTTTGGCGGCGCTGGCATATTTCTTTGGGTACCTGGTTTCGGGATTACTTATACTTTCCCTTAGGCGGCAGCCGGGTGAAGAGCCGCGGCAGGTTGGCCTTCAATCTTTTCGTGGTATGGTTTTTGACCGGCTTCTGGCATGGCGCCAACTGGACCTTTGTTTGCTGGGGCCTGCTTTATTTTGTTTTTATCACTTTGGAAAAATTGGGTGGTTTCGAAAAGCGTTTTGCCAAATGGACCTGGCTCAAACATATTTATGTATTATTTGTAGTGATGATGGGCTGGGTACTCTTCCGGGCGGCGGATCTTTCCGCAGCCGTAGCTTATTTCGGAACTTTGTTCCATATAAATGGGAACATTGCAATCAATGATCTTTTTATTCTCTATTTTCGAGAGAACATCTTCTACTATGCGGCGGGGATTTTATTTTGCATGCCTGTTGTTTCTTGGCTTGCGACTAAATGCGGGGGAGTATCCCGCACATGGAGAAATATTTATTACGTGCTGCGGCCGGTGATTTATATTGCTCTTTTCTTCCTGGCCCTTTCTTTTATCGTGAAGGACGCCTATAACCCCTTTATCTATTTTAATTTCTAGAGGTGATATTTTTGAAGCTGAATTCTGCTGCGGTAAAATGGATCGGGGTCATTTTTATCGCCATCCTTTGCCTCTTTGGAATCACCACGACAGGAGGCGTCATTCAGGATCTTACAGACGACTCCACGGCTTTTGTGTTAGATGATATGGAAACTATGTTTAACGACAATGTTTTCTTAAAAGAAAAGCTGGTATCTTATAACGGAGGCTTCCGGCGTCTCATCGGGCAAAAAGTGGTGCGGGATGCCGACCCCAATAATATGATCATCAAAACGGGAGATGGCAGCCTTACTTCTATCATGTGGAAATATGATCTCCAGCCCAAAGCGTCGGCGGTTATTAGCTTCAAGGAATTTTTAGACAAAGAAAACATGCCGTTTCTGTATGTAATGACGCCGTATAAAATCATCAGTGGCTATACGGAGCTTCCTACAGGCATTAAGGATTATTCCAATGAAGACGCTGGTGAATTTCTGGCTTATCTGAAGGAAGCCTCGGTGGATTATATGGATTTGCGGCAGGATCTCGTGGCGGATCACAAAGATCTCAAAGGTTTGTTTTTCCGGACGGATCACCATTGGCAGACCAAGACCGCTTTTTGGGCTTTTTCCAAGGTAGCTGCTGTTTTGTCGGATCAATATGGTTTTGATATGGACAAAGATCATTTAGATCTGTCGCAATATACCATTTCCTCCTATGAAAAATCCTATCTGGGCTCTCAGGGGCGCCGGGTGGGGCAGCTTTATATTGGGCTGGACGATTATGATTTTATTGAACCCAATTTTGCTACCGATCTTTCTGTTACCATCCATAAAGAGGACGGCAGCGTCCGGGTGCAGGAAGGTGATTTTAACCAGGCTCTTATTTATGCCCCTCTGCGGGATATGACGGCTCCGCCGTCTACCAACCATTATGCCAGCTATTTTGGGGGAGATTATCCGGAAGTGATCATTCAAAACCATAATGTCGAAAACGGCAAGCTTTTGATTATAAAAGATTCCTTTGCCTTGCCGTTTGCCGCTTTTCTTGCTACCGTTACAGAAGAGATTCATATGATCGATTTACGTTACTTCACAAAGGAGAGCCTGTGTGATTATATCCGCGATTATCAACCGGATATGGTAATGGTTATGTATAATCCATCCAGTCTGAGCGCACAGGGCATGTTTCATTTTGGCACCTGAGTTTATTCGGGAAAATATGAAAAAACGACAGCACAAAAGAACGGGTAAGCGCAGGCCGTATCGGCCTAAAAAAACAGTATGAAAAAGTACCGTTGCAGAGACCAATCATCTTTGCAACGGTATTTTTAAATAAATTTTAAGAACTGTGTTAAGATATTGTAAGAAATTCCCAATATAATATAAGATGATCTTATCATAGTATTGTGAACTGGCAGGTTTCAAACTATAATAGTGATGATATGGTAAAAAATTCAAATGAATGTGTGAGGAGTAAAGAAATGAGTGCGGGAAAGAAAAAAGGTTGGTCAAAGAAGAAAAAAATCATTTTGGGAAGCATTGTAGCGGTAATTGTTTTGGTTATCTTATTTTTTGCGTTGGGAAATAAAGGCGACATGAATCTAATGGTATCTACCATGCCGCTGTCAAAAACAAACCTGGAGGAGACCATTACCCTCAAAGCGCCGCTGGAAGGCACGGAAAGCGTTGAAGTCGTATCACAGCTAAATTATGAGGTGGCGGAATTATTGGTCAAGGAAGGGGATAAAGTCACCAAAGGACAAATCTTAGCTGTTTTGGACGGTAAGAAAATGAAAGAGGAGATTCAGCAGGCGGCGGATGCCCTGGCTCTTGACACGAAACAATATCAGGAAGGTCTGGAGAATAGCCAGCGGGCCTATGATAAAGCGGTGGAGGATCTGAAGGCCGCCAAAGCCAATTATGACCGCGTTCAGTCCCTTTATGATCAAGGCGCCGATACCCTGGTATCATTGGAAGGGGCTAAAACCACCCTGGCGGACGCCCAGCGTCAGGTGGATTCCTATAACACTGCCGGTGGCAAGGTGGTGGGAAATGCATCCACTTTGAAACAACTTGAGATTTCCAAAAAGGAATTGGAACGAAAAAAAGAAGCTCTGGCAGACTTGGAGATCAAAAGCCTTATTGACGGTATTGTCAGCCGAATTAATGTCAAGGTCGGTAGTCTTGCCAATGACACCAACGATGGCAAGCCCATGTTTATCATTGATAATACATCGCAGCTCCAAATGACGGTAAAGGTGAGCGAGTATGATATTGGCAAGATCGTTGTGGGGCAAAATGTTACCATCAGCGCCGATATTTTACAGGGCGCCACTGTGAAAGGGGTGGTGGCGCGGATCTCACCTACCGGCGAATTGAAGGACACCAACAGCACGGAACGGGTGATTCCAACCCAGATCAATATCACGGAAGGCAGTGATAAGCTCATTGCCGGCATTACTGCAACGGCCGAGATCAGTATTGCTCAAGCAGATCATGTTTTTGCCGTACCCCTCGGGGCATTGATCCAAAATGCCGATGACTCAGTCAGCATTGCTACGGTGACAGAAGAAAATACGTTGCATCTGATACCTGTTACGGTAGGGCTCGAAACCGATTTGGAGGCGGAAATCAGCGGCGAAGACTTGACGGAAGGGATGCAGGTGGTAACCAATCCCAATTCGCAGATGAGCGAGGCAATGCCTGTAATGGCGCCTGCCGTTGCGGAATAAAGAAAGGATTATGGCATGACAGAACTGATCAGGATCGTAGATTTGACGAAAACATATGATACCGGTGTTGTCCAGGTAAACGCTTTAAAGAAAATTAACCTGACCATTGAAAAGGGCGAATTTGTTGCCATCATGGGACAGTCCGGTTCCGGGAAATCTACTTTGATGAATATTTTGGGCTGTCTGGATCGGCCTACTACCGGCAGCTATTACTTAGACGGCATCGACGTATCGGAAAGCAGTCAAGATGAGCTTTCCCGGATACGGAACAAAAAAATAGGATTTGTCTTTCAATCTTTTAATCTGATTCCTCGCACCTCGGCTTTGCGCAATGTGGAACTGCCTATGACCTATGCCCGGGTGCCGGCGAAGGAGCGGCGGCAGAGGGCAGAGGACCTTTTGGCGCGGGTTGGACTGGCGGAACGGGGTGAGCATATGCCCAATGAACTTTCCGGCGGTCAGGTGCAGCGGGTAGCCATTGCCCGAGCGCTGGCCAACCAACCGCCCTTGATCCTGGCGGACGAGCCTACCGGGAACTTGGACAGCACCGCTTCGGTGGAAATCATGGAGTTGTTCACCGCTTTGTATGAAGAAGGCGCCACAGTAGTGGTGGTAACCCATGAAGAAGAGATTGCCGCGTTTACCAAACGGGTCATCCGCTTTCGGGATGGGCAAATTGTCAGTGATATCTGTAAGGATAAAGAGGAGGCGGAATCATGCTTTTAGAGAATATGCGCCTGTCTCTTAGCGCTATTGCCGCCAATAAAATGCGTTCTTTTTTGACCATGCTAGGTATCATCATCGGGATCGGGTCGGTGATCTCCATCGTTTCCATTGGGGACAGCATGCGGGCGGTAATTGCCGACCAATATAAGAATGCAGGAATCAACCGCGCCATGATTTATGTCAGCTACGACTATTATGAAGATTTCCGCATGTCTGATTATTTTACCTTAGATGATATGGAAAAAGTGGCGGAGATCTTTGCCGATGAGATTGCCTATATTAATCCGGCCATCTCCACTTCAGCAAATATGTCTCATGGTCGCAATCAGATGAAAGTAGATATGACCGGTATCGGAGACGGTTACAGCCAGGTGCAGCCTACGCAATTACTTTACGGGCGTATGATCAGTCTTGCCGATCTTAAATCCCGTAAGAACCATATCGTGCTGGAGCAAGCTACAGCTCAAGCCCTTTTCGGTATTGATGACGCCACAGGCAAGACCCTGCGGGGTACCGTTGACGGCCAGGTGGAGGATTTTCTGGTGGTAGGGGTCTATAAAGAGCAGAAAACTGCGCTAGATGCGCTGATGGCCAATATGGGCAATGCGGAAACCGGCAAGGCTTATATCCCCTATACGACTCTCATAGCTCCGGACGGTTATTTTTTTGCCTTGGATTTTTACATGAGGGATGGCATCGACAGAGAACTTTTCAAGACGCAGCTGTCTCAATACGAAAGCAAGGTGAAAAATCGGCCGCCGGAAGCTATCGTATTTAGCTCCGCCGCGGAAGAAATGGGTATGGTGGATCAGGTGATGGGAGGTCTTTCCCTGGCGGTAGGCGCCATTGCCGCCATTTCCCTTTTGGTGGGAGGCATTGGCATTATGAATATCATGCTGGTATCCGTCACTGAGAGAACCAGGGAAATCGGCATACGCAAAGCTTTGGGCGCGCGAACCCGGGATGTTTTGGTACAGTTTCTCATCGAGTCCGCTTTGATTGCCGCTGCGGGAGGAATCCTAGGGACAGCGTTAGGGATTGGCATTGTGGCCATCGGCGGCTTGGCGACCGGTGTCCCCGTGGTGGTGAAGCCGATGGTGGTAGTGATTGCGGTGGCCTTTTCCGCTTTAATTGGAATATTCTTTGGACTTTTCCCTGCTTCCAAGGCCGCCAAAGCAGACCCCATTACCGCCTTGCGTTATGAATAAGAAAAGCGGCTGACTGCATTAAAAATAGCGGGATGCAAGATAGAGGATATTGGGGCTTGTGGCCGGATTGCGGCAACGGCGAAAATTAACCTCAAAGAAATCCTATGGATCATGAGTAAATTGTAGGGATAAAGGGCAGAGAAACAAAACGTCTTTTATCCGTAATGTTGATTGTTGTAAAGAGCAAAACTTGACCGCCTATGTTTTTACATAGGCGGTTTTTTTAATAAACGAAATGCGCATCTCTCCTGAAAATATTAATTTGTTAAAACAGGCTACAGTTAGGCTGTTTTATCAGGTGCAGTGATGCATAGGTGGATATGGTATCGAAGCAACTATTGCGAAAGATATCCAAGAACAAGATAAAACCGATCAGCGGATGACAAACTCAGCACAAAAGAGTATACCGACCTTTTGGGGGGGGCACCTGCCCAGTCATCACTGAACATGGCTTAAACAAAGTGAAAGCCAGCATCTTTTAGGCGCTGGCTTTGCAATAAACCCGTATAGGTCTTTTTCAAACCACGCTTTTTAAGCGTGGGCGTGACTATAGTTGTGCTCTAAACAAATTATGCGGTTAAACGAGGGGATCACGGATTATATCGAAGCGGGGCGTAGTTTTCTACGCCCCGCTTAAAAGAATATTTCAGGATTATTTGGACGTATCCGGTCTTTTCATATAACGAATGAAGGATTCTTCTATATCACTAAGATGATAATCGACGGCTTTCATCCAATATTGATTAAGCTGGTTCTCAATCCCTGTAATTGGAATCGCAACCAAATTTTCACTTGTCCTGTTAAAAAAGGGTTTGCCAATATGAATGCCAACGTGATCTCCATAGCTGATAATCTCCATCATGCCACCACGGTCAAAAATGTATAATACTTCCTGTGGATTTTTGATTCCCATTGCGCCGAGCCAGTCGTCGTCCTCAAAATCTTCATAAGTCACAAGCGGTTTTGTTGTTAATGATTTAACGGATACATGAGTTTCCCGTGCCAATGGATGCTCTTTGGATATAATAGCCATGATCGGAATATTAGGGGTTAGAAGATTAATATCCAGAAAATATTTCTCAGCTAATTCCCATCGTTTATGAACGTTGCTGTCAAAGTCATAAAAGAATCCAATTCGATAATTTTTGGTGATAATATCCTGCATTGCATGATTGAGACCGGTTTCCTTAAATAAATCTTCTCTGGGATTATTTGATGAATTAATGCTGCGAAAAGACATAAAACGATCTAAAATAAATGCGGAATATACACAAACAATGGAAAGATTGCTATTATCAGATAAAAAGAGGGATGGAATATTTTCAATATTTTTCATTTCTGCGGAGATAATACGGGCAGACTTTAGGAAGAGTTTGCCTTTTTCAGAGAGTGAAATTCCCGTACTGGATCGGTTAAAGATCTTATACCCCAAAGTATTTTCCAAATGTTTTAAACTTACGCTCAGATTTGGCTGTGAAACAAACAGGTTTTGTGCAGCGCGGCTGATTGAACCGCATTTTGCAACTTCCAGCGCATATTGCAAGGAAAGAGTATTAAGATTCATGTTATCACCTCATTTCAAAATATTGTATTTTTCTTATGCAATGAAAATATAAAGATAAATAAAACCATATATCCTTTTTTAATAATACCCCAAAAACAGATATTGTTCAAGTTAGATTTGGTCATAATTGATATTGAGTACACCCATTCTTTATATAAAATCAACATGTAGTATAACAGGAATCATATAAGAAGCCCGCAGAGCTTAAACGATGATTCCCGATAAAAATAATTAAGGGTTATCATCCTTGTTAATCTTGAATTAGGATGCTTACAACAAAGCATCCTATAATTGTGCCCATATAGCGAGGAACGAGTTTTGATATACGGTTTCACTTTACTGTTGTTATACTAAGACTATCCCGTTGAAGAAATAAAAAGTAAGGAGTGAAACGTATGTCAAGTAACAAGCAACCAGCCAGTGCACTGGCATCCCCCCGTTTCTGCAATACTGGTACCTTTATGCGTATGCCACGGATGCAGGATGTTGATCACCCGGATTTCGTCATTGTTGGCATTCCCTTTGACACAGCATGTTCTTACAGAATTGGTGCTCGTTTTGGCCCGTCGGCGATTCGTAGCATTTCCGCTATGATCAAGCCTAACAATGTGTTGCTTGGAGTCAATGTATTGGAAGGACTAAAAGGTGCGGATTACGGTGATGTGAATGTAACGCCTGGCTATATTCACCCTACCTATGAGGCGATTGAGAAAGAACTTCAGCCCATTGTCGATGCCGGTATCGTTCCCATCATTTTGGGCGGCGACCATAGCATTACCCTGGGTGAAATGCGGGCAGTCGCCAAGAAACATGGCCCGCTTTCTATGATTCACTTTGATTCCCACTCTGATCTCTGCGATGAAGTATTCGGGCAAAAATACAATCACGGCACCCCATTCCGCAGAGCATTGGAAGAAGGCTTGATTGATCCCGCTCATTCTATCCAGGTTGGTATGCGCGGTTCCCTGTATGACCCAAACGAACATCAGATGGCCGCTGACTTAGGTCTCCGGCTGATTCCCGGGCATAAGGTTCGCGAGATGGGTTTTGACGCCGTGGTAAAGGCCATCATCGATCGGGTTGAAGACCGTCCAGTTTTCCTAACGTTTGATATTGACTTCGTTGACCCTGCCTATGCGCCCGGTACCGGCACTCCTGAGGTGGGAGGCTTCACCTCCTGGGAAACCCTGAGCATGCTCCGTCAACTGAAAGATCTGAATTTTGCTGCATTCGATGTTGTGGAAGTTCTTCCGGCATTTGACAGTGGGGAAGTCACCTCCTATTTAGCTGCAAACATCTGCTTTGAGTTTATTTCCATGTTGGCTGTTCAGAAGAAAGAAGGCCGTCGCTAAGATCGTTAGGAGATTAAGTCAGGAGGAAATGATTTATGGAGAATGCAGATGTAAAAGTTATTCCAAATCTCCAAGAGATTGACAGCGATATGCCTTCAGATGAGCTGGATAAGATCAAACTAACAAAGCCGCAGCTCATTAGGGGAATCATCCTGCTCTTAATAGGCGGTGCTATAGGCATTTTTGTGTTCTTTGGTTCCATTACCATCAATGGGAAGAGCACAGTAGTTTTCTCCCTGTTATACAATAAATTTGTTGGTTTATTTGGAGTTTACGCATACTGGATCATTGCGGCTCTTATTATTGGAAATTTATGCCTCCATATTTATTACCAATATATCAATAAACACAAATCGACTTCGCGCCTTGCGGGAACCTATGAAAACGATAATGTCATTTTTACGATCCTGTATGCACTGGCAACATTTTATGCTGTCATGTATGCCCTCTATATGACCGTGCCTGGTTTCGTAGGTTGGGATGTTATTACGAGCAGCGCCACCGGCGGCAGCATTTTCCCGCCAATTGTCTTAGGCGTGCTGGGGATCATCCTGGTTGGCGCAATTTGTATGCCGTTTCTTCTGAACTACGGTGTGTTGGAAATCGTTGGCGTCCTTCTGGAACCTCTTATGCGGCCGCTCTTTAAGATCCCGGGGAAAGCTGCCCTGGATTGTACTACATCTTTTGTGACTTCGTCATCCATGGGTGTCCTGATCACCAACCGCTTGTGGAAAATGAACGTTTACACCGAAAAAGAAATGTGCGCTATCATGACGGGCTTCAGTGCAGTGAGTATTGGTTTTGCCTATTTGGTTATTGATACTGCCGGTTGCGGCGACTTGTTCGCTAAAATCTATATCATCAGTTTTCTAATGGTATTCCTGATGGCTCCGATCATGGTCCGTATTCCGCCTTTGTCTCGGAAGCGGGACGTGTATCACAGCGGTCGTGAGCAGACAGAAAGAGACCGTAAAGAGGCTGCCAGATACACGATTCAAACACTGCCTCGCGGTTGTTCCCGTGCAGTAAAACGGGCTGCTATTTCCAGGGGACCGGCAAAGGATATCTCGTATAGCCTGAAAGATGGCGTAGTCATCTTGCCCAAAGTCCTTACTATGCTCGCGGCTATTGGCCTAACTGCCATGATATTGGCGGAGTATACACCACTTTTCACTTGGATCGGTTACGCCTTCCAGCCCCTTCTGATGCTCCTGCAGATCCCTGATGCGGCACAAATTGCTGCGTCCATGCCCATCGGCATTGCGGAGATGTTCCTTCCTGTCCTGTTGATCCAAGGCAAGGTGGCAGTGCTTTCGGTTCAAGCTAGAGTATTTGTTTGCCTGGTATCCATGTGCCAAATCATCTTTTTCTCGGAGACCGGTACTGTCATGCTGGCATGTAAGTCACCTATCAAGTTTTGGCAATTGCTTGTCTGTTTCCTGGAACGTACTATTCTGGCCATGATCTTAGGTGCAATCGCGGTTCATTGGTTATTCTAACCCTGTACCGGGTAATCAATTGATGTTTCATGGTGTTTTACTTACTACCCTCCAAAGAAAGTCAGGTGGTCCTTCACCTGACTTTCTTACAT
Organism: Bacillota bacterium; assembly: GCA_036677375.1. Taxonomy (GTDB): domain Bacteria; phylum Bacillota; class Dehalobacteriia; order UBA4068; family UBA4997; genus JAVBWO01. The sequence continues at coordinate 41,726 of JAVBWO010000020.1, forward strand.
GATTAAGAAATTTTTAATACAGCTCGAATCAAACTGAGAGCCGGCGGGTTCCGTTGTGGTTATCGTGAAGATGACCTGTAGTCGTTTTACGGCCATAATGTTACAGAAATTCGCTGAATTATAGCAGCAAACATAGTTAATTTGATTTTGGGAGGAAAATGGCAAGGATGGTTAAGAGAATGTTGAATAAAAGAAAACGGATCCCTTATGTTATCACTTTAGCCCTTTTATGCGTTTTGGCTTTTTCTGATGTAGCTTGTGCAAGCCCGGGTGAAAGTAATAATGCTCCTCTGCCGGGATGGACGATGATAGCAATCCTAGTGGGCATGGGAATTCTATTTGTCACCCTCGTGTGGTTCATTGGCAGGAAAAAAGGAACAACTGCCGAGGACTTTTTGACCGGCGGCAGAGGTATCGGTCACGGTATGATTAATGCCTCGATCGTTGCTACATGGATCTGGGCAGCAACCCTGATGACGAGTAGTTGGACCGGGTATTCCTTTGGTTTTATTGGCCCGTGGTGGTACGGATTGGGCGCGGTCCTTCCACTGCCGATCATTGGCTTCCTCGGTAAACGGTTAAGAAGTGTCATGCCGCATGTCCGTTCTTATCCTGAGTTTATAAAATTCAGACTGGATAAGAAAAATCACATTCTGCTGACGGTTATCTCCATCATTGTGAGCGGTGCCGTCGCGATTATGATTGTTTCCGGCGCGTCGGTTATGGCGGTTTCCTATGCGAATGTACCGTACTGGCTCGTAGCGGCCTTGCTCTTGGTTATCTTTGTATCCTATACTTCTATTGCCGGACTTTGGGCCAGTGTTTTTTGCGATACGCTCATGACTTTGTTTATGTATGCCAGCATGGCGGTCCTGGTTTTCGGCGTCTTTTTCCTCGTGGGGCCGGGGACGATTTATGACGGACTTGTAAATGTCATCCAGACGAAGCCGATCCTGCAGCCTGCGGCTACCGCGGCGACACAGTCGTATCAACAGGATCCGTTGAATTTGCTCAATATCGGAGGGCTTGGTTTTCTGGTCGTGAATATTATTGGTAACCTGGGCGCCGTCATCTGTAATCAGACTTACTGGGCCAGATCTATCGCGGCAAAAGATTCAAAAACCATTTCCAAATCGTTTGGGACGGCCGCATTTTGCTGGACGCCGGTTCCCATTGCGGTCGCTTCGGCGCTTGGTCTCTTTGCACTGTCAAAAATGCTGGTAGTTGGTGGGTCATATACCCATAATGGGATAGCGATGTTGTTTGCCGAAGCGGATGCTGTCGCTCCGTTAAGTTCGTTCCTTGTTTTAGGTTTTTTTGGGTTGGTCTGTTTTCTCATTGCGGTTTTAGGCGCTTCTGTCAGTACCGGCGCCGGTGAAATCATGTCGATGACTACCTGTATCGTCAATGATATCTATAAAGGATATTTTAAAAAAGACGCTACGGATAAGCAGATCCTCATACATAGCAGAATCTGGCTGGTGGCGTGGGCTGCCGTACTTTATGGGCTTGTGATGTTTTTGCGATCTATCAATTTCCCCTTCTCCGGAATGTATCAGGCTATGGGAATCGCGTTCTCTTCTGCCGTTATTCCGGTGTTCCTGTCGCTCGTCTGGAAAAAGACCAACCGCAATGGCGTTTTCTGGGCCATTATGATTGGCGCACTGAGTGGCATTTACTATTGGGGGTCTGTGGGCTTCGATATGAACTGGGGCGTCGTGTGGAGCAATATTATTGTAATGGGAGTGTCGCTTGTAATCGTCTTTGCATGGTCGTTAATCAAACCGGAAAAGTTCGATTTCAATTCCATGAAGGACTTGAGTATCAATAATCTTGCTAGCGAAACGCAGCTTGAGAATAATTAAAGGGGGAGATACAATTGCTCAGTAAAACAGCCTTTTACATTGTTTATATCATTGGCATTGTCTGGTTTGTTGCCGCGGCTGCATATACTTATTGGTCAGCGATCAAAGACTTTATTGAATTGAAGATCCATTCGGATAAACAAAATTAAGGAATGTTTCCATTGGCTGGCCAGCTTCATCATTGAATTTATCAAACATCAAATATAATTAACAAAATTCATATCGAATGATGTTAATTGAGGGTTTCATATTATGGTTATACGTGATAATATGATATTACTGTTTGGGAAGGCAATGTGGTTGAAAGAAGTTGTGAAGGGATTGCGTTCGTAGCAAGAGAGTGTAAAAGCTATCACAGATAAAAATGCCAGAGATTGTCGGTGTCAAGCAATCGAGCCTGAAAACTTATTGAGGTGAAGCGATGTTTACCTATATTTTATACGGGCTTGCGGGTATCGGACTTGCGATATCATTTTATAAAGACCGCAACAAGACTAAAATGGCATTGAGAAAGGCATGGAAATCCTTTGAGAACATCCTGCCTCAGTTTTTGTCCATTTTAATTATCATAGGTCTTGCTCTGGCTATTTTGAGCCCGGAGACCATTACGAATCTTCTCGGAACTCGTTCCGGTGTATGGGGAATGTTGGCAGCCGCAGTTGTCGGGTCAATTACGCTGATACCAGGATTTGTCGCTTTTCCTTTGGCTGCCGCGCTTTTGATAAACGGAGCCGGATACATGCAGATTGCGGCATTCGTTTCCACGCTGATGATGGTTGGAATAGTGACGCTGCCCCTTGAGATTAAGACCTTTGGAAAGCGCGCGGCAATTATCCGGAATACTGCGGCTTTTGTGTTTTCTTTGATCGTTGCGTTTGTGATTGGGGTGGTGCTGTGATAAAGGCCTTTATGAAGCGCTACCGGATGCTATTGCTGCTGATTCTTACAAACATCGTGATCAGCTTATTATTGCCGGATATCGGGCTTAGTTCCGTAAAAATTACCTTGCAGAGCTTTGTGGAAATGATATCAGTCATTCCGCCGATTTTTATATTGCTGGGTTTATTGGATGTATGGGTAGACCGGGCGACCATGATGAAATATACTGGAAAAGGCTCCGGTATCAAAGGAGTACTTATTGCGTTTTTCCTTGGCTCTGCCGCTGCCGGTCCGCTTTATGCTGCGTTTCCGGTTGCAGGGGTAATGTTAAAAAAAGGCAGCAGTCTGTTTCATGTCTTTATTTTCATTGGCGCATGGTCAACCACCAAAATTCCAATGCTTACTTTTGAAGCGGCCAATCTGGGCTTTACCTTCACGTTAACCCGTCTGGCTCTTAGCATAGTTGGTATTTTGATTATCGCGGCTACTACGGAGAAAGCACTCAATCAAGATGGGCAAAAGCAAATATATGAACTTAATCAATAACCAAGACCCATTGCCATACTCACCTAGCATATCATATACCCCATAATGCGCAAGGTTGATTTTCAGAGCATTCATAATGTAAGTAAAAACTCCGAGAGGCTATTTGTCAAATGAATCTGCAACTAGCTGATTAGCTTTTTCAGATTGCGTTGAAAAACTTTATCCCGACAACGAGTACGGGGATTGGTTGGCCATTTAAAAAATAAAGTAGCGTCCGCACATCAAGAATTGATGATCATTTAAGATATACGAAGTAGAAACAAACCCGTCCGGATTTCTTCGGACGGGTTTGTTTGATTGCGATGTTTTGGATAAAAGCAATAGAGCGGTTCAAAGATAGCCATGTTAAATAAACATAAATAATTTTATCTTGATGGTAAATTATTTACAAATACGATAAAAAAAATTATTAATGAAATTTCTTGCTTGAATTTATATTATCGTTATGCTACATTTAGTATATCGGTGGCTAGTAGGATAACAAGAAAAAAAGGAGGCAGTATTATGATAAAAAAAATAATGGTTTTGTGTGTTAGTGCAAGCTTATTACTTTTAATGGTTGGTTGCAGTAAAGACTTGGCAAAGACTTCAACGCAAACATCTGATAATGAGGAAGTGAACCTCAATGTTGCAGTTGAATATACTGATCACGCAGCCGCTTTTTATTATGCCCAGGGGAAAAATCTTTTTTCTGATGCTGGAATTAAAATTAATGATGTCAAAGTGTATGCCAGCGGTGTAGGTGTGGCTGCGGCCTTCACAAAAGGGGGATTCGATGTCAGCTATATGTGTTTGGTTCCTGCAATTTTTACTTATGCCAATGGGGGCGTACCGATCAAAATCATTGCCGGTACCCATAAGAACGGTTATGCGCTGGTAGTAAACAGTGCTAGAATTAAAGAATTAAGCGACCTGGAGAAGAGTGGAATTAAAATAGCCAATGGTCCCCAGGGAACCCCGACAGACTTTTTACAAATGCTTCTGATCGAAAAAGAAAATCTGGATTCCGAAAAAATTATGGCCAATACGGTGCGGATGAATGCGGCGAAACAGCTTATGGCCTTGCGCAACGGTAAAGTTGATGCCGTCTTTGTTCCCGAACATTTTGCAACCCTAGCCGCTTCGTTTTCCGGAATGACTATGCTGCTTAAGAGTTCCGATATTTGGCCAGATATGCAGGGAAGCGTCCTGGTGGTGACTGAGGATTTATTAAAGAATCAGCCGGAGACTGTAGAAAAATTGCAAGAGATTAATAGGCGGAGCATTCAGCTTATGAATGAGGATCCACAGGACGCTGCTGCCATTGTATCTCAGAATTTAAACATCAACCAGACCGCGGTCAAAGAAGAGACGCAAAGCCCGGAAGCAAACTTGGAAGTTACCCCGGAAATTGCTGGCGCATCAATGAATCATTTAAAAATGACGCCAGAAATCAGCATCGAAGAGGTGCAGACCATAATCGACAAGATGTACGCTTTGGGATATCTAACGAAATCCTTTGACGCTAAAGAGATCATGGCAGTTGATTAGGGATAAAGGTGCTGATTTGGAGATGAAGCCAAAATTATTGAAAAATAATTTATTATATCTTTTGCCTATTGCATTATTTTTTGCTTTATGGGAAATAGCGGGACAGACAGCCCAGACACCTTTATTTCCGCCCTTGAGCAAAGTTGTCGGAGAATTTGGTTCTCTTCTAAGTAACGGAATACTTCTCAAAAGTCTGGGAGCAAGTTTTGGGAGAGTTCTCATCGGCTATATTCTTGGGAGTTTGGCCGGCTTAATTGTTGGTACGTTGATGGGGGTAAATAAAGTCGTAGAACGCAGTTTAAGACCATTGATCAGTATTTTATTCCCAATTCCGACTTTAGGGTGGCTACCGTTATTAATGCTGTGGATCGGCATTAACGAGGCTTTGCCTGTCATTCTGATTTTTATCTGCGCTTTCTTCCCCGTAGCCTACAATACGCTAACCGGAATCAAAGAGGTGAAAGGGGAATATATCAAAGCCGCCCGCACGCTCGGGGCATCTTCTTGGTATATTCTTTGCCATGTCATACTGCCGATGGCTTCTCCCAATATTTTTACCGGTCTGCGCCTGGAGGCGGGGATGGTTTGGCGGACGGTCATTGCAGCCGAGATGTTTGCTATACCCACAGGGATTGGCGCCCTGTTGATGAATGCGGAAAGCTTGATCCGGGTAGATGTCATTATGGTCTGCTTAGTCGTACTATCTTTGATGTGTACCTTTTTTGAGCGTTTATTCCTGTGGCTGGAAAACAGAATAACCGGTGCCTGGAGGTAAAAATGTCAACTATTCGTCTGCAAAATATTTCCACACCACATTGCTTGAAGAATGTAAATTTAGATATTGAAGCAGGGGAACTTGTGATAGTCTTAGGCTTTACCGGCGCTGGCAAGAGCACGCTGCTTAATGTAATCGCAGGATTGACGGAATATACGGGAGACGTGTATATCAATCAGCAAAACATGAACAATATCCCTACGGAAAGACGTAATGTGGGTTATCTGCTACAGGACATTTATCTGTTTCCCCATTGCAATACATTTGATAATGTTGCCTTTGGCTTGCGTGCCAGTGGTTACCCTTGTGACAGAATAAGAGATAAAGTTGAAGAAACACTGGATCTTCTTCATATAGAACATTTAAAAAACCGTTATCCGAAGGATCTTAGCGGTGGGGAAAAACAAAGAATAGGCCTGGCGCGTTCCATTATTATGGAACCAAAGATTTTACTTTTGGATGAACCGCTGGCCAGCCTGGATCCATCTACCGCTAATAGCATCCGGCAGGAATTGAAAATACTACAGAATCGTTTGAAGCTAACAATGCTCTATGTCACTCATGATTTTGCCGAGGCCCGCGAGCTTGCAGATAGAATTATTGTGATTGCAGAAGGTCAAATTAAGCAATCAGGGTCTGTTTGGGATATTTTTAATGAGCCGGTTGCGGAAATACAGGAATTAATATCTGTTGCTCATTTTAACAAATTGTAAAGATGATATAACCCCCAAATATATAAAAGAATATTTCTAAAGGGAGTTTATACTATGAAAAAAAGAGATAAAAATTTATTTTTTGATCGTTTGCAAAGAGAGTTTACCCAGTTGGTTGATGAATTTCAGCTCAGGCACGCTGAGGTAAAGGTAAAGGCATCATTACTGAGTCCGGAAGATGCCATAGGAGCTACAAAACGCCAAGATTATGTGATTCTAAAAGGAAAGGAACGTTTGCTGCAGTCTTCTGTGATGGGTTGCAAGGGACAAGCCTTTACAGGGTCGCAAGGGAATTTTGCAGGAACGTTGGCAGAGGTGTTGGCCTTGCCTTTGACGGATGATTTTCAGCGAGCTGTGTATATTGCCACACTTAATGCAGTTGTGTGTTATTCGGGGAGGGTAAATCAGACAGTTCACTGCCGTAACCAAGGGCCGGAACTATGTGCCCGACAAATAACGGCATACTTGAGGGAAAATTATGGCGATCCACATATTCTGATGATTGGCTATCAGCCTTCGCTGGCCGAAGCCCTGCATAATGCCGGGTTCTCATTGATTGTGCTTGACTTGGATCCGGATAATATAGGCAAGACCAAAAATGGTGTTCTTATCAGGAATGGTGCTGAAAGCTTAGACGAGTGTATTGCAGCAAGTGATATTATCTTTGCTACCGGCAGCACTATTTGCAATGCTACGATTGATGCGTTGTACAATGCAGACATACCGCTCGTCTTATTTGGCACAACCGGAGCCGGTGCCGCAGCTTTACTGAGGATAACCAGGTTTTGTCCGGAAGCTACTAGTGGCAGGTGTGATTAATTTAATTACTAGAACAAAAAAGATAGAAAGAAAATGAATACCGCATTTGAAGTTAGAATCGTAATATAGAAACCAGCAATCTGCGGCCAGCAATAGATTCATCATTAAGAAAAAGAAAATATACATCTACAGTTGATCATGGTTGAGCAAGCAATTTAAACGGGCAATTACAAAAATGTAATTGCCCGTTCTTATTATTTTATTCATTTTTAGGAGGTTGCCATACCTGCCATACTTTTCCAGCTAGATCTGGGGATGGTTTGAGTGTTGGGGCTCCTTCTACCCATCCCGACGGCATCACTTCACCGGTTTTTTGATGGTGCTGGTAAGCTTTGATTTGGCGGATCAGTTCTGCAGGATTCCGGCCTACCGGCGGACTGAGTATTTCCGCCGCTTGAATGATTCCTTCAGGGTCAATTAAAAATCTTCCACGAATATTGACGCCCGCTTCTTCATTGTAAACCTCATAAAGTTTACCGATGGCGCCAGTTTGGTCGGAAATCATTGGAAATGGGATATCATGACCTACCATTTTACTAAGTTCAATTTCATTCCAAATTTTATGCGAGAAAGCACTGTCAGTACTGACAGAGAGCACTTCAACACCAAGCGCTTGGAGCTTGTCATAGCTAACTGCTATGTGTGAAATTTCCGTAGGTCAAACAAAAGTGAAATCTCCCGGATAGAAACAGAGCACAACCCATTTGCCACGATAGTCTTCTAAGGATACCTGCTTGATCTGACCTTTGTAAAAAGCTGTTCCCGTGAATGATGGCGCCTTTTTAGTGACTAACATAATAAGCCGCTCCTTTCTTTCTATTGATACCTACTACCAATATATTACATTTTAATTGTCTTAAAGTCAAGTTTGGTCGAATTTCATGGACACATTATGATCTTTCGCCAAGATACGGCAGATCGTCTTGTAAAACTTGTACTCAGCCAATGGCAGTATTTGCACAGGGAATGATCTTGTATCTACGCTTAAAATGAGCAAATGACATGCCAAATCTTAAGCAAAAGGACTTACCCCCTCATGGTTTAAGTCCTTTTGTTTTTTATGAAATTACTAAATTTAAGTAAAGGAGAAACGGAAATTTGAAGGGGAAGTGAGATGCATGATGCTTTTCTCATGATCTCTTTGCATTTTGAAAGGTATGCTCGATTCCATTTCAAAGGGCAAAGCACGCTTACTAAAAAGTCCATACGGAGCTTATACTGAATACGAAAGAGTAGAAACGCCAATGGCCATATCATAGAGGGCAGTCAAATGCTGAAAATTCGGGCGTCCCACAAGGTCCATCAAATATGCCGTTTCATCCGCATCCTCTTTTCGGTGGTGGTTGAGTGCTTTGATGAACCCATCAGCTTTATATTTCCCGATGCCATGGCCATAATAGAGGCCGCCTCCCATGTCGATCACGTTTTCTCCCTGCCATTGGGGAGTGAGAGGATCGACATCAGGATTGGCAAAATACAGGCGGTCGCCGGGCAAAAAATCCTTTGCCTGGCGCATGAAACCGACCTCCCTGAGCTCTTTTGCAATCCGGTGCCAGTTCATCAAATAAATATCGGGGAACATTTTATTATAAAAATCTTCCGGGAAAACTTCCAGCAGTGCTTTATAATAAACGATAAGCATTGCGGTGGCGCATTCCGTACCATACAACCAACTGTTTACAAAAATGTCTCTTACTGCATCGCTGGGCTTGACGCCTTCCTTAAGCGCAAATCCGCCATCGTCCATGCGCACCCAATAATTAGGGTTGCAAATTGAATCACGAAACGTTTTAAAAGACATTTTGCTTCGGTAAAGGGAGTCCGCGGCATTGATAATCTCCCGGCGCAGCTTAAGTTCAAATTTCAGCTGCCTGAGGGAATCATACAAGTAGACTTCTTCACTGGATTCCAATATGTTGATCATGACCCTTTCCACACTGCCTGGGGGGTATTCATTCAGAAGAGATGCAACCCCCGGCGCTTGATTCTGTATTTTAATCATCACACCACCTCAAAATCGGATTTTGCGATACGAACCTGTTCCGGCAACTGTTTTTGCATAAATTTTTCCCAGGAACGTTTTCGGTGATGGATTTGATAGGAGTATGCCGAAAGAATTTCCCGTTCCTCTTGCGAAGTTTCGCGAAATTGATTCAAACATAAGATTTCTTTTTCAGTTAAAGGCTGTAACGGTTTCCTATCCTTAGGGGATATTTTTTTATACAGGTACTTGGCTTCCAAATCAATGCGCAAAGGTTCAGGATCACTGGTAAGCTGAAAATGCTCGCCGGTCAAGTATAAAAACGGACGGTTCTCGCTCAGCCATGCCCGATAATTTTTATACAGCTTTCGTTTGCCGAGGTCTCTGTCCGTTTCTTTTGGCAATGGCAAGTGCAGGAGGCGGCAGGCCAGTTCTACATCTTTCTGTTTGTCGGAAAGAAGGTATTTTGCAATCAGCGTTACCTTTTTGGGGTCATAAGCCTGGAAAAAACTCCAGACCAGATCATGAATGAAAAGCCCTTTTCGATTACGTTTAAAAATCAAATCCGCAACAGCGGGCAAAACCGTCTTGTCTTCATAAGTTCTGATGAGAAGCGCCGCCAAAGCATCCAGCACCGCATCATATGGGTCATCATGCGGGCCCTCCCAGCGCACACCTGTATTAAACATCCATTTGAATACCTGATGCTTCATATGGCTGTTTTGTGGCGGCAACCGGTCTAGGTGAACGGCCAAATGATGATGATTTAATTTTTTGGCGCATAATTGCAGCGCTATGATATTTCGTGAATTTAAGTTCTCATACAGATTCAATGCTTCGATTTCAGGCATTAGGATAAATAAGCTTGGAAACGGGAGCTTTTCCTTGTTAAGATAATGAAAAGCTTTTTGTCTGTTTTGCTCCGCCAATTCATGGAATGTCCGTCTAAAGCGGTCTACGTTTTGACTCAGCCATATGCGGTCTAGACTGTTCCAATTCATCACGTCTGCTGAGGCCTCCTTTTAGCTGGGATTGGGTTTGCCGCAGGGGTTATCAATACTATCATATTCGGATTATAAATTTTGTTTCTACTCCGGTCTGCGAAAAATTCGAAAGCCATCATAGTAAGAATAGTAAAAAATCATCCGTATGATGATGGCAACCCTCAGGATACAAGGATTGCCATATCATGCAGATGATAGATAGATTACCGCGTCTGTTAAAAAATCAAGATGCTTGAAAGGGATATCACCATGAACTGTCGAATTTTGGAAGTTCAGATGGTATTTTTTTATATTTTTTTATAAAAATAAAATTCAACTAAAGGATTTTCAACAGACATACTTGAAATATAAAACATAAAATTTAAAGGAGTGTTTTTGTGTTTAATCAAAAAATATTGAGGATTCTGTTGGCAGGAGTGTTTTTATTTACAGTCATGACTGTAGCAGGTTGTGGTGATAAAGAGAAAATCACGCAGCTTTCTCAACTGGACGGTAAAGAATTCGCCGTTCCCACAGGGACAGCAGCAGATCAGCTGGTACTGACCAAATTCCCCGATGCCACCTTCCAGTACTATAACAGTGTGCTTGACGCCTGTCTGGCTGTAAAATCCGGGAAAGCCGACGCGGCTGCTTATGATGAACCGATTTTAAAAAATATCGCCGCCAAAAATGACGGTCTTGTGGTTTTACCGGATATGATTACGACAGATCAGTATGGTTTTGCCGTTCGACCGGATAACCAGGAATTAAAGGCGGCAATGGATCAAGTGATCAATGAACTGAAAAATAACGGCACCTACGATGATATGTTAAAACGCTGGCTGCCCCAAGAAGGTTCGCCGGCGGCAATGCCGGAAATTGCCCTGAATGGCAATAAAGGCGTTCTGAAGTTTGGAACGGCGGCAGTGACGGAACCGTTTTCTTTTGTGGACGCCAACCGGAAAGTAGTCGGCCTTGATATTGAAATGGCGACATACATTGCTCAGAAATTAGATATGCAGCTGGAAGTTGTCAATATGGATTTTGGCGGCATGATCCCGGCTTTAATATCGGGTAAGGTTGATATGATCGGGGCCTGTCTTACCATTACGGAAGAGAGAGCGCAAAGTGTTTTATTCTCCGAGCCCTACTATACAGGCGGTATTGCCGCCTTAGTCCATGAATAAAGAGGAAAAAGCAAATTAACCGATGCACGAACCGATTTTTTAACAATGATTTGACAATAGACAGATGTCCTAAAACCATGGATATCATATCAAGTAAAAGCGGCATCTTTACAGGTAACGATCTTATCCGAATCACCATTTGTGCTATCATCACCGGTAGACACAGGTGTTGATTCGGATTTTTTATGTCTCAAAGTCCATCAAAATGAAGATTGTAACCCGTGTTTTTGCCGGTGCAGGTGGCTTCTTTGGTATATCATTGCTTGATTTTCCAATGGATTTTTCGCACCGGATTTCCCACACCGGATTTCCCACGCAAAAAGTAATCCACTTAAAAAGCAAGAAATGTGATAGAATATGAGAAATAAAACAATGAAGAAAAGCAGATAGACGGAGGGTAACTGTTTGAATCATTTTGAAAAATTGATCTATAATATCCTTGCCGCTTTTTATAAAAACCTGAAGAAGAATTACAGGATGCATCGCAAAATCTTGAATTTGCTGAATCCTTCTTTTAAGCCATTGTATCATTTTCTGGATCACAAGATTATGGCGGGGAATCGTGAGATCCCTTTGCGGATTTTCTATCCCAAAATACAGGAAACTACCGGGGTCATGATTTTCTTTCATGGCGGGGGATGGGTTACGGGTAATATTGATTCTTACACCAATGTATGTGCTAATATGGCAAACCAAACAGGACGCCGGGTTATTTCCGTGGATTATCGATTGGCTCCGGAGAATCCTTTCCCGGCAGGAGTTGAGGATTGTTATTTTGCTGCCAGGGAACTGTTTTTGAACTGTCATTTGCTGAATTGTCAGCCGGAAGATATCACACTTATAGGCGATAGCGCCGGCGGTAATCTGGCAGCGGCAGTATCTCTCATGGCAAGAGACAGGGGCGAATTTTTACCTGCCAGGCAGATTTTACTCTATCCCTCCACCTACAATGACCATAGTGAAAATTCGCCGTTTGCTTCCATACGGGAGAATGGAACGGATTATATATTGACGTCTAAGAGAATTCAGGACTATATGGATCTTTATATTAAAAATAAAGCGGATTTCTGCAATCCCTATTTTGCGCCTTTGCTGGCGGAGGATGTGTCGGAGCAGCCCCGAACGCTTGTGATCACCGCGGAGTTTGACCCCCTCAGGGATGAAGGGGAGGCTTATGGAGCGCGTTTGAAGGAATCCGGCAATTTTGTTGAGATATATCGGATGCAGGAGGCGCTGCATGGGTTTTTGACTTTGCCATGGACATCGCAATCTGTTATAAAATGCTATGAGATCATGAACTGCTTTTTGAATGATGAGAAAATGGAAATGGGGAAGCAACATGAACCATCGTAAAAGAGTCGAATGGTCCAGGCTGGATAATGCCTCAAAGATCTTCCCTGCTACCTGCAACGGAAGAGATACGAAAGTGTTTCGGCTTGCTTGCGAACTTTGTGAAGCGGCGGATCCCGCCATATTGCAACAGGCGCTGGATATGACTATGGAAAAGTTTCCCCTCTATAAGTCTATCCTGAGAAAAGGAGTTTTTTGGTATTACTTTGAAACCAGTGAAATTCGCGCATTGGCAAAAATGGAGTCGGAGCCTGTTTGTGCCCCCATCTATATCAATGGTAAGAAAAATTTATTATTTCGTGTGTTTTACTTTCGTAACAGAATCAACCTTGAGGTTTTTCATGCTCTTTCCGATGGAACCGGCGCCCTCAAGTTTATGCAAACCCTGTTATATCATTATTTTGTTTTTAGATACAAGGAAGCTTTTGCGGAAAAAATGCCCGGCTTTCATTTTGGCACATCGGTAAGTAAGAAGATGGATGATAGTTTTGGCAGGTATTTCCAAGGTGAGGATATTATAAAGCTCATTAAAAAAAAGAAAAATAAAGAAAAACATGTCCATGCCTATCATATCAGGGGATCTAGGATGGACGAAAACAGAATGAACGTCATTGAAGGTTGTATATCTGTAAAGGCCGTCTTGGCGGAAGCCCACAAATATCATACTACCTTGACCATATTTCTCACATCTCTATTTATGTACTCCATTTATAAAGAGATGTCGGCCTTGGGGAAAAAACGGCCTGTGGTTTTATCAGTCCCCATTAATTTACGGCAATTCTTTGAGTCGGAAACAGCAAGAAACTTTTTTAGTACAATGAATGTGGCATATCATTTTGGCAAAGAAAGTATTGATTTTGAAGATTTGATTCAACATGTCAGTACGATCTTCCAAAGAGAGCTGACAGAGGAATGCCTGAGAAAACAGGGAACACAACTCATGTCCCTGGAAAAGAATCCCTTTGCCAGAATCATTCCTTTACCGTTTAAGGATGCTTCCCTTCGTATTGCCAATAAAATAAACGACCGGGCAATCACCGCAGCCCTTTCCAATTTGGGACAGATCGCTATGCCTGTGGAATTTGAAGCCTATATCCGGCAGTTCAGCTTAAGTACCAGCGCCAGAAGACCGCAAATCTGTATATGCTCCTATGGGGACCGGTTGGTTATCACCTTTGCATCGCCATTTCGGGAGACGGAAATACAAAGAACATTTTTTGAGTTCTTTTCGAAAAACGGTATCAGCGTTGAGATCTCGTCAAATCTTTAGAAAGGAGGGCAAGGCTTATGCAATACTGCAGTAACTGCCGGGTTCATATTCGGGGAACGAAAAATGAATGTCCCCTATGTGGAAATACGCTCTCAAGTGATGGCAATACGGCGGGTTTGGAAGAAATATACCCTGTGATACCGCCCATCTATGAGCGACACCTTGCTTTCCGGATTATGATTTTTATCTCCATCGTTGTCATTGTTTCCAGCTTTGTCATTTATACAATATATCCTTCCACCGTCGACTGGCCCATGTTTGTATTATTCGGGCTGATCAGCATGTGGCTTAGCTTAACTGTGGTGATCAGAAAAATGTACAATATCACCAAGAATATTATGTGGCAGGTCATCATCGTATCGGCGCTTTCTGTTGCCTGGGACTGGGGGACCGGTTGGAGGGGCTGGTCATTGGACTACGTCATCCCGATTTTGTGTGTTGCCGCTATCGTTGTCATGTATGTAACAGCCAAGGTCATGCGGCTTAGCGTGCGGGATTACATCTCTTATTTTTTATTAGACGGCTTGTTTGGTATCGTTCCTATTTTATTTATCATTTTTGATTGGATCAATGTGCTTTATCCTTCTATCATATCGGTAGCGGCATGTATTATATTTTTATCCGCCATCCTTATATTCCAGGGAGAGAATATTAAAGCTGAATTGCATAAAAGAATGCACATTTAAAAGCGTATTTTGCGATTCGATGATATTTTGCAGCAGATGAAACCAGTGGGTCGTAAGGGGCATAGGATTTGTGAGCAAGAAAGGATGGAGGGACGGACGACAGGAAGGTTGGAGGGACGGAAGGACGAACGGAAAGTTGAATGGATGGCCGGCCGGTATGGCTATTGGTATTGGTAGCATTCTTATATCAGCAAATCTGCCTATGAAATAAGCAACATTCGCTTTGCCATTATCGGGCTTCGCCATACCGACCCGAATCACCACCTGTACTATCATCACCGGTAGACATGGATAGTGATTCATTTTTTTATGGCTGGAAATGCATGTTTTGACATCCATTGTTACTTTTCGTCTCTTTTATCCCCTTTTGGTCGATATCTGTAAATATAATTGTAATTGCTATATTAATTGTTGTTTTTTCGTGATAAAATACGTGTAAAACAAGGATAACAAGGATTACATGGTTAACATCCGGCAATTCTCATGGGAAAAAAGTGGGGTTAATGGAAGTCCCCTTAAAAAATAGGAATTGCCAATAGGAATCAAAAAATAGTTCACTTCTTTATGGTAGCGTTTTACAAATCCGCATTGCCTGGTTGCAATGAGAGAATAGAGAACCTCGCTACCGGCGAGAAGCATTCATCGCCAATGAAAGAGAAGGCAAACCCACGTGGGAAAATTGAAGCCAAGCCTTAAAAACAGAAAAGACATCATTGCCTATATCATACTGATTTCTTTGGCCGCAGTGATGATCAATATGATTTGTAAAAATGGCTATTTGTATGGATCGGAAACGGACTGGATTTCTCAACACAGTGTGATCCCCGATTATTTCAGACAAAAATTTTATGAAACGGAAAATCTTTTTCCAGATTATGCATTGAATCTGGGCGGTGGGCAGAATATCTATTATTTCTCTTATTATGGCCTGCTTAACCCCATTACATTGTTTTCCTATCTGCTGCCCGCTGTTCCCATGGCAACCTATGTCTCGGCTTCCGGTATCGCCATGGTTATCATCAGTGTATGTCTGTGCTATCTGTGGCTGAGAAGCGAAGGCTTTTCCTACGTGATTTCTTGCGTTTCCGCCATTTGTTTTCTATTTGCGGGGCCGGTGATTTTTCATTCCCACCGGCAGGTGATGTTTGTCAATTATTTTCCCTTTTTGCTATTAGGATTCTTAAGTGTCAAGCAATATTACAAAACACATCAGAAATGGCTGTTGGTGCTCAGTGTGTTTCTTTGCGTTATGACCAGCTATTTTTTCAGTGTGGGCTGTATTTTGGCCTTACTGGTTGATGCTGTTTACCAATATGTTGAAATGAGACAGGATTTTACGGTGCGCGGGTTATGGCGGGAGATGCTGCCTCTTGTTTTAGGGATCGGCATTGCCGTTTGCATGGCGGCGATACTTTGGCTTCCTACTTTTTATGTCATTGTAAACGGCAGGGGCGCCGGCGGTAGTTTCCTATCTTCGATCCTGCCGGTACTGCTTCCCGACTTGTCTTATGCTTTCGATGCTTTGCTTTACGACAAGTATTCCTTGGGACTGTCCGCCATATCTCTTATCGCCCTCATAGCGGCTTTAATGGGTAAGAAAAAAAATGCGAAAGTCCTTTCTGCGATCTTATTGGCGTTTTTGATTTTTCCGGTATTTTCCTATTTCCTCAGCGGCACCCTCTATGTGCGGCCAAAGGCATTAATTCCTTTTCTGCCGCTCTATATTCTGATTATCGCAATCTTCTTAACGGTGTTTGTCAAAAGAAGTGAAGTTGTGAAACCCTTCTGGAGAAGGATATTGGTAGGGGGACTATTTCTTCTGATCATTGGCGTTTCCGGTCTGGTCTGCTTGCTGGAGAACACAGGGAATGATCTAATTTCCACGGAAGAATCTTTGGGCCACCATCCTCAGATGATTATTGCACAGATTCAGGAGGCCTTACAAAGCAAAGGGGATGAGCTGGTACCTGCTAAAGAATATTCGGACATACATCATCCGGATAAAATTGCTCTAATTGGGGAAATTTTACAAAAGGACCCTGCTTTTTACCGTATGAACGATTTGACCAACAGCAGCTTGAACGGCAACCAGGTTTATGGGGAACGCTATTATCAGACATCCCTTTATTCTTCCACATACAATACGGCATATAACAGGTTTTATTTTGATGTCCTGCATAATCCCATTTCTACCAGGAATCGGGTGAATTGCGCTTCTGCCCCAAATCTCTTCTTCCAGAATTTTATGAATGTAAAGTATCTGATCACAAAAAAAACGGAAAACTTGCCGACGGGCTACCGGCAAATTGCCCAAAAGGGCGATTATCTGCTATATGAAAATGACAATACTTGGCCTCTGGCATTTGCCACAGGTCAAACCATGAAACGGGAGGATTTTGATAATTTGGCTTTTCCCTATAACATGGGGGCTTTGTTTGAGAACATCATTGTAGAGCAGGACAAAGGGAAAGGGGAAAGGAAAGATTTAACCGGTTTGCGGATCCAAAAGGTCGATTGGACAAGCAAAAATCTTTATGCTGAAAATCAAAAAAATGTGATGATCCGTAACTTGGACGGACATTGCCATATTGCGGCAAAGAAGAACGCTGCCCTTGAAGTGCCGCTGGATATTGACTTGAAGGATACTATATTAATCCTTAGATTTACGGTATCAAATAAAGAAAACCAAGCGAATCTTGATACCTCTATTACCGTCAACGGGATCAAAAATAAGCTGTCAAAGAAAACGGCGCAGTACCCCAACGGTAACCGGCATTTTGTCTATGTCCTTTCCGCCAATGAATCGACCAAACGGCTTACGGTGAAGTTCTCTCAAGGGAAATATGAGATTTATGATTTTGAAGCCTATACTTTGCCCGCGGCGGATATGGAGAAGTCCGCTGGCAAAATGGATTCTTTTCTTGTTGACACCCAAAACACCACCGACCATCAAATCGCAGGTGACATCCTAGTTGAAAATGACGGATATCTGGCGACAACTTTGCCCTATGACAAGGGCTATGACATCACGGTAGATGGGAAAAACAAAAGTTATGAAAAAGTCAATACCGCTTTTGTCGGCTTCCCCATCCAAAAAGGCACTCACCATATTGTGATGGAATATCATGCTCCCTATAAAAGAGCAGGCATGATCCTTACCTACATTGGCTTTTTGTTATTTGCTTTGTGCATCGTCATCGATCATAAGCGTAGGAAACTTTCGATTATAAATAACGGTGGCCGAGGAGAAAACGACAGTGTTTAAGAGATTTCAAAATCTTTATATAAAATATCAAGAAATGACCAACTATCTCATATTTGGTGTTTTAACTACCGCAGTGAATTGGATCGTATTCCAGGTTTTCAATGCGGTATTGATGCTGAATTGGAGCATTGCCAATGTCATAGCGTGGATTGTCGCCGTGGTATTCGCGTACATAACCAATAGAAAGTACGTGTTTCAGTCGGCAAGCCGGCATATACTGAAGGAATTTTTTGTCTTTGTGCAATTTCGGTTGGTTTCGCTACTATTGGAAATGCTAATTATGTATCTCTTAATCGAGATGATCACACTGGCGCCGTTTTTGTCAAAGGTTATCACCGCTGTGGCGGTTGTGATTGCCAATTATATCTTCAGCAAATTGATTGTTTTTAAAGAAAGAAGGCCTGAAAATGGATCTGATTAGTGTCGTGGTGCCTTGTTATAATGAAGAAGAATCCTTGCCGCTGTTTTACAATAAAATCCGTCAGGTTTTAGAGGGAATGGAAAATACCGGCTATGAGCTTCTATTTGTTGACGACGGAAGCAAAGACGGCACCCTGTCCATATTGGAAAAATATGCTCTGGACAATCGGAAAGTAAAATATATTTCCTTTTCCAGGAATTTCGGCAAGGAAGCGGCGATGTATGCCGGCTTGCAGGAATCGGCAGGGGATTATGTGGTGATTATGGAT
Source organism: Bacillota bacterium (assembly GCA_036677375.1). GTDB lineage: Bacteria > Bacillota > Dehalobacteriia > UBA4068 > UBA4997 > JAVBWO01. The sequence goes on from JAVBWO010000020.1 coordinate 60,264, forward strand.
GCGGATCTGCAGCATCCGCCGGAATTGCTGCCCGAAATGTACCAGGCCTTAAAAAATGAAAATGTGGACTGCGCCTGTGCGGTGCGGTTGGACCGGGACGGTGAACAAAAATTAAGAAGTGTTTTTTCAAGACAGTTTTATAAAATTATCAATCAACTCTCCGACACCAAAATGCCGGATGGAGCAGGCGATTACCGTATGATGTCCCGGAAGATGACGGACTCCGTCCTTTCCCTCAAAGAATACAACCGCTATTCCAAAGGGCTGTTCACCTTTGTGGGATTTGAAACAAAATGGATCCCTTATCATAATGTGCCGCGGGTTGCCGGTAAGACAAAGTGGGCTTTTCAATCGTTGTTCAAATATGCCATGGACGGCGTGATATCCTTTTCGGCTGTTCCGCTGGTATTGTCGTCGTACTGCGGTATCATTTTTTGCATCTTAGCCTTCGGTATGGCCGTTTATACCGCCGTCAAAACAATCATTTTCGGGAACCCTACCAGCGGCTGGACCACTTTGGTGTGCATTATACTGTTCGTAGGCGGGTTACAGATGTTCTTTTTGGGCATTGTCGGGCAATATTTGTCTAAAACCTACATGGAAGTAAAACAAAGGCCTCTCTATATTATCAAGCGCACGAATCTTAGTCCAAATTTTGAGAGTATGCCTGAGATCGGCCGGCCGGATTATCATTTAGAAAATGTCTATGCCCAGAGGATTTCCCGCTGAACCGGCAAATCACACAGACTTCCGGCGAAATGTCCTGGCGCATCATGATTCTGAAAGCGGCTTCCTCTTTTGGGATCTATTAGGTCAGCCGTATGAAATTTTTGAAGGATTGATCCGGCAGGGGTGGGGATACAGGCGATTTTCTTTACCAATCTTGTTGTTTAACAGGCAGTTAACGGACGCTGGCAATCCTGATTTTGCAAAAGGTTCGTGTCCGCATGTGTAATGTGAAGGTTTTTTAGTAAAGCGATTCAATTCAGAAAATTAGAAAAATGATATTGACAAATAGGAAAACGAAGTATATAATAATTTTCAAATCAAGGGCGTTTGCGACTATATTTTTCCATAGGCGATGATGTGATGTCTTCTGGAACATTAGCCGATTTCAAAAAACAGCTCTTCCGGATTTACAGCGATGTCAATAAGGATATTTACGGTGCCGGTGTCATTGAATTAAAGATTAATTTATCCGGCAATATGATTATCTTTTTTACCATGGACAATCGGGTGCCGGCATTGCGTGCTTTGGAAGAACGGTATTACCAATTAAAACAATCAGTAGATAACGCCTTATTTAATGAATTCAAGCTAAGATTAAAGAAAAGCCTGAAAGAGAAGTTGGGTATTGAGCCTCTCGCTATGCTGAGGGATTATGATACCTCTTATCAGATGGCGGTAACCATTGCGGTCTTGGCTGAGGATGCATTAAAAGACATTTTGTAGGTGGCGATTGTTTATTTAGCGTTTACGTTAGATGAAAAGTCGTTATTGAGTACTTCTTTGTACTCAATAACGGCTTTTTTGTTTTTGTACCCATTTTTCACATCAGAATAAGATCTCAATGAAGAAAGGACGTGCTGGGATGCATTTGACGGTAGGAATCACGGGAGCAAGCGGCGCCGTTTATGGTTACAGCTTGCTGCGCCGTTTGGCAGAGGCTGGGGTTCAGGTCTCCGCTGTGGCTAGCGAAACGGGTTGGCAGGTCATGCAACACGAATGTGGCGTAGGCAGGGAAGAACTTGCGCGCTATGGGACTTTTTATGATAACGGAGACTTGTTCGCGCCTATGGCAAGCGGCTCTGTTTTATCCGACGGCATGGTGATCGCGCCCTGTTCCATGAATACTTTGGGCTGTATTGCCGGAGGTTTAGGGCATAATCTGATCACCCGGGCGGCGGCTGTGACGTTGAAGGAAAACCGTCCCTTGGTCTTGGTAGTGCGGGAAACGCCTTTGAGTGTGATCGCGCTGGAAAACATGTGCCGTCTGGCCAAAGCGGGCGCTTGCATCATGCCGGCTTGTCCGGGCTTTTATCACCAGCCTGTGGAAATCGGAGAATTGGTGGACAGCGTGGTGGTTCGGGTTTTGGATCAGTTCCGCATCGATTCCGACTGGCTGGGGCGCTGGCAAGGCAATGCGAAGGAAGGAAGTGCGCTTGAAAGATGATCACCCAATTTCGCCAGTTGGTATCCTCTTATGAGGCCGAAAAAAAACTGGCTCATGTGACAAGATCCGTAACGGCCAAGTATGAGGCTGCCGCCGTATTGAAAAAGACCGGCGGCAAACTGCCTTTGGTCTTTGAGCATATTGACGGTTATACCGCTCCGGTGGTGGCCGGGATCGGCGGTAGCCGAGAAGCCATGGCCGCTAGTATGGAGATCGCCCCGGAAGCCTTAACGGAGCACCTGGAGCGAGCTGTCTGCAATCCTCTGCCGGTGACGCCGGTCACTTGGGCGCCGGTACAGGAAAATGTGATCCTGGCGCCTTTTACTTTGACCGATTATTTTCCGGTTTTTACTTATTATGCCAAAGATGCGGCGCCTTTTTTGGTAGCAGGCGTTCTGGTGAACCGGGATATGACCGGGCAGAAATTATACACCTCCATCCGCCGGATGCAGTATTTAGGCGGCAACCGCTGCAATATCCTATTTTCCTCCGAAATCATGAAAAAACAGCTGAGATATCATGAAGAAAACAGAATCCCTTTAGACATTGCGGTGATGTTTGGGGTGGTGCCCGCCGTCATGTTAAGCTCGCAACTGAGCAGTCATCTTTATCCTGTCAACAAACTGGATGTTGCCGGCGCTTTATTGGGAGAATCGCTGCCGGTGGTGCGTTGCAAAACAGTGAATGTAGAGGTTTTGGCTAATGCCGAAGTGGTGCTGGAAGGGCAAATCAAGCCGTGGCTCAAGGAAACGGAAGGCCCTTTCGGGGAAATGGCGGGCTATTACGGGGGAATCGCCCCACAGCCGGTGGTGGAATTCAGCGCTTTGACCTTTCGCCATCAGCCGGTCTTTCAAACGCTTTTCCCCTCGGGCTGCGAAGAGCGGCTGCCCATGGCCTTGACCCGTGAAATGGTTCTGTTGCATACCATACGTCAAACAGTGCCGCAGGTGAAAGCAGTGCATCTGACCATGGGAGGGGTAGGCCGCTATCATGCGGTCATCCAAATCGTCAAAAGCGGCCCGGGCGACGGCGTACAGGCGGCTTTGGCGGCATTTGCCGCCGATAAGGATCTAAAACACGCGGTGGTGGTGGATCAAGACGTCGATCTCTTTGACATGGCGCAGGTGGAATGGGCTTTGGCCACCCGGGTGCAGGCAGATCGGGATATCTTCGTGATCCCCGGCGCCATGGGCTCGCCCTTGGAACCTTCCCATAATGTCCGCCATCTCACAGCGAAAATGGGAATCGACGCCACTTGCCCTCTGGAAGATGTCAATTTTCAGCCGACAACTATTCCCGGCGAGGAAAAGGTCGATTTGGCGGCATATCTCGATTCGAATTTTATTGACCGGAACTAAAGAGCAACCGAATCCGGTTTGAAAGAAACTGCCGGCGCAAAATGAAAGGGGGATAGAAAAGGAAGACGATAAAAAGGGGGTGAGAGTCAAAAAAAGTAAAAACAAATTATATGTAGAATAATAAGTTAAAAAAATTATCCCCGATACCGTTTGATGAGTCGATTTATTTTTACTTCCCCATTGTAATAAAATGTTTGAAAGGAAGATGATTATGACCATCAATAATTTAGGAAAAATCAAAAAAGAAGACTGCGCGATGATTATCATCGATATGCAGCATGATTTTATTTCCGCCGGCGCTCCCATTGAATGCCCCGGGGGACGCGATATCGTTGCCAATATCTTGAAGCTAAAAACCTGGGCCAAGGAAAACCAGATTCCTGTTATGTATACCCAGGAAATGCACCGGCCGCAAAAAATCGATTTCGGGATGGAATTGGAACGCAGTGAGCCGGAGCATTGTCTGGAAGGCACCCGCGGCGTGGAGATCATTGAAGCCCTGTCTCCTTCGGATGACGATTATGTGATCGTAAAACGGCGTTACAGCGGTTTTTATTTAACTGATCTGGATGTTCTGATGAAAGGGCTGAACAAAAAAGTCTTGATCATTACCGGCGCCGCCACCAATGTCTGTGTTTATGCCACGGCTTTGGACGCGCATCAAAGAGATATGCGCTCTATTGTCGTATCGGACTGTGTTGCCGGAACCAGCCGCGATTTGCATGAAGCTTTTTTGCAAAACATTGACTATGTGCTGGGAGATGTGGTGGCCAGTGACGAACTGATCGGTCATTTCGGCAAATAGCCGGATGTGTGACTTACGGGAAGGAAGTGAGATATGATGGCCTGGCAAGACTTTTTAGCTGCTATCGCAGTTGTTGTCAACGGATTGCCACAGGGACTTTTGGCGCTTACCTATGGTTTTGGCGCATTGCCGACAGCCATTGGTTTTCTGGTTGGTTCTGTTTTGATGCTTGTGTTCCAGCAAGTAGCTCCCATCTCTTTTCAGGCGGAATCCATTGTTTTGGCGGGTTCCTTGGGAAAAAACCGTTTGGAACGCTTGAATATTGTTTTTTTCACCGGCCTTATTATGGCTTTAATTGGCGGGTTGGGTCTGTTAACACCCACCATTGAATTTATTGGTCCTTCCATTCTTAACGGCATGATGGCCGGGGTAGGCATCATGCTTGCCAGAGTTGCCGTTATCATGGTGAAGGAAGACAAAATCGCCGGCGGCGTCGCCCTTCTTAGCGCTGTCCTTACTTATTTTTTCACTGGAGGAGATTTGGTCTATACCATCGTGATCAGCGTATTTGCCAGTTCTCTGGTGTGGATCTTTGTAAAGCGGCAAATGAAGAAGAAAGAAGAGTCGCCAACCGAGGAACCTGAGATCAGCTTGGAAAATGAGAAGCCCAAACGTTTAAAATTAATTTGCAATTACAATGTGGTACGCAGTGTTTTGGCTCTGGTAACCTTGCAAATCGGTGGCAATATCGCTTATGCCAGCGTCACCGGGGGGATCGCCAACACGGCGGTGAATATCGACCAAATCACATTGTATTCCGGGCTGGCAGATTCCGCCAGCGCTTTCTTTGGCGGCGGTCCCGTCGAGGCTATTATCAGCGGCACGGCAGCGGCGCCCCACCCTATTGCCAGCGGCGTTATTATGATGCTGATTATGGCGGCCATCCTCTTTGCCCGGCTTTTGCCGAAAGTGGCGAAGCATATTCCCAGTCAATCCATTGCCGGTTTCTTACTGGTTTTGGGAGCGGTTGTGGTTTTTCCGGGTAATATCAGCACCGGTTTAGCGGGAGATCCTGTGGTAGCTGGGGTCACCACTATTGTTACCGCTATCACAGATCCGTTTATTGGCATGGTTGCCGGCATTGCAACAAAATTCTTAGTAGGCTTTCTGGCTTAGCCGCCCCTTGTAAGCCCTCTTTTGATGAAGATCGCAATACACACTTCTCCTTTTTCTTTTTAAGAATCCTTCAGCTCCTCCACATAGATCTGCATAAAATCCGTTATGCCGGATGATATGCCAAAAAATGACTTCGCTGTTCAAAGGAAATTTGACAGCGGAGTCATTTTGGTATCAGTACCACCTTTAAAACAACTTTGATTTATCTTTGGTTTATCAATATTATAGAAATAAGGTTGTAAGCAATGATCATAAAGGCGACGCCCTTTGATTCATCTTTGATTCATCATGCAATAAAAAGGTGGCAGACAAATCCATCTGCTGCTTTTCATATGATTGACCAGGTCATGGATGGGCTTAACCGGTATAGATGGCCGATGCGAATTCAGCCGCATTTTGTAAAGTATCGTGTACCGGACAGTGGCTTTCGATAAATGTCACAAATTGTTTGATCTCATCCTCGCTGTTATCCGCTTGGATATAGTATTTGGTTGTGATCTTGGAAAAACCGATTTTGGCATCTTGGTTGATTCCCATAAACCCGTCCAGATCTAAGACTCCCTCCAGTTCAATCCTGATATCTTGCAGGGAAATCCGGTTTTTTTGGGCAAAAGCTTTTGCCACGATGCATTTACAGGCACCCAGGGCGGAAAGCAATGCCTCAACAGGATTCATGCCTTTATCGTTACCGCCCAATGATTCCGGTTCATCCAAAGTAAATTTGAAATTTCTGGCTTCACATTCAACGGTAAGTCCGTTAATTGCTTTTGCTGTTGCCTTAAATATCATATTAGCCATAAAATCACCTCTTTTTTGTTTGAATGTTCTTTAATATGGAATATTCCATTTGAAATTATACTTCTGGCAGATCTTAAAATCATATGATAGATGTATTTCCACAAGGACGTAGCACTTCCGATGAAAGCAATTCTATTTTAAACAAATCACAAAGCATGATGCTGTTTTATGGAACGGGAGTTTTTCTGTCTTACAACGCAAGATTCACTTAAAGATCCACTTAAAGATCCTTTTGAAACCGCATCACTATTTTGACTGCCCGATGAGCGACAAATCTTTTACATTCTCTCTTGACAGCGGCCGGATGGGGTGGTATACTTCTGTTATAGTTAGTTAGTCAAGTAATTAACCAGTTAGATAAGGAGGGGAAACGTGTATATCAATTTTGAGTCTGAAAAGCCCATCTTCTCGCAGATTGCGGAAGGCTTGGAAGACGCTATCCTGGCCGGCGCCTTTCCGGAAGAAAGCCAGATACCCTCCATCACCGAGTTTGCAGTTAGCTTGAGGATCAATCCGGCGACCGCGTTGAAGGGTATCAATCTCTTAGTTGACCAAGGGATCGTATACAAGAAGCGCGGCATTGGCATGTTCGTGGCGGCGGGAGCAGTGGAAAAGCTTATTCAAAAAAGAAAAGAGAAATTCTATGACGGCTATGTTTTGGGTCTTGTCGGAGAAGCCAAACGGCTTGGGCTGACGGAACCCGAGATCAAAGCGATGATAGAAAGAGGGTTTGGCAAATGAATGGTATCGAAATTAATAATGTAAGTAAAAATTATGGCGCAGTGCGGGCTCTTGACAATATCTGCCTACGCTTCGAAGAAAACAAAATATATGGCCTGCTTGGCCGAAACGGAGCCGGGAAAACCACATTGCTCAATATCATTACCGGACGCATCTTTGCGGATTCGGGCGAGGTGCTGGTTGACGGCGCGCCTGCCCTTGAAAACGACGAGGCGCTGCATAAGCTCTATCTGATCAGCGAAAAAATGCTTTACCCCGAAAGTATGAAGCTCAGGGAAGCTTTCCAATGGACAAAAAGGTTTTACCCCGAATTTGACGCAGTCTATGCCGAGAAGCTGGCCCGGCAGTTTGCCCTTGATACGGGTAAACGGGTCAAATCCCTATCGACGGGCTATACATCCATTTTCAAGCTGATCATTGCTTTATCGGTAAATACGCCGTACATCCTGTTTGACGAGCCGGTCCTTGGTCTGGATGCCAACAACCGCGATTTGTTCTATCGGCTGCTTCTTGAGAAATTCAGTGAAAATCCCTGTACGGTGGTGATATCCACTCATTTAATCGAGGAGGTTTCATCTGTCATTGATGATATCATCATCATCAAAAACGGTTCTGTCATTAAAAATGAATCCCGTGAAGCGCTTCTTGCAAAGGGCTATACTGTTACCGGTACCGTGCAGAAGATCGATGCCTACCTACATGGGAAAAATGTCATCGGGGTTGACAGTTTGGGCGGCCTGAAAACGGCGTATATTCTTGGCGACATCGATTGTGATATTCCCGAAGGCATTGAAATCACCAAGCTTGACCTACAGAAGCTGTTTATTCAGCTGACCAATTCCTAAGGAGGCCTTCAATATGAATGTAAAGATTGCATACAAGTATCAACTGGCAGACCATAAAAAATCCATTCTTACTTTTTACTGCATCATATTCGCTATATTGATCATGCTGTCTGTTGTTACGGTGGACCTTGGCAATTCTAGTTCAACCTTTGGCGGTATGGAATCTGCAACGGCGATTTTTGCTTTTGTGGCCGGTTTGAGTTTTTTTAAAGAACCCTTTTTCATGCTTATGCAAAACGGAGTTTCCCGAAAAAGTGTCTTTAAATCCCGGATCTTGGTTACGCTAACCGTTGCCGGCATTATGGCGGCGGTGGATCAGATTGTTCTCGTGCTGGGTAAGGCAATCGCAGCATTCAACGATGGTTTTCAATACCTTTCTCTTTTTGAGCAGATCTACCAAAACCGGCTCGCGCAGGAAAGCGCTTTTTTCCTTCACATCAATATCTATCTGTTTGACGGTCTTTTATACCTTTCGTGCATTGTCATAGGCTATTTTATTTCTATCATGTTCTACCGTTTGAACAAAGCCGGTAAAATAGCCGTTGGCGCCGGGGTTCCTGTGGGACTTCTCATTCTCTTGCCCATTATTGACTCTACGCTTTTCCATTCCAGAATCAGCGCTGCGTTCGCCCGTTTCTTTGACATCGCTTTCGGCTACAGCGCCGGCAATCCTTTTGCCGCTATGATAACCTTTACCGTTTCTTTCCTTATCATTAGTCTTTTCACTTGGCTTTTGATGAAAAAGGCGGCTGTGAGGGCCTAAGCCGGCATAGGGTTGGAAAGGATTGTTGGAAAGCAGGGAAAGGTAAATGCCGCTTTTCTATTAGAGATTGATGGATGATGTGTAAAATCCTTTTCAAATAAAATTGGTTCTGGCATGATCGTTTCGGCAAAATAAAACCGGAGCGCGGCATCTTTTATTGATGCCGCGCTCCGGTTTTATGTTTGATCATTAGCCGATCATGCTCTGCAGAAGTAGCGCAATCATTTTAGCCGCCTCGGCGCGGGTGGCATTTGCCATAGGGGCAAAGCTGCCGTTGCTGTTGCCGGAGATGATACCTGCTTTCTGCATCATCGTTACCGCGTTACCGGCATAGGAAGCAATGGCTTTGTTGTCGCTAAAGGTTACGGCGCTCTTGGTTTCAGGCAGGGTCGCATTGGCGATCTTATCGGCATACCGCGAGATCATCACCGCGATATCCTGACGGGTAATGGATGCGTTAGGATCGAATTTGCCGTCCATGCCGTTAGCCACGCCCTTTTCATACGCCCATTGCACTGCCGCAAAATACCAGGCGGCAGTGGGGACGTCGGTAAAGGAGGAAGTGTGATATCCTGTCAGGTCGTCACCGGAGAGGTTGGCTAAGATGGTGGCCAGCTGGGCCCGGGTGATATTGTCGTTGGGATCAAATTTGCCGTCCGTGCCGTTGATGATGCCGCGCGCCGCCAGAAAATCCACATAATCCTGGTACCAACCGGAAACATCGGAGAAGCTTACCTTGTGATAGGCCACCGCGTAGATGGAAAAGTGCGTTACGCTAAAGGTCACCATGCCGGTTTTGGCGTCATAGACGCAGTTGGGTACCATGACAAGCTCGCCGCCGGGAGTGATATAATAGATCACGATCTGATCCGTGTCCTCGCCATCTTCCGGGGTATAAGGCAGGCTGACTGTCACGGCGCCGCCGCCCAAGTTCGAGAGGGTCTTATTACCGCTGGTTACGGTAAAATCATAAACCGGCCTGTTGCCGATTTGCGCCTGCGCTTCTTTGGAAAGGGTCAATCTGTCAACGGCCGCGACGGTTATGTCGATATCGCTTGTGGTCTGACTGTTCCATTGTTGAAGCGTCTTAGTGTCAAAGGTCAGGATCCCGACGGGGGTGGAAAGCTTGAGCTGGTTGATGAAGCTATCCACCAGCGACCCGAGGGCACCGGCGGGAATGCGCAATGTAAAGCCGGAGGCCGTATCCGCTCCCGCGATATCCACTTCAAAGATGATATCATCAACGCCGAATGCCGCAGTTTTCTCGGCTGCTTCTTTTATGGCTTGGGTGATTAGTTTCTCTGTCAGTGCAAAGTCAATTGTCCCGGATTGATTCAGTACGGCGTCGATAGTAACCGTTACGGTGTTTGGAGCTGTATGCGTATCATCTGTCTCCGGGGTGGCGGAACCGTCGCCCAGGGAAGAGCCGTTGCTTTTGCCCCGGATGGTCAGGATACCGTCGGCGGTGACGATCTCATAATTGTCCGCCGTTGCCGCGCCCGTTGTTATCACGATGCTGTAGGTACCTGCGGTATTGCTGCCGGTCAGTACGCTGTTGTCGGTATTTCGTATCTCCATGGTAAAGGGTGTGGTCACCGTGAGCAGATCTTTGGTATCGCCGCTTAAGAATCCGCTGTATGCGAGTTCCGGAACCGGCAGGGCCGCGCCTGTGGTGATGATTACGTCTTTCGCCTTGATGGTGAGTACTTTTTTCGATACAGTAAGATTGACGCTGCCCGAACTGTTGCTGTAATCCGTTTCCGTAGCGCTGTCGGCCGTAAACTGGGCGCCCACGGTGTAGGCGCTGCTCTTAAAGGGTAGGCTGTTCTTGTCAAGAGTGATGGAGGCTGTATGATTGGAGATGGTGGCCGGGTTGCCGACATTGACGCCGTCCAAGGTAAACTGGACCGTTCCGGCTAACGCTGCCTCATCGTCGCTTCCCACATGGGCTGTGAGGACAGCGCTCTCGCCGTAGATGAGGGACGTGTCGTTTGCCGTTACCGTCGTGACGGTAGCTTTTTTATCCAAAAGGCTTACGCCGGCGGTTTGATCGGTTGCTGTATAGGCTTTATAATTTGCTGTTTCGGTTGGGATGTTTGCCGTAAAGGTTGCTTCCTGGCCGGAGGAGTAGGTCGCTGGCATGGTATAAATCGCTGTATAGACTCCCGGCGTCGCGGATGCGGACAAAGCCGCTTTCAAGGTTGCCCCTGTGGCGGCGAGGTTGATTTCGCCAACAGAGGGGAACCCGTCGGCAGGTGAGCCGGAAGGCGGAGCCACCGTTACGGTAGCCTTCACATCCTGGCCGTACATTTGCCCGCTGGGGTGATCGGTGCTCACTGTAATGACTGGGTTAGCTTTCTTGATGATGAATGATACCCGATTGGTCGCTGAAGTCGTCAGCTCGCATGCCTCCGCAACGGCTTCCATATAATAGCTCCCCGCATTTTTCGGCGCGGACCCTTCCAAAACAGAGCCGCTGTTGGACGGTGTGGTTTTGGTATATTGCTGGTCAATATAATAGATCAATTGCACCTCGCTGACGCCCGGAATCCCGGCGGCATTATCCGTAACGGTACCGGCATAATTGATGACGCTGCCGTTATAGGTGTGTTCTTCGTCTGTGATGGAAAGCATCCTGACCCCAAAATTACCATATATCGTATCGTCTATGGTAAGGCTTGGTACCGAGTTAATGGGCGTAGACAGGGAAACTTCTTTAAACCAGCCTAAAAAGGGCTTGCCATTGGTTCCGGTCGCTGTTTCCGGCAAGGCTACCGAGCCGTCCGAGTTGGAATAGACGACAATCGGAGCTGCGCTTCCGGAAAGAGTTAGTTTGTAAACGGCAAAATGTGTCGAATCCGCGAAAACCGGGGTCGTACCTTGAGCCCAAATACCGCTGTTGGGTTCCGCGCCGTTTGTCGTATTGAATATCCAGGCCATTTCCACCGTAGCAAGCTCCGCCCCAGTTTTCGCCGTCGCTTCGCTGGAGCCGGGTACGGCGCTGCCGAGATAATAACAGTTTGTTACGGTGGCGTTATTGGACGGTTCCGTTTCATCCGCATAGATGTCGCCCGCCACATTGCCCGCGTTGCCGTCAATGGCGATACCCATAACGTCACCGGTGGCGTAGCAGTTTTTCACTGTACAATTATTGCTGAGATAACCCACGATGCCGCCGGCATCGTCCTGAGTGCAGGTGACATTGCCGGTTGTGTAGCAGTTTTGTAGGGTTCCGCCTCCGGCCACGTAACCGGCGATGCCTCCGACATCTTCGATGCCGGACACATCCCCCGTGGCAAAGCAAGTTTGTACGGTTCCTTCATATAAGTAGCCGACGATGCCGCCGAAATTGTAGGTGCTTGATTGTTCGCCGCTCACAGATGCCGATGAGCTGCATTTTTCCACCAAGCCGGTAGACCCGATACTCCCTGCAATGCCCCCAAAGCTGTCGCTGCTACTGATTGTGCTCTCGACGCTTCCGGCTGCGTGGCAGTTTCTTACGGTTCCTTCTACCTTGCCTGCGATACCGCCGACATTTCCGTAGCCGCTGACGCTGCCCGATAAGGTGCATTCTTCAACGTTGGCGCCGCTTTTGACATATCCCGCGATGCCGCCGATGTAATTGCGGGAATGGGTGCAGCTGACACTGGCGTTGGTCAATTCGACGCCTTTCACCAAAGCGCCGCTGCCGAGATAACCGAATAAGCCTTGATTGTCATAGTCCAGCCCACTTACCGCCAGATGTTGGATTTCATAACCGCAGCCGTCAAAATTGCCTGTAAAAGGATTGGTGCTTGTGCCTATGGGCGTCCAGCTTGCATACGGAATCAAATCGATATCGTTCATCAGTTTATAATAAGCGGCTGCGAAGGTTGTGTCGTCATTCTTAATTTTTTCTGCTACCGCGGCCAGTTGAACCGCATCCGTGATCTGATATTGATCTGTGGATGAACCTGTTCCGGCGCCAGCCGGGAAGGGTTCTATGTAGAGGGGCAATGTCGCGTTTTGCGTGCCACCGGTATTGGGCAAGGTCGGCAGACTGCCGGCCGTAAAGATCCAGCCGTTGGCAGAAGTAAAGCCGGCGTCCGTCCAGGGATCGGCTGTCTTTAGTTGGGTCGCCGACTTGCCTTCACCGTCATTGCCGGTGGTGTTATCGGTAGGCGTATAGAGTACGCTGTTTAACATGATAGGCATGGCGCTCCAGGCAAGATTGCTCTCGGCGGTAATAAATCCGGAATAAATTCGGTGCGCCATCGCATCGGTGCCGTCGGAAGAAAGGCTTGCGTTTAAGGCGACGCAATTCTGTATCTTGCCGCTGCTTGTGCCGTAACCGGCAATGCCGCCGATATCATTGGGGCCGTTTACGGTTCCTGTGGCATAACAATTCGTAATGAGGGTGTTTGATGTCTGAGAACCGGCGACAACGCCTGCGATTCCGCCGGCCGATTGGAAGCTGGCCTCAATATCGCCTCTGCTATAACAGGCGGATATCGTGCCGCTGTCTTTTATCTCACCGGCGATACCGCCGATATATTGTATAGCGGTAATATCTCCGGTGGAATAACACTGAGAGATTACCGTGTTGCCTGAAGCACTGCCTGCGATGCCACCCACCCTGGTGCTGCCGTTTATATCGCCTGTTGTATAACAGTTTTCTATCGTGCAGCCGGCAGAGGAGCCGATCATGCCGCCGGCATGATCGTTAACGGTTAACTCTCCCGTTGAATAACAGCCTTGTATGGTAATTGCATCACCTTTTCCCAACACACCGCCGGAATAATATCCGGTTGTGCTCACCGTGCCGGTATTGTAGCAACCTGTTATATCGCCGTTTGATGTTCCGGCCACACCGCCGGCAATGCCAAACGCAGCAAATTCATTTCCATTGTAATAGGCCTCCGATGTGCCCACTGCACCGGTATTGTAGCAGCCGGTTAAGCTGCCGCTGCCGCCAACGGCGCCGGATATGCCGCCAATGGCGCCGAAGCCGATAACGGAGCCCTCATTGTAGCTGTTGCTGACGGCTCCTGCACTGATTCCTACTAGACCGCCCACACAATTGGTTCCTCTGATGGCGCCGCTATTGCTGCAGTTGTCCATGGTTCCGGATATAGTTTGGCCGACGATGCCTCCCACTTGATTGCCGCCGAGAATAAAGGATTGGGAGACTATAAGATTTTGGATGACGGCCCCGCTGCAATACCCGAATAAGCCCTGATAATCATTGTCCGTACTGATATAAATGCCGCTGATGGTATGATTTTGCCCGTTAAATGTGCCGCGGAAGGGTTTATCGTTTTCGCCGTCCACATAGAGGCCGATGGGCGTCCAGCCATTGGCCGGCGCGGTGTCATCGTCCCAATCCGTCCAATTGCTGGTGCCGTTGAGTTCAATATCGGCATTTAACTTAATGGTCTTGTTGTAAAAATCGGTACCGCCGTTGACCAGGCCGGACAGGCCAGCCAGGTCGGCCGCGTCGGAAATGGTGAACTCTGAAGCGGATGTGTCCGCCGTATACCATGTCGTATCAGCTTCTGTTCCGTTCCAGGCAGCAACTGCTGTTAGCTCCATTGCCAGCAGCATGATAATTGCCATACTTAAAGTCAAAATAAGAGCGAACCATTTAGCAGAACCTTTTTTCATACGTCAATCCCCCATATTCATTTTTTTGATCTACCGTTTCAACCAATGTCACCAATTTAACAATTTAACTATATTTAACTACATGCTTTACTTCCACAGTGCATACTGAAATATTTTAACATTATAATCTGCCGGTAGGGTTTATGAACTGATTATATATTTATATTGAGTTATCCCAACAATATGATCTCCATCAGCTCATTTACCGTTAACCGCAGACGTCCGCCGCCCCATATGACATAATCGCCGTCGGTCTCGGCGGTCTTGAAAAACGTCTCGTCGGCAAGGTCCGCATATTTCATGGTTTCCAGCTTACCGGAAAGATCTACCGTTACATTGCTGCCGCCTGCCATTTCCATAAACAACCTGTAATCCTTCATGGGTACAACGGATTTGATATAGCTCATGGCCACATCTCCTTTCCCGGCGTTTCCTATACGCATAAAAAACCACCCTATATTAATTATAGGATGGTTTTTTCATATTCGCGCCGTCCGAATGGACGGTTTTTATCAACGAATTATTTTAATTTCTCCGCCAGTTTGGCACGGCGGTCAATGTCCAGCTTCTGAAATATGGTGCGCAAATGGAATCGAACGGTATTCTCCGTTACCATCAGCCTTTGCGCGATCTCGCTGTTATGCAGGCCATCCGCCGCAAGGAGCGCCACCTCTCGCTCCCTTGCGGTAAGGTCCCCGGGCAGTTCGTCTGCCATGACTCCGTTATGCAGCGTTGTAAAACCGGTAATAAAACGCTCCCTGATTTCAAGAAAGCGGGCTAGCTGTTGGGGGTATTGTTGCCGGATCAGTTTCTCCGGTAAACCTTTAAGCATCCAATGATATACCGCAAACAAATAGACAAAACCGTCGGGCAGTGCTTTTTGAATGGCGTTTTCCAAAAGCTCCTCGGCGCGGCATGGGTTGTCCAGCCACATATGTCCGATAGCGGCCAAAATGGAAAGCATCGTATCGGCCAAAGCGTCAACGGGGCGGAGCGCTTCCCGTCCTGCTTCAGCTACTCCCGCAAGCTGTGAGAATTTCCCTTCGTGCATAAAATAAGACAGCCGCACAAACAGGGCGTTAAGCTCCATCTCCGGAAGGAGTTTTCCCGTCGTTTCACCGCTTTTTAACCAATCCGCAATACGGTTCTGGTACTGCAATTCATTGAGCAGCAAGCCACGCAGCATATCTACCGCGGCATGCAGTACGAAGTTGTTTTGCCCAGGGTAGGAAGCGGCTTGTTCCATTGAGGCAATGGCGCGCTGCCAACCCGCCATGTCGGATTTTTCCACCGCAATTTCCGCCAAATGCAGCGCCGCGCCAAGCCGTACTATGCTTTGCTGTTTGCTTTCGGCAAGGAAAATTGCTTTATAGGCCAGGATCTCCGCTTCGTTTAAGTTTCCCCGATAATGGGCCAGCTCCGCACGAAACAATGCGTCGGCCCCGCTGCCATGGCCCGCTGTCAACCTGGAATACATGGATAGGTATTCTGCCAGGGCGGCGGCCTCCCGGTCTGCTTCTCCAGGGCTATTATGAAATACGGCAAGCTGGGAATAGTTGCCGAAGCACCACGGCGCGGAGGGCAAAATCACCCGCGAACAGGTTCCTTGAAAAAGCGGGGCGGCCCGCTTCAAAAGGGTAGCCATTTCGTCCAGATGGGGTAGGCGCCGCCAAGAGGAAACTAACAGCCATTCCCCACGCAAAAGAGAAGCGTCTTCAGCGCCGCTTTCCTCCAGCATGTCCAGCATAGTATATAGCTCTGCCATTAATAAATCAAACTCGGTGTTCTTTCCCACTGTCAGAAGGGCCCAGGCGATCTGAAGCATGGAAAGGATGTTTGCCTTTTTGATTTCATACGGGCAGTTTTGCGCAATGTCCAAAGCCAGATGAGGAAAAAGCACATTTCCAATGGATTCTAATGTTATATGGGAAAGGTCAAGAGAAAGCATCCGTTCATAGTCTTTCATTTGCATATAAAAGGCCAGAGCCTTGTCAGTTTCGCCTTCATTCCGGTAATAATCGCCCGCCTTAAGCAGACATTGGCGTTCAAAGGCGGCTCCGCGCTCTTTTCGCTTCTGAATCAGAAGTTCCGACAGGATGCTGTGCAGTTCATAGCGTTTTTCGGCCGCTTCATAGCGGATGAATGGACTGCCAAGGGCATCCAACGCGGATGGAAGCAATGTGTCGCAACCCATAAGGGTACAGGCTTGCTGTACCGTAACCATATCAAAAGGCGACAGGCTTAAAAGAAATGTTTGCTGCTCATTGGATAGCGTATCCCATACCAGGTGCTCCATCAATGACAGGATACCGGATCTGTCTGAAACCGACTTTCTTTCACGGTATGTGCAAAGCTGTAGATAAACTCCAATGATCCAACCTTCGGTGCAGCGAAATACCGTATGCGCGTCCTCAGGGGTAATATCCACAGCTGCAAGAGCATAATAACGCCGGATATCTTCGGCATCCAGCCGAAGGTCGGCAGCGGTAATATGTAAAATGCCGTGGCCGGTTATATAGGCAATCATATCCCGCTTGAACATCTGAGCCGCCATGATGATATGTAACCCCCCGCCGCCATGTTCCAGCAACGCGATTAAAAAAGAAGCCGGCAGGTTGGTTTGCAGGAATTGAAAATTATCAATCACAAGATAGGTTTCATGCTTGCATTCAATGGAACGCAGCGCGTCACAGGCTTCCCCGACGGTAGCGGCGTTGGGCAGCTCGGTCTTGAGAAGACGTTGTCCCGCCCCGCTGTCGATCTTGTCGATCTCACGGCAAAGCCTCCGAAAGCCTGCGGCGGGTGCTTCATCCGTTGCGGTGAACCAATAGACGGACGTGTTTTGCGGAATTCCGGTTTCCAAGAAATCGCGTATCGCCGTCGTTTTGCCGTAGCCGGAGGGAGCCTCCACAACGGTTGCGGGCGCATAACAAAGCATATTTAACTTTTGTTTCAGACGTTCTGAATAATAATGTGGCTCGCTTTTGCCGGTTTTCTGATACGCCATGTTTGTGACCTCTTATGTATGCCTTGTTTTTGAGACGGATTTTTGATTTTTCACGTTCATCTTGAATCCAGCAATCCTTAATTATATTATATATTAGAAAAGTAAAGAGAAGCAACCATAGGATCGTTGCCGATCAAAGGGTGCATCAGTTTTGAAATCATGTATGATGCAATCGGAAAACCGGTTGTGACCTGCAATGGCGGAGTAAATCAAGCGAAAGCTTGTTAAAAGCTAAAACAGTTGATTGCTTTTGCACAATGGGCAAAGACGTGGGTCTGCCTGCTCACTTTATCTAACGCAGTCGGTGATTCCTGAAGCCACAGGCTTTTTTATGTTTTGACTGAATAAATAGTAAGCATTATTTTGTGTCTATCAACAAAGGGGAAAACAAACATGGGATCTAATTAGTAATATGAAAAAACCAACAGGCAAATAAGGCGGCAAAAGATTAAAAAGTCTTTTAGTTCTTGAGATTTTTGGCATGCTGTTATCACAAAAATGATATGGGCGGATGGTTTTAACACAAGCAAAAGAAATATGGAAATCATTTTGGAGGTGCTGTCCTTGAACCCGGAAGTTTCTGAAATCGCCAATTCCCCAGGGTTTTGGCTCATTGGTATCCCTATGGTTTTGGTGATGTTGTTTCAAGCCTATCTTTTTATGAAGAAGGCATGGTGTTGCGGTTTGAAAATGGGAATGTCCAAAGAGCAGATGATGCGTGGCTTGAGAAGCGGCGCTATCACATCCATCGCGCCTTCTTTCAGTATTTTGATCGCTTTGGTCGGCTTGATCGCCATCGTAGGCGGCGCCTTTGCCTGGCAGCGTCTTTCCGTTGTCGGTTCTATTATGTACATAGGGTTTACCGTGCAGACAGCATTGAACGCTATAGGGACAACCGTTGGAGGTTCTGGTTATACGCCGGATGCTTTTGCCAATTGCGTATGGGTCATGGCCATTGGTTCCGGCGGCTGGCTTTTGGTTACCGCGCTGTTTACGCATAAGCTGGAGTGGGTACGCAGGAAAGCTGTCCGCGGTCAAACAGAATTGCTGCCTGTTTTGACCATATGCGCTATTTTAGGTACTTTCGGTTATCTGGTCTCTAAGCACGCCGTCACTGTCAGCCGTTCTACCATTGCTATGATTGTCGGAGCTTTATGCGTTATTTTACTGAATGAAGTTTCAGAGAAAAAAGGCAAAAAATGGCTCAAAGAATGCTCCTTGGGTTTGGCAATGCTGGCGGGGATGTTTGCCGCTATCATCGGCATGACACTTTAGCGGAAGGAATCAACCTACTATGAATAAGAATGAAATTTACTGCAATGATTTGATTAAACCCATCATATTTTGGGGGCGCATCACCAATCTGCTTGCCTTTTTTTTGGCATTTTTACCTGCAGCCTATTTATGGTTGGTTTGGGACGCTCTTCCGCCTGCCGCCGCCGTCATTTCCGGTTCCGCCTCGGTTATTCTGGGGTTTTCCGGCGTTTTTTGGATTGTGGAACCGATTTCTTATTATCCTATTTTAGGCGTTCCAGGCACCTACATGAGCTTTCTTGCGGGAAATATTTCCAATATGCGGCTGCCATGCGCCGCCGTTGCCCAGGAGGCCGCCGGAGTGGAGGAAGGCTCCCCGGAAGGCACGGTTATTTCCGTTTTAGGGATAGGAGCTTCCGTCTATATTCATGTAATCGTCATGGTGATTGGCGTCTTGATCGGCAGCCGGCTGGTATCTCACTTTCCCCCGTTGCTGTCTTCTGCCTTCGATTATATTTTGCCGGCGGTATTCGGCGGCGTATTCGGTCAATTTGCGGTAAAAAATTTTCATGTGGCCACGATTGCCTTTCTTTTAGGCTGTCTTGCCAATATGGGCGGGCTTTTGCCCCAATTCATCGGCCTGCCGGTTTGTATCTTTCTGACGATCTTTGGGGGGATGCAAATAGAAAAAAGAAAAAAGACGAAACAAGGCGTTTAAACGGAAGAAAGGGCTTTCCCTGGGTTTTTCCAAGTTGCCGTTTCAATATGCAAATATTTTTTTTAACGCAAAAACAAAACTGCCTGTTGAAGAAGCCTTCAGCAGGCAGCTTTTATTTGGCGGATGCTTGTCTGACGGCAAAGAGTATTTTGAATCATAGATTGTGGAACCATTTTTTCTTCATAATTATAAGAACCGTATATAAGAAAGCAGGATTAGCAAGAATTATAAAAATTTTTATTGACATATGCCCAAAATTAGATATAATGAAAGAGTAAATGGCATATGACAAAAACTAAAGGAGGTGTGTAATATGCCGGGAAGAGACAAAACAGGTCCATTAGGAAACGGAGCAATGACAGGTAGAGGTTTTGGTTTATGCTCGGGTGGCGGCGCGAAAATTGCAGGCTCAGGCATGGGGTTTGGTTTTCGGAGAGGTTGCAGAAGAAACCGGGCTGAGGCTATGTTTGCGGCTAAGCCGCGAAAAGAGATGTTGGAGGAACAAAAAAAGTTTCTGGAAAGCAGGCTTTCTGTTATCAACAAAGAATTAAAAAATTGATCCCAAAGTTTTCGGAACACGGTTTGAGGGGTGCTTATCTGTTAAAAGCAAAAAAAGGACATGCCTGAAATTGGTTTTCGTCATGTCCGCACAAGAGCCCTCAAAGGCTTATACCGCTTATGACGGCATTGCATCGTCGTATGACAGTCTGAAACCGGAGGATCCACTGAAGCGAAGCGACAAAGGATAGCGTCTGTTGCTTATGCATAAAATGAGGTGAAAAGATATGTCGCGACCCAGAAAATGCCGTAAAGTCTGCTGTTTGCCGCAAAGCAATCATTTCGGTCCGTTGAATGGGGGCAATCATCAGATGAATGTAGTGATGATGACCGTTGACGAATACGAAACCATACGCCTGATCGACCTGCAGAATTTTACCCAGGAGGAATGCGCCGAGCAAATGCATATCGCACGCACCAGCGCCCAGAGAATCTACAACGAGGCCAGAAAAAAACTGGCTGATGTTTTGGTGAATGGGAAAATCCTGCGCATTGAAGGCGGTGATTATCAGCTTTGCGACGGTTTGGAAAATACCTGCCGGTGCGGCGGCTGCCGCAGACACCGAGCCATGACCGGGCAAAAGAAGGATGAAAACGGCGATAACGATGGATAGTTTGTGTACTGTTCGATTTTTCATTTCCTGCCTGCCGTGATTGGGCAGACAGGAAATGAAAAGCTTCTGATAGAAAGAAGGTTCAGTCAAATCCGTAATCTGCGGATCAAATTGAGCCGCGATGAAGTGCCACCGGTAAAAAAATAAGGTTTAGAAAGGAGCTTTTTCAATGAAAGTAGCAATTCCTGCGGATGAAAAATCCTTGATGGGGGATGTCTGTCCATCTTTCGGGCGGGCGCCTTATTTTGCAATCTACGATATAGAAACGAAAGAAAATGTGTTTTTTGAAAACGGAGCTGCCGCAAGCCAGGGCGGCGCGGGAATCAAAGCGGCCCAGTCCATTGTTGATCAGGGTGTGAAAGCTTTGCTAACGCCCCGCTGTGGTGAGAATGCCGCCGAGGTCTTAAAGGCTGCCGGTATTGCGCTTTATAAAACGGCGCCTGGTTCTGTTCTGCAAAATATTGAAGCTTTTGCTGACGGCAAGCTTCCTTTATTGCAGGATATCCATCCGGGATTTCACGGTCATGGCGGGCAATAGCATGAGGATCGCCGTATTAAGCGGCAAGGGCGGCACCGGCAAGACTTTGGTCTCGGTGAACCTGGCGGCGGTGGCGCAGGATGCCGCTTATATTGATTGTGATGTGGAAGCACCGAACGGTCATCTTTTTTTGAAACCGGAAGGTGTTGTGAGCCAGCCGGTGACGGTGAAGATTCCCTATGCGGATCCCGCCCGTTGCAACGGGTGCCGCCAATGCGTGCGCTTCTGTAAATTCAACGCTTTGGCCCATATCGGAAATAAGCTGCTGGTCTTTGAAGAGGTCTGCCATTCCTGCGGCGGCTGCCTGCTGATATGCCCCCAAAAGGCTTTATCGGAAAAAGAAAAAATCATCGGAGCCGTACAGGAAGGGATGTCCGGCCATATCACCGTAAAGAGCGGTATTTTAAATACCGGGGAAGCATCCGGCGTTCCCATTATTAAGGCTCTCTTAAATGGTATTGCCGATATGACGGGAGATATTTTTATCGACTGTCCTCCCGGCAGCGCCTGTATTGTTATGGAAAGTATCAAAGAGGCGGATTATTGTATTCTGGTGGCGGAGCCGACAATTTTTGGGGTGCATAATTTGGCCATGGTCCACCGCTTGGTTCAAATATTTCAAAAGCCCTATGGCGTAGTGTTGAACAAGTGTCTGGAGGCGGAAAACCCCGCCGAGGAATTTTGCAAACAGCAGGGCATCAAGGTTTTGGGCGCCATTCCTTTTGATCATGAACTGGGCAGGATGAATTCCGATGCCTTGATCGCGGCGGCCGAAAGCCGGAAGTATGAAGAATTATTTTCCGGTTTGTTGGGTACCGTACGAAAGGAGGCGCGGGATGCGGCAGCTATTGATTCTTAGCGGCAAAGGCGGTACGGGCAAGACCACCGTTGCCAGCGCTTTTATCAGGCTTTCTCATGCCAGAGCCTTTGCGGACTGCGATGTGGACGCACCTAACCTGCATTTGGTCATACAGCAGCAGACGCCGCCCCGGCGCTCGGATTATTATGGTTTGCCGAAAGCGGTGATCAATCCTGATCTTTGCATCCGTTGTGATCTGTGCCGTCAGAATTGCCGGTTTGAAGCCATCCAGGATCAGGGCAGCTATCAGGTAAACCCCTACGCCTGTGAAGGCTGCGGCGTCTGCGAAGCGTCGTGCCCGGCTGGCGCCGTATCTTTTCTCCCGGCGGTGGTAGGCGAACTGATGCTTTATGAAGGACAAGAGGTGTTTTCCACAGCGGAGCTGAAAATGGGAAGCGGCACTTCCGGAAAATTAGTCACGGAAGTAAAAAAACAAATGAAGATCGCCGCCCCTAAGGCCTATCTGGCAATCATCGACGGGTCTCCCGGCATCGGCTGTCCCGTGATCGCTTCTTTGAGCGGCGTAGATTTGGTCCTTATCGTGACGGAGCCTTCTCTTTCAGGTATCAGCGATATGGAGCGCATTATTAAGACGGCGAAACAATTCGGTACTAAGGTTGCCGTATGCATCAATAAATATAATACCAACATTGCCAATACGGCAAAAATCAAAAAATATTGCCAGGAAAATAGTTTGCCCTACGTTGGCAAGATCCCTTATGACCCATATGCTGTCAAAGCAATCAACTCCGGCTTAAGCATCGTGGACGTGGATTGCGCGGCGGGCAGCGCCGTAAAAGCTGTCTTTAAAAAGACCGTTGATCTGCTTTAAGAAGAGGGGAAACGTATGATTATCAAAACCTTGCTGGAGAACACCGCGGTTTCCGCAGAATATCAAAGTGAGCACGGGCTCAGCTTATATCTTGAGACCCGGCTACACAAAATTTTATTTGATTTTGGCAAAAGCCGGTTATTTTTGGAAAATGCCGCAAAAATGGGAGTGGACATTTCAAAAGTCGATATGGCGATTTTATCCCATGGACACTCTGATCATGGCGGCGGCTTAAAGGCTTTTTTGCAGGAAAACCAAAAAGCCAAGGTTTATATCCATGCCAAAGCTTTTGAAAGACATTATGCAAAGCGGCCCGGCGGGGTGGTGGAAGACATCGGCCTGGACCCGTCCTTAAAGGAAAACGAGCGGATCATTCTTACCGGAGATCATTTGGTGATCGATGAAGAGCTGGAGCTTTTTGCCGATGTCCGGGGGCAAGAGCTCTGTTCTTTGTCCAATCAGGCTTTATTGATGGACGGGGCAGCCGGCTTGGTGCAAGATACCTTTGCCCATGAACAGAACCTGATCGTGACGGAATCCGGTAAAACCGTGCTGCTGGCGGGTTGCGCCCACCGCGGTATCGTCAATATCGTGAAGTCTTTCATTGCCAGGACCGGCCGGCCTGCCGACTGTGTTATCGGCGGTTTCCATCTTTTTAACCCAGGCACCAAAAAAAGCGAGGAACCGGCTTTGGTTCATGCCGTTGGGCAATATCTGAAAGAAACGGGCTCTTTCTACGGCACTTGCCATTGTACCGGCCCGGAAGCTTTTGCCCAATTGCGGGAGGTTTTGGGGAACCAAATTCATTATTGCGCCGCGGGGGATGTATTGGAGATATAAATGAAGGAGACAAAACAGGTTGTTCATTAATTAAAACGGAGGGAAAGTATATGAAAATTGCAGTTGCAAGCGAAGGGAAAATGGTAACGGAGCATTTCGGTCATTGTGAGAATTTTAATATATTTGAAGCGGAAGAGGGACAGATCACGAAGAGAACTTCCGTGGCCAATCCTGGGCATAAACCGGGATTTCTGCCTAATTTCCTCAATGATGCGGGGGTTAATGTGATTATTTCCGGCGGTATGGGTGGCGGCGCCGTCGAGATCTTTAACGAAAAGGGTATTGAGGTGATCACCGGTGCCAGCGGCGATGCCGAAACCGTTGTGCAGAAGTATCTGAAAGGCCAATTGCGCTCCACCGGCTCCATTTGCCATCAGCACCAGCATCATGGAGAATGCGGTAATTAAATCAAGAATAAAAGACCTTCCCCCGGGGCTTCCTGTCTCAAAAGCCGTATGCTATACTTTAAGCAGATAAATTGTCCCGGGCAGATTGAAAAAAGTCTTTTATCATAGAGCAGGAAGGTGTTGTGTGATGTTTTGCGGTTCGTTTAACGATAAAGTAATCGAACATTTTACAAACCCGAGAAATGTCGGCGTCATGGAAGACGCCGACGCCGAAGGAACCTGCGGCGATCCTGGATGCGGCGATTATTTGATCGTCTATATCAAAGTGAAAGATCAAATCATCACGGATATCAGTTTCTTAGTATTCGGCTGTGTCGCCGCCATTGCCACCAGCAGCGTAACGACGGAACTAGCCAAGGGCAAGACCCTGGAGGAAGCTGCCAAAGTGACCGACACCGATATCGTTGCCGCTTTGGGCGGGTTGCCTGAAAATAAGCTGCATTGTTCTGTTTTGGGGGCAACAGCTTTGCAAAATGCCATTAAAAATTATTGTACCGGTAAAGCCGCTTGTTCTTAAAGCGGCTCTGCCTTTTTCTGAAGTAAAATCTGCTTGATCATAAATTTCATGTAAAAGGAGCTGTTGAAATGGAAAAAAGAGAAGCCAAAATGAAATCTTGTTTGCAACCCATGCCTAAAGTACTGGTTTCCTGCAGAGGGTTGGATGGTGAAAACAATGCCCTTGCCGTAGCCTACTGCGGCAATTGCAGCTATGATCCTCCCATGGTCATGGTGGGCATTGTACCGACGCGTTATTCTTATAAAATGGTAAAAGAATCCGGTTGCTTTGTGGTGAATCTTGTGGATAAAGCCGGACAGGAGATGTTTGATTATTTGGGTAGCCACAGCAAACGCGACGGGGATAAACTGGCGGCGGCCAAGGTTCGTTTGGCGGAAGGCCAAAAAGTGAATGCGCCTGTCTTAGCCGATTGCCCCGTGAATATTGAGTGCCGGGTTGTTGACTCCATCGTGACCGGGTCTCATGAAATGTTTATCGGCAAAGTGGAGTATGTGCACGCCGCGGCGGAACTGTTGGACGGAGAAGGCAATCTTGATTATTCCCAGATCAGCTTTCTGTAATGACGGCGTCGCTGCTTGGAACGGTTTGAAATCATATTATTTAAAACCATACTAGCGTTTCGGCCATTGAACCGGGCACAAAGGGAGTGTTTATGATCGGTATAATAGGAACGGTATATGCCATTTCTATCAGCTTACAGAGAGGCCAGCTGAAAAAAGAGGTTCCCGAAGCCAATGTAATCGAGGGCTACGGCATTGAAAATGACGGGCACGGCGGCCCTTGGGGCCGCCAAATCACCTGTCTGAGTTGGGCAAGTGTGCAAAAAGCCAAAGAGGAGCATCATCTCAATGTCGGCCCAGGCGATTTTGCCGAAAATCTTCTTATTGACGGATTGGACTTAAGAGGTTTAAAGGTTGGCGACCGGTTAAAATTGGGTGAAACGGTTCTCTTAGAGATCACGCAAATCGGTAAGGAAGATCATCCAAGCGTCGTCAGCAAAACCTTTGGCGTCAGCCTCTTGCCAGGCGAGGGGTTGTTTTGTAAAGTGATTGCCGGGGGAAGACTCAAAAAAGGCGATCCTGTTGCCTTGATCCGATATTAAGCGGCCATCGTTATATCATAAACGAAGGTGAGGAACTGAGATGAAAAAAATAGGCATTATTATTTGCGGACGTTATGCCAATTGCGGCGGCGGTAAGTGCTTTAGGGCACTACGGGAACGTCTGGGCGGTTTTGCGGTCTACCCTAGGGAAGAGGAAGTTGAGATTGTCGGGTATTCAAATTGCGGCGGCTGTCCGGGCGGCAATATCGAATATGTTCCGGAAGAAATGATCAAAAATGGCGCGCAGGTGCTTCATCTGGCTACAGGGCTTGTAGTAGGGTATCCGCCATGTCCGAACATACGAAGGTTTAAAGAATTCTTGGAAACGCATTATCAAGTTCCGGTCATCGTGGGAACACACCCTATTCCTAAGAAATATTTTATGGATCATGAAAAGATGTCTTTTTGGCAAGAAATGAATATGTCTGAGATTGCCCCGGAATTATTTAAGGAATCGGAAGTAATTATGAAAAATTATGACTGATTTTAAGAATGATGATGGTTACAAATCAAAAATCTTGAGGTGAAGCTATGTATACTTGCGCCATGTGCGGCAAGCATTCATGTCAAACGGGGGAAACGGAAAAAATGCCCCGCAACTGCCCCTGTCATGATAAAGAAATGCAGGAAGAAATAAAAACCAAATATCTTGAGGATGACAATTATCAATTGGCCTATCAAGCGGCAATGGTGGAAGCTTCAGGATATTGCAAAGCCACCAGGTTGGAAGAAACGATGGATTTTGCCAGGCGATGCGGCTTTAAAAAGCTTGGTCTGGCATTTTGTGTAGGGCTTTGCAAAGAAGCCAAGGCCTTATGCACCATTTTACAGAACAATGGCTTTTCTGTGAGTTCAGTGATCTGTAAGAACGGTCATATCCCCAAAGAGTTTTTAAAGATCCAAGGCAATGAAAAAGTAAGGCCCGGTACGGATGAGCCGATGTGTAACCCCATCGGGCAGGCCTATTTTTTGAACAGCGAGCAAACGGATCTCAATATTATTCTGGGGTTATGCGTGGGACACGATTCCCTGTTTATCAAATATTCTGAGGCGCCGGTCACCGTGCTTGCAGTCAAGGACCGGGTGTTGGCCCATAATCCTTTGGGGGCCTTGTATCTTGCGGAAGGTTACTATAAAGACAAGCTTTCTCTCTCAAGTAAATAAGACCTAGTGAATCAGAAAAACAGCCGATAGCATTTTGCATAAAATTTTACTTAAATTTTGTTGAATTCGTCCAAAGGGAATTTGGTTTACAGGGGGAACAATAACACATTAGAATGGGATGATTCGTTTGATTGAAAAGAATATGAAGATTCTTGATATCGTCGCACAATACCCGCCGACCCAGGACGTGTTCCGGAAATATGACCGAATGGCCGGTAGCTGTATCATGTGCAATCATTTATTTGATTCCCTTGAGATCGTATCCCTGCAATACGGGATTGATCTTGACGGTTTGATTGCCGATTTGGATTTGTCTCTTGACCAGTAAAAATTGGCACTGACGTGTTTTGAAATGCGCGGAAGGATAAGGGGGTGCTATTTTGCAGGACCGCTTGCATATGGAATGCCTGAAAATACTCAAAGAAGAGCTGGTTCCCGCTTTGGGGTGTACGGAGCCCATTGCCATTGCTTATGCTGCGGCGAAAGCCGCCGCTGTTTTGGGCCAACGTCCAGACAACCTGGAAGTCTGGTGCAGCGGCAATATTATCAAAAATGTCAAGAGCGTGGTGGTTCCCAATACCGGCGGGTTGAAAGGTGTCAAAGCCGCTGCGGTTGCCGGAGCCATCGGCGGTAATGCGGAACTTGGCCTGGAGGTCTTGTCTGCGCTTACCCCAATCCGGCAGGAGGAGATCAGGCAATTGGCGGAATCTTCTTATTGTGTTTGCCGCCTGCTGGAGAATGCCGAGAACCTGCATCTCATTGTCAAAGCCAAAAAAGGCTGGGAAACCGCCGAGGTGGAAATCAAGACCCAGCATACCAATATTACCAGAATCAGCAAAAACGGTAAGCTCCTCATGGAAAAAAATGAGGAAGCCTTTTTGGATCATGCGGCGGCGTCCGATCCCGCTTTGAGCGTACGTTCTATTTTGGAATTTGCCGATACGGTGCGGATAGCGGATGTCCGGGATCTTTTGGAGCGGCAGATCCAAATGAACTCCGCCATTGCGGCGGAGGGCATGGCACATCCTTATGGTGCGGATGTAGGCAAAACGCTTTTGAAATTTTACGGCGACAGTGTGCTGGTACGGGCGGCGGCGTCAGCGGCGGCAGGCTCTGATGCCCGTATGAGCGGCTGCAATATGCCGGTGGTGATCAATTCGGGAAGCGGCAATCAGGGAATGGCCGTCTCCCTGCCGGTGATTCAATTTGCCCAGGAATTGGGTGTCTCCCGGGAAAAACTTTACCGGGCCTTATGCGTCAGCAACCTGACGGCGGTTTATCTGAAACGGGATATTGGCAGGCTTTCCGCTTATTGCGGCGCCGTCTGCGCCGCCTGCGGCAGCGCTGCCGGCATTACTTATCTGCATGGCGGCGGTTATGAGGATGTGGCGTGTACCATTACCAATCACTTGGCCAATATCAGTGGCGTGGTCTGTGACGGCGCCAAGCCTTCCTGTGCCGCCAAGGTGGCCTCGGCGGTCAGTGCCGGAATCATGGCACACTATCTCAGCGCGGAACATAAACATTTTGCCGCCGGAGAAGGCCTGGTCAAAGAAAACGTGGAACAGACCATCCAAAGCGTGGGCCGTATGGGCAGAGACGGCATGAAAGAAACCGACGTGGAAATCCTCAGGATCATGCTGGACAATTAAAGCTTGCTCGACAAAGTCAAAAGAATTTTTTGGCAGGTGAAAAAAGCTGCCTGAATGGAAGAGCCTTTTGGGAAAGGCGTGCCCTTAAGCTCTCTTGATGGCTGGCAGATTCAGAACACACAGGCTATGCCAACGGACGTCGATACCCTTGATGTGAAAAACCGTTACCGGTAAAATAAACGGTTCCATATAAACAGACAAAGCAAAAGACCTTGGGTTGGAAGAGGGTGTTTTTGCTCAATGTCCGTTTTCTGCGGAATCGTTCAAAAATGCGGTAACGGCTTTTTTATTTATGACTTCAGTTCATTAGCGCGCAGTGTGTACAAAACAAAAATATACTGCTATGAAGAAAAAACCGGCTCTTGAGACGCTGGCCAGGGGTAAAACCTTATAGACTGAGTAAGGCCCACCCGTTTGACGGGTGGGCTGATTGCAATTTTGCCGAAAACGGCTCGTCTTTTCATTTGTGGTCTTTGCTACAGCAACGGAATGAATGCAGATATCGTTTGAGTGATAGAGATTTTATTGGGCGGTTTCCCCTCTGATACTTTTGATGACGGCGGTTTGCGCCTCAATATCGCCTCGTTCTACTTGAAGAAGAAAGCGGTCGGATAATAAGCGTCCGCAATGCAGCCGCAGATGCCGCAATAGGTTTTCTTCATTGATATGGCTCTGATGATGCACAATGACTGACAGTTCTTCCACCTTGCCGATGGTTTTGTCTTGGCATATCTCCCATAACGATTTTGCAAGATTGTCCAAGAGAAATGTATCATGCATGACGTATCCTCCTTTTTATTGTTTATTGCTTTATTGTAATCTTATTGTTGCCAGAATAAAATCCATGACCGTTTTCTCAATGGATAAAAAAGCATTTTGCAGTTTCTCGCTCAGCCGGTCGCCGTAGCCGATATGCGCCGCTTCAATTCCGATGACGAAGCCTGCTACCTGTTTTTGATAGATCAATAATAAATGCAACAAGCTTTGCTGATGGGCGGAAATATGCTTTTGTTTTAGATGCGTGGCCTCTTGGAGTGGCATAAAGGTTACGGCGCCGGGGGAAATACCGAGACAAGCGGCGTCCAGGATCAATAAAAAATCTCCGTCCTCGATTTGGCTCAAGGCATAGTCGGCGTCCGTCTCCGCCAGAATCACCGCGATATTTTCCTGTTTCAGTCGGGGCGAGAGGGCTTCCAGTATTCTGATACCGATGGCGTCATCCCCCATGATACGGTTACCGATGGCGATACACTTTACGGACATGTCAAACCACCCTGATTTCAAAGGGTTGACAGGTATCGCTTAAGACATGGGTCGCGCAAGAAACACAAGGGTCAAAAGACCGTACGATTCTGCCAATTTCCATGGGATTTTTGATATCGGCAAGAGGCGTGCCGATGAGAGCGCTTTCCGCAACTCCTTTGACGCCGAATTCGTCTTCCGGTGATAAGTTCCAGGTGGAAGGGCTGATGATACTGTAATGTTGAATGGCGTGATCTTCTATTTTGATCCAATGCCCCAAGGCGCCTCGTGTGGTATCAGTCAAACCTTTGCCCATGACGTTTTGATCAAAAGTGTAATTTGACAGCTGCGACGGCTCCGGTTTGATTCTTTCCAGCAGTCCCTGCATAATATCAGTAATTTTTTTGGCTTCCAGAACCCTGGCGATGGTTCTGTCCATAGCGGAGACCCTTGGGGGATAGTTGCCGCTCAAGATCATTCTGGCCAACGGTCCCACCTCCATGGCAATGCCGTCGTAGCGGGGCGCTTTGATAAAGCTGTAGCCATCTGTTTTTATGTCTTCTTCCTGAGCAGGAACGGCACCGGGCGATTCCGGCCGATACCATGCGTGATAAACGCTTTCGGTTATTCTAGCGGGTGAAAACTCCCGCCGGATGCCGTTTTCCATAACGGCGGGGCAGAGGTAAAACAGCTCTTTTGCTTGGTAAGTGTCAAATAAACCGTAGGACATCAGGTTACCTTTGCCGGCGCCCATCTCAAAACAGTCGCTGTAATAATCGGCAATGGTGTAGACGTCCGGGATCATAACATTGGTGATAAAATGGTTGATGGCACTTAGGATAGATTTGATTTCTATGAAGATGGAGGCGTCTAGGTTCACCGTTACGCCTCCAATAAAGACCCCGTGATGGTGAGGCGCCTTTCCCCCCAGAGTAGCTAGCATTTCATGGGCCTTGCGGCTGAATTCCAAGGATTGCCTGTAATGCAAGGCAATCTTGTCCTCAAGGGGTCGGGGCAGCCTGTAGGCGAGAGGGTTTACCTGAAAAATGGGTTGGATCTCGGGACCCCGCACATAATCCGGCAAGGTATATTGATAAAAGTGGCGCAGGTGATTTTGGAGAAATTCACAGCCGTGAATATAATCCCGGATCATCCTGCTGTTTTCATTAGGAGCGACCGCAAGGGCGTCTTCCAAAGCAAGAGCGGAGGCCATGGAATGGGCGGTGGAACAGATGCCGCATATTCTTTCCGTAAAATAAATGGCATCCGCGGGGTTTCTTCCCCGCAGCATCTTTTCAAATCCCCGAAACATCATGCCGCTGCTTTTGGCGTCTACAATGGTATGATGCTCTACCTGGACCTCGATCTGGAGAAAGCCGCTGATACGTGTCAGGGGGTTAATGACAATTTTGGTGCTCATTGGTCCAGCCTCTCTTCCTGGGGAGGTTCCTTGATAAACGGTTCCATACCATCCGGGAAACCTTCCTGCGCGCAGCCGATACAAGGAGTATTGTCTTGCACCGGCCAGTTGTCGGTACTGTTCCACCGCCGTATGGGGCAATCGGTTCTGGTTACCGGTCCCTTGCAGCCGAGCTGAAACATACATTCAATATCGCCTAAATGAGTGGCAAAGATGCCTTTGTCAAAATAAGATCTTCTAGGACAGCGGTCATGGATGGTAATGCCGTAAAACATCAGCGGCCGGTTTTTTTCATCTAATTCCGGCCTGCCAAAGAGAAGGAGGCTGGCAATGGTTCCGGTGACCCAGTCGGGGTGTCCGGGGCATCCCGGCAATTTGATGATTTCTTGGTTTGGCAGAATGGTATCGAGGCTCACGCTCTGAGAAGGATTGGGCTTGGCGGCGGAAATGCCGCCAAAAGACGCGCAGGTACCTACCGCCAGGATATATTTTGCCTTTGCCCCCGCCATTTTGACGGCCTCCAGGCCAGTGACCGCTTTGCCTTTGTAATTGGCAATGATATTATAAGCGCCGTTATCTCTTTGGGCGATTGCTCCTTCCACCACTAGGATGAATTCGGTCTCCAGGGTGTTTACAAACCGCAGAAAAGCGGCATCCCCCTCGGCGGCCATTAAACTGTTGTTGTACTGTAAAGTAACGAGCTGTGTTAGCAGATAGAGGAGATCAGGATGCTTGGCGTTCATCAGAGAAATGATATTCCCGGAACAGCCGTTGGTTTCCAGCCAGATCAAATTCAGTTTTTTCTTTTGGGAAGCATGGACTGCCTTGGCGGACAAATCAATAAGGATGTCCGCCGTTCTGTGCTTGGCGGATAGGATAGGGCAGTAAAATGGCCTTGCTTGATCATTCGTCACGATAAATCCCTACTTTCGGCAAGCGGTTCAATAGGCTGAGTGCATTAGGATGGCATTCCGAAAACCGGTTTGTCAGGTCAGTACCTGCTTTTAAGCCGAAATGACTACCGGAAAGCCATGAAGGTTCTGAGCTGACGTCGTAAACGATCCCGTTGACGGCGACATAGGCAGGGTTGCCGTTTTGACCGTTATTCATGGCCAGTTGCTCTTTGTTAAAGAGGCCGTTGCTCATATAAAGACCTCCTTTAAATGTTTTTCTTAAACTTATGCTTTAAAATTCTTTTTTATACCGGAGCCTTTGTAAGCATTTGCTTTTGGGGTAAGTTAAAGCGTCCGGATATAGAAATGTACAGGCGCGATGTGTGGCAAATTTTGTTGGCGTGAATAAATTAGTATCGAGGTGATGCATGTGGATACAAGAGAGCTGTTTGCCAGGTTAATAAAATGTGAAGCGGGCGGTGAAGGGGTGGACGGCATGAAAGCCGTGGCCACTGTGGTGATGAACCGGGTGCGGGTTGCCTATGGTGAATACCACAGAGTATGCCAGGGAGATTTGCGCAAAGTCATCGAGCAGATGTGCCAATTTTCCTGCCTGAAAACAGTGATCGGCGGGGAACAGAATATACAGAACATATGGGTCTTAACGCCCGAGTCAGTCCATTATGAAGTTGCCGATTGGGCTATAAACGGTGGCATCTTTTTGGGTGTTGGCAATGATTCGTTATGGTATATGAACCCGTTTCAACCGCAGTGTCCCAAATTTTTTCCCTATAATAAAACCGGCTATTGGTATACCAGGATAAACCAGCATTGCTTTTATAATCCTACCACGGCTTATACGCAAACTTAAATATAAGCAAATCATATTAATGCGAGGTGATTGATACCATGGGGAAAGATAATATCAATTGGTCGGATAACAATGTCATGAAGTCGAATAGCAGCCGCCGGGCTTCCCAAACCACAACCGCCCCAAGGAGCCCTGCCGACCTCAGTCCAGCCCCAATATTGACTGAACAGGGGCCGCCCCCCGTGTCGGACAAAAATTATATTGCCGGCTATCTGACCAGGAACATCGGTAAAAATGTCAGAGCGGAATTTGTGGTTGGCACCAACCAATTCGTTGATAAAACCGGCATTCTGCGGGAAGTGGGCGTCAACTATTTTGTGCTGGAAGACTACATCTCCCATGCCCGCGTCATGTGCGATCTCTATTCGGTCAAGTTTGTCACAATTCTTTGATTCTGAATGGTTCAATAAAGACCTTTTGTAGAAGCAGTCTCGTTACAAATTCACGTCGTTAAAATATTTCAATATATTCAAGTCAAGTAAGGAAGCGCAGCAAGATAGAATCTTATCATAAGAATGATCAATTTCATTTGAACTCCGGACCCCAACCGGCAGAATAAAAGAGCTCAATCGCGGTTAAAACGCAATTGAACTCTTTTCGATTATCGTTATGGTATTTCTTTATCTGCTGTATGTATTTATGACATATTAAAAGAGAACCTTCATGGACTCCTGCCAATACGTCGCATAGGCTTCTTTCGCCACATCAGAGGTGAAAACTTCCATTAAATCCTTTGCCCATTGGGTGTCTTTATATTTTTCGTCTACTACGATGCCGCAAGGATATCTTTCATCGTCCTTACTGAAGCATAAAATATTATCCAAGGTTTGTCCCGCCGTGATGAGGTACAGGCATTGGAAGGCCGCGGCATCCACATCTTCCATGGTTTTCAGCATGGAATAAAGGTCAACCTCAACGAACTGCAAATTCTTGGGGTTGTCCACGACATCCAGTGTTGTGTAAGAATAAGAATCGTCTTGTTCACTTAAGGTCAAAAGGCCGTTATCGTTCAATAAACGCAAACCGCGGTCTTTATTGCTGGCATCCTGGGCTATGGCAATAGTGGCGCCGTCAGGGATTTTATCCAGGCTGTCATATTTGTCGGAAGCAAGCCCCATTCTGCACGCAACGATATAGGGTTCTAACATTACTAAGTTGGCATCATGTGAAGCATTAAAGTTTTCCATATAGGGCAAATGTTGATAGAAGTTGACATCAACACTGCCTTCGGCGGTGGCGGTATCAATGGAGACTGGATCGTCAAAGGTTTTGATCTCAACGGTATAGCCCTTTTCTTCCAAGAGCGGGGTGCAGGCTTCAACAATTTTGATATAGTTGGCATTGGTGCCAAACTTCAATGTTATTTTTTCTAAAGAGTTGTCTGTTCCGGTTCCTGTTTCCGTACTATTCTGCGGGTCATTGCCATCTGTGTTGCCGTTGGTAGAAGAGCTGCCACATCCTCCCGCCAAACAAATTACCAAAGACAATACCAAAAAGATCAAAAGCTTTTTCATTTTCAATTTACTCTCCCCCTAAAATTTTTTACTTATTGTAATTTTTTATATGTCCGGTTACCAATACTTTGGATCACCTGAACCAGAATAATCAGTACAATAACCGTCAAGATCATAATGGTATTGTTGAAATTCTGATAGCCGTATATCAAGCCAACCGCTCCCAAGCCCCCCGCGCCAATGGCGCCTGCCATAGCGGTGGCGCTCAACACGGATACCACAGCCAGGGTAAGCCCGGAAATGATGGAAGGTAAAGCCTCTACCAGCATTACCCTGAAAATCAATTGCAGGTTGGAGGCGCCGAAAGAACAGGCGGCTTCAATCAGTTGTGGGTTGACCTCTTTCATGCTGTTATCAATAACCCTGGCGATAAAAGGCGCCGCGGTAATGGTTAAAGGCACAATTGCCGCCCTTTCCCCAATCGCTGTTCCCACAATGATGCGGGTCAGCGGCACAATAGATACCATCAGAATGATAAAAGGGAAAGAGCGAATGGTATTGATGATGAAGTCCAGAAGGCTGTAAATGATTTTATTGGGGCATAATCCTTTTTCGCCGGTAATATTTAAAATAATGGCCAAGAAAAAACCCACCGCCGTGCCTAAAAGAATCGAAAAAAACAGCATCCTCAGGGTTATCCAAAGAGCCGGGATGATCAGTTGTGTCATATAATCGCTGAAGCCTGCATTTGCCATCTGGTAATCCTCCTATCGTGCAACCGCCAAGTGTTCTTCTCCCTCAAAAACCTCCAAGCTATCGGAAAGGCCGTCGGGAAAGCCATCGCCGCTGCTGATAAGCTCCCAAGTGTAATGCCGTTGATCTAAGTAGTTGGTTACGGAGTGGAATTTTGTGGCATCTACATTGATAATCAAAGATCCTAACATCTTTTCTTTATATTTTTCCATTCTGGCGCCGGTCAAAACAATATCCAGATCAAACTGCTTTGCCAAATCGCTTAAAATCGGCTCTTTGGCTTGAGCGGCCGATAATAGAAACCGGATATTGACTCCCTGATCCGGCAAAACGATTTCCTCTTTTCCTAGCAATCTTTTGAGTTCGGGAGGCTGATTCATAAAGATGTCTTCCACCTTGCCCGTGGCCGCCAGTCGGCCATGCTCTAAAATCGAGATTCTGTCACATAAATCTTTTACCACCGACATTTGGTGGGTCACTACCACAATCGTAAGATTAAGCTGACGGTGGATATCGGTTAATAGCTTTAATATGGAACCAGTGGTATTGGGATCCAAGGCCGAGGTGGCTTCGTCGCAAAGCAGGATGGCCGGTTCCATGGCCAAGGCACGGGCAATGGCTACCCGCTGTTTTTGACCGCCGGAAAGCACGCGGGGTTTTTCATGGATTTTTTCCGCGATACCCACCAGCTCTACCAACTCACGGACTCTATGATCCATCTGCTTCTTGTCATAATGCCAACAACGCAGCGGCAAAGCGATATTTTCATAGACCGTGCGCCGTTCCATTAGGGAAAAGTGTTGAAAAATCATACCGATGTCTTTGCGAAAGCACCGTTGCTCTTTTTTATTTAACTGGTTGACCTCTGTTCCATTGACTTGCAGATTGCCTTCGTCGTAAGCGACCAATCCGTTGATGCAGCGCAGTAAGGTAGATTTGCCGGCGCCGCTTTTCCCCACCAAACCATAAACTTCACCGTCTTGAATGGTAATATTGATATCTTCCAGAACCTTTAGGCTGCCAAAGGTTTTTTTGAGGTTTTGTATTTCGATCATACCGGGCCTCCCGTGCCAATTGTAAATTGCCTGAATCAAAGAGATGATGATATAAAATGGGCGGGATCCAAGGGATATTGCGCGCATTTACGCGCCTCTTGCATATAGGCGAAGGAATTTTCCAAGGGAGTGCCAATGGGCGTATCGCACCCGGTACCGATGGTAAACCCTTTAGGACTACCGAAGCCTTTCTGAAAGCATTCTCTGACAGCTTTCTTGACATCATCTGGGTTGCCGTAGCGCAAAATCCCCACCGGTTCCACATTGCCTATCAGATGCACTTTATCCCCGATGCGTGTTTTGGCTTCCGTGATATCCACCATGTTGTCCAAACTCACCGTATCATAGCCACAATCCGCCATGCTTTCCAATAATTTGGTGGTATCGCCACAAATATGCACCGTGATCTTAAAAGGCCGGATTTCCTTACAGCCCTCCACAAACCGTTTGGCATAAGGTAAAACAAATTCGTCAAAGTGCTTCTTCCTGAGCAAAACTCCTGATGCCATCGGTTCCGATACGCTGATGGGCATATTCAATTCTAAAAAAGGCTTGGCGATCTGCAAACTAGCGGCTAAGGTGAATTCCATCAGCTGATGCACCTGCTGAGGATTTTGATAGAGCGCTTTCATCAAGCGTTCCGGCCCCAGCAAGGCTGATGCAGAGGTAAAAGGTCCCGTTGCTCCAAAAACGCAGCCGACCTCATCGCCGATTTCTTCTAATAATATTTGCGCCATTTCATAGCATTTTTTGGCATTGGGATCTTTTTTAACAGTGGCAATATCCAAATCTAAAATGCTTAAGTCACGGATATCCTTGACAGGATGTTTCAAAATGGCCGGATTGATATAATCGGGATCAGTCATTTTTGCTCCAAAGGCAATTCCTAAACTATGCAGGCCGTATTTTGCGGTGACCCCGTCACAGCCGAAGGTTTCATAAACTTTTTTCTGAATATCCGCACGGATTCGGGCATTGGCATCTCCTTCGCGCATGGTTAGCCCCAACAACTGGTGGCTAGGTGAAAAATAAAACATGCTGATCGGCATACGGTCAACACGCTCCCCTTTGGCAAGAGCCTTAGCCCGTTCTTTGGGAGTCATTTGATCGTCACGATGCATAAATATCGCCTCAATTTAATAAATTCCAATTTTTTACAAATTCTAAGTACCAGTATAATCATGACATTGTACAAAATCAAATAGATAATTTCTATACATTTTTTCAATAAATAAGGTATTGTTTATGAAAACTATGATAATGGATATGGCCGCGAAAGCTATAATAGAAAGCTGTAGTAGAAAGCCGTAAAAATTTCTTGGAAGCCCACCGTTATTTGCATAATAAAATTCCTCCGCCTTAAGACGGAGGAATTTTTTATCGTTACTTCGGTTAGTGTCAGGCCTAAACCATTTGGCGTGGGGCTCCAACTTTGCGTATAAGGTAAAATTTTACCGGATTTCTTTTCGTATGCGATTTATTCTTTGAGATATCCTTTATGACGCAGCTCTTTTTCAATCAGATCCAGATCTTCCGTACTATCCGCTTCCACCAGATGGAAGTGCTCATCCTTGGTCAGGTTTTTTAAAGGGGCGCAGTTGCCGGTGGCGATATCGTCCGCCAGTTTTTTGGCGTCTTTCCGGGATTTGACATTAAGCTGAGCCGAAAAATTACCGTATACTTGGTGTCGTACCTGCACATTTAGGATGCGTCCGCCCAGATCTACAATGGTGTAGAGTTCATCTAAGATGCGGTTGTCTTGGTGCACGACGAAAAATTCTCTTTGAGGTTTTTGGGCGCCTTGCAGCAAATAGCCGTTGCTGGTAGATATGATATCGTGATGATCGGCCCTGAGCAGCGCTACATCCTGCACGATCACCTGCCGGCTGACGCCCAAAAGGTTTGCCAACCGGGAACCGGAAAGAGGGCTTGGACTTTCACACAACTGTTCAATGATCTTCTTTCTTCTTTCTTCGCCGGTCATGAAATTATAAAATCCTTTCTAATTTCTTTAAAGAAAAATCAAG
Organism: Bacillota bacterium; assembly: GCA_036677375.1. Taxonomy (GTDB): domain Bacteria; phylum Bacillota; class Dehalobacteriia; order UBA4068; family UBA4997; genus JAVBWO01. The sequence continues at coordinate 98,283 of JAVBWO010000020.1, forward strand.
GATAGAGGAAGCATAGGTCAAGGAACCGGAAGAGATATAATCGATACCGATATCCTGTAAGGCGGCAATATTTTCTGCGGTAATATTACCGGAGCATTCGATTAGTGCTTGCTTATTGATGATTTTTGCTGCTTCCTTCATTTCCTCGATACTCATGTTATCCAGCATGATGATGTCTGCTTTGGCCTCCAGAGCTTCGCGCAGCATGTCGAGGTTTTCCACTTCCACTTCGATCTTATGGGTAAAGGGGGCGTAATCCCTGGCCATTTGGATGGCTTCCTTGACGCCTCCGGCAGCCGCAATATGATTGTCCTTTAAGAGGATGCCGTCGGACAAGTTGAAGCGATGGTTGCAGCCGCCCCCGACCCTTACGGCGTATTTTTCAAAAATCCTGTTGTTGGGTGTGGTTTTTCTGGTATCCAACAATTTGACATTGCTGCCTGAAAGTAGATTTACGACTTTTCTGGTGTGAGTAGCAATACCGCTCATCCGCTGCAAATAATTGAGCGCCGTCCTCTCGCCCGAAAGGATAACACGGATATCTCCCTGGATTTCGCCCACCAGTTTCCCCCTTTTGACCTGATCCCCATCACTGCAAAAGAAGTTCAGTTTTATATTTTCATCAAGAAGGAGAAAGACCCGTTCAAAAACGGCCAATCCGGCAATGACGCCATCCTGTTTGCACAATAACTGGGCTTTTCCCTTCGTATAAGATTTGAGAATGGCATTGGTGGTGATATCCTCATGGGGGATGTCTTCGTGCAGAGCGGAAAGGATCAGTTGATCCATATTACTTTGCATGCGCGTCTTCCTTTCTGATCTCGTCTAATATCAATTTTTTGTGTTCTTCCAATAAAACCTCGTAGGGAGGGTAATCTGGTTCAGGGAAGGCTGGATGGTCTTGGGGCTGCCAATGCTCCATAATATCCAGGCCGGCCCTTTTGCTGAACACCAGGCTTTCCAAAAGCGAATTGCTGGCCAAACGGTTTTTGCCATGCACACCGTTGCAGCTGGTTTCGCCCACCGCGTAAAGGCAGTCCATGGAAGTCTTGCTTTGCAGATCCACGTCGATACCGCCCATGAAGTAATGCTGTGCGGGAACCACGGGAATACAGTCTTTGGTGATGTCGTAGCCTTCTTTTAGACATTGTTCATAGATGCCGGGGAACCGTTTAGCAATATCCATCTTGACATGCCCCTTTAAACAAAGACGGACATAAGGCATCTGGTCTTTTTCCATCTGTTCGTAAATTTTTTGAGTCACCACATCCCGCGGCTGCAATTCGTCGGTGAAACGGTCGCCGTTTTTATCCACCAGGACGGCGCCTTCTCCCCGCACGGATTCCGAGATCAAAAAAGCACGGCCTGGATGCTTCGTATAGAGGGAAGTGGGATGGATCTGGATATAATTTACATGTTTTACCTTGATATGATGCTGCAAAGCAATGGCAACCGCGTCTCCTGTGAGATGAGGGTAATTGGTGGATTTGTCAAACAAGCCGCCGATACCTCCCGTAGCGAATATGGTAACCTGGGCATAAAAATTCTCCAGGTTATGATCTTGTTTCCGTACCACAACACCGTAGCAGCGATTATCTTTTTCTAAAATATCGATGACAATGCTTCTGTCCAAAATAGTCACATTGCACAATTTCCTAACTTGATCCAGGAGCTTGCTATTGATTTCCTTTCCGGTGGTATCCTGATAGTGCAGGATCCTGGCTTTGGAGTGGGCGCCCTCTTTGGTATAAGAAAAGCCGGCGCCGTCACGCTCAAAACGGACCCCAAGTTCTAAGAGATCGGCGATGATCTCCCTGGAAGAACGTATCATCACGTCCACGGCTTCCCTTTTGTTCTCGTAATGCCCGGCGCGGAGGGTGTCTTCCATAAAGCTTTCATAGTCATCGTCATTCAATTGCACGCAGATGCCGCCCTGAGCCAGAAATGAATCCGTCTGATCGATGGCATCCTTGGTAATGATGAGGATCTTTTTGTTTCGATCCAGGTTTAGTGCTGCGAACAATCCTGAGACTCCCGTACCTACGATGATGACGTCATACTCGTTCATACGCGTTCACCTACATTTGCCGCTGCCAATTGCAGCATCTTCTCCAAAGGACGGAGGGCGGCTTGCGCCAGTTCTTTATCCACGACAACCTCCGGCTCAAAGCTTTCCAGTGTGTATAGGACCTTGTCCAAGGAGTTGTGTTTCATATTGGGGCAGATCTGCTGCTCTTTAGCGGCATGAAAATTCTTGCCCTTCACCTTCGCCGCTAGTTCATGGAAGAGACCGGTTTCCGTACAGACAATGAAATCTTTAGCATCGCTTTTTGCAATATAATCGATCATACCGGATGTACTGCCCACATAATCGGCCAAAGCGGTGGTCTCCGGGATGCATTCCGGGTGAGCTACAACTTTGGCATCAGGATATTCCTGCTTTTTGGCAATGATATCATTGGCCCGAATATTGGCGTGAACATGGCAATATCCGTCATTAAAAATAAAAGTTTTTTCAGGAAGCAGCTGGGCGACATACCGACCCAGATTCTCATCGGGTATAAAATAAATGTATTGGTTGGGCAATGCCTTGACCACGCGCAGGGCGTTGGACGAAGTGACGCAAACGTCGGAATGTGCTTTGATTTCCGCCGTGGAATTGATATAACACACGACGGCGACATCTTTATATTCTTTACGAATTCTTTCGATATGGGCGACCCTGGCCATATAGGCCATGGGGCAGGCCGCCGTGAGGTCTGGCATCAGGACGGTCTTGTCCGGATTTAAGATCTTGGCGCTTTCGCCCATAAAGGAAACGCCGCAAAAGACGATGACCTTTTCTTTCACTTGCGTAGCGATTTTACTCAGGTAATAAGAATCTCCCACATAATCCGCAATTTCCTGCACTTCTCCCGGAACATAGTAGTGGGCTAAAATCACGGCGTCTTTTTCTTTTTTTAATTGCATGATTTTATTTTTAATGTCTTGCATATGATGGTTTCCTTTCTTAATTCCGGTAAAATGATATAATATTCAATATAACACATCACTTTCCAGGTGTCAAGACAAGTGCCTGGATCCTTCGAGATAGGAGAAGGCAAGTGAAAAATGAAAAAATTGTTGGAAAATTTGTTAGGAAAATTGCTGTGTCAGAAAATGGGTAGGATACCAGATTTTCTGAAGCGAAGATGGTTAGAAGCTGATTTATTATACCCTATAAAGCAGCTGTTGAATCCTTTCCATCATAAAGGTGGCCATCTGGGGCAGTGCAAATATTTCTGGTCAATTGCGTTTAAAGTACCTGTCCATGCCGCCAGATTTTATTGTATAATAAAATAAATGTATTACAAAAAACGGCAGGGTAGCCGCATCGTAAAATAAAAAAAGCCGGCAGGGCAACCGCCTGTGGCACGCTTCCCCGGGCTGCGGCATGCATTTTGGTGCATGAAATGAGAGGACGGCTCCCGGTCTTTTTGTTAAACTGAAAACGGGAAGGAGACGATACGATGGAATGGCTGGAGAGATTAAATCAAGCCATGAGCTATATTGAGGAAAATCTGGCAGGGGAGATTGATTATGACCATCTTGCCCGGATTGCTTGTTGTTCCACTTTTCACTTTCAGCGGATGTTTTCCTATATTGCCAATGTGCCGCTTGCCGAATATATCCGGCGCAGAAGGATGACGGCGGCGGCTTTTGATCTGCAAAGCAGCGGTCTGAAAGTGATCGATTTGGCTCTTAAATACGGCTATGAATCACCTACTTCCTTTTCCCGCGCTTTTCAAAATGTGCATGGGGTTTCCCCTTCCGCCGCGCGGGCAGCCGGGATGCCGCTCAAGGCATATCCTCGCATGAGTTTCCTCATCACAATAAAAGGAGATGCGGAAATGAATTATCGGATTGAACAAAAAGAAGCTTTTCGTATTGTCGGCGTCAAAGAGCATCTGGACATGAAGGTGGAGGAGAGCATGGCCCGAGTGCCGCAATTCTGGGCGGAAACTTTCCAAAACGGCATGTTTGAAGTGGTGTGCCGGCTTGCAAACGGCGATTCCTGCGGCGTCTTGGGCGTCAGCACCTGCATGAACGGGAAGTATTTTGATTATTATATTGCTTGTGAAAGCGATGCGCCGGCGCCCGCCGGTACCGAGGAATATCTAGTTCCCGCTGCTACCTGGGCTATCTTTCCGTGCGAGGGGCCCATGCCCCAGGCCATTCAGGAGCTGCAAAAACGTATCGTTTCCGAATGGCTGCCCACATCTGGCTATGAGTATGCCGACGCGCCTGATATTGAGGTGTATCCGGAAGGAGATACCAAGTCGCTCAATTACCGTTCGGAGGTTTGGCTGCCGGTGGTTCAGAAGTAGATGCGATTGAGGTAGGATATATGGAATTCGCAGCAGATATCATTAAAAAACGGCAGTCGGTTGATCCGACTGCCGTTTTCTTATTTTTTAATTTGCGATCTTACTATACCACAAAACATGCTTTTTTTCAAGTCTTGTACCGGCGGAGGGATTTCATTGACGAGCAGCTTTCGTCGCCTGCGATCAATCAACGATTTTTTGCAGCATATAATGAAGCCAATCCCGATTCTCCTATCTTCGCCGCCCCCCAGGTCAATTATTGTCTGGCAGTCAAAAAAGCAACGGCTGTTTAAGGGGTTGGGGAGAAACAAAACGAGAGTAAATGACAGAAACACCTGCCGCCTTATGGGTTAGGCGTTTTGTATGTTCGGATTGATATTGGATCAAATGAACCAAGATTTGGGAATTAATTATAAAAACATTAAATTTTCCTAACAAATGAACGATATATAAATATAAAAACTGATTGGAGGGATATGCATGGGGATATCCGTCTATAACCAAGCATTAAGCTATTATAACAAATATGCTTTCACCAATAGCGATACCTATCGGAACAATGCCGTAGATCCCTCCGAGGTTTCAGAATCATGTTATCAGGTGCCTAATATAACAGGTGCTCTTAGCGCACTGGAAATGACCAATTCCGTGGATCTCAGTGTTATCGGTAATCTGGAAAGTGATGCGAAAAGCCTTTACCAAATGAGCCAGCTTGATTTTAGTGATATGAGCAGTTTTTGCAATGCCGACATAACGGCGCTTCTCAATAACGATGCCGATTTATCCGGTATGTATGCGCTGCTTGCCAGCAAAGACTTGTTAAGCGAAGCCTATCTGGACAGTCTTTCTGACGACAGCACGGCAGAGAGCGGCGCCGTCGGAAGTTATGAGAGCTATCTGAATTCTAAAAGCGACAGCAGTTCGGACAGTTCATTGGATACTCTGGCATAAAATAACCGCACACTGCCGGTGTAAAGCTTGCGGGCGAGTACAAAAAGATCCTGACGGTATTTTTAAAATTTTATATCAGCTTATATTAAATTAAAAGAAAGGGAGCGATCCTTACTTGGGTAATTACAAGGATCTCAATACCATGCACCTGAGCGTGCTTTCCGAGATCGGTAATATAGGCGCGGGGAATGCCGCCACCGCTCTTTCCCATATCCTGGCCGACAAAGTCATGATGTCGGTGCCGGAACTTCAGATCATTGATGTGGACAGCATGGCAACCATTCTGGGCGGCCCGGAAAACGAAGTGGCGGGGATTCTGGTCAATATGACCGAAGATGTCCGGGGCATGCTCCTTTTTTTGCTGGATAAAGAATTTATCTGTATGCTCATCAACGTTTTGATGAATGAAAACATCGAAAGCTTTACCGACATTTCGGAGATCAATATGTCGGCAATCAAGGAGATCGGCAATATCCTGGCGGGTTCCTATGTCAGCGCCATCTCCGGCATGACCAATTTGAACATCATGCTGTCGACACCTCAAATTGCCATTGATATGGTGGGAGCGATTCTCAGTTATCCGGCCGCTCAGTTTGGCACCATGGGGGATCAGCTTCTCTTTATCGAGGAGGATTTTTTAAGCGGTGAAAGCAAGATCAAGAGCCACCTGCTCATTATGCCGGAACCAAAGTCCCTTCAGGTCATTTTGGAAAGCCTGGGGGTTTTGGCATGGGAAGATTAGTAATAGTTGGTATCTCCGATCAAAAGATAACGGCAGCGCCTGATATTCTGATTACTTATGCCTTAGGCTCCTGCGTAGGGATTTGCCTTTATGACCGCTTGCATCATTTAGGCGGCTTGGCCCATATCCTTTTGCCCGAGACCTTCTCAGACGGCAGCGCTAAAAATCTTTACAAGTTTGCGGATACGGCCATAGGAGAACTGGTGCACACCATGGAGAAAGCAGGCTCCGCCCGGCTGCATCTGACGGCAAAAATTGCCGGCGGTGCTAATATGTTCACTGTCACGGGGAAAAGTATTGGTGAACGCAATGTGGAGACGGTCAAAAAAGAATTACAAAGGCTCAGTATCCGTCTGGTAGCGGAGGACACCGGCGCCAATTACGGCAGAACAGTGGAATTCAACCCGGAAAACGGCTCGATGACGGTGAAAACCATCGGCAGAGGCAATAAGGTTTTATAATTGCTTGCCGGTGCTTCCAGTTGTTTAGATGTGTTACGTTTCAAGTAAACCGGGCGAAGGGATCGATCCATTGCTGCGGTTAAAAAGCGCCTTTGGCAGAATTGTTTCGGCATACAAATGCCCCCAATCGTAGTTCTATGATCCTATGGTTAGGGGCGTTTCTGTCAATGTCCGTTATTCTCGGTATGCCCCCGGGCGCTTTGTTATGTTTTGGCCCTTAATTCGATAAATCTTTGATATTCATATGCGGCTTCTTATGGTATAATTCTTTTGACAATATCCGTTGCGGGAGGGTTTTTAGTGATTCAAAAAAGAATACCGTTCTATATTGCGCTTATGATGGTTTTTACGCTATTATTGGGGGGATTTGCCTTACCCGCCTATGGGGATGACAATCCCCAAGACGATGGCTCCTACGGTTATATCTTCAAACTGAAAGACGACGCTTCCGTTAACCTGCGCCTGATGGATGCCAATGGCGGCACCATAGAGTTATTGAAAGAGGAGTCGCTTTATTTGGCGCCGGATCTTGCCAGTATCCGAAACTATACGGATGAAAGTAATGTGGCATATATCGTCCCTAACTGCCCCATTCAGCTTCTGGAATTTCCGGATACGGCTCCGGACGACCCTTATTATATTAATCAGTGGAATTTGAATAAGATCAATGTTGCGGCCGCCTGGCAAAAAGGGCTGTACGGCCAGGGCGTCACCGTGGGCGTGATCGATTCCGGGCTGAATGCCGGCCATGAGGATTTGACGGGGCTGCAGGTTACCGGGAAAAATTTCACAGTCATATCCGGCGATTTGACGCAGAATACCTCTAATTATACAGACGATCAGGGCCATGGCTCTTTCGTAACGGGCATCATTGCCGCCGATATCAATAACGGCACAGGAGTCTCCGGCATGACCGATCAAGTGAAAGTGGCCTCTTTGCGGGTCTTTGAAAATGGGCGCGGTACTTTGGCCGGTGTGATTTTAGCGCTTCAGGCCGCGGTGGATGATTATGACTGCGACGTGATCAATATGAGTCTTGGTACCAGCAGTCTTACTTCGCAGCAGCTGACAGCTTTGCAAGATGCCATTAACCATGCGGCTGAACAGGGGGTGCTGCTCATCGCCGCGGTGGGCAATGACGGAAACAGTACCCTTTCCTATCCGGCGGCCTGCGATCATGTCATCGGCGTGGGTTCGGTGGATTCTTCCCTGACGGTTTCCAGCTTTTCTCAAAGAAATAGCAGTGTCTTTGTGAGTGCCCCGGGCGAACTTCTTTCCAGCCTTTGGTGTGGTGCAAGCAACAGCTATAATCTGGCGAAAACCGACGGCAGCTCTTCCGGTACTTCCTATGCGGCGCCCTGTGTTGCCGCCATGGCGGTGATGGCCAAGAATGTTTGGCCGGAAATTACCACGGAAGACTTCAAGACCTTGCTTAAGGAAACGGTAACGGATAAAGGAGTTGCCGGCTATGATACCAGCTATGGCTATGGCGTTGTTGATGTGGAGACTTTTGAAGCTGCGCTTTTCCGAACGAATACCATTACATTTTATTTAAACGACGGCAGTTTTGCCGAAGGGACAACCATTCCCACACACTTTATCGTGACAAGCGAAACCATCGTGCTTCCGACGCCTGAAAAAGCGGGCTACACCTTCGGCGGCTGGTATACGACGGCGGATTTTCAAGAGGGTACGGCCGTGAGCCAGATCCCACAAGGTTCCTCCGGTAATCTAGAATTCTATGCCAAGTGGACGAAGACGACTTATACCATTACTTATCAGCTGAACGGTGAAGACGTCAGCAATGACGGCAACCCGGCCGGTTATCAAATCGACAGCGCCACCATCACTCTGGTCGACCCGGTATACGAAGGCCATATCTTTGATGGCTGGTATACGACGGAAGATTTTCAAGACGGCACTAAGGTAACTGAGATTCCCACCGGTTCTTGCGGCAATTTGATTTTTTATGCCAAGTGGCTTAAACCGTATGCCCTGACCCTGGATTTTACGGAATATACCTTTGCGCAAGCGGCGGTGGGCTATGACGAACAATCTGTTGCCACCTTTACCCTGACCGGCAGCGGCGGCGAGACCGTTAGCGGCATTGTCGTTTCCCTGGACGGGGAGAATGCGGCCGACTATTTTGAGATAACGCAACCCCAAGTAACCAGTTTAGCCAACGGCGCTACGACCACATTTACCGTGAAGCCGAAAACCGGCCTTGCCATTGGTACTTACCAGGCGGCGGTAACGGTAACCGGTGATAATGGTGCGACGGCAACGGCTACGGTTTCCTTTACCGTGACCAAAGTCTTTGTGACATCCATTGTGGTGACCGGTGCTGACAATGCCGCAAAGATTACCACAAAAAGCGGCACCTTGCAGCTGAATGCAACAGTTTTGCCTAGTAACGCCACAGACCAAGGCGTCACTTGGACTGTTACAAGCGGTGCGGGCTATGGCAGTGTCGGCACGACCGGGCTTTTGACCGCTTTAGCCAATGGCAGCGTTACGGTGAGAGCCACCGCAAAAGACGGTTCCGGTATCTATGGCGCTATGACCGTCAGCGTCAGCGGACAAACGGAGACAATCACGTCGGGTGGCGGCGGCGGTGGCGGCGGCGTAACACAATATACCATTACCGCGAAAGCGGGAACGGGAGGCAGTATTTCGCCCACTGCTGCAACGGTGGATAGCGGAGACGATGTCACCTTCACTATAACGGCCGATACAGACTATAAACTGGGCCGGCTTCTGGTGGACGGCAGCGAGGTAGAACTTGCCGCTTCCTATACCTTTGAGAATATCAAGAAAAACCACACCATTGAAGCGGTCTTTATTTTTCTGCCCGCCGCGGCGGTCTGGGTCAATCCTTTTGCTGATGTGGCAGCACAAAATTGGTACTATGAAGCAGTTTCCTTTGCTAACCGGAATCATCTGTTCCAAGGGACGGCGGATAAGACTTTCAGTCCGAATAGTACCATGACGCGGGGCATGTTTGTGACCGTGCTGGGCAGGCTGTATGAATTAAACGGTAAAAAGATTACGGCAGGAGCGGGCAGCCCTTTTTCGGATGTGGCGGCAGACGCCTGGTATGCTGATTATGTAACCTGGGCGGCGGCCAACGGCATTGTACAAGGCGATGCTTCCGGTGCTTTTCGCGCCAATGATTCCGTGACCCGTGAAGAGATGGCGCTCTTCCTCTACCGTTATGCTTCCTATGTGGGTTTGTCAATAGCAGATTCCAATGCCACATCCTTTGATGCCTTGCGGGATAGCGGCGATACGTCATCCTGGGCGGTGGAAGCCATGAAATGGGCTGCGGCCACCGGTATCTTGAATGGCAATGCCGACGGCGCCCTGCGTCCTCAAGGCAATGGCACCAGAGCGCAGGTGGCGCAAATGTTGCTGAACTTTTACAATAAAGTGCTGCAGCTTTAATTCTTTTCATATAAAATAAAGAGTGAATATACGCTTACGAAATTACAGTGACTTTATGCCGATATCTCCAAGCCCCGCCGGGTCGCACCAGGTGGGGCTTGGTTTGTTATCAGCAACAACCGCCGATGTCAAGCATGCTTGTTGTCTTGATTTAAGGTTCTTGATGATTTGCTGCCTGGATAGTATTGATTATTTGGCAATCAAGGCGTAAAAAAATGAATAAGAGGCATTTTATGATTGATACTAACCAAACGACCGTTTATATGAAATATATTTTAAAAAGGGGCTGTCAATATGTTAGGTGTATCGATTCTTATATTTGTAGTTTTTTCTTTTATTGAGATTTTCACCTTTATTAAACTGAAGAATAGGAATCAGGCGAAAATTGTCAAAACGGCAATTACCAGTTATATCATTTTCTCGCTTCTATGGCTGGCGGTTCAATGGCACCTTCTTGCGGTTAACGAGTATATTCTGATCTTATGTATGATATCCCTTGCCGGACATCATTATATAGGATTCTATTGGGATTTTTACATGCGGTCAAAAACAGTGGATCGTTATTTACATGCCTTCGGCACTTTTTCCTTTGCGTTGCTTTTCTATCGTTTGCTGCAAAATTTTGTATTAACGGGAGGTTCCAAGGCTTATCAGGCTATTTTTGTGTTTACAACGGGGGTGGCGTTGGGCGCGTTATTTGAGACCTTTGAATATGCCCAAGATGCTAAAAACGGTACGCACCATCAGCACGGGCTTAAGGATACCAATTTCGATGTGATTTTTAATATGATCGGCTCTCTGGGCGCTGCTATTTTTGCGTATTTCTATCTGGTTGTATAGCTTTCTTAAAAAAAGATGAAAATAAAATGAATTAAAGTGGATGATGAATCCACTTTTTTTATGTAACACTGCTACGGACCGTAACCATGATCTTACCTCCTCAGCATTGAATTTAATTTTTGTTTTTTCGCTATTGTGATACTCTTTAAAATAGGGTATGCTGCAAACATGGAGTTTTTCAATATGGTAGCTATTGACAAAAGGTAAAGCAAATTTTAATATTAATCATATAATTTTAATATGAATTAAGGGGGAGAGGAAATGGCTAAAATTTATCAATCATTGACGGATTTGATTGGGCAAACGCCGCTTCTGGAGCTGACCAATTATGAAAAGAAACATGAATTGAAAGCGGCGCTTATCGGCAAGCTGGAATATTTCAATCCCGCGGGAAGCGTGAAAGACAGAGTGGCCAAGGCGATGCTGGATGATGCGGAGGCCAAAGGGCTGCTTGCCCCAGGTGCTGTCATCATCGAGCCAACCAGCGGCAATACCGGAATTGGCTTGGCGGCTGTAGCGGCGGCCAGGGGTTACCGGGCTATTTTCACCATGCCGGAGACCATGAGCATGGAGAGAAGGACCCTCTTGAAGGCTTACGGCGCGGAGATCGTGCTGACGGAAGGTGCCAAAGGCATGAAAGGAGCCATTGCCAAGGCGGAAGAGCTGGCCCGGGAGATCCCCGGCGGCTTTATTCCCGGCCAATTCGTCAACCCTGCCAATCCCGCTGTGCATAAAGCCGCCACCGGTCCGGAGATCTGGCGGGATACCGACGGAACCGTTGCTGTTTTCGTAGCGGGCGTCGGCACCGGCGGCACCATAAGCGGTGTTGGAGAATACTTGAAATCGCAAAATCCCGCTGTTCAGGTCGTAGCGGTGGAGCCGGCCGATTCTCCTGTACTTTCCAAAGGGACGGCGGGATCCCATAAGATCCAGGGCATCGGCGCCGGATTTGTGCCGAAAACCTTGAATACCGGCATCTATGACGAGATCATGACGGTGGAGAACGAAGACGCTTTTCGGGCCGGGAAAGAGCTTTCCAGAACGGAAGGCATCTTGGTCGGCATATCGTCCGGCGCCGCGTTGTGGGCGGCTACCGAAGTTGCCAAACGCCCGGAGAATGCGGGGAAGTGCATCGTCGTCCTCTTGCCTGATACCGGGGAGCGGTATCTCTCGACCCCATTATTTAGCGAATGATTCTTTCCTTATAAGTATAATTAACATATAGAATTAAGACACAAAAGACAGGAGAGCCCTTGATGCCTCCTGTTTTTTGTGTCTAAGGTGCTAATTCCCAGCATACAATAAATTGTATCATTAATCGAAAGATCAAAGATGTCCCGGAAGCGGATTTTTAAGAAAATATATTCCAATAAAACCTTTTAATAAAATTTTTATTTTTATTAATAAAATATTTTCTAATAGATTTGATTGAATATTTAAAAAATATTACATGATTTTCTTGAAAATATTCAGTGAATCGAATATAATGTTTTTGGAGAAAGCGGCCAAGAAGCTATCGGTAAATAATCCGTCATAATATTATAACGGCGAATTATGGTAGTAGGAGGAGAGTTGTTGTGGAACATATCGGTTCGCGCCTACGGGAGCTTCGAAAACGCAATAAGGTATCTTTGCTGGAACTGGCGAAATGCACCCAAATGTCTTATTCCTTCCTTTCCCAGTTGGAAAACGGCAAATATTCTATCACCATTGCCAATCTGCAAAGGCTGGCGGAATTTTTTGGTGTGGATATGGTCTATTTTTTACAGCATAACGATCCCGATAAGATCCATGTCACCAGAAAAAGCAATCCGGCGCTTCCCGCGGTGGAAGAGGGTATGGTTTACCAGATCCTGACCACGGGAGACGAGGAGCATATGCAGGTATCCAGGGTCCAACTACCCATGAATTTCCCCGATGCCCAGCATTTGCGCAGTCATGCCACAGGAGATGAAGTGCTTTATGTTTTAAGCGGCTGTTTATCGGTACAGGTGGGGGAAAATAATTATGTTTTGGAACTTGGCGACACCATCTATTACCCTGCTACCTATGGTCATTATATGGCCGCTATTGAAGAAGGTACAACGTTTTTCCTGATTAGGGCGCCCGCGCAAAAAGAATAAAATTGGTTTTGCTAAACGGTAAGTGGCATACCGTTAAATTGGCAGTGTCGAAAACAGGAAAACAGGAAATGAGGTGGACGTATGACGCTCAAAGCACTCTGCTATATCAACCAGTTCTACGCCGGTATCGGCGGCGAGGCTCAGGCCCATGAAGGGCTGCATGTTTATGAAGGAGCCAAAGGCCCCGGCATTGGGATGGAGGCCATGTGGGGCGGGGAAATGATGGTGGTGCGCACCCTGGCCTGCGGTGACAATCATTTCAACATTGACGAGAACTATGAAGCGCTGAAGCCGGAACTGAAAAGGTTTGTGGAGGAGGTGGAACCGGATGTGGTCATTGCGGGCCCTGCCTTTAACGCCGGACGCTATGGCGTGGCCTGTGCCAAGTTTTGTGATTTTGTCCGTTTTGAGCTGGGTATCCCCGCCGTTTGCGCCATGTCGCCACAAAACCCGGCGGTGCAGATGTTTGTTTTGAATCATTACATCGTGGAAACTACCCAAACGGCTGCCGGTATGCGCAGCTCCCTGCCGCCGCTGGCCAGGCTTGCTTTAAAGCTGGCGAAAGGGGAAAGGATCGGCACCGCTTCGGAAGAGGGTTATATCCCCACCGGACATCGGGTTAATGAGTATGATGAGAAATCCGGCGCCAAGCGGGTGGTGGAGATGCTGGTAAAAAAAATGAACCGCCAGCCTTACCGTACCGAAATTCCCTTAAGAAAATTAAGCAAGGTTCCGGCGGCGCCGGCTTTAAAAGACCCGGCTAAAGCCAGGATCGCCTTGATTACCACCGGTGGTCTGGTACCCAAAGGCAATCCGGATAAGCTGAAAATGCTATGCTCCGTTGCCTATGGCACTTATCCCATAGACGCCGTTACATTTAACAGTAATAACTACGAGTCCATCCATGGCGGTTATGATACCACCACAGTAAACGAAAATCCCAACCGTCTGGTGCCTTACGAAGAGGCAACCAAACTGGAAAAGGAAGGGGTGATTGGCGAACTGGCGCAATATTTTTTGGCCACCTGCGGTATTGGCACCAATGTGGCCATGAGTGAGAAGCTGGGGCACCAAATGGCGCTGCAGTTGAAGAAAGACGGCGTGCAGGGCGTTATCCTTTCTTCGGCCTGAGGTACCTGCACACGCTGCGGTGCAGTGATTTCCAAAGAATTTGACAAAGAAGGCATCCCCATTGCCCATGTCAATGCTTTCTCCTCCATTGCTTTGTCCGCGGGAGCCAACCGGATCATAACGGGCGGGGATTTTACCTGCCCCATCGGCGACCCGGAACTGCCGCCTGAACGGGAAAAGGATTATATGAGGAATATCCTTTTAAAGGCCCTGGAAGCCATCGCAACCGATGTAAGCGGGCCTACCATTTTCAGCGTGCGCAAAGGCGAAGGGAAGGAGGCAAAATAACATGGATCGCAAATTGACCAGAAATTATTTTATAGTCCGCGAATTGGCGGAAGGTGAGCGTTGCGCCTACGAAAACGGCGTTCTGACGGTGAATTATGACGAACTGCTGGAAGTTGCCGCACCTCATCTGAAAAACATTGCCAAGGTCTGGTTCGAAGTCTGCCGTCCGGGGGAAAACGCCAGGATCATTCATGTTTTAGACGTGATCCAACCCATGTTTAAGGTAGAAACCCCCAATCATCGGGGCGGCGAATATGCGGGGATCTTAAATATGCCCTTTACCGCCGGCACCGGCACCACCAACCTTTTGGACGGTTTTTCCGTCATGCAATGCGCCGCCTTGCCCTGGGACGAGGTGAACGCCTCCAGCGGGCTGCTCTATACCAGAGACGGCATAATTGAAATGACAGGCTTCTATCAGGACCATACCCCCTTTGCCAAAACCATTAACCTCATCATGAACTTTGCGGTGCAGGACGGTAAATCCGCCGAAGAATATGACAACGATATCCGAAAAAGCTCCATGCGGGTAGCCCAATACCTGGCCAGTCTGACCAAAGACAAGATACCGGATGAGGTGAAGGTCTTTGAAAATAGGCCGGTGGAAGGCCTGCCCAAGGTGGCCTTGGTGTGGCAGTGTCAGAATCAGGGCGTCTATGCCAATACCCTCCTTTACGGCCTGCCCATTTATGATATCGTGCCCACTTTGCTGCATCCCAACGAAATGCTGGACGGCTGTGTGGTCAGCGGTAATTTTGCTTGGCCTACCAATAAAGTACCCACCTATATCCATGTCAACCATCCCATCATCCTGGAGCTTTACGAGCATCACGGCGTAGATCTCAACTTTATAGGGGTTATTTTCTGCCGCAGTCATAATCCCAGCAACTGGCATAAGGAGCGTTGTTCCCAGATATGTGCCAAAATGGCGGATATGCTGGACGCCGACGGCATCATCATGGCCTGGGAGGGTGGCGGCAATGCCGCCATCGACGGTATGCTTACCATTCAGCACGCCGAGCTTCGGGGCATTGATGGGGCCATTATCACCTTTGAATTCGGCGGCAAAGACGGTACCGAAGGGCAGCTTTTAGTGGACGACGTGCCGGAAGCCAATGCCATCGTCAGCTCCAGCAGCTGGGAACGGCCTGTTCATCTGGACGCGGTGGAAAAAGCCTATGGGGGCAGCTTTATGCGCCTGGATAAGGATACGGGGGGTTATTTCCCGCCGGCTACCGCCGCCATTGATTTCCCTACTAATATTTATATGTATATGGGCGGCAACCATACGGGCTATAGCCACATGACTTGCCACGAATATTAAGAGCCAATCAAAAGCCTTCTTGGAAAACATTGCAATCGCATTGCATCTTGATTCTAAAGTTTTTTTAATCGCCAAGAACCTAGTACACCGAATCCTTGTGTACATCGGCGGTCTGTTTTGTGCAATACTGCGTTGTTGTCAATCAGAATACATAAAGGATTCCTCAAGACTTTGCCTTGTCCTGCGCAAAACATCCTAACCGCTATATCACAATTTTAGATGTTACAGTGTACTAGAGTGGAAAAACATGACAAAGGCTACTGACATTTGAAAAATTTGAATGAATTTTATTTGGAGGTGCGGAATGTCGAAGAATTTTGGAAACGGCAATTTAGCGCAGGGTGCGTTATCGACCTTGGATTGTGTCATGCTTCTCATGGGGGGAATGATCGGCAGCGCTATCTTTTCTTTATCCGGCGTTACCTATGCCATGGCCGGCCCCGCAACAATAATTACATGGATCTTAGCCGCGGCTCTCCTGTTGGTCTACGGCTTGGTAGTTGCGGAATTGGCTTGCCTTTATCCTGTTTCCGGCGGTTTGTATGTTTATCCCAGAGAGATTTTAGGCAATACGAAAGCGCAAAAGGAATTTTGGGGCTGGCTCAGCGCCTGGGCTTATTTGAACCCTTCCATCTTGGGGACTTCCTTTGCGGCGATCTTTGTTTCTACCTACTTAGGGACTATCATCCCGGTGGTCTCCCAACATCAAATCTTATTTGCTGTTTTAGGCTGTGCTATATGCGGAATTCTTAACATCTTTAAAATCTCCATCATGGGAAAAGTCAACTTAGTCTTGGTGCTTGGCTTGGTCGTCACGCTGGTGATTTATTCTCTCTTTGGCTTTACCGCTTTTTCGACGAGTAATTTTACCCCCTTCTTTACGCAGGGTTCCGGCGGAGCCAGCGGCTTCTTGGGGGCTATTCCCAACGCCATGCTGGCTTATGGCGCTATTGTAGCGATTGCTACCATCGGCGCTGAAGTCAAGAATCCCAAAAAGACCATTCCCAAAGCCATGATAATATCGATTATCGTAACCACGGTTCTTTATGTCATAGTCGTGATCGCTACGGTAGGCATGCTGGATACCCAAGCCTTCGTTGAAAATCATCAGTTACAATATTATCCCTTATATGCCGCTGCATCCGCAGCTCTTCCGGGAAGCGCCTCCTGGCTTTCGGTGATCATTTCCTTAGGCGCCTTGATCGCTCTTTTTACTACCATGCTGGTATTGATCATGTCGGCGGGGCGTACCATTATGGCGGCGGCGCAATCCGGTTTCCTGCCCGGATTTTTGGGCAGGATCAGCCCCCGTACCCAATCACCTGTTGCCGCTATTGTTTTGTCGACGGTTGTTGCCGCGGTGATTGCCTGTTTTCCGCAATTTACCAGAGAGATCGTGGGCACCGGCGCTACCTGCAAACTGGTGACCATTGTCATCATGGTTTATACCTTACTGGTAGCCAGGAAGAAGCTTGCTCCGGAACCGGGCAATTTTCGGTTGCCCGGGGGTTCCTTCCTGCCTGTTTTGGTGGTAGCTCTCCTGGTTGCCTTCATGTTCCTGCAAGGTGCTGCGCCCTTGGCTTTGGCCGGTATCTGGTTCGCCATCGGTTTGGTGATCTATGGAATTTTCCTGGGACTTTCTCGAAATAAAAACACCGTTTAAGAGTGCTTTTGTAAAACCAATCACAATAAAGGGCAGAGTTTTTATTTGGCGGCCTAGGCAAAGCCGAAAGAGAAAACAACGAATAAAACGGCGCCCGCAGTATTCTGCGGGCGCCGTTTGGTTGATAACTTCAGTTTGTTGAGGACGTGGCGTATGCGAAAAAAACCCTGAAAAAAGTGGTCGTTGTTGCCGATAAAACCACGCGCTAGGCGCGTGGGACCAGAAAAAAGCGATGCCTGTGAGGATGAAATAAAAAGCGTTTAAGCCGCAGGCAGCTGGCGCCGGGCAGGAAATGCTTGACTTGTCCAATACTTGTTTTGGGCAAAAAACTGATAAAAATAGGATCATTAGGAAAAAACTGGCTGCAATATCTTGATTTTTTATCCAAAAAAGCTTATGATAAAGATAATTAGCACTCATAAGCTTTAAGTGCTAACAAAAATCATCACAACGACAATAATGATATCGAGGTGTTTCTATCATGGCAAAAAAACAGTTCAAGGCAGAGTCGAAGCGTTTGTTGGATCTGATGATCAACTCCATCTATACCAAAAATGAGATCTTTTTGCGTGAGTTGATTTCCAACGCCAGTGACGCCACGGATAAATTATATTACAATGCCTTGAAAAACAACGTGACCGGCATTGACCGGGAGAGTCTTCCCATTCACATCGATCTGGATCAGGCGGCCAGGATCTTTACCATTTCCGACCAAGGCTGCGGCATGGCCAAAGAAGAATTGGAGCATAATCTGGGCACCATTGCCCAAAGCGGTTCCCTGGCTTTTAAGGAAGGGAACTCCACGGAAGCGGATCTTGATCTCATTGGCCAATTCGGCGTCGGTTTTTACGCCGCTTTCATGGTCAGTAAGAAAATACAGGTCTTAAGCCGCGCTTTCGGCAGCGAAGAAGCTTATTTGTGGGAATCGGAGGGCGCGGACGGCTATACCGTTGTCCCGGCGTCGAAGGACGCTACCGGCACCGTCGTGACCCTTTATTTAAAGGATGACACGGAAGACAATAATTACAGCCAGTATCTGGACGCCTTCAATGTTAAAAATATCGTGAAAAAGTATTCCGATTATATCCGCTATCCCATCACTATGGACATGCCCAAGAGCCGCAAGAAAGAAGACGGTGAAAGCGGCAAAGATGAAAAGGAAGAATACGAGGATTACCTGGAAGAAGAAACCGTCAACAGCATGGTTCCAATCTGGAAGAAAGCCAAAAGCGAGCTGACCCCGGAAGATTACAACAATTTCTACCGAACAAAATATTTTGATTTCCAGGATCCCCTTCGGGTTATCCACCACAGCGTGGAGGGCATGACCACCTATACGGCGCTGCTCTATATCCCCGCCCGGGCTCCTTTCAATTATTACAGCCGGGATTATGAAAAAGGCCTGCAGCTTTATTCCAACGGCGTCCTCATCATGGACAAATGCGCCGACCTGCTGCCGGATCATTTCAGCTTTGTAGCTGGTTTGGTGGATTCTCAGGATCTGTCCCTCAATATCTCCCGGGAAATGCTCCAGCATGACCGGCAGTTGAAGAGCATCGCACACATTCTGGAAAAGAAGATCAAAAGTGAGCTAGCCACGATGCTGGCGGAAGAACGGGAAAATTATGAGAACTTCTTTAAAAATTTCGGCTTGCAGCTGAAATATGGTATTTACAGTAGTTTTGGCCAGAATAAGGAACTGCTTCAGGATTTGTTGCTTTACTATTCTTCCTCTGAGAAAAAACGGGTGACCCTGGAGGAATATATCTCCCGCATGAAGGAAGACCAGAAAGCTATTTATTATGCTTGTGGCGAGACCACGGCCAAGCTGGATATGATGCCCCAGATGGAACGGCTGAAGGAAAAAGGGTACGAGATCCTGTATATGACCGACGATATGGATGAATTTGTCGTAAAGATCATGGGGAGCTACAAGGACAAGCAGTTCTGTTCCGTTTCTGATGCTGATTTAGGCCTGGAAAGCAGTGAGGAACAAGAAGACGTCAAGCAGCAGGCGGAAGAAAATAAAGATCTGCTGGCTTTCTTAAAAGAAGCCTTGGACGGCAAAGTGAAAGAGGTGCGCCTCTCTACCCGGCTCAAGAGCCATGCGGTGTGCTTGACCTCAGCTGGCGAGATCTCTCTTGAGATGGAAAAAGTGCTGAATACCATGCCTGGTGAAGAAAAGCCCAAAGCGGAAAGGGTATTGGAGATCAATGCCGTCCATGCCATTTTCCAAAAGCTGGCGGCCCTTTATAAAACGGATCAGGAAAAGGTTAAAACTTATGCCAATCTTTTGTATGCCCAGGCCTTACTCATCGAGGGGTTGCCCATTGAGGACCCGGTGGCTTATGCCAATGCGGTATGCGGTCTGATGGCTCAATAAAAAATATATGCGTCATCCAAGAGACCTGGCAAAGAGGAAAAGTTTCAGAATATACGGCAAAGACAGAAACCGTTGTGAGAGGGAAGCCCGGTTCTTTTTTGAGGAATCCGCGCAGTGGGAAATCCGGCAGCGGAAGGGCTAAAGACCATGCCATAGGATGCATCCATTGACGAAAAGATAAAAGGGCATTGCCGCCGTAAAAGGAGATCATAACATGAATTGGTTGAGAAGAATGATGGTTGGCCGATATGGCCCGGATCAGCTTTCCTTTGCCTTATTGGCTTTGAGCGTGGTCTTGATCCTGCTTTCCTTCTTTACAAGGGTGGGGCTGTTTTCTAGTCTGGCGCTGGTGGTGTTGATCCTTTGCTATTACCGGATGTTCTCCCGAAAGTTTAACACACGCTATCAGGAGAATGCCCGCTTTATGCGGTTGTGGCAGCCGGTGAGCGTCTGGTTTTTAGCACCGAAAAGATGGCTCGCGCGGACTGCCGTCCGGTTTCGGGACCGCAAGACCCACTGTTATTTCAAATGTCCCGACTGCGGCCAGCAGATGCGGGTGCCTAAAGGCAAAGGGAAGATCAATATCACTTGTCCCAAATGTAAAGCAAGTTTTGTAAAGAAGACTTAAGAAGAATAAGGTGATTCCGGCGCTCAAGGCAGGGAAAGGATGGGCCGGGGCGGGTTTTCGTTTTTAGGAAGCGCGAAACGGTCCCGCCAGTCCTGACCGGTCCGTGCCGGGATGAAAAATTGCTTTTGGGAAGCACGGTATTGTTTTCATGCCTTTGGCGCCGAGGGGTTATTCCGTGGCCGGAACGCTTCAGAACGGGCAGGTAAGACATGGCAAGATCAGTACAGACAAAAGAGGGAGAAGCAATGAAGACAGGGCTGGTATTGGAGGGTGGCGCCATCCGCACGATATTTTCCTGCGGCGCCACCGACGCTCTCTTGGACAATGGGATCATGGCGGATTATGTTATCGGCGTTTCCGCCGGGATCGCTTACGGAGTATCTTATGCCTCAAAGCAGAGCGGCAGGAACTTAGAGATCCTGCAAAAATTTGTCCGGGACAAACGGTATATGGGGATCAATAATTTGATCAATCCTAAAAACCGCAGTTATTATAATTTAAAATTTGCATTTGAGGATATCCCGGAGACCCATGTGCCCTTTGATTTTGATACTTTTTATGCTTTCCCGGGTCAGGTGGTGGCGGTGGTGAGCAATCTCGTGACCGGTCGGGCGGAATACCTGGAGGTGCCCAGAGATGACCATGCCTTTTCTTTGCTGAAGGCTACCTGCGCCATGCCTCTGCTTTTTCCGGTAATCGAGATCGACGGCAATTCTTATCTGGACGGCGGAGTGACGGATCCCATCCCCTTCCGCCAGGCATTAAAAGAGGGTTGCGACAGGATGATCATCATTCTGACCAGGGAATATGGCTACCGCAAGGAAACTGAAAAAGGCGTCAAGATCGCCGCGGGAAGGTACCGGCACTATCCGGCCTTTTGCCAGGCTCTTGCGGAACGGGCAAAACGCTATAACGAGAGCCTGCAATTGCTGGATACTTTGGAAAAAGAGGGTAGGGTCTTGACAGTGCGACCCCGAAACACCGCCGGTTTCCATCGGCTGGAGAAGGATATCACTAAAATAAACAATCTCTACCATGACGGTTACCGTCAGGTCACGGAACGCTTGGCAGAGATCCGGCAGTATTTGGCTGGATAAAAACAACCTGCTTAAAAAAAGCAGGTTGTTTTTGTTCTGTACGTGTCTAACGCCTTGATGTTGGGCATACCACCCGTTTTATAGGCGGTCATGATTATGGATTGGGTCTGTTGAGTTCGTGGAGGCGCAAAACAACAATCATACGCGGATAGCGGGCGGGAGCAAAAGGCTGCACAAAAAATCACCTTCTGGCAAATGGAGTTGTTCAGGCTGCCATACTGACGCTGACGAAAGGAAAGGGGAGGATGGCTTAAGTTTGCTGAGAGACGGAATATGGGAAATAGAAACCGTTCTTTATTGCCTTCATGTGCGGGTGGAGAAAAGGCTTTATGCCGGTTATTCTGAAGAGTAAAATGACAAGAGGCGCTGTGCCCAACCGACGTATGGCAAGCGGCTCAGCGGCAAAGCCAATCGCGCGGCGGATACCGTACCTTGATCTGGGTTGACTTTTAATTTGTATGGCGCGGCAAGTCATTTTTAGCGCAGGAGCTTTGCCATGTCTTCCGGCAAAGGGGAGGTAACGGTGTGCCATTCTCCTGTAACGGGATGACGAAAGCGGATCTCGCCGCAATGCAGGGCTTGCCGGACGATTTCTTTTTGGCTGCCGCCGTAAAGGTTATCTCCTGCCAACGGGTAACCCAGCCAGGCCATGTGGGCGCGGATCTGATGGGTGCGGCCCGTTTCCAGTGTCACGGATACCAGCGTATAACCGTGATTTTTTTGCAGCACCCGGTAATGGGTAATGGCGCGCTGCCCCGCGGGATTCACCATCCGTTTGATCTTCTCGCCGCCTACCCGAAGCAGCGGCGCGTCGATGGTACCTTGATCCTGGGGTAAATATCCTTCTAAAACAGCAAAATATGTCTTTGCAATGTCGTAATCGGCGATGGCCGCCGCTAGGCGGTGCATGGCCACCAGGCAAAGACCGGTGGTGTCCCGGTCCAGCCGCCCCACCGGACGGAACATTTTGTCCGGGAAGCGCCAAGCAAAATAGTTGCCTAAAGAATCGTGATAGGTTTTGGCGCAAGGGTGGATGGTCATGCCGGCGGGCTTATGGAAAATCACCACATCCTCATCCCTGTAGGCAATGGATACGGTAAGCGCCGGATTGGGTAGGAGAGAAGCGGTTTCCGCCGGGCAGCGGATCTCAATAATATCTCCGCTAAAAACAGGGTCGATGAGGCGATGAAAAGTACCGTTCACCGCGAGCCCTTCTTTTTTTAAGCCGACGAGCAAATGGTGGGAATACCCTTGCTTTTCCAGAAAAGCGCGCAGCGGCTTGCCATCGTCTTGGGGCCCGATGGTATAGGAGAGAATTCTTGGCTGGGATTTGTCGGGAGAGCCGGTCATAAAAAGCCTCCGTGAAGTCATCCTAATCATCATTGCATTGATTCATTATATCATTAGTTCATTATATCATAAAAAGCCCCGCTTATATAAAAAACCGCCGCATCTTCTTATGGCGATCGTTTTCCGCTTTCTTCATGATTCTTTATGCTACTTCATAATTCCGGCAATCCGATTGCACAGATCTTTTTGTTCTAGCGCATTGAAGAAGCGATGTTAAAGAGTGGCGCTTCCGGCAGGCCGTTTTTGCCGTCTGACGCTTCCTGTGAAGGATATGGTCCGGCTATTTTTTTATAAAAGAAGCCACCGCTGCCGGATGCGAAAATCAATTAAAAATTTTGACAGTACTTTAACTTTAGTAAATTAATATGGTATAATACGTTAGCAAATAAAATAGTTAACAGGGATGTGACCGGCAAATGGAACAAAACAGCTTGGGGTATGCTTCTACCATAAAGGAGCAATTGACTATTCGGGGCATCGTCATCGGTGTTATTGGTGCTATCATCATTACCACCAGCTCTCTTTATGTGGCTCTGCGTATGGGTGCATTGCCTTGGCCCACCGTTTTTGTGGCTATTACGGCCATGGCGGTACTGCGGGGCTTAAAAAACAGCAATCTCAATGAGATCAATGTTACCCATACCAT
The DNA here is from genome assembly GCA_036677375.1 of Bacillota bacterium. Classification (GTDB taxonomy): domain Bacteria; phylum Bacillota; class Dehalobacteriia; order UBA4068; family UBA4997; genus JAVBWO01. The sequence goes on from JAVBWO010000020.1 coordinate 121,721, forward strand.
CATGTCCGCCGGGGCCATGGTAGCCGGTGGCATTGCCTTTACCATTCCGGCCATTTGGATTTTGGACGCCACGGCAAAGATCGGTATGTCGACGCTTTTGGTGATTACCCTTTGCGGCGTTCTTTTAGGCATTATTTTTACCGGTCTGGTGCGGAAATACTTTGTGGAAAAACAAGAGACTCCTTATCCCATTGGCCGTGCTGCTTATGAAACGGTGATCGCCGGGGATGAAAAAGGCAGCCGCGCTAAATATCTCTTTTCTTCTTTGGGCATTGCCGGAGCTTTTACTTTTGTCCGGGATACCCTTACCCAAGCGGTTCCCTCTCTTTGGATGTCTGCTTCTCTCTCGGCTAAGGGCGTGCCTTTCGGCATTTGGTATTCTCCTATGGCGCTGGGCATCGGTTATGTCATCGGACCTTTAGCGACGGGAGTCTGGTTTTTAGGCGGCATCATCGGCTTTTTTGGTTTTCTGCTTTTAGGAGTGAATGCCGGCTGGTTTTCCGATTTGGCCGCTGCCGAAAGTTTTCGGGTCAGCATCGGCATCGGCATGATGGTGGGGACAGGTATCGGCATTTTGCTTCGGAGCATTCTGCCTAAGGCCAAAGAGATTTACGGCCCGCTGTTCCGCCGCCAAAGCGGCGAGGGCGGCAAGGGCTTTTACTGGATTTCCCTTGCACTGCTCCTCATTGCTTTTCTTTTGACTTTTATTTTAAAGATGAATTTTATCGGCGGCCTGCTTGCGGTATTGGGCACCTGGTTGGTAACGGCAATGGCGGCTCAGATCACCGGACAGACCGGTATCAACCCTATGGAGATCTTTGGCATCCTGGTCATGCTTTTGGTAAAGGCCTTCGTGTCTTTGGGAATGGTGCAGGCCGTTTGTATTGCCGGGACGGTTGCCGTCGCCTGCGGCCTGACCGGTGATGTCTTGAACGATTTTAAAGCCGGTCATCTTTTGCACACCAACCCCAAGGCGCAATTGATCGGCGAGTCCATCGGCGCCATTGTGGGAGGTATCGTGGCCTGCATCGCGCTGTTTGCTCTTATGACTTACTTCGGCGGCGTGGGGGGCGATACCGGCCTGCCGGCGCCTCAGGCCGCCGCGGTGGCCGCGATGGTGGGCGGCCTGCCGGACAGTACCGCCTTTTTCATCGGTTTGGCGCTGGGCGCGTTGTTCTATATTTTAAAAGTACCCGCCATGACCTTGGGTCTTGGTATTTATCTGCCCATTTATATCAGTACCACGGTATTCGCCGGCGGCCTGGTCAGCCTGGTGGTAAAAAAATTTGCCCCCGGTGTCAATCAAAGCGGCAAAGGAGTAGCTGTTGCTTCGGGTTTTTTAGGCGGCGAAGGCGTTGTAGGTACCATCATCGCCCTTTGGCGTGTGGTGACCATGAGTTAGGAGGGGTGAGACTTGCGGGATTTAAAAGAGATCTCTGCTACGGATATTGCCGGCATCAAAGTAGGACACGCTCAGGATGAAAGGGGAGCCACCGGCTGTACCGTGATCCTCTGCGAAGAGGGGGCTTGCGGCGGCGTGGATGTGCGGGGCGGCGCTCCAGCTACACGGGAAACAGACTTGCTTCATCCGGTCAATATGGTGGAAACGGTGCATGCTTTGGTTTTGAGCGGCGGCAGCGCCTTTGGCCTGGATGCGGCTTCAGGCGTCATGGCCTACCTGGAGGAGAGGGGCAAAGGGTTCGTTTTTGCCGACCAGACGGTGCCTATTGTGTGCGGCGCCGCCTTATTTGATCTATTGCTGGGCGAGGGCAAGGTGCGTCCCGACAAAGCCATGGGCTATCGGGCCGCTTCCGCCGCTTCCTCGGCTCCGTTGGCGGAAGGCAATGTGGGCGCGGCTACCGGAGCCAGCGTGGGCAAGGCTTTAGGCATGTCCCGGGCCATGAAAGCCGGCTTGGGTTCCTACGGCTTGCAGGCGGGTAATCTCCAAGTGGCCGCTTTGGTGGCGGTGAATGCCTTGGGAGATGTCATCGAGGAAAACAATGGTCGTAAACTGGCGGGTTTACTCCATGAGAAAAAAGACAGGATCGCGGATACCGAGGAATTTCTTTTATCGGCTCAATTCCATATGGGAGAAGAAGCCAAGGGCAATACCGTGCTTGGCGTTATCGTGACCAACGGCGCCTTTACCAAGGCGCAAACCAATAAAATTGCCATGATGGCTCAGGATGGCCTGGCGCGGGTGATTCGTCCGGCTCATACCATGTATGACGGAGATACGGTATTTACCTTGTCCACCGGCGCCTGTGCCGCCGACGTGAATACGGCTGGTCTTTTGGCGGCCCGGGTCATGGCGGAAGCCATCTGCCGGGGGGTAAGGGCTGCGGCTCCCGCTTACGGGCTGCCCGCTTACGGCAGTTTTGCCAAATAACAGATGGTATGATAAAGGCGCATCATTGGTAGGTTGAAACGGAAATCATAGCATTGAAAGGCTGTTTTTCACTATTTTTTGCTTTTCAATGGCCTTTGTGATCCTGTATCTGAAGGATTTTGTATCCTGTTTGTTGTAATCCGCGAGGGGTTTTGCCTGGAGTTTTTTTGATCTGAACAGGTTCAAGAGAAGATATTGACAGGCAGGGGGAAATGGTCATGGAAGAATCATTATTGCGTCAGGCGATAGAGAAAAGAATCTCCCGCAGGAGCTATCTGGATCAGCCTTTAAAGGAAGACGTGATTCATGTCCTCAATGCCAGCATTACCCGGTATAATCAGGAGAGCGGGCTTGCGATCCGTCTGGTGCAGGGCGGCAAGGAACTCTTCTCAGGTCTGAGCAATGTGCCGGCTTATTTGGCTTTGATCGGACGAAAGGATGACTTGGGGTTAAAGGAAAAAGCAGGCTATTACGGCGAGCTTCTAGTACTTGAGGCTACCATTCTGGGTCTTGGCACTTGCTGGGTGGGAGGAACTTATCAAAAAGATCGCTGTATGGAGCAATTACAGTTGACGTCAGATGACGAACTGGCTTGCGTTGTTTCTCTGGGCTATGTTAAAGCTAGTATGGGCTTTAAGGAGAAAATGACTTATAAAATGATTCACCATCAGAGTGCCGGAAAAAAGGCGGAGGAAATGTATGTGGTGGAAGAGCCGGCTTCGGACTGGTTTTTTAAGGGGATGGCAGCTGTGCGGAAAGCGCCGTCTGCTTTGAATAAACAACCGGTGGTGTTTTACTGGCGTGATGGTGTGATCACGGCTTCTGTTGAAAATATGGCCTCCCGCCAAGCGATTGACTTAGGGATTGCCAGACTGCATTTTGCTCTTGGCGCAGATTGCGGCGGACATTGGAAAAAAGTGGAGGGGCAATATCAATTTAGCCTTTAAGCATTTATGTTGACCGTTGTTTTTTCAACGAAGGCAACCGCGCGCAACGGTGTGAAGATTTGTTTCGGCAGGAAAAGTCTGTCAAAGTACCGTCAATCAAGTAAAAAATTTTATTTTTACCGGAAAAATCCTTGACAGTAAAAGCATAAAGTATTATATTGAATTGGTAACTTGTTTGTTATGCTTTTCCATTGTTCAATTAAAGGAAGCAATGCTGTGAACATATGAAATAAAACAGACTTTTGGCAAGTTGATTCCATTGAATTTTATGATGGTTGCTTTTTGGACCGCTAGCTCAGTTGGTAGAGCACCTGACTCTTAATCAGGGTGTCCGGGGTTCGAGCCCCCGGCGGTCCACCACGATATAACATCTGTTATCTATATAGATAACAGATGTTATTTTTTGTTCCATAACACACCGATTAATACGCTCACTTTCAAAAAGGCTGTTCACAAGATTGGCGGTCCGGACCATTTGAAAACAGGCACGACGGAGAGTTTACAGAATTGATGAATCATATAGCAAACCCCGTCCGAGATCCGGGCGGGGGTGTGCTTGTTTTCCCAGTGAAGCTGTTTATCGTAATCATGATTCATATAAACCATATGTTTGGCTTATATTCTGAATAAAAATAATGCCATTACCGGGTTTATCAATTTGAAACTTTTCGTGGATCGAAGAAACGATTTCATTTGTTTGTTCGCTTTTTGTGATCATGAGTACGATTTCTTTTTCCGGTTCAATCTCCATGGCAAATAGTTTACTGGTTTCATGAATACCGGAACCACGGGCATTTATGATCGTTGCGCCTTTAGAACCGGCTTGAGTTGCAGCTTCTACAACAGCTTCTCCCTTGCCTTTATCCACAATAACAATGATAGACTGATACATTGTATTTTCTATCCCTCCAAGTTCATTAAGATTCTTGCAATTATAGCTCCTGGAGCCACAGATTCCCATAACTGGTATACTATAAGCTATGCCATGATTCGGCTTATTTAACTTAAGCTCTCTATTGAGCATTTCAATGAAATGTAAGCATATTGCTTTATTTGCCACGATCATTACAATCTCTTTTTGGATATCACATAAAGCCAACATCTCTAAAAATCGATTATTAATGGTACCTTTCCCTAAAAAAATTGCTCCTCCGGATATCCCGCTATTTTTAGCAATATGCAAAACTTTACTGCCTAAGCCGCGGTTAACAATGACATAAATCAATTCAAATTCTGCTGCTTCAGGATATGGACCCATTCTCTTCAATGCCTCCCTTTTTTGCTTTGATCTTATAAAGGAAACCTAAAATCTGTAGCGTAATCAATGGGGTAAGTGCTACCATGGCAATAATCCCAAAGCCGTCTATCATCACATCGGCACTTTCAATGGCATTTGCCGCGCCATGTGCAAAGGCCAAGATAAATGTTGCTGTCATGGGGCCGGATGCGACGCCGCCTGAATCAAATGCAATACCCACAAACAAGCTGGGAACCAAATAAGACATAACAATTGCGATTGCATACCCCGGCAATAAATAATGCCATAACTTCAGTTCGGGGATCATGATCCTGATCATTGAAAGAGCGATGGCGAAGCCGATTCCTACGGAAAGCGCGGCTAGTACGGTGCTCTTCTTTACATATCCACTGGTAACGGCTTCGATTTGATTTGTCAAAGCATGAACCGCAGGTTCTGCCAATACGGTTACTAACCCCAAAACAAATCCTATTCCAATCAGTAAAGCGTTATGGTTCAGGGAAGCTATTTCGTATCCTACCACACTTCCAATACGCATAAATCCCGCATTTACTCCGGTTAATAATAAAACCAACCCAATAAATGAATATAAAAGGCCGAGCAGGATTCTTCTACAATGTTTTTTTGATAACTTAAAAGAGCATTTTTGAAGAATTAGAAATATGAGGATAATCGGGAATAAAGCAAAAAAGATTTCCAGCGCTATTTGGGGTATTATCTCTAAAAACGGCATAAAAATACCGTTTGAACCTAAGGCGGCAGATTCAAGGTTACTGGTGATTTTCTCTGTATCAGAGAAAATACTCATTGCTAGAACCGATATAATTGCGCCGGTAGATGTAATCGCAACCAGACCGAAGTGGTCTTTTTCTGATGAAATACTGTCCTTTTTCAAAGCGGAAACGCCCATTGCCAGCGCTAAGATAAAGGGTACTGTTAGGGCCCCGGTTGTAGCTCCGGAAGCATCAAACGAGATCGCTAAAAATTCCAGGGAAGAAAAAAAGGAGAGAATCAGAATGATTGCATAAATCAAGCTTAAGATGATGTTTAAGGGAATGTTGTATATGATTCTAATCAATCCAAAGGATAGCATAACAGCGATTCCCAATGATACAAATAGAACAATGCTTAATTTGGAAATAAGTCCTAAGGTTACAGAATCAACCTGTCCTGCGAGTATATGTAAGTCCGGCTCTGCAATTGAAATCAAAAAGCCAAGCAGAATGCCCGCTATGACAACTACCCATATTCTATTTGTTTTGGTGATGAAAGACCCCATAAGCTGTCCAATTGGATTTATACTAATGTCAATTCCAAATAAAAATAAACACAACCCCAAAATGATAAATACTGCACCTATCAGAAATCTAAGCAACAAGGGTGTCTCAAGGTGTATAAGAGTATAATTCAAGACCAGTACAATAATTACTATTGGTACTACAGATAGAGATGCTTCTTTTAACTTCTGCAACAGTACGCTCAAAAACGGATCACCCCATTATTTCATCTCGTATTCTATTGCTATAAAAGCAGCTTATAAATTAATTATATCATAATTAATCCTATTAATGAAGATATATTCCCTATAAGCAGGGATTTTCATTTGTTTAAGGCTACGTAACAGATGCTTTTTTTTCTGTGGTTTTTGCGACCATTAAGCAAAATTTCAAATTCTTTTGGTGAAATCATGTCTCAAAAAAGTTAAACTGAAAAACTGAGCAGTTTTCATATCAAAAATGATTATTCTCATCATGAACAAGATGCATCCGCTTATGGATGCACCTTTGTTTTGATACATTTTTCGTTTCTAACCTCCACCCATTATAAAAGAAAGGGTGCATAGAATTTTTAGAAGCAAAAAGTCAAACGTATATTATGAAGCGATTGACATACAAAATTAAAAGTTATATGATAGCAATAAGTATTAGCAGGATGAAATAGCCCAAATTGGATAAAATTCCGAATACCTGCTTATAGTTTATGAATAAACAGGAGGAGGGTTTAACCATGCAAGTAATCAAGAAAAACGGCAGATTGCAGGATTTTCAATTGGAAAAGATTGAACGATCAATGTCCGGGGCTTCAGACGATATCGAGCAGCCTTTAAATGAATCGGATATTCATTTGCTATCCGATAAAATCAATAAAGAAATTCACAAAAATGATAAGGATAAGATAAAATTCTCGGATATTCGAAAGATTGTTGTTGATACTTTAATAGAAATGGGTTTCGATGATGTTGCGGAATCCTACGAAGCAGATAATCCTAAGTAGATAGTTAGTAATGAATGCAAAGCCGATGGCGGGACGGACGCCGCATGTAGAATGACGGTCTGTACAAACTTAAAACTTGCCTGGATTCTAGCAGATGAAATCATAAAAGCTGATTTAACATAAAGAACCGGCACCGACAGAAATGTCTGTGATCGGCTCTTTTTTGTATGCACGTCAATCGAAGAGTTTAAAAAATAACTATTGAATAAATCAAAAACCTGCAGGGATACTACTGATAGGGAGGTGTTTTTTATGGCGATTACCCACAAAGGAGCCATATCCTTCGGTTTGGTTCATATCCCTGTCAATTTGTATACCGCGACGCAGGACAATGATATCAGTTTTAATCAGTTGCACAAAGAGGACGGTTCCCGCATCCGTTATAAAAAGGTTTGCAAATATTGCGGCAGAGAAATAGAACCCCGGGATATCATCAAAGGCTTCGAGTATGAAAAGGACAAATATGTGGTCATTACCGAAGAGGATTTGGAAAAGATCAAGACGGAAAAAGATAAATCTATTCAGATCTTGCATTTTACGAATCTCGATCAGATCAGCCCCATTTATTACGATAAAACGTATCATGCGCTGCCCGAAGCAGGCGGCGATAAGGCGCTGGAGCTTTTGAGGCGGGCTATGATGGAAGAAGGGAAGATCGCTATCGGCAAGACCGTAATGGGGAATAAAGAAACGCTTTTGGCGATTATCCCGCGCGCAGACGGCATGTTGATTCAGACCATGTACTTTGCCGACGATATCAAAGAACTGCCCAAGAACTATCCCATGCCTGCCGTGAGTGATGCGGAGCTGTCCATGGCCAGGCAACTCATCAATACCATGAGCGAGTCCTTTGACCCAAATCAATATCATGACGAGTATCAGGAACGGTTAAAGGATTTGATCGCCAAAAAGATTGCCGGGCAAGAGATCGTGGCTCCGCAAGGAGAAGCGCCCGATAATATCATCAGTCTGATGGACGCCTTAAAAGCCAGCCTGGAACAAAAACAAGCTCCGCAAATCCCACAAACGCCGCAAGCTCCCGGTGCAACGGAATTTTTCAGGAGGAATGCATGAGCCTTTTTGATACAAGGGATATTCGGCCAATGCTTATAGGCGAATCGGGGGAAGCTTTCAACAGTCCGGATTTTATCTTTGAATTAAAGCTGGACGGCGAACGCTGCCTTGCTTATATGGATGATGTGGGCGCCGATTTTCGGAACAAGCGCAATATGAAGATGAACGCGAAGATTCCTGAGCTTGCGGAAGTTTATAGGCAGGTGGACGGGCCTTGTATTCTGGACGGAGAATTAATCGTGCTCAAAGAGGGCGAGCTCAGCTTTTTTGAAATTCAGCGCCGCTCATTGATGTCAAAGAGTTTTCGGATCGAGCTGGCGGCTGCCAAGACCCCGGCAAGCTTCATTGCTTTTGATATTCTCTATTGCAAGGGCCGCGAGTTGATGGGCCTGCCGCTGATGGAGCGCAAGCGGATTCTTAAAGATATCATCAGAGAAAATGCAAGGTTAGCCGTTTCCCGGTATATTGAGGAACAGGGAAGACCCTTTTATGACTTGGCGGAGGAGCGAGATCTGGAGGGTATCGTAGCTAAACGTAAAGATAGTAAATACTTTATCGGCAAGCGTACCAAAGACTGGATCAAAATTAAGAATTTGCAGGACGATGATTTTGTGGTATGCGGTTATTTGTACAAGGAGGGGTTCGTGGCCAACTTGGTTTTAGGCCAGTATCAGGATGGATGCTTGATTTATAAAGGACATGTGACTTTGGGCGTATCATCTGATGACATGCGTTACATCAAGCAAGTAAAAACAATCCCGGAACCACTGTTTGATAAAAAGCCTCCCGGTCATAAGGAGGCGGTTTGGCTGACGCCGGAATTGGTTTGTACGGTCAAATATATGATGAAACATGCCGGCGGGTCGTTAAGGCAGCCTGTCTTTAAGGGACTGCGCCCGGATAAGGAGCCGGAAGATTGTGTATCAAGTTAAAAAAGCATCATCACGTCGGACGCTGTCAGCTGCAAAGCCGGATCAAGCTTGAGAACGGAAAGAGAGCATTAGGACATTTTTAAACGCTGGAATTGGATATCTTCATATTTTTGCATAAAACTTAAAAGATCAGGAATAATACAGGTAAAAAAGGAGGGATGATAGCATGAATATATTTTGGGGCATAGTAGGCTGGATCATTATCGGCGCGCTTGCGGGATGGATCGCGAGCAAAGTTACTGGCAACGATAGGGAAATGGGTGCGGGCAAGAATATAATCGTTGGCATTGTAGGTGCTTTCATTGGCGGTTTGTTAATGAATTTCTTTGGACGTACCGGTTTTACGGGATTAAATTTATGGAGTTTCTTTGTTGCTCTTCTTGGTTCAATCATTCTTTTAGCACTTTTAAAACTATTTCGGCCCAAAGAAGCGAAAAAAGCACATTAATCGCGGAATTTTATATTAGATTTATTTCAGGGAACCGCCTTTTGGGGTGGTTCCTTTGTTTTATTGAAGATGCTTCATATTAGTTCTTTTCATGACCGGTAATCTATGATATTTTATAAGTAGCACATACCACCATATTCGGAAATGAGGAATCAAAATGCTAAAATGGGCCATTATTTTCCTGATTGTTTCATTGATTGCCACTTTGTTAGGGTTCAAAGGAATCGCAAGTGTATCCGCAACCATAGCCAAAATTATTTTTGGCATCTTTATTGCCATTTTTGTTGTGCTCTTTATCTTTTTCTTGGTTGTGATTATTTTAATTTTTTAAACATTTGTCAAAAACGGCTTGGGATAAAGAGAAAAGCAGTCATATAAGCGACTGCTTTTCTTTCTAATTCTCCATAAGATGCCAAACGCAAGTTTATACAAAATTAAAAATCCTGATCCGGTTTGTGCAAATCATCATACTCGCGGATGACGTCTTGGATGGCCTCAAACACATCGTCGGCAGAATATCGTTTGCATTCCGGATTGTCGCTTTCCTCCATGTCGCGTCTGATATCGCCCAAGGTGATATCATCCCATTCGTCCCGGCCGGCAGAATTGAACCATTCGTAGCAAAATTCTTTGATCGTCATAGCAATCGTCTCCTTTCGCTAGTTATCTACCACTATTATTATATCAAATCGGGCGATGAATATAAATCCTTTGATGTCTTATAAAGTCGAAAAGGGATTACAAACCTAACTTAGATAGGTGATGAGAATAATGTTTGAATACTTTTCAATGCGGACAGCGTCATGGCTACTTCCACCTTTGAAGAGCCGAGACAATATCATAAGGAATGGAAACAGTGTTTATTAGTAAGATGGTCCTGAATCACGTAAGCCGTGCTGATGTGCCGGCCAGATGGGTCATTAGAGCTTAGCTGCAATAGGCATACATTTCCAAAAGTCCGGGAAAAGGTTGCTGTTTGGATGCCCAGAAGCTTGGTATCCATTGTATATTAGAAATTTTTTGCGCAGAAGAATCGCATGTTCTTTTTCGATTTTCTGCTAATGGGATGCTTACTTTTATGTTTTTGTAAAAAGCGCCCTGCCAAAATCATTGTTTTGGCAGGGCGCTTTCTGTTTTGTTAACCTGTGAGAACAGGTTTAAAAGCAAATATAAAAGAATTTGATAGAAAATAACATTTTTCATCATTTTGGTAAATTTTATTTTGAATTATGGCTCCAATCATATATAATACATATATAAATCGACAAATTATACCAAAAAAACACTTCTTTTGTCATTTAATATTATATGTTTAAAAGATTTTGTATGCTGATGTAAGATCACGGGGATTACCAGTGTGAAAGAAAAACTTTACTAAAGTTACTTACCGCTTTTTAGTTGTTAGTAGCAATGTTTGTTATAATAAATTTTACAGGGAAGGGAGGAGACAGCCAATGATATCCCGCCATATGAAAAGGGGGTTTTATTGCATCAATGCAGGAAAACGCCTTGGCGTATGGAGCTTTTTCTCATATGGGGGATGACGTAATGTATTAGATGTGAATGAAACAAGTAATTTGTATGGTTTTGAGTGGTTTTGAGAAGAAGCTGACAGTTGTATTGGTTTTGAGAAGAAGTTGTGCTTGTATTGATGTAAGATCACAAGGACCCAATTTTGATTCGTTTGATAGGAGGTAGTATATGAAGAAAAAACTATTGAGTTTACTGCTTTGCCTCGTTATACTGGGCGCGGTTTTTACGACGGATGCCCTTGCTTATTCTGATTTGAAGGTAGCTATTGAATCTGCGTCGCCTTTCAGTACGATTAACGGTACGACGACTACCATCGCCAGCATATTGGGTCCCCATGTTTACCACACCGGAAGCTGTGTCATTGTTTATGCGTCCAACTGCACGGTAGGGAATCCTTCCGTTATTCAGATAGTTGGCGGGGCCGGTGACATCGCTTCCGTGAAAGCCTTGAGCCCCGGCACGTCCACCCTTACCATGGTCGTAAGCACCAACGGTTGTTCGGAGTACGGCACTACGACGGTGACGGCCACCATTACCATCAACGTGGTTCTCTCCGATGGTGATAAGTTCATCAACACCTATTTAAACGGTGACATATTAAATAACAGCCCCAACCTTTGGGTGGCGGCGACGCCCTCCAATGCCGGGCTTATTGTTGCCGGTTCCTCGGTTTACAATAGCCTTGACGCCTCATCGCAGGCTCAAGTAAACGCCGCTTTGGATGACAAGCTGGACGGCCTGACCTATCCCACCCTCCTGGCCCAGGCGCAGAAAAGCGTGAGCTATAACGCCAATGGCGGCGATGGCGCGCCTTCGGGCCAGACCAAGGTCCTGGGACAACCTTTGACCCTCAGCACCATGGTACCGACCAGGACCGGCTATACTTTCTTGGGCTGGGCTCCCACTCCTACTGCGACGGAGGCGGTCTACGCCCCTGGCGGTGCTTTTGAAAGCGATGCCAACACCACCTTGTACGCCGTGTGGGAGATTGACACCTACACCGTGAGCTATGATGCCAACGGCGGCTCCGGCGAACCGGAAAACCAAACCAAGACCTATGGGATATCCTTGGCTTTGAGCCGCACCGAGCCTACACAAGAAGGCCAAACCTTTACAGGCTGGTACACGACGCCGAGCGGCACGGGCGGCACGGCTTATTCTAGCGGCGATACTTATACCGCCAATACCGACGCCACACTCTATGCACAATGGACGGTGGATACCTATACCGTTTCTTATAACGCCAACGGCGGCTCCGGCGCGCCTGGCGACGGCACCAAAACCTATGGCGCACCGCTGACCTTGAGCAGCACCGAACCCACGCGGGATGGTTTTAGCTTTGTGGGCTGGTCTGCCGATGCGGCGGCTGAATCCGCTGATTATGCGGCGGGCGGAAGCTATACCGGAAACGCGGATCTCGACCTCTATGCCGTATGGCAGAGCCCATCCGATACGGTATCCTATAACGCCAACGGCGGCTCCGGCGCGCCCAGCTCTCAGACCAAGACCGCTGGTGTCGACCTGACCTTGAGCAGCACCGAGCCTACCCGCAGCGGCTATATCTTCATGGGTTGGGCCACCGCCAGCAACGGCTCCGTGGTTTATGATGCCGGCGGCCTTTATCCCTATGAGAACAGTATCATCCTTTATGCTGTTTGGGAGCCCGCCGCCTATGCGGTAACCTACCATGACAATGCGTCCGGCGAGCTTACCGTGCCCGACAGCCAAACCAAGTTCTGCGACGAAACCCTGATTTTGAGCAGCATGGTTCCTACACGGGAAGGCTATACTTTCAGCGGCTGGGAGAGCGCAGGCGGCACGCCTTATGCCCCGGGCACCAGTTATACCGTTAATGATGATCTGGATCTTTATGCCCAATGGACTCCCAATACCTATACCGTTACTTATAATGCCAACGGCGGCAGCTTCAGCGGCGGCTCCAGTACAGCGGGCGACAATAAGACGCAGGACAGTCCGCTGGATCTTTTAGGCGGCAATGACGCGCCTACCCGCAACGGTTATACTTTTATCGGTTGGGCCGCCGACGCTTCGGCCGAGTCCCCTACCTATGCGGGGGGAGCGAGCTATACCGACAATGCCAGCATTGTTCTCTACGCCGTATGGCAGGTGTCGAAATTCCCTAGCAGCACGACCCTTGTCATCAGCCCCGAAGTCAATGTCTATGAAGGCACGGCCCTTTGTTTGACGGCCACAGTGACCCGCTTTGGCGATTCTCTCACATATCCCGCCGCCGGCAGCACCGTGACCTTCTACCGCGACGGCGCCGTCTTAGACACGACCCTTGTGGGTGCTGGCGGCGTGGCCACCTATTATACCGCCGCCGTTCTTGGCGAAAGCACCTATAAGGCGGTCTTTAACGGCAACGACGCATATAGCGCCTCGGAAGATACCGATACACTGACGGTGGGAGGTGTGACCATCCAGCTGAAGTCGGGCGAAGATACCATTACCATCAAAAAGGGTAGCGATACGGTAACCGGTCCCCTGACCACCAGCAATACTTATGTACTGACCGCGCCCAAAGCCTATGCTTCGGATACTCCGGCCACCGCCCTCACCATCGGCACGCAATACACTGTCGAGTGGTGGTGGTTTAACGGCATCACCTGGAACAAGGTGGACGCCGACAGCGGCCACCCGGATCAACTCACCGTCACGCCTGCGGCGGAAGGTGAGAAATGGTATGCCAAGATCCTTCCGGCCGGCGATTATACCAAACCGGCGGGTGGTATCACAACCGCCACGGTGGTTTGCGGCCATCTGACGGAAACCGCTACGGCTTTATCCGCCAACCCTACCATCGCTTATGAAAACGCCTTAAACGCCGTCACCCTGACCGCCACGGTCACCTATGCCAATGAATCCGCCGTGACCGAAGGCTGGGTGGTATTCAAAAACAGCGACGGTGTCCAAGTGGGCTATGCCAAGCTGAATAACCAAGGCAAAGCTGCCGTTACGGTCACCTTGCCCTCTTATAGCAGCGGCGCTCCCACCGCTTATTATTACGCGGAGTACGAAGGTACCGCCTCCAATGACGTCAGCAGCAGCGTTGCGGCACTGACCGGCGTTTCCATCCGTTCCACCGCTTTTGTCAAACCCACCGTCATTGTCAAATCCGGCGGCAGCACCATTGCTACCACAGCCGGCGGCAATGTGACGGGCCTTGTTGCGGGTTTCACCTACACGGTATCCGTTGATCCCACTTCTTTGAAGGGTCTTGACGGTACCTTGGCTGATACCGGCGATTATACCCTGCAATGGCAAAAGGTGAAAGGCGGCAATACCGTCACCGTGGGTACTGGCAATTCCTATACTTTTGTGGCTGCCCAAGGGGAAGCCTATCAACTGTATGTGGAAGCCAAGGGCAATATGAGAATCGGCGCCACCTCCAATACCGCAAGCGTTGACAATCTGTCGACACCCAGCGTGACGCTCTCTCCTTATTATACTTTCTCCGGCGCTTCCGCCGCCTCTACGGTCAATGTGCCGGGCGCCGCGCGGCTTTCCGGCTCCCATGCGGGAGATGACATTCTTCTTACCGCTTCAGTGATAGGGGCCAATACGGTACCCACCGGCACAGTGGACTTTTTCTACATCCCGCAAAGCGGTTCCCCCACCAAACTGGCCAGAGTCAGCCTCAGCGAGTGGGATACCAACGAAGCGCGGGCCGAATATACCATCAGCGGCTCCAAGCTTGGCGCGGGGATCTATACCCTCTATACTGTCTACAGCGGCAGCGATATTTACGGATCTACTACTTATAACAGCCAGTATGATGATAATAATACCGCAGAAGATGATACGGACGATACGCCCGATCCGGCGGTAAAGACCTACAAGGTCTGGTCTGTGACCATCGCTGACTCAAATGCTGTTACGGATTCCGCCACGATCACTGCTTCCCCGGCCGCGGCAGGCGATAATCATAACCTGCTCACTGCCGGTACCACTTATACCTTCAGTATGGGCGACGTCTATACCACGGATGGTGAAAAATTGGCCTTAGGCACCGACTATGCCATCAATTGGTATGTCAGCACCAATGGTTCTTCCACCGGTTACGGCGTGGCCGCTTATACCGCCACGGCAGCTGATGACCGGACCTGGACCCAAACGCCGGCCGACAGCAACTATCTGTACAAAGCCGTGGTAACGCCTTTGGTTGGTTCCGCCAGCGCTAAGCTGCCCGCCTTAGGTATTACTTCCAATGCTTTCAGCACCAGCACCGCGGCGACGGCTACTTTCGTAGCATCCAATGCCAGCGCCATTTATGAAGGCAATGATATCACTTTGATTGCTGTCATTATGCCTACCGGCAGCATCGCGCCTACCGGCACAGTGGAATTCTACTATTGTACTTCGCCTGACGGTCCTAAGACCATTTTTGACGCTGCCCAAGTTCAATCCATGACCTTATCCATGGGGGGCACAGCCTACTACGCGGAACTTACCACCAATGTATTGCCCACTAACAGTGGGTTGGCGCAGGATGTCTACGTCTACGCCAAATATACGGGCAACGCCGCCTGCGCCCAAAGCGACGGCATCACTACCGCTATAAAAGTCAAATCCTCTACCATCCAGCAAACGACCGTACTGATCAAGACGCCCAACGGCGACTTTGCTGAAAACCCCGGTTCCCTGCCTGCCGACGGTTCCGACACCATTTTGGCTTTGAACACCATTACAACCATGGACGGTATTACCGAATCACTGAACGAGAACGATTTTGTCATCACCTGGGAAAGCAGCACCAACTATACGGGCAATGCCGACACGGCCACGTGGGTCACCTATAAGACCGGCGAGTCCGTTTCTGCGGTTGCTCCCGCTACCTTTACCACGGCTTACCGGGCCAAGATCACGCCCAAGTTTGCCGAAAAGACCGTAAAAAGCGGCAATAGCTATTACTCCAATGTTATCACAGCGGGTGTGGCCGCAAGCGTGACCCAGATGAGCATCAGCTCTTCCGATACGCCTGCCAAAGCCGGCAGCACCCTGACCTTTGACGTCAAGATCACAGGCGGCAGCGCAGCTCCCACCGGCTCTGTTACTTTGTATCAGGACAATAGCCCGGTTGCCGAGAAGGAACTGGTCAACGGCGGCAATGCCGTCAGCTTTGAACTTTCCGATGTGACCGCTGGGGAATATACCTTCAAAGCGGTCTACAACAGCACCAACGGCTATGCCGATAGCTTCGACCAGCAAACCTTCTATGTCTGTTATGCGCCGTCTGTCCAATTAGCGCCGCAGACCGTGACCTATAACGGCAAAGCGCAGTACTATTCCGGCAACGCCATCGTCTCCGGCATGAGCGATGCCTTGAACGCTTCCGAAGCGGCGGCGATATCCTACTACTATAAAGATGCCGCCGGCAATGTGACGGAACCTGTGAACGCCGGTACCTACACGGTTTACGCCCATCTGCCCGAAACGGCGCAGTACGCCTCGGCGGATGCCACAGGCACTTTGGTCATCGAGCCCATGACCCTGACGGTCTCCGATTTCATCGTCCAGGCCAAGACCTATGACGGCACCACGGCGGTGAATGTCATGACCGTGGACGCCAATGTCCTCCAGGGCGACTCCGTTCTCATGGGCGGCACCGCCGTTTTGAGTGCGGCCGGCGCGGGTACGCGGACCATTACCTATACTCCTGCCATCCTGGGTGGGGACGATGCTGCAAACTATAAGCTTGCCGCCGGTTATACCGTTACCAAAGAAACCCTTGTCGCCAGAAACCAGCTTACAGGTTCTATCACCGCGGCAGGCGCTATCACTCTGTACAAGGCTGACGGTTCCGCTATGCAGTTGGGAACCGGCAGCGACGCTTACAAGGTGACCTATTACTACCACGACGGGAACAATGTCAAAGCCGCCGCCGACTTGACCAAGGACGGCAAATATACCGTAGTGGTCGGGCCCAACAGCACGGCCAACTATAAAGGCGGCCTTTCCACCATCATGACCGTAGCAGGCGGCGTCAAAACTTATGCGCCGGTGACCTGCGGTAAGATTCCAGTTGCCTTTACCATCAGCAATACCAAACAAATTTGGGACGGTACCGCCAAGACCGTGACAGTTACCCCCAGCATCAGCGGCTTTACAGGCTATACCGTTACCTATAACGGCGAAGGTCTTGATCTCGACGGTGTTGACGGCACCGATACCGCAGAAGTTGGCATCTACGGCGTCACCGTTACTGTGACTGATCCCGCTTATACCGGTTCTGCCGTAGGCAGAATGCAGGTGCTACTGGGCGTGGAAACCAACAAGGCGACCATGGGCGTTGCGGACAAGACCTATGACGGTACTGCCGTAGCACCCATGATCACCAATATGCCTCCCGCATCCACAAATTACTATACTTCCTATACCGGCGGTTCCATTGAAGGCGTTTCTTATGATGCGCCTAAGGATGCCGGCAGCTATGTTGCCACCCTCCATGTGGAAAGCACCGATACTGTAACGGCTTATACCGAAAGCGCTGCTTTTACCATCAGCAAGAAGCAGATCAATCTGGCGGCCGACGATAAGACCAAAGAACAATATGCCACCAACCCCGTATGGACTTTCTCCAACGACGGTCTTGTGGCCGGCGACAGCTCGCTGGACTTCTTCCTCCAGCCAGCCATGAGCCTCACGTCCAACGGCAGCAATGACAACTTTGACCAGGTAGGCACCTACACCATCGAAATCGGCGGCGCCTACGCCCAAAATTACAGCTTCACTTACACCGAAGGGGCCTTCAGTGTGGACAGCGTTGATCCCAATGTGCCCATGACCATTGTAGGGATTCCGCAAGGAGCGGTCCGCTACGGCGACAGCTTCCGCCTGTATACCTACGGGACCCGTGGCACCATGGTCGCGGACGATTCTACCGTGGGCTACAGCGACAGCAGCGTCATCAGCTATACGGTGGTAAGCGGCAATGCGGAAATCACAGGCGATGTCCTCACCGTTACGGGTATCGGTAATATCACCATCAAGGTGACCCGCGGCGAAGGGCAGAACGCGGTCTATGCTACAGAAAGCTTCACTGCTGAGAAGAAGGTTGTTGCCATTGCTCCAACCTTTGGCAATTACACCTATGACGGCAACACGGCCTTCAACGCCAATGACGCCGATATCACCGGATTGGTGGAAAATGGACAGAATCTTGATTTTAATGGTTTGGCAGAAGTTTCGGATGGCGCAGGCCAAACTAATGCCGGACAGTATGCCATGACCTGGGCGGTTGCTGGTGATAACTCTTATTACACCGGCTCGGGCACCGGCCTGATGACCATCGCGCCCAAGTCCGTTACCATCACCGCACAAAGCAACAGCACCCCCTACGGCACCCCCTTGGCGGTGGATGCCGATGTCGTCGGCATGACGGCTTTTCCCGTAGGCTACACCGAAGCGGTAGCGCAAAGCGATACGGGCATCTATGAAACCTTCGCCGCCGGTGTGTGCTACAATAAGAATTACAAGGTAAGTTATGTGACCGGTAAGCAGACTATCACCCCCATCCCTCTGACCATTCAGGCTGGTCTCCTTACCGGCACCGAATACGGCGTCAGCATTACGGCCCAAATCGGTGAAGCGGCCTTTGCCACGGCAGGCGACCGCATCTACGGCGGCGGCAACCAGGTTATGGATTATCAGGTGACCGGTCTCGTTAGCGGCGATTCCCTGGCCGACCTTTCTATAGGCAATAACGGCATCATCGTTGCCTATGATAAGGACAAGACCAGCGACGCCAACCGAACTTCCCCGAATTCTCCGAATCCCAATGCAACGATCAGCGGACGCGATGCCGATTATCCTATCATGCTCGGCGACCTTACCGCAACTAACTACTACGAGATTACTAAAACAAACGGTGTCCTCAACATCTATCAGCGGGATGTCACCGTCAGCGCCGTACCCGGCGTCATTGTCACAAAGCACTATGACGGAAACACCGCCACCGACGTACCCAACGGTGCCTATCAGATCAATACCGCAGTGAATCATGACGCGCTGGGTCTGACCTATCAGGCGGCATTTGACAGCGCCACGCAGTTCAGCACAGGGGATGTCACCATGACCATCCTGAGCCTGGCCGGCGACAAGAAGGATAATTATTATCTGGCTATGCCTGCTACACTGGCTCTTTCCGGCAAGGTTTTGCCGGTAGGTACCGATGCTCCCAGCGACCTTACCACCAGTACCGCTACTTTAAACGGCACCTTGTATTATCATACCGGGGCCACCCAAGTTGGCTTCTATCTGGGTGAAAGCACTTGGACGGCCGGACAGATGATCAAGATCCCGTTGGATGCCGTGACTTCCAGTTTCAGCAAAGCCATTGACGCCTCCTTTACCGGCTTGACCCTGACAGCCAATAAGCAGTATCAATATTACTCTTATGTCATATTGGGCGGTACGGAATATACCGGTGAGACCGTCACATTCCGCCCGACCAAAACAACGGGCAGCATCACGGTAACCGTAACGACCCAAAGCGCTACTGATAAGACCGCCCAGATCTCTATCGAAGCGGGGAACCTGGTTCTTTCCACCGTCACTGCCACCGCGGTAAAGGATACGCCAGGCAGCGCGGTATTCAGCGGCCTGAAAGACGGTGTCTACAATGTGGTAGCTCATGTGGGCAATTGGACCGGGACTAAGAGCATCACTATAACCAATGGCGTTGTGACGCCAGCTGTGAGCTTTGATATTCCCGTTACCACCAATGCCGGCTCCACCAACTCTTATGTGACGGTAGCAGGCGGCGGGTCTAATGCGGCGGTCAACGGCCTGGACGATCAGTTCACCGATGAAGATCAGGATGTGGCTGAAGCAGGCGGTTCCGTGGATATCGAACTGAGTGTCGGCAGCAGCACCGCCACAACGGTGGACGGCAAGACCGCTACCACCTTTAATCTCAGTATCAATAAGACCACGACGGCCAGCAACGGTCAGATTACAAGACTGCCTCTAAACACGCTTGACAGCATCATCGAGATCGCCGTGCCTCTCACCGTAAGCCAGATCTCCAACAGAACGCCTATCGTGATTTACCGCGAGCATAACGGCGCCGAAGCCACGGCGATGACCAAGCTCACCGCGCGGCAATCCTCGCCTTATGCGCAGGAGGGCTATTATGTGGACTATCGCCTCGGCTATGTCTTCATCTACTCCCAAAACTTCTCCAGTTACTCTATTGTAGAAACGCCGACATCCAGCAATCCGGGCGGCGGTGGCGGCGGTGGCGTCACCACTTATGACATCACCGTTACCGTGGGCGCAGGCGGCAGTGTCACGCCCGGGACCACCAGTGTGACCGCAGGGAAAGACAAAACCTTTGAAATCACGCCCAATACCGGTTATGTCATCAGCGATGTCCTGGTGGACGGCAAGTCCGTGGGCGCCGTTAGCGAGTACACCTTCGAAGATGTCAGCAAGGCGCATACCTTGAAGGCCTACTTTACCCAAAGCGACGGTTGGGACAATCCCTTTATCGATGTACATGAAGGCGATTGGTTCTATGATGCGGTGAAATATGTCTATATAAACGGCCTGATGAACGGCACCAGCGCCAACACCTTTGAACCCAATCTGGAAACCACCCGCGCCATGATCGTTACCATTCTGTGGCGTATGGATGGTAAGCCTCAGGCGACTACGGCAAGCAGTTTCACAGATGTGACGAGCGGCCAATATTATGCTCAAGCCGTGGCCTGGGGAGCGGAAAACGGTATCGTCAAGGGTTATGATGCCACCGCCTTCGGCCCTAACGACAACATTACCCGCGAGCAGATGGTTTCCTTCTTCTATCGTTACGCGAGTTATAAAGGCTATGATATGACGGCTTCCGCGAATCTCGCGACATTTGCCGATGCGGCGAAGGTTTCCGACTGGGCTCTGGACGCTACCAAGTGGGCGGTGTCCGAGGGATTAATCACCGGTGTAACCTCTACCACGCTGGAACCCACCGGCAATGCCACCCGGGCACAAGTAGCCACCATCCTTATGCGTTTCATCGAGACCATAACCAAGTAAGGAAGACCCTAAAGGCTTGACGGAAACAGGACAAAAATCCACTTGAAAGCCTAAGCAAAGAATCACAAGTTAGTATCAAAAACTTTTTAGCGATACCGGCGTTTTTAATAATTCCTGCAAAGAGCCGGTATCGCTAAATTGTCTTCAGCTTTAACCTGTCGAATACATATATGTTTTTGAAAAAGAACTACCCGGGTGATCTTGATCGTACTGTTGCAAAGACAATGCAGTACAGATCCTGATGATCTGTTTTGACGGATGGTTATGAATTACAGATTTCCTGTGCGCGATACACAGGAGGCATAAGAGCATATAAAACTTTGTTTCTGTAAATGCTTCCGGCTTTTCTATGCCGGAGGTTTTTTTATAGCTTCTTTAAAAAAAGCAAAATCGATCTGCCTCGCGGTGACTGTTTGATAAAAGCATTGGCAAAAAGTGAAATTTTGTATCCAATTCATATAAAATCGTTTGAAGTTGTTATTGGTGGATTTCTGATGCCCTATCCATTGTCAAACAAAGGATCGGCGGTTGCTTTGTTTTCAATTGCCAATGATCTTAGCTGCGAATTTGTACATATGTACAATAGAGGGTTGGATTCTTTGAACTTGGTCACAATGACAGAGAATTGTGTAAAGAGTATAATTAAAGTCGATGGTAATTTCGGGAAGTATGGCCGAAAAAACATTAGATCAATAGGATAAACGATAGGAATACCAGGGAGAATTAAGCATAATTGGATTGGTTTGGCTAAAACAGGTAAAAATTGGCATATTTATATGGTTTGCTTCTCATCATACCAAATTGATGTCAAACCAGGTTAAAAAAAGAATCGCGTGGCTGGTGGCGGTTCCGTGAAAATCAGTTGTTGCGATTTTGCACCGGTGCGTTTTTGAGAAGGACAAGCGATCCAACAGATTCCTTTTTTTGACAAAGAATCATGTGTCCAATTTGGCTGATCATCTACAACGTGTTGTTTTTAATCAAAGTAAAGTGAATCATTATGCTATTTGATACAGGCCAAATGCATATAAGAACCAAAAAACCACATGGTTTTGTCAATTCACTTGTAATGTGTTAAAATGAGACCAAAATGAATCTTTACCAAAATTTTGTATACGGTATTATATGTCTTGTTGCTATGAAACAAAATAAAATGGTATGATCTTGTAAAAATAGTGCAAAAATAATAATGGTATTGTCGGGATAAACAATTTCAGATCATTCAGTCCCAAAGCAGCATGAAGTATTTTCATTAAAATGATAATTGTTCCCATGTAACAAAATTTTCAGTTTCTTTTGTTGGCGATATACATTGTCTGAAATCGCTATAAGGATATAATTAAATTAACAAATAAATCACTCAAATTTGTTTTTAACTGAATAAACAATATTTTTTGACTAAATAGTAATGTTTCGGGAATTCAGCAGGAAAGGCGTGCGATGTAACGTGATTGAGCGTACCAGATAGAAAAGCTATTTGGTATTCTTAATATATAGGAAGGAAATCCCCCAAAGGGGAATCCCCTCTTGCGGCAGGTGTGATTTTGAGAATTTCTTTGGCCTAAATCCTGTTTTGCGCATTGCTACGCAAGGGATGATAATAACCAAGGAGGTGACGTTGTTGTCGCCGCTCTTATGTGGGTGGTGAAAAGCTTTTGTGTTGGTATCCGGATTTTGATATGGATAAGGCAAGATGTGACGAAACTATGGTGGCAGCTCATTGATCCGCCAATGTTTTAGGACAGCATCCGGAATCAAGAATGTAAACCGGAAACCGGGTATAGTTTTAGATTCTAGTTCAAGATCTTGTTTGCGAGGAACAAAACCTGTAAAAGAACAGAGCGATGGTGTTCTGGACAACCCCGTTGGCAGAGGTAGAAAAAACGCTATTTTTGTTGATGAAACATATTAGCCCGCAATGGTTTCACCCGCTCCAATGGCCGCGCTTTCCTACGGTCATGTGATACCAAGCAGGCGACTATGGATTTAAACAAAAGAATAACGTAGCACCTGACGATTTTCTTGCAATGCATTTCTTTGTGGCCGCGTATGTAAGTATCTGGAAAACAGCCGATATTCCCCACAAGCAGCAGGTTGAGAGTTTTGGTTAGCTTTTAATGGGGAACAGTACTTCGGCATAGGATTTTTAATGCTAATGGCATCTTTCTTGTCCCATAATTTTGATGTTACAGCAAAGTGTTTTATTTACCGCACCTTGGGACGAAGCATAATAGATTTTTGTTCTGACAACATGTTTTGTGAAAGTACCATGGGAGAAGATGCGGTATCGTCAAAACGCAACGGAACCGTAACAGGTTAATCGTTAAAGCAATATTAAGAAAATCAATTAGCTTGTCATGTTTATAATTTGTCTCTGCCATTGTGTGCGCGACTCATTATTGATCGTGAATTTCTATTTTAATTAAAATTGAAATGGTATTGTAACTGATGCAATATTGTTATTGCATATCGTTTTAAATACGAATCAAACAGATGTATGACTTGATGAAAGAACTTATGATTCTACGCCTCATAAGGCAACTTTGAGGGGGGTTTGACAAAAATATGCTTCGATTTATTGGAAAAAGAATATTACAGGGCATTTTTGTTATTATTGGTGTTTCCATTTTGATTTTTACGCTTTCCCGCATTGTACCGGGAGATCCCGCTAAACTGGCTTTGGGACCCCGTGCGACGGAAGCCGCTTTGGATACCTTGCGTCATGAGATGTACCTGGATAAACCCCTGCCCCTACAATATGTTTACTGGGCAGGAGACGTTCTGCACGGCGATTTCGGGAAGTCCTTGAGTTCGAAACGGCCGGTTTCTATGGACGTTGCGCAATTCTTCCCTGCTACCTTGGAATTAATGCTCTTTGCCGGCGTGATCATGGTGGTTGTGGCCCTGCTTCTGGGCTTGTTGGCTGCGCGGTATCGAGACGGCATTTTAGACGGCGTTATCCGTATTCTAGCTTATACGGGGATCGCATTACCGTCTTTCGTGGTGGCCGTATTACTTCTGCTTTTATTCGGCTTTGTGTGGCCGGTCTTACCTGTTTTGGGACGGCTGAGCTCCGGTATTGCGGCGCCGTCCAATATTACGGGAATGTATGTGCTTGACGGATTGCTTACCGGCAACTTCAAAGCGGCGGGAGATGCCGCCCTGCATCTGCTCTTACCGGCTTTGGCGTTGGCGATGGGTCCCATGTTCCAGGATGCGCGGGTTTTGCGGTCTTCTCTGACTGATAATATGGGCAAAGAATATATGGCAGTCTCTACCGGCTACGGCTTGCCCAAAAGGGTTCTAATGCAGAAATATCTGTTGAAGCCCTCCGCAGTTCCCGTTGTTACGGTTATGGGTCTTGACTTTGCGGCTTTGATGGGAAATGCTTTCTTGGTGGAAAAGATCTTTAACTGGCCCGGCCTGTCCCGTTATGGTATTAACTCCATGTTAACAAAAGACTTAAATGCGATTTCGGCGGTTATCATTATCATTGGGTTGATCTTCCTGATTGTCAACTTGATTGTTGACCTGATTATGGCAGCCCTTGACCCCCGGATTCGGTTAGGAGGTAAATAGCCATGACAAATGCCACTGCGACAGCAGCTAAGAAAAAAGGATTGCTCTCTCCGTCTACAAGAGAGAATATAAAAATTTATTGGTACAAATTTTCCAGAAACAAGCTTTCCTTGTTGGGTCTTGGAATTGTTTTAGCTTCTATCCTGCTTGCTATTTTAGCCCAAGTCATCACGCCTTTCCCCAGCCATGTCAAAGAATATGTGGATTATGCCAATGCTAGTTTGGCGCCTAATTCCACCTATTGGTTCGGTACCGACGTATTTGGCCGGGACATCTTTACCCGGGTAATCTTTTCATTCCGCGGCGCTTTGAAGATGGGTATCATTGTATTGGCCATTTCGGTTCCGGTAGGGGTTTTCACCGGACTTTTAGCCGGTTATTATAATGGCACCTGGGTAGAAACTTTGGTTATGCGCATCACCGATATTTTCCTGGCGATTCCTCCCTTGATCTTGGCTTTGTCCATTGCATCCATTTTGGAGCCCAATATGACAAACTCCATGATCGCGGTAACCGTCATGTGGTGGCCATGGTACACCCGGTTGGTGTATGGGATGGCAACTTCGTACAGCAAGGAATATTTTGTGAAAGAAGCCGAATTGATCGGCGCTTCCAAAATGCATATTTTGTTCCGTGAGATCCTGCCCAACTGCTTGTCTCCTGTTATGACCAAGATGGCATTGGATGTAGGCTGGGTTATCTTGATGGGCGCATCCTTGAGCTTCGTCGGTCTGGGCGAACAGCCTCCGACACCTGCTTTTGGCCAAATGATTTCCGACGGTTCCAAATATATGCCTGATATGTGGTGGATGACCATTTTCCCGTCTTTGGGTGTTGCCTTCATTATTCTTGGCTTCAACTTCCTGGGCGATGGCATCCGGGATATGTTTGACAGAGGGAGGCAATAACGATGGCGGAAGACAGAATTTTAGATATCAAAAACCTCTCTGTATGGTATAACACTTACCGTGGCTATGCGAAGGTTGTTGACGGGATTAATTTCCATGTCAACAGAGGGGAAAAAGTAGGTTTGGTAGGGGAGTCCGGTTGCGGCAAAACCACTACCATGAAAACCGTTTTGCAGGTTTTGGATCCTTCCAGCATTCACATTCCCGAAGGCGGCCAGATCCTCTTTAACGGCAATGATATTTTGACCATGCACTACCACGAGCTGCAAGAAGTAAGAAGAAAGAATGTTTCCATGATCTCCCAGGCGCCGACGGCAGCCTTGAACCCGGTTTTCACCGTAGGACAGCAATTGGCCGATATCATCAAATATTCCGGTCAGTATGAAGGCAAAAACAAAAAGGAACTTTTAGAAGTTGCCAAGCAAGCAATATCCAATGTGATGATCTCTGACCCGGAGCGTATCCTGAACACCTATCCCCACCAACTATCCGGTGGTATGCGCCAACGTATTTGTATTGCCATGTCCTTGGTAACACCCCGTGATCTTTTGATCGCCGACGAGCCGGGTACGGCCTTGGACGTTACCATTCAAGACCAGATTCACCGTTTGCTGCGGAGTTTGGTAGAAGAACAGAAACGCTCTCTTGTTATGATCACCCACTCCCTGGGTGTCGCGAGAGAGTTGGTTGACCGGATTTATGTGATGTATGCAGGTCATATCGTGGAAAACTGCTACACCAAAGACTTGTTCACCAATCCCTGTCACCCTTACACCGTAGGCTTGATGGCTTGCGTACCGCGTCTTTCCGGCGGCGGTTTGTCCGCCGGTATTTACGGCTATATTCCCGATTATATCAACCCCACGCCGGGCTGCCGTTTCTGCCCTCGTTGTCCGGACGCTATGGAGATTTGTAAAAAGGAAAAACCGCCGATGTTTGAGGTTTCTCCCGGGCACACCGTTGCTTGCTTCAAATACGTCCAATAGCGGATTCGTTGAAGATGTAACAGAAAGAAAGGAGGCAGATCGGGGTTTTTTAATCTCGAATAGAGCGCTATGAGTAATCCGATATTAACTTTAAAAGATCTGAAAACCTATTTCCCTGTGGATAAAGAGCGTTTTGTCCGCGCCGTTGACGGTGTCAATTTTTCCATTGAGCCCGGTGAGGTCATGGGTTTGGTAGGGGAATCTGGTTCCGGTAAAAGCACCATCGCCTATACGGTCATGGGGATGTACAATCAAACCGCCGGAGAAATCGTATTCAACGGCAAAACCATTACTGCCAAGGATAAAGGCAGGTCAAAAGAGTTCAAAAAGAATGCCCAGATCGTTTTCCAGGATCCTGGCTCTTCATTGAATCCTTATCAGGATGTCAGGCAGATCCTCAGTTTGCCCTTAAAGGTGCATAAGGTGGTACCTAGAAACGAAATCGAGGATAAGATTTTAGAGATTCTGGATATGGTGGAATTGCCCGCCGACTTTATGTATAAATCCCCCAACGGCATCGGCGGCGGCGAAAAACAGTTGGTTTCTATTGCCCGCGCTTTGTGCAGCAATCCTCAATTTATTATTTTGGACGAACCAACTTCTTCTTTGGACGTTTCTATTCAGGCTAAAATCTTGAACATGCTGATGAAACTGCATAAAGAACGCCAGCTGACCTATATGTTCATTACCCACGATATGGGTGTGATGCGCAACGTCTCAACTAAGGTCGCCATTATGTATCTGGGTAAGATCTGCGAGATCGCTCCTACCGAAACCTTCTATTCTAAGCCTTTGCATCCTTATACGCAAATGCTCCTTTCCTCTATTCCAGTTATTTCCGATGAAGAAGAAGCTTTAAAACCGAAAAAAGTTATTTCCACCGGAGAGATTCCTTCACCGGTTAATATCCCGAAAGGCTGCAGCTTCAATACCCGCTGTGCATTTAAAAAAGATATTTGTCTGCAGGAAGACCCCTGTGTGAACGAGGTGTCCCCAGGGCACTTCGTACGTTGTCACCTTTTTGGTAAGTAATCGACAAATCCGTGTGACATGAATAAAAAGGTAGGCGGCACGTCTTGATTTAGAAGGCACGAACATTTTACAGTGCCATATCTGGGAGTAATGTGGCAGCTCTTACCGGGTCAAAAGCCCGGTAAGGCGGTCACGTTCATTTTGGAGGTGCGCCATGCTTAAAATTGCTGATATCATGGGTTTGCCCTCTTTAGGGCAAAGCTATATCGTCGCCGGGTATGACGGCATATTCAACATGATCAAAAAGTTGGATATTATGGAAACCCCTTATCCTGGCATAGAGGCTTTCTTAGTTCCTTATGAGTTTATGCTTACTTCCTTTTGGAGCCTGAAAAACGATAAGGAAAACAGGATCAATTTGGTGCGGGCCATGATCGAGCATAAGTGTGCCGGCATCGGCATTATGCCCGGACCAAATCTGGGGGATACCATTGACCCGGAGATTATCGAACTGGGAAACGATCACAGCTTCCCCATCATCTATATCCCGACCAGTGCCAGATGGAGCGATATTATTTCCGAATATAATATTCTCTCGCAGTCCAGTATGCGTTCTGCTTCTGATTCGCACATGGTGGATATATTAAACGCCTTTTCCGATTTACACAGCAATCAAGACTTGGGTAAATTTAGCGCCGAGATCAGCTCATTTATCTCACTACCGATTATTTTGAGTGTGGACAGCGCCTATTCCAGCGGTGTCAAAAGCTCTACGGCGGCTTTGGTGCTGTCAAAAGCCCATGCCATTCGTCAGCAGAATTCGCATAAGATCTCAACGCCCGTTTCACTACGTATCCGCAAAGACAGCTTAGCCATTGTTTATTACGGCAACCAATCCATTGTAGCCACTTATATAGCCAATAACGATATCAATAACCCGGCTTTGCATCTTTTTCATGAGATAGCTCCCATTATTACCCGGGAATTGGATAAACTTTCAAGCGGTTATCCTTACCGTACGGCCATCAAGAACATGGAAGTGCCTGAAGATGTCTCCTGCTTTGCTGTGCTGATCAAAAAGACAAATATTCAGTCCCTGGCCAAAGAGCTGAACTTCAAATATCTGATTTACGAAGAGAATCCTTTTTATAATTATGCCATTATGCTGATTCCCAATGAGTATGAGCATGAAAGCGATATCTATCAGGAATATTACAGACTGTTGGAACTGTTAAAACCGGATTTGTTTATTTTCTCTCATTCCTGTCTCTATAAAAAGGAACTCTTAAACGAAATTAAGTCCTTAAAGTTTACCATCAACTCTCTTGCTTTCTTAAATGGCGTTTTTTCTGCCGACGAGTTGCCGCTCCTTTATATTCTTTCTTATGCGCCATATGAATACAAGTCACAACTTTTCCAATCGTTGAGCATTGCCGATGACGCAAAAGACGAAGACAGACTGTTCTTGGATACTTTGAGGCTTTACATTGTCTTGCGCAATATTGGGGATGTGGCCACGCTTTTAGGCATTCACGCCAATTCGGTAAAATACCGGATAGCCAAATGCTTAAAGTATTTCGGCTACAAAGACACCAATGTTTTGGGAGATATCCCATCCGTAAAACTGTTGATCCTCTTGGAGATTATGGCCTTGGATGAATAGCCTTAAACAGCTGGCTGCCAGCTTATAAGCATAAAAAGTTTATGGAGGTGTTTTCATGTACGAGTACGAATTGACCAACGCTTGCTTGAAACTTTTGCGGGACATGTTCATGCTGCAACCCGGAGAGACCGTCGCCATCAGCTGTGACACGGAAAGCAATATGCAAGTGGTGGACGCCACTGCGCAAGCTGCCGTTATCCTGGGCGGCAAGCCCTTGGTGCTCAAAAATGCCGCGCCCCGCGGCTGCGGCAAGACCGGTGATCCCGATATGCCCATTGATTCCTTGGTGGGCGCCATCAAAAATGCCGATGTGTGGATCGAGTATAATAACCAATGGATTTTTTACTCCACCACTTATGACCGAATCATTGAAGATCCTGACCATAGACCCCGTTATATGTGCCTCGTTGGCTGTACGCCGGAATTTATGATCCGCAATGTAGGGAAGGTAGACAATAATCTGCTGCATGAATTTATCATCGCCATTGAAGCTTATACCAAAGCTGGCAAGCATTTCCATGTTACCACGCCTGCCGGCACCGATGTGGAATTTGACAATGCGCCCAATCGGGAATATGCTACTGCCGACGGTTTTGTCCGCAAAGGGCAGATCGCCATGTTTCCCGGCCAGATCAGTTGGGCTCCTATCTTTGAAACCATCAACGGCGTTATCGTCGTGGACGGAACCATTTCGCCTCCCTTGGGTGCCATCAGCAATCCCATCAAGTTCACCATTGAAAAAGGTTTTATCACAAAAGTAGAAGGCGAAGGCACCGATGCTGCGGAAATGGCCGCCTGGCTTAAATCCTTCAATGATCCTAATATGTATCGCTGCGCTCACATCTCTTATGGCTTCGGTCCCAATGCCAAATTGTGCGGCGATGTCGTAGAAGACGAGCGGGTTTGGGGTTCCACCGAATGGGGCTTCGGCAATGTCGGTCCTCAGTTGGTTTCGGATATTCCCGGCGGTATTCCCGCTGCCACACACTCCGACGGTATCTGCATGAATTCCAGTATATGGCTGGACGGCGTACAAATCCTGGATAAAGGCGCCATTGTCGGACCTACGCCGGAGATCATCGCTCTCGCACGCAAGCTGGGAAAATAGTTTGATTTTTGCCATTGCTGTCTTAAGAGACAGTGCATTTCTCAGGGTGTTGCCAAAAGACCGTTTTTTACATGCAAGCCTTGACTCACGGTCTTTTGGTTCACTATAAATCCTCACTGCTTTAATTAAGGAAAAGGGAAAAAAGGGATAGAATAAAAAAGTTTTAAGTTTGCGGAGGTGTTTTATTAATGTACGATTATGAATTAACCAGTGCTTGCCTGAAAATCCTGCGGGATATGTTTATGCTGCAACCGGGTGAAACCGTTGCCATCACTTGCGATACCGAAAGCAACATGGAAGTCGTCGATGCTACGGCTCAGGCTACCGTTATCTTAGGTGGCAAGCCTTTGGTCTTAAAAATTGCCGCTCCCCGTGGCTGCGGCAAAACCGGTGACCCTGATGTGCCCATGGAATCCTTGGTAGGTGCCATCAAAAACGCTGATGCCTGGATCGAGTACAACAATGAATGGATCTTCTATTCCACCACTTATGACCGGATCATTGATGATCCCGACCATAGACCCCGTTATCTGAACCTGTGCGGTGCTAATCCTGATCTGATCGTCCGTAATATCGGCAAAGTGGATAACGTCATGCTGGGCGAATTCATCACTGCTATCGAAGCTTACACCAAAGCCGGCAAACACTTCCGTGTTACCACGCCTGCCGGCACCGACGTGGAATTTGACAACGCCCCCAACCGGGAATATGCCACCGCCGACGGCTTCGTCCGCAAAGGCGAAATCAAAATGTTCCCCGGCCAAATCAGCTGGGCTCCCGAATTTGATTCCATCAATGGCGTCATCGTCGTGGACGGCACCCTTACTCCTCCTTTCGGCAGGGTTGTCAATACCCC
This sequence comes from Bacillota bacterium, assembly GCA_036677375.1. Taxonomy (GTDB): domain Bacteria; phylum Bacillota; class Dehalobacteriia; order UBA4068; family UBA4997; genus JAVBWO01. The sequence continues at coordinate 152,701 of JAVBWO010000020.1, forward strand.
CATCAAATTAACCATTGAAAAAGGCTATATCACCAAGATCGAAGGGGAAGGCAGCGACGCTGCCGAGTATGCCGCCTGGCTGAAGGCCTTCAACGATCCTAATATGTATCTTTGCGCTCACATCTCCTACGGCTTCGGACCCAACGCTAAATTGTCCGGCGACATCGTGGAAGACGAACGGGTCTGGGGCTCCACGGAATGGGGCTTCGGTAATGTCGGTCCCCAATTGGTTTCCGATATTCCCGGCGGTATTCCCGCTTCCAGCCACTCCGACGGCATCTGCCTGAATTCCAGCGTATGGCTGGACGGCGTACAAATCCTGGACAAAGGCGCCATCGTCGGGCCTACGCCTGAAATCATTGCCCTTGCCCGCAAGCTTGGCAAATAATATCGCATGTTTCTTTTGCCTGCGGGATTAATCCCGCAGGCAAAAGTCGCCACAAAAGATATCTATAAAAACAGCTTGGAGAAAGGGGCGGGGTCATGGGAAAAATCGAAAAACAAGAATTAATGGCAATGGTTGCCGCCAGAAAAGATCAGATGGTTCAGGATATGATTGCCATGAGCAGCATCCCGGCCATCAATCCCAGGATGGAAGGAGCCGGCGAGTATCAGCGGATCCAATGGATTATCAATGCTTTAAAGCAAAACAAGGTTCCCTATGAAATTCTTGAGGTGCCTGACAGCGCGGTAGCGGAAGGCAAACGCTTAAGCATTTTGGTTAAAATGGCCGGTACGGAAGATACCGAAAAGACCTTGTGGTTCATTGCCCATGTGGATACCGTCAATACCGGCGACTTAAGCGCCTGGAAAACCGATCCTTTGAAACCGCAGCTGAAAGATAACTGTATTTATGGCCTGGGTGTGGAAGATAACAGCCAAGCGGTGATTTGTGCTTTGCACGCCGCTATCCTCATGCAGGAGACCGGCTTGCGCGCCAAATGCAATGTGGCTTTTCTCTTTGCCAGCGATGAAGAGACCGGCAGTCAATTTGGTTTGAAAGCTTTGTTGAAACAAGGACTCTTCTCTCCTAAAGACGAAGCGGTGGTGCCGGACGGCGGCAGCCCCGACGGATCTTTTGTGGAGATCGCCGAAAAATCCATTCTTTGGACCAAATTTACCGTGACCGGCAAACAAGCCCATGGCTCCATGCCACATTTGGGTATCAATGCATGCTCGGTAGGGATGCATTTCGCCGTGGAGTTGGAGGACACCTTAAAGCGGGTTTTTGCCTACAAAGACAAATTATTTGATCCGCCTTATTCCACCTTTGAATTAACCCAAAAATATGCCAATGTGTCCAGCCCCAATGTATTGCCGGGCAAAGACGTTTTCTGCATGGATATGCGCATCCTGCCCGTTTTCACGGTGGATGAAGTGTTAAAAGAAGTTGACAAAATCATTGCACGTTATGAATACGCTTATAAAGTAAAAATTGAATATGAATTTCCGCAACGGGTAGATGCGCCTGCTCCTACCAATCCAGACTCTCCCATTGTCCGGAAACTGGTGGAAGCGATTAGTGAAACCGGCGTAACTGCCTATTATGGCGGAATCGGCGGCGGCACTTGTGCCGCGATTCTACGGGAAGAAAATATCCCCGCTGTAGTATGGAGTACCTTGGATGAGCTGGCGCACCAGCCTAACGAATATGTGATTATTGACAATATTGTAAAAGATACGGGGATCTTTCTTTCCACAATCTTAAAATATTGTTAAGCATTGCCTGTTCTTAAAGCAAAAAACCTGTTGGAGAAAATACTTCACAGGTTTTTTGCTTGATAGGCAGAAAATAGGGAATATTCGCTAAAATTCCATTGATGAAAATATGGGAAGGGGATACAATATGGAACTAAAACAGGCCATTATGGAAAGACGCAGCGTCAGGAAATACAGCCAGGATCCGATCCCCCAGGAGATTATGACTCAGATTATGGAACTGGCGCTTTACGCCCCAACTGCCAGTAATATGCAGGCATGGAACTTTGTTGTGATCAGCGACGCCGATCAAGTCTCCAATATGAAGAAATTTTCCCCCGGCATGGTCTTTAATCCCACTGCCGTGGTGGTCATCGGGATCGAGCAGGCCAGGGCAGAGGCAAAGGGTGGCCCCATCGCTTTGCGGGAGCTGATGTATTTTGACGCCGGTATCGCGGCGGACACCATCGCTTTGGCCGCTTTGGAATTTGGCGTCGGCAGTTGTATTGTTGCTTCCTTTAATAAGGCGGCCATCGCTTCTTTGGTGGGTTTCCCGGACGATGTGAAGCCTCTTTTGATGGTAGCCTTAGGCTATGCCGAAAAGATTCCCAAGCGTCCCAAATTCCGGCTTCCCGAAGAAGTAGTGTTTTACGAAACTTATGGCAGGCAGGTGAATTCAAAATGACCGAACCGTTATCCATCCAGGATAAAAAACAGCTTGACGATACCATGAGTTATCTTTTAAGCAGCGCCAGGAGTTATGTGGATGAACCCAGGCATTATATCCCCATTCGATTATTGGAAGGTGTTTACGGTATTTTAAACGTCTTGGCGCGGCAGGAGGAAAAATATCAATGGCTCTTGGACCAGGTGGAAACAGCGAAAGGCCTGCCCTTATTCGATGAAGAAGAGTACTTGGAAACCATGGACGCTATCTTAAAGGAATGGGCTAAACGGGTATTATAACATTCTATCATTCTATACATTTACAGTGCCTATAAGAACCAAAAAGAAGGAGGCAGCCCGGCTTGCGGGAACGGGAGAGCCGGGCGCAGGGAAATGAGGATCAGAAAGAGCTTTCATACGATAGACACCCACACAGAAGGGGAACCGACCCGTACGG
>JAVBWO010000021.1:0-8023 GCA_036677375.1 Bacillota bacterium
GCTTATCCTTGAGGTAGTAACCATAGGGCGCAAACCCGCCGTTCCAACCACCTTGACGGGCTTTTTCTTTTCGCCCGTTCATTGTCTGCTCAATGATATTTTCACGCTCTATTTCGGCAACGGCAGACAACACGGAGATTAAAAGTTTTCCGCTTGTTTGCGAAGAATCAATTCCTTCCTCAATGCAGATTAAGTTTACGCCAAAGGATTGAACGAGTTCCAAGGAGTTCAAAATGTCGGCTGCGTTTCTGCCGAAGCGAGAGAGCTTATATACCAAGATATAGTCGATCTCCAATCCGTTTTCAATGTCGCACAGCATTTGCTTAAAAGCGGGTCTGCCCTCTATGGATTTGCCGGATTTACCGGCATCTTCGTAAATGTCTACGATATCCATTTCTTCTCTGTCCGCAAAGCGTTTTAAGCTGTTTTTCTGTCCATCCAAGCTGAAACCGTCAACCTGCATTTCGGTACTAACACGAGGATAAAGCACACATTTTTTTCCGCTCCTATTCATAGCCATACCTCCAATAAATTATTGGAAAACATCTTTACTTAGCACGATTTATTTCATCTAAAACTTCTGCACCATGCTTTTCGATAATCTGCGAAAGTATATTTATAAAATCTTGATATGCCTTTGTCTTTGCATATTTTTCATTAGGTGCAGTAGTCTTAGCTGTATTTTCAGATATGCTTTTGATATTTTCCATTCGCAATCACCTCCAAGTGTATTGCTTATATAAATTATAAGCAGTCATTTTCTTTATGAAAAGTTTGTCGCTTCTGATGTTGAAGAAAACGAACAGCCGCGCCGGTTATGTCCGTGCACGCGTGGCCCTGGTGGGCACGGCGGCAGAATAACGGCGCGGCTGTCCCTTCGTTTCGATTTACTGTGTTTCAAGGCTTCCCGGACGGACAGGTGGCTTTCCTGTCCTCATAGGCGTTGCACCTCCCCCCATTCTGATGGCGGGCCGTTCTCATTGCCTACGACGGTTTTTTCGCGCTCGGACTGTGACTGAACGGAAGTTTCATTACATACAGATGATTGCCGCAAGGCCGCCGCCGTCCATTGGACGCTGCCCTGCCTGCGGCGCTGGCGTTTTTCGCTCCGTTTCCTACGCCCTGGGGAAAAGATCACTCCCTTTTTGGCTGGAAACATCTTGGCGCGCCCGCCGCCCGGCTCCCTGTATGCCGCTACTCGCGGTTTGTGCCCGGTTTGCCATATTCAGTTTTCAAGGTTCACCCGAAGGGAAAAGTATGTCCTTCATAAGTCACTTCATTTTCAGGGCATAATCGCAGGAGCATCAGCAAAACTTTTTCAAAAATCTTTCGATGTTCCGCAAGCCCCGTTCAATGGCATCCCGGACGGCGCTTTCCTTGACACCCTCGGCTTTGGCAATGGCGGTCTTGCTCATGCCCAAAAAGTAGTGGGCATAGATGCGTTTAGCCTGCTTGTCCGGCAAAGAGGCAATAGCGGCATGAAGCTGTTGGGATGTAACCTTGCGTTCGTATATCTCGCAGGGTGAGAGGGCTACAAAAAGGATGTCATGCTCGATGCCGTCATCCCGATCAAGCGAATAGTAGGCTTTATGACGGTATGTACGCAGACGGTAGGCAGCCTCTCGTAGTTCAAAGCCTCGCAGCAGAACGGCAACCTCGTCTGGCACGTCAACAAAGCAGTCGGACGTATAAAACGGGTAATAATCCCGCAGATTGATGGTTTTCATTGATATTCCTCCGTTCCGATTTTTGGGGGTAGGCAAATCGAAACAGAGGCGGGAGGCGACCGGCAGCCGACAGAAAAGCGGAAAATCCGACAAAAAAAGCCCGAGTGGTCGGAAACCAATCGGGTGTAAGAGTTTTTATATCTTAATATGTAATGCGTGTAGGTACATGGTAGGCCGTAATAGTCCCATAGAACATCACGGCTTTTTTTAATAATTTACCAATTAAAGTTAGAAGTAAAAAGATGTCCGCTTCATCACGCTCGGTCGCTGCTAAATAGCGGCGGCCAAATCATATTTGCATATTTAACAGACACAAAAGACCCTCCAAACTCGTGGGCTTGGAGGGATTTATCGCTTGTGCATGGGGAACGCCCCGCCAAACTCACGTTTTTTTATTTGGCGGGTGACCTCATATATTATTTTGTTAATCCGGTTCTCAATGTTATAGATTATTACTACTGTATTTTAGTTGTGGCAGCCGAAACAGAAAATAAACACTACTTAAATTCGCAAGCGCCAATCAATCGAATATATCTATCATTTGAGTACATAGAGACTGCATACCCTACCGAATCTCACTATATCTTCTACCCACTGCTCCACAAGGTGCTGGAACGGCGCAACTATGAATACAGCCAGATGACCGTCCAATTCTGCGGATAGCTCAGCGACAGCACCCAAGCCGGTGTAGGTTTTGCCCGTTCCTGTTGCCATATCAAATATGCCGCGATAGTCTGCTTTTTTCCATTCTGCAATAGCATCGAGTTGATAATCAAACAGTATCACATCAGACGGCAAGGCAACCGCCCGCTTTTTACTTGATGCTGGGGGGAGCGCCCCGAGCTGATCTGCGTCTATATCGAGATTAGGAACTCCCTTTTTATACCTTGCGATCAATTCGTCCTTTAGCTCCGGAAATTCAATTATTCGCAGGTTGGGTTCACAATCGTTCCAAATGGAAGTGAAAGCGTTCTCTTTTGCGGCAACACGTTCCCGATCTCCTTTCCACGAGCAAAAGACGTCAATGGTTTCATAGTTTGCAAACATTGCCGTTGCAGATTCATTGTTTGAGCCTGAGAACGCAACCGCATTCCCGTCAGCATCGGAGATAATACCCATCTTCTCATGGTACATTCCCATCTTGCTTTCGTCCTCGATAAAGGCAATTTTTATATCAAGGATTCCATCCGCGATGAGTGATGCCAACAGATTCAGGCGTTCTCCTTCAAGGCTTGACGTGGCTTCCGTCATTTCACGTAAAACGGCAGCTTGGATAATTCCATCGCGCTTCTTATAACCAGCGCGTATCGCAGCAACATCATCTTCCGAAAGGTATGGCGAAGCAACAAGCTGAATCGTACCGCCGTTTTTAACAAGGCCTCCGATTCCCTTGGCAATCTCCGCTAAAGCGGATGATGAGAAGAAGCCGACTGCTCGTTTATATGAAACCGCTTCCTTTAAAAGAGGTACATAGAAGTCTCTCACCACATTGTCCAGCAGGGAGCGATATTCATTTTTTAGGGATACTTCTTTTAAGCTCATCGCTATCCTCCTGCATCATCCGCGCCATTGAGACAAGGGTGGGAATTCTTTTCCTTTTAAAAACAAGTAGTACTTTCTTACAGCATTGGAAATGTTGCCGTTAGTGTCGTTCATTTCATTTTTTATGCGGCATAGGGTTTGAAACATCAGATTATCGTCTGCGACTATGCTATCCAGAGAGGTTTCAAACTGCCGTTCAACCAATCTGGCTTTGCTTAGCCTTGAATTGACCGCCTTAACCTTGCTTTTGATGTTGGGGTCGTTGTTTAGATATTCCACAAAGTCGCTCTCTCTCAATATCATCGCCCGCTTTCTAGTGGTTTTGTTATGGTTGGTAATCAGGCGTTTTCAGCGATATAATCAAGCGCTGACGCCAACTGCTCAAAATCCTCATCGGTGTTGAAATAGCTTACACTGAAGCGCACTGTCCCTGCCGGAAATGTTTCAAGGAAGCGGTGGGCATATGGTGCGCAGTGAAGTCCTGTTCGGACAGCAATGTCCTTTTCGCTCAGTACGTTGCCAATATTGTCGCTGCTGTATCCATCAAAAACACAGGAGACGACGCCAATACCGTTTGATTCATCTGGGGCAACGATCTGAATGTTGTCGTACTTCCGCAACAGCTCTAGCAGCTTGTGATGGTTGGCTTGCTCCTGCTGGTAAATATCGGCTATACCGGTTTTCTTAATCCATTGGAGCGCCGCATACAGGCCAGAAATAGCCTGAATGTTGGGGCTGGCAACCTCATACCGCTCTGGAATTGACCCGGGCAGCTCCTGATTTGCGGAGTCCACGCCTGTGCCGCCAAAGAGCAGCGGAGAAAACTTCGCTGTTTCAGCACAGATAAACCCGGCGACACCGAATGGCCCGTAAAGGGTTTTATGACCTGCAAATACAGCAAAATCAATATTACTGCTGCTTAGATCGGTGTCAACAAGACCGGCTGTTTGGCACATATCAATTACCGTGATGGCATGATGCTGTTTTGCCAAAGCACAGATTTCCTGCATCGGGGCTACGACGCCGCACACGTTGCTGGCATGGCTCACAATCACAACGGACGGTGCTTTGGATGTAAATTGTTTCTTGATTCCGTTCAGATCGTATTGAATGGCCCCACGGACAACGGATAACTGCTCAACCTCAATATGCATGTCCTTCTGCATTTGGTAGAGAACACGGGTTACTGCATTATGCTCGAACGGAGAAACATAGACGATGCAGCCGTCGTCCACCTGTATTCCGCGCAGAATTGTGTTAAGCGCTTCGGTGGCGGAATGAGTAAATACGACCTTCTTGTTACTGCAATGGAACAGTTCAAGGAGACCAGCCCGTGTATCGGAAACCAATGCGGATGCTCTGGCAGCCAGCTTGTGTTGGCCACGCCCCACGTTTACTCCACATTCCCGATAAAATTGATCCATGAAAGAATAGACTTCCTCGGGCTTGGGAAATGTGGTCGCTGCATTGTCAAAATATGCAGTCCTGCTCATCTATCAGCACCCCCTAACAACTTGTATTTAGCAAGTAAATCAGGATACTGCGAAAGTAAAGTGTTCAACTCAGTAGTTCCATAATAAACGATTTTTACTTCTGCACTTTTCTTCAATTCCAGTCTGTTTATTAAGTCTGGGGTGAGCGAACTTGAGCAAAGTAAACCATAAGCGGAAGCGTTATTCTCTTGAAGAAGATCATTTATCTCAGAAACATCTTTACGGTTCAAACTTTTCTTGGAATGTTTACATTGCCAAATCCATTTTCGAGTCTCAATTCCGGTTATTGTCCTGTATTCTTCAGAAGCCAGAATATCTTTTCCACCATCGGAAGCGTTTGACTTTCCTACAGGATGAACATCAATAAAACCTCGTTTAATCAAAATATCGTAACATAACCGCTCAAAATCCTCATAAGTAAGATGGGAAAAGTCAAGTGTTGCGCTATTTACTTGTGGTTTAATCTTTTTTAAGGCATCGAGTTTCCTGATAAAAAGTGAATATTCCTCATCTACTATCTCTTCGGCATTTGTTTCTATCGAAATAATGGCTTTTAGTTTCCCTTTAATATATAGACACTCTTCTCCATCACTATAAAAATCAAAATCAGATTTATCTATATGAAAATGGTCGCATAACTCAAAAAACATAACAATCGATTTCATATCGACTGCAATAATTTTTCCAGATTGCATTCTGCCACAAAAATATCGAGTTGCAGAAACAGGATAATTGATTTGTTCTAAAGAACTTATATCAATTTTCTTTGGATTGAATGAAACAATATCTTTTGCAAAAACAATCAAATTTTTCTGGTTGTTGATATAGGAATCGTCGTCAAGTTTTACAAGCTCATATTTCTCTGCCTGCTCGGAAACAGATTCCATTATGCGTTTTGATACGGCATTTCCAATATCTTGGGCTTCAGATTTCATACAAACTTCAACAAACGAAATAACGAAATCAACATTAAATGGCTTGTTCCAATAACCAACTAATGAGTCGTCAAACGGGCATCCATATCCGCATTCATCCTCCACACACGGTTGAACACCAAAATGTGATTCTAGCAAGCTCACAGTTGTTTCTTGCAGAACAGTTCGATATTCATTTTCGAAATTTTCTTCACATTCCCTTATCGGATAACAAAAATCTCGGTAGATATTGAATGTATTATTATCGTTAAAGGTAATTTTCACATCAAATGAAGGTATGATAATCTCATCATCTTCACCGGAATTAAACAAATCAAAGTCATCAGCTTCTTTAAATCTAAGCTCGATTTGTTCGATGAATTTCTGTTTAGTCATATCGTCACACCTTCTAACATAGCTTTTCAAGCGCTTCCAAAAGCACCTGTCTCTTTTCTTGCTCTGTAATAGATTGTCCCATCTCATCCAAAGCGGTAGTTATGTCATTGAGCAGGAGCTTTGCCTTGGGACTGTATTCCGCCTTGGGGAAGGTTTTTACGCTTTCCTTACCGTCTACGTCGCTGAATACCAGACGGTAGGTTCCTGTGGCGGACAGCTCTGGGTTCTTTTCCTCCTGGTCAAACGCTTCAACAGTCTCTTTGAGAACCGTCATATCATTGGTGAAGGAGCGTATTGTACTTGCCGCCCAATCGTCTATTCTCAATCCACTGATCGCTTTGCAAAGCCGCTGGGTAAACAACGCATCATCGCTTGTGGCGGTCTTAAATAGCTCAAGGATTTTGTTTTCTCCGCGCGGGAAAAGGTGCTGAATAGTATCGGGTTTTAGCCCCTCATACCAGTCACGCGCCGCCGAGCTTGTGGATTCCCGCTTCTTTTTGCCGCCAAATAAAGTCTTAATATCTGCACCAATGGTGGTGATTAAGTTTGAAAGCGTAGAATCCAGACATCTCTTGGTGTCTGCGATATTTGCAATAGCAGCCAGGTCAAAGTTTTTATAATCAAAGGCGGCAAACAGCTTCTCGAACAGATACTCGCGCGGATTGTCATTTTGCTGCCTTAGACCGTTTATGAATCGCTTGGTTGATTTCGGAAGCGGCTCAAACTTTCCACCGCCTAGGTAAGTATCTACGGAATCTTTTGTATACTTGGGTAAAGCCATATACCACCGGCTCATGGCGGAAACGAGATATGCAAAAGCGTTGTAGCTTCTTTCGCTGTCCACGATATACTCTGCAAAAAGCTCTGAGAGCGCGGACATATACCGCGCCTTATCTTCGTTCCAGTCCTCCATGATCACAGTGTAAATGAATGGCCGTGAAAAAATCAGAATTGTATTCCCTATTATGGGATGCTTGTAATAAATTAAGAGGTGGAGTAGAACCTTCAAGGTATAAAGATTATGTGCTTGTATTGTTATTCTTCAAGTATGTATCAGACAGATATAAAGGGCAACGTTTTGCTGAATTTACAGTAAATGAAGGTGCCTCATTTGACGACTTAATTGCTGCAAAAGGTAAGCCGGATGTTGGTGAAAGAGTTGATGTAATTCTTCAAAAGTTTTTAGAGGATAATAAGCTAGTAGGTGCGCTTCCTGATGTAAGCTTTAATAATCCGGATGAACTAGGTTCCGGTAAGGAACTCGTAGATAAAGTCTCTGGCCTAATTGCTATATTCCAAAACCCTGCGATTGACTTTAAAAGCAACAGAGCTAGTGGCGATGACATCATTGGGGATGCATATGAATACTTCATGATGAAATTCGCTCAAGAGTCTGGTAAGAGTAAGGGACAGTTTTATACACCTAGTGAGGTATCACGTATTATTGCTAGACTTATTGGCATAGGAAATATTAAGCAAGAGACAGGTAAGAAATGGACCCTTCATGATCCTGCTGCGGGTAGTGGATCTTTACTTATTCGCTCAGCAGATGAAGCACCAACTGATGATAATGGTGATTCCATAGTAACAATATTTGGACAAGAAAAATATCCTGATACTGCTGGTTTAGCAAAGATGAACTTTATCCTACATAACAAAGGTACAGGAGAAATTAAAAGCGGAAATACATTAGCTAATCCACAATATACTGACGATTTTGAGGGGCTTAGAAAATTCGATTTTATTGTCATGAACCCACCATTTTCTGACAAAGATTGGACAGATGGAATTAAACCATCTGAAGATAAATACAAAAGGTTTGATGGTTATGGCATCCCACCAGAAAAGAATGGTGATTATGCTTGGTTTCTACATGTTCTAAAAGCATTGGATAGCAATGGTAAGGCAGGGATTATTCTGCCACACGGTGTTCTCTTTAGAGGAAACTCAG
>JAVBWO010000022.1:0-135564 GCA_036677375.1 Bacillota bacterium
GCTGGTGAAGAGCGCTCCCCATAAAGCGGCTTTGGCCACCCAGATCGACGAAGACGGCATCACCGACATTGCCAAATTTGCCACCACTTGGCGCGCCTATAAGAAGTTTGTGGAAGGCAAATAAGAGAGACAGAGATGCTTTGCTGAAAATTGGGGCAAGGCAAGAGCCTCAGCTTCTTGCCTTGCCTGCAAAAAAGGAGAAACTATCGTGAAAGTCGAACATATTGGAATCGCAGTAAAAGATTTGGATCAGGCTGTAGCGCATTATAAAAGCATTTTCCCCGAAGCACTTTATTATGACGAACCAGTTGCTGACGGCAGCATGAAAATGGTTATTGTCAAAGGGGAAAACATTAAATTGGAACTGATGCAGCCCTTGCAGGAAGATTGCGCTGTCGGAAAGTTTATCGCCAAAAACGGGGAAGGAATGCACCACATTGCCTTTGAGGTGGAAGACATCAACCAAAGCATGGAAAACGCCAAGGCGAAAGGCATTCGTCTGATCACCGCCCAGCCTTACCAGGGAGCGGAGGGACATATGGTCTGCTTCATGCACCCCAAAGATACCTATGGCGTTCTTTCCGAGTTTTGCCAATAGGCTCTTATTATTGATGGGGTGGATGTTGCTTGATAAATGAAATTAGAAAGGAGGCTACGCCTGTTACGGCAAGAAAAGAAAGAGGGGAATAGAGATTTCTTTTTGATACCGAAGTTTGAGGTGTGCAAAAAATTTTAAGGAGGTAGAACTATGACTTCATTGATTAGTGCTGATAATACTTGGGCCTTATGGGCCATCCTTACCGGCATTGCCGCTCTTGCTATTTACCTGGAACAAAGATATGCTTGGGCCGGAAAAGTCACCGGCTGCGTTATCGCATTGATTGCTGCTATGATTCTTTCTAATACAAGAGTTATTCCTTTGGATTCTCCTGTTTACGACAATGTGTGGACTTATGTTGTTCCTTTGGCAATCCCTCTTTTGCTGTTCAATGCCAATGTCAAAAAGATTTGGAAAGAAAGCGGACGGATGCTGGGGATTTATTTACTCAGCGGTTTAGGTACCATTGTCGGAGGTATTGTTGCCTTCTTCCTTTTAAGAAACTTTATTCCTGAGTTAGCTCGTATTACCCCTATGATGGTTGGTACCTACACCGGCGGCAGCGTCAACCTGGTAGCCATGGCCGATGCTTTTGCAACCAGTGGCGAAATGGTTTCCAGCAGTGTTGTGGCAGATAATCTGTTGATGGCGCTTTATTTCTTTGTTTTGGTTGCGATTCCTTCTATCAACTTCTTCTTCAAAAAATATAAACATCCTATTATTGACGAACAGCTTGCCGGTACCAAAACAGATGGCGAAGCTAAAACCAGAGCGGCTTCTTACTGGGCTGCCAAGCCTATTTCTTTAAAACACATTGCTATGGCGGTTGCTATTGCTTTTATCATTGTTGCGGTTTCTGTAGCGATTTCCAATGTTTTTGCGGCCATTATTCCTACCAGTAACTTCTTCTTCTCTCTCATAAATGGCTTATTAGGCAGCAAATATCTGATTATGACCACCCTTACGATGCTGTTGGCTACTTATCTGCCTAATTTCATGGGCAATATTGCCGGCGCTCAGGAAATCGGTACTTTCCTGATCCATATCTTCTTTACGGTTATCGGGGTTCCCGCTTCCATCTATATGATCGTAACCAAGGCTCCCTTGCTTTTGGTATTCTGCCTGATCATTGTATTGTTCAACATGCTTTTCTCCTTTGGCTTTGGCAAACTGCTGAAGTCGGATTTGGAAACAATTATTTTAGCCTCCAATGCCAATATCGGCGGCCCCACTACTGCCGCTGCTTTCGCGGTCAGCAAAGGCTGGGATGCCTTGATCATCCCCAGTATCTTAGTGGGTGTTTTAGGTTATGTTATCGGGAATTATTACGGTATTTTCGTTGGAACCTTCCTGGGCGGCCTATAATCTAAGTTCAAACTAAAGCGATTACTTTTCTGTTGTAAGGATTCAGCGCAGCGAATCTGGCGTGATGATACGAGAAAAAGCGTCAATTGTAATATTGGCGCTTTTTCTATGCAAAAATCAAAAATTATGCTAAAATGAATTATAATGAATATGTATAATAAAATTGTATAAATGTAATAAAGGCAATCTGCCGGGGAGGGGATCATTTTAATGAATGAAGAAAAAAGATATACCATTGGCCAAATGGCTACCCTATGTAATGTCACCACCAAGCAGTTGCGCTACTATGATGAAAATCATATCTTAAGTCCCCGTTATAAAGATAACGAGACCAACTACCGCTATTATAGCGAGCGGCAGCTGGAAGAGATTTTATTGATCAAGGAGCTGAAGCGGATCGGCCTTTCCTTAACGAATATCGGCAATCTCTTAAATGACAGGAATTTGATTTCTTTAAAAAAAGAACTGGAAAGAAGTATCCAACTGGCCAGAGAAGAGCTGCATAATGCCCAGCAGAAATATGATCAGACCATTGAGGTCTTTTTAAGAGTCTTAAGCGCCATTGATCTGGTAGGCTGGGGAGAACAGGAAAAGGTGGTGCCCTCCCACCCTGCCTTTGAGATCGTCGATGTTCCTTTACGGCAGGTGGTCTTTACCCGCTACCGCAGTTATTGGAATGCCAAAACATTGTTTATTGCCCGCCGGGCGGAGTTATATAAGATCATTGATGAATACAGGCTTGCCACCAATGGCCCCAATATGGCGGTGTTTCACGGGGATTATCTGAAGCAATTCAGTGATAGTAGTGAGGATAGCACGGGGGATCTGGAAGTTTGCATGAATATCATCGAACCAAAGGAACGCTGTCCCCACTGCCGCAATCTGGGAGGCTTCCGGGCGGTGTCCACCATCCATGTGGGGCATTACCGTTATATGGAACCCACTTACCTAGCCTTAGAGCAATGGGCACAGCAGGAGGGTTTGGAGCTTTCCGGAGATTCAATCGAAGAATATATTGCCGGGGCAACCATGACCAACCGGGAAGAAAATTATGTAACACGCATTTATCTGCCATTAAAAAACAGTTGTGTTTAAGAATAAAAAGGAGCAATGCCAAGAGGCATGTTCCTTTTTTTATGAGAAAACCCATAAAAGTATTTTGCAGGAAATGATCCCGCAAGGGTCGGTAAGGGGAAGAAATGAAAGCACAGCTTATATATGCATGACAAAAAGGGTAAAAACCAGAGGGAGAAAGAAGCGCCAGTTATCCCATTTTATTTAGAAGGAATTATTAAAAGGAAAGCGAATATAATACAGGTTGAGTATAAATAATTAGAGAAAAAGTAGGAGGAACACAAATGAATGTGTTAAGAAAAAGTCTCCAGGTCGGCGGACGTACGCTGACGCTGGAAACCGGCCGTATGGCAAAACAGGCCGGAGGTGCGGTTTTCACCAGTTATGGTGATACCATGGTATTATGCACGGCAACCGCATCCAAAGAACCGCGGGAGGGAATAGATTTCTTTCCTCTTTCGGTAGAATATGAAGAAAAACTATACGCTGTTGGGAAGATTCCCGGCGGTTTCATTAAAAGAGAAGGCAGAGCCAGTGAAAAGGCAACGCTTTCCGCCCGCTTGATCGACCGACCCATTCGTCCTTTGTTTCCCAAAAGTTACAGAAACGACGTTCAGATCGTAGGCACGGTTATGTCTGTGGATCATGATGCAGCACCCGAAATCACCGCTATGATAGGCTGCTCCGCGGCTCTGCATATCTCTCATATTCCTTTTAACGGTCCCATTGCCGGGGTCATCGTCGGCTATCTTGACGGTCAATATATCTTAAACCCCACAGCCGAACAGGAAAGCAAAAGCTTGATGCATCTGACCATCGCAGGTACCAAAGAAGCTGTTATGATGGTGGAAGCCGGCGCCAAGGAAATCCCGGAAGAAGAGATCCTGGAAGCCATCATGTTTGGTTTTGAAGAAGTAAAAAAAATCGTCGCCTTTATTGAAGAATTTCGCGCCGAAGCTCTGACCATGGATCTGGCTTGGGAAAAAGTCAGTTTTACCGAAGAGCACATGCCCGAGGATTTGGAAACCGCGATCCGGGCTGCCGCCGGCGACCGTTATAAGGATGCCTGCCGGAAATGCGCCACTGAAAAGTTGCCCAAGCAGGAACGGGAAGCCTTGCTGGATGGCATCACGGCAGAGCTGATGGAGCAATTCTCCGGTGAGGAATATGATGCGGCATTGGTGGGTAAATTGCTTTATACCATTGAGAAAGAAGCTTTCCGGCATATGATCGTTCAGGAAAAGCTGCGTATTGACGGCCGTGGGATCACGGAAGTACGTCCTATTACCTGTGAGGTAGGCGTACTGGCCAGAGTTCACGGTTCCGCTCTTTTCACCCGGGGACAGACTCAAGTATTAAACGCCTGTACTCTTGGGCCTGTGGGAGATGGACAGCGTTTAGACGGTCTTGGTCTGGAAGAAACCAAGCGCTATATGCACCATTACAATTTCCCGCCCTACAGCGTAGGCGAGACCAGGCCTATGCGGGGTCCCGGCCGCCGGGAAATCGGCCACGGCGCTTTGGCGGAGCGGGCTCTGGAACCCGTGATTCCTACCGAAGAAGAATTTCCCTATGCTTTGCGTCTGGTTTCAGAGGCCATCGAGTCCAACGGTTCTACTTCTATGGCTTCTGTCTGCGGCAGCACACTGTCTTTGATGGATGCCGGTGTTCCCATTAAAGCACCTGTTTCCGGCGTTGCCATGGGGCTGATTTCCGATGGCAAAGGCTTTACTATTTTAACGGATATTCAGGGCATGGAAGATTTCCTGGGCGATATGGACTTCAAAGTAGCCGGAACGGAAAAAGGCGTCACCGCTATTCAAATGGATATTAAGATCGCCGGGATCGATCGTCCCATTTTGACCCAGGCTTTGGCGCAAGCCAAAGAAGGACGGGCATTCATTCTGGGGAAAATGCTTGCGGCGATTGACCGGCCGCGGGCTGAGCTTTCTCCTTATGCGCCCCGTATTATCAGCTTAAACATTGATCCCGACAAGATCCGCGAGGTCATTGGTTCCGGTGGCAAAGTGATCAAGAAGATCGTGGAGGTCACCGGCGCACAAATCGATATCGAGGATGACGGCCGCGTATTTATTGCCTCAATTGATGCAGCCAAAGGTGAGGAAGCATTGAACATCATCAAATCCATTGTTGCGGAGCCGGAAGTAGGCAAGATCTACCACGGCAAGGTAGTCAAGATCATGGATTTCGGTGCTTTTGTGGAGATCATCCCCGGCGTGATGGGCAATTCCGGGCGTGACGGCATGGTTCATATTTCCGAATTGGATTTCAAACGGGTTGCCAAAGTCGAAGATGTTTGCGCCGAAGGGGATATCATGCCGGTTAAGGTGAAATCCATTGATGCCCAGGGCAAAATCAAGCTTTCCCGTAAGGATGCTTTAAAAGAGCTTGATTTGGAAAAATAACCACTTTTGGTTATTTGGCAAATAGATCAAATAAAAGGCATAAGCCGTTTCCAAGAAATTGATATACTATCCCCAGACTGAACAGTGTTTTTATTTTATTGTTCTGTCTGGGGGCAGTATATTAAAATTGGGAGCGGTTTTTTTTGAAACAGAATGGTAATCAACATAATATCCAGTTTTTTGAGGTAGCCTAAATTAAATTATCAGTAGTTCATAGTTTCTCGGATCAAAGCCCCGGCGTTGTATCAGAAAGGTTTTGCTCTCTTTTTGATAGTGCAACCGCCCAGTCAATTCGTATTCGAAATGGCGTAATCCATTTGAATTATTTACCCTAAAGTGCAATATTATTGTTGGAAGTAAATCTTTGGCATGGATTTTTTTGTGCAATGGCATAAAAAGATTTTGTTATATGTTCTATACGAAGAAATAAGCAAATGATATAATAACAATAGGTATTTACAAAATATTTCAGGAAAGGCAAGTGAGATTTTATGGCAGATTATGATTTGGAAGCAAAAATCGACCTTTTTCTGGCTGCAAAAAAAGATGAAATCGTAAAAAACATTATTCGTTTGGTAAATATCGAAAGCGTAAGCGCTCCCCCGGAGCAAGGCAAGCCCTTCGGTCTAGGGTGCGCCAAAGCCTTGGACACCGCTTTGGAGATCGGGGAAAGCTTAGGCTTCACATCAAAAAATTATGATTATTATTGCGGTTCGCTCCGCTATGAATCCGGTGAAGAAGAGATTGGCATCTTTTCCCACCTGGATGTGGTACCGGCAGGCAACGGCTGGACCTACCAGCCTTATCAGGCGGTAGTAGAAAACGGCTATATCATCGGCCGGGGCACCAATGATGATAAAGGGCCGGCCATGGCCGGTTTATATACCATGCTGTGCTTTAAAGAATTGGGCATTCCCTTAAAGCATAGCCTAAGCCTGGTCATGGGTTGCAGTGAAGAGGAATGCATGGCGGATTTGCCCTATTATATCGCGGCGGAACCCAAGCTCCCTGTTTTTTCTATCGTCTCCGACGCGGAATTTCCCGTTTGCTATGCCGAAAAAGGCATTCTCAGGGTGACGGTGCAGTCCCCCAAGACGAGCGGCCGTATTGTGGAGATCAAAGGCGGGTTGGTCGCCAATATGGTGCCGGATCGGGCTTATGCTGTTCTGCAAGGTGTTTCCTTACAGGAGGCGGAGGCGGCTGTAGCACCTTATGGTTTGAAGGCGGAAGCGGCGGAGAAAGGAACCAAGATTATAGCAACAGGCAAGGCTACCCACGCCGCTTGGCCGGAAGGCTCGGAAAATGCCATTCATAAACTATGCAAAGGGCTTTCACAGGTCAGTTTGCTGACAAAAGAAGATAAAGCCTCATTGGGGAGCATCGCAGATTTCCTGGAAGATTATTACGGTGAAAGTCTTGGCATCGCCGCCGAAGATGCCGAGACCGGTAAGCTGACCCATATCGCGGGACTTTTAAGCTTACAAGAAAACGGCAGTCTGGAACTGAATTTCAATATTCGCTTCCCTATTAGTGTCAAAGCGGAAGATCTTTTGGAAACCATTGGTTCTAAAATGAGTGCGGCGCAATTTAAAATTGTAGCCAACAGCGTTTCCGCCCCCGGATATGTGGATCCCAAGCTGCCTATCGTGCAAAAAATGACCGAGATCTATAACCATATCGCAAAAGACGATAAAAAGCCATTTTATGAAGGGGGCGCCACTTATGCCCGGCTTTTGCCCAATGCCGTAGCCTACGGGCCGCACTTCCCCGGTCGCGTCCTGCCTTTTGAGGGAGGCCGGGGCAAAGAGCATATGCCGGATGAGTGCGTTTCCATTCAAAACCTCTTAGACAGCATCAAAATCTATGTCTTAGCCATCCTGGAGATCGACCGTGCTTTCTAATGCTGCCGAATTTTGACCAATTAGGATATCAATAAATATAATGAGGGATCGCCTTTGAAGCTGACGATACGAAATGCCATTACCTTTGGCGGTTTGGCTGGCGCCAAGGTCATTGCCGGCCGCGACCGCCTGGATAATCCCATCAATAGCATCAGTGTTTTGGAAGTAGCCGAGTCCAAGATTGCCCATTGGGTCATCCAGAACGAATTGTATATCACTTCTTTTTATGCCATCAAAGAAGATGTGGAAATGCAGAAAGTGGTGATTCGGGCTCTGGCCAACTCCGGCTGCTGCGGCTTGGTTATCTGCCATATCGATATGTGGATCAAGGAAATGGAACCGCAGGTGGTAGCACTTTGTAATGAACTGCATTTCCCTCTCATCATTGCCAAGTCGGAACGCTCTTATGTGGATATCTTGAATCCTATCATTGAAACTTTGATGAAGGATAAGGACCATGAAGAAGGGCAGCGCACCGACAGCTATTCCAATATCCGCAATGACTTTTTGGAATTGATCGTTAACGAGGATGATATCTATGAGGTGTTCCATAATATCTCCAAAAAGTTAAAACGCGGTATCTCTTATTATGACATCTACTATACCTGCATCTATTCCAATAAAAGCCATGAAAAAGTCAATGAAGAAATTGCATATATCAAAGAGAATTTCAGCAGCATCAGCAGCCAGTGCGCTCAGGACAGATATGCTTTATGGCAAAGTAAAGACGGCCTTCGCCTGATTTATCTGATCAAGTCGCAGAAAAGCTTTTTTGGTTTCATCGTAGTGGAGTGCTGGGAAAACCGGGCGACCAAAGAAATTCTGGAAATGATGGATCATCTTTGCGTTACCTGTACCTTGTTGTTCAGCCGCAAGGATAAATTGGTAGGCATTAAAGAGCGTTATTTGCAGGATTATATCGGCGACCTTTTGGTATGGAACTTCCGTTCAGCGGAGGTGGCTGTCAGCCGCGGCCAGGAGGTAGGCCTGAATATCCTGTCCAAAAACAATGCTATGGTGGTAAATGTCAACTCCATTCAACAGGCGGCAAGCCAGGACAAAGCGAGAGAGATGGAGCGTTATGTCAAAAAGTATGTGCTTCCCAATATCAGGGAGCTGATCCTTTTTTACAATAAGAGTAATATCGTGATCTGGCGCAGCGATACCATCATTATTTTGCTGGAGAATGAGAGCGATACCCTGGATCTGCGGCGAATCGGCGAAAACATCGTGGAGCTTTTCAAGCTCAATGAAAAATTGTCGGTTTCCGTTGGGATCAGTGATTCTTTTACGAGCATTGCGGATATTCCCATAGCGTACAATCAGGCTTTTCAGGCGGCGATCTTAGGACGGGAGTATTACGGTGAAAATTGGGTGTCGACTTATCTGGATGTTTGGTTCTATCATAAACTGCGCAATATGAAGGAAGACGCCGCTTCTGTGCAAATGTGCCATCGTTTGATTGCTCCCTTAGTGCATTATGACACGTTACACCAGAGTAGTTTGGTGGAAACCCTGTATTGCCTCATCACCAATAATATGGATGCGGGGTTGGTGTCAAAAGAGCTATATCTACACAGGAATACCCTGCTTCACCGGAAGAATAAGATTATAGAGTTATTGGGCTATTCCCCTTTTGAGATGCCGCACCTGATTAATTTCATCTTTGCCTTCGGCATCATCGGCAAGCCCTGAAAACTTGAGCCATTGTGTGTAGGCACAATGGCTCAAGTTGTTATTAGGGCACGGCATACGATGACATAAGCAGGTGTTCATGTTAGTATAAAATCATGGTAGGGCGCCCTACAGAAAACGAAGAGAAAGAGGGGAGCGTATTCATGAGTGATGTCAGCGTAAGATCTTCACAAGCGGTATTATCAGATAATGATAATGCCACCTGCCGTGTCAGTGCGGCAGAAAAGAAAAGCACCTTCAGTGTTTCCGTAGTTGCTTCCGGTTATTGTATCTGTATGTCGGGATTTTTCACCGGCGCTGCCATGGCGGCAGGACTCAGCCTAAGAAGTGCGATCATTGCGGCTATTATCGGTAATCTTATTTTATCTCTTTATGGCGGGGCCATGGGCGCCGCCGGCGCCAGGGAAGGGGTTGCCACTTCTCTTTTGGCCAGGCACAGTTTCGGGCGGCAGGGTTCCAAATTGATTGGTCTCATCGTAGCTCTGGTCATGGCCGGTTGGTTTTCCGTGCAGGTGGGTTTCTTCGGTTCTACCATCAATGCGATGTTTCCCAACGCAGGTTTCATTACTTCCAAATATGTGGCGGCTTTCTGGGGCGGCATTCTGATGATGATTACTGCTTATTATGGTTATAAGGGTTTGAATATTTTAAGCTTTGTTGCGGTTCCTCTCATTGCCATCATTGCTGTTATCGGTATTGTAGTTGCTATAAACCATGCAGGCGGCTGGGGTGAGATGTTGTTGATGACCCCCACAGCCCCTATGACCATAGGCGCGGCTATTGTTATTGTCGTCGGTTCTTTTGCCGGGGGGGGCTGCGGCGCAGGCGGATATCACGCGCTATGCCAAAGATACCAAAGCAGCCTGGTTCTCCAGTATTGTCGGTTATATGATAGCGAATCTTTTTATTGTCATAGCGGGTTTTCTCTGCACCATGGCTACCGGTATCGGAGATCTGCCTGTGGCGTTGCTTTCCTTAGGTTTAGGAATGCCGGCCTTGATTATTTTGATTATGGCACAATGGACTACCAATGATAATAACCTCTATACCTCAAGCCTTGGGATCGCCAATATGATCCCTGTGAAGAAAAAGAAGATCACCCTGATTGTGGGGATTATTGCCACTTTGATCGGTACCGCCGGTCTGGCTGATTATTTTATTACCTGGCTGAGCATCTTAGGGATCGGTTTGCCGCCCATGGCCGGTATCATTATTGCCGACTACTATGTTTTAAAGAAAGGCCATTATGAATTCGGCCCCGGAACCAAGTACTGCAACTGGGGTATCATCGCCTTTATCAGCTGGTTTGCCGCTTGTGTGGTAGGCTATACCGCTAGCTGGGGTATCGCTTCTATCAACTCTCTTGTGGTAGGCTTTGTGGTTTATCTGGTTTTAATGAAGGCATTAGGCAAGAATTCCGCCTTGATGGTAGGGGAATGCATCGAAGAATAATGCCGGATTTTTCATAAGCATCACAAAATATATTACTAAGCGAGGAGAGGGAAATGCCCAGTTACATGGATTTAGAATTAGCAAAAACAGCTTATAAGCTCATGCATGATCAGGTTAAAGTAAAAAAAGGCGAAAGCGTTCTGATTACCGTAGATTCCGTAGCGGATTTCCGTGTGGTGGAAGAGCTGGCCAAAATGGCGGAAGCCTTGGGCGCCAAGGTCATGGTGGCCTGGCACAGTACCCCGGTGGGCTATGGCAAATTAACCATGCCTTACCTGCCCGATCCGCTCATCGCTTGCGCGGATCAGACAGATGTCTGGATCGAAATGAACGACCAGTGGCTGCTATATTCTCCCATCTGGGATGCGGCTGTCAATAACGGCAGAACCCGCCAAATCATGCTGGGAGGCTTGGGCATCGAGAGGATTGTCCGCTGCATCGGCGAGATCGACATTGCAGCCCAAAAGGCTTTCCAGGATACTTTAGTTGAAATGACAAAGCAGGCAAAGGAGATACGTATTACCAATGCGGCGGGTACCGATGTCAGCTTTATGATGCGTCCCAGCCGTCCTGTGACCAATGAGCTGATGTATGATGAACCGGGCGCTCATTTTCTGCTGGGGCAGATTGGCTGGGCACCGGAAGAAGATACCATCCAAGGTGTGATTGCTTTTGACGGTACCATCAGCGGCGGCGGCGAAGCGGATCTCGGCCGCTTGACCGAACCGGTCTCCTATATTGTGGAAAAAGGTAGAATTCAAGAGATCAAAGGCGGCAAACAGGCCGATATCCTGCGCAACTATTTTGCCAAACTAAACGATCCCAATATGTATATTGCCGCTCATGTTTGCTATGGGGTAAATCCCAACGCCAAATTGGAAGGCTGTACCACGGAAGACGAACGTGTTTGGGGTAGCACCCAATGGGGTTTTGGGCATCAGGGCTCTTGTTATTCCGGGGGAGCGCCCCGCATTGCCACCAGCCATATCGACGGGATCTGCCTGGCCTGTACCGTTTATTTAGACGGCAAGAAGATCCTGGAAGACGGCGTATTCATCGATCCTGTTTTGAAAGAATTAGCCGCTAAGCTTGGGAAATAGTTTTACCTCATTTCAGACCTCTTTGCCATACACAATAAGACCTACCGGTTATTGCCGGTAGGTCTTATTGCAGGAAGCTGTTAAGCCAGGCGCATCATGGAAGTGGAAGGTAAGGACGAAAAAGACTTAAGCGGTAGGCCTGATTGCGGAGTGTATTGGCCGGTAGATGGAACACTTTAACCAGGATTATTTACGATTCGGTTAGAAAAATGATGTTAAAGAATCAAAAGGAAGAAGGTGTTGGCATGAAAGAGAAAAAAATCGTTCAAATGGGGGCGGACCCTTTCCCGCCTTATCAATATTATAAGACCGACGGTACTTTGGCGGGTTCCGATTATGAACGGGTTGCCCAAATCGCTGCTGCCGCCGGTTGGGAACTTCATGTAATACTACGGGAGTGGAGCGAGATTCAGGCCATGATGGAAAACTGTGAACTGGATGCCGCTTTTCAAGTACAGGATACGGAGGAGCGAGCCAAGCGCTATGCATTCTCTCGCTTGCTACGCAATGCGGTGACGGAAGTGGTCAGCGGCGATCCTCTTTTACGGATCGGCAGCTATTCTGAGATCGAAGAAAGAAATCTGACCCTGGGCATGATTGAAGGCTATACCAATGGTGCTGAAATTGACAATATTAAGGGAAGATACAAAAAAACATATCCCAGTGCTGTGGCTTTATTACGGGGCATCAGCCGGCGGGAAGTTGATCTGGGAGTTTTTGACCAGGGCGTGAAAAACTACCTGATGGCAGAACATGGCATAGACGGTATTTATGCCATTCAGGCCATGACTTACCTGCGGCCGCTGCATGTGATCTTCCAGAGCGCCCAGCTTCGTGAGGAATTCGACTGCTCTATGGCGGAAACGGTTTAATCCGTTTTGGATAAGCTTTTGTACAATGACAAGGGTGATAAGATTAACATATCATTTATCCTATTTTGAAACAAAGAGACTTATGATATGGTTTCTCCTTGCAATATACCCATAAGTAAAAATAGCAGGCAAAGCTACCGGCAATTCGTGGCGTTAGCTTTGCCTTTTATATATAATTTTTTCAAATTTGAAGTATCAATTTGTTGGTAATAATAAAACCTTTATAAAACAGTTCTGTGTCTTTCGTATTGTTATGAGACGTACAGCAGTAAGGAAATTAAAGATGATCCGTAAAAGGAGAGCAAAACTTATTTGGGTAGTATCATTTCCACTTTTTGACCCGGTTTGAAAGGAACATCTGGCGTGATCTGCGCTTTGATTTTGACGCTTTCTTTATTTTTATTGGCGGAGGACTGCATATCCTTGGGCGTATACTCGGATTTGACATCGATATAACGGATGATGCCAGTATATTGTCGTGTTCCTTGGCGGATCGACACTTCCTGTCCGTATTCCAAACCGGGCAGGTCTTCCGTAGGCAGGTATGCTACCACATATCTTGTTGCAGAGGAAGAGAGATCCGCGATATTGTAACCGGCAACTATAATATCTCCGGCGGCGTAATTCTTGCTGATGACCGTTCCGTCACAAGCGGCATAGATGGTATATTTGGCTAATTGCTCCCGCATTTGCCGAATCTGGCTTTCTGTCTGGGCGACATCGGCTTCGGCGGCGGTAAGGGCTTCTTTACTGGCGCCTTCCTGCAAAATACTGAACTGTTGCTTGGCATTGTCCAGTTGGGCGTTACTGATGTCAAAGGCGCTTTTGGCGCTGTCCCGTTTGGTTTTGGCGGCGTCTAAGACCGATTGGGCAACGGCTGCTTCTTCGTAAAGAGCAGCGTATCTTTGGTAATCGGTCAAAGCGGTATCATATGCTGCTTTAGCGGTATCAAGGTTTTGTTGCGCAATGGTAATATTATTTTTGGCCTGCTTGAGTGCTGCGGTGTCGGCGCCTTTCTTAAGCTCTGTCAGGGAAGCCTGCTTTTTGATGAGGGTTTGCTCCATTTGTTCCAGCGCATAGCGCTGACTCGCATCATCCAAGACGGCGATAATATCGCCAGCCTTGACTTCTTGGCCGAGCTCGATAGGGGATTGCATGATTTTGGCCGATACTTCACTGTAATGAGAAACAATATCGGCTTCCACGACGGCGGTCAGGTTCAATTCGTCTGATGCTGCACAGCCGGCAAATACTGTCATGCAAGCGAGTACCAATAATGCAGCAATCAGCTTTTTCGTATTTCTCATAAGGCTAGGACCTCCTGTGTTTGCTCTTGGGGGGTGGCGCTGAGTCCCCGGATCATAAATTCCGTGAGATATTTGAAATCCTTTGCCGGATCTTCTTCAAAGAGTTCCGGTAAGAGCATGTAGCGGTCAATGAAAAAGCCGCTCAGGCAGATGAGCATGATATTTCGTATTTTAGGGATCGGAATATCTTGTATGAGACCTTTCTCTTTTAATTGTCCGATACATTCCTCCATAGGCATGAGTGCGATATTTTCCATAATCAGGGCCCTGATTTCCGGTTGAAAGGGGAGCTCCTGCAATAAAAACCGTACGATGGGGATTGCTTCCCGGGAGACTTGCAGCCGATCTTCCATAAAGCTATTCAGAAAATCCGCCAGACTGTTGTAAGGCTGGGTCAGAACATGAATAAGACCTTCCTTCAAGAAAGGAATCAATACATTGCGAATGGTCATGGCGGAAATGCTGAGCATCAGCTCTTTTTTTGTATGATAATGACGGAAGATGGTACCCTCGGCAACGCCGGCTTTGTCGGCGATCTCCTTGGTGCTGGTAGCGGCATAGCCGTTTTGATCAAACAATTCGATAGCGGCCTTGATGATCTTGACTTGCTTTTCCGTCATATGGACGGTTTCTTTTTCAAAAATGGTGTCTAGCATTGTAAGCGGCTCCATTGTAATTTCCTTTCTGTTTTACGGATTTTCTAAAGGTATCAGATGCGGCGATATTTTTTCAGTAAAAAGCTGTTAATAGTCATAAAGACAAGGGCAAAGCCGGCAATGACGGCAAGATCCGGCGCGATGGCAAGGAAGCCGTTGCCTTTCAGCATCACTTTTTCCAAAGCGTCGGCGGTATAATATAAGGGCATAAGCCAGCCCACCACTTGCATCCAGGAGTTGAGATCAAAAAGACCGGAAAAAAAGATCTGCGGCACGATGATGACAGGAATGAATTGAATCATTTGAAATTCATTATTGGCTGCGGTGGACATCAGCATGCCCAAGGCCAGAGCCGTAATGGCCGATAAAAGAGAAATAAGCATCACTAAGGCCAGGGAGCCAACCATCATAATGTTCAAAACATAAATAGAGAACCAGGAAATGAGCATGGCCTGCACCACTGTAAAGACGGCAAAGCCCAATACATAACCGGCGATGACTTCAAAACGCCTGATGGGGGTGGAAAGGAGCCGCTCCAAGGTGCCTGTGGTTCTTTCCTGCAAAAAGGAGATACCCGCCACCAAAAAGACAAAAAAGAAAATGATGAAGCCGATGAGCACGGAGCCGAAGCTGTCAAAGAGAGTGAAATCGGAGCTGCCATAAAGATAGGTGATATCCGATGTTAGATCCGGCCTTGTATTGGCAGTGTTTATCTTGGCTGCTTCCAGTGCCGACAGAGTCTTGGACGCCTTGGTCTGATCGGTGCCGTCGATCTCAATATAAGCTTTGCCGCTTTTGATATCTACGGAAGCCACCGCCTGACCTTTCTCCAAAGCGTCCCTTGCTTCACTCTCACTGAAACGAAAGACCCGGAAATTCTGATCTTCCAGCCTGGCGACATAAGATTCCGGCGCATTGATGACAGCTACCGTCAGGGGTGCGGAGGAGGCTTCTAAGATAAAATAGACCAGAGTCAGCATAAGCATGGGCGCCATGATCATCAATGCCATGGTGCGTTTGTCCCGGCGCAGCTGATTTAAGATGCGGAGAGCCAGCGCTCTAATCCTCACTGTGTTCACCTCCGTAATAAATAAAAGCCTCTTCCAGGCTGTTGACGCCGATGTCGGCTTGTAATTGGCCGGGACTGCCTTGCGCAATGATCCTACCGCCCCGCATCATAGCCAAATCATGACATTTGGCGGCTTCATCCATGACATGGGTGGTTACCAAAAGGGTGACGCCTTGTGCCGCCAGCGCGTTCAGCTCCTGCCAGATGCTTTGCCGTAAAAGCGGGTCGATGCCCACCGTCGGTTCATCCAAAATCAATACCGGTGGCCGGTGCAGGATGGCAATAGCCAAAGACAGCCTGCGTTTCATGCCGCCGGAATAAGCGCCTACTTTTTTATTTAGGTCCTCTTTTAAGTTCACCAATTCCATGACTTCTTCGGCACGTTGGTGGAGAACTTTTTTCGGTATACCGTACAGACTGCCGAAAAAACGGAGATTTTCCGCCGCCGTCAGGCCGGTATATAAAGCATCAGATTGGGCCATATAGCCAATCTGATTTATGAGGGAGAGCTTTGGCATCTCTTCTCCCAGGATATACGCCATGCCGGAAGTGGGCTCGTGAATTCCGGCCATCACCTTGACGGTGGTGGTTTTGCCGCAGCCGGAAGGCCCCAGCAAGCCATAGATGCTGCCGGGTGTGATCATCAAATTGATATCTTTTAAAATATGTTTATTGCCAAAATATTTATTGACATTTTCCAAGACAATGGAATAGTTAATATTCATGATCAATTCTCCGGCTGTTTTATTTTCTACAACACGATAGTGAGTAATCACTCACTATTAAAATCATATCAAATTTCCCCGGCAATGTAAAGAATATTTGTTTGCCCCGAATGGAAAACAATAGGTATCGTCTTATTTATAAAATCTTGCGTATTTAATGTTTTATCAGGTTCTATGCTGTTTTTATTATGTGCTGAAAAAAGGAATAAATGGCAGTGCCGCGAATAATATTAAAATTGATGGTTTATTGATCAAGCTGACCGATCATCCGATAGCAGCGGCTCAGTAAAGTGATGATTTGGAAGATAAGTGGCTAAGTCCGGTAATTTTAAAAATATTTTATAGGGGGTATTTTTATGTTCTGTACCAATTGCGGCAGCAGCCAGCCCGACGGCACAAAATTTTGCGGAAATTGCGGTTCTCCTATGAAAAGCGGCGGGAGTTCGGCAGTCCCTGTGCCGGTTAAGCCAGCGGATGAAATCGATTACCAGCTTTTCGGGGACGATATGCAGTTGGTGGAAATTGAGCTGGACCCAGGGGAGAGCGTGCTGGCAGAAGCCGGAGCCATGACCTATATGGAATCTTCCATCAAAATGGAGACGATTTTCGGCGACGGCAGCGGCAGAGACGAGGGCAGAGGCCTTATGGGCAAACTGGTAGGCGCCGGTAAGCGCGCTTTGGTGGGCGAAAGCCTTTTTATGACCGTCTTTCAGAATGTAGAGCAGGGCAAGGCCAGGGTTGCCTTTGCCGCGCCTTACCCCGGCAAGATCATTCCGGTGGAGCTGAAAGAATTTGACGGCACCCTCATTTGCCAGAAGGATGCTTTCCTTTGTGCCGCCAAGGGTGTTTCCATGAATATCCATATCAACAAAAAAATAGGCGCCGGGCTTTTCGGCGGGGAAGGGTTCATCATGCAAAAGCTGGAGGGTGACGGTCTGGTCTTTGTTCATGCCGGCGGTACCATCATCAAAAAAGAGCTGGCGGTGGGAGAAACGCTGCGGCTGGATACCGGCTGCCTGGTGGCTATGAGCGCCACGATCAATTATGATGTGGCTTTTGCTTCCGATATCAAGAGCGGCCTCTTCGGTGGGGAAGGGATTTTTATCGCGACCCTTACAGGCCCCGGCCATGTCTGGATGCAATCGCTGCCCTTCTCCCGTATGGCCGACCGCATCAATCAGGCAAGACGGGATAAGACCGGTGAGAACCGGGGCATTAACAATCCCATCAGCGAGGTAACAGAAGGTTTGGGCGGCGCCTTGGGAGGGTTTTTCAAACTTTGATCAGGCAGTAGGCTTTAAGTGAATCGAGCTGTTATCTTTTCGATGTTCGCAATGATAAATCCAATGATAAAAAGCGTTTTTGATTTCGAAAATTCATAGTCTGTTTATGACCTGTCCGGGCGGCACCTGTCAATTTTATTGAAGCACATGGCTTTTTGCGGCTTTCCCCAAAGGAGGATTAGTTGACTTTTTAAGAAAATTGCATAAAAATAACAAACCTGCCGGTCTTTATAGACCGGCAGGTTTGTTATGGTAAGGTTGTATTGAAAGAGAGAAGAGGCTATTCCGCTATTGTGTGGCAGTTAGTTTACCGCTGCCGGTTAAGGTGACGGTTTTACCCTTCAGCCAACTGTTGGTACTGTTGCCGGATGTGATGATGCCGCAGTTTGTAAGGGTAAGAGGGGCGTTATCCGTGACCCTAACGGCGGATGGATTGTCTTCAGTTACCATAATGGTTTCGTCGGATTTCCTAACGCTATCACCCCTTTGGGAATAACTGCCCGTGCTTTCAACCGTAGCATTGGCCGTATCTTCTTTAGGACCGCCGCCGCCCATTTTTTCAATGGAGAGCAAGGTTTCGCTGCCGTCTTTGTTCTGCTTGTACTTGACCATCAGGGTATCGCCCACTTGAATGGAATCGAGACCCGTTTCTGTGCTGTCTGTCTTGTCTTTAGAAGCGGTGATAATGTTTTCGTCTGTTACAGTGATGGTTTTTTCTTCCCCGGTCAGCGTCAACATGGAGAAACCGCCTTGAGACATATCAGGAGGATGCGTGCCGTCCGGCGAAGTGCCGGGAGTATCGGTGCCAAAATCGCTATTACCGCTTGTTTTGTCATCGGTTGCATTGCCGTCTGTGGTTTTGATGCTGTCCTTCGTTTCGGCAGAGGTTGTGCTATCTGTCGTTTTGCTGCTATCCTTAGCAGCAGAAGGGGCTGTGCTATCAGGAGGAACTCCGCTGGGTTTGGTACCACCGTCCGGAGGATCGCCGCTGGGTTTTGTGCCGCCATCCGGAGGATTGCCATTGGAATTGGTTGTATCTTCAAGTGTGGTGTCTTCTGTGGAAACAGCCATATAACTGGTATTCTTAATGGAGCCTTCAGCGTTATTCTCCGAGGAAGCCGGCGCTTGCGGTTGTGTCATATCATTTAAGGCGCCTAATGCCAGTGTGATGTCACTGCCGCTGATTTTTGTGACTTCACCATAGATGGTAAATTCTTCTCCCGTAGTAGTGGTGTCTTGACTGCCGCAAGCGGTAAAGACCAATAACTGTGTAACGGCGAACAAGCCTAGAGCTATTTTTTTCCATTTGCATTGTTGTTCTATCATGAACAAGCCTCCGTTTCAATTTGTTTTATCTGTAAATAATGGTAAAATTTTCTTTTGATGCCTGTTTGGCAAATAGGTGAAAGATATGTGAAATCATTTATTAATTTATACATAATAAAGCATAATAAATTGGTTCGGATCGCGTCAAAAAAGTTGGTTTGGGAGCGGTGAGATCCTTTGGGTTTTCTGATTTGCATATTATGGGTTCAATCAAATAAAATCCTTGATATTTTATTTACAGATGTAAAGACATCTATTTACTCGCCGAAATTTCTGGAGTATAATGAACTTGATTTGGAAAAGGAGGAGGGAGTCTCATAGACGGTCAGGAGAGAAGAGCGCTTCTTTTAAAAAAGATCATGGCGGCAGAGCAGCCGGTCACAGGAGCGGAGTTGGCAGCCAACTTAAATGTAAGCCGGCAGGTGGTAGTGCAGGACATTGCTTTATTACGGGCTTCCGGGGTGAATATCATTGCCACCCTTTCCGGTTACCTTCACCTGCCACTTATAGTCTGTTCACGTCCGGTGCGAGTGTTTACGTGCCGTCATACCACCCTGGCGGAGGTGGAAAAGGAATTGATGATCGTGATTGAGAGCGGCGGCAAAGTGCGGGATGTCATCATCGAGCATCCGGTCTATGGAGAGATTACGGCCCAACTGATGCTTACCACGGCGGCGGGTGTGAAGGATCTGGTGGCGCGGCTCGCCCAAAAAGGATCGGCGCCGTTATCCACCGTTACCGACGGGGTGCACATGCATACGGTGGAAGCAGATTCCGAAAGCAAGCTGGATGAAATAGAAAACGAGCTGCAAAAAGCCGGCATCTTATTTTAAAAGTTTCTTATTCATATTGTTTTCTGTAAGGTTGTACCCGGACAAGCCTTTTTAATATGCCGGAGTAGGAAAGTAAGACTGCCCATGGGCTAAGTCTCAGGCAATGAAAAAAGTTCCCCCAAAGATTCCGGGGAACTCCGCGTTGTACAATTTGAATAAAGGACGTGTTTTATGAGCAAGAAAGCCAAAACCAATGAGATAAATAAGAAATATAGAAAGAAGGCAAATGCGAGCGCCGCCACAAAAAAAGATAAATCCGCGGAAGTAGGCTGGGGCAGAAGAATTTTTGACCGCTATCTGGTGAAAGCCATGTCCGGTATGGCTCTTGGCCTTTTTGCCTCGGTGATCGTCAGTGTTTTGATCAGTCAGGCAGCCAAGATTCCACTGCCGGGTTTTGCTCTGTTGGCGGATTTTGCCGTTCTCATCGGCGCTAAGTCTCCCGTGGTAGGCGCCGCCATCGGCGCTGGGATTGCCTATTCCCTGCGGCATAAGCCCTTGGTTATCTTTTCCACCTTGGCGGCCGGTGCTTACGGCTATTCTTTGGGCGGCCCCCTGGGCGCTTATTTTGCGGCGGTGGCAGGCGCCGAGATCGGCGGTCTGGTAGTGGGCCGCACCCATTTGGATATCGTCCTGGTGCCCTTTGTGACCATTATCTCCGGTTCTTTGGTAGGCTATTTCATCGGGCCTGAGGTTCAGAATATCATGCTGGCCATCGGAAACTTCATTAATGTGGCTACCACGCTGCGGCCCATTCCCATGGGCATCATTATCGCGGTTGTGCTGGGCGCCGTGCTGGTTTCCCCTTTGTCTTCAGCGGCCTTGGCCATTACCTTGGACCTTTCCGGCCTGGCTGCCGGAGCGGCCACCTTAGGCTGCTGTGTGCAGATGATCGGTTTTGCGGTGGCCAGTTTCCCGGAAAACGGCTGGGATGGTTTGCTGGGTCAGGGCCTTGGCTCCGCCAAGCTGCAATTGCCTAATATCATGCGCCGGCCGGCGATTCTCTTGCCCACCATTCTGACCAGCGCTATTTTAGGCCCCCTTTCTACCACCATATTTAATATGCAGAACAATGCCCAAGGCGCCGGTATGGGTTCCTCCGGCCTGGTGGGGCAATTTACCACCTACGCTACCATGTCGGCCTATATGCCCAGCTGGCAGGTATTGCTTTATATTCTTGTTCTGCACTTTATTTTGCCGGTCGTGCTTACCCTTTTCTTTGCCGTTCGGATGCGCAAATGGGGCATCATCCGTAAGGGCGATATGAAGCTCAGAATGAATTAGCGGATGAATTAGAAATAAATTTAGGAATGAATTAGCGGGATTTTGCTTATCTTAAACGGAAAACTGATATTGGTAATACTGAGCGTACAGGCCGTTCTTCTGCAACAGTTCTTCATGACTGCCCCGTTCCAGGATGCCTTGGTTGGTTAAGACTAAAATCTCATCCGCATTCTTAATGGTGGACAAGCGGTGCGCCACAATAATGGCAGTACGGCCTTGCGCCAGGCGTGACAAGGAGTTTTGGATCATCATTTCCGTGGCGTTGTCCAAAGCGGAGGTTGCTTCGTCTAAAATCAGGATGGACGGATTCTTTAAAAAGATGCGGGCGATGGAGATACGCTGCTTCTGTCCGCCGGAGAGCTTGATGCCCCGTTCCCCGATATAGGTGTCATAGCCTTCCGGCAGTGTCATGATATAGTCGTGGATATTGGCGTCCTTTGCCGCCTGGATGATTTCTTCTTCTTTGGCGTCCAAATTACCGTAGGCGATATTCTCCCGGATGGTGCCGGTAAAGAGAAAGACATCCTGCGCCACCATGCCGATGTGATTCCGCAAGCTGTGCCGGGAAAGGTCGTTGATGTTATAACCGTCAATTAAAATACGGCCTGCCGAAACGTCATAAAAGCGCAAAAGCAGGTGGCACAATGTGGTTTTACCGCTGCCGGACGGACCCACCAGGGCGACGGTTTTCCCTTTATCCAAATGCAGCGTCAGATGATCAATTACGTGATTGATGGTGATATCGCCGTTTTTCTCATCCTTCTCCTGATAGCTGAACGATACATCCTCAAAATCAATAAATCCTTCCATATGTTGCAGATGGATCGCGTTGGGCTTTTCATATTCCGGCGCTTCCTGCATGATCTGTTCCATGCGCTTGAAGCCCGTCATACCGTTTTGATATTGCTCGAAGAAATCAATGAGGCGGCGCACCGGCGTCAAAAAAGAGTTGATATAAAGGAGATACATGGTGAATTCACCCGCATTGATTTTCCCTTGGAAAAAGAAGACGCCACCGCCTACTAAAACCACCAAATATAGCACATCGGTGGACAAGATCATACTGGAGAAAAACTGTCCCATGGCCCGATAGCCTTCGTTCCGAGCCAGTTTATAGCTTTGATTGAATTTGGCAAATTTTCGGTTCTCATAATCGCTGTTGGTATAGGCCCGTGTGATGCGGATCCCGGCAATGGCATTCTCTAGGTCGGCGTTGACCTCGGCCATCTCCACCCGCATTTTGGTAAAAGCGTTACTCATACGCTTGCGCATCAGGACCGCTACAGCCACCACGAAGGGGAGGGCCAGGAAAATGATAAGGGTCAGCGGTACATTGATGGTGCAGAGGATGATAAAGGAACCCATCAGAACAATGAGGGAAAGAAAAAGATTCTCCGGCCCGTGGTGCGCCAGTTCGGAGATATCCATGGAATCATTGATGAGTCGGGACATGATGCTCCCGGCTTTGTTTTCGTCAAAATAGGAAAAGGGCAGCTTCTGCAAATGACGGAACATGGCCTCCCGCATATCGCCCTGTATTCTGACGCCCATGACATGACCGTAATATTGAATAAAATAATTCAGTCCGGCTTTGATCAGGTAAATAGCCAAAAGAGCAAAGGACCAGATTAAAAAAAGCCGCATATTGGCATTGGGTACATAGTCATTGATGATATCTTTGGCAATCATGGGATAAAACAGATCAGCCAGCGCCACGAAGAGAGCGCAGGTCATGTCGGCAAAAAACAGTTTCTTGTACGGCTTGTAAAATTGTATAAAACGGTAAATCATACGATAACCCCTTTTGTCGGTAGCCCGTTTGTTTTTCCTTTTTGATGTGTTTGAAAGAGGATTGGATAAGGATAAATACTTCTTACCTATAGAAGCGCAGCACGTTTCTAATTTTTTTGGTAAGACGATTTTGATGCAGGAGACAGATAGAAAAAGCCATCCGATATCACACATCCCTAGCCAGCTTTAGTATATCATACTTGCTAATATTTGGGATATATTTCACAGACGGCTTTTTTTAATATTTTTTGTTTCTCTTACATAAAAAATTTCACCTTAAATACGGGATCGTCTTAGCGGCGGCATTCATCTTGGTGACAATGTTGTACATATTGCTGATGGGTACCCACGCTGAGCTGTTCTGTCAGGTAAGACATGCGCCGCAGGAGATGATTTCGATGCCTTCTGCTACCGTACTGGTCAGGATATCTTCCACCTCAGAGCCTTGGCAGGTGAAAAATACGCCCTTATTGATAAAAATGATGGTGGTAGGTTTGAGCGAAGCTTCCGCTAGGGCATAAATGTAGCTTTTCCAGCATGGCTTTGGAATCCATTGGTTTCTCTCGCTTAAATAAATATCCATATAAAGAAGCGGGAGATGCATGAAAGAATCCCCCGCCTCTGAATTAATATGGTTGATATGGGTTGATACGGTTGGCTATTATGCTTTTTTTGTTTGCAAGGCCGCCAGCACCTTTTCGGGATAAGCCGGCAGATTGCGGATGCGGGCGCCGCAGGCATTGTCGATAGCGTTGATGATGGCGGCGTGAGGGCTTGAAGTCACCACTTCACCGCAGCCTGAGGAACCGAAGGCACTGTGTTTTCTGGGGGTTTCCAGATATAAGATATCGATCTCGTCGGGCAGATCCTCAATATAGGGGAAACCGCTTCTGGCTAAAGTATTGTGCCGTTTCAGATCTTCGAAGTCTTCGCTTAAGGCCATACCGACCCCAAGTTCTATCCCGCCATAGTATTGTCCGTCCACGGCTGCTTTATTGCCGATTTTTCCGGAATCCACGGCAACGGTCATTTTTACTAACTTGGTTTTGCCGGTGGTGATATCGACTACAACCTCGGCAATGAACACACCGTACATGAAAGCGATGTGGGAATAAGGCGTTAAGCCGCTCTTATGATCCAGAGCTGTACAGAAATCGCCGGTGGAAAAGCTTCCTAAATAGTAAGTTTCAATTCCTTCCGCTACCATCTCATCGTAAGTACGGAAGCTGCCGTTGGATTTTTTCATGGCATTGGTCAGCTTTTCACAGGCATCGAATATGGCATTGCCAGTGATGACCTGACTCCGGCTGCCTGCGGCAGCACCGCTGCAGGGGCATTTTGAGGTATCGTTAGAAACCAGTACAATTTGATCGGGGGATACGTCAATGCCACATTTGTGAAGAGATTCTTGAGTCAGTGTAATACAACCGATATCGGCTCCTTGACCGTGATCCTCCCAAGTATTATACATAGCGAATTTGCCGTCCGGCAAAAGAGCCATAGCGGCGTCCGAAGCGTCGCAGGTCTCGTCCCCTACGCAGTAGCAGGCTAAAGCAATACCGACGCCGCGTTTTAAGGTATCGGTGGAGCCTTCCGCTGCTCGTTTTTTAGCTGCTTCATAGGTGGGACGAAGCATATCCATCAAGGTGCCGTAAACCAGCTCATCATGCTTGTTGCCATAAGGGGTGGTGGATTCCGGTTTATAAAGATTTTTGTAACGGAATTCGAAGGGGTCTTCCCCTAAAGCTTTTGCCAATTCGTCAATGATGCTTTCGGTGGCGAAGAGGGATTGCGGCGAGCCGTAGCCTCGCATGGCTGCGCCGTAAGCGTGGTTCGTGATGGTAATCCGACCCAGATTGCGCAAGTTCTCGATATGGTAGCCGGCGCCCATAAACTGATTGCCCCGGGTGAGAAGCAAATCGCCCAGTTCACTGTAAGCACCGTGATCAATAAGGAAATTGGCGTTTAAGCCCACGATTTTGCCGTCCGATTTATTGGCTCCCATTTCCAGATGCATAAAGAAAGGAGAACGTTTGCCGGTATACGTCAATTGCTGCTGCATGTTGAATTCCAGATAAACCGGTTTTCCCGTGGCCATACAGGCGACTCCCAAATAGCCTTCTATGGTGGGAGAAAGCTTATAGCCAAAAGTACCGCCGGTGTTGTTCTGGATAAGACGGATCTGTTCTTTGTCCAGACCCAAGCCTTCGCAGATCATGTCTCGGTGAAGGTAGATATGAACGCTCTTGCTGTGAATGGTCAGAAGTCCGTTTTCATCATAGTAAGCGTAGCCCACATCGGGTTCCAGTACCAGGTGAGGCTGGCGTTGGGTATAGTAATCGGCTTTGATTACCACATCGGCTTTTTCTAAAAGAGGCACCGGGTCTTCCCCTTTGATGGTGGGTTGCTCACAAAAGACGTTGGGACTACCGGGGTGGATTTCCATGGCGTCGGGAGCGGCAGCTTCCAGAGCATTCATGTAGGCGGGCAATTCTTCCAATTCCAAAACGACTTTTTCGGCGGCGGCGTCAGCATGCTCTTGGGTGTCTGCGCAAACCAAGGCTACCACGTCACCGTATTGGAAGATCTTTTCATCGCATAAAATGGGACGGTCAAAACCGGAACCTTTGCTCCAGGAATAGAAAAGCATGTTATTGATACGGTTGGTGCCCTGTACGTCCTTATGGGTTAGGACGGCTGCCACGCCGGGCATTTTTTTCGCTTCCTCCGTATCAATGGAAAGGATATTGGCATGAGAAACTTTTGCTTGTACCAATGCGATGCGCAAGGTGCCCTCGGGTAGTTTGAGACCGGTATCGGCTCCAAAATCAAAGGTGCCGGTAACTTTGGCGATAGCGGAAGGACGCGGATAATCGGTACCAAAAATACGCCCGTCAACGGGCATCTTAAAGCCCAGTTCCTCTACGCTCATTTCGCCCCGCATTACCTTAGCGGCAGCCATAACAGAATCGACGATGGGTTTATAACCGGTACAACGGCAGGCATTTTTATTTTTGCTGAACCAGGCGCGGACTTCCTTACGGGTGGGATTGGGATTTTCATCCAATAACACTTTGGCGGCTACAATAAAGCCGGGTGTGCAGAAGCCGCACTGTGCGGCGCCGTATTTGACCCAGGCAGCTTGAAGAGGATGCAGATTGTCAGGGGTACCGATGCCTTCAATGGTGGTGATCTTGGCATTTTCCGCCACTCTTGACATTTTGATCATACAGGATTTTACTAGTTTACCGTCTAGAATCACGGAGCAAACACCGCATTGATTCTGCCGGCAACCGACCTTTGTCCCTGTCAGGCCCAATTGTTTGCGGATTACATCAACTAACAGATCATCCTTGCTGACCAGCACTGTCCGGGTGCTGCCGTTTACGTTGAGCTCTTTCTTGTAATAGTTTTTGATTTCAGTCATTTTGTCCCTCCTAATTTAAATGCGTCAACCTGTTTTGTGCATCAAAAAAGCAAACTCGGAAATATAAGCCGAGTTTGCCAAAAGGATAAGCCAATAAGCACAGGAGTACAGAAAAAAACTCCTGTTGTAATCGACAGGAGGGTACAAAAGACAAGCCAATCCTGATAATGGCTGTCTATGTACTCCTTTCCAAAATAGCGGGAGGCTCATTTGTTTCCTCATGAACCCTGGAATTGTTGCCATAGTAAAAACCTTAGGCAGCAAAACTCGGAGTAAAACATATGTAATTTTTATAAAATTCAATTAAGTTTATCTTAGCACAGCAAGGAAGTGCATGTCAATATAGCAGGCGTGTATACATTACTGTATCCGGTAATGATAAATTTTTTATACAAATAACATTTATAAAATTTTAACAGTAGAGGAGTATTCTGTAAAATTTGACCTTTGTAAATTATATCACCAACCGATTTTTAATTTTTAAATAATTTAGAACAACGTAAAATAACATAAAAAGGCCGTATTCCAAAATCCTGGAATGCGGCCCTTATTGTTTGCTGGTATTTGTTTTATAATCCTACATTATCAATGGTATTTTTCCCTTACTCGGCATATTTTTCTCTGGCGATGAGGGCGGCGCCATAAGCGCCGGCATATTTGCCCAAGGGGGGATTGGTTACTTCCCGTCCTAGTTTTTGCGCCAGCTGCGATACGAAATAATTGCCGGTGCTCAAGCCGCCGGTTAATACGACTTTCCCCTTGATGCCATGCCGGTTGGCGAGAAGCGCGACCTTGGAGGTGACGGAATCCACCACACCGGCAGCAATATCAGTCCTGGCTGCTCCGGCGCCGATATGGCTAATAACTTCGGATTCCGCAAAGACGGTACACATGGAACTGATGGCCATGGGAGTGCCTTGTTCCGCCAAAGCAAAAAGCTCCGTCATATCCACGCCCAGGCGGTTGGCCATGATCTCCAGGAATTTGCCGGTACCGGCGGAGCATTTGTCATTCATAAGAAAATCGGAGACTTGACCGTTTTCCACGGTGATTACTTTGGTATCCTGCCCGCCCACGTCAATAATGGTACAGTTTTCCCCGGTCATCGCATAACCGCCCCTGCCATGGCAGGTGATTTCCGTAATGACTTTATGAGCATAATCCACCGCGATCCTGCCATAACCCGTGGCGATAACTCTTGTCCCGGTACTGGTGATATCAATACCCTGATCAAAAAGTCTTACCGCGATCAAACTTGCAGTTTCCTTGCTGCTCCAACCGGTTGGTATGACAAAGCTGCAAAGAATATCCTTGTTGTCCAGCACCACTGTTTTAGCGGCGGTAGAACCAATATCGATTCCTACATAATACATTGATCCCAAAACTCCTTTTCCATATGACACATGTGGCACCTATAACGACGCCTAACATAGATCATAGAGCATATAAAGCGGAATGTCAAATGTAGTATGCGAAGCGTTAAAACAGTTTTAGCAGCATATATTAATAAATTTTATGAAGGCAAAAAATACCGCAAAAAAATCAATTGGATATTGATAGATGCATTTTGTACAATAAACATGTGCCAATTTGCTTATTATTAATGAATATAAAGTCGATGCCGTGGTGGATGCGGTTTTACAGATTTGCCAGTCCTATAGCGTAGAATCCCTCGATATCAAGTGCTTTGCGGCAGATACACCCCCCTACATGAGTGTGGAAACGAATGCTTCCACAGCCGATATTGCTTCTTGAAACACCGGAATCACCACATTGATTGAAACTTATAAAAAGCGCGACATGAGAGAATAAAAAAGGGGAAAGGGACTGGTTCCCTCCCTTTTTTAATGACATTTGCCATAAAAGGAGCTAAGCGAATGTATCAAAAAATTTTAGGCGGTTTACTGGGCGGAGCGGTGGGAGACGCCATGGGTGCTCCCACCGAGGCCCGTTCTAGGAAAAAGATTTTGCAATGTTTCGGACACGCGATATGTGATTTTGAAAAACCCCCGGCCGATTCTTTCGGAACCGGCAATGAAGCGGGACAGGTAACGGATGATTTCAGCGCAGCTTATTTTGTCGCCCGCCATATTATTGACCATGGCGGGCTGATCAATGAGGCCATCGTTATGAAGGCTATTATTGATTGGTCCAAGCATGCGGTGTTTTTTGAACGCTTTGCCGGGCCTACTACGCGGCTGGCCATCCGTAAATTCCAAGGAGAAAAAATAGCGGATCACGGCGGGCTGGAGATCGTCACCCGCCAGGCTACCAATGGTTCCGCCATGAAGATCGCTCCTATAGGGCTACTGAATCCCGGTAATCTGGATCAGGCTATTGCCGACGCTGTCACGGTGACATTACCAACCCATGATAATCATCTTGCCATTTCCGGCGCCTGTGCCGTCGCCGCGGCGGTGAGCCGGGCCATGATGCCGGATGCCGATGTTTATAATGTAATCCAGGCCGGTTTGTATGGCGCCGCTCGGGGGGAAGTTATCGGTCTTAAAGTAGGTAAGGAGGTAGCCGGACCTTCGGTGGTGCGCCGGATGGAAATGGCGGTGGAGATCGCCTTCGGTAGCGGTAACCCTTGGGAAAAGATGGTGGAGATCGGTGACCGTATCGGCAGCGGACTTCATATTTCAGAAGCGGTACCAGCCGCTTTCGGCCTCTTTGCCGCCAATGGCGGTGATGCTATGGGCTCTGTTTTCGGTGGAGTCAATATTGGCTATGATACCGATACGGTAGCGACCATCGCGGGAGCCATTGCCGGAACACTCCGGGGCGCGGAAGCGTTTCCCAGCCATTATCTGGCGCTTTTAGAGGAAAGAAATCATTTGGATATTTCTGGCCTGGCCTTGGGTATACACCAGATTGCTTTGCGCCGCCAAGAAGGTCAAGAAGGAGGTAGCCGGCATGCGGGATAGAATCTTAGGCTGTCTTTTAGGAGCGGCGGTGGGAGATGCCATGGGCGCGGCTACCGAATTGCGTTCCGAACATCAGATCATGGATTATTTCGGAGGCAAGGTCACCGATTTTCAAAAACCGCCTGACGATACCTATGCTCAGGGCAGGGAAGCCGGTCAAGTGACGGATGCGTTCAGCATTCCCTATGTCTTGTTGCAGCACTTGATCAATGCCAAGGGTAAGGTCAGTCAGGAATTAGCGGAGCAGGCGCTTTTAGATTGGGCGGCTCACCCGGAATGGTTCGAACCTTTTGCCGGCATGACCACGCGAAAAGCGGTAGAGAAGCTTCGGGACGGGCAGAATCCTTTCCGGCGGCAGCTTTTTGCCAGCAATTATTTTGCCTTATCCTCCAATGGAGCGGCAACCAAAGCTTTTGCCTTGGGACTTTTATATCCCGGTGATATTGATCGGGCTGTTGAAGCTGCCGTTACCGTGAGCAAGACGGTTCATAACGATGTTTATTCCATTTCCGGTGCTTGTGCTGTTGCCGCAGCGGTAAGCTGCGCTTTGGGCAACGATGCCACGGTTTATGATATCGTGCAGGTAGGTTTATATGGCGCTGAAATAGGGGAAGCCAAAGGCAGAGAGAGCGCTCTGGAATATCCCGGACCCTCTGTGGTCAAAAGAATGGAAATGGCCGTTAATTTGGCATTGAAGGCGGGAGATGCCGACAGCCGCCGGCAGGAGCTGGCGCTTGCCATCGGAAACGGCGCGGCGGTGGCGGAAACGGTGCCTGCCGCTTTCGGGCTGTTTTTGGCCTGCGGCGGCGAGACCATGCCCGCCATTTACGGCGGCGTCAATATTGGAAACGAAACCAGTGCCATTGCTTCCATTGCCGGGGCATTGGCGGGAGCCTATCATGGCGCGGCTTCCATACCCGAAGATTATTTGTCCGCCATCAATCAGAAAAACCAAATGGATCTTATGGCAATGGTCCAGGAGCTGGAATGCATCCTGAACTTGCCGTAAGTCTCACATATCATTCGGTTTTAAGGATAGTTTTAAGGGTTGAAGCACTTCTCAATTGAAAGAAGGGTAGGCAATGGAACAAAAAAAAGAGCAGAAAGAAAATCTGATATTGGAACAAAACGAGTGTTTAAAATTTGAACAAAAAAGCACGCCTTTTTTGCAGGTGATAGATATCAAAAAAAGCTTCGGCCATGTGGAGGCATTGCGCGGCGCCAGTTTAGAGGTCTATCCCGGTGAGATTCTGGCTATTGTGGGAGATAACGGCGCCGGCAAGACCACTTTGATCAAGACGCTTTCCGGGGTCATCAGCCCGGATAGCGGCGAAATCGTGATCGAAGGCAAGGTTTATCCCAGGCTTAATCCCAAGCAGGCGCTG
The DNA here is from genome assembly GCA_036677375.1 of Bacillota bacterium. GTDB lineage: Bacteria > Bacillota > Dehalobacteriia > UBA4068 > UBA4997 > JAVBWO01. The sequence continues at coordinate 30,494 of JAVBWO010000022.1, forward strand.
GATTTGGGCATTTCTACGGTATACCAGGATCTTTCTTTGGTCAATTGCCGTGATATTGCCACCAATATCTTTTTGGGCCGGGAGCCCATGAAACATAGAATCTTTGTGGATAAAAAACAGATGGTGCAGGAAGCCCGGGAGCTTTTTCAGCAATTGGATATCAAGGTTCCTGAAATCTGTGCGGAAACCGGCCATCTGTCCGGCGGGCAGCGTCAGGGTGTAGCCGTGGCCAGAGCCATTAAATTCGGCGGTAAGCTACTTATTTTTGACGAGCCCACCGCCGCCATGGGCGTCCAGGAAACTGCCGCCGTATTGGAGCTCATCCGAAAGTTGGGCGGGCAGGGCTATGCCGTCCTTTTGATTAGCCATAATCTATATCAAGTCTTTGAGTTGGCGCAGCGCATCTGCGTGATGCGTCAGGGGCGGGTGGCGGCCACCGTTTCCACCGAGCAAGTAGCGCCCAGCGATGTCGTTTCTTTAATTACGGGAGCCAATGAGGTCGCCAGCTGATTCAAGAATGTAAGAAACCAATTGCTAATACAAATGCGGGAATACAAGCCTGAAAGAGGAGAAGAAGGACGTATGGGGCAAAAATTTCTAAAAATCACCCGGGGCAAATATTTTTCACAGATTCTTTTACTGTTGATTCTTTTGGTTATGAGTATCATCCTATCCTTTGCGTCACCTTATTTTTTGACTTGGCGCAATTTTTACAACATATTCGATCAGACCAGCGTTGATATTATTCTGGCCTTGGGCATGGTCTTTGTGATTTGCTCCGGCGGCATTGATTTATCCATTGGATCGGTTCTGGCCTTTAGCGGCATCATTATGGCTTTTGCCATGAAAGCGGGTCTTTCAGTGCCCTTTGCGATTGCTTTGGGAATTTTGGCCGGTTTGGCCATAGGGCTTTGCAGTGGTCTCTTAATCTCATACCTGCATTTAAATCCCTTGGTCATTACCCTTGGTTTTATGTCCATTGCCCGGGGGCTGGCCTTGATTTTTACCAAATCCTCGCCCATATTTGGTTTCCCCAATGCTTTCAAGCTCATCGGTGCCGGGCGCGTCGGCCCGGTGAATGTCCCTATTCTCATCGCCTTGGCTTTGATCTTGATTTCCTGTGTCTTGCTCAATAAAACGAAATGGGGTTATTATACCCTGGCGCTGGGTGGCAATGAAGAAGCCTTACGCCGCGCCGGTGTTGCCACAAGCCGCTACCGTACCACCATCTATATGTTTTGTGCTCTGACGGCGGTGATCGCCGGCATGATCACCGTTGCCCGTCTCAATTCCGCCGATCCTTTGTCGGGCTGGATGGTGGAAACCGATGCCATTGCCGCTGTGGTTTTGGGCGGCGCCAGTTTAAGCGGTGGCAAAGGAAGCATCATAGGAGCCGTTCTGGCTTGCCTGGTTTTAGGAATGCTTGACAATGGCCTGGTGCTTTTATCAATCCCGTCTTATTATCAGAAACTTCTCTGTGGTCTGGTCATCATCATCGCTTTGGTGGTAACGGAATTACGCAACCGCAAGGAACATCAAAGCGGCAACTGATTAAAATAAAAACCGGTACCAAAGAAGCCGGAAAAGGAGCCCGATATCCGATGAATGTTAGGACGGTCAAACAGGGAATTAATCTGAAAAAAGGTTTTATGCCACGGGTTCTTTTGGATTCCGCCTTTTTGGGACAGGGACTGCCCATGGTGTCAAAAGAAGAGTTGACTGCCAAGATCGGTTGTTTCCCCCAGGTGGGGGTCGTCTGGCTGGTCGGCGGGGAAATTCAAGTGGCGGAAGTGGTAGATTTTCTTAACTGTCCTAAGGATCAGAGCTGGCAGCGTTTGGACAGTGCTAAATTAAGCGGGGGCTTTAACGGTTATTGCACCGGTTCCGTTACTATGGATGTGGCCGGTCATCTGAAGATCGGGTTTGTCGCTACTGCCGGTATCGGCGGTGTCGATCGTCAGGGGAAGGCCTGTTCCGATATTCTGGCCTTGGCGGCATATCACGGCCTTTTGGTAGCCACAGCTCCCAAAGATATTCTGGATCTAACCGCCACCATTGATGCTTGGCGGGCTTTAAAAGTGCCGTTATACGGCTGGGAGAGGGGGCAGGCCGCCGACGGTTTTCTTTTTTCCGGAGAACCGGTAGCCTTAGACGGTATTTTTCAGCCTGGCATAAGCAGAGAACAGGGACTTTTGCTTTGCCCTATCCGGCACGAATGGCGTTTACAGAATTCTAATATTCTAAACGCCTGTCTTAAAATAGCAGACCGGACGCCCATTGGAGAGAGCCCACATCCCGCCGTTAACGCTTATCTGGCGGAGGTGACCGGCGGTTTGACTTCCCGGCTTCAATTGGATGCTTTGTGCCATAATATCCGGGTTGCTTTACAACTTGCGGCGGGACCGGAAGCAGGAAGATAAAGAATCAGATATTGAATCAGATGCTGGGTCAAATACTAAATCAGATGCTGAATCAGAGGATGAAACAGATGCCGAATCAGAAACACATGATGAATCGGGAGCATAACATCACTCCATTAGAGCGCACAAAAGCCTTAAAAGAAGGCCGTAGGGTTGATCGCCTGCCCTGTGCTCCCATGATTGCGGAATATGCCGCTTGTTTTGCCGGAGTGGATTTGCGGGATTATCTGCATTCCGCCAAAGTAATGGCTGATTGTCATATTCGCTGTTACCACCATTTTGGTTATGACGCCGTAGGGGTCAGCCCCATGGTAGGGCTGGCGGAGGCCATGGGCGGTGTTTTGGATTATGCGCCGGATTCACCGCCTTCCGTCCGAAAACCGCCTTTGGAAGACTGGGCCGATTTGCCCAAGGCAAAGCTGCCGGATCCTGAAAAGGACGGGCGCCTGCCGCATTTTCTGGAGGCCATGGAGCGCATCCGCGATGCTGTCGGCCATGAGGTGCAAGTAGGCGGTGGTATCGGTGGTCCTATGGCAGTGGCATCTTCTGTGATCGGTACTAAACCCTTGCTTTTGGCTATGATCAAAAAACCGTCGGCAGTTCATCGCATCCTGCGTTTTTCTACCGACGCGATCTTGCTTTATATGGATGCTTGCGCCCGGCGGGGGTTTGGCTGTAGCATGGGGGATGGTCTTTTGTCGGCCTCCCTGATCAGTCCGTGGCATTTCCGGCAATATGTCCGTCCCTATTTGCAGGAGATTGCTCTTTGGTACCGTGAGAGGTTCGCCACTTCACCGTCCATGCATATTTGCGGTAATACCAAGGCCATCTGGCCGGATTTGGCGGAGATCGGCTTCAGCCGCCTCAGTATCGACGATATGATGAGCCTGGCGGAAGCCAAAGAAGTTGTGGGGCATGTCAGTGCTTTGAAAGGAAACGTATCGCCAGCCGGAGTGCTGCTTTTAGGCACGCCGGAAGCGGTGCGTGAAGCGTCTTGCCATTGCTTGGATCAGGCAGCCGATAATCCCAAAGGTTTTCTGCTTTCTACCGGCTGCAATGTGGCTTGGAACACGCCGCCTGAAAATATTCAGGCCATGCTGGATGCAGCCAAGCTATGGTATGAAAAGAACAATCATAACATGACATCATACGGCAATTGATATCAAATATGCTAGGCTATGAGTGGTCATATTTTCCATAATATCCATATCATCCGGTCAGTCAAAAGATTTACCGTTCTTCCTGAAGGGTATCAATATGGGATTGATACTTATTTAAATGGTAATAACAATGAATCCGCAGAATTGTTCCCGGAAATGATTGGTTGAAATGGTTTTTATAAATGGAGGGATCATGCCAATGAAAAAAAAAGGACGGGTGGTAGGACAGGGCGCTACCGCCATGGATGTGGTGATTCGCTGCGGCGCATTGCCGAAAGAGGATGGCTTTGCCAGGATCTATGATGAAAAGCGCACCTCCGGTGGCAGCGGAGCCAATGTTTTGGTGACCGTTGCTCAGTTGGGAGCGGAGGCAGCTTTGGTGGCTAGGATTGGTGACGATAGCATGGGTGTAGAGTTTCGCCGTGGTCTTTTAGACGATGGCGTATCCGCTCAATACTTGCAGGTCAAGCCGGGCGGGATTACCATGTCTACCTATGTTTTTGTAGCCGATCAAGGAAAACGCTCTATTTTTGTTAATGCCGGCGACAGCTTTGCTACCCTAAAACCGGAAACGGTACCGGAAAATGTCTTGGACGGAGCGGATGTTTTCTTCACTGATGGCTATCCCAGCGGCGTTGCTCTCAAGCTGGCTTTTGCCGCCCAAAAACGCCGAATCCCCATTGTTTTCCAGTTGGAATGTGTGCCTTCCTTTATGGAAGGTGAATTTACCAATCAGGAAGATTTGCAACAGCTTTTACATATGGCTGATATTGTCTGCTCCGGCCGCGAGGCTTATGCAGAATTGACAGGAGAAAAGGAAGAAAAGCATGCTGTGGAAAGTGTTTACCGGAGCTATCTGCCTGCCAAAGGCGTCATCTGTACCATGGGAGAACAAGGTTCCCTTTGGTTTGACGGCAAAGAAATGTTGGGCCATACCGCTTATCCTGTCTCTGCGGTGGACACTACCGGCGCGGGGGACAGCTTTACCGGCGCCATGATCTACGGTTATTTTCTGCAAGGGTTCCGGAAGCGGGAAGCCTTGCAGTTTGCCAATGCCTGCGCCGCCATGAAGTGTCTGCAACCGGGGCCTCGTTTTCATGGCAATGGCGGCGATGTGCTTCAGTTCATCCAAAGCTTTACTAATATTTGATGGAATTTATGCAACTTGTTATTGCATGAATGATAATGTTTAATTAATTAATTGAAAGGAAGAAAAGAAAATGAAGAAAAAAAGTTTGCTACTCTTAGGGTTATTAATGGTTCTATGCTTATTTATGTTGGTAGGCTGCGGTGATAAGGCAACGGATGCCTCAGGTAGTGGCGATACCACACTCTCCGGCGATGATGTGAAAGCAGAAGATATTATTGAGAACGATATTTATTCCGAGCTGGACAAAAAGATCTTGGCTGATCTGGAACCCCTGCCGGAAAAAATGGAAGGCGTCAAGATCGGGGTCGTGGTACCCACTTTCTCTAATGCGTTCTATGTTTCCATGAAGGAAGGTTACAAAGATGCCGCCGCTACCATGGGTATCGATGTGGATGTGGTGGCCGGCGCTACCGAGGACGATGTGGAGGGCCAGTTGGATGTCTTCAAAACTATGTTGGGTAAGGATTATGATGCCATTATCATTATCCCCATTACCGGCATGAATTTGATTAGCGGTGTTGTGGAAGCCAATGAAAAGAACATCCCCATTATTTGCAGCGGCACCAAGCTGGATGACGCCGCCGCTGCCGAAGCCGGCGCCAAGGTTGCCGCCAATATTACTTATGATTTCGTGGAACAAGGTTATATAGGCGCCAAATACATTTCTGAAAAGATCAAAGCCGCCGGGGAAGAAACTGCCAAGGTGGCGGTGATCGAGGGTCTTGCCGGCGCTTACCAAGGGGAAGGTCGGCGCGATGGTGCTGTCGAAGGCTTTGAAGAAGCCGGCATGAATGTGGTATCCATCCAGAACGGCGACTGGGACCGTCAGACCGCTTATGATATCGCCACTACTTTGATCCAAGCGAATCCTGACCTCCGGGGCATCTGTTGCGCTAACGATACCATGGCATTGGGCGTTGTGGAGGCCTTAAAAGCGGCGGATAAGAAGGACCAGGTATTTGTTACCGGCATCGACTTTCTGGATGAAGCCCGGCAATCCCTGAAAGCCGGCGAATTGGATGCATCCGTTGCTATGGCTCCCTATATTTCCGGGAAAAGTAGACTGACCTTAGCTTTAAAGATTCTTCAGGGACAAGATGTGTCCAGCAAGACTTATTACAGCCCCATCGCTTTGATCACGCAGGAAAATGTAAACGATTACGACAGCTGGAAATAAGAAAGCATCGGGCAGGAATGCGTAACACCCAGGGGCGCAATGGTTTTCATCATTGTGCCCCCGGGGTGTTTTATATTTACTTCATTTAGTGTCAAACGCATAGTGTTACCACACGTTTCACGGGTGTTCATGGTGCAGGATAGCCACGGCATTTGGCCGGCTGGTACGTATAAGTTTCATTGTATTACCGGAAAAAGGAAATACTGCCGAAACGGTGGCTTGCCTGCCGGGTCTTTTACAATTTTCAGATTGTATGAAATATTGCAGGAACGCTATGTACAAGCCCTGCAAATTATGCTATAATAACGACACAATTGAATCAGAGAAGATATACGGTTAAGCAGCAATGCTTTGAAAAGGGAAGAGGGTGCGAACCCCTCACAGCTTCCACTACTGTAATTGCCGACGAGAAAACAAAAAGCCACTGGCTAAGGCCGGGAAGGTGTTTTCAAGGATGAAGCATAAGTCAGGAGACCTGCCGGATATTTCTTTTGAGATGTTCTCGGGCAAGGAGAATATTATCTTTTTACGCCTTCTTCCGATGCCCGGAGGAGGGTTTTTTATTTTTCCACCCTTGCGCAGAACAGATTTTAATGGAAACAAAAGGAGCAAGAGGAGAAAAAAAGAGGAGGTATTGATTTTGGAAAGATTCGTATGCAAAAAACATAACAAGTGGTTTGCCGTGTTGTTGGTCTTTTGCTTATTGGCATCGGTTTTTACGCCTTTGAGCAGCGCTTTGGCACTGGAACCCCCGGGGGATAGCGGCTCGGTGACCGTGCGCATTGAGGGTGACAGCTCCACCCTGCTTGCTAAAACTACGGTTCCCCTGGAAGCCTTTAAGTTAAGTGACAGCTTTAAGTTAAGTGACTACGGCCTGACAGCCGACCCAGAAGAGCCCACGGCCCTTCATGCCCTGATCCTGGCGCTTAAAGCCCATGACTATGATGCCACGAAGGCAAACAATATGACATTCAACAACGGTATGTTGACCAAGCTTCTGGGCGTATCGCCAAGCAGTGGCAGTTCAGAAGCCTGGCTGTATCGACTGAACAATATTAGTTCTACCGTCGGTTTTGCCTCGCAGCCCATCCAAGACGGCGACAATCTGGTAATCTATTTCGTCAAAGACTGGGCCGCCTCCAATTATGCCTTCTTCAACAAAGAGGCGGTAACCGTGGCCTCTGATACGAACGTATCGTTGACGCTGAAAGAGTGTATCTTGGACACAAACACCTGGCAGGAATCCCAAGTGGGTTGTGCCGATGCCACCATCACAGTAAACGGCACGGATACCGCCTATAAGACCGACAGCGACGGCAAGGTTACCCTGAACTTTACGGAAGAGGGCACCTATGAGATCTCCGCCAAAAAAATCTCCAGCGACCCGGCGAAAAATGGGCTCAATCTCATTTCCCTGCCTTATTGCAAAATTGTGGTGGATAACACGGCGGTGCCGACGCAGTATGATGCCGCCGATTTGAAGAGCCTTGCCATCACAGCGCCGGCCAATAGCGGCGCGGGGTTGAAGACAGGCCTTTCTCCTGCTTTCTCTTATGCAACCACCTCTTATACTTGCGCTCTGGTAAATAGTGCCAGCCAACTGCAACTGAGCGCTGAAGCCGCGACGACGGGGGCGAGCATCCAATGTTGGACGTCCTTTGATACGACGCCTGTTGCTTTTTCCGACGCCACCGTCTTTTCGCTCCCGGTAGGGGAGAGCACGGTTTATCTTGAGGTATCGCCTCCCACAGGGGACGCGACGCCGGCCAAGATTTATCAGATCCGGGTGACCCGGGCGGCGGCGGCTCCCGCTGGAGATAAGGAGACCAGTCTGGAGAATATTCTGGCAGCGGTTTCCGCTTCCTATGCTTCTACTTATGATTACTGGAAGCTTTTGGATATGACCATCTATGGCAAAGATAATGTCAATGTTGCCGCTTTGCTGACCCAGGCCAGACAGGACCTTGCTAATTTAGATATGACCAGCTCTGCTTCGGCCACCACCTTGGAAAAGATTATTCTTGCTTTATCCTCACGTGGCTATAATGCCGCCCATTTCTCTGACGGCAGCGGCTCCTATATCGATCTGGTGGGCGCTTTGACCAACCTTTCCAGTATGGACTATGTTAACACCTATATTTACGGCCTGATGGCTCTGGATTCCGGCAATTATGAACCGGCTGACGATGCGGTATGGAGCCGGGATGATATGATCAACGGGCTTTTGGGGCAGGCTTATGCCGACGGCGGTTTCGGTTTCGGCAGCAGCGACCCTGATATCACCGCCATGGCCGTTACCGCATTGGCGTCTTATTATGACAGCCCGGCTGTGAAGACGGCGGTGGATAAGGCAATGACTTGGCTTTCCACGAGCCAGAACGATCAAACCGGCGGCTTTTCCAGCTGGGGCGCGGAAAACAGCAATTCCGCAGCCATGGTGATGATCGCTTTGGTCGCCATGGGCAAAGATCCCGACAGTGATCCGGCCTTTGTGAAAAATGGCAAAAGCGTTTTGGATGCTCTTTTGAGCTATGAGACGGCGGAGCATTTTTTGAAATACACCGACACCTACAGCGATTATTCTACCGAGCAGGGCTTCCGGGCCCTGTCCGCATATACAAAATATTTGGAAAACGGCAGTGGCGCGCTGCCTGTCTACCAGTTCGGTACGCCGGATAAGACGGGTGAGGAAGAAGTCACCGTCACCGCGCTACATTTGGTTTCCGGCCCCAGCAAGATCAGCTATAGTCTGGGGGATAGTCTTGATACCACAGGGATGGCATTACAGGCTTCCTACAGCGATACTTCTTTACGTGATGTGGCCGTTGCCGATTGTACCTTCAGCGGTTTCAGCAGCACCACCGCCGGTACCAAGACAGTTACCGTTGCTTTCGGCGGCGCACAGGTCACCTTTTCCGTTACCGTGAAAAGCAGCGGCGGCGGCTCGGGGACACAAACCAATACCTTTACCATAAAAGTGGTGGGGGATAGCGCTCACGGCACCATTCTGCCCAAGACCACCGTGACCGGCACCGCAGGCGCTACCGTGTTTGAACTGCTGCAATCGGCTTTAGGAGCAGCGGATATCGATTTTTCCTACAACAATAACAGCGGCAGCCTTTATGTCAGCAGTATCGCCGGATTGAGTGAATTCGATAACGGCCCCGATAGCGGCTGGTTATATTATGTCAATGGGAAACAGCCTTCCATCAGCTGCGGTTCTTATCAGCCCAAAAACGGCGATACCATTGAATTCCGTTATAGCGACAAGGGGAGATCGGATGCTTTTTCGGACGGAGACAGTACAGCTACTGCCGCTATCAAGGCCAGCCTGGGCCAATCCGGCGTGGCTCAAGCTACTGTTAGCGGCAGTGATATGGCAGCTTTATTGAAGAAGTCGGCGGCAGTCACCTTTGAGGTGCAACTCCCAGCCGGAGCCAACGGACTTGCCGTAAACATATCAAAAGAAGCCGCCGCCTCTTTTGCCCAAACAAGCCAAGGTACTTTTGCCATTGAAAGCACTCTTGCCAACCTGCAATTTGACGCTGCTGCCAGCGCTGCTTTGGCAGATACCGCTAAGGAAAGCGGATTTACCGTTACCGTGGCGGCGAATTCCGCACAAAGCGCCAAGGTGGGCGGCCGCCCTGTCTATGATTTTACGGTGCAGTCGGGCGGTAAAGAACTCACAACTTTCGGCGGCGGCAGCATTATGGTAGAGATCCCTTATACCCTGCAAGAGGGTGAAGATCCCAATGCCGTTATCATCTACTATATCAATGCCCAGGGTGCCCTGGAGGCAGTCACGAATTCCCATTATAACGCAAAAACCAAAACCGTGATCTTTACAACAGACCATTTCAGCACCTTTGCTGTGGGTTATCATTCGGTGTCCTTTAGTGATACCCAGGGGAAGTGGATGGAAACCGCCGTTTCTTTTCTCGCGGCCAGAGATATCGTAAAGGGTGCGGGCAGCGGAGAATTTCAGCAACAACGCGCCGTTACCAGAGCGGAATTTGTCACGATGCTCATGCGTGCTTTGGTTCCCGCCGCCAAAACGGATGGCGTAAGCCAGTTTGCCGATATTACGGCGGACGCTTATTACTATGACGCGGTGTTGCAAGGCAAAGCCCTGGGGCTCTTAAACGGCGACGGCGGTAATCTTTTTGCCCCGGGACGCTCCATCAGCCGTCAGGAGATGTTTGTGATCGCTTACCGTGCTTTGGAAAAGCTTGCTTTATGGGATGGTTATACGAAGCAATCCACTGTTCCTGTTTTCAGTGATCAAGCAAATGTTGCAGCCTATGCCCAAGCGGCGGTATCTGCCTTGACAGAATACGGACTGATCGGCGGTTTTGGTGGCAAAGTGGAACCGGCGGCTTCGGCCAGCCGCAGCGAATGCGCCCAATTTCTCTTTCATATACTGACAGCGGCACAATGATGGAGGTTGAAAACCTAGAGAAAACCAATAAGATCCGTTAGTTAAACAACGGGCTTTTATCCCTAAGCCAAGAAGAGAAAACGAAAAGAAAAAAGCCAAAGGAAAAAGCCAAAGAAACAGAAAAAAGCAAGGCAGAGTAATCTGCCTTGCTGGAACTTGCTAATAGCGTTAAGAAAAAATGGGGGATTCGATTTTGGAAAGCAAGCCTGATTGGCCGGGCTTTACCGGCCTCGAAATATCGAAAGGGAAAACCTAGCGTTCCTTCCCCAGGAAGAAGAGGGCGACGGTACCGGGACCGGAGTGCGCGCCAATCACCGGATCTACATAATGGATCAGGATATCCTTGGGATGCATTTTCTGATTGATTTGGTTGGCCACATATTGCGCGTCCGCCAGGCAATCGCCATGGGAAATATACACCAGTTGATCTTTGGGGTTGATGGCGCTGGCTACCATCGCAGCCACCAAAGCGTCCAAAGCATTTTTGCGGCCCCGCACCTTGGTGACAGGCACCAGCTTCCCGGCATTGTCCACATGCATCACCGGCTTGATATGAAGCATACTGCCCACGATGGCGGTGGCGGCGGAGATCCTGCCGCCGCGTTTCAGATAAAAAAGATCGTCTACGGTGAACCAATGGCACAAATGCAGACGGTTGTCTAAGAGCCATTGCCGTACTTCCTCAATGCTTTTGCCTGCCGCACGCAGTTCGGCGGCGTAAGTCACCAAAAGCCCTTCTCCCAAGGAAGCGGCGAGTGTATCCACGGCAAAGAACTTGCGTTGGGGGTGTTTTTGGCGCAGATCCTCCATGGCCAGGTATCCAGCCTGGTAGGAACCGCTTAACCCGGAAGAAAAGCCGATATAAAGCACATCCTTGCCTTCCCCCAAGAGTTTATCAAACATTTGATAAGCATCTTCCCGGTTCACTTGGGAAGTAGTGATGGTTTCCTTGTTGCGCATCATGGTATAGAACTTTTCAATATCGTTGTCTTCCCCTTTGATATAACTATAAAATTCCTTATTGCCCACGCGAAACAAAAGGGAAAGAATCTGGAGATCATAACGGTCAATCACTTCATTGGTCAGATTGGCGGCGGAATCGGTAACGATTGCAAAACTCATGGAAAGCCCTCCTCATTTATTGAAATTAACACACGGATTGGCTGATGTTTTAATCTAGTTATTAATACCAGATTATCATGGTGCGTGTATTATGTCAAGTCATTTTATTACACAGAAAAGCAACAAACCTTGCTGTTTTCTTTGATTCTTCTATGTACAAGAATCGTCTGAAATGATATACTTTATTTATGCTTTCATTGGAATTGAAAGCTTAAAAAAATTACATATAAAATAGGCGGTAAGCTATTTTAGCTTGTAAACGGGAAGAGGGTTAAAATCCCTCGCAGCTTCCTCTACTGTGATTGCGGACGAAAAAACGACATACCACTGGGCAACCGGGAAGGTGTTTTTTAGGATGAAGCAAGAGCCAGGAAACCTGCCGTCTATTTTCTTCAAATGTTCTTAGGTGAGAGGAATATTGTTTTTTCTGTTCTTGACTCTCCTCTTTTCCCGGGGAGAGTTTTCTATATTCTTAAAACCAAATCAAGGATAGCGGATTGGTTGTTTTTTTGATAGCCATCCCTATCCAATGGGGCAAACGAGGTGGTTTTGATATGAAAAAGAGAGCTTTGCTAAGCTTTTTGCTCTTATGCTGTTTTTTGTGCTTTCTTACCGCCTGCGGTAACGATACCGCAGTATCCGGTCAGGAGACAACACTTTCCGAAGAAGAAACGGAACTTGTGGCCGAAGCAGGAACGTCAGTGGATACGGGGAGCGTTACTTTAACAGAGCCTAGCGGAAAAGAGGGTACGGTTACCCAAGAAAGCTCCACGGCGGTGAAAACGGCGACGGCAAAAACGACATCCGCCAACTCAGACGAAGGTCAGACCGTGAAGACGCAAAGTTCGGCGGCTAAGGCTGCAACAAGCGCCAAAACAATGGCTGAATCGGAGGAAAAGGCAGGACTGCATTGCACCCTTTCTATCAGTTGCAAAACCATTCTGGACAATATGGATTCCTTTGATGAGGATAAAGCGGAAGTCCTACCGGAAGACGGCATCATTTATGCCGAAAAAGAGGTGGAGTTTTCGGAAGGCGATTCGGCTTTCGATGTGCTACTCCAGGAAACCCAAGACGGTAAGATCCATATGGAATTTACCAAGACTCCCGGGTATTCTACCAATTATATCGAAGGCATCCATAATATTTACGAATTTGACTGCGGCGAGCTTTCCGGCTGGTTGTACCGAGTCAACGGCGCCTTTCCCAGCTATGGCTCGAGCCGTTATACTGTAGCTGACGGCGATAAAATCGAATTTCTCTATACCTGTGATCTGGGACGGGATATCGGCGCTCCCGAGGCCTTGGGAGGCAAGCAGCAATGACGGACAGTTTTTCTTCCTATCACCCTCTAGTCAATTTTCTTTATTTCGCCGTGGTGATCTTATGCAGCATGTTTTTTCTGCATCCGGTATTCTTAGCCATTTCCTTTTTGGCTTCTTTTGTTTATTCCGTTTCTTTGGGAGGCAGGAAGGGTCTGAAGGCCAACCTTCGTTACCTTCTGCCCATGCTCTTTTTCGTGGCGCTGATCAATCCTCTTTTCAACCATGAGGGAGCTACCATTCTCTTTTATCTGTGGGACAATCCCATCACCCTGGAATCCGTCTACTACGGCATTGCCTCGGCGGTGATGTTTGTTTCCGTCATTATGTGGTTTGCCTGTTATAATGCCCTGATGACCTCGGATAAATTCATCTATTTGTTTGGCCGGATCATCCCGGCGCTTTCTTTGATCTTCTCTATGGTGCTGCGTTTTGTGCCCCGGTTCAAGGCGCAGCTCAAAGTGGTCTCCCATGCGCAAAAATGCATCGGCTTGGACACGGGCTCCGGCAGTGTAGCCACCAGAGCTAAAAACAGTATGAAAATTCTCTCTATCATGACAACATGGGCGCTGGAAAACGCCATTGAAACGGCAGATTCCATGCGGGCCAGGGGTTACGGTTTGCCGGGGCGCACCAGCTTCGCATTTTTCCGCTTTGACCGGCGAGACAAGGCCGTTCTTGGGTTTTTGCTCTTCTTGTTGGCATGGATTCTGGCGGGTGCTTTCTTGCGGGATACCAATATGATCTATTTCCCCACGGTCAAGCTCCAGGAGCCATCGACCCGACGGCTTTTGCTTTACGCGGCTTACTTTTTATTAAGCTTTGTCCCGGTGATTCTCAATGTTCTGGAGGAGGTCAAATGGCGTCTCTTGCAATCAAAGATCTGAGCTTTACCTATCCCATGCAGGAAATACCTGCTTTAAATCATATCAACCTGACTGTTTTACCCGGGGAATTTTTACTCCTCTGCGGCAGGTCCGGCTGTGGCAAGACTACCTTGATGCGGCAATTCAAAACGGCCTTGACACCCCACGGCAAAAGAGAAGGCGAGATTTTTTTTAACGGCATGCCCTTAGAGAGTCTGGAAGGCAGGGCGCAGGCGGACAAGATCGGTTATGTGATGCAGAATCCTGATAATCAGATCGTTACCGATAAAGTTTGGCACGAACTGTCCTTCGGCCTGGAAAGCCTGGGTTTTGACAGTAAGACCATTCGCCTGCGCGTAGCGGAAATGGCTAGCTTTTTCGGAATACAGGAATGGTTCCACCGGGATGTGGCAGAGCTCTCCGGCGGTCAGAAACAGCTTTTGAACCTGGCCTCCGTCATGGCCATGCAGCCGGAGGTGCTCCTTTTGGATGAACCTACCTCGCAGTTAGACCCCATTGCCGCCCTGGATTTTCTGGAAACGGTGAAACGGATCAACCGGGAGCTGGGCACCACCGTCGTCATAAGCGAACAGCGCCTGGAAGAAGTAATGCCTATGGCCGACCGGGTAGTAGTCATGGCAGAGGGCACAATCCTGGCAGACGGCGCGCCGCGTCAGGTGGGACGGATGCTTTATCAAAGGGGCAATGCCATGTTTGCCGCTATGCCAGCCGCTATGCGGCTAGCTGCCGGGGTAAATGGTGATAAAAAAGCAACAGAAGAAAAAGAAGAAGAGGAATATCCTCTGACTGTGCGGGAAGGCCGGGCCTGGCTAAACCGCCGTTTTGCAGATCAGGCGCCGGCCAGGACGGTCTTGGACCTACCGGCGGCGTTGGCATTGCGTGAAAGTGAAAGTGAAAGTGAAAACGAAAGGGAAAACATTCTGCAATTAAAGGAAGTTTGGTTCCGCTATGAACGGAACCAGCCCGATGTGATCAAGGATCTTTCTTTTACGGTGAAAAAAGGTCAATTTTATACTATCGTAGGCGGTAACGGCACCGGCAAGACCACGGCGCTGTCTTTGATCTGTGGATTGTATAAACCTTACCGGGGCAAAGTGTTCTTTGGTAGTAAAGACATCGGCAAGTATACTAACGGAGAATTATTCGATCATAATCTGGCGCTTCTGCCTCAGAATCCCCAGGCGCTTTTCGTTAAGAAAACGGTGGAACTGGACCTCTTGGAAATATTAAATCAAACAAAGCTTTCCCCGGCGGAAAAAATCGCCCGAGTCCGGCAAATGGCGGCGACAGTGGAAATAGAAGACCTGCTGCAAGCGCACCCCTATGATCTTTCCGGCGGGGAGCAGCAGCGGGCGGCCTTGGCCAAGGTGCTCTTGCTGGAACCAAAGCTCTTGCTTTTGGATGAGCCCACCAAGGGTTTGGACAGCTATTTCAAAGAAAAACTGGCGGCCATTTTGAAAAAACTCCTGGTGCAAGATGTTACCATCGTTATGGTCTCTCATGATATCGAGTTCTGCGGCAGATATGCCCACCATTGTGCTTTGTTTTTTGATGGCAGCATCGTCTCGGACGGTATGCCCCGGCAGTTTTTTGCCGGCAACAGTTTTTATACCACCGCCGCCAACCGGATCTCTCGGCACCTGTTTGAAAATGCCGTGACCACGGAGGATGTGATTGCGCTATGTCAACAGAACCTTTAAAAAATTCTTCCAAGGGGAGTACAGACGGAAGCATGGACAGAACCTGCTTTAACCAGGCTTCCCTTTGCCCGAACGGGCCGGTGGAGACCGCCGGCGGCGGGCTTTCGGGAAAGTCCGGCGAGGTTGCTCCCCAAAGGGCGCTTCAAAAAGCCAATGGTTTGAACAAGCGCACCTTGCTCTCGGCTGTCCTAATCTTTTTGGTCATTCCCGCCACCATGTTTTTCGGCATCTTCGTGATGAATGACAGGAATTATTATTTTATTAGCCTGCTCATTGTGGCTTATACCATGCTGCCCTTTTTTATGGTCTTTGAGCACAGGAAGCCACAGGCGCGGGAATTGGTGGTCATCGCGGTTTTGGCCGCCATCGCCATTGCCGGGCGGGCCGCCTTCTTTATGGTGCCCCAGTTCAAGCCGGTGATTGCCATTGTGATCATCGCCGGCATCTGCTTTGGCGGCGAAGCCGGATTCTTGGTGGGCGTCGTCACCGGGTTCGTTTCCAATTTCTTTTTCGGCCAAGGTCCCTGGACGCCTTGGCAGATGTTCTGCTTTGGCATCATCGGTTTTTTTGCGGGCGTTCTGTTTCAAAAAGGTCTGCTGCCCAAAAAACGGCTGCCCCTTTGTATCTTTGGTGGTCTCGCGACTTTATTGATCTATGGCGGCATCATGAATCCATGCTCTCTTTTGATCTATACCGGGACTATTACGGTCACTTCTTTAAAAACCGCCTATCTTGGCGGCCTGGCTTTTGATCTGGTGCACAGCATTTCCACGGTTTTCTTTTTGTTTATTCTGTCCCAGCCTATGATTGAGAAGCTGGACCGTCTCAAGACCAAATACGGCATGCTGGAGTCCTAAAAACGCCATAAGGAGGTTTTCTCTTATGTTTATGAAAAAAATCAAAAAATTAATTTTGCCAATTTTTCTTTGCTGGTTCCTTTTTAGCCTGTCACTGCCCGCCTATGCCAATGACCAGAATGCTGCTTTAGAAAAAACGGCTCAATATCTTTTAGATACCGTAAAAACACCAGGCATCAGCGCGGTGGGCGGCGAATGGACCGTCCTGGCCTTGGCGCGTTCCGGCTATCCGGTGCCCCAAAGCTATTATGACGGCTATTACAGCCGGGTGGAAGAAAGCCTGACCCAGGCGGAAGGCAAACTGAGCAGCACCAAATATACGGAATATTCCCGGCTGATCCTGGCCTTAAGCGCCCTGGGCAAGGATGTGACCAATGTGGCGGGCTATAACCTCTTGACACAGCTGGCCGACTTTAATATGGTGAAAAAACAGGGCATCACTGGGCCGGTCTTTGCTTTGCTGGCCTTGGATTGCCAAAATTATGACATCCCCCAGGTACCGGGCGTAGCGGTGCAAACCACCAGGCAAGGCTTGATCGATTATATTCTGGGGAGAGAGATTACAGAAAACGCTGTTGTGGGAGGCTTTTCCTTAGACGGTGAAAGCCCCGACCCTGACGTCACCGGCATGGTGTTGCAAGCCTTGGCTCCCTATCGGGACCAGGTAAAGGTAAAAGCCGCCGTAGCCCGGGCTTTACAGGTGCTTGACACAAAAGACGCCGACAGCGGTACGGATCAAAGCAGCACCTCGCAAAATGCTGAAAGCCTGGTTCAGGTCATCTTGGCAGATACTGCCTTAGGGCTGGATCCCGGTACGGCTAAGTTAGACGCTTTGCTGCAATATGTTGTCAAAGACGGCAGTTTTCAGCATATCTTGGGAGCGGGAAGCGATCTCATGGCGACAGAGCAAGGTTTATTTGCTTTGGTTGCCTATGCGCGGCAAAGCCAGGGGAAGACCGCCATTTACGATATGACGGACTTGAAGCCTCTTTTTTCAGATGTGGTAAACCATTGGGCCAGGAGTGAAATCGAAACCATGGCCCAGACCGGATATATCAAGGGAACGTCTGCCGGAATTTTTGAGCCGGAACGCACTATGACCCGGGCGGAATTTGTTGCCATCCTAGTACGTATCCTAGGTCTGACGGAAGTTCCCGCCAGTGGTTTCAGCGATGTCGGTGCCGGGAAATGGTACGACGGCGCCATCGGCGCTTATGCCGCCTATGCTTCTCTTAAAACAACAGGAACTGCGTTCCGTCCGGAGACGGCCGTGACCCGTGAAGAAGCTGCTTCCTTCCTCGTCCAAGGGGCAAAGGCCGGCAAGCTTTCGGATGAAGCGGCAAACACCGCGCTTTCCGCTTTTACGGATGCTGCTGATTGTACCGCCGCCTACAGGAGCGATATGGCTGTTTGCGTGGAGCGGGGATTCATTACCGGCAGCAACAGCAAGCTTTTGCCCAAAGATACCATGACCCGGGCGGAAGCCGCTACGGTATTGGGCAGGCTGATACGGGATTTGGAAAATAAGTAAACAAACTTTGCAAATACAATTTGAAGGACAAGAATATTACTTGTTAATAGAAAATTTTTTTATTTTACAGCCCAGCATCAGAATCATAACCACTCAGTGCATTTCCTGTTTTGCACACTCTGCATGTTCAACAGACTAAAGTCATAATTAAACCGGGCGGCAAGCATTAAAATGCTTGCCGCCCGGTTCCTTTTTGTTATGATTGCTCCAAAAGGGTTGCCAGAATATTTTGAGCAAAAGCTTCGGCCTTTTTTTTGATATTCGTTACCAGCCGGATGCTGCCCGGATCATTGGCGGTCTCCAGCAAAACGAAACGGGGCGGGAGCCGGAAGGTCTTGTTCATATTGAGACTGCTTACCAGCTGCTGAGCCACGATATCGCCGCCGCTGTAACCAGACACCACCACGGCAAAAAGAGCCTTGTCATAAAACTTGATCTTGTGGAAAAGGGCGGTTAGCCGATTGATGAAAGCCGTCAGATTGGCCCCCAAAGCATCATTATAATTGGGGCAGAGAAGAACCAGCGCGTCGCAATGGGTAATAGCGGGATAAATGTCCGCTACCATGACGCCGCCGTAAAAGCAATTGCTGTTTTCGCCGTAGTGGCGGCATACCGTATAAGAACAACCACGGCAATCTATCATTTCGCCGTTTTGGATACCGATCTCACGGATTTCGCAGGTGCCTAAGTGTTCTTTTACCATATCCCATAGGGCAATAGTATTGGAATATTGACGGTTACCCGCATGGATCACCAGAATCTGCGGCTTTTTTTTCCTGATGGGATGAAAAACCATGAGCCTTTCCACCAAAAGCCTGGCGGAGCGCCTATAAGCTTCCATATTGTCTGCCGCCATATTGGCGGCGATGATATTGAAGTTGTTTAGGGAAGCCGTCCCTTCTACCAGAGGCTTGCCTGGAAAAGCACAGCCCGCGAGATTGGCGCTGAACAAAACTTCCCTGGCGATGGATTTGGTGAACAGCTCACTGTTGCCGTCCACAATGAGGCTGCCGGTACTGCCTTCAAAACATTGGCGGTTCAAGCGTATTTTTTTTAGGAAAGCATACAATTCCAGATTGATGCCGGATTCTCCCAAAGAAATGGCAAACAGAAGCTTTTTCCCCGGCAGCGGACGGAAATCCTCCGCTAAAGTTAAAAGCTCATAGGAATATCCGGCCAAGGCATAATCAAGCACTTGACCGAGACGCATGGTCTTACTGGAGTCTTGGCAGCGAGCCTGAACCACGATGAGGTCATGTTCATCTGTCGCCATCGTCATTGCTCCCTTCATAGGGTCTCAGGGAAATAAATCTTTTGCTGGTTTCTTGCTTTTACCATCCTCGACTTATGTCGATGGGATCGGTTTCAGCTTTCTAAAGGATCTTCGCCAGATCGTCATAGGAGCGAACAAGCCTTTGGTACAGCGCTTCCGGCAACGGTAAAGCCTCCATTTCCAAACCCGGGGGAGAAGTACGGTTTTTGGCTCCCATGTAGACGCCGCCTAAGAAGTTAGAGCTGTAATGCCATTTTCCCTCCAAGGTCAACAGGAGAGAAATCGCGGCGGAGGAGAGGGCTGGCGCAATATAGGGTTTGAATCCCAGTTCTCTGGTACGCAGGTTGGCCTCTACCGCCAGCTGTGTCAGTTCCAAAGACAGAATGTCATCATAATGCTCGATACTGTCCGCGATGACCAGACCTTGGCCGTGGGGGCCATAAGCCCTGCCTTCCGTCAGAAAGCGTTGGTATTTTTCCTCTTTTTTGGCATAATAAGCAGCCCGGCTGTTCATGACGCCCAGGCCGTAGCCTTGTATCTGCTCGGGACGCAGACCTAAAAAATCAAACTTCCCCTGAGCATTTTGATTGCTTTTCAGAAAAGCGGTCTTGCAAAGAGGGTCTACGGGGTCCGAGACCACGGCGAAAAGGCCTCGGAAATTTTCTGCTCTGGCTTGACGGGCATATTCTGTGATAATCGTCGCATTGCCCGCAAACTGCGCCATGCGGACGTCTGTGGCGTCGCCGCCTACCGGGGGCACGCCTTTGGAAGCGCAGAAGATAAAAACATCGCCGTCAAAAAGCTGCTCTTTTCCGATGATCTCCACTGCCGGCAGCGCGTCATAATCCCAGGGATAAGCCACCTGGTTCATTTCGCATTCGAAACGGCGCGCCGTATTTTCCTTGCTGTCGCAGATGCCGATGCTTTTAACAGTACCGCCGCCTAAAAGCTTCAGACCGATTAAGAGGGTGCTGCCCACATCTCCCAAGGCTAAGAGGTTGACCCGTTTAGGAACAGAAAAGCTTTGGAAATAAAGCTGCCTGGTAAAATCAGGATAAGCAGTATTAATGCCTTTGACCTTGCCGTCTAAAATGAGCTTTAAAAGCCTTTCGTCCACCGTCTGCGCGGTCAGTTGCCGCCGGTTCAGCCAATGCAGGCCTTCCGTTTCCTCATACAATAGCTCCGGCATGGTGACGGCAAAGGAGGCTTTGGCCGTGAGCGGATCGCGTTTCAATAAGAAATAAAGCTCTTCCGCCCGGTTCAACGCTGTTTCCGCTGAAACGGCGGGAAAAGGGTAATCCCCTGCCAGGCTACAGAGGAAATGTCCAAGATGATGATAGTAATACATGATATCAGCCCCTATCGGATTATTCGATGAGATTTTTCAGCCGGATCAGCCGCTCAATATCATTGATCACATAGGTAGAAGCCGGCAGGTTGAAATCATAGGCCATAGCGCTCCCCATGTCGGGACAGCGGGGAGCCACCACTACCTGGCTTAAACGGTTCAAAGTGAGATTCCTGCCAAAAGCGGACTGGTATTCCTGTTCCAGGACTTCCAAAATGTCTCTGGTATTTTCCAGACAGGTCATGGAGAGGTGGTAGATCGCTTTGGCCGTGGTATCCCTGATGAAAGTGGGGTATACATAGGGCAAGATCAGGTTGACGGAAAAGAGAAAATTCTCATTTTGAGTGTCTTCCCGTTTTACCATATCGCCCCCGATAAAAGGATAAAGGGTGGATTCCACGAACCAGCTGCGCATATTGGGAATATAATAAACACTGTCCGCCTGGCGTTTCTGAATGGACATGAGATCCTTACCTTTGCCGGACATGATGCCTACCACGATCTTTTTGATTTTGACCTCAGATTCTTTAAACAGCGGGTCCAGCTCCCGCAGACGGTAGCCCTTATGCAGAAAATCGTCAATGAGCAGGATGGGACGGCGGAAAGACTTAATGGTCTTTAATTGATTGATCAAAGGAGAATAGCCGGGGAAGGCGGTGATAGTAAAATGTTTGATCTCCGGATCAAACATTTTTTCCGTGTGCAGAGCCTTTGTGACTGTATTGGGAACCACAATACCTCGGAGAATCTTGCCGAAAGGCACGCACATAAATTTTCCCAGTTGCCGCTCCTGAGTCGGATTTTCCGGCACATGGTTGATGCTGGTGATCTTTTTCAAAAGCCCGTTATGCATGACGCCTGCGTCAAAAGAAAGCACCAGATTGCCCGGATAAAGCTGTACCAATGCCTGCTGTAGCCTTTTATGAGTTTCGTTCATCACCTCAAGCACCCGTTGGTTGGTTTGGAAGGGCGCTTTGATAATGGTCTCCATGTTTTGTACCAAGGCAATGGGGCATTTCATGTCTACTGCGTAGATAGGGTGCTCCTGCCTGCTGCCCAGGATGGGGTGAAAGCCTTGGCGTTTCAATGTGGCCAGGAGTTTGGCGTCCGGTAAATGGGACTTGGCATGATAAAGAGCATAAGTGAAATCCCGCTGTACGGCATGAGCCAGGGCTTCTGTCAGAACCAACTGATCAATGTTGGGAATGCTGCTGCCGGTATGGGTGTAAATGCCTGTGAGAAGCAAGATCTTGCCGCTGGTATTGTGCCGGATATGATCGGCGATGGCGGCACTTTGGAATTCTCCATAAAGCTCCGAGGTGCTGACAGGATGCAAAACAGCCAAGCCAATGGGCTGCCCTTGCTTCGTATGATCCCTAAGCAGTACCAATTTGGGGTTGTGTTTTTTGCAATATTCCTGGAATTCAGCCATGACGCCGCTTTTGCAGCCCTTGGCATGGACAATGACTTCGGCTACGTCGGCGGTGACTTCTTGCAGGACTTCACTTGCCAGGGCTTTTGCCTGCAAAATGGGTTTGTATTGCGGTTCCCGCAAATACAGTCGATTGTCATAAATAAAATTCTGCACCGCAGGGTCGACAAAGCTTGAGATATCCCGGTTCTCATCCACATTATCCCTGATACGGGTAGAGCTGATGTCTTCCAAGTGTATCGGCAAAGCCAATTCTACGATTTTGCCGAAGACCCGTGTGGCAATGGCATCGGCGGTGGTGATCTCCGTGTTGTCTTTGCTGCTGTGCCGTTGAAAGATAATATGATTGAAATGGTGGATGGAGTCCGGCGCGGGCGGGTTTTTGTAGGAAGAAGCGTTGACGATGACGTCGGTTCCTACCACAATATAGATCTCTTTCTGTGGGAAAAGACGTTTCAGCTCCCGCAAATCCAGGGGATTGGCGAGATTGACCGGAATATCGTCCGGGAAAAGGTAAACGCCGAACTCATTGGCCACCGACATATTGAGGATCTGCCGGCGGATCATGCGAGGCTGGGTTTTTTTGGACCAGGAAAATTCATCCAAGGCCAGATAAACTTCAAAGCCCTGGTTGCAGATCTCTTTGACAATGCCTTTGTGGCTTAAGGTGAAGGGGTCGAAAGTACCGGGGAAAAAGGCAATCTTCTTCCCCTCTTCAATGCTGAAGTCTTTATAGTAGAAAGTGTAGTCCGCCATAAAGCGGTAGATATGGTTCAAGGAAGCCGCATTGTTGAAAAAGTCCAGTTCATCTTCTTGCTTTTCATAAAGAAGAGTTAAAAGCTTTTTGTGAATGAGTTGGAAAATATCATTTTTCTCCTGGTAAGAGAGGGCGTCGGAACCGAAGATATATTTGCCCAGGACGAAGAAGGCTTCCTGGCTTACAGGCTGATGATAATTGGCGAAGCCAGCTAAAATCATTCCCAGGATACGTTGTCTGCGGGCTTGATATTTTTCGGTTTCCTCCGGGAAGCGCGTTTTGTATTGATGGTATTGCTGGATGATGATGCCTAAGGTGTCCAAGGTGACGGAAGCCGTTTTACTGTTTCCTTCATCTAAAAGACGCTGTAGATTTTCGATGAGCTCGTCTAATTCTTTTGGGTGGAGATACAGGGCAAATTCGCCCAGGTAAGGCGGGATATATTTGGAAAATTCATATTGGCCGATCTCCAGGCTGCGTACCAGCTCGATGGCGATCTCGTTACGTTGGTCCAAAGTGAGCAGGGGAGCGATAGAGATAATGGCCACGCCGGAACGGTGGCGCAACACCACCCGCTCGCTGACTTTTATGATGTTGGCCAGGTGGGTTGCCACATGAAGGGCGTTGTTTTGCGGATTGCGCTGCAACTGCTTCAGCAGGATCTCGATATTGACTTCTTTGACGATCCATGGTGTGGCGATTTTCAAATTTTCCAGGAAGATCTCCGCAGTTGCATCAGGATTACCGTAGACCGCGGCTTCATAGCTTTCTTTCGGCAAACCAAGTCGGCTGGCGATCTCATATTTGAGGAAAGCAATATTGATATGACGGTCTTCCTGGGCCAATGCCAAAGCTTTCGCTAAAAAGGGAAGGCAAGGGCTTGTCTGGTTGATTTTTTGCGCCAAGGCGTTTAAAAAACGCAGGCTGCTCACCTGGATCTTCAGATCCTCCCGTGGCAGAAGAGCTAAAGCAAAGCGGGTCATGATCATAAGCTCTTCTTCACTGCAAAGGGAAAGAGGCAGATAAAGCATGGAATCCAGCAGCACGAAAGCGATGAAATCGTCCTCCGGCGGCTCTTGATAATAATGTAGGAACGCTTGGAGATATTTCTCTGCTTCGGTGGGCTTACAGCGGCTTAAGACCATATCCACCACGAATTTTAAAACATATCCCATCCAGCTGCGGTATTTGACCGCCACTTTGTGGTCGGGATAAATAATTTTTTCCAGATATTTTTTCCAAAGCCAGGCGCTGTCGATTGCCTCTGTGGTAATGGCACCGTCTGCCGGCAGTTCCTTCCTGTATTCTTCGTCATAATGCAGGATGATATCACCGATGAGCCCTGCCGCCTGCCGTCGAATGTCTCCTTCTTTGTGCATCAAAAGGGGATAGAGAAAATCCAAGGTCATCAGCTTTTGTTTCTTACTGAGATAAGTGCAGTATTCGTTGAAGATATTCAGATAGGAACGCAGGTTCTTCCAGTTTTTTTCACTGCGGGCGGCTTCTAAGATATTTCCGAAAGAAGCGTTATTGCCCAGCTTGTGCATGAGGCGGATATTGTGCTCGATGGCCAGATGTCTCAGGGTTTCGATAGCCTCTGACGTATCTAGAAGAGACACATTTTTCGGGTGCACAGGCTGGCGCTGAGAGGAGGAAAGGTCGGTATTGACCCCAAGGCTTTGCATAAAACGTTCAAAATCCGCCAGTTTGGTATAGACATAGGCATAGCGTTGTTCCTTAGCCGCATCCACACGATCCAGCTTACCCAAGATGACACTATAGGATTCGGCCAGAGAATAAAAGTGTACCAGATCTTCTTGGCCGTTACCCTTCTTTTTCTTGACACGAAAATCGGCGTAGATCAGGATCAAGGATTCCACCGGCAGGTTTTCCAGCTCAAGATCCCAGGTGGAATGGTTGGCGGCGATATGGCCAATATCCGGCATCTCATTTTTTTCGAACCATTGCTGGGTATAATAATAGTGCAGGTAGGGGACGCGCTTCATCTCCCATGGCTTGCAGCCGTATTTCCCGATGTCATGTCCGATAGCGGCGCCGGAAACCAAGGAAAGGTCGACGGGAATCCCAGCTTCCTTCAGTTGCCGGGCGATATGCATGGCGATATAATGTACGCCCGCGATGTGTCCCAATATATTGTATGGCGCCGCTTCCTTACTGAGCCGCATCAGTTCGTAGATATAGTTTTTTCGATAAAGAGCGATGAATTTACCATATTCGTCGGCCAAGAACGAATTGGCGAGATCTTCCTGGGATAAAAAAACAAAATCAAACAAAGGGTCAAATTCCAGATGCTTTCTTTCATATTGGAAAAAGGTATGAAGGGTCTGTAGATAGAAAAGAAGCCCTTGGACATAAGGCGCGCCCTGATAATCGCCAAATTGAGCGGGGAAGAGCCGATTTACCAAATGACGGTAGGCGTATACAAGCCAACCCTCGGGTGGTGTGGGAGAAAGCCGACTCATGGTTTCCGCCGCCAGCTCCAATACTTCCTTGCAAGTGAAACGGCGGCTATCCGGAATATCGGCGAGCTTCTTTTGCCAGATCTCCTGGTGCAAAAGGGTCAAAACGCCGTTTTTGGTTAGTGCCGTTTCCTTGAGAAAAGCTGCTTTAGTCAGGTTCTCCAACATGCTGTGCTGAATTTCCTGGGCTGCGGTTTTTAACATCTTTTCCCCTCCCTGTATCTTTGATATCTTTTATTATGGGGCTTTTTTGATTATTTGACAACAAAATCAATCAGAAAATCTAAAATAATTGCTGATTCTATCTTTTATCATGTATTTGACTTCTGCTGGTATCGTCAAGAGTCAATCTGCTGAAAAAATGGTCTCAGAATGCAAAAGTGATAAAACAGCAGTGAAGGCGATGCTGATGATGGGGCACAAAGAAGAGAAAATGGCTCTATCTTACACGGAAAGTGGAAGCGCGGCAACCGTATCCGCCACTGTAATACGCCGTGTAAATGTAAATTAATAAGTCAAATTGGATCTGCTTGCCACGTTTGATTATTATATCAAAACTATAATAACGGCTGGCATTTTATTTTGGCGGGGCATTGGCAGGGCTCCGACGTGCTTTTGTATCTGCTATCTGAGTATATGAAGGAACATCCCGACGTCTATGAAAGTATGGTTACCGCGTATGTTGTCGGCTATTCTGTTACAGAGGAATATCTTGCGGCAAATCCACACCTGAAGTTTGCTGTGGGAGTGGAAGATACGGGCGTGTTTATATCTTATAACGCTTAGTCGCCAACCGTTGAGGGTGACAACCCCGCCGTTTTCGAGAAGTTACTTGTCATCAACATGAAGAAGGGGCGAAACACAAACAAAATATAAATGGTATAGATGGTATAGAACGAAAAAGGATCTGTCCTTGGTAACAAGGGCAGATCCTTTTTCATTTGAGAAAAGGGAGAAAAGGGAGATAGAAATAAAAGAAACTTAGGGAGCGTGATTTATTTTAGTGAGGCAAAATTGTCATATTGGCGCAGTAGAAAGGATAGCCCATAAGGTAAGCTGTTATTTTCCCTTCTTTGGAGGCGGTAGCGGCAGGCCATTGTACATAAGTGCTTTGATAAGCTACCCGCTCGGTAAGATCGGCGATCCAGGCATCGGGGCAGATCTCGTCGACTATTTTGTTTTGGAGGATGGCATATTTAGCAAAACGCTCGTCTTTATCAACGGTGGCTAAAGCATCTTCGATCTCGGCATCAAGCGCATCCGACGAAGCCCAGCAGCAATTTTCATAAGTACCGGCAGTTTTGCTGTGGAAGCTGGCTTCCAATGTAGCGCCGGCTTCATTGTATTGGGGAGCGGAGTTGATGGTGGTAACATTAGGCGTGCTTTCAGGCTTGGAGACCCGTTCCTGAATGGTGACCCAAGGAGCCTTTTGAATCTCAACCGTGATGCCGACTTGTTTGGCCGCGGCTTGGAAGGACAAAGCAACTTTTTCCAGATCCGGGGTATCGGAATTACAGAGGAATTCAACGGGATAATCTTGGTAATTGTTGGCGTATTTGGACTTTGCAAGATATTCTTTAGCTTTTTCCAGATCATACTGATATTGAGTGGTATCCACATGGCCCGCAGTATAAGAAGAAACGGGACCAAAGCAAACTTTGGAATCGATAAAAATATTCTTTACGAACATATCATAGTCCAAAAGGCAACTCAAGGCTTTGCGGTAATTCAGATCGTCAGTAGGGGCGATGGCGTTATTGAAATAGACATTCTGCATCAGCCGGGTGGAATAGGAAGCCAGATCGACCCCTTCAATTTTATCCAAATTAGCTAAGCTTTCCGCAGTTTGCCACATATCGGTAATTTCCAACTCTTTATTGGCCATCATCGTGCGGATAGTGGTCGGTTCAGTGGAATAGATGATCATAAAACTTTCAGGCGCGTTTTCCTGCCAACCTTTATTCCAATCGGCAAACCGCGTGGCGGTAAAATGATCTTGCTGTACTAATTCCTGAGCCATATAAGGACCGGAACCGGCATCGTGGGTGATGAGCCATTCACGCCCATAGTCTTTAAATTCCCCATAAGAACCATCGGCAAGATTGGCCATAACTAAATCTTCATTCAAAATGTAGAGCCGGCAAAGAGAAGCTACGAAAGGACCAAAGGAGTGATTCAAAGTAAATTTCACTGTATAATCGTCCGCTGCGGTAACGTCTTTGATGATAGTACTGTAGACATAAGCAAAGCCTTCCCCGATGGTTAAAAGCCGTTTGGTGCTGAATACAACGTCAGAAGCTTTCAATTCATCGCCGTCATGGAACTTGACACCCTTTTTCAGATGGAAGATATATTCCGTACCAGCATCGTTGACATCCCAGCTCTCAGCCAAAAGCGGTTCGACGTTTTCACCATCGGGAAAGACCAGGCTGTCATAGAGGTTGACCAAAGCAATAGTGGAAGAATTGTCGCATCCTGTTGCCGGATCAATCACAGGTGTGTTGGCAGCCGAGATGCGGATCATGTTTTCACCTGTGTTGGCGGTAGCAGACGTATCATCGGCGGTTCCGCTATTTGTTTGCGTGTTGCCGCAGCCGGCCAGCAAGGCCATAGACATCACTAGGATCAATAAAATCAATAAAATTTTCTTCATACGATCAAATCTCTCCTCCTTAACTTTCTTAACTTTTCTCTGCAAAGCCTACCCAGATATTCTCTGTTTCTGCTTGCGAAAATCAAATACAAGCCATATCAATATCTGATTAGGTCATGCGGAATCTTTTACATTGTCGCAATGTACCTTTTTAAAACATTCCAAAGTCACAAACACACGTTGCCATCAGAAAATTTTCCCGAAAGCTTTTTCAAACCATCTTTCTCATGAATAGCTTGGTACAGAATCTCCCCTTGCTCTCACGTTCTTAAAGCAAGGCTGCATCTTGATATTGTAGTGTAAAATCATCCCCTTTTATTTATTTAAAAATTCCCAATCGAAAAGAATATTCTGAAATTTTGTTTATATTATATATTTTATCAAATATCGAATTGCGATCAATGTCATCTTCAAGTAAAATCACCATTTTCTTTTGTTACTTATCGACAAAAGAAACTCTATATTTTTTGCTCCATTGTGGTATAGTGTCTTTTTTATCTTTGCGGTATAGTGGTTTTCATGCTTTTATTTTTTCGCATTGGTTTCAATTATGGGATATGAAATCGTATTTCCATATAATCCATTAAGGGCCGTTTTGGCCAAAATCAATCGTAGTGCAAGGCATGTGTGGTCAACCTAAGCAAAAATGATAAAGAAAATGAACACTTAACAAAACCAAGGTTGGGTGCTCCTTCTTGTTAATGAAAGTAGTTCATCTTTATGGTAAAATAGATATTAGGCATTTATAAGTGAGGTGACATCATTGAAAGACAATAAAAGTTTTTCCCTTCTCATATGGGGCAGCATTGGAATTTTGATTCCCCTTCCATGTGTACTTATTATGATACTTTTTGAGCCAGAAATCGCAGAAGCGATTACGGCAGGCCTTGTGATTGGGTGGATCATCAGTGCAGTAATGGGAATAATATCGCTGGTCAAAAACAGACAATATCAAATAAAAATTGTTAAAGTCTTGAGTATCATTTCAATTTGTCCAATCTGCCTGTTTGCAATTTTAGTTATCATGCAGCACTTATATAGATAATGATTAGCAAATAAATACGGGCATTCACTTAATTCCATGAAATAAGCCATGATAAAATAATTGCGGACAAATGGAAGAATCAAATAAAATAAAAACATTTTGATTGCTAATGATTATATATAGATAAAACTGCTGTTATACTTATGGTTTTTCATTATTATTTATAAATTGTAATATTATTGTGAAAAAATGATGGGAAGTCGTTAGCTTTGATTTTGTTGATAAAAATTGATGTATTGTTTATAATAGATAAAGCTGATTTGGATTATTTGTTTTGTATATATATTGTAGGGATTTCTGTGAGAGCTATAATAATATTATGAGGAAAACTCAATGAAAAATTATAAGGAGGCTTTCTAATGTACGAGTATGAATTAGTAGGGGCTTGTGTCAAACTGCTGAGAGACCTTTTCCGTGTACAACCCGGTGAAACCGTTGCCTTGACCGTTGACACTGAATGCACCATGGATGTTGTGGACGCTACTGCCCAAGCCGCTGTGATTTTAGGTGCCAAACCTTTGGTAATGAAAATGGCTGCGGCGGAAGGCTGCGGTAAAGCGGCAGACGACAGCTTGCCCAGCGCTTCTTTGATTGGGGCTTTGTGTGCCACCGATGTTTGGATTGAATTTAACAATCAATGGATTTTCTATTCCAAGACCTATGACACCGTTGTGGAAACCAATAAAAAACTGAGATACATGAATTTAGTGGGCGCCAATCCAGATCTGATCATGCGCAATATCGGCAAGGTCGATGTTCCTACCTTGACCGAGTTCCATCATAAAGTGGAAGAAGTATCCAAGAACGCCAAGCATATTAGAGTTACCACTCCTGCCGGCGGCAATATCGAGTTTGACAATTGCCCCGGTCGTGAATTTGTTACTGCCGATGGTATCGTTAATCCCGGTGAAGTAAAAATGATGCCCGGTCAAGTCAGCTGGGCTCCCGAATTCGAGACCATCAACGGTACCATCGTGGTTGACGGCACCCAAACGCCTCCTCTGGGCAAAGTCTCCGAACCGATCAAATATACCGTTGAAAAAGGCAAGATCGTGAAAGTAGAAGGTGGCACCGACGCCAAAGCGATGGCCGATTGGCTCGCCAGCTTCAAAGATCCCGGCATGTATACCGTTGCTCACCTGGCTTATGGCATTGGACCAGGCGCGAAATTATCCGGTGACATCGTGGAAGACGAACGGGTATGGGGCGCTGTGGAATGGGGCTTCGGTAATGTCGGCGCCATTCTTACCTCCGATATCCCCGGTGGTATTCCCGCGGCTTCCCATACCGACGGAATCTGCCTGAATGCTACCGTATGGCTGGATGGCAAACTGTTCTTGGAAAACGGCGTTGTGGTTGGGCCTACTCAGGAAATTATTGATTTGGCCAGAAAATTAGGCAAATAAATATATTGTTTCAAGCCGGCTTCCTATCTTTAGGAGGTCGGCTTTTTCATATGGTTATGTGTCTTTGGTAGATAAAAGTTGAGAGATAGATTATTTTTTAAGAATTGGGTAGGGCAGAAAAAACTGTAAAAAAGCTAAGATACCAAAAGACCGGATCATATCATGATCAAGGCAGGAAGAAAAAATGGGCAGGAATGAGATGCCAGAGTGCGCCGATAAAAAGAGTGGCATAGTAGAATTGCAAATAAAGTAGGATAAAAAAGATTGGATGGGAAAAGACCGGACCGGGGCTAAAGCATTAATAAAAGGAAAAAGGAAAAACCTAATAAAAACGGTGAAAAAAATAAAAAAATATTTTGTAGATGGTTACAGGGCAGGCCTTTTTTGATTTTTGTCAGGAAATACTAGGCAGAAAACATCCGATATGGTATAATAAAATTTAGTTTATTAGCAATATATTTGATTGAAGTAAGTCATCATTCAGGAAACGGGAGGAATGGTTATGTGCGGTATTATTGGTTATACCGGCGAACTGCTTTGCCGGGATATTCTTATAAGCGGATTGGATAAATTGGCCTACCGAGGTTATGATTCAGCCGGCATTGCTCTTTTACAGGGCGATGATATCGTGGTGAAAAAAGCCAAAGGAAAACTGGAAGTTTTGAAGGAACTTTTAGAGGATGATCCCGTAGACGGTCATATTGGTATTGGGCATACCCGCTGGGCTACCCATGGCGAGCCTTCCTATATCAATTCTCATCCTCATTTGGATAACGGCATGGGGATCGCTATTGTTCATAACGGCATTATTGAGAATTACCACCGGCTGAAAAAGATGCTTATAGAGCGCGGCATCGAATTCCGTTCCGAAACGGATACCGAAGTAGTAGCCCAGTTATTGGGCTATTATTATGAAGGCGACATGCTGGCGACCATCTATAAGGTGGTAGCCATGCTGGAAGGTTCCTTTGCTCTGGCTATTATTTGCAAGGAAAAGCCGGATACGATTTACTGTTTGAGAAAGGACAGCCCGCTGATCGTGGGCACCAGCGGCAAGGGCAATTTTATTGCATCCGACGTGCCGGCGATCCTAGAATATACCAGAGATATTTATTACCTGGAAAACTTTGAGGTAGGGGTGCTGACGCCCTATAACATTACTTTTTTCGATCAATTTGGCGAGGTTTGCCAAAAGGAGCGGCACCATGTGGAATGGGATGTGGAGTCAGCGCAAAAGGGCGGCTTCGAGCATTTCATGATGAAGGAGATTCACGAGCAACCTCAGGTGCTGCAATGTACCTATCAGCATTATGTGGATGATGCCGGCAATATTCGGGCGGCAGAAATGCCCATTGATCCGGAAACGGCGGTTTCCATGAGAAAGCTAGGCGTGATTGCCTGCGGCACGGCTTATCATGCCGGCGTCATTGGGAAATATCTCATCGAAGAAATCGTTCGTATGCCTGTGTATGTGGATATCGCTTCGGAATTCCGTTATCGCAACCCCATCATTGAACCGGGGGATCTTTATATCGTTGTTAGTCAGTCCGGTGAAACCGCCGACAGCATTGCGGCAATGCGCCTGGTACAGCAGCAGGGCGGCAAGGTTATCGCTATTTGCAACGTGGTGGGCAGCACCATTGCCCGGGAAGCGGATGCCGTGCTTTTTACCTACGCCGGACCAGAGATCGCGGTGGCTTCCACCAAAGCCTATATGACCCAAATGATGGTGTTCTATCTCTTGGGCCTGGATCTGGCAGGGAAGCGTCAGACCATGGCATCAGAACGCATCAGGGAACTGATTTTGACCATGGCGAAAATTCCCAATCAGGTACAGAAGCTCTTGGACGGCAAGGATCAAGTACAGTATTTTGCTAGCCGCGAATTTGATAGCAAACATATTTTTTATATCGGCCGGGGCATGGATTATGCCTTGACTATGGAAGCCGCTTTAAAAATGAAGGAGATTTCCTATATTCATTCCGAGGCCTATGCCGCCGGGGAACTGAAGCACGGTACGATTGCTTTGATTGAGGACGGCACCTTAGTGGTGGCGCTGGCTAACCAGCATAGCCTCCTGGAAAAAATGGCCAGCAACATTAAAGAGGTTGTGGTAAGGGGAGCCAAAGTCCTGGCTGTGACCAACGGACACTCGGAGATTATCTCCTGCGAATCCGATTCGGTATGGGAACTGCCGGAAACAGATTGTTTCCTGGCACCTTTTTTAGCCATTGTGCCCATGCAGCTTTTGGCGTACTATATGGCAGTGCAGCGGGGCTGTGATGTAGATAAGCCCAGAAACCTGGCGAAAAGCGTGACGGTGGAATAAAAGATGTCGGTGGAAACAGTAAGAGAATACTTCAAACAATGGGGTAGGGCAGGGGATATCTTGGAATTTCCCGTTTCCAGCGCTACCGTGGAACTGGCGGCCCAGGCACTGCATGTGGCTCCCGCACGCATTGCCAAGACCTTGTCTTTTCAGGGCAGGGAAGGCTGTATTTTGATCATCACCGCGGGAGACGCCCGCGTCGACAGCCGTAAATTTAAAGATTGCTTTGCTTTAAAAGCCAAAATGCTGGCGCCGAAAGAAGTGCTGGAGCAAACCGGCCATGCTGTCGGCGGCGTCTGCCCTTTTGCCTTAAAGGATAGTTACACGCAAGTGTATATGGATATTTCTCTGCGGCGTTTTGAAACGGTATTTCCTGCCTGCGGCAGCAGCAATTCTGCCATTGAGCTGGACTGTGAAGAGCTTTTCCGCTATTCCCAGAGCTTAGCCTGGGTGGACGTCTGCAAGGACTGGCAGGCGGCGGCATCGTAGAGGGGTTGTCCGAAGTTGGCGCTACAGGAAAGGCAAAAGCAAAGATAACAGAAACGCAATGCCGGGAATAAGGATTTTTTCATACGCTAAGGCCGTCTGTTTACAGACGGCCTTTCTTCTTTTATAAAAGAGTATAAAGACTCCTTTAGGGGT
This sequence comes from Bacillota bacterium, assembly GCA_036677375.1. Taxonomy (GTDB): domain Bacteria; phylum Bacillota; class Dehalobacteriia; order UBA4068; family UBA4997; genus JAVBWO01. Next base: position 63,623 of record JAVBWO010000022.1, read on the forward strand.
TAGTCGGTAATAAAAATACCCCTTCAAGGGCTGCAAAAGAGACAACGACATGGGCTTAAACGAAGAGAAAGCCAGCGCCTTGAGACACAGGTTATCAAAAAAGACTTATAGGCTTAGTGCAAACCACTCGTTTGTTGAAGTGGTCAATAGAAAGTAGACAGAAAAAACAATAAGCATTAACCGTTCAGATGAAACTGGACAGGGGATTTATATGTAATTTGGCAACAGGTCTTTGTAAATTGAAATACTCAACAGCCTGCCGAATGACAGCAAAAATATCATTAGATTGCTTGAAATAAAAATCCAAGTTAATTCTTCTTTAAACCGGCCAAGGAAACTCTCAATCACAGCATTATCATGCGGTGTTCTGGCACAAGACATACTTTGCACAATACCATACTGCTTCAGCACATTTAATAAAATGATAACCCCTAAGTAAACAGTGGTTTTTCTGTCTACTTAGAGGTTGTCACTTTAATTTGACAGGTGGTTGTGATCTATAAAGCAGGTTAAGCCTCTTAATAGTGATACGGCAATGGTTTCTGGAAGGTGGCAGAGCTTTAACTATAACGCCATTTTGTGTTTGGCCCACGGGGATTTTCGGATACGGCGATTCTTTTACCGTTGGTATTTTAGCGGATTGTTTTACCATAGGGTAAGGAAAATGGTAGAATATTTGAAATATCCGATGCTGTGATGAGGCTATATGAAATATTTTAGGCCCAGCCCTTGGCTTTTTCCACCGCTTTATGCCATTGAGAAAGGTAGTGTTCTCGGGTATCCTGAGGCAAGGCGGGCTGGAAACGTTGGAATTCCTTTCGTAAATCCGCCAGCTCCCGGGGGCTTTGATAGTAACCGGTACCCAAACCGGCCAGCGCCGCGGCCCCGAAGGCGGTCATTTCCAAAACGGGCGGCCGCATCACCGGGGTATCCAGAATATCCGCCTGAAACTGCATGAGAAAATCATTGGCGGCGGCTCCGCCGTCTACCTGAAGGGTCTTAAGCTTTATGTCAGCGTCCTGCTCCATGGCTTTTAGGATATCGGAAACCTGATAGGCGATGCCCTCCAGTACTGCCCGGATGATATGGTTTTTATTGCTGCTTCGGGTGATACCGCAAAGAGTGCCTCGTGCAAACATGTCCCAATGAGGCGCTCCCAGACCGCTGAAAGCGGGCACCAAATAGATGCCGCCATTATCGGGTACGGCAAGAGCGGCCGCCTGGGAGTCGCCGGCATTGACAATGAGTCCTAAACTATCCCGCAGCCATTGCACTGCGCTGCCGGCATTGAAAATACTGCCTTCCAAAGCATAAGTGGTAACACCGTTCACATGGGCGGCAATGGTGGTTAGGAGTCCGTTTTGGCTGTTGATCGGGGCGGTGCCTGTATGCATCAGTAAAAAACAGCCGGTGCCATAAGTATTTTTGGCACAGCCTGCCTCAAAGCAGCCATGACCGAAGAGCGCCGCCTGCTGGTCACCGGCCATGCCGGTAACGGGGATCATATCGCCGAAGAGGGTGGTTTCGCCTAAAAAACCCGAGGAAGGCAGGACCTGAGGCAGCATGGCTTCCGGGATGCGAAAGAGCCGGAGCAACTCGGTATCGTATTGGCAGGTATGAATATTGAAAAGCAAGGTGCGGGATGCATTGGTATAATCGGTGGCATGGATCTTGCCTTGGGTAAGGTGATAAAGGAGCCAGCTATCCACCGTTCCAAAAAGGATATCACCTTTTTCTGCCCGGCTACGCAGGCCCGGTATATGGTCCAAAAGCCAGGTGATCTTGGAGGCGGAAAAGTAAGCATCCGGATAAAGGCCGGTCTTTTCCCGGATCATCGGCGCGTAGCCCTGCTTCTTCAAGGCGGCGCAGTCATCCGCCGTACGGCGGCACATCCAGACGATGGCCGGGGCCACCGGCTTGCCGGTAGACTTCTCCCATAAAATGGTGGTCTCCCGCTGGTTGGTGATGCCGATGGCCGCAATGTCCGACGGGGCAGCGTTGGCGATCTCCAGCACTGCTTTGCCTACCGCCAGTTGGCTTTGCCAGATTTCTATGGCATTTTGTTCCACCCAACCTGGCTGAGGGTAATACTGGGGGAACTCCTGCTGGGCGCTGGCAACGATCTGACCTTTGCGGTCAAACAGGATGCCCCGGGAACTGGAGGTTCCCTGATCCAGTGCTAACAGGTATTGTTTCATGATGTGTTGCCTCTCTTTCATAGGCTTTTTGGTATGATGCATGCTATGAGCGCGTTTTCAAGATATCAACATCATAGCACAGATGACAAAGCTGTGCCAGGCTTATATGCGCAAGAAAGGATGAAAACTTAGCTTATTGAGGAGACAGCATTCAATGGATAAAAAGCTTGAAAAAATTGATGAGAAAGAGCAAAGGGATGATAATTTTTTGAAGAGTTGGCGGAAGAATAGGCTTGGAGTATCAGATAGAAAGAATAAACCATGCTCTGCGGTAAAAAATCACTTGACTAATAGGGAAAAGAGTATTTCTGAATTAGGTGGATGGATGATAAGAAAGATTGGTTCTATATAACAATGAGAATTTTGTTGAAACATGTCGGCAATAGGGGCAAAAATAAAGCAAATATGCCGTGGCAAGGTTGCGGTAGCCATTAGGAAAGTGACTAAGCGCTGTTGTGTCGGTGAAACAGGAAAGAAGTAGAACCGGTACTGGGGAGAGGGAAGAAAAATTAGGATGCATCTTGTTTATTTTAAGGGGATAGCTGCCTTTTTTGCCTTTAGAGAGGCATTTTATGAGAGAGAATCGGGAAATATGAGAAGCTTTGCCGGCTTGGCAGGGCTTTTCTTATTTTAGCATAATTTACCAAATAAAGGGCATATTATAAAGAAGGCCGGTTGATTTGCGCAATCCAGCATGGCATAAATTAGTAAAAAATCAAAAAAATCCTCATGTCTAACAGGCTATTTGACAAGTTTTGCGAAAACGGGTACAATTGACGAGGCCTGAATCAAGGAGGCATCTTTATGAAAAGAATTACCACAGGGTTGATCGCCTTTTTGCTGACGCTTTCCCTACCGGTGATTGCCGGACAGACTTCTTTTATGAGAAGCGATGGGGCAAGCGCTGCAATACAAGCGATCCCCGCTAATCTGGAGACGCGGCAAACCAATACCGTTTCCAGGGGCGGTGACAACCCGGCAGCGGTAGCCGCTTTAACGGCAGCACGCCAGGCGCTTTTGGCGGCAACCTCTGAAGCGGAAGAATCTCCGGTCCAGGAAACAACAGAAAAAGTTGAAACTGCTGCACCAGAAGTCACACAAGCCAGTACCAAGCAAGAGGAACCTGTAACGGCGTCCAGTGAGACGGCAACACCTGCCGCGGAAAAAACCGCGGCGGCGGAGCAGGAAGTTCAGGCAGTTGCTGCCGAAGAGGCAACATCTGCCGAGACAGTTGAAGCTACCGATGAAAAGGGAACGTCTTTGGGCAGCTTTGTGGTGACAGCTTATAGCGATTGTGAGATTTGTCAGGGAAAATGGGTTGGTACCACCGCTACCGGGGTTGCTCCTCAAGCGGGTGTTACCATTGCCGTAGATCCCAAAGTGATTCCTTTAGGCACCAGGGTTTACATCGAAGGTGTGGGTTGGCGTATTGCCCAGGACACCGGCGGAGCCGTCAAAGGCAAACGGATCGACCTCTTTTTGGAAAGTTACCAAGCTGCCCTAAATTGGGGCCGGCAAACCAAAGAAGTTTGGAAAGAATAAGTTCCTGATACTTTGTACTCCCTAGCAACAAAAATTTAGGCCACAAAAAACCGCTCTCAAAATTTGAGAGCGGTTTTTTATATTATGACTTCAGTCCGTTGAGCACGCGCAGTGTACGGAATCATGGGTTATCGGCAGGCAGGTTTAATTTTTTAGCTATCAGCGCATGATTAGGTTGATCAGGTTGTGGCGTAAAAAGTGCCGGAAACTCCGTTAAGAAGCAGGGAGAATAATGAAAAGGAGCCGGTGGTTGCGTAAAGATCTTGTACGGGATATTGGAAAAAGCCTTCTGCTACTGCAGGCGGCCTTTTCCGTTATTGGGTCAGGACATATAGATGGTAACTGTAAGCCAGATATTCCTTGGGCGGCTGATCCCTCTGAATCATGGTGTCTAAAAGGGTCAGGGTGCTGCCTGTCATCGCTTTTTGGTAAGCCAGCAAGGTCAGAAACGTTTCCGGGGAGTCCAGATTTTTGCCGTCCATAACCTTCAAAGCCGACTGGTCGTTGGCATCAATTGCTGCAAGGGTCTCTTTGTCCCGGGCCAGAGTTTCCTGATAGGGTTGGTAGTGGGAAAAGTCGATTGAGCATAAAAGCAAGAGGCTTTTTCTCGCTGCCATTTGCGATAGGCAGTTGCTTAATTCCTGGATCTGCGCCAGATTAGCGCCCCGGCTCAAAAGAATGGTGACCACCTTGGCCTGAGGGAAAAAATAATGCACATAAGGTACTAAGGTGGCGTCCGCTTGGTCTTTTGCCAAAAGATCATTGTCCACATGTGCGCCCAAGTTACGGGATTTCAGGAGAGCTTCAACGGCTTTATCATCTGTGCCCGCTATGCCAAAAGGCGTCCGCCAGCCTAAATTAGCCAGGGAGACTGGGCTGCCTTTTCCCGTATGGTTGGGGCCTAAGATCACTATGGTGTCATAAGCCTCCCCTTGGGCTTGAGCTGCTTTCAGCAGGGATGTGGTGAAGGTCATTGCTGCGGGATAGTGGGGGGAAACCCCTGCCAGAAGCTTCCCCGGCATTTCATATTCCGTTGCCTGTTGAAGATTTCTTTCAAACACGGTCTGATCATAGAAATTGCAGGGAAGGGTGGCCATTTGCGTAGCTTCCGTGTCTTCCCGGGGATCTGCCATCTTACCGCAGCCTGTCGCAAGGGAAAAAAGGAAAAGCATTAATATCAGGCTTGCAATGGTTTTTACGGTTTTCATTTGTTTATGGTAAGGTTGTTCTTTTCACTGTGGTTATTCAAGACGCTCTGGTCATGCTGGATGATTGCTTGCTCTACCTGATAACTGCCGGGCAGTACGCTTCGGATGTAGTAGGTAACGGTCATTTCCGAAAGAAGCTCCGGCGCTTCGGTGGTCTCATAGTTTCTGGCGATCTCCCGGTTCAGGGAGAAGGAGAGCCGCTGACTTTCCTGATTGAACAGATACCAATTTTCACTGTAATCCGCTTTGCTGAAACGGCAGCCACTGGGAATGACATCGCTGACGGTATACCAGCCGCCGGGAGCGTCTTTACTGAATTTTACCTGCAGCGTCACCTTAGCGGTGGTTCCGGGAGTCAAGGCACTGCCGGAAACAGGTGTGATAGTTTTGGTGATCTTGACGGCACTGCTTGGGGCGGCAAGTTCTGCGGGGGCTGCCGCATAGCAGGCAGTAAGACCAATCTTGCCACTGACCTGCTTGAGATCCAAGGCGGCTAAAGCAGCTTGATCCACATCCAATACCTGTACCTGATGATCCTGGAAATCGGCTGTGATCTTTTTGCCGTTTAAATTGTAGGAGAAACTGCTTTCCGTGCCGGAACGGGGAGTATAACGGTTGACGAAGAACATTTGCTGTACTAAGGAGAGTTCTTCTTCCGAGGGATTATCCATGAGGTATTGCAGAAGGGCGGTGGCGTCGCTGTGGTCGATGGCCAAAGCCAAGAGTGCCGCTTTAGTGGTGAGCTGAGCGTTTATGGTGTCGTTAGTACCCTGTTTTACTTGTTTCCAGGGATTATTTTCCTGGATTAAGGGCGTGATGTTCTGGTGATACCAGGTTTGAGCGCTGTTGGTATCGCCGATCAGGGCGAGGGCGGTGGCCAGGGAGATTTGATCTGTGAGATCCAATTCGCCGCTTTTGGCCAGGAGAAGCCGCAAATCATAGAGAACAGGCTCTTTCAGCGCGGCTAAGCCCATATAGGCGGAAGCTACCTGGCTGTAGGTGCTCTCGGCATTATTAAGTACGCTGTAGAAATAAGTAACGGCGGAATCGGCATCCAGGTATTCCGGTGCGGCGGCGGCGATCATGGCCGTCAAATCCGCATCACTGTCAGCGTAGGGCAGAAGGCGGGCACCACCGTCCCAGTTTTGAATGTTGCTTAAGGTTTCATCCGGCGTATAGGTGGCGGTTGGTTGCAAAGCCAGGGTTTCTTTGGCGGCCAGGTCGCGGGCAATGCGCTGGTCAGCCCGGTTGCCGCCGCCGCTTGCCAGGTTGCTCAGGGCTTGGAAATATTGCCGGTTCTCCTGGTCGTAGATCAAGAGTCGCACCGGATAGCGCTGAGGCTGCAAGGTCTTCTCTTCTCCTAGGGTCAAAAGCTTGCTGATATTGACCTCAGCCAAGCTTGAAACCACCGAAATGGTTTTTTCAATGGCGTCGGAATGGCTGCCGCTTTTAGCGGACAGGGTAAGCTTGTAATTCCCGGCCGGTAAATTCCCCAGATTACAGAAGGTGAACTGGCTGCCGGCGCCGGTGTATTTTTCCGATTTTTGCACTTTATCGGAGTTAACGCCGCTTAATTGCACAGTATAGTCAATGGCGCTGTTTTGAGCCAGATCGGTGCCAAAGCCTCTGAGTGAGAAAGAAATATCGTCTCCCGCCACATAGCGTTCATTGGAAACCACTTGCAGGAAGAAGGGCAAAGTGGAGCTGATATTATCGGTGCTGCTGCCGGCTAAGACCGGATCGTCTTTGGTATATGCAAGGGTGGTGAGGCGCCAGGAAGTAAGATTGTCGGGCAGGGTGAAGCTGACCGTGGCCTTGCCATCCTTGTCGCTTTGCGCAGTGAGGAAAGCTGCGGTATCCAGGAATTTCTGCCTTACGCCGCCGCCATCGCCGTCGCCGCCGCCTTCGGCACCGCCGATGGTGCTGTCCACATTATGCTGGATATAGGAGGCAAAGGTATTGAAAGAATAGTAGAAAACACTGTTGTATATGCTTTGCAGCGGGTTAGCGTATTGGGGCATTACCGCAAAGGCGGCTTCATCGGCCACGCTGACCAATACCGTCGCCGCTACGGCATTGCCGGTGCGGTCTTTGACCTCCAGATTGAGGTTGACCTTGTCTCCCGGTTTGTAACTGTCTTTATCCGGGGCAACACTGATGTCGAGGCCGCGTTCCTCCGAATCAAAATCGATATAAAGCGGGGAAACGGCATAGATATGCTTACCGTCGAAATAGGCGCCGATAATCTGGCAGTTGGGGATATAGCTTTTATCATAAACCAGATCAAAACTGCCCGCTGTGGTGGTATTCTGGGTTAGGATCTTATCCTGGTTGATAGTATAGAGCATGCTGCCGCTACCGGTAACAGGTTTATCTTTATTATCATACAAAGTGACGGTAGCAGATTGGTTTTCCTTCAGAGAATAAAGGCTTTGTTCCGGGCGAAGGCAATAATACTGTCTGTTGTCATCATAAGGATACCAGTAACCGCCGCCTAAATACAGTTCCTCAGTGAACTGCAAACCGCCGTCCTGTGGCGTGGTATAGGTGATAACGGCTTGATAGTAGCTTAATATGTCCGATTGATAAGGCAGGCTGTCCGTGGTGAAGGAACCGTCTGTCGTGGTAAAAGGAATTTCTTTTACCAGACTCTTTTCTTCTCTGTAGGTATAGCGTTTGGCGGTGACTTTATTGATGAAGTCATAATATTCTCCAGCCTCTTCCTTAATATATACCGTCTTATAGATGGCAATGGCGCCGGAAAGGCTGGCGGATCTTCCGGCAATGGATTCCGGGAAATCCTGCCAGATATTATCGCTCATTTTTACTTTATCATAATCCACCTCATTGGCTTTTAGCTGAAGCTTATGATCCACTTCTTCTGCCGTGAGCATATAATCGCTGGGGAAATAAGGGACACTGCCGCTGGCATAGATGTTTTCTTCCTCAGCGCCGCCACTATTGACCGTAACATAGAAGTCCCTGGGCTGCCAGGATTGGTTGTCGTTCTTGTCAGGGCTTAAAGAAGCGGTGGCTTTGCCATTGGCATCGGTCTTGGGACTGCCGCCCGCCACCTCCGGCCAGATGGAAGTCTGTATGCCGGGTGCGGGGGTACCGTCAAAGAAGTTGGCGGTGATATCCAGCTTGACTTGATCGTTTCTGCGGTAATAGCTCTGGCCGAAGTCTAGGGCAAAGGTAAAGGCCGGTTTCACATATTCCATGATGGAAATATAGCTGCTCATCAGAGATTTGCCATCCATGGTGAAATTCAGGTTTAAGCCACCGGAAATGCGGTTTTTGAAAGATAAGCTGCCTTTGAAAGAGCCGTCTTGCCCCACGGTCAGATCCATGGTTTCATTGTTCCAAGTCAATTGGATGCTATCCGGTTTGGTAACGCCGGACTGACGGGGCAGGACAAAGCCCCAAAATTGCACGGAATCCGTAGGCTGGTAGGCCTGACGGTCGGTATAGAGATAGGTGTAATATTGCTCCGTCAGAGATTTTTCTTGGCTGGGTACCAGATCAAGCAGATCGCCGAAGCTTTTGCCGCCGGCAGTGCTGACAGTAACCTGGGCGGTTTTGGCATCTTTGGTTTTTAAAGTAACCAAGCCCTGCTGGTCGGTTTTGCCCTTTTCTTTGCCTAAGGCAACATTGGCACCGGAAAGAGCGCTTCCACTTGCGGTATCATTCAGCCAGAGAAGGGCCGTTCCATTACTGCTTTGCATGTAAAGGCTGATATCGCTGATCTGTACCAGCTTCTGAGCTTTCTTGCCAGCAGTGGATCCGTCCTGGCTCTGGGAAGTGATCTCCACTAAATACCAGCCGCTGCCGGGATTTTCCGGCAGCACCACATAACCGGGGTACCAGCTGCTATTTTCTTTTTTTGTTAATTTGCTGGAAAAAGTATTTACTTTGTTTAGTCCCGCGGTGGAGAGAAGATAGTCGTCACTCCTGCCGATGATACTGTTGATATGATCTTTTTCATCCTGGGCCAGTTTTAAATAGGCTTGCATGCTGTCCAGTTTATAAAGATCCACCGTGAAAGAAATGTCGTTAAAGGCATCGTCGGCGTAGAAAGCCAGGGCCACCGGATCGTCCGGCAGGAAGGTCTCTGTGAAAGTGCCGCTGGTATAAAGATTGGTCCTGCTGCTGTTATCATCGCCGGCACCGGTACGGAAAGCGAATTGATAATCTTTTTCCAGGGTCATGCCCAAATCACTGGCAAGGCCCGCGCCGATGGTAACGATATAGATAGTGTCTTTGGCCAAAGGCGTTTTGGGTACAAAGGAGACGGTTTTGCCGTGAGTCTCAAAAGTGCCGTCCACGGAAGGAGAAATGGCGAAATATTTGGAAATGTCATCGGTGATCTGGGAAAATGTAATCTCGATACCGGTATTCAACGGCACGTATTGACTGTTTTCCCCCGGTAGCGTGGAAGCCACCACAAAATCCCCCTTCGTCTGGAAAGCCCAGGTGAGGGCAGGTAGATTGGCGCCTTTTTGAATGCCGAGATTATAAAGGGTATTAGCTTGCAATGGTTTTTTGGTTTTTAAGTAAAAACCCCCGTCTTTTTTCTCCAGATCAAAGTCCTGTTGGGGGCTGATGTAGATCAAGGTGCGGAAATCCTTTAAGGACAGTTTGGTATCGGTGCTAATGAAAAAACCGGAATCTAACTCTACACCGGCTGTAGATTCTTTTTCTGCTTGTATGCTGAAATCGGCATTTTCCGGCGAAGCCGGCGGACCTTCCCGTAAAAAAATGACACCGAGAATGATAACGATCAAAATGATGGTCGCTCCCAAGCTAAAAAGAAGCTTGCCCCGGGTGCTATGCAAAAATTCTTTCTTCATAATAAATAACGCCCTCCTTAATACCCTATTAAACTGCCTGGCGACAATACCAGTGTAACATTTTATGATATCGAACACAAGAAAGGTTCCGGCTCATCCCATATTCCCTCGTATTCCAGGGTCTTTTTATCTTTTGGACTGCAAAATTTGCCGGATGGTTCCCTGTAGGACGAACCTTTTGATAAGAAATTCATAAACTATACTATACTATATCATAGGAGGGTGGACCCTTTGAGAAAATCCATATGCAAGATCCCATTGTGCCAGGAACAATGTATGCCTTATTGCGGATTGGTGCAATCGGAAGAAATGCTTTACGGTACTCTGTGGAATCAAAGGAAGCTGGCGCGGCTGAACGGCTGCGGACAATGCCGTTGTAGTGAAACGGTGTGCCGTCCTTATTGGAAGATCTGCAGTGAACCTTGCGGTGGCAGTCTTTGGGCCATTGCACAATATAAATGCCCCTTTATTTATAAGCTGGATCGTGATTTCAATGAAATCGACCGAATTAGCGTGCAGGGTCAATGGACGAGCCGAAATTATATGAAGAACATCAGCTGTCACTGCGGCTGTCTTTATATTACCACCAATCAAGGGGTATATCAGGCGGACGAATCAGGACAGGTGCTGGCCTGTGTTAAAAAAAACAGCAGGTGTAAGGGATATAATGATTATCTGGCAACGGAGCGGGGTGATTACAGCACTTATACCACCCCCAGCTGCCATTGTATCGCCAAAGACACCTATTGCGGCATGGAAAAAGTACTATTGTGTTTGAAGAAAAATGCCGCTATCAAGAAGCTTCTGGTTTATTGTCATGAAGGCTGCTGTTATGTCGCCGCTTTGGTTATGAAGGAACAACGTTACAGCTATCTGGTATTGGTGGATAAAATATGGGGCTCGCACAAGAAGGAGGAAGAGAAATGGTTGGAAAATACTACATGGGAGGATGACCTGACGGATGTTCCCCATGGTGATGAGGATCAAGAACAATACACGGGTTATCAAGAGAAGGAAGATTTCGGAGAATGGCACGACAAGGAAGTGCAAGAAACAGAAAACGATGGGGTTTTTGCCCCAGAACTTTCTTTTCTTAACCATGGCGCGCCTGGTATCTCTTGCATAAAATGCCAAGCCCGGAGCAATCATCCCATCTCCATCCAAGAGATCCCCACCTGCAAAATGTGCTGCCGTTGCTGTGACCATGAAGCAATAAACGGCATCATCGAATCGGTGGCTTTGATGGAGAAAAGTTTAGCCCGCTTGCTGGATCAAGAGGGAGAAAAGCTTCATAAAGTCATATCCGGCACAGATGATCTTTGCAAGATACAGCGCACCAATGATTCTGTGACCCAGTTGGTGGAAAAGATTACTCTTTTGGAACAGGTGCTTCTGCAAAAGCTGGAATGCATCAAATGTCGGGAAGCATAAGGAAAGGATAAAAATATTGAAAATGAATCTTATATTCATATAGCAGTATATTTATAATAAAGAAAAAAGAAAAACACACCAGATCCTTCATTTGGTGTGTTTTTCTTTGACTGATATGGTAAAGTACAAAAGTATGAAAGAAGTGAAATTCAATTGCGAGTTATTTTTTGTCGATGGGTTTATTGAATTTGTTTAAAAGATGCTTGCGCAAAAAATAGATCATAAAAAAGGGCATCAAGGCTGAAAGAGGCTTGGCAATAAAAAAAGCGATATTTTCGTGAATGGGCAGGTAGGAGAGGTAATGCATAAACAATACAATCAAACTGTTATTCAAAAGCAGGCTGATGAGAAATGTGATGCAGTAGACCAAAGCGCTAAAGCCGTGAATTCTCACGTGAAAGACTAAGTGGGACGTGAGGATATAGTGAAAAGAAGTTCCGCAAATCACGCCGATGGTGTTGGCTGCCACCAAAGGCAGCCAGTGCTTCAAAAGAAAAACCAAAGAAATATCAAGGGCGCTAGCCGTAATGGAGCAGGAACTGTATTTTAAAATGCTTTCGAATTTTATCATTAATTTTTTTAGGGAACTCATAAAGCACTCCTGTTTTTGCCTTGATCTATAGATAAAATTTGGCAATTGTTGTATAATAAAGCCGTATAATCTTGCCAGAAAGATTCAAAATAGAGGTATGTTGTTTTTAAATTGAAAAGGAAAGGGTGGGATATGATATGACATTGTTCGATGATTTTGGGAAAAAGCTGTCCAATGTAGCCCAGACCACCGTACAGAAATCAAAAGATCTGGCGGAAACTGCGAAAGTCAATATTGCCATTGCGGCAGAAGAAAAAGAAATCCGGAAAGCCTTTGCGGAAATCGGTCGCTGGTATTATAAAAGCCATCGTTTTGACGCGGCGGCGGAAGTCGCCCCCCATGTGGAGAAAATCACGGCTTCTCTCGCAAAAATCGAAGAATGGAAAGCTGCGAATACAGAAGAAACCCTGGTGTTTCATTGCCACAGCTGCGGGGAGGCCGTTTCCGCCGACGACCGGTTTTGCCCGAACTGCGGTACTTCCGTACAACCTCTTACAACAGTGGAATAGACAATAAAAAAAGAGGATCGTTGTGTGAAAAATAGGGTAAAAGGTGCGTTCACCTATGGCCTGACATTTCTTCCCCTTCTGCTCATTATACTATTACTCCTTTGGTGGGGCAATAGTGAAAACGCGTTTGCTCCGGCGGATGTAGTAAAGCTGGCGCGTAAGGGCGGAGTTTGGCCTATTGTGCTCATTTTGCTGCTTTATGCGGTTAAACCTTTGTTTTTGGTCATTCCGCTATCCGCTCTCTATATCGGAGTGGGCATTGTGTACCCGGGGTGGGCCTCTATCCTCATCAATGTGGGCGGCGTGGCTCTGACCCTTACCACCCCTTATGTAGCGGGTTATTTTGGCGGCAATAAACTTATGGAAAAGATGTTGCGCAAATATCCTAAGCTAAAGAAGTACACGGAGCGGGAAGATCTTGGTCTCTCCGCGATCATGATGCTGCGGGTAGTACCGGGAGTGCCGGTGGATGTGTTCAGTTTACTCTTCGGCTCCCGGCGGTATCCTTATTTCATCTTTTTGATCGCTTCTCTTCTGGGAATATTACCAAGGCTTGTTCCTATTTCCATCATGGGAGGAGCCATAAGCAATCCTCTTTCCGTACAATTTTTATTGCCCTTTGCTATTACTATTGCCGTTTCGGGCACGGCTTTGTTCTTTTATCACCGATACGAAAAAAAAGGAGGCAGGCATGGAGAATCTGCAGCTGATATGGCGAACCGTTAAGGAATATATCAAAGCGCAACTGATTTTAATCACGCTGACTTTTGCGATTTTAGCGGTGGGGTTCTACCTGCTGGACATTTCATTTTGGCTGCTCTGGGCGGTGCTTTTGGCGTTGGCGGACCTTTTGCCGGTGGTGGGTACCGGACTTTTTATGCTGCCTTGGTCGCTGATCTGTTTTTGGCAAGGCAATGCCGCCCTAGGTGGCCGGCTTTTGCTGCTTTACGGTATCTTGGTCATTGTAAGGCAGATTGCCGAGCCGATCATTGTGGGAAAGCGGATCGGATTGAATCCTATCCTTACTTTTATTGCCATGGTGGCGGGCGGTCTTATTTTTGGTCCGGTTGGCTTTATTTGCGGACCCCTCGCGGCAGCCGTCATTGCCGCTCTGATGCGGCAAAATCAAAACCGAAATTAGGTGAAAATCATGAAATACATAAGATTTGCCAAAAAAAGTATGCTTGTTATCGTTTTAGTAATGATCATATCCTTGCTGGGCGCCGGCGCGGCCTGGGCGGATGTCTATAATGCCAAAAACGTTATTTCTGATATGAACAGCGCCGCTTATTGGATTATCAAAGCGCAAAATACCAGTACGGTATTGTTGACAGCGGCGGAGATCCAGGCATTGAACAATAAGATCTATGGTTTGGGTGCGACCTATGCCAGGGATATGACGAAATATCCCGAAACGGTGAACGGAGACGCCTTGGCTGATGAGATCGACGCTTTTGCTCCTGATAAAAAGCTTTACGACGAAGGAAGTCTGGTGGACGAGGATTATTTCGATGATATCCACGACAATATGGATGCCGGCGGCCTGAATTCGGAACAAGAGGTAGAGTGGGGCGTTTGCGTCAAAAATACCGCCATGAAATCGGCGCCTATCCCCAAGATCTTAAGTGACGAGGCGGATGACTGGGCCTATGATGATTTTCAAAATTCGACCCTTTTGGTCAATGAACCGGTGGCAATCTTACATGAAAGCGACGACGGTGAATGGTACTGGGTTGCCATGTATAACTGTAACGGTTGGGTCAAGGCATCGGATGTGGCGAAATGCAACAGCCACTCCCAATGGGTCAGCCTGCAGAATCCTACCTCTTTCCTGATGGTGACGGCAAACGAGTTCCAATTGGATGCCAATATTTATACGACTTCCCTCTCGGAGCTGACTCTTTCCATGGGCACCAAGCTGCCTTTGGCCACTATGGCCGATGCGGACGGCAGTTCTATTGACGGCAGGCTCCCTTATGGCAATTATGTAGTGAAGATCCCCACCAGGGACAGTAACGGCTTGCTAGAGTACAAGCTGGCGTTAATCCCCATGTCTAAAGACGTCCATGTGGGTTATCTGCCTTATACCACAGCCAATGTGCTAAATCAGGCTTTTAAAATGCTGGGAGACCGTTATGGCTGGGGTGGAACGCTGGCGGCTCGGGACTGCTCCATGTTTACCATGGATATCTACCGTACCTTCGGAATCAATCTGCCCAGGAATACCACGGGGCAAGCCAAAACTCCCGGTAAGATCACTGATCTCACGGCAATGAATACCGCTGCTAAAACCACGGCCATTGCCGGATTGCGCCCTGGTTCACTTTTGCAAATGCCGGGACATATTATGATCTATTTGGGTAAGGTAGGCGATAGGCTCTATGTCATTAGCGCTGCCGGTACCATCGGTGTGGCTCAGACAGGTTCTGCCACCCCAGCTGTGATTAAGGCAAGGGGAACCTTTGTAAATGATCTGACCATGTTACGTTCCACCGGCGCTACCTGGCTTGACAGCATGACGACGGCGGTGGAGATCCCTGCCACATCTTCTACGCCTACGACGCCCACGACGCCCACTGAAGTGGAAGTGGTGAAGAATCCTTTTAACGATATTGGCAACTCGCCTTACTATGACAGTATCGTGCGGCTGGCGGCTGACGGCGTAATCAACGGCAGAACCGCCACCACCTTTGCTCCCGCAGACAAGATCACCCGGGGCGAATTTGCCACGGTACTCAGCCGCGCTTTCAATTTAGAACAGGATAAAGCTTATGCCGAATCCATGTTCAAGGATGTGAAAAATTATCCTTTGGCAGGATATGTGGGAGCGGTGGCCAAAGCGAAATTTATGACGGGAATTGCCACCAACCTCTTTACTCCCAAAGCGCAGTTGAGCTATAAAGATACCAAAGCCATGCTGTGGAAAGTTTTGAATCAGGAGGTCTCGGACAGCGCCACGGCAGAGTCTATCTTGGAAAGCGTGGGAGCTGATTTAGCCGGTACAGGCGCCATCAGCCGGGAAGAAATCGCTCATGCGGTGGATGAGCTACTACAATCCTTGGCGCAGCTGCAATGATGTGGGAAGCATGCCATGGAATTCTGTCGGTGCCGCCTTTTATATGCGGTTACTCTTGGTTCACCGGAAAGGCAAAGCGGAACAGTCAAGAGCAGTGCAGCGTAAAAATACTGAAGATCAGGCGGCAAGACCTTTCGCAGTTTGTCGCTAAATGGCAGGCAAAAGCCTGTCGGGATTAACCGTTTTAATTTTATTGGTATATATAAAAAATAATGCCAAAGGCCGAATGAAATCACTTCATCCGGCCTTTGGCATCCGGTGGGTGAGAAGCAAGGATTTTCAAGGCAAAATCGGCCAGTGAATCATCTCTTAAGAAAAAGCGCAACCTTTTCGGCGGTATTGCCGTCAAAAAAACCGATAAAATAAAATGACGGTGTAGAACATGGAAGCGGAGGCGTTATGGCAAAGAAGCGCAAGAAAGTCCGGTGCTTATGGAAAATTCTTTTGATGCTTGCGGCGGTGGTATATGGCGTTTTAGCGTATTTTCATTTCCTGCCGCAGCGGACGTATACCGCTGCTGATTTCGGCATTGAGGTTGTTAAAAGCCCTAATGACTGTAACGGTAACGGGGTGGATGACGCTACTGATATTTTACTGGGAGCCCGGCAGGATGCGGAAAATAAACCGGCTTACCGCAGCGGCTACTATGAGGGCGGTTATCCTCCGGAAGAGGAGGGTGTTTGCACCGATTTGATATGGCGCGCCTTCCGCTTTGCCGGCTATCCCTTAAAAGATATGATAGACCAGGATATTGCGGCTCATGTGGAATTGTATCCCCGGGTGGCGGGTGAGCCGGACCCCAATATCGACTTTCGCCGCGTTCCTAATTTACAGGTGTTTTTTCAGCGCTATGCCGAAGTTTTGACCCTGGATCCTTATGATATCGCGGCATGGCAGCCGGGGGATATCGTCGTCTTTGGGACAAGTCATATCGGGATTATTTCCGATAAGCGGAATAAGCTGGGGATTCCTTATTTGATCCATCATTCCGGTTTACCTGGACGGGAAGAAGATGCCTTACTCCGTGTCAACAAGAAAAAAACCATTTCCGGTCATTACCGGTTTTCTCAGAAGCCGGACGAGTGAGAATAACCGGGGAAGAAAAATAGGACATGCCTGAAGCTAGGGGGCGGCAGAGCGCGGTATCTTTGAAATAAACGCGGTGCGGCTTGAAGAATGTTGTGGGATCAGGTTGATATGCGGGGAAAGCGTTAAGATTCCGGTAGGAATCCGGCGGTTATTTTAGCGTCATGAGCTTTTATGCTATGGAATCAAAAGAAAACGCTGTCCCTTCTAGGTAAGGGACAGCGTTTTCTTTTGATCCATGCAGCTTTATTTTTATGATATATGGTGCTTGCCAGCCGCTATTTTGCCGGAATGTCCAGGGTATACACTGTTTTTGGGGCGCCTGTCCCGGTAGCCGCTACTGTTGGCCACAAGTGCGGATACGGTCTTGATTCCGTTGATCTTGCAGCCGGCCATAGCTTTTAACACCATATCGCTTTGCGCGGCGGGGATCTCTACCGTGGTATCATAATCGGAGATTCTGATCTTACCGATCTCTTTGCCGGAGAGTCCTGTACGTTCGGTGACTGCGCCCATAATAAATTTAGGCGCTATTTTGCTGGAGCGGCCCACATTGATCTTGATGGTGCTCCATTGGCCGAGGCGTGCTTGAGAGTTTTCTTGCGCTGCCAGGGCAGCTGCTTTTTTCTTGCGGGCGGCCATGGATACTTTATCCCGGCCGGTAAGCATTCCTAAAACGGCGGCGGCGATATCCTCCGCGGTGTAGCCCAAAGAGACCAGATACTCCACATTGGCACGGCAAGAGAAGTCTCCTTCCCGTTCAATTTCTTTCTGGATGAGGATAAGCTGTTGTTCCATTGCCGCTTTTTCGATGCTTTCCGGGGAAGGCATCGGTTTTTTTTGAACAGTGACTTTAACCGCTCGCTGCATATCCCGGAATTCATAGCCTTGGCGGTTGCCGGAAATCAGGGTAATAGCTAGGCCGGTTTTGCCGGCGCGCCCGGTACGGCCAATACGGTGGATATAATATTCGCTGTTTTGCGGCATATCGTAATTGATGACGGCATCCACATTGTTGACGTCGATGCCCCTGGCGGCTACGTCGGTGGCAATCAGGATGGAGGTGGTATGGTGTTTAAAGCGCTCCATTACCTGGGTTCTGCTGAATTGCCGCATATCGCCGTGGAGGCCTTCCGCCATAAACCCGTGGCTGTTCAGATAAGCGCAAAGCTCGTCCACCATGCTTTTGGTATTGCAGAAGATTATAGTAAGCTTTGGTTTGTGGCTTTGCAGCACCCGGCACAGTGCCGCCATCTTTTCGCCCCGGGGCACATCATAGTAAATCTGTTCTATGGTGTCTAAGGCCCTGTCACTTTTTGCAGTAGCCAAAAGCTGCGGGTTTTTTTGATACTGATTGGTGATGGACATAATAGCCGGCGGCATGGTGGCGGAAAAGAGTAAGGTTTGGCGTTCCTCCGGTACTTCCTGCAGGATGGTCTCGATATCCTCCCGGAAGCCCATATTCAGCATTTCGTCCGCTTCATCCAATACCAGCATTTTTAGATCCTGGAAGCGGAGGGTGCGGCGGCGCATATGATCCATGATACGGCCTGGGGTGCCGATCACGATGTTGACCCCTTTTTTCAGTTGGAGAATCTGCCTTTCGATGGCTTCCCCACCGTAAACGGCGGCCACACTGACCCCATGGCGGTATTTGGCAAATTTACGCATTTCATCACAAGCCTGCATGGCCAGCTCCCGGGTGGGGCAGAGAACCAGAACCTGTACGGCTTTGGATTTTGTAGTATCGATCATCTCCACCGCCGGCAAGCCGAAGGCGGCCGTTTTGCCAGTTCCCGTCTGGGAATGGCCGATAATATCCTGTCCTGATAGGATCAAGGGGATGCTTTGGATTTGAATATCGGTGGGTTCCTGATACCCCATTTCCGCCACAGCCCGCAAAATTTCAGGTGAGAAACCAAATTGGTCGAATTGACAATTGTTCATAAAAAACCCCTTTCATCAAAAAAACGAGGATTGAAATCCCCGTCTACATAAGATCTATTCTGCTCAAAAAAATAGTATGTGATACGCTGATTACAAAATAATACCAATTTAATGGTAAAATCAATATTACATTAAAATACAATATCACTACTTGTCCTATTTGTCAATCTTTTTTATTTAGACGCTTTTATTCAGACGCTACTAACGACTGCTGTTTTCTTGTTTTGTTCATCTCTCTTATTCATTATCCGTTGTGCTTCTTCATATTTAAGGTATATAGCGTCATAAGATAATAAAAAAGGGGTGGGGATATAATGACTCTTTTATACTTAAGCCCTTCGGTGCGTGAATTTATCAAATATCCGGAATACGGTAATGAGGAATATTATATGAACCTGGTAGCGGATATTATGGAGCCGTATCTTTACGGCTGCGGCATTTCATTTGTCAGAAACGATCCTGATGAGAACTTGGCCGCAGCCATTGCCGAAGCCAATGCCGGACAATATCAGCTTTACTTGGCGCTTCATTCCAATACTGCTGAAGAAGGATTGCCGGGAAAAGAGCACGGAGCGGAGATCTATTATTATCCCGGGAGTGAGAAAGGCCGTAAGGCGGCGCAGATCATTGCTCGAAATTACTGTATTTCTTACCCCTACACGCATTTGGTGGAAGTGTTGCCGGGAGAGAATATGCGGGAGTTGCGCCAGACAAAGGCGCCGGCCGTCCTGGTGAAAACGGCCTACCATGACAATCCGAAAGAGGCCCAATGGGTTCGGGACAATATTCATAAGATCGGCCGCAGCCTGGCATTTTCTTTGACGCAATATTTCGGTATCCCTTTTTTAGAGCCGCAAAATCCCAAAACAGCCATGGTGGCCGGTATGTTGCCATCCTTATCGGTTCGGGAGTTGCCGAAAATGTCATCGGCGGTCATCGGCAAAATCAACAAAGGTACTTATGTAACGGTTTATGGAGAAGCGGGGGAATGGACGGTGGTCGGGTATGGCAATCTGCTGGGGTTTGCCAGAAGCAGACAGCTCAATATCATACGGTTCTAGGGAAAACCAGACGGTCAGGCGACATTCCCGTGTTGTCCTGAACGGAAGATAATAACAGCCCGGATTTATTGTTTGATCTGACTCATATAGGTCTCGGTAGAGAGGCTGCCGATACGGTTGTAGCATTTTATAATATCAAATGGATGCATGGAGCATGAAGTGAACTGGCTATTGCAGAATGATATGTTTTGATGCCGCGGGCGAGGTGGTTGACAGCTGGTTTTAATGTGAGAGCGGCTAGGGAGATTTGTCGTCGTGGGCAGGATAGTTTAAAAATGAGTTTTTAATGTGCGAGTTTCAGACTTTGCTTATAAAGAATATATCTACTGCCGCCAGCGAGATGGGCATGGGATGATTTTTTAATGCGCCAGCGGTTATGCTGCGTTTAACAGGGAAAGGTCTATTTGTGGTCGCGGACAGGATAGTTAAAGTAATGCGTGAGCGTTAAAATCAGCGGGCGATGAAAGCAATGCCGACGCAGCCGGGTCCGGCATGGGTACCGACGATGATGCCAATATCCACCTTGATGGCTTGGCTCACATCCAGTTTCTCTCCTGCCATGGTAATAAACGCCGAAAGCATTTCCGGGCTGTTGGTACTGCCGCAGGTAATGGCCGGCTGTTCCTGATCCTGCATGGCTGCCGCCTGTTCTACCATCCATTCAAAGGCCTTTTTAATACCCCGCACTTTATGGATCATCTGGACATTACCCTCTTTGATGGTGACCAAAGGCTTGACTTTCAGCAAGGTCCCAATGGCGGCACCAGCGTTGGACAGGCGTCCTCCCTTTTGCAGATAGGTGAGGTTGTCAATCACTGCGAGAAGCGTGACCTTGTGTTTTATATTTTCCAAATAACTGACGATCTCTATTAAGGTAGCCCCGGCATCCCGCATCCGAACGGCTTGGGCTACCAGAAGATAAAGTGCAAAAGAGGTGTTTAAGGAATCCACCACCTGGATCTTGCGGCTGTAAAGCGTTTGTTTGGCAATGAAAGCGGATTGGTAAGTACCGCTTAATTTGCTGGAAATAAAGATACCTAAGACCTCGTCGCCGTTTGCGCTTAATTGGTCAAAGGTCTCCATGAATTTCCCCACGGGAATCTGGCTTGTGGTAGGAAGCTTTGTTGCTTTTGCCAGTTTTTCATAAAAAAGAGCGGGGGAGAGATTGACTCCGTCGATATATTCCTCCCTGCCGAAATGAACAGTCAAGGGAAGGATGGTAATCCCCAGCTTCTTTTGCAAGGAGCGGGGAATGTCGGATGTGCTGTCGGTAACGATTTTAATAGCCATATACCCTCCGTATTCGTTATGTCGTAGCTTTCCTCCAACACATATTTTTATGCGCTGAAGCACGATGCCGCTATACAAGGAAAAGCCAGCGCCATGGTATCCGAGTCAGGATCCATGTGCTGGGTGATGAATTCTAATCAGTTTACTATATTGGAAGTTGGAAGAATTAACTTGAAATGAAAATAGCGGACGCACCGGGTAAGCGGTAAGGGGGACAGTCCTGTTCTGTGAAAGCCTCGGAGAACACCGGCCGCTAAGCTAGATGAAAAGAGAGCATTCCAACACCTATGGTATCGTAAAAATAGGGTTTTATAGGACTTTTCTAAAAAATGCTTTGAACTTCAAGCTTTTTTATTATAACATATTTGGTGTAAAGTGTAAAGTTAAAGGTATGCGTTGAAAACGGTGCCGTATCTTGCAAAAGACGATTGAAAAGACGCGGCAGGCAAGCTTTTATTTGCATCTGAACATGATTTACGGTATGATAAATAAATAGGAAAATGTTGGCTTATCATGGTGTTCCCCAATGGAAACGTGCTTTGCATCGACTGCTTCGTCCTATGGGCGGTTGTTGTTTTGTTACAATTAAAATATGTTGAAGAGGTCCGACTTATGAAAAAGCTCTTGCTGATACTTTGCGTGATCGCTTTGCTTGTATTTGACGCCGGCTGCGGCAGCTCTAAGAATGACCAGCGGGAGGAGGTCCAGACCGCTGTCGCGCTGGCTGCTCTCGACGCCTGGCTGGCGGAAGATTATACTACCGCCTCCGCTGATTTCAGCGATGAAATGCGGGAAAGGGCTACTCCGGAAAAGCTGGCGGCAATCAGGGACGGTATGATAAAGGAATTTGGAGCCTTTGAGGAGCGGACAAAATCGAAATGGCAAGATCAAGGGGAAGATTGCTCCACTGTAGAGGTGACCTGCCGTTTTGCCCGCTATTGGGTAAAAATACAGGTGGCGGTGAATCAGGACAATCAGGTAGTCGCCATGAATCTTGACCCAGGCAAAGCAGTGAAATAGACGGTGCCCGGCCAGTTCGGCTTTTTTGCGTTTGTATCCCATGGCCTCAAACGGCGGCAATGTTAAAATTCGCAAGGTTATGCCAGTTGTTTTAATCATGTAGAAAAAACTCTTTTAAATGTTACCGGAAATGATTTTTTACCGCTAAAAACAGGGGAGAAAGCCGGGATTGGATATTAAGGAGTTTATGGGGGCGCAACGGAATAGAAAGGAGTAAGTCGGATGAATTTGCCGGAAACAGTGGTTTTAGATGATGCAAGAAATTGCGCCGTAATTCCCGATCAGACGCTTTTCCCGGGAGAGATACGGCTGCTTGAGCTTACCGCCATCGAAGAGTTTCATGACGCTATCTACCGTTTGTGTGTCCGGGGGGCTCCGGCCATCGGCATTGCGGCGGCAGCGGGCCTCTACCTGGCGGCTAAGGCTATAGAAAGCACTGATTACCAAACATTTTATGATCAATTCCGCCGGGCGGCGGATTATCTGGCCACCGCGCGTCCCACGGCGGTGAATCTGTTTTGGGCCATTGACCGGATGGACGCTTGTGTCCGGGCCAATGCGGACAAGCCTGTGGCGGTGATGAAAAAAGCCCTTCTGGATGAGGTCAACGCTCTGCGGGCGGCGGATATCGCCACCTGCCGCAGCATTGGCGAATACGGCTTGACAATCTTAAAGCCTGGTATGGGTGTTTTGACCCACTGCAATGCGGGACAGTTCGCCACCATCAAGTACGGCACTGCCACCGCTCCCATCTACCTGGCCCATGAAAAGGGGTGGCCCCTTCAAGTCTATGCCGATGAAACCCGCCCTCTTTTGCAGGGCGCCAGGATCACTTGTCTGGAGCTTCAGGCGGCAGGCGTCAATGTGACGCTTCTATGTGATAACATGGCGGCTTCCCTTATGTCCCAGGGCAAAGTGAATGTGATTTTTGTAGGCTGTGACCGGGTGGCGGCAAACGGCGACGCCGCCAATAAAATCGGCACCCTGGGGGTAGCCATTTTGGCCAAGCATTACGGCGTTCCTATCTATTTTTGCGCGCCGACCTCTACCATTGATCTGAATACGCCGGACGGCAAAGGCATCGCCATCGAGCAGCGTCCCGGCCAGGAAGTTACCAGTTCCTGGTATACCAGGCCCATGGCGCCGGAGGGCATCGGGGTCTACAATCCAGCCTTTGATGTGACGCCCCATGAGTTGATTAGCGGCATTATTACGGAATACGGCATTGCCCGGGCACCTTACGGGCAAGCGTTCCGGGAAATATTCCAAAGGAAGGAGGCGCATGATGCCGGAACTTCATTTTGACGAAGCGGCGGAAGCCATCATTAGTATCGGGAAGAAAATGTATGCCCGGAATTTTGTTTCCGCCAATGATGGCAATATCAGCTGCAAAATAGAGGGCAACCGTCTTTTGGCTACTCCGACGGGGGTGTCTAAAGGAGAAATAAGCAAGGAGCAATTGGTGATTCTGGATATGAATGGTAATATCCTGGCGGGAACTTTGCAACCTTCTACCGAGATCAAGATGCATTTGCGGGTCTACCGCGAGAATTTTTTGGTAAAGGCAGTAGTGCATGCCCACCCCCCGGTGGCTACGGCTTATTCCATCGCCGGTTTGGAACTGCCTCGGGAATGCTTGCCCGAAACTCATACCGGTATTGGTACAGTACCGGTGGCGCCCTTTGCCGAGCCCGGCACCGAAGCGGTAGCCGAGGCGGTAGCGCCTTACTGCAAATTGCATGTGGCGCTGCTTTTGCAAAGACACGGTGCTTTGACCTGGGGAGAAAGTCTGCAGCAGGCGTGGTTTCGCATGGAAGCACTGGAACACCATGCTACAATCATGCTTTATGTGCAAATGATCAAGATACAAGATCAATTTAAAAAATAAAAAACCCCGGCCTTTTGTCGTAGCAAATCATAACAAAGCATAGAAATTTAAATATGGAAAATGACGGGAAGATGCGAACCGTAAAAATCTGATAATAAAATAAGGAAGAAGGAAACAGAATGCTGTTTAAAAATATCACGCTCCTGGATGAAAATCTACAAGCAATGGAAAACCAATATGTGGGGATCCGCGGTGAGAGAATCGCTTATATCGGGGACGAAATACCCGGGGAGAATTTCGGCGAGGTTTACGAAGGCAAAGGGAAGCTTTTGATGAGCGGCTTCTTTAACGCCCATGCCCATACCCCCATGACACTCTTGCGGGGCTATGGCGAGAATATGGCTTTGTCCGACTGGCTAAACCAGCGGATCTTTCCTTTTGAAAACCAATTGACCGGAGAGGATGTTTATTACAGCACGTTGTTGGGGATAGGGGAGATGCTGCGATACGGCACGGTGTCCGCCAGCGATATGTATTATTTTGGGGAAGAGATGGCCCGGGCCATCGAAGAAAGCGGCATGAAAAACAATCTTAGCCTGGGCGTGGTCTGCTTTGATGACAGTGACCTCTACGATTTGCCCCGCTACCATGAAATTCAGCAGGTATATGCCGCTCATAATGGCGGTGGCAACGGCAGGTTGAAAGTGGATATGTGCATTCACGCCGAGTATACTTCCACGCCGAAAGTAGTACGTCAGCTTGCCGAATATTGTATGGAATTGGGCGCGAGGGTGCATATCCATTTGTCGGAAACCGCAGCTGAGCACGAGCAATGCAAAGAAAGACACCAGGGACAGACGCCGGCGGCCTATTTCAATGCGATGGGCCTTTTCGACAACCCCACCCTTGCCGCTCATTGTGTTTGGTTAGACGATGAGGATTTTGACATTCTCAAAGAAAAAGGGGTGACTGTGGCCAGTTGCCCGGTGAGCAATCTTAAGCTGGCCAGCGGCGTCTGTAATGTGCCGCGCCTTTTGGAGATGGGGATAAATGTGGCTTTGGGTACGGACAGCGCTGCCAGCAACAATAACCTGAACCTGATGGAGGATTTGAAGGTATTTTCCATTGTCCATAGAGGAAAATACTATGACCCTACATTAATCACGCCGGAGCAGGCTTTAACCGCCGCGACCAAAGCGGGCGCGCAGGCCCAGGGACGGAGCGATACGGGAAGCCTTAAAGTAGGCAACCGGGCTGATCTTCTGGTCATGGATATCGACGTGCCAAATATGCAGCCCGTACATAGCTTGATCAATAATGTTGTCTATGCCGCCAACGGAGGGGACATCGTGCTTACCATGGTGGATGGCAAAGTGCTGTATCAAAACGGTGAATATCGTACCATCGATATGGAGAAAGTCGTTTATCAGGTGGGAAAATCCCGCCGGCGCATCCTTTCGCAGCTTTAATGTTTTTTGTTAAGTTACCCGGTTTTTGTTTTGGTATTTAATTTATTGCTATGCATCGAGATTCTTCAGACAATTTAAAATCCCGGCTTATGCCGGGATTTTAATGTTATTGTGACTGGAATCCGTTGAATACGCATAAGTGGGCGAAACAAAAGGTAGTGTCAACATTTATGCGCAAAAAATTTGCAGTCTCTGGGGAAATGAAGTTATACACAATGGAGGAGTCGTCACGAATGGCCTCCAGAGATAGTGTCAACATTTATGTGTGATTCCAAGAAAACCGGAGATTAAACAACCCAAAACCTTCTGTGTGACGGGCGATGATGATATCGGGGGATTTTTAATGATTTTAAGGAAACGGTAAGAAAAGCGGAAACTGCTTGTTTGATCTTTTGAAAATTGGCATAAGAGGGTATCAACGATAAATCTGATTTTGATAGGAAATACAATTGCGGCCGTTGGTTTTTGCTTGATAGAGCGCATCATCCGCTTCGGCAAACAATTCTCTAAAGCTTTTGCATCCGCCGGCGGGCAGGGATGCGATGCCCATGCTTATGGTGACGGTGTTGGCTACGGAACAGCTGGCGGCAATACCGATCTCTTCAATACCACGACGAATCTTTTGGGCCAAAGTCAGAATGTCTTCCTTTGGCATTTCCCCCAGCATGATAAGAAATTCTTCGCCGCCGTAGCGGGAAATGATATTGGTGGCATTTTTCAGGGTCTCCTGCAAGAAGTTGGACACATTTTGTAAGCAAAGATCACCCTGTTCATGACCGAAGGTATCGTTATAGAGCTTGAACAGGTCGATATCCAGGATCATCAGGACAACGCCGTTTTCGGTCTGGATATTTTTATTTAGAAGCTTGGTAATCCTCTTGTCGGCGCCTCTGCGATTCAAAAGATTAGTCAAAGCGTCGGTTTCCGCCAACTGCGCCAGTTTTCGGTTGGAGAGCTCCAGCTTTTTTTGAGAGAGAAAAGAAGAAAAAAAGGTGCAGTAGAAATTCTGGGAAAATATGACGGTGGCAATTCCCATTATAATTGCCTGCTGGATCAGGTATACCGGTAGACCCAGACGTATGATGGCAATACAGACCACCGTTACGGCATAAAAGCTGACGGCAATGATTTCTTGCATTTTAGCGATAGGTACGATGGCTAAAACGATGAGAAGGATCACAAAGTTAAAAAGGGTTCCGCATTCCAGCAAATCCAGGATTGCAAAGAAAAGTACGCCGGTGCTAAACAGCCACCAGAAGCTATGATATATAAAAGAAAGGAATAATAAATTTTTTTCATTTGGAGTGAATGCAAAGTTGATAAGGACTAAGTATACGATAGCCAAAAACAAAAGGAAATAATTACCGTATATATAAAGTGGTTGAAAGCTGGCATGAGTAAGACTGAGAGTATCTACAATCATATTGGAGATCTCGATCACCAGCAGAAAAATAAGAAGAGGAACCATCCTCTTCATGTTGATCAATGTCAGCTTTTTGAGGAAATCTGCTTGTATATCGGCTGCCAGGCCGGCACGTTCTTTTTTCAGATTGCTAAAGGAATTTTTTTTGTTCAGGGTCAGTTCTGTTATGATATCTAAAATCACATTCATGCCGACACTCCCAATTCATTTACTATTCCTATAAGACGTTTTTAAGGCGTTCTTTTTATGTGAAAAATAAGAAAATGCCTGCGTTAATTATTATATCATATTTAAAATAAAACAAAGAGAAAATTCACCGGTTTGTTACATTATCGACAAAATTAGACAAATTATTACATATTAAATTATGAAATTCATTAAAAAAAGAACTCTATTTGATTTTTCTAGAAGCTGTAGTAATAGACGGAAAATAATATAAAAAATAAGCAAAATTAAGCAATGGCAAAAATAGAGAAGAGAAAAAAGAAAAATGAAATATCCAAGCAGAACAATACAATAAAGAAAAAACCTAAGACATCGAGCATTAAGCGGGAAAAGACGGCAATATTAAGCAGGGGAACTAGCAGGCTGGCTTGTCTGAGAAGCTTGGAATAATCCCAGAATCTGTGTAAACTCAGTTTGGTATAAAAAGAGCGAATATTGGTAAAGAGCGAATCATCTGTCCGGGAAGCTTCTGTTATTTAGTTAGCATTTAGTTAATATTAGTGAACGATGGTAAATGCCGCCATATTTTGCAAAGGGTTTTTTCATGAATCGGCATGGCATCCTATTTTTATCATACTATCATCCTATCGCCTATCATCTCGTCATAAAGTGAAATTTGCGGGTTCTATAGATAGAACAAAGACGACTCCATGCTTGAAGTTTTGGTAAACCGTATTTTAGCGTTGCGGGGAAACGGTTTTTTTTTCTTCTTTTTGGATTTTCATGGTAAGCGAAATACGTTTTTTGGCCACATCCACCGAAAGCACTTGTACCTCCACAAGGTCACCTACCTTCAATACCTCGGAGGGGTGGCGGATGAAGCGGTCAGTGATTTGGGAGATGTGAACGAGGCCGTCCTGGTGCACGCCGATATCCACAAAAACCCCAAAATCAATGACATTTCTGACTGTGCCGGTTAAAAGCATACCTGGTATAAGATCCTTGAGATCCATAATATCGGTGCGTAAAAGGGGAAGCGGCAGCTGATCTCGCAGGTCGCGCCCTGGTTTCAGCAATTCCGTCACCATATCGCGCAAAGTTGGTACCCCAATACCGCAGGCAGCGGCAGTTTGCGCCTCGCCCAGCTTCTGAATGCGCTGTGGCAGATCATGGATGGCTTGTGCAGCTACATCCTGGAGGGTATAGCCAAAAAGCTCCAAAAGTTTTTGGGCAGCTTCGTAGGATTCCGGATGGACGGCAGTATTATCCAAAATATTTTTACCGTGGGGGATGCGCAGGAAGCCAGCGCATTGCTCATAAGCCTTAGGCCCCAGGCGGGGCACTTTTTTTAGTTGAGCGCGGTGGGTAAAGCTGCCGTTTTCGTCCCGGTAGACGGTAATATTTTTGGCGATGGCGGCATTCAAGCCGGCAATATAGGTGAGCAGGGAGGCGGAAGCGGTATTCAAGTCTACCCCGACACTGTTGACACAGCTTTCTACCACGCCGCTTAAAGTGCTGTCCAGACGCGCCGGCGGCATATCATGCTGATATTGTCCGACACCGATGGATTTGGGGTCGATCTTGACCAGTTCCGCCAGCGGGTCTTGCAGGCGGTGTGCAATGGAGATGGCGCTGCGGACGGTAACGTCCAGATCGGGGAATTCCTGCGCGGCTAGTTTGGAAGCGGAGTAGACGGAAGCTCCCGCCTCGTTCACTACCATATAGGCAAGCTTGCGATCCAGGGAACGGAGCAGTCCGGCAACGAAGATCTCCGATTCCTTGGAAGCCGTACCATTGCCGATAGAAATAAGCTCTACCCGGTATTTATGAATAAGGTTCTTAAGAATCTCTGCGGCTTCCTCTGTTTTATTCTGGGGCGGTGTAGGGTAGACGACCGTATGAACCAGAAGCTTGCCGGTCTCGTCCACCACTGCGATCTTGCAGCCGGTGCGGTATGCGGGGTCTAAGCCTAAGACAACTTTGCCTTTCACCGGCGGTTGGAGCAACAGAGGCTTTAAGTTCATACCGAACATGGCGATGGCTTGCTCAGAGGCCTTTTCCGTCAGTTCGTTCCGTACTTCCCGCTGAATGGAAGGCTCGATCAGACGTTTCCAGGCATCCGCTGCCGCTTCTTCGACACAGACGGTGGTAATGCTGCCGGGGCGGACAAAAGTGGCACGTAGTTTGGCAAGAACCGTCTCGGGATTGATTTGGATATCGGCTTTTAGAAATTCCTCCCGCTCTCCCCGGTTAATGGCGAGGATACGGTGGCTGGGAAGCTTGCGCACGGGTTCCTGGTAATCATAATACATGCTGTAGACGGAATCCTCTGCTTTGGCTGCTTTGACGGTCATAATACCTTCCCTGTACAGTAGGGTGCGGAGATCCTTGCGACAGGCGGCATCGTCTGAGATCTGCTCAGCGATGATATCTTTCGCTCCGGCAATGGCTTCCTCCCAATTGTTTACTTGCTTTATGGCATCCAGAAAAGGCAGGGCTAGTTCTGCCAGATTGCCTGATTTGATATCCTGTGCCAATAAGAGGACAGCCAAAGGGGCAAGCCCTTTTTCTTGGGCAATGGTGGCCCTGGTACGACGTTTGGGGCGGTAGGGACGGTAGAGATCCTCCACCTCGGTTATCGTGACAGCGGCATCAATGGCAATGGAGAGCTCTTCTGTCAGCTTATCCTGCGAAGCGATGTTTTCCAAGACTTCGTTTTTTCGCTTTTCTAAATTTCTTAGGTATTGCAGGCGGTCAGAAAATTCCCGGAGCACCTGGTCGTCGCAGGAACCGGTCATTTCCTTTCTGTAACGGGCGATAAATGGGATAGTATTGCCATCGTCAATGAGAGAAATCATATTTTCGGCATAATGAGGATTTAAATTGAATTCTTTAATCAGCAGCGCGGAAATATTCATAGCTCCTCCTGGGATTTTTTATTTTTCCATTTTAACTGAGGTTGGTGATATAGACATTAGTTTACTCGATATGCGCAATAAAGTAAATCGCCGGACTGAAAAATCGTTATCGCAATTGGCAAGGAGTAAAAAATTTTTTGAATAAAAATTCTTTATTTAAAATACGGTGTTTGTATTGATGCTCATAAAAGCTCTTTTATACTTATATCATGCAGAAGATTCTTATAATATAAAAAATTTTAGCTCTTTTATTCGGCAGGATATTGTTAAAAAAAATAGAATCATTCTTGTAATTAACTTATTAGCGTATAATATATTTGACAGTTCAAATTCATAAAGTCCAGCCGTGAGAAAAAAGAATCATTTTCCCAGAGAGTTTTTCGCAAGGAAATTGGAATAAAATGACGTTTGAGTAGCGCGTATGAAAAGTTCGTTTTGGGAGATCATTGATGCAAGTGCCGGGCTGAAACATTAAAGTTACAGCCCGGCCTTTTTTCAGCAATTTATTCTATAGGCCATCCTATTTTTCCCATTTGGCCTGTTCATATAATAATAAAAAAACAATATCTTTGCAATTTTTAACCTGATGCCGATAACGGGTTGCATTTCCTGGTGGACATGATAAAATTTAAAAATGTCGAATATTTTGATTATTTAGCAATTTGGGAGATGTAACTTTTCTGTTCTTCTTTGGTATTACAACGCATAGCAACAAATAAAAACGCAAACGAAGGTGGTGAGAAAAATGTCGCTGGAAGCAATTAAAACAGTAACGGCTGCGGAGAAAAATGCGGAACGGGTCCGGTGCGAGGCGCAAGTTCAGGCAAAACAAATGGTCACTGAAGCGGAAAATCTCGGAAAGCAAGATTTAGCTCTGGCTAAGGCAAGAGCCGAAGAGGCTATTGCATCAATCGACCGTGACGTTTCGGCAAAGTCGGCTGTGGCGGCAGAGGAGATTGCACAAAACACTGATGCGGCATGTCAGAAATTAAGGCAGGAAGCCAAAAGCAAAATGGATGAAGCCGTAGCAATTATTATCGGAAGGATCGTGAATGGCTAATGGCAATTGTCAAAATGAAACGCTTGCGCCTCATCGCTCCCTCTAAGGTGAAACGCAAACTGTTGCGGGATCTGACCCGCTATGGTTGCGTGGAGATCGAAAGCGGCGAGAAGCTGCTTTCCGACTCTCATTGGGCGGAGCTATTGCGGCGTGTCGAAGAGGAACCGCGAGGGGTTGCCTCCAAGCTTTCTGAAATTACCACCTCTCTGACGATCCTTAGCCGGTATACCCATGAAAAAGCGCCCTTTTTGGCGCCGAGACGCAGGATTTCAGAAAGTGACCTTTACAGCGAGGAAAAAATACGGCAAGCACTTGCCGTTGCTGAACAAATCAATGGTTTTGCCAAAGAGATCGCTGCTCTTCATAGCGAGGAGGGACGGCTTTCCGCCAAGAAGCTTTCGCTTGCTCCTTGGGCGGCTTTGGATGTGCCCTTGGATTTTCATACCGGAAGTACCTTTTCTTTTCTTATGGGAGTATGCCCTGCAACAGTGTCCTTTGAAGAGCTGCAAGGCAGCTTGGCGGAGATCCAAGAGTGTCAATTAAGTCTCATCGGTTCCGATCGGGAACAGCATTATGTGACACTTTTATGCCATGCTTCCCAAGAAGAGAAAGTGCTGGAAATAATTAAGACCAAAGGTTTTTCCAGAGTGATCTTCAAGGATGTGCAAGGCACTGCGGCGGAAAACATAAAGACGATTGAAACCCGCATTGATGCGCTGGACAAAGAGCGGGAAGCTTTGATCCAATCCATCGTCGCGCTGAAGGATGCCAAGACTTCTTTAGAAGAGACTTTAGACGCATTGTCTCTGGAAAATACCAGGGAGAATCTGATCGGAGCTTTGACGGAAACCCAAAAAACTACCTATATTGAGGGATGGGCGCCAAAGGATGCGGAAAAGATTGTTACAAAGGTGTTGGAGCAAAACGGCTGCGCCTATGAATTTGACGAGCCGGGCGAGGAAGAAGCACCGCCGGTTTCTACCAAAAACAATCGTTTTGTAGAGCCATTTGGTATGATTACAGAATTGTATGCTTTGCCTACTTATAAAAGCGGCTTAGACCCTAACCCTTTTATGGCACCCTTTTTCTTTACCTTTTTTGGATTGATGCTGGGGGATTTCTTTTACGGGTTGATTCTTTTCCTCCTCGGTTTTATTGCTTTGAAGAAGGCCCGTCCGGTGGGCGGCATGAAAAATATGATGAAGATCGCCATGTTCTGCGGCATCTCCACCATGATCTGGGGAATTCTCTTCGGCAGTTATTTTGGCAATATGATCCCAACCGTTTCCCAGATGATCACCGGAACCGCCTATACGCCGAAGCCCCTCTTATTTGATCCCTTGGCAGACCCCATGACGCTTTTTATGATCGCACTGGCTTTCGGCTTTATCCAGATCTTCGTGGGGATGGGCTTAAACGGCTATATGCTGATTCGGGACGGACACCTTTTTGACGCCATCTGTGATGTGGGCTTCTGGTATTTGATTTTAGGCGGCGCCGTTCTGACTTTATTGGTTTCCCGGCAAGCGGGATTGATTTGCATGGCGGTTGGCGCCATAGGCGTGATTTGCACCGGCGGCCGGAGCAAAAAAGGTTTCGTAAGCAAGATCTTCGGCGGTTTAGGTTCCCTTTACGGGGTTACAAGTTATTTGGCAGATATTTTGTCTTATTCCCGTTTGTTGGCCTTAAGTCTTGCAACCGCCGTAATTGCCCAGGTCATGAACACCATGGGTGCTTTAGGCGGCAACAGTTGGATCGGCTGGATCCTATTTTTAGTCGTTTTCCTGATCGGGCATGCTTTCAACATTGCTATTAACCTTTTAGGGACTTTTGTCCATACCAGCCGTCTGCAGTATATCGAGTTCTTCGGCAAATTCTACCAGCCGGGGGGCAGGCCTTTTAACCCCCTCTACTACAAAACAAAATATGTTGAAGTGATTAAGGAGGAAAATTGATATGGAATGGATTAATATGCTGTTTAACGGAACGAGTCTTGCAATTTTGGGTGCAGCGCTTGCCATTGGTATGGGTTGCGCCGGTTCTGCCAAAGGTGTAGGGATCGCAGGGGAAGCAGCCGCCGGTGTTTTGACGGAAGATCCCGGCAAATTTGGTCAAACTTTGCTTTTACAGGCATTACCCGGTACCCAAGGGATTTATGGCATGATCATTGCTTTTCTTATTATGATTAAGATCGGACTGATTGGTGGAAATCCTATCCAATTGACAACCCCGCAAGGGTTTGCTTTCCTTTTTGCCGCTCTGCCCATTGCCATTGCCGGTTATGTCTCCGGTATTGCCCAAGGCCGTGCTTCCGCCGCTTCTATCGGTATCATTGCCAAACGTCCGGAAGAACTTGGGAAAGCCATGATGTATCCCGCTATTGTTGAAACTTACGCAGTTTTAGCTTTATTGATTTCCTTCTTGATGTGGCTTGGGATTCCCGTATAAGGAGCGTTTATGATGAATGGCATTGATAAAATCACCGACCAGATCACTTCCGATGCGCAAAATGAGGCAAATGCCATTTTAGCGCAGGCAAAAGAGTCGGAGCAGCGTATTCTGGCCGATTATCATGATCTGGCAGATAAAACGGCTTCTCAAATGCTGGAAGCTGCGCAAAAACGGGCGGTAGAGCGGGAAGCCCGTATGCGGTCCGTGGCGGAGCTGGAAGGAAGGAAAAAGATCCTAGGCGTTAAACAAGAGCTGATCGACCAGACCTTTGATAAAGCGTTAGCTGCCCTTTTGGCATTACCGGAAGCGGAATATGAAAAGCTCCTTGGCGATTTGGTGGCAAAAGCCTCTGAAACAGGCAAAGAAGAGCTGATTTTTTCCCGCAAAGACCGGGAAAAATATGGTGCTGCCGTTGTCGCCGCCGTCAACAAAGAATTGGATGGCACGGAGCTGACCTTGTCCCAGGAGACCCGCGAGATTGAAGGCGGTGTTATTTTGAAAAACGGTCAAATTGAGATCAACTGCGCTCTGGAAACCCAGGTGCGTATGTTAAAAGACCAGCTGGCGCTGGAAATAGCCCAGGTGCTTTTTGCATAATTCACCAAAAAAGGAGTGCGGGCAATGAAAAAAGCCATTAAGGATACGGATTACCTCTATGCCAGCGCCCGCTTGCGTTCCTTGGAACGGGGGCTCTTGAGTCGAGAGCGTATGGAGCGTATGTGTGACGCCAAATCTATCGAAGACGCCGCCAAAGTCCTGTCCGAGTGCAATTACGGTGATTTTTCTCCGAGTAGTCTGGCCGATGTGGAATCAGTACTGGCCCGGGAGAGAAACGCTTCTTTCGAACTAGTCGGTTCGATGGCGCCGGACAAAAAATTGGTGGACGTTTTCAGAGTCAAGTATGATTACCATAATTTAAAGACCATTCTAAAAGGAGAACAGGCAGGGGAAGCGTATTCATTTCTCTTGATTCCCTGCGGCACCGTGCCGGTGAGCCTTCTTACCGAGATGATGCGGGAAGTATCCTATGGGGGAATGTCCAAGGTCATGCACCGGGCTGTGGAAGAAGCCAAGGATGTGTTGGGACGCACCAGCGATCCTCAGTTATCCGATTTTATTTTAGACCGGGCCTGCTATGAAGAAATGCTTTCTTTGGCTACCGCTACCGGGAGCCAGTTCCTTTCCGGTTATGTAAAGCTCTTGGTTGACGCGGTGAACCTGCGTTCCGCCATTCGGATCAAACGGATGGGAAAAAGTTTTGATTTTCTGCGTTCTTGCCTGATCCCGGGGGGTAACGTTGACATTGCGCGTCTGTCGGTTGATCTGACCCCGGATTTAGTGGAATCCATTTATCATTCGGGTCCTTTGGCCGTCGCTGCTGTTGCGGGAGCCGCCGCTTTGCGGGGAGAGGCAAGCCTTGCCAATGTAGATCTCAAGTGTGACGATGCCGTGACCGCCTATCTGAAAGGAGCGAAATACGTTGCTTTTGGAGAGCAGTCCCTGGTGGCTTACCTGGCCGCTAAAGAGAGTGAATTCACCGCCGTGCGGACCATTATGGCAGGACGTTTCGCCGGTTTGGCTCCTGAGATGATCAGAGAAAGGTTGAGGGAAGCCTATGTTTAAGATAGCTGTCATCGGAGACCGCGAAAGTGTTTTGGGCTTTAAGGCCTTGGGCCTTGAGGTGTATTTCGCAGGAGACGCGCAGGAAGCAAAATCGGTATTGCACCGCTTGGCCAAGGAAGAATATGCCGTGATCTATCTGACGGAGCAATTGGCCGCGGACATGAAAAGTGATATCGACCGTTATAAAGATGATGTTACGCCCGCAGTGATTCTCTTTCCGGGAAAATCCGGCAGTCTGGGTCTGGGCATGGCGGGTGTTCACCAATCCGTGGAACGCGCCGTAGGCGCCGATATCCTGGGAGCGGATTGATCGAATACCCGGCGTTTTGAAGTGTGTTCCTTTAAAACGTTTCCATAATATTGGTTGATTTATTGTTAAAAATACAGGCTTTTACTTTCTTTTATGATCTTACTGCGGGTTTTGCGGAGATGGTTTAGAAAAGGAAGCGCTTCGCCGAAGCGGGGATAAAAGCTTGGCTTTAAAATACGGAACTCCTGCCTTGCCCGGCAGTGTTCCTTGAGGAAGGAAGGTCGGTTAACGAATATGAATACAGGCAGAATTGTCAAAGTCTCCGGACCGCTTATCGTAGCCGAAGGTTTGAGCCATGCCAATATGTTTGACGTTGTCCGGGTCGGAAAAGACCGTCTGATCGGCGAGATCATCGAGATGAGGGGCTCTAATGCTTCCATCCAGGTCTATGAAGAAACTGCCGGCATCGGCCCCGGGGACGTGGTGGAAACCACCGGCGCACCTCTTTCGGTAGAATTGGGCCCTGGTCTTATCGAAACCATTTATGACGGCATCCAGCGTCCTTTGGAGGAGATCCGCGCCATTTGCGGCAATGTCATCAAACGTGGTATTGACGTGCCATCCATTTCCCGGGACAAAAAATGGGAATTTAAACCCTTGGCGGCCGTAGGTGATAAAGTAGCTGCCGGGGATTTTCTGGGTTCCGTGGCAGAGACTGTCAGCGTTTTACACAAGATCATGGTTCCCTATGGCCTTGCCGGAACCGTTACGGAGATCAAGGAAGGTTCTTTTTTGGTTACCGACGTCATTGCCAAACTTAAAAAAGACGATGGTGAGGAAGTAGAACTCACCATGATGCAAAAATGGCCGGTACGGAAAGCTCGTCCTTATAAAGAAAAATTACCTCCGGATATCCCCATGCAGACGGGACAGCGGGTCATCGATACCATGTTCCCCATTGCCAAAGGCGGTACCGCCGCGGTTCCCGGGCCCTTTGGTTCCGGTAAAACGGTAGTTCAGCACCAGTTGGCCAAATGGTCGGACGTGGATATCGTGATCTATGTCGGTTGCGGCGAGCGCGGCAACGAGATGACCGACGTTCTCCGGGAATTTCCTGAATTGAAAGACCCGAGAAGCGGCGAGAGTCTGATGAAACGGACGGTGTTGATTGCCAATACCTCCGACATGCCCGTTGCGGCCCGGGAAGCTTCCGTTTATACCGGTATCACTATCGCGGAATATTTCCGTGATATGGGCTATGCCGTAGCCGTTATTGCAGATTCCACCTCCCGCTGGGCGGAAGCCCTCCGCGAGATGTCCGGACGTCTGGAGGAAATGCCCGGTGAAGAAGGTTATCCTGCTTACCTTGCTTCCCGTATGGCGCAGTTCTACGAACGTGCCGGCCGGGTGAAATGCATTGCTTCGGAAGACCGGGAAGCATCCCTTACCGCCATTGGCGCCGTTTCCCCTCCCGGGGGTGACATTTCCGAGCCGGTTTCCCAGGCAACCTTACGTATCGTAAAAGTGTTCTGGGGCTTGGACAGCTCTTTGGCCTATGCCCGTCACTTCCCCGCCATCAACTGGCTGCAAAGCTATTCTTTATATCTTGACCGCTTGTCCAGCTGGCTGGATGAGAATGTTAACCAGGAATTCAAACATCAGCGGGCGCAGGCTATGAGCCTCCTGCAGCAGGAGAATGAATTACAGGAAATCGTACGGTTGGTCGGTGTGGACGCCTTATCTCCCGGTGACCGCCTGATTTTGGAAGTCACCAGAATGATCCGGGAAGACTTCCTGCAACAGAACGCATTTGTGGATACTGACTCTTATACCTCTTTTGACAAGCAATTCAAGCTTCTACGGCTGATTCTCTCGTATTTTGAACGTGCTAAAAAAACCTTGGAAGCTGGGGGAGACATGAGCGCCATCTTCAATATCCCCGCCCTTGCTAAAATGGGCCGTGCCAAACACGCGCTGCCTGAAGAATACGATAGCCATTACCGCAGCATAGAAGCGGAAATGATTGCCGACTTAGAAAAAGTCGTTGCTGCCGGAGGTGAGGAATAATGATCAAAGAATATCGTACCATCCAGGAGGTTGCCGGCCCTCTGATGCTCATTCAGGGCGTGGAAGGAGTCACTTACAACGAACTGGGCGAGATCGAACTGCAAAACGGTGAAATGCGCCGCTGCCGGGTTCTGGAGATCAACGGCTCCAACGCTTTGGTACAGCTGTTTGAAAGTTCCGCCGGGATCAACCTATCCCAATCTAAGGTACGCTTTTTAGGTCATGGCATTGAACTGGCAGTGTCCGGCGATATGCTGGGACGTGTTTTCGACGGCATGGGCCATCCCATGGACGACGGGCCGGAGGTTTTGGCGGAAGCCCATATGGACATCAACGGTCTGCCGATGAACCCTGCCGCCCGGGACTATCCCTCCGAGTTTATTCAAACAGGGATCTCCGCCATTGATGGATTGAATACTTTGGTTCGGGGACAGAAGCTGCCGATCTTTTCCGGTTCCGGTCTGCCTCACCCGGAACTGGCCGCGCAGATTGCCCGTCAGGCTAAAGTTTTAGGGACCGATTCCAAATTCGCCGTTGTATTCGCCGCGGTAGGGATCACCTTCGAAGAAGCGGACTTCTTCATCTCGGACTTTAAACGTACCGGCGCCATCGACCGTGCCGTTCTGTTTATGAATCTGGCTAATGACCCTGCTATCGAACGTATTGCCACACCCCGTATGGCGCTGACTGCTGCGGAATACCTGGCCTTCCAGAAGGGGATGCAGGTTTTGGTCATTCTCACCGACATTACCAACTATGCCGAGGCGCTCCGTGAGGTTTCCGCCGCCCGTAAAGAAGTTCCCGGGCGTCGCGGTTATCCGGGTTACCTTTATACTGACCTGGCTACTATGTACGAACGGGCCGGCCGTCTCTTGGGCAATGAGGGTTCCATCACCATGATCCCCATTTTATCTATGCCGGAAGATGACAAGACCCACCCTATTCCCGACTTGACCGGCTACATCACCGAAGGGCAGATCATCCTGTCCCGGGAATTGTACCGTAAAGGCTTAAAGCCTCCTATCGACGTTTTGCCTTCTTTGTCCCGTCTGAAGGACAAAGGGATCGGGCGTGGCAAGACCAGGGAAGATCATGCCGACACCTTAAATCAGCTCTTTGCAGCCTATGCCCGCGGCAAAGACGCCAAGGAATTGATGACCATTTTAGGGGAAGCCGCTTTGACCGATATCGATAAGTTATATGCCAAATTTGCCGATTCTTTTGAGCGGGAATATGTTTCGCAAGGCTATGACACCGACCGCACCATTGAGGAAACGCTGAATCTGGGCTGGAAGCTCTTATCTATCCTGCCCCAGAGCGAAATGAAGCGGATTCGGCCGGAATATCTTGAAAAATACTGGCCTGAAAAGGCGTAAGGGGGGGATCTTATGGCCCGTCTTGCGGTAAACCCCACCCGGATGGAACTGACACGGCTGAAAAAGCGGCTGAAGACCGCTACCCGCGGTCACAAGCTCCTCAAGGACAAGCGGGATGAACTGATGAAACAATTTCTGGACATCGTCCGGGAGAACCGTGATCTGCGGAAGAAAGTGGAGGAGGCGCTGAACCGCGCTCATAAGAGCTTTACAGTGGCCTCCGCCGTCATGTCGCCGGAGGTTCTGGAGGAAGCTCTGCTATATCCTAAGCAAAGTGTATCGGTGAACATGGGATTCAAAAACATAATGTCCGTCAACGTACCCCGATATGAATTCATTACCAAAAGTGATGATCCCTCCGAGATCTATCCTTACGGTTTCGCCGCTACTTCCGGGGAACTGGACGACGCCCTTTCGGCGTTATCGGGAACCTTGATGGATATGTTGCGGCTGGCGGAGATCGAAAAATCTGCGCAATTACTGGCGCAGGAGATCGAAAAAACCCGTCGCCGGGTCAATGCGTTGGAATATGTCATGATTCCCCAGCTACAGGAGACCATTAAGTATATTACCATGAAGCTGGATGAAAATGAGCGTGGGAACCTGACCCGACTGATGAAGGTCAAGGATATGATTTTAAAGGAAGCTCATCAATACCAGCAATAAAAAATGAGAAAAGCCGCGAGGGAAAAGCTTCGCGGCTTTTTTGTGTCTTAAGACGGTTTCGCATACCGGATATGCGAAACCAAAAACCAACCACGATAAATGCAATGGTAAAACGAAAGTAGTAATTATGGGAACCACCATAGTGCCTGCTTTTATTGACTAAAGCACTAATGTGCTGTTCTATGGTAATAGACAGGAATAAAAAGCTACTATTGGAAGAGATATAATAATCTGGAACCAAGTTAAGAGTCAAAGGTTTTGTATCATGTTTGTTTTTTGAAATAATGTACAATGCGGGTGGAAGCAAATGATGATATGAAAATCACCTTTCCGATAGAAGGCAATTGTCCAGGCTGACATGGGAAGGAAGAGAGTGGTCATGATGGTCTGTGGACAGGTAAAATCAATGTTTTGGAGGAATAGAATGGACAGTAAGAAAAATTTGCTGCTTTTAAAGTCTACGTAAAATACCAGATGGTAAGATAAGAAGAGAAATTCAAAAAAGCGGTTAACAGGTATATGATAAGATTCAGGCATATCGTCAGGCCGTACTTACCGTACTTAAGTGATTGACCTGTCACATAGAAGCTTGTCATAGATTGTCAAAGTGGGGCTTGTATGACGGAAAGGCCATCGTGTATAATACAGGGGAGGTGATGGAAATGTTAAGATCGAATAAAATTATGACAGCCGTTTTTATAGCCATGGCGTTTTTGTTTCTGACGCCTGGTATTCCTGCCTTGGCGGCAGGTGGCGCCTATCATTTTAGCGGACAATGGTCTGGCAGTCGTTTTGTGGTCACTGTGACTGTGAGCTATGCCGACACCCAAGTCAACGCGGGCGCTTTCCTCTTAGGCTATAATGGGAACAAGCTGGTTCTCTTGAATGATTCCTTTCAGGACGCGCAATCCGGCGAAGGTATTTTGCCGGGGGGCGATGTAATGGCGTTGGCCGGGGGTAGCGATACGGCTAAGAAAATTGCCTGGTTTAATTGGATCGCACTTTCCGGCGGCAGCCCGGGCAGTTTTACCGGTACGGCGCCCAAGGAAATTGCCAAGCTCTATTTTCGTCTGGCGGACGGCGTAGCCAAAGAGGATCTTAACACTGCTTCTCTTTTTATTCCCACGGGACAGGAGGCCCTTACCATATCGAAGCTGGCGAAGCCGCTGATTCTAGCCTATGGCGGGACAGATATTCCGGAAAATGTGACAGCTGATTTTAGCTATCCCGGCAGCAGCAATCCGGCGGAAGACGGTACTTCTTCCGCCGGCGGGGGAGGCGGTGCTGCTGACACAGAAGATCCGGTGATCCCCGATACCGCGTATTTCAACGATGTCCCTGCCGGCGTCTGGTATGAGGCTTTTGTTTATGATCTGACCAGCCGGGGTATCCTGCAGGGGAAAACGGCGACATCTTTTGCCCCCAATGATGCTATTACCCGGGGAGAATTTGCCGCCATCCTGGCCAGAATGTCCGGCGAAACCATGCCTCAGGCGGAGAAAACCTTTTGCGATGTTGCAGCCGACGCTTGGTATGCTTCTTATATCGCTTGGGCCTCGGTAAAGGGTATTGCTCAGGGTTCCGGAATCGGCTTTGCTCCCAACGCCAATATTACCAGGGAGGAAATGGCCCTGATGTTGTACCGTTATGTACAAAATGTGTCCGGTGCTACACTGCCGGACAAAAACGCTACCGCCGTCTTTACCGATGATCAAAATATTGCCTCTTATGCCAAAGAAGCCGTTACCGCCATGCAGCGGGGAGGTATTCTCGGCGGCAAAGAAAGCAATCGCTTTGCTCCCAAAGACAATGCCACGCGGGCGGAGGCAGCCAAGATGATCTCCCTTTTGCTGGCAGCCATCGGAAAATAAAAAGCAGGGGATTATCATATTAGCTTGTGACTGGCGCCCATAGGTATCTTTATTTGTCATTTGTCATTGTTTGACGTAATAAGGCAGCGTCAGATTTGAATTTTCATAATATAATTTTAAATAAAAAGAGCCGTCTTAAGTGAAATGTTTAAGACGGCTCTTTTTATTATGACTTTAGTTTGCTGAGCATGGGGATTGCGCGCAATCATAGCCATCCGTTTGATTCATTACGGGCGGTTATGATTAAATTAAAATGTTCCCGCCATTGGCTGCCTGCGGCTCCATCCACTTCTGATATCTGGGGAGTAAGTGGAATTCTCGTTCAAGTTTCTCCGCTTTGACTTAGTTTGTTTTGAAACTCTTCAATCAAGATGCCTGGGGCGGTGGCGCTATCCTGCTCAGGCTTCAAATATGGCGATGCATCTAGCCGGGAAACCGACGCCGTCTTTGATGCGCGGCCAAAAACATAGAATAACGCCTCCGGCAGCAGGTACTTTATCCAAATTGATCATGACCTCAATTTGGATTTTGTCCTGTGCTAAAATATATAGCTCACCAGCCCAACCTAAGCCGACCGCAGGAGCATCGGTATCGGTGGGCTCATGACCGATGGCGCCGATTTTTCGTTCCTCCACCAAAAATTTCAGTGCCTCCAGAGACCAACCGGGATAATGGGGATTACCATCCTTATCGTTGTTTTCATAATCGTCCGCCGCCATGATTGACCAGTCCGAGCGCATGGCAACAAAAGAATCAGGGGGAATTTTTCCGTATGTAGCTTCATACTCCCGTATATCGTCAACTGTCAGGGTATAGTCGGCGTTTTCACGGACTTTGGCGGAAACATCGATCACGCAGAGCGGAAAAATTACACTTTTTGTGGGTACATCGGCAAGAGTGCGCCCGTCATTTACAAAGTGCCTTGGGCAATCGACATGCGTACCATATTGGCTGGTGACATGATAGCAAAATGCAGTCACATCATAGGGGCCCTCGTGATAGTCCAGCGCCAATTCATGCGATAAAGGCTTATAGCCGATCCAATG
The DNA here is from genome assembly GCA_036677375.1 of Bacillota bacterium. Classification (GTDB taxonomy): domain Bacteria; phylum Bacillota; class Dehalobacteriia; order UBA4068; family UBA4997; genus JAVBWO01. The sequence continues at coordinate 105,646 of JAVBWO010000022.1, forward strand.
CGGCGTGTTTGGGCTGAGGATATGAGATAGCTCAACCCATCTGTATTGCGGTGATTTTAGCTTCTCTACCATATTCCATAGTTGTTCAGACATCATCAACCCCCCCTAAAACGATATCGTTATCAATACAGACATGCCCACATTTTCCTCCCTGTGCGGGAGTACATATTTTCACTGCATTCCAACATAATGTTTTCCTTGGTCGGCAACACCCGGTAGTTTGGTCTCATATGCATTTTTTAAGTGTTTAAAAGGCTATAAGCATAGGCTTCCAGCCTCGCGATAATATTACTTTTGGTTTTTTGCGCTTCGGGAATGATATTGATCGTATTTTTCAGAATGCTGAAAAATACGGTGGAAGAGATTGGTTCCTCGGTGATAAGGATGACAGGGTTCTTGTATTGTTCATCCCATTTGGCCAGCACGGCACCAAAACCATCTTTAGCCATAAAGGCAATATTGGAACCCAGCGCAGCATCTTCTTTGGAAGCAAGATAGAGATGGTATTTGTTATAGGACTTTAAAAACTGAACAGTGCTTTGCAGGTGCTCGCAAAGGTCAATAGGCTCATAGGGAAAGGCTTCTCCTTTACTACAGCCTAGGTATAGCATGTTTTTCCCTAGGAGCTTTGAGAGGTTGTCTACCGTCAGAATATGTAACGTATCGAAAATTGCAACATTTTGTTTAAACGCCTCCACGCGTTTACTGTGATTTTCTAAGTAAGCGGCGGTCTCCTCCCGGGACATACCGGTTCTTTGCAGCATACGTTGTAGAACGCTTTCCGGCACAGTGATATCGCTTAAAGCATCCTTAAACAGAATAGTGCCGGTATGGGTCTTTTCTATATCCAGCAAAGCGGAAGAAAACTCCTGCGGATAAGGAGATTTATAAAGCTTAAAGTAACGCTTGCTTTCTGAGAGAAGTCCCTGGTACATCTGTTCCATATCGGCAACGGCCATTGGATCTGCCGTGACATAAGTATAATCCGCCAGACCGGAGGTATTGGCGGTCATGGCGAAGGAGGCCAATATACCCGGAATGACCCAAAGGGACTGTTTTACGATTCTGGCGGTATATTTAGGCATATAGTAGGAATCCACCATGCCGGTAAGATGCAAGGGCGACCACTGTTCAATAGCGGAAACGATGGAGGCGGGCGCCCGGTTCAGCACATGAATGACCTTGATGCGGTGCCCTTTGACAATGGCGATTTTCATTAATTCTGCCCAGCGCAGGAAAAACTGCCGGTCTCCCATGAGCCATAAAATATCTTCATCACTGAAGCACCAAAGTTCTTGGGGCGTTTCCTGCGCAATCAAAGTGCTCATAATACGAAGCACCGCTTGGCGCTTGCCCTGTATGCCTGCAAAAGACTCCAGGATGCAGAGGGATCCTTGGGGAAACTCCAAAGGCGGCTGGTTTTTTAATAAGTCGGAGGTCATTTGAGACCCTTTGGTATTGAAAGCACTTTCTAAGGCGGAGATCTTGGTCATGACGGAACCCAAGTCATTAGCCTGGGGTTCCGGGTTTTGATAGCTTTTTATTGGCTCCGCGCCCAACCATTTCGCTAGAATTTCCTTTTTTTCCTGCTGATCAAGAAGGGGCGAAAATGGCAGGCCAAGCTTGATCAGCTCGTTTTTCTGATGCTCTGTGGTGCGGCTTGCTAAAATAAAATCTGCGATCATGGGAAGATAGTGAGAAGTTGGCTTGACCAGACGCTTTCCTTGGCGCCAGCGGCTGATAAGAGAAGGGTCAACATTAAGAGATTGCCCCAAAGAGGCATTGGTCGTGCCGGTAATTTTCATGAACAGATCCAGCTTCTTGGAAAAATTCACTGTTCGTACCTCCTAAAATTGTTTAACAGCCCTTTGGGCTTTCGGTTAGCATGTGATACAGGTTCCCCGCATTACCAACAAATGTCACGTGTTTGGCACGAAAGTCATCAACTTGTCAAGTTTATTATACGTTTATTAGGTTATGATGTAAAGGTAAGAAGATAAAATTGTGATATTTGTGTTTAGAATTCGGGTAAAGCGGGTGACCCGCTTGGAAGCGTTTCGATGAAATTATTTGGGGGGATACATATGAAAAGAAAGATTAAGAAATTTTTTCAAAAAACGCTGGTTACGACGGTGGCAGTTTCTATGCTGCTTTCCTCACTGCCGCCTGTGGCGTTAGCGGACAGTATTGCGCAAGCGGCGGCGGATTATAGCGTGTCGCAGGAGATCAACTGGACCGGCGGCGGGACGAACCTGACGGAAGCTATTATCCAAAATAGCGTTGTGCCGGGCATCAACGCATTGCTTTCCTATTACCAGGAAAATAGTGCCGCTTTGGATTCTGGAAGCACAGACGGCACTGACACAAGCATGTCTGCCGACGTGACAGCAACGCCGGTTTTAGAAGCGGCTGTGACGCAAGATCCTGTGATAACCGAACAGGATATGGTGGTTTTGTCTCAAAATCGCGAACCGGTATCGGATAACGCCGATGAAGGTACCGTTTCTTTCCCCCAAGGAACGGAAGCTCCTGCGACTCCAGCAACCACCGAAGATACAATAACGATTGATACCACCACCGGTACAGAAGCTGTTGCCGATACCACATCCGGTACTGCGGAAGAACCTGCTGCCGATGGCGCTTCTGATGATCCTGATACTAGCTCTTCCCCTGGTACGGCGGATGATGTTACGGATCATTCTTCCGGCGATCCTGCCGCCGAGGAAAACACTCCCGTAACAGATCCCGCAACGGATCCCGCAGGCGATACCGGCAGCGATTTAACGAATCCTGACGATCCCACAGGGAAAACCCCTGTGCCGCCGGAGTTGAGCGCAGCCGGGACAGAGGAAATCACGCTTTTTGAAACGACTCCAACGGTGCAAACAATTGCTTTTGATACCGTCACCACCGTTTCCTTAGAGGCCGGGGTGCCCGCTTATTTTACTTTCACTTCCGATGCTTATCATGTTTTTGTGGCCAGAACACATCCGACAACAACCGACGAACCGGTTGGCCTTTCCATTGATACCGGTACCTATATGGAATCGGAAGGGCAGATCACCTTTGATGATTATTATGATAGAAACGGAAGTTTCTCAGAAGACGGCAAGACCGTACTTTACAGCACATTTGATGCCAATGCCGGAACCTATTGTGTTCGGCTTTTGGCTGAAAGCGCTCAAACGGTGGATTTCTCCCTTTCTATTGCACAGACGCCGGCGGCCCCGACTTTTAACCCAGCCCCCGGATTAACTGCGGCGGGAACGCAAACAGTTACCGTGACACCGGCGGCCAATACCGAGGTCTATATTTCAGAAAATCAATACAACACTGGCGCACTTTATGAGTCGCCTTTTTCAATCACTGTGGCAGCGGGCGCTCCTGTGACACGCTATATTACGGTAAAAGATCTTATTTCCGAAGTGTGGGGACAAAGCAAAGCTTATACTTGGTTTTGCACCGATGGCAGCCTGACACCTTCGCAAGTTCCGGGAGAAAGCGGCACTATCTATTTGACTTTGACGGATACTGCCGTCGGTGGGATTTATGATTTCCCCACCCAGGCTGGCCTTCGTTATGGCTTGGCAGCCTTTAAATATCAGTCTGAAGATTTGTATGCCAGCATAACCGCCCGCTTCATCGATGAAAATGGCAATACGTTCAGTGAGTATGCCTCTTATCTGCAAAACGAAACAAGCTATGACCCACTGGAAAGTTTTGTGGCGGAAGCCGGTAAGCAATATTTTGTTAAAATAGAAAACTGGGGATACAATGGCCAGGTAGCGCTGAAAGTACTAAAGGATGTTCCTGCGTCGCCTGTTTTGACACCGTCTTCTTCCAATTGGTCCGAGGTTCCTTTGGAAGTGACTTTTACCAGTCCCAATGGAGATACGGTTTATTATGAGATGAGGATTGCCGGAGGGGAGGGGGAAGACGATCCGGCAGAGCGATCCATCGCCTCCGGCGGTAGTATCGTTTTAGACCGCTCCTGTTCCATTTATGCTTATACCAAAAGCGCCAGTGGTATCAAAAGTTCGATGACGGAAGGCTGGTACCCAATGAACGGACCGGCCTATCCGGAATTTGTACCCAATAACAGCCAACAGTTGGCGGGGACCGCAATCACCATAAACGGTGCGGAAGAAGGGGATACCCTTTACTATACCACAGACGATAGCGACCCCTATGACAGCGGCACACGAAAAAACTATACCGATGAGCCTGTTATTACCATCCCGGATCCTTTTCCGGCGGGCGGCTATACCTTACAGGCTATCATCAGGAATGCCAATGGAATTTACGGTTTTCCTGGCAGTATTACCTATACCGAAGGGGTGCCGGTACCGGTGCTTGCCAATGCCAACTATCAGTATGAAGCGCCCTTCGTGCCTGTTTTTGCCACTCCCGCCGCAGGAATGGCAATCTATTATACTCTAGACGGCAGCGCCCCCCAAAGCGGTACCCTTTATGATCCGGAAACACCCATCGCAGGCATCAGCCAAAATACCAGGCTTCGGGCAGTGACTAAAAATGGCGCTGATTATTCCGATGAACTGGATTATTTTATTCAGATCAATACGCCTCGTGCTTTATCCTTAAATACGTCAATTGACGGCTTATTGATGTATGGGGATTCTACCTCTCAGGAGCGTTTCGTTTTTGAGGTAACGGCGACGGGCAGTTATGATTTTCAGATCAATCCTGCCGTTTCAGGCAGTATTGGAAGTCTTTATCTTTATAGCTTGATCGATGGTGTGGAGAGTTATCTCTACGCCATGGATGCCACGAATCCCACCACGTGTAAATATACCTTTACCGCACCGGGTGATTATATTCTGGTAGTTTGTGCCCAATATAATTACGGTTCAGGAAACTCCTATACCGGTTACACTGTGGCGGTGAACCAGGGGTTGGTACCGCCTGAAGCAAGTGTTCCCAGTGGATCCACCATTCAAGGCGGCAGCATCACTTTGACGGTACCCAACCCCGCCTGGCAGATCTATTATACTTTGGACGGCGCGGCACCTCAAGTCATGGCGGAGAATCTCTACAGCACACCCATTGCTTTGGCAGAAGGGAGCCATACCATTCGAGCCATTGCCGTAATTCCGGCTGCCGGAAGCATCCCGGAACAGGTCAGTGAAACGGCTACTTTTACCTATACCGTCACGCCCGGAATTTTGGAATTAGGGACACCGCAAAACAGTTACGGCACCTTTGAAGGACCTCCTGCCGTTTATTCGTCCCAATATTATTATATCAAAGCCGTTCCGGTCAGTAATGCCAGCTATACAGGGATCACTTCTATTGACTATACTTATAAGCTGGGGGTTGACGGGGAGTGGCAGATCATCGGCAGCGCCACGGCCGATACTTGGCCGAACGGTGCGGGCAATACCGTCTATTGGAATACCGAAAACTGTGATTATTCCGGTTTAGCTACTTTGAAGGCCACAGCCTGGGATGCGGCGGGCAACAGTGCCGATAGTGAGATCGTCATTCAGTTGGAAACTAAAGCACCTACGGCTCCTGTTTTGAGTGCCGAAGCTGTGCCGGGTGCGGTAAACTTAAGCTGGACGTCTTCTGTTGGTTATGGTTCCATTTATTACATTCTGTACACTGCCAGCAGTGAAACCGGTACTTACAGCTATTTATACACGACCAGTGAAACCAGTTATACCCACCGCTTTCCGGAAAAGCCGGACAGTCTTACTTATTATAAAGTCAAGGCATGCAATTATGATTCATATAGCAGTGATTTTTCCAATGTTGTAGCCGCTGAGCCGGGACTGGACGAAGAACTGCCCGTGATCGGAGATATCTATGCCAACAGCAGTCTTTTGGCGGGGCAGACCATCAAAAATACCACGGTCACCGTATATGCTTCTGATAATGGCGCTATAAAAAATATCAGCGCTTATCTGTCGCCCGCCGGCACCGCTCAATGGACGCTGCTGCGCTCCCATGATGGCAGCAGTCTGACCTACGCGCAATTTGATCTGACTTCGGCGGCCTTGGATGACGGCTCCTATGATTTTAAGGCGGTTGCCACCGACGCCTATGACAATGTATCTACAGACAAGATCGTTGCTTTCACTTTAGACAATACGCCGCCCGGCGCTCCCGCCCTTAGTGCTACAGGGGTTCCTGTCGGTATTGAGCTGACCTGGGATAAGACGGCGGAAGATATTTCTAACTATACCTTGTATCGCAGCGCCTCCGGTGGCAGCCCGGCTTATCTTTGCACCATCTGGAGTGCGGACCAGCTTTCTTATTTAGACTATAAGGACGATAGCGAAATCGGCAATGCCTATGATTATCAGATCGTTGCCACCGACGCGGCTGGAAACGCTTCGGTAGGATCGGGAATCGCCACCGGTACAGTTTTAGATTACAGCCCTACCATCAACATTCAACCGGACGGGGCAAGACCCGGCGAATATCTTTTGGTCTCTGCCGCAGGCTTCCCTGAGACCCAAGTTATGCTTTCGGTGGACGGTGTGAAATATCCCAGCAACGAAGACCCGTCCTATTATACAGCTTATTCCGGAGAAGTCACCATATATTACCAGATTCCTGAAAACTTTACCGGCATTCATACTTTTAAAGTGGAAACGGCTGGTTATGCCACTACCTACCGCGCGGTGCAAAGTTACACGATCTTGGATTATCAGCCCAGTGTTACCGTGACTATGAACGATGAGGGAATCGCCACCGCCGAAGCCGGGAATACCGTTACGATCACTGCCAGTAATTTCGGGAAAAGAAGCGGCGGCAGCTGGGACGAAGTAAAATTCTATATTGACGGCGCGGAAAGCAGTGCTTATATCAGCTGTGATTATAATACCGGAACCTATTGCGCGGATTATACCATCCCCTATACCAAATCCGGGCGTCTGCATATCTTGGCTAAAGGCACTTATCTTGGTTATCAAGCCGATTATGAGCTTAACGTGACTGCGGCTGACACCAATCTTTCGATCACGCCGGCGGGACAGAAAGCGGGGGATCTGTTAACATTTCATATTTCCGGCTTCAAAGCCAATGAAGCTTTATATGTGTATCAGGGCAATTCCTATGTGCAGACCCAATGGGCCGACGCGGGGGGCGGCGCAGAGTTTACTTACCGCTTGCCCAATAATGCCTTGGGCTCGGTGGTGTTCACCGTGGCAGGTGGCTCCAGCGGTTTGTCCGAAACTGTAATCTATCAGGTCATCAAGGGTGAATTTATTGTTTTCGGGCCCACTTCTGCCGCCACGGGCAGTGAAACTTCCTTTACCGTTTCCGGCTTCAGCCGGAATGAAACGGTCTATCTCTATGTTAACGGCGTACTGAAAGCCTCGCCTTATGTGACGGCTCAGACAGCCTATACCTTTCATTATACTTTCGGCCTGGCGGAACGAGGCAATGCCGTCATTGAGGCAGTGGGTTCTTCTAGCGGCGTCAGCGGCCGGACGGTTTGTTCTGTGACGAACCCGGTGGGTTTTGCGCCCAACCTGACTTTGGTGGGCGGTACCTTAATGGCTGAGGGTTTCTATGCCGGGGAACAAGTGCGGTTCTACTTAAATGATAGCCTTTTTGCTACCGTCACTGCCGGAACGTCTGGAGATTGTACGGCGAATCCTGATTTAGAAGGTCTCTCTTCCTATATTATAAAAGCAGTGGGTGTCACTTCCGGTTATACCGCTATTGTGACCGGAACCTCGGAAACGGTGAACGCTACGATCAGCGGCGCCGCACATACGCCCGGTAGTACGATTCCTGTTGCATTGAGTGGGCTTTCTCCCAATGCTTCTTATACGGCTTATTGGGACGGCAGCCTGATCAATGGTAGTTATAGTGCCGGAGAAACCGGGGAAAGCAGCCTGGATTTCTTCATCCCTTACCGCGCCGTTCCCGGTTCTCATACCCTTCTGATCGTGGATGCCGCCGGCAGGCAAGGCAGCTTTACGGTAAATGTGGGCGTGCCTGCCGCTGCCATCAGTGTGCAACCGGAGATGATCTCTCAGGGAAGCGGCATCACTATGACTCTGACCGGATTCGCGCCTAATGAAGCCATTACCCTTCGGGTGAATGGGGAGGCGGTATCAACACCGGATACCGGAGTCGCTGGCGAGACGGTTGCGGTCTATACCATCCCCGCCGCCATTGGCGCCGGAACTTTCGAAATCGTTGCTATCGGTGTGGTTTCCGGTTTTGTGGTCGAAAAGGATATCATAGTCACGGCCGCGGTTGCCGGCATCTCGATAGAAGGAAGCCCCGCAGCTGTCAACGGCGGGGATGCGGTCACCTTCAACCTGTCCGGTTTTGGCGACAGCGAAAAGATCAAACTTTATTTGGACGGCACGGTTATCAGCCCCTCCGAACATATCACAGCCGACGCGACGGGAGCCGCAGCATACGCCTATACCTTTTCCGCAGTTTTAAACGGCGGGATCAAGACTGTTACAGCCTACGGCCTCACTACCGGACGCACTGCCGGTATGAGCATTGCCGTGAACACCTATACACCTGGAGTAACGGTTGCGGAAACGGAACCTGCCGCCGGTGAGTCCATCACCATCCATGCTACCGGTTTTCCGGCGGGGATTGCCCTGAAGTTTTATTTAGATTCTCGGGAAATCACCAGTTCCATCGTGATTCCTTCCGGTGAAAACAGTACCGATGGGGCAGGGGCCCTCACCGCTACTTACCTGTTGGACGCTTATCTGAGCGGCGGCATCCATACCGTTAAGGTCACCAATCCCTCCGGCAACTTGAATGCCCAGACCGCTTTTACCGCTTTGGGGCGTGGCATCGTCTTTAAGGCCGTGAATGCCGCCGGAAATCCGGAAGGCAAAGGCGGTATGACCATTACCCTTTCCGGAGATAATTTTACCGCCGGCGATGTGGCTACCATAACCTTAGACTCTGCCGTGATTTCCGGCAGCGGCATCACCGTTTTGGCGGACGGCAGTTTTACCATGCCATATGTCTTGCCCACCAGCCTGACCCACGGAAGCCATTCCTTTAAGGTGGTGACGGCAAATCACGAAGCGCAGATATCCTTTACCGTAGATAATCAAGCGCCGGTTATGGGGGATATGGCGGTCAATAGCAGCAAGCGGCAGATCATTCTGACCTGGGATGCTTCCACCGCTACGGATATCGCCGGCTACCGCATTTACCGCAAGACTGACGGGGACTATTGTTTCATTACTACGGTGGATAAAGATACCCTTACTTTGACGCAAAATCTGAATACCGGGGGTGTGGCTTCCGAAAGCCTGGTTATGCCCGGCGTTGCCTATACCTACGGCGTCAGCGCCATAGACCGCTTGGAAAATGAGAGCGCGAAAGCAGAAGCCACGGCTCAGCTGGCAGCGGATGACGAGTCTCCCGTGATTAACGGATTCTATACCAGTGACAGCGCTTACCTGGCCAAGAATAAGAACACCGTCAGCTTAAGCGCCAGCGATGATCAGCACATTGTCAGTTTCCGTTTGGAGTTGGCACCTGTCAGCAGTGACAATGTCATTGGTACTTACAGCCTGCTTTGGCAAAAAGCCCCGACGGAATCAACTTATCAGACGGGTTATTTCTATGAAACCTATGCCATTACAACAGAGGATTTCAGCGGTTATCCCGACGGGTGTTATTCTTTAGCCTTTACCGTTATCGATCTTACTGGCAAAACCAACCGCATGGCCCGGCAGTATATCATCGACAATACCAATCCTGCTGTTCCCTTACAGGTGGCGGCCCAAAGCGGCGCCGGCACGGTGACCCTTTCCTGGCAGCCGGGGATGGAGCCGGGAAATATTGCTACCGCTTCTCCTGTTACATCCTATAAAGTCTTTATGGGAGCCTCGACGGATAGTCTGACTTTGAAAACCACGGTCAATAATGCCGTAAGCGTCGTCATTCCTGTGGAGTTGGTGGATACTGATTATTATTTCGCGGTTTCGGCTGTGGATAAAGCGGGCAATGAGAGCGTCCAAAGCGGCGTCGTCTCCGCCCGGGCTATCACCGATACCACGATCCCCACCGTTACTTATCTCTATCCCGGCGAAGGTTACCGCAGCGCCTGGCAAACGGTTTGGCTGACTGCGACTGGCCAAGATAATTATAAAGTGAAATATTTCCATTTCAGCTATAAAACGGCAGGCGGCAGCGATATCGCCATTGCGACGGTGAATGCGCCTGACGCTCAGGTTGGGGCGGCGCAGACCGCTTACTATTCCTGGCAAACGGAGGGTCTTTCCGGTAATTATATCCTGCAAGTACAGGCGGAGGATTTTAACGGCAACCGTTCCGCCGTTTATGCCGTGAATATCGCTTTGGATAAGACGGCTCCTGCCATCCCGCAGAATATTGCCGCCGCCGCCATTTCCGGTGGCGTGCGGGTCACCTGGAGCGCCGTCGCAGACAGCGACTTATCTTCTTATGTGATCTACCGGCAGACGGAAGAAGGCGGCGGCTTCAGCGCCATCGGCACAGCAAGCAAGACTGAGACGCAATATGTGGATTATACCGCAGAAGCCGGGGTGACTTATCTCTATACCGTGACTTCCCGGGACGATCTCTGGAATGAAAGCTTGAAGGGTGCTTCCGCCTCCGTCAGCACCATTGGCTACCAACCGGTCTTTACCGCTCCTGCGGCTGGCACCGAGATCCGGGCCGGTGAGGTTTTGACCATCAGCGCTAGCGGTTTCCGGCCTTATGAGCGCCTGCACTTCTCTTTGGATGACAATGGGACGCCTACTTTGTACCAATGGGCGGACAGTCAAGGGAATATTACTTTTACATGGCGTTATGTGGTAAATACGATGGCAGGGGCGCATACGCTACACTTGGCGGGGGAAACCAGCGGTGCTGCGGCCAGTGTGGCTGTGACCACGGTGGTGGATAGTCTTTTGCCTGCTTCGGAAACCATAACTGCCATCAATAACGGCATCCTTTCCGTTTTGGTAAGCTTCAGCGCGGTGAGCGGCGCGGCCACCTATCAGATTTACCGCAACGATCTGGGAGATACCCCTTTGGCTACCGGCGTCAAGACTTTGAGCTACACCGACCTGACGGTAAAGAATAACACGACCTATATCTATACCGTGAAAGCGGTGGACAGCTACGGTAATACCGGCGCGGCTTCTTCCGCTACTGCCGAGATCGATCCGGAAGACGATTTGACCGCTCCTGTGATTGGCGCCTTTACCGCGGAACGAGACGGCAGGGATCTCATTCATTACTATGTGCTTTCTTCCGATGAGGTAGGGGTTAAGGAAATCAATTTCCAATATCAACCCGCCGGCGGTAGTAATATTTTAATGAATCCGGCGCCTATTGCCGTTACCGGCGGCAGCAGAGGCAAAAGTGCCGTAACCTCTTATGCCTGGGATACCAGTGGGCTGAGTTTGGCGGATGGGGAATACCTGATCACCGCTGATGTCTATGACACCTCCGGCAATATGGCTGAAGAAACTCTGACTCTTACCATCAGAAGCACCAAACCGCAGGCGCCTCAAGGCCTTACCGCCACCCCCGGTGCTATGCGGATCAAGCTGGCCTGGACCAAATGTACCGAAGCCAAGTTCTACTCCATCTATAAAAACGGCGGCATTACGCCTTTTATTACCACCACTTTAACTGCCTATACCGATTTTGAGGTGGCGGTGGGGAATACCTATTCTTATACGGTGACTGTGACCGATGTCTACGGGCTGGAGAGCGATCCCTCGGCGGCTACCCCAGGCGTCAGTCCTTTGGCCGATACGGAAGCTCCGGTGGTCAACGGCTTCAGTCCGGCGGCAGGCTCTTCCCTGCGCGGTGAAAATTATATCAATATTTTCGCCACCGATAATGTAAAGGTCACAAAGATCCAGTTGCTGCAGGCCGATCCGGCGGGCAGTATCACCCTTTTGGACAGCAAATATACTTTAATCGGGGAGAATGCAGCCGGGGTGCTTCTTTTGAATACCTTGGACGCTGCATACCATGACGGCGCGCAGGAGTTTCTGGCGGCGGCTTATGACCAGTCCGGTAACTGCGGTACCAAAAAGGTGACTTTCCTCCTGGATAATACAGCGCCTCCCACGCCTCAACTGACCGTAAAACCGGGTGAACTGAGTACGGTTTTGAGCTTGGTACCAGGCGGCGGCGTACAGGATTTCTCGCACTACAATATTTATAAGAGCAGCGTATCAGGAGGTGCTTTTGTCCTTCTTACCACACTGACTCAAAACCAATATACCGATAAACAGGTAAGCTCTGCGGCAGCAAGCTACTATAAAGCGACTGCTGTCGATATTCTAGGCAATGAGAGCGCTCCCACGGCGGAAATTTCCTGCGCTGCCGGCAAAGACAGCACCGCACCGGTGGTGACTCTCTTAGAACCTAATACCGTAACGCCTCTTCGCGCCAGTGTGACCCTGAAAGCGGAAGCTACCGACAATGTGGCGGTCACCGCTTATACCTTCCGTTTCCGGCCTTTGGCATCAGACGGCGTAACGGCTACCGGAGCCTGGCAAGAGATTACGCGTGTCACCGGCGCTACGGTCAGCTATCCCTGGAATACGGTAGCGGAGTCCGGCGGCGTGCAGAATAGTCCGGACGGTTTATATCAGGTGGAAGTCACCGCTTGGGATGCAGCCGGCAATGGCGGTACCAAAAGCGGGGTCTATGTCATTGCCAATGATCCGCCGTCGCCCCCCACCGGTTTGACCGTATATGCTGGGGAGTGGCAACTGGTGCTTGGCTTTGAGCCGGTGAACCGGGCGGATTTTGACCATTATGTCATTTACCGCAAGGGCAAGATCTATCATGAAGCGACCCAGAGCTACGATACCGAAGCCGATTGGACCAAGATCGTAGCATCCACTGCCTCCAATTTCTATATCGACAGGGGGCGTGACCCGCAGAATTTCTATGCCTATAAGGTAACGGTGGTCAATGATCTGGGCCGGGAAAGTGTGGGCGCCGAGACGGATTTCGTCAAAGCCAAACAGCAAACCAGCGCGCCTTTGGTACGTAGTCTGAAGCCTGACGTCCTGTATTTTAACGGCAGCCTGGAATTGGAAGCCTTGATCGAGGACAGCGTGGGCGTCACTGGTGCGACCTATGAATATACCTTTATAACCAGCCCGGACGGAAGCATCGCGCCGGGTGCCACTTGGACGCCTATCACCACCTTGACCGGTGATGATATCACCAGAAAGCGGGTCAATACCACAGGCCTTGATGATCTTACCGGTATCCCGGAATATGAAGAGGACCTGTATGTGGCAGCCTATACCTGGACCTTGCCACAGGGCACGCAAAACGGTCTCTACGGTGTCCGTATCACCGCAGCCAATCAAAGCGGCAGCGGCAATACGGCAAGCCTCATTCGGAAATATACTTTGGATACGGTGAAGCCGGAGGCGCTGACCGCCGGGATTACGGTACGCGATGCCCAAAGCGGCGGCGCTGTCACCATTACCGCTCCGGCTTTGACTGCCGGTCTGAGTTATTATAAGATTTACCGGAAGGCGGCCGGAGAAGGTCAGTTTAGCGAGATCAGCCAAAGCAAGTCCAGCACCTATACGGATACCGGCCTGCAAAACGGCGTTTCTTATACGTATCAGATCACCGTTTTGGATGAGGCGGGCAACGAAAGCAACCCTTATGAATCTCTGCCCGTTATCCCAACGGCTAAGACCAATCTCCGGATCAGCACTTTGACCGCCGACCCGGAAAATCCGGTCTTAAATCGTGCCAATACCATCACCGCCCGGTTGACCAATGCCGGTTATGCCACGGCTCATGGCCTTGTCACTTTCCGTGTGGAAGGGCAGGCGGTAGGAAGCGTTCCTGTCAGCCTGACTCCCAACGGCACTGGTAACGCCGCTATTTCGTGGACACCTACCGCCGCCGTTGCCATTACTGCCACGGTGGAACTGACCGACTCAAGCCAGGATCTGAACGTCGATCCGGAAAAGAAGAGCGCTACCGCCAACTTTACTTTTAACCAGGCGCCGGTGGCCGTTTTAGGCATGGGCGGCATCACCCAGATCAATACCGGAGAAAGCGTTGCCTTTACCGCTGCGGCTTCCTCAGACGACGCCGGCATCAGCGACTACAAATGGGAATTTGGCGACGGCAAATCCCTGACTGGGAAAACGGTAAGCTATGCTTATTCCCTGCCGGGCATCTATACGGTAAAACTTACCGTCACTGACAATTTGGGCGCCAAGACCGTAGCGCAAGCGGTCATCACCGTTTTGGATAACCGTCCTGACCTTTATGTGTCGGAGATCACCTGCTCGCCGGAAAATCCGGTGGTGGGGGACGTGGTGACCATTAACGCCAAGATTGGTAACCAGGGCAAAGGCGACAGCGCCCTTGGCTTCCTCACGGGTTTTTATATTGACAACCAATATATGGGTTATGTGAAAGTAACGGAAAATATCCCGGTGGGCTCCTTCCATGATGTCAAATTCACTTGGGTGGCTACGCGAGGAAACCATATCGTTACCGCCTTGGCCAACGACATCTTGGATAATCTCAAAGAAACCGATAAAACCAACAATTCCCTGACCAAGAATCTTTCTTCTACCCAGGTTGATTTTGCCGATCTCACAGTAACGGCGTTGACCTGGCAACCTAACGATAAAACGGCCTTCAACAGTGAAGAGCCCTTTCAATATCAGGCGACTGTGACCAACAGCGGTACGGCGGACGCCGACAGCAGTTTCTATGTGTCCTTATACTTAGATGGCGTCTTTGTTGCCAGAAAAACCATTAACCGTCTGAATATAGGATCCACCGAAACGGTGAGCTTTGATGTGAAGCCTTTGGCGGGCGCTCATACCGTGACGGTAGGAGCCGACGACAATAAGCCTGTCATTTTGGAGCTGGATAAGAACAATAACAGCTTCACGGTGCAGACACCGGAATTCAGCGTGGAGTATCCCGATATCGTCATCGGCGCCATTAGCAGAACGCCGGCGGAGACTCAATTCGCCCAAGGCACCGAAATCACCTTTACGACCAATATCACCAACTATTCTGCCGTTGCCATCCGGAATACTTTCAAAGTCACCATGGCGATGGACGGCACGGTCTTCAAGACCGTGACCATCTCCGGCTTGAATGCTGGGGAAAGCAAAGAGATCTCCGGCCGCTGGCCCGCCCAAGAAAAAACAGCGGCGGCGGGAACTGCGGTGACGCCGTATACTCTGACGGTGACCGTAGACCCGGATAAAGCCGTCCTGCCCGCCGGTACCAGTGTGTTCAAAGAAGAGGTGCTGCCTCAATTCAAGATCATCTATCCCAATCTTAATATTACTACCGTCAACTGGTCGCCGCTGGACTTGAGCTACGGAAAGCCGGTGACTTTTACCGCCTCGGTAGGCAACGAGAGCTTAGCGACCATCTATAACCGTTTCACCGTAGGGCTCTATATGCGGCAGTACCGCGATTTGTCGGTGCCCGGTACGACGACGGCTCCCTGGAAACAGGTGGCAGGTTATGCCGTACAGGGTCTGAGAGGCTACAGCACCGCTTTTGTACCGCTGACGTATACGCCGGAAGCTTCCGGCGACTACGAATTCCGTATCGTAGCCGATTCCTTCGGCGATGTCAAGCAACAGCCTGTCTCGGATGACAATGTGAAAAAACGGGTCTGGGATATTGGCAAACTGACGGTGGGAGACAGCCTGGTTATGGTGGCGACACCCAATCAAAAGCAGGCGGATGAAGACTTTCTGGCGGTGCTTTATGCCGCAAGCAGTCAGGTTATCCCCATTACCGCCAAATTCTATCATTCTTCCAATCCCGGAACGCCTTTGGGCGGCGAAGGCTCCGATATCACCGCCAGTTATACTTTGCAAAAAGGTACGCAGGTGATAAGCTCAGGCGCGCTGCAATATGATGTGGCAAGCGGCAGCTACCTTCGGGATATTCCCATTGTGGCTTTGGACAGCGGCGTTTATATCCTTACCATTGAAGGCGGAAACGGTGTGGAGAACTTGACCAGCACGGTCAATGTGAAGGTGGTGGAGGACTTTATCGCTACCGTCTCCACCGATAAGGCTAGCTATAATTTGAACGAGGGGGTTTATATCAGCGGACGTTTTGCTTACAGAGACGGCACGCCTTTGGCCAATGAAACGGTGGTTCTGGATCTGATGCTTCTGCCGATGTTAAAAGACCCTCGCATGGGACGGGACGCCAAAGGCAACGAGATCGTTCTGCGTTATCAGGGAGAGCATATCCGTTTCTTGAAGACCGATGATAACGGTAATTTTGAATATACCTTCTATCCAGTGGCTGGCGAAGCCGGGGAGTGGGAGTTGAGCGTTTTCGCCTATCAGCGCCTATTGGGCAATGCGGCGGAAGGGGGCTTCACGGTATGGGGCATGACGGCGGAACCCTCCAATCTCATCATTGCCGCCGGCAAAAACTCCTCCTTCAGTAAGACCATCAATATCAAAAATGCCGCTTATGCCGGCGATAACAGCTTGAATATCACCAGCGCGGTCTTGAATCCCGTAGGGGATACCGGCAATGTGGTGGCAACCTTAGATGCTTCTCATCTCACCGGCGCTTTAGCCCCTAAAGGCATTATGCCCGCTATTATCAACTTTACCGCGCCCATTGACGCTCCTGACACGGTCAGCTACGAGCTGGTTGTCGCAAGCGCTCAGGGGGCGGTGGCCAGAAGCGCTATCAAGCTGAATCTACGTCCGGCGACGCCTATTCCCGTCACCGACCCCAAAGGAATGATGGTGGGGATGAATCCAGGCACCACCTTGGTGAAGACGGTGAAGATCACCAATAAAGGCCTGGGCAATTTCCAAGGCATCCGCCTGGAACAGCCGGCGACTTTACCTTGGATCACGGCGGCCAATTTAGGCAAGGTCAATCTGGCGCCGGGTGAATCCACTACTTTTGATATTACTTTCGCACCGGGCGAAACCACTGCTCTGGGGCAATATCAAGACCGGCTGGTCGTTACCAACGGTTCTTATTCGGCGGTGGTAACGGTGGCGGCGGAACTTTCCAGCGCCAACCGGGGTAATGTTACTTTTAATGTTTTAGACGATACCGGCAGCCGGGTGGCGGGGGCCGAAGTCATCTTGGTCAGCAAGGAAAGCTATGTCCATTCCGTAAACGGCGTAGAGCAAACCTATTATGAGAATTTCAGCGGCTATACCGACGTCAACGGTGTTCTGACGCTCTCCGATAAGCCTTTGGGCGATTACAAATACACCATCAATGCCAGCGGGCGTAAGAAACTGACTGGGGAATGCAGCATCATGCCCGGCACGGAGCTTGCCGCCATCGAAGTCACCATGGAGAGCCTGCCGGTGCAGATTGAGTGGACGGTAACGCCTACCACCATCGAGGATAAATACGAGGTCAAGCTGGAACTGGTTTTTGGAGCCAATATCCCGACGCCTTCCTTTGGCTTTGTACCGCCGTGGGTCAATATCCCCAAGCAAGTGGATTCCGCCATGATCGTGGAAGCTACGGTAATCAATACTGGTCTGGTGGCCTTAACGGACGTCACCGCCAATATCGTGCGGCAAAATACCACTGACAAAGGCATCAGCATCGTGGGCGGCGGCTATTTGGGAGAGATCCCCGCCCATGGCAGCGTCAGAATCCAGCTGGAGGTACAGCCCGGTTATTATAACCTGGTATACCAGAATTCACCCAACTATATCCAATTTAAAGCCAATTATGTCAGCTTTGATCCCGATACAGGCCTGCCGGAAAATCCGGCTAAGATGATCAACGCCAAACTGCCTCTTTATAATCCCAGTGTCACGGCGGTCAGCGTCACGGTACAGCCTCCGGACGGCGGTACAGTGACTCAGGAAGAATTTAAGATGCCGGAAGGTCAGATGGAAGAAATGGATTACCTCTTGCCACCCGATGACAGCGGTGAGGAAGAGGAGCCTGGCGAAGGCAACAATACTTATGAAATCATCAAGCTGTCATTAAGCCAGGAGGCGACCTTGGAGCGGCAGGCCTTTGACGCTACTTTAAAGATCTCCAACGGTTATCCTACCTATGCTCTGCAAAACCTTCTGGTCAAGGTGATGGTGACGGACGAAGACGGCAACGATGTGACGAATCAGACCTTTGTTATCCCTTTGGAAGGAGCGTCGGCTCTGGACGGTTCCGGTTCTTTGGCTCCCGGTAAATCCTTGACCGGAAGGTGGCAGATCATTCCCGGCAATGGTCTGGGCGGCGAGGATGAGGCAGGCAAAGTTTACTATGCCAAGGCTTTGGTTTCCTACTATGTTAACGGTAATCTGGTGGAGACCTCCACGGAGGGCGTTCCAATTACCATCAAACCGCAGCCCCAGATCACCTTAAATTATTATGTGCCGCACAAAGTACTCTCCGGTGTGCCCTTTAAGATTGGGGTAACGGCGGTAAATACCGGCTTCGGTACGGCCAATAACTTGACCATTGATTCCGGCAAGTTGGATATTACCACCAATCAGGCGGGACTTCTGACGGAATTTGAAGTCATTGGCGGTTCCTTCGGCAGCAGCGCCGACGGTAGCTTTAAGATCTCCCTGGGCGATATTGCCCCGCAAGGTAGCGTCAGCGGTTACTGGTTGGTGCGCTGGAAGATGTACCAGGACGACGAGAGCAGCAAGCCTTATGAGGGCGAGTTCCGGCAATTTACCGCCACTTTGACCCATAAAGACTATCTGGGGGTGCAACTTAATCCGCTGATCGTAGCGGTGAATACCGCCATCATCGGCAAAGACGGCGTCTTAGCCGATGAGACTGGAGAAGAAGGCGGCTTGACTTTGATCAATGAGGGAGCCACCGCATTCCCCAATTATCTGATGAACCTGGCCAGCGGTCTGCGTACCGCCATCCACGTACCGGATACCGTTTCCGTGATTCAGACACTTTCCGATGAGAACAGTGTTCTGAAGCTGGAAGTGCCCGCGCCTCCCTTTACTTTCGGAGAGAGCAGCACCCGCTACCAGGTGATCATGTATCCCGATCAGCGGCCCGGCAGCGGTATTGCCGCAGTGAAACGCACCGTGAAGGAAAGCCAGGCCGGACCGGAAAGCGGCGAGGTGACCTTAAGCAGTAACAATTACTGGCGTGATTTCGGCTATGTTTATATCATCGATGAGATCCCCAAAACAGGGGAGGCTCCCGACCAGATCTTCAGCCCTTATGTCTGCTACGCGGTGACATATGGCGCCGGCGTTACTTTAAGCAGCGCGGAATACGGGCGTACTACCTATACCACGGATGATAATGGCGAAGTTACCGAAAAAACCGTTTATTATGATATTGGCATCCAGCCCAATGCAGGGGACAGTATTCCCGTCCGGGCCACTATCACAAACGGCGGCGAGGAGAGCGTTACCGGCACGGTAAAATTCGAAGCGCAACGCGGTGAAGAAATCCGGGAAATCGGTACCGCCGACTTTACCCTCCTGCCTTATGAGGAAAGCATCTTAGTACCAAACGCTTTATTCGATACGGTAGCGGAGACTCAGGCGGTGGCAGAACAACCCGGTATACCCGCTATTCCCTATGACCCGGGCGACAGCGGCACCTGGACTCTCCGGGCCTATGTGATAGATAGTCCGCTGGTGAAAGCGGAGACTAAGCTTGTGGTCAACAGCAAGCCGGTGGCGGATACCCCTGCCATTGCTAAGGCCTATGTAGGGGAAACAGTGCATTTCGACGCTTCCAAATCCTATGATAAGGACGGCTATATCATTAGCTATATCTGGGATTTCGGTGACGGGGAATCTGGGAGTGGCATTACAACAACTCATACCTACCTTCACGGAACCGATACCGTGCCGACCTTGACGGTGACGGACAACAACCTGTCCAGCACCACATTGGCTTTCATGGTCACCTTGGAAGACAAACGGGCCGACCTCCAGGTGAAGGAGATCGCCTTCAGTCAGGATCCTGCTACTGCCGTTGGGGAGACCATTCAAGTCACCGCTACCATCTTAAACCTGCAAAATAGTACGAATACGGCTGCCACGGTGGTAAGCAAGTTCTATACAGGCTTCTATGTGGATTATAAATATATGGGCTATACCACGGTAGAAGCTCCCAATTTGGCGCCTGGCAGCCTGGACGCCTCCGGCGGCGAAACGGTTCCCGGCTGCACCACGACCGTGACTTTCAACTGGAAGGTGACGGAAGGCAGCCATATGGTGACCGTCATTGCCAACGATATCGGCAGGATGGTGTCGGAACGGGATCATGACAATAACCGACTGGATCAGTTCGTCAGGATCGGCGCGGTGAATTTTGCCGATCTGGTGGCCTCCGGCTTCCAGGTGGATATCGATGAAGCCGCTGCCTTGGACTATAGGAAACCTGTTCCCATGCAATTGACTGTGACCAATAACGGTGAGGCGGCAGCCGGAAAGTTCCGGGTGGCCTTCTATGCCAATGATAAGCTGGTATCGGCGGAGACGGTGGACGCTCTTGCAGTAGGTGCTTCTACTGTGGTACAGAGTACCTTCCAACCGGAAACAGGCGGTCAATATATCTTCAAAGCCATGGTGGATGCTCCTACTTCCTACATTATAGAATTGAACGAAACCAACAACAGCCAAAGCCTGACCAAAGAATTTGTCCTGCGTTATCCCGATCTGTTCTTAAGCAATCTGACGGTGACGCCCGCAGACGGCACCCTGACGGCCGGTGCGCCTTTGGTTATTAACGTCAATGCCGGCAATGCCGGTGCGGCGATTCTGGCCGGCTCCACGGAACCCATTGAGATTGCTTTCTATGCGGGAAGACAATATATCGGGATGGTTACCAAGACCGCTTTGGCGGCCAATGCTGCCGAGCCTACCACCTTCCTATGGACGAAACCAAGCGCTGGTGTTACTTATATCCGCGCGGTCATCAACGAAAGATTGAGCATTGCGGAAACCGGTACCCAGAACAACCAGGCGCTTTATGAATTCACCACCGCTATCAGCAACAGCCTGCCCGGTCTTGCCATTACCAGTGTGGAAACGGTAGCTGTGACAGACCAAACCGGTGTCATGCCCACAGGAGCCGCGCCGCATTATATGGATTGGCTGAAGACCACAGTGACTTTTATCAATGATGGTAGCGATTCCATCACCCAGCCCTTCAAGGTTGCTCTCTTTGGCAACGGTAAGGCCCAAGGCAGCGGCGAGACTAAAACCGTAACGGTAGCGCCCAGCATCGCGCCGGGGCAGGTGTCGACGGCAAGTTTCCTCTGGCAGGCCGATCTGCTGCCTACCGGAACATATACTCTGACAGCCTATGCCGATTATGAGCAGGCCATACGTTTGCAAGACCGCAGCACTGCTCTTGCCAATGTTACCCTTGAAGTGGCGGATGATTTGTCGTTGACCTTGGACGCTGTGCCTACCACGACGCCGGACGGAAGTATCTCTTTAGCGGCGCGTCTGGTCTCCACCGGCAGCAGTTGGACGCCTTTGGTGTTGCCTGAAGATTCGCCCATGACCTATGCTATTTACCCGGGAGCTGCTCTGACAGAAGTGCCGTCGGAGGATGCCCTCTACAGCGGGACTCTGACCTATCAGGCAAGCAAAGGAAAATATGTGGCTGAGCAGACGCTTTCCGGCGCGGCGGCAGGAGATTATACTGTCTTTGTCACGGCGAGCGCAACAGAAGGTGTGAAAGTAGTACCGGTTGCCGCTAAGGTCAGCGAAGCCTTTGACGTAACAGTTCAAACTTCTGCAGTCAAATATAGCGCGGGTCAGCCCATCGAGATCAGCGGCAATGTTACCGGACCCGGCGTGGCGGCAGCGACGGCGGGAGAACGCAAGGTTCTGATTACCGTTATCGGCGAAGAGGAATGGAAGACCATCGTCCCCTGGGATGAGAACGATTCCACTTACCACTATATCTTTGAACTACCGGCGGATTTCGGCGGTGCTTACAGTGTGAAGGCCAGTGCTACCATTGGTGGCCTGCGTATCCAAAGCGCCGGTACCACCTTTATCGTGGAAGGGCTTTATGCGGCCATGCCTATAAAGAACACGGTTCTACAGGGGAAATCCCAGGAGATTAAGGGAAGTTTAGGCAATGTCGGGAATACCACCGCTGCCAGTCCCAATATGATCGGCGTCGGTTTTGTGGATGCCGCAGGCGATCCCGTCATGCCGTCGGGGCTGGGTGCTTCCATTTACTATACGCCCACGGCGCAACTGGCTGCGGGAGAAAATATGCCGGTGAAACTGACCATTACGGCGGACAGTACCGCAGAGCCCGGCGATTACCGTTACCAATTCGATGTCAGCTGGCAGGATGTGCTCACGGGAGAACAGACCAGGAGCCAGGTCCTTGCTTTTACCGTGGCGGAGGCCAAGGCTGCCTATGAGATCACCGTGCTTTCCAACAGGGAAAGCGGTGCGGGCAATGTGGAACGCAAAGACGTTGCCGCGTCCCTGCGTCCCGGGGAGACTGTTACCCAGGTGATCCGCGTCATGAACAGCGGCACGGCTCCCATTGAGAATCTCCAGGTCATTGGCCCGCAAAAGCTTCCTTGGGTCAGTGTGACCGTAAGTGGTATCTATGCCGAAAACGGTATCGAGAAAATCTTGCCCCTGCGGGACGGCTTATCCATCCGTGATGCGGGTGCCAAGAATCTGATTGCCTTGAGTATTGCGCCTTCCTCCTATGTTGTGGAAGGAGAATACCGTGATGTGGTGATCCTACGCTCCGACAGCGTCAGAGACGGCAATGGTGTTCCGGTGGATTATGAAATTCCCATTACCATCAATGTAGGCGCGGAGAATGTTGCCACCGCAGTCTTTTTGGTCAGGGATAAAAACCAGGCGGCCCTGGGCAATGTAAGCTTTGCCTTGACGGGGCCTTATCAGGAAGAGGGCCAGCAGGCCGCTTTGACCAATCTCACCGCTCTAAGCGCCGCGGCGGACGGAGTAGTGAACCAAGCAGGCTTTACCTTAGAAAAAGGGCAGGTGCGTTTTGATAATATCGCCGCCGGTCTCTATACTCTGGAGGTGACGGGCGACGGCTTCCGTCCCGCCAGTATGACGGTAGATATTCCTGCCGTGATCAACTTGAATCCGCAGATTTTTACTTTGGAAGCCATGCCCTTTGTTCTGGATTTCAACAATGAAGTAATCTTGTCCGAAGACAGCAGCAGCGTGCAGGCCGGCAATTATCAAAGCGCCCTTTACGCCATGGCCAATAGCCAATTAAATGATGAAGTGAATATCGTTGCCAACTATCCCGGCGATGAAGCGGAATTTTACTATAATACCGCTATGGTGCGCAGCGCGGTCTCGGTTACCAATCCTTCCACCACAACGGATCTGCACGGCGTTATCGCCGAGATCCAGCTGGGCGAAGGGGTGCCGGAAGGCTCCATCCTGCTCTATACTGCCGCCGGTGACGTGCCCAGCCGGGAAATGGGGCTTTTAGCCGCCGGCGGTACCGGCGAAAACCAGGCCGTGACGGATATCACCTGGACGGCAAATCTCTCCGCTTTCTTCTATCAAGCAGTTTTCGGAGAGCTGGATGAAAATGGGGTCTTTACCGTTACCTTCCCGGCCGGTGTTACCAAGCAAAATGTGGAGGCCTGGGTTTCTGAGGTGGATTATTTCCATGACGGCTATCTGATTCTTTTGTCCTATACCGAAGCGGCGGATGAGAACAGTACCAGTAGCGGGCAGTTCCAGGTGACCCAAAAAGATAGCGAGGGCAATTATGTGGTTCCCTCAAACGATGTGCCAAAATATTTTGGCGCTGCGGTGAACTTTGACGCCACCATCCATTTAGAAGGTACGGCGGCTGGAAGCAGCGAGCCTTTGACCTGCGATATTCCCATCCGGCTCCGTTATATGCCGTCGGTATCCTACTTGGACGAAGACAGTGACAGTGCTACGCTTCTCGACCGCAGTTATCAGGGAGCTTTTTCCGGAAACAATACCCGGTTGGTAAAAGACAGTAAAAATTTCAGCGCGGCTTTCATCAGCCAATTGATGGGTGATAGCAACCGGCCGGAAAAAATTGGCGATGCTTTAAGCGACTTCGGGTTTGCCCAGGATGTGTCCATTGAGAAGCAGACCACAAAAATGCCTTTCCGACTCAAAAATCCTTCCAACAGCGATTTCATGCAGAATATCCAAATCAAGCTAATGGTGGCGGATTGCCGTCCCGACGCGGAAGGCGTGCTGGCGCCGGAAGCTCATATTTTGACCTCCCTGACTCAACTTTCCGCCAATATCAAGAAAGGGCAGGCGGTCTTTGACGCCGCTACCGGCATTTTAACGGTAGAGCAGCTCGACCCCGGCGAAGAGCTGGCGGTAGATTTCTTTATGCTGGTACCGGATGGACTGAATGATTACTATAATACCTTGAAGGAAGCTTATGCGGATTATGCGGAGCTTTTCGGCAACCTGGAGCTGGATATCGCGGAGATCTATGCCTGGCTGGAATACAGCTTCCAAACCTCCGGCACTTCCTTAGATTCTTTAGGCCTCTTAGATACAGGCGACGGTTCCGATGGCTCCATAACCGGAATCAGTGCGGTGAAGAGCCAGAAGGTCAGCCCAGCGCCTAAGGTCTATATCAGCTATGACATTAAGAGCGCCGGCGTCACCGACGAATATATTCTGACACTGACCGCCACCAATGTGGGCGAAGGTCCCGCTTATGGCGTCAAGGTATCGCCGCCCAGCATTCCCTCGGAAGGCGGCACCGCCAAGGTCATCTGGAGCTATTCCCAAAAGTATGGCCAGTCCAAGGATGCCAGCTTATTGTTAGGTGATCTGGTTCCCGATGAGACCACCTACGGCGAATTCAAAATCTATGCCACGGGCATCGAGGATTGGACCAAACTGCCCGGCTTGGCCATCAAGACGGAACAGATCGGCAATATTGTTATCGCTCCTCTGGCGGTACAGAAATATAATAAAGTAGATTTTGCCAATATCATCGCAGACATCAATGATGAACTGGATGATCTGGAGGTCAATATCGGCAATGCGGTGGATAAAGTGGTCTGGGATATGGCGGGCACCGTGGTGAACGCTCAGGACTACGAAACCAATGTTTTAGTGGCCCAGGGCGCCACCTACGGCCTGGACGCCATCGCAGGCATTGCCAAGGTCATCAGCCAGGTGAAGGAATGGCAGAGCAAATATAACGAGTTTTATGAGAATCTCTCCAAGCGGGGCGACCTGAGCCCTGAGGACCTGAAAAAGGCCGCCACCCTTTCGGAAGATGACTTAAGCGTTATCAGCAAGGAATCCGCTCAATTGAATCAGAACATGAAACAGCTGGAGGCATCTTTTAAGAAAGCGGATACCTCGAAAGCGGCTTACCTGGCGGCCAAGGCCATGGAATCGGTTTCGGTGGAGGGCGTGCTGAAAACCGTTGACACCTATAAAGCCATGATCATCAAAGGTTTGGGCGACGCTTATGTGGGTAAAGCACAGTTGGAGAAATACCAGGAAAAAATCCAATCCGCCGTGGCAAACAATAAAAAAGCGCATGAATTGGCCATGGCCTCCTATGAGGCCAAGGATGAAGCGGGCAAACTCACTTTGAGAAAGCAGGCGGAGGCTTACCGGCAAAAGGCCGATGCCGATATCCTTATGGCTAAGAATTACATGGCCGGTGCTGCAAGCGAACTGGAAGCCGCCGTTCAGGCCGGTTCACAGGATGACAAGATCCTTGAGACCAGAAGTCAGCTGCGCCTGATGGAAAAACAGGGACAGAACGCGCTGCGGGACAGCGCCAACCTGGCTAACAGCGCTTTGGTGCTGGCTCAGTCAGATCTGGAGATCCGCACCAGTCTGGTTTATTTCCAGCAGTTTATGACTTCCGGTTCGCAAACCGAACAGATCTTGAAGCGGGCAGGATTGGATGTTGGCTTGCAGACTTTCTTGGGCGTTGATTCCAATGCCATTATGGATATCTGGGCCAATTACGATAAATATGGCCTGCTCAGCATGGAAACCGGCAAATCGTTGCTGTCGGCTTTAGATAAATCCGTCTTTAAAATGGGTGAATTTGCCAAGACCCTGGCCGGCATCGGCGACGCTTCCCAGATCAAAGAGCTTTCTTCTTATGCGCCCCTTTGGGTGAAAGAAATCGGGCAGCTGCCCGCCAAAGCCAAACTGCCGGGAGCCGATTACCGGGCGCTTCTGGAAGAAACCCTCCATGGCAAGCTGGGAGCTAATACGGCAGCTTTCCTCAATGATTTTGAAGCGGAGCTGCCTGCCTGGGAAGCCCAGGGCATGGGCATTGACTTCCTGGTCTATACCGCCACAGGAGCGTTGACCTTCCCCATCGTGGATACCGATATTTATCATAAGACCATGAGCCAGCTGGAGACGGCGGGGCAGACCGGCTCTCTGGCCTATGACGCGGCCAAAACAGCGGCAGTCCGCAAGATTACCATTAACGATATCGTGATGGAAGCGCAAAATACGATTCAGGAAACCAGGGATCTTCTGGCGCCTTATGTGGAGGAACAGGTGTCCGACAGCGCCTATTATCCCGCCGACGTCTTGCTGAAATATTTAAAGAGCTTGAATAAGCAATTGCTATACGTTTATGCCAATACAGACCCCGAGGGTAATGTGGTGGAACTGCCGCAGAGCCGTACCGGACGGTACCGGGACATTTGGGTCTATGAGGGCTCGGGAGATCAGCTTTCTCCCCGGGTGTTGAAACAAAGCAGTTATCTGAAAGCGCTTATGACGGTAGACAGCACTTTGGCCACAGGCTATAGCAATGTGGCGGATCGCTGGAATATGAATATCGTGAAGACCAATACCACCTCAGCCAGCGTCTTTACTGCGGCTACCGCCTTCGGCAGCGGCGGATTGATGGCGGGTGCCGGACTGATTGGCAGCATTGCGGGAGCTTTTGGTGAAGCGGTGGTGGCGCCTTGGCAGGATTCCCTGAATGCGGCCGACAGCTCCACCACGCAGCAATTGGCTTATGCCATGGCGGATCTATACGTTAACGCCGGTATCGCGGCAGCTAATGATTACGAGATGGCGAATTCCGTTAATTCCGTCTTCCAGGCGGTGGATCAATGGCGAAAGATCGACCCGCCTATTCCCGTTTCCGTCTTAGGCATCGATGTAACCGACGTGGTAGTGGAAGAGGGCGCGGAGACCGGCCTGGGCAAGGCGGTCATCAGCATCCGAAACGATCATACCGGAACCATTCAGGTCTCGCCCATCCTCCAGATCGTAGACAGTGCCGGCCTTCTTTATACGGCGGCTGCCACCTCAGGATTGGTAGCGGCGGGTGAAACGGCTCAGTTTGTGGCGGAGATCGTGGCGCCCAGAGCAACTTTGCGGGATGCTGCCGGCTTCGACCTCTATGTCAGCTTTGAGCTGGCGGAACCTGAGACCATGTCCATTGCCGGTATCCATGGCCCCTATGTCAAGCATTTCGTGGCAGGCACGGCGGACCAAGTGGCCGCCATGCGCCAAAGCTATGATTACAGCATTCCTTTAAGCGGTTATTTGGGTGGCGGCGAATATGCCGATACGGAAAGCGTGACGGTGAACGCCGACGGTAAATCACAGCTCCGTATCTTCTTAGCGGCGCTGGATTCCAGTAATCTGGAACTGAAAGTGCAAAAAGCCGGGGAAGGTAATGAAAGTATTACCTTTATCAGAAATATTGACGGCAGTTTCGAGAATACCATTCCTGACAGTGAAGCGATAAGCATCGTCAATGAAAACGATTGTCTGCTCATGAACGCACCTGTAGGAGATTATACCGTCACCGTTACCGCCATGCCCAGGAGCACGGCGGCGGAAAGCGATCCCCTGATTCCTGTTACCGAGGAAGAATATTATTCCTTGCAGATCGGCAAACTGCCTGATTTAGGCGCGGTCCCTGACGCTACTGTCGCCAAAGCCGCTTTTGTGGAAGCGGAACGGACGGGAACCAGCGATCCTGACACCGGCGAAGTCACTTATACGCCTACCGGGCGGCAGGTGGCCACGGCGGAGATCCATCTTTTTGAATCCGCCGGCAGCAAGGGCATTGACAGTGTTCAGTTTGCGGCCACCGGTTTTGCCAATACACTGGATAAGGAAACGGCTCTTACCGTACCGGATATTTCCTTTACGCAGATGGATGGCGCGGCTCTCAGCGATACCGGCATTGTCGCGGGCGGCGGACGGGGCGTCCTGATGAAGCTGGATGCCACAGGGCTTGAGGCGGGCGAATACCTGCTCACCTTAAAGATCACCGTGAACGGCGAGGACCTCAATGCCAACTTAGACAGCATTCTGCAGGCGGCGGGCCTTGATACCGGCGGCCTGTGGACCGAAGAATCAGCGGAAAGCTATGCCATGACCGCCACGGTGAAGATCATCGTGCGGCAGGAAGATGCCGTCGCCATTCCCAGCGTCACTGCGCAGACCTTGGAAGACTGCGTCCTGACGGTGAAGGGCAGCGTGACCCCGGGAGATCTGGCGGTATTGTTCGTGGACGGCATCCCGGTGAGCGGCGGCATTGCCAATGCCACCACCGGTACTTATACCGTGACTTATCAATTAACGCCCAAACGGGGCGAGGACGGCGAGATCGGCACCTATGAACTGGCCATGAAAGCGGTCAACGCCAAAGCACAATACAGTGCTGCGGTTGCCCTGACGCCCTGCAAGATCATGCCTTTGGCAGACACCATCGCGCCCACCATCGATCTGATCTATCCTGCGGAAGGTCTTGCCACCTATACCGACAGCCGTAATGTCATCTTTACTGTCAGCGATGTCTTAGGCACGGTAGATGAAGAAAGCATCCGCCTGACGGTGGACGGCGCGGATGGCGAGCCTGTCAAGGATGCATTGGGCAGATGGGTCTACCAGTTGCCCGGCAATCTAAAGAACGGCGATCATGAGATCATGATTTACGTGATGGATCATAGCGCCAATGAAACAACGGAAATCTATCACTTCAGTACCAGCGGCCAGCCGGAGATCACCTTCCAGGTGAAGTGCGGTGAAGATGTCCTGGCGGATGCTGTAATCAGTATCAACGGCGGCTCCTATGTAACTGGTGCGGACGGTTCCGTTCTCGTCGGTTTGGATGAGGGGAGCTACGAATATACCGTCTCCAAGGTGGGTTATCAGCGGGTGACGGGATCAGCCGTTGCCGAAGGAAAAACCACTCTGGAGGTGCTTTTACAGGCGGCCCGGGCGGTGACCTTTACTGTGACCAGGCAGGATGCATCCAGCACGCCCATAAGCGGCGCGGAGATCACCGTAACTTTAGGTGAAGGCGACCAAGAGATCCTGACCACCGGCTCTGATGGAGAAGCTTTGATCTATCTGGTGGAGAGCGCCACGCCTTACAGCTATAGCGTGAGGGCTTCCGGTTACTTTGATGCTGATGCCAGCGTGACGGTAGGCAGCGAAGCCTTAAGCGAAACAGTCCGGCTGGATAGCCGGGTAGGCGGTATTGTACTGGATCAGGAAAGCGCCGATCTGGTGATCCGGACTGGTCAGCCTATGCCCACGGTAACTTTGCATGCTACCATTAGCCCGCCCGACGCTAAGATCTTGACTGTGACCTGGTCCTCTTCCGCGCCTGCTGTTGCCACAGTCAATAATGGCCTGGTTACTGCGGTGGCAAACGGAGAAACAGTGATTACCGTGACAAGCGATGACGGCAGTTATAGCGATACTTGTTTGATCCGGGTCACTACTGCCGTGGATGGGGTAAGCCTGAATAAAGAATCTATCACTTTGGTGCGGGGCAGTACGGAGACTTTAATTGCTACAGTATCACCGGAGCTGGCCAACAACAAGAATGTAACCTGGTCTTCCGATGATGAAAATATCGCCACAGTCGAGAACGGAGTCGTGACGGCGGTAGGCAAAGGGACGGCTACCATCACGGTGACCACGGAGGACGGCGGCTATACGGATA
>JAVBWO010000023.1:0-41405 GCA_036677375.1 Bacillota bacterium
CGTGGGAAGCCACCGGCGGCGAAGGCACGCATGAGGATAAGACCTATAAAGAATATCGACTGATGGATGGTACAACACCGGTATCTTTGGCGGAAGGTTCTGTGAAGCTTATTGCTCAGAAGGATTCCGATGGAAAATGGGTAGCTTTGGATGCGAACACTGACACGACGTTGTGGTTCAATGAAGCGCATACCACCGGCAGTTATCAATTCCTGGTTGTGGTTGACAAAGATACGATCTATCAGGCTAATTTGAATTGGGTAAAAGCGGTATTACCTGTGCCGGGGGTAGCGCCGGATTTCACGCAGTCCATTTCAGGCGATGTGTCCTTTACCTTTGCTTTTCAATCCACCATTTCTCAACTAAAAGAACTGGAATTAGATATTTACCTGGGCGAAAATACCGGCACTGGGCGGGATTACGCCGGTCATCTGGGAGTTAACCTGCCCGCTGGAGCAACAGAGGTGGAAGCTTGGGTTGACAGCGTGGTAACGAACTATGCAAGTTTGGGTGAGGGATTCAAAACGCTACTGAAAGCTGCCGGATATAGTGAAGAAGTTGAGGCTTCGCAAAATAAGGAAACTTTAAAAGGATGCATTTACTATGATGCAGAAGCAGATGGAAAAGGAACCTGGACAATTAAGTTGAATACCGTGATCCTGAATACCGACAAGATTGAGTTTCTGGTAGCGGTGAAAGATAACGCGGGGGCGAAATGGGGCGACAATAACTATATCGATTACCCTGATGATTACAAAGCGTTCCTATATGATATAGCCAACGAGTAAAACAGCGGCGAATGAATTAAGCAAATTATTGAGAAAATGCTTCGGGACTTGGGTTTATGCCTTATTTCCCGGAGCATTTTTATTGAAAAAAATGTGATAGGGAATTGGAGTGCCGGGGAAAAATTCCTGAGGTGTGTCAATGTGGTGCGCTAACCCGCCAGTTCCATTCATTAGGCTTTTCCGGCATTGGCGATGGGACCCATATATTTCTGGAAACCTTGGGCATAAATCAGCCTGCCTACCCATATACATGTATAAAAAGCTGGGTAGGGAGGCAGCGCTATGCAGGATTACATACAAAAGCGAGTATTGGAGATAAGCAATTATATTCTGGAATCTCAGGCCACAGTCAGGCAAACCGCTTCGGTATTTGGGGTCAGTAAATCCACCGTGCACAAGGATGTTACAGAGAGGCTGCCTTTGATCAATGAGATGGTGGCTCGCCGCGTACGCAATATCCTGGAAAACAACAAAGCGGAACGCCACTTGCGCGGCGGTGAAGCCACAAGGCAAAAATACCGGCAGCAGCGGGACGAACAAATGAAATAGAAATGAAATAAAGAAGATAACAGCCTATTTATAGGCTGTTTTTCTTTGCAAATATGTCAAACAAAAATAGGTTTCTAAAACAAAAAGAAACTTTCCGGGATAGGCATTGCTATCCCTTGTCATAAATTGTATAATGAGTATGATATTAGAAAAAATTAAAAAACGAAGGTGTGCGCCTTCGTTATTTATTTGTTGCTTATTTACCGGGAGCTGTGAAGAGCTAAAATTTACCCCGCAAGAAGGAGTTGTGTTTATGGGTTTTTTTTCTTTTGGTACCGATATCGGTATTGATTTGGGAACTGCTACCAGTCTCATTTATGTAAGGGGCCGGGGAATTGTTTTAAATGAACCTACTGTCGTAGCCATGGAGCAAAAAACGGGACAGATCATAGCTGTCGGAGCGGAAGCAAGACAAATGCTGGGCCGGACGCCGGGGAATATCGTTGCGGTACGCCCACTGCGCGAGGGCGTTATTGCCGACTATGATGTGACGGAAAAAATGCTGCGTTATTTCATTGAAAAGGCTTGTGGCCGCAACTGGCTCTTTAAGCCCCGGGTTATGGTATGCATTCCTTCGGGCGTTACCGGTGTGGAAGAACGGGCTGTGAGACAGGCGGCGCAGCAAGCCGGCGCTCGGCAGGCTTTTTTGATGGAGGAACCTTTGGCGGCCGCTTTGGGCGCAGGGCTTGAGATTCATAATCCCTGCGGCAACATGGTCATTGATATCGGTGGTGGTACCACTGATATCGCCATTATTTCCTTAAACGGTATTGTGTGCAGCAAATCCCTGCGCATTGGCGGCGATAAATTTGACGAAGCTATTGTCCGTTATGTCAGACGGGAGCACAGTTTATTGATCGGTGAACGCTTTGCGGAGGATTTTAAGATCAATGTGGGAACGGCTTATCTGCGGCCGTCTTTGGAAGACAAAAAGATGGAACTGCGGGGTCGGGATCTGGTCAGCGGGCTGCCGAAAAGCATTATGTTAACAGCACGGGACAGCTATGAAGCATTAATGGAACCTTCGGAAGCGATCGTAGGCGCCGTCAAAGAGGTTCTTGAGATTACGCCGCCGGAGTTGGCCGCCGATATTATCAATAAGGGCGCTATTATGACCGGAGGCGGCGCGCTTTTGGACGGTTTGGCGCGCCTGATTTCCGAAGAGATCAATCTGCCGGTCTATGTGGCGGAGGATCCTATTTCTTGTGTGGCCCGGGGTACAGGCAAGGCCCTGACCATGCTGGCCCAGTTGGAGACTACCAACAGATTCGCCAGAAAGGCCTACTAGTCTTAGCTTATGAAGTTTATGTGAAAGGGTAGGAAAATCAATATTTGGCGTCGAAACTAAACCGGATATGGCTCGATAATGGGTCAGGAAGGGGAGGAATTCATGAAACAAGCGGCTGTGAGATGTATCGTAGCAATGCTTTTCCTTGTTTGCTTTCCCTTTGGTTTTGCTTTAGCGGCGGATCCGGGCAGCCAGAGTGACCCTGTGGTTACCAAAAGCTGGGTGGATCAGTATGTTGAAAAATCATTTCAGCCCTTAGAAGAGTCTATCAAAGCTTTGAAAGAAGAAATCAATGCTTTGGATCCCTCGATTATTCTTCAGATCGGGAACAAAAACGCCAAAATCGGCGACAAAGAATATACTTTGGATTGTCCGCCCTATGTGGAAGCGGGACGGACGATGGTGCCTTTACGTTTTATCGGCGAAGCCTTGGGAGCCACATTCACCTGGGACAATACCAATAAAACGGTTACTTATAAAAGAGACGGCACCGTGGTGGAACTCAAGGTCGGTGTGAAAAAAATGCTGGTGAACGGCGTAGAAAAAACTTTGGATGTGCCGGCGGCCTTGAAAAATAACCGGACGATGGTGCCGGTACGTGTCATCAGCGAAGCCTTGGGCGCCAAGGTAAGCTGGGTGGCGGCAGATAAAAAAGTCGTGATCCGGTAGCAAGTTGAGCCGTTGGTGCTTTCAGCCAAGGCTTCATGATTCAGTAAAAGCGCGCGGGAGAGTTAACAGTGGATATTGAAAAACAGTTTTGGAACGGTCACCGTTATAGCAGTAAATGGTATGGTATATTATGGGATGAAAACCGTCAGAGGTTGGCGTTGTTTTGGCTTCTGATGGCTTTTGTCATGCTCTTTTCTTTTTATGGAGGGATATGGGTATCGGCTTTGACACAGGAACCTATCGAAGTAAATTATATTACCGCACAGGACGCCATTGACCAGGAAAAGCAGGCCGAGGATATTCTTGGTATCACCGATGGGGACGATGTGAAAACCATTTTATTACTGGGCTGTGACAAGCGGTCTAATGATTCCGGCCGTTCCGATACCATTATGGTGGCCTTTCTGCACAGCAAGAATATGACGGTAGACCTTTTATCGATTCCCCGGGATACCTATGTGCAGATTTCAGGCGGCGGCAAGACGAAGATCAACCATGCCTATGCCTACGGCGGCATTCCGCTGGCCCGGGCTACCGTGGAAAATTATTTGGGCATTGAGATCGATAATTATGCCGAAATCGACTTCCAGGGCTTTGCCGCCATGGTGGATGCTTTGGGCGGCATTGAGATGGATGTGGAAAAGGATATGTATTATCCCGCGGAGGGCATTGACCTAAAAGAGGGTTTTCAGAAACTTGACGGCGATCAGGCCTTGCAATATGTGCGGTTTAGAAGCGACGCCATGGCTGACATCGGCAGGATCGGCCGGCAGCAGAAGTTTATGAAGACTTTGGCGGATCAGCTTTTGAGTTTAAGCAGTGTCTGGAAACTGCCCAAGTTGGTTTCAGCCATCTCAAGCAATATGGAGACGGATATCACCACCCAGGAAATGCTGGCTCTGGCAAACTTATATAAAAAAGCCGCAAGCAACAGCATAACAACGGAGATGCTGCCGGGCGACCCTAAATATATAAACAACGTGAGCTATTGGATCGCGGATACGGCAGCGCTGCAAACCATTGTGGACAACTTTTCTAAGCCTACGGCGGAAGAAATGCCTGACGCGGTACAAAACGGGGCAACCGACGAAACGGAATAGGCGGGATCAAGCACATGACTGTAAAGATATTAGGAGCTCAGATCGCCGGTTTGGACATGATGGAAACATTATGCCAAATCGATTTGTTGATCAGCGATAAGGGAAAAATGCATCACATCATTACCCTGAACGCGGAGATTCTTTATCGCGCCCAGACGGATGCGGAGCTTTTACGCATCATCAATGCCGCGGCGCTGGTGACGCCGGACGGCAGCGGCATCGTGTGGGCGATAGAGAAGCTGACAGGTACCCATGTGGAGCGGGTTACCGGTGTGGATCTTATGATGAACCTCTGCGAGCAGGCGCATCATACCGGCTGGCGGCTCTTTTTCCTGGGAGGAAAGCCCGGAGTAGCGGAAGAGGCCGGCGCTAAGCTTTCAGAGCGATTTGACGGCTTGGATATCGCAGGCATCCGCCATGGTTATTTCAACGAACAGGAAGAGGCCGATATTATCCACGAGATCAATGCTTCCGGCGCGGATATTTTGTTTGTGGCCATGGGCGCGCCCCGGCAGGAGTTTTGGCTGGATCAACATCGCGAGGACTTGCAGGTTCCCGTAGCCATCGGCATCGGCGGCAGCTTGGATGTGGCGGCAGGCAAGGTGAAGCGGGCGCCTCATTGGATGCAGAAAACCGGCGTGGAATGGTTGTGGCGTTTGTGCCGCGAACCGTGGCGGATCAAGCGGATGCTGGCTTTGCCGAAATTTATGCGTCTGGTGGCCAAAGAAAAAAAGAAAAAACGGCAAGGCGGCAATCCGGGGCAGCAGGGTCGTACGAAAAATAGCTTGCCATAACATTTCTTTTGCTATAAAATGGTAGTATATGACAGGTATGGACAGATTTCCACAACTTTTAGGCAGAAATGCGAAAAAGTGTGAAAAATCTGATTCTTCTTGTGAGAAAGCCATATTTTGTATCAGTATCCGGTTTGAGGGGGTGAGGCTCAGGCTGTTGGCGCATGTGGCGTATAACAGTGCGCTGATGCGGCTTTTCGGAGGAAACTTGCTATAAATGATATTTTTTTTCAAGTTTTTTTCGGAAATGTTGCAAGAAATCCCCATGTCATCTTGTAATTATGTATGTAAGATGTTTTTAGAGGTTTCTCTATTTTAGAAGGGGTTAGGCCCCAGGGGAATCATGTTGGAACTGAATACAAATTTTGCTGTTTAAGCAAAAACAAAAAATATTAAAAGGAGGAAAAAAAGAATGAAGAAAAGTTTAGTACTTATCTTGGCTTTGGCTTTGGTATTCTGCTTTGCGACTAGTGCGTTAGCTTCCACTAGTTTTAGCGATGTTTCCGACCAATCCCAAGACGTGCAAGACGCTGTCTACAAACTGGCTGCCCTCGGTATGGTCAACGGTTATGAAGATGGCACCTGGAGACCCGGCGATCAAATCACCCGTGCCGAATTTGCGAAAATTGCTTGCTTGGCCGGTGGGTTCGCTGACAGCTACGATGCTTTGAGCAACGTATCCACTCCTTTCCCCGATGTTAAAGTTGGCGTATGGTATACCGGTTGGGTTAACCTGGCATACAGCCAAGGCTATATGAAGGGTGACGTTACCGGCACCTTCCGTCCCAACGATCCCATTAGTGAAAACGAAGTTATCACCGTTTTGCTCCGTCTCTTGGGCTACAATGACAACTTGGCCGGCCAATGGCCCGTTGACTATGTTCGTCAAGCCGGTTTGCTGGGCGTTTTGGACGATGTAAAAATCGTTGGCAATACCCCCGCCTCCCGTGCTACCGTTGCCGTTTTGACGGATGCCGTTTTGGGCGAAAAACTGGTTGCCTGGAGCAAAGACGAAGAAGTGTTTAATGAGCGCGAATTCTCCGGCGATACCAGAACCTTGCTGGCCAGCAGCTTCAGCGGCGGCTCCGAATCCGATGTTTATGTTGACGGTTGGAACTATAAAGACTGGGATGACGATACTCTTGTTTTAGACTTAGAAACCACGGGCGATGATTCTCCTACTTTGCCCACTGCTTTCTCCAAAAACTTCAGAATCTCCGGCGGCAACAATGTTTGGGATCTGGAAGGCCATTATGTGGACGCCATCTATGATACCTCTGAAAAAGAATTGCTCTATCTGGATGTAACCTCTTCCAGCCTGTTTGTTTCCGATGTGAAATTTGTCAAAAAAGGCAAAATTTCTTTGGATGGCAAAACATATACGGTTACTGCTGCAGGTCAAGACGATGATGGTATCTTAGAAGATTTAGCTGGTGCGAGTGCCGATGATGATATGGAATTCACCAATGGCAGCGCCAAAGCTTATCTGAACAGCGACGGCGAAGTTTATCGTTTAGATGTTTATATTGGTAAATATTTGGATGGTGAGACTATCAAGGAAGGGCAAGTAAATCCGGAAGCCGGCGGTATTGTTGAGAAAGTAAACAGCGACTCCAGTATTGACTTCTACAGCAAAACCGAATTCGGTGCTCCCCAGGATGATTTTGACGATGAAGAAGTTTCCGTAATCAAAGACGGCAAATTGACCAAGGGTCTGGATGCTTTGAAAGCCGGCGATTGCATTACCATAGTGGAAGATGGTGCCGATATTGATTGGATGATCTATGTCAACAAAACTGTGGACGCCGCCAAGTTCACCAAAAAAGCTACCGATCCTGCGAAATACACTGTAGGCGGCAAGGTTTACTGGGTAGATAGCGATGCTTCCTTTACTGATGACAACAAAGAGTATGCTTATCTTTCCTCCACTGCTATTAATGATTATCTGAACACTGAGATCACTCTTACCCTGAACCGTGCCGGCGCTGTTGTCAGCGTTTCCGCCAGCGAAGCCGGTACTGCCAACACTGTTTTAGGCGTACTCTTGGATTACAGCACCTCCGGTAGCCTTGGAACAACCGTAAGCCAAATCAAGGTCTTCAATTCCGATGGCAAAACCGCTACCTATGATGTAACGGATAAAGCTTACAACACCACCGGTGAAGATTCAACTGCTTATAAGAATATTACAAAGTATCATGCTGGCCAATTGATTAAGTTCCGTCTGGACAGCGACGGCAAGATTGACAAGGCCATTGATTTTGGCGCCGATGATTTTGATGCTACATCTTTGGATGCTGATGATGATTATAATGAACTCACCATTGGCTCTACAGTCTACAGTGTTAGCTCCAGTACCGCGATCTTCAACGTTGCTTGGGACGACGGTGTGGACAGCACGATTGATGAAGTAAGTTTGGTAACTTTGGCTGATTTGTTAAAATCCGATGTCGCTACCGATGGCGGCTGGTTCGTAGCCGATGACGATGATTTGACTGCTTTGGCTCTGAATGATTTCGGCGCCAGTTCTACCGGCAACTATGGTATCCTGAGTGATTGGAGTTATGCTACCTCCGATTATGAATGGGTCACCGAGCTTGCCGACGGCACCTTGTATGATACCCAATCCGGTAGTGCCCAGACCGCTATTAATGGTATGCTTGCAGATGACCTCTTTGCTTTTGATGTTGACAGCGACACCATTACAGCCGTTCGTCCTATCGTGAAGATTAATGCCGATGATGACGCTGCGGATTTGTATGAGTATGAAGGTTCCGATTTGACTTTGGTTGGCAACGATGTGATTACGCCTAGCGGTATCACCAGCAGCCGGATCAGATATGGCGATGTTCAATACAAATACACCTCCGACACCGCTGTGTTCGATTACAGCAAATTCAGCGCTCCCAAGAAGTTAACCTCTTCCGCGATTGCCAACATTGACACTAACAAAAAGGATGTAGCCGTATTCATCAATGATGAAGATGAAATCGTTCTGGTTGTAATCTTTAACACTGACCCTGCGGTTACTGCTCATCCTACACTATAACAGTAAATGTTTAATTACCGTTAGTTTTTTAAAAAAAAGCTCCCTCTTCGGAGGGGGCTTTTTTTGTGTTTCTTGATGCGTTTCATGGCGGGCCGCTGGGATAGGATTTTAGCATGGTAGCTGGGGTGAGAATGTGAAATAAGTAAGCTGTAATTTGTGAGAGGTAGAGATAAGAGCTTTACGTTGCGTTTGCAGAAGAACCGGTCAGGAGTTGGGACGGATTTACGGCTTGTTTAACATAAAAAGATGGGGTAATTTTTTAGCTGTACGGGGGGAAGGTCTTGACAGGATAAGTCAGAAAGGTTAAACTGAGGGGTGTACCGACCGACCGTACGGTCGGTCGGTTTGTACAAGATCAAAAGGGGCAGCTAGGGCAAGGTGGTAAAGAGGTGGGCAGGGTAGGAGAGCAAAGACAGCAAAAAGAGTAAAGAAAGACAAAAGAGCCAAAAAGGCCAAAAAGAGCGAAGAGGGGCAAAAGAGTCAAGAAGGACAAAGTGAGCAAGAAGAGCGAAAAGAGAAAGAGTGGCAAAGAGAGCAAAGAGAGCGAAAAGAGCAAGAGGGGCAATAAGGGCAAAGAAGTTCCCGAAATCTTTTTCATGGGATAATAGGCAAATTCGGCAAATAAAGGGCGGTTGAAAACGTGAAGTACCGCCGTTTTTGCTTTAGGATAGCGTGATGAAATTGAGAAGAAAAATGTAAGAAATAAGAAAGAAAAAAGCAGGAACAAAACTTTAAAAACATAAGACAAGAAAGGGGAAGAGAGGAATGCCCTAAACCCAACAAAAAAGCAGCACACCATGGGCACAGACCGTATCAACGAAGCAAAACAATAAAGATCATAAAGTTAGGGATCAAAAAAGTGAATCCCAACAATCAAGCAGGCAAAATAATAAAACGCGAAACGTTGAAACGGTAAAATTTTATAAACGCTTAAAAAAGAAAGGATGGAGAAAGCGTGAGAAGGTTGGGAAGAATGCGGGGAAAACTGGTTTTCATGGGCGTGGCGGCTCTCTTCTGTTTAAGTCTTGCCGGCTGCGGCAGTACAGACGCCACAGTAGAAGAGAAGGATCAGGCCATTGCGGTATCAGTGGTCACGGCCGGATTGCAGGATATCGAGACCAGCACCATGATTAAGGGCACCATTGCCGGGCAGACGGAAGTCACCATCATACCGAAAAGCGCCGGCGTGGTTGAGACCGTCAAAGTAGAGGTAGGCGATAGGGTAAAAGAAGACCAGGTCCTATTCACCTTGCAGACTAAAGAGATAAGGGCGCAGCTGGCACAGGCGCAGGCAGCTTACAAAGTGAGCAAATCCGCTTATGATGACGCGGTACGCACATATCAAAGAATGAAAACCCTGTATGACGAAGGGGCTATTTCTTTGTCTCAATTGGAGCAGGCGCAATTGGGCGTTGACGCCAGCAGCACCGACAGCGCGGCGGCGGCGGTTCAGCTTTTGCAGCTTCAGCTGGACAATGCAGTGGTAAAATCGCCCATTGACGGCATTGTGGCTTCTCTGAGCGTTACAGTGGGAGAAATCGCCGGCCAACAGGCGGCGTCCGCTGTTGTGGTGAATATCGACAAGGTAAAGTTGGCCGCCGAGGTCAGCGAAGCCAACGTAAATAAAGTAACTCCCGGCCAGACGGTCAAGGTAACGGTGGCCGCCGCCGGAACGGAACCTTTTCCCGGCGTCATCAGTACGGTGGCTCCGGCCGTCAACGCCTTAAGCAAGTCTTATCCTGTTACCATTACCATTGATAATCCGGATCATCTGTTAAAATCAGGGATGTTTGCCGAAGCCAATATTTCCACAGAAAACCGCAGCCAGGTATTGGCCGTACCCCAGGAAGCTTTGGTAAGTGGCGAAGAAAAGGCTGTTTATATCGTCAAAGATGGGAAAGCGCATCTGGCCAAGATCACCGCCGGGTTGGAAAATGAGGAATGGCTGGAGGTCACAGGCGGCATTTCCGTCGGGGATCAGGTGGCAACCACGGGGAAACACCTCCTGTATGAAGGCGCCCCGGTGACGGTAGCGGAGGGTCAATAGGCATGGGTATCTTTCGATTTGCCGTAAAACGCATCGTCACCGTAGCCATGATCTTTTGCTGCGTGGCTCTTTTGGGCGGCGTATCCCTGCAGCGCCTGTCCATTGACCTCTTTCCGAAAATCAACTTGCCTATGGCTTTGGTGATGACTACTTATGGGGGAGCTGGTTCCCAGGACGTGGAGAAAAATGTGACCAAGCCTTTGGAAGAGATACTGGGCACGGTGCAGGGTATCGATTCCATCCTCTCCACTTCCAGCACGGAAAGCAGTATGATCATGGTGACCTTTAACTGGGGCACCGATATGGATTTCGCTTCCCTGCAAATGCGGGAAAAAATCGATATGATCAAGGGTTATCTGCCGGATGATGCGGAAAATCCGGTGATCTATAAAATGGATCCCAACATGATGCCGGTGGCCGCTATCGGCATCAGCGGCAGCGGCAGTCTGGCAGACCTTAAGGCCTATGCCGAGGATACCATAAAGCCCCGCCTGGAACGGCAGGAAGGGGTTGCCTCCGTCTCTTTGATCGGGGGCTTCGATAATGAATTAAGGGTAGAAGTAGACCCGGCGAAGCTCAGCGCTTACGGCTTGTCTATTGACAGTATTGCCCAGGCGTTGCTTTATGCCAATATGGATATGTCGGCGGGCAGCGTCATCAACGGCAATAAAGAGCTCATGGTGCGGGCGCTGGGTTCTTATCAGTCCATTGATGATATCCGCAATGTTTCCATCAGCCTTGCAAACGGCAGCACCATCTATCTTTCCGATATTGCCACGGTCTATCCTTCCCATAGTGACGAGGACTATATCGTTCGCATGGATGGCAAGCCGGGGGTCTTCTTGAGCGTCATGAAACAAAGTGACGCCAATACCGTAAAAGTAGCGGGAAATATCGAGAAAGCCCTGGCGAACCTGGCAAAGGAGCAGAAAAATGATATTTCCAGCCGGATCATCATGAATCAGGCGGATTTCATCCGGATGGCCATTAACAGTCTTGCCAGCAGTGCCGTGATCGGCGCTTTACTGGCGATGCTGGTGCTTTTCCTCTTCTTGCGCAATATCCGCAGCACTTTGATTATCGGACTTTCCATTCCGATTTCACTTTTGGGAACCTTTGCGGTTCTCTACTACAATGATCTGACTTTGAACATGATGACCCTGGGGGGCTTGGTGTTGGGCGTTGGGATGATGGTAGACTCTTCTATTGTTATTTTGGAAGGGATCTACCGCAACTGTGAACTGGGGCTGCCGCCTAAAGAGGCGTCGGTCAAGGGCGCCAGTCAACTGGCTATGGCCGTCATTGCCTCCACCCTTACGTCTGTTGCGGTATTTTTGCCCATTTCTTTTGTGGAAGGCATCAGTTCCATGCTTTTCAAAGAACTGGCATTGACGGTTACCATCTCTTTGATGTCGTCTCTGATCGTTGCTTTGATCTTGGTGCCGATGCTGTGTTCCAGGCTTTTAAAGTTAGATCCGGTAGATGCGGCAAAACCGAAGAATCCGCTGGCCAGAGGGATGTATTGGGGCAAGAATTTCATGAAGAAGTTCTTGAGTTCTATTGAAAATCTATACCGTAAAGTATTGATATGGGCTTTGGTCCACCGAAAAAAAGTGGTTATTTCTGTTATTTTGCTTGTGGCAGCTTCCTTTGCTCTTATCCCTGTAGTTGGCATGGAATTTATTCCCGCTTCCGACAGTGGTCAGATCAGTATCGAAATCGAGATGGAACAAGGGACTTCCTTGGAAGCCACCAATGAGATGGCTGCAAAAGTGGAAAGCCTCATCGGTGATTTGAACGGCGATTTGGAAAGTTCGTATACCATCATCGGATCCGGCGGCAGCGTGATGAGCGAAAGTGCCGGTTCCAATTTGGCGCAAGTCAATTTACAGCTGGTTAATAGAGAGAAGCGCCAAAAGGATGTGAAGGTGGAGGCTGAAGAGGTGCGGCGGCTTTTGGCCGGATTGCCGGGAGCGGCCTTCACGGTAACCGCTACTGACGCCACCGGACTCAGTTCGCTGAGCGGCGGCTCCGCTATCAGTGTGGAAATCAAGGGTAATGACTTGAACACATTGGAGCAGCTCTCAGACCAGGTCAAAAAAATTGTAGAGGGAGTGCCCGGCACCCGCACAGTCGAGTCTTCCATCGATGTTAAAAAACCGGAAATCCAATTATCCGTCAACCGTACCAAGGCTGCGCAATATGGCTTGGGTGTAGCCCAGATCGCGGCGGCCGTACGCAATGCTTTTGACGGAGAAGTGTCAACAACCTATCGGCCCAGCGGTGACGTGGATGATATGGATATCCGTGTGATGCTGCCGGAGGGTTATGCCAATACCACCGAAAAATTGGGCTTTTTATCCATTGCCTCGCCTTTGGGTGTACAGGTACCTTTGATGGAACTGGTAGATATTAACGAAGGCTTTGGCCCCACCAGCATCAGCCGGAGCAATCAGGTTCGTTATGTCAATGTCACCGCTGATTATGTGGGGCGTGACCTGGGCAGTATCACCAAGGATATTAACACCGCTTTACAAAAGCTGCCCTTGCCCCAGGACTATACAGTGGAATTAGGCGGTCAAAGCATTGAAATGACGGAAGCCTTCAGTGATTTGGGACTGGCGATGGTTTTGGCAATCATCCTGGTTTATATGGTCATGGCGGCGTTGTTTGAATCCTTTGCCTATCCATTTATCATCATGTTCTCGTTGCCCACCACCTTTATTGGGGTTATTTTAGGGCTGGTGCTCAGCCGATCTACCTTGAATGTGGTATCCCTTATTGGCGTTATCATGCTGATAGGCATCGTGGTGAATAACGCCATTGTTCTGGTGGACTGCATCAATCAATTCCGGGAGGAAGGCTTAAGCCGTGATGAAGCTATTGCCAAAGCGGGACCCATTCGTTTGCGTCCTATTTTAATGACTGCTTTGACAACGGTTCTTGGTATGGTTCCTATGGCTTTCTCCATGAGCGAGGGCGCCGAGCTGGCTTCTCCTCTAGCAGTGGTCATTATTGGCGGCCTCACGGTATCTACCATCTTTACTCTGGTTTTTGTTCCGGTGATGTATGCCATTTTTGATGATGTAGGCAACAAGACCGGATTAAGATTTAAAAAAATAAAAGCAAGACGGAAAGCAAGGGAGGCATAAACAATGAAAAAATATAAGGCATTGTTAGCGATGGGAGTATTGACAGCTTTTTGTCTGATACCTGGCATGGCTATAGCGGAAAACGACACTGCGGCGGCTGATTCAGCTCCGGCGGCTTCCACTACGGTTTCATCACCGGCAACGGTAAGCCTGACGTTGGACGAGGCCATTGCCAAAGCGATGACCGACAATACTCAGATTAAAATCCAGGAAATGACCGTAGAAACTTCAACCCATGATAAAAAAATGGCCGATAAGACGGCTGAACTTTTGGAAGATTATGTTTTCAGCTTTTCTTATGGGGCAACTATTTCAATCACCAATTCGGAATTGGAAGCTAAGCAAGCAGCCATTGGTCTTGACCTGGCCAAAGCTTCTTTGGATTACACCAAACGGAGTGTGAAATTTAGCGTCGAGAGCGCTTATTATGCCACGCTGCAGGCCGCAAAATATGAAGAAGCCATGAACGCCTCTTTGGCCAGAGCGAAAAAGCAATGGGAGGATACCCAGGCCAAATATAAAGTAGGTGTCAGCTCTAAAATGGATGTTCTCAGCGCGGAATCCTCATATCTCCAAGCCCAGACCGAATTGAACCAGGCTAAGGACAATGCCAAGATTGCTAAAATGAATCTTTGTCAGGTGATAGGCCTGGACGTGAATACGGATTGTGTTTTGAAAAGCAGCTTCTCTTTTGAAAAAATTACACCCTCTACCGACAAGGAGCTGATCGAACAAGGGAAAACCGGTGATCTTACCACCTATGCTGCATTTTGCAACAAAGAGATCGTAGCCTTAAGCTCCGAGGAGATCATGGGGCAGTATCCCGACGGTACCTACCAAAATCGGCAGGCGGCTATCAAATTAAAGGATGCTGAGCTTAAATATGAAGATGCGGTAGATACCTTGGAGATCAGTGTTAATCAGGCGCTTATGGACCTGGCCACAGGGGAGGCAAATTATGTGGCTCTACAGAAGAGTAAAGAACTGGCGGAGGAAGCCTATCGTTTGGCTGAACTGCGCTATCAGAATGGATTGGGCACCGTGTCTGATCTATTAAGCGCCGAAGCGATTCTGAAACAGGCTGAGACAGGCGAGTTGTCCGCTTTATATACTTATAATATGGCAAAATCAAAGATCAACTATGGGATTTTTGCGGCATCCAGCGGTAGGTAATAAACATGTTTAAACATGATATA
Organism: Bacillota bacterium; assembly: GCA_036677375.1. Taxonomy (GTDB): domain Bacteria; phylum Bacillota; class Dehalobacteriia; order UBA4068; family UBA4997; genus JAVBWO01. The sequence goes on from JAVBWO010000023.1 coordinate 14,633, forward strand.
AATGAAAAAAGAACCAGAATCATGCGGAGTGCAACCGATGTTTTTGTGCAGAAAGGTTTTTGCCAGGCCACGGTAGAAGAGATTGCGGCGGCGGCAGAAGTAGGCAAGGGCACGGTGTATGAATACTTTGACAGTAAGGAAGACTTGTTTTGTTCTATTTTTCAGGAAGGGCACAGCTACTTCATGAATGTTTTCCGTCAGAAGCTGGAGGAAGAAAGCGAACCCGCAGAAAAGCTGAAAAACGGCGTTATTTTATGGACGCAATTCGTCTTTGCTCATCGCGAGTTGGCCTGGTTATTGTTTTCCGCCCGGGTAAATGTGGAACCTTTTTTGATGGTGGAGGAACATCACCAAAAATTCATAAAGCTTTTAGCGGAGCTTTTTCAACAGGGTGTCGCAAGTGGTGATTTTCGTCCCTGCAACGCAGAGCTCATGGCCTATATCTTTGTCGGACACTGCCGTGCCATCTGCAATTATATTATATCTCATCCGGAAACGGATCTGAAAATGCTGGCAGGGGATATCATCGACCTGCTTTTGGACGGCATTTGCGCATAGCGGGACACTTGATTTGATAAAAAGGGGTTGTGGACAGGGCTGGAGGAGCCCAAAGAATTCTGTCTGCAATCCCTTGTTTTTTTTGGAACAAGGCAGTGCCTTTTTTAGTCTGTAACAATAGGAAAAAGTTTGTCTGATTCTGTTGTAAAACGTAAAGGTTGCTATTTTTATCTTTTTATTTTGTGGTATAATATATGGAAGATTATTGCCATATTTGCAAAAGGGGGCAATAAGAATTGAGAGGAGCGATCTTGATGAAAAAAGTTTTCGTATTGCTGCTTAGTATAATGCTATTATTGGCAATATCTGTTCCTGCTTTGGCAAGTTCCGATTATTTATCTCTACAGTTGGAAACAGTCAAATATGAAACTTACGGCCCGCTGGATTCCCTGAAAATGACGGGCAGTTCTAAGACAAAAGAACTCTATCTGGGAGAAGGTACGATTGCCTATCTGATCCAAGAAAATAAAACTTTAAAGATTAACATGGAATACCTGACGGTGACCATTCCTGCTTCAGCCTGGAACTGTTCGGAATACCAGCAAGCGGTCAAAACCGGTGAGCCTGTCAGTGCTACTTTGACCATAGATATCTGGGCGCTTTATGACGAATACCAGTATTTTAATGCCTCTGTTTACAATGCCAAAGGTATGTATAAAGCGGATAAGAGCAACTTCAGTGTTGACTTAGACTTTGTTGGGGGAACCAGCCACTTTACGGCCAAGCATTTTGCTACTCCCATCACCATTAACGCCTCCTTTGAATGGACCCCCAATGTTGGTGGACTCTATGCTGACAGTGTCGCTTTCTATTGGATGGATAAAGACAGCGCTTTAGAGACCGGTAATTATGATTGGCAATATGTGCCGGGGACAACCAACGGCAAAGCCAGCACTGTCACGTTTAGCACCGACTTGGCTTATGGTTATTTTATGGCGGTTGCGGCAAAGGAACATAAGGACTCCGCCGATACAAATTCCGCTACGGTAAATGACGGCGGCAGCATTTCCGGTCACTGGGCGGAAGCGGATATCGTGTTTATGCAGCAAAAATATATTGTGCGGGAAGCTGCCAATGCCTTTTACCCCAATCGGGATATAACCCGGGCCGAGTTTGCTTGTTATTTGGTGCGTACACTGGGGCTGGATACCAATACTGCATTAGCCGGAAAATTCGCCGATGTTGCGCAGTCCCATGCTTGCTATAACGAGATCTACACCGCTGCTCAAGCCGGATTGGTCAATGGTACAAGCGACTCTACTTTCGCGCCTGATGCCAAAATCAAACGGCAGGAAATGGCAGCCATGATCAGCCGGGCGCTGCAAAAAAGCGGCAAAACAGTAAATAGTGATGCGGCTGTTTTGGTGGGTTATACCGATAAAGGGCAAATCGCTTCCTGGGCAAAAGACAGCGCGTCTATTGTGGTGAACGGTGGCTTGTTCTCCGGACGCAGCGACAATACCTTTGCGCCTCTGGCATATACCACAAGGGCGGAAGCGGTGGTCATTCTGCATCGGTTATATAATCAGCTTTAGGCCAGCCGTAAAGGAAAGAAGGGCGATCCATGCGAAAGATCGCGGTGGTATTTCTGATACTGATGATGGTACTTCTGTCCTCCGGCTGTGATACGTCACTGCCGGGAGATGATACTTTAGGCAAAGAGGGCTACCAGAAGCTTTTTGCCCAATATTTGGCGGCACAGGGGATTTGTTTCACCACTGAATCCGTAAGCGATGGCGTATCGCAGCCTGTGGCTGAAATATGGGTGAAAGGGGATAAAGCAAGAATTATCCTTTTTTTTGATACCCCCGGCTCCGAGGCGATTCTTTATACCAATCGTCTCTCGTCCGAAGTGATTCAATATATGCCTGCAAGCAAAAGCGCCATGGTATTGACGAAAAGTCATGACCTGACGGAATTTCCTTTGACATTTTTAACGGAAGAAATTTTGCAGTCTTATACCGTTACCAAAAACCAGCTTGTTGACGGAACGGCTTGTACCATGTTGCACCATAAGGACGATACGAAGGAAGTCACCATTTATGTCAGCAATATGAATGATTTTCCTTTTCGTATGGATATTACCACTGCCAATGGTACACAAAAAACCTATTACCGCAACGTACGTTATGTAGACATTGCGGACAGTGTTTTTGAATTGCCGGATGGTGTTGCGGTTTATCATTTGGATACGCATTATAATTGAGGGGGTTCCACGTTGAGTAAAAAAGAGGGCTTGCGATTGTTCAGGCAAAAGGGAAATATTGTTCTGGTGCTGTGTATCATTCTTGCATTGTTGGGTAGCTTTTATGCTGCGGTTCAAAGAGAAAAGACGGAATCTGCCGCCAAAACAACTACCGTGCTTTTGGAATGGACGCAGTTGAACGATATAGCGAACAAAGAGGGTATTGCGGTTTCAGAGCTTCTTTCTAAGGCTGCCCCTTTGGTGAATGGGGTTCTATTTAAGGAACCTAACTTAACGGAATTCACGAATCAGCATTTGACTTACGTTTTAAGCGGCGATGAACTGATTTATCGGATGAGGCAAGGCGAATGGCTGTGGGAAACCGGGCAGGATCAGAAGGTTGACCCGGCCTGGAATATTATCCTATGTCAAAATGAAACCATTTTTAATCAGGTGAAAGAACAGCTGAGCGCTAAGACGAGAGCGTATTGCAATGAGTTGCCGTTACAATACAGGGATGGTGCAATTGCTTATATGGTGGCTACTACCTATCCACTGACAGATCTGATGAATCTTGGCATGGGATTTCTGCAAGGTAATTTAGAGCAAGTGGCAGATGCAGGGTTAGGTATTGTGGTGCAAATTCGTACTTTCCCGAATGTGGATGCGAATTCTATCAATACTGTTTTTAAAACCTTTAGCGATTTTCCTATTCTTGCGGTAGGATTCAATGACGACAGCCTGCCCGGCTTCGGCTTGTCCGGCAGTCAATGGGGTGAGGCCTGCGGCTTATTTGCAGAAAGAATCAAAAGCACGAAATTACCGCTGATGACGGCGGAATTTTTTAACCAAAAGGGTTTGAGCACGCTTGCCGCCAAAGTGGACTATAATGTTTTGCGAATGCATAGCATTCAGGAAAACGAGAGGGCTACCATGACCGTGTCCCAGGTGGCGCAGCGTTTTCAACTAGCGGCTGCGGAACGCAATATGCGGTTGCTTTTGGTTCGCTTTGACACAAACCTGGGTCTTGAGAACAATAGCGCCTATTTAAATGAAATTAATTCTGCCCTGGAAGCGAAAGGTTTAACATTGGGTATGGCACAGCCTATGCAACCTATTTCCTTGTCGCCTCTGATTTTACTCTTAGTTGCCCTTGGCGTGGCTGCGGGAGGAATTTTCCTTTGCCGCTATCTGGGCTTTGGCAAATACAGCTGGCTATTGGGCGCTTTAGGTCTGGCTTGGGCTGTTCTGCTTATTTTTACCGGAAGATTGGGCAAAGTCAGCACTATTTTATCCTTTGCTTCGGTGGTAATCTTTCCTACCTTGGCGATTTGTGTCAATGTGAAAGATGGGCCCAACAAAAAAATCGGCAAGTGTATTTTGACATTGCTGATTACGACGGCTTGTTCCCTCATTGGCGCGGTTTTGATGGTTGGAGCCATGGCAGACCGCAGCTATATGGTGGCGGTGAATATTTTTACCGGTGTTAAAATGGCTCATGTTTTACCGCTGCTTCTTTTGCTGTTTATTTTTTGGCGCCGTCAACGGAATCAGGATAATTTGGCAGTACAAATAAAAAGAACTTGGGATATCCCGGTAAAGGTAGGATATATCGTTATTTTGGTGATCTTAGCGGCGGCTTTGGGAATTTATGTCCTTCGCACCGGCAATGATGCTGTTTCGGTTTCCCAGTTGGAGCGTATTTTCCGTTCTTATTTAGACCAGCTTTTATTGGTACGCCCCAGAACCAAGGAATTTCTTTTGGGCCATCCTATTTTTCTGCTCTTGGTTTATTACGGCTATAAAAAGGCCGGTATGCCTGCTCTCTTGCTTGGAGCTATCGGCCAGGTCTCTTTAGTGAATACTTTTGCGCATGCCCATACGCCTTTGTGGGTATCCTTGTTGCGTACAGGCAACGGCTTGATCTTAGGTATCGTCATTGGGATGGTGCTGATTCTTGTTGTGAATATGTGCATGCGTCTGTGGCGGAAGCAATTGGCTGCCGGAGGCGGGCCTCATGAGTAGACGACGGCGCCAACAAAAAAAACCGCAGATCGTATTATCTGGCTATTATGGATTTGATAATACCGGTGACGAGGCCGTTTTGGATGCTATTTGTCATATTCTACGGCAGCAGATACCAGAGGTGCCTTTGGTGGCGTTATCCAATAATGTGGACAAGACCCGCGCCGATCATGGGATTGCGGCGGTGGATCGCTGGCGCTTGCAAGAGGTCAAAACAGCCATCTCTCAGTGTGGTTTATTCATCAGCGGGGGCGGCAGTTTGTTTCAGGATGTTACCAGCTTCAAGGGATTATTATATTATGTCATGCAGATCTTCTTGGCACGTTTTTACCGGAAACCGGTGATGATCTATGCGCAAGGGTTGGGTCCGCTAAACCGGTTTTTTAGCCGCTTTATGGTAAAATTGGCGCTCAATCGGGCTCATGTGATCACTTGGCGGGACGAGGATTCTAAAAATCTGGCCCGGGAGATTGGTGTTACTAAGCCCATGACGGTCTGCTGTGACCCGGTCTTGGCCTGGCAGCCCCAGGCAAAGAATTTGCCGGAGCTGCCGGAGGGTAAAAAAATCATTTTTTCTTTGCGGCCTTGGGATGGGATCAGTCATGATCTCGCGGCCCTTGCCCTTTTGGGGGACACCATGGTAAAGCAAGGTTATCAGGTGATTTTCCTTCCTTTCCACGGTGAGCATGACGCGAAGATCCATCAACAGGTGCGGGCTCTGATGACGGAGCCTGCTTTTGAGTTGCCGCCCCTTGCCCCAGAGCAAGCCATGGCTGTTCTAGGCCGGATGGAACTGGTGATTGCCATGCGGCTGCATGCTTTGATTATGGCTGCCGCCCAGGGGATTCCCGTTGCGTCCATTAGCTATGATCCCAAGGTAGACGCCTTTGCCAGATCTGCCGGGCAGATGGTAGTGGGCCGGGCAGGCCATTTGACGCCGCACAGTCTGGTGGGAGCGGTTTCCGAGGTTCTGGCGAATCAAGAAAAAGAACGATTGCGGCTGGAAGCCTTAAAGCCAAATTGGTTAGAGAAAGCTCAGACTTGCGGCAGTTTGGCCAAAGAGCTTTATATTAGCTTTGCCGAAGGAGCGTAAACATGGCAAAAAGTCTTGTAAAGGCCACCGGTATCGTGTTGGCTGTCAATATCTTTGTAAAACTATTGGGTTTTCTGCGGGAGACTTTTATTGCAGGAGCCTTTGGCACCAAAAATGTTGCTGACGCCTATTTTGCCGCCTATACGCTGCCTTATTTTTTACAGGCCATCCTGGGGGCGGCGTTGGTCACGGTAATGGTGCCTGTCCTTACCCAATATCTGGTGCGGGATGAAAAAGAAGAAGCCTGGTATGTGGCAAGCAGCATTTTGAATATTACGATAATCAGTTTGGCCGCTCTTACGGCATTGGGAATTCTTTTGGCAAATATCTTGGTAGCCTTGCTGACGCCGGGTTTTCATGGCGAGCAGGCTCTTTTGACCGCCAAACTGGCGCGGATTATGTTTCCTTCCGTCATTTTTATGGGTTTAGGCATGGTGATTACCGGCATCTTGAATGCCAACCACCGTTTTGCGGTAGCGGCTTTTGCTCCCGGCTTTTCCAATATCATCATCATTGTTTCTATTATTCTTTTCAGCAGCCGGTATGGGGTCATTGGTCTGGCCTTGGGTACTCTTATCAGCTTCCTGGGTTTATTGTTGATCCAGATCCCGTTGCTGAAAAGAATCGGCTTTCATTACCGTTTTGTCTTCGATTGGAAGCATCCTGCCGTCAAACAGGTTCTTCAAGATATTATTCCTATTATTTTAGGAGTTGCGGTCAATCAGATTTATTTTATCATCAACCGCATTTTTGCTTCCGGATTGGCGGAAGGTACCATTTCCGCTTTGAATTATGCCAATAAAGTAATGCTTTTGCCTGTGGGGATTTTTGTGGCGGCGGTGGTTACGGTGATTTATCCTACCCTTTCCGCTCACGCCATCAAAAAGGAAGGCCATGCCATGGCCTCTGAACTACAAAAGGGCCTGGGACTGGTAGGCCTGATTGTCCTGCCGGCCACCATTGCCTTGATCGTACTTAGGGTCCCGATTACGCAGCTTCTTTTTGAGCGGGGTGCTTTTGACCCTCAGGCCACCCTTGCCACGGCCAACGCCTTGCTGTTTTTTACCGTTGGGATGTGGCCCATGGCCGTCAATATGGTATTGACAAGGGCTTTTTATGCCCTGGGGGATGTAAAAACCCCTCTGGTGATGGGCGGATGGTCTATTTTGGTGAATGCGGGGCTCTCTTTGGTGTTGTACCGTCTCATCCCGTTTGGTGGGGGTGGTTTGGCATTTGCCAATGCCATAGCGGCTTTTGTTAATATGTTTTTGCTCTATATTTATCTACAAAAGCCATTGCCGGATCTTATGGGAAAACAGTTTTTCAGTTCGACATTACGGATTTTCCTGTCTTCTTTGGTGATGGGCATTGGTTTATATGCGGGCTGGGTTTTGATGAACCGTTTTGCCCCTACTGCCCTAGCGGTGGAAGTATTGGCCATGGTAATCCTTGGCATTCTTCTTTATGCTGTGGCCATTTTTGTCTTCCGGGTAGATGAGGCGCAGTATGTAAAAGAAATTATTTTAAAACGAATGCGGTCCGGTGTTGACAAACCCAGTCGATAAATGGGAAAATAAAATATCCGGATAGTGATCACATGATGGGGTGAATGGATGGAAAGAATTCTCCTGGCTTCTGTCTTAGCCATTTTATTGTCATTACTTTTGACGCCGGCCGTTAAATGGCTGGCGCCTAAGATTGGAGCCATAGACAAACCTAACGAACGTAAGGTGCATACCCGGCTGATGCCTAGAAACGGCGGTTTGGCCATTTATTGTAGTTTTGCAGTTGCAGCCATGATCATCGGCGGTTTTGCCAGGGCTACTTTGGGCCTGGTGATCAGCAGCGGCTTGGTAATGCTGGTCGGCTTGGTAGATGATATGAGGGGTGTCTCCCCCAAAATGAAGCTATTGGGACAGTTTATTGCCGCCGTTGTTTTTGTCGGATTTGGCGGTTATGTAAAATTTATGACCAATCCCTTTGGCGGCGATGTCATTTTTTTAGAATATTGGGGGATTCCGCTGACGATTTTATGGCTGGTTGGGATCAGCAATGCCATTAATCTCATTGATGGCTTGGACGGGCTGGCGGCCGGAGTCTCTGCTATCTCCGCTCTTACCATGGCAACCGTTTCTTTCAGCCGCGGTTATTATGTACCGGCTTCCCTGGCTTTTGTACTGGCGATGTCCTTATTGGGATTTTTGCGCTACAATTTTTACCCTGCTAAAATTTTTATGGGGGACAGCGGCGCCTTATTTCTGGGATTTGCCTTGGGGGCCATGGCGATCATGGGCTTCTCCAAAGGAGCAACGGTTATTTCTTTACTCATTCCCATATTGATTTTAGGAATTCCCATTTTTGACACGTTTTTTGCTATCATACGGCGTTATAACAATCACAAGCCGATCTTTCAGCCGGATAAAGGGCATCTGCACCACTGTCTTCTGGCTTTGGGGTTGTCCCACAGGCAAACCGTGCTCATCATTTATGCCATCACTTTTTTCATGGGAATCTGCTCCATCCTTTTGACGGTGCTTTCCGGCAGGCAGGCGGTGCTCATTCTTATTGTGATCTTGGTATTTTCTTTGGTGGGTGCTGATAAGCTGGGTGTTTTGCGTGGCAAACGGGAGCGGGAAGCCTGGCGGCGCTAGGATGAAATTTTTAACATCTGATAATGTTTAAGGAGGGTAAATAAAATGAATAAGGGCAAGGTGGTATTATTAGTTTTGGCGGCGCTGGTATGCGTTTCCTTAGGTTTTGTGGTGGGGCAGGTGGTACAGGCTACCGGGAATCAGCCCGGTTCCGAAAGCGATCCATTGGTTAGCCAAAGCTATGTGGAAAAGGTGATTGGCGAAAAGATGTCGGTTTTGCAAACTCAAGTGGAAGAGTTACAGGCGGAAGTTGCCGAATTGAAAGGGGAATCCAACAAAACAAGCGGCAAAACCACTGATAATAACGATACGACCACACCAGTCTCTGGTAATACCTCCGATAATAATAATGATACAGCGGTTTCGGGTAAACAGGTACAGATCGTTTCCGATAATGTCAATATTAGGAAAGAGCCCTCCACCGATTCTGACAAAATTGGTTCCGCCACGAAAAATACCAAACTGAAATATTTAGCTACCCAGGATGATTGGTATAAAGTACAACTTACCGACGGCACCGTCGGCTGGGTTGCCGGTTTTCTGTGCAAGATCGTTACCGAATAAAGTATAAAAAGGGACACCAAGAGTGTCTCTTTTTGATGGAGCGTGCCCTTATGATTGAAATCAAATTGCCGGAGATTACAGAGCCGCCCGAAGCTATTTTACGGCAGCTTGCCGCCTTGGAGTACCAGGGTCGGGGTTGTTTGGGGAGGGATGCTTTCCTGCGGCTATATCCTTTTTGGGGACATAAGGATTTTCTGGTATCGTCGAAAGCATTTCTCACTTTGGGACGGATCGGTGTTGCGGAAGATGCAGTGGCAATTTTGGCGTATATGACAGAAGCTGAACTGCCTCACCGGCAATTACAGGTCTTAGATACTTTCTGGCAGATTCCCCAAAACCATGAACAAAAAGCTTTGCTGCTTTGTGATTTATTGCAGAAAAAGCAGCATCCCACTGTACTGCGGGGACTGCTTTGGCTATTGGCACAGTGTAATACGACAACAGCGTTAGCCGGGGTTGCTGATTTTCTATTAAGCCAACGGAAAATGCAGATCAAAGACGAGGTGCTGAACGAGGTCTGGTTTTCTCTGGCCGATTCTTACCCTGAGGTTGCGCAAGCATTGATAAAAACCCATGCCGGTCTTGATCTTTGGTTGCGGCATAGGACTTGGCAGAAGCAGAAAGTCTATAACCTCTATCCCGCCCCTGATTATTTATGGCAGATCGCCAAACAGCAAGGGATAAATCAAAAGGATTTTCAACGGATATACTACTACCCTCGACAAAAACATGTCTCTGATAGAAGCAACTGCCCGGGCTAGGCGAAAAAGGCGGCACTATCGGGGGCAAAATTGTAGCATTATGACTGAAAACAGGCTTTTCCCTTCGACGGGAAGAGCCTATTTTTATTCCTTGCATTTGCTATACTGAAAGAAAACACGGAGGGCACAGATGACTGACAAAACCTGTCCCAGCTGTCGGCGGATCTTTTATTTTGCGGTTTTTCATCCGGTGTGGCATGATCTTGTCTGCGACAAAGTCTCCAACCTTTCCTTGGCGCCGGAATACCGCAGGCTGCAAAAAAAACGAAAGCTTGCATGCTTTGCTAATTTGCAAAGGAATGCGGCAATCCATGCATCTCCCCCCAAAACATAAGGCAAATCATTAAAGTTCCTGGATATTTGATGTATCCTCATGACTGCCTTGTGCATAAGATTGAGTAAGGAGGTGGCATTGGTGTTACCTTTTTTCATCCTGTTTCTTTTGGTATTGTATGGCGTAGTTACCATTTTTACCTGGCAGGAAAGAAGAAAAAAGCGGCAGGGCCCCAAAATTTTACTCATACCGCGAGGTGTGGCGGAATTGAATTGGGTCTTGGCAGATTTTTATCGCCTTTTAGCTTATGCCGCGCCGGAAGCGGAATGGTGGGTCATGCAGCCTGAAGAAGAAAATCAGAAAAGAACGGTGATCCTGGCAGAACGCCGCTGGGGTTACCACATTTTACAACAAGAAGAAGGCCATTTTGATATTATTCTGCCGCTTGGAGCGGGGGAAACCAGCCAAAGACTTCAGGGACAGCTTATTTTTGAGCTGAAACTTTGGCAGGAAACAAATGAAAAACTGAGAGCAGGAAAAATCATCCATATTGGAGAATAGACACAAAAAATATGGGTGGTGGTAGAATGGGACAATGGTTTGATGCAATTTGCCGCTTGTTTTTCCCGAGAGTGAAATGCATTATTTGCGGGAATCCCAGTGCCGGGCAAGCCGTCTGTCCCTGTTGCCGTCAAGCTCTTGCCCAAAGCTGCTGGCAGCCCTGCCATTATTGCGCGGCCTTTGTCAAAAAGCCGGTAAAGGTGTGCTCCCATTGTGTTGATCATCTTTTGACCGGACTCACCCGTGCAGTGGCGGTGGCACCCTATGAAGGGAACCTGCGAAAAAATATCGGACAATTAAAATATCATCATAAAAAAAGCTTGGCGGAACCCATGGGCTGCGCCATGGCTCAGTGTGTCCGGGAGAAGCTGCCGGACATTTCTTTTGACGCAGTAGTTGCCGTACCGCTTTCCCCCGCCAGAGAAAAAGAACGGGGCTACAATCAGGCTTCTCTGTTGGCAGAGGTGATCGGGCGCGAACTTAACATCCCTGTCGGAAACAGCGTGATTAAGCGGGTCAGGGAAACCAAAAGCCAGACAAAATTGGGCCGGCAAAGCCGCTTTCGCAATATGAAAAACGCTTTTTTACCTGGTTCGGATATCGCCAAGGTAATTGGTATGCGCATCCTTCTGGTGGACGATGTCTTTACCACCGGTGCCACTTTTTCCGCTTGTGGGGGAATCCTGTTGGCATCAGGTGTAAAAGAGGTATATGGTGTCGTTATGGCCGCAGGAAAAAATACATTTTAAAAGAGGAATCGACAGTTTTTTTAGTCATGCACAGCTCTTCCACAGAAAAAGGCTTTCAGATAGCTGGTTATGAACAGGAATATACACATTATCCACAGGTTGGGGAAAGATTTCAGTTTCCGTTTCGACAAAATGTTTTGGCTGGAAAAGAATATTTTTCGGAAAAACAAAGGAATTTCACACCGAAATAGGGAATAAATAATAAAGCTGATTAAGTCAGCTAATGTTGGTCGGAGGAGGGTGTTGTTTATGAAAATCAATATCAAGGGAAGAAACGTAGAGGTATCCGCCGCGATCAAGGAGTATGTGGAAAAACGCCTGGCCAAATTTGACAAGATGATTGCCGAGGCGGAAGAAGCATACGTCACAGTTCTTGTGCAAAAGGACTCCCATCGAGTTGAGGTCACGATTCCCTTAGACGGTGGCGTCATTCTAAGAGGCGAAGAAGAAGGCAACAATATGTATGCCTGTATTGATGAAGTGGTAGAAAAACTGGAGCGCCAAGTTCGTAAGCATAAAACCCGTCTGTCTAAGCGTGTGAAAGAAGGCAGTATCGCTAAGAAAGCTTTGATGGCTCTGGAGGAAGAGCCGGACGAACGGGTTTTGGTTCGTACCAAACGGTTTAATATTAAGCCCGTATCTGTAGAAGAGGCAATTATGCAAATGAACCTTTTGGGTCATAAATTCTTTGTATTTACCAATGAGGAAAACCACCAAGTCAATGTGGTCTATCAAAGAAATGACGGTAATTACGGCTTGTTGATTCCGCAGGAATAAAAATCAAATCAATGATACCGGGCCTTTTAGAAAGGCCCGGGTTTTTTTTGCAAAAAGGAATTGTAAGATGATCCCTTAAGCCGGTGGTGCGCGTCGCAAAAAGATCCGCCTTTTGAGGGGGAGAAACGTATATTTCAAATGAGGGCCGATTCAAAGGCTAGGAGTTGGCATTTGGACAGAATACATGGAGTTTACTGTTTTTGTTAAAGCATTGATTGTCAGAGAAACCGCAAAAAGAGGAAAGATAAGATGTAGAGGACAAAACTAATGTTTTTGCGACGGGAAGCAGACAAATATGACACAAAAACATCGCAATTCATTTTAGGGGAAGAATTGCAGTACAGGTCGATCAATGATATAATAAAACATAGTGCAATTTAGTGGAGTACAGTGATTGCAAGAGGCCTATTGCCATCTTGTATTAATTTTTATCATAATGTAGAATTGTAAAAAGACGGAATCAGTTTGTTGTTTCGCCTAGGATTAAGGAGGCAGTGAATAATGGGGTTTCTCACGAATCTGTTTGATGACAATGCCAAGGATATCAAAAAATACAGCCGCCGGGTTGGCCAGATTAATAGCTTTGAACCGGAAATTGCTAAGCTTTCCAATGAGGAGCTGGCGGCGAAAACAGTAGAATTTAAAGAGCGCTTGGCGGGTGGCATTACTTTGGACGAGCTTTTGCCCGAAGCCTTTGCGGTATGCCGGGAAGCCTCCAAGCGCGTCTTGGGCATGCGCCACTTTGATGTACAGTTGATTGGCGGCATGGTTCTCCATGATGGTCGGATCGCGGAGATGAAAACCGGGGAAGGTAAAACGCTAGTGGCAACCTTGGCGGTTTATTTGAACGCTTTGGCCGGCAAAGGGGTTCATGTCATTACCGTTAATGATTATTTGGCGGAACGCGACAGCCAGTGGATGGGTAGGCTCTACCGTTTCTTAGGACTTTCTGTAGGTCTTGTGGTGCACAATATGGAGGGCTTTGACAAAAAAGAGAGTTACCAGGCGGATATTACCTACGGTACCAATAACGAATTCGGTTTTGATTATTTACGCGATAATATGGCGGTACATCCTTCCCAGATCGTGCAGCGTCCCCTACATTATGCCATTGTGGACGAAGTGGACAGCATTTTGATCGATGAAGCCAGAACGCCTTTAATCATCAGCGGTCCCTCGGAAAAACCCACCAGCCTTTACTATGATATAGCCAAGGTCATTCCCCGTCTCAAGCAGGAGGACGACTATACCGTAGATGAAAAGGCCAGGGCCGTTATGCTGACGGAATCGGGGGTCTCCCGTCTGGAAAGTATGCTGGGTGTGGAAAATCTTTATGACAATGCCAACAGCGAATTGAATCACCATGTGATGCAGGGTTTAAAAGCCCGTGTCTTGTTTAAACGCGACCGGGATTACGTGGTTAAAGAAGGCCAGGTCATTATCGTTGACGAATTCACCGGACGTCTCATGTTTGGCCGCCGTTACAGCGACGGCCTGCACCAGGCCATCGAAGCCAAGGAAGGTGTTAAGATCGAGCGGGAAAGTCAGACTTTGGCGACTATTACTTTTCAGAATTACTTCCGGATGTATGAAAAATTGGCGGGCATGACAGGTACCGCCGCTACGGAAGAAGAAGAGTTCCGCAAAATCTATCACTTTGATGTGGTGACCGTACCGACCAATCTGCCAATGGTACGGGAGGATTTTCCGGACAGTATTTACCGCAGCGAGGATGGAAAATTTAACGCCGTAGTGGACGCCATTGCAGAGCGGCATGCCACAGGACAACCTGTTTTGGTTGGTACCATTTCCATTGAGAAATCGGAGCGCTTAAGCAAGATGCTGCATAAAAAAGGGGTCACGCATAATGTATTAAATGCCAAATTCCATGAAAAAGAAGCGGAAATCGTGGCGCAGGCCGGACGCAAAGGTTCGGTAACCATCGCTACTAATATGGCGGGCCGCGGTACCGATATTATGCTGGGCGGTAATCCTGAATTTATGGCCCGGGAAGAAATGGAAAGGTGCGCGGAACGCGAAGAAAAAGAATATACCAATGAAGAAGTGCAGGCTTTGATTGCTAAATACCGCAGCCTGACGGCACAAGAGCACGAAGAAGTCAAGGCTTTGGGTGGCTTGCACATTATCGGTACGGAACGCCATGAGAGCCGCCGTATCGATAACCAGTTGCGCGGCCGTTCCGGGCGGCAAGGTGACCCGGGCAGCAGCCGTTTTTATATTTCCATGGAAGATGACCTTATGCGTATTTTTGGGGCGGAGCATGTGAAAAATCTTATGGATAAATTGGGCGTGGACGACAGCATGCCCATTGACAGCTCCCTGGTCAGCAAATCCATCGAATCCGCGCAAAAACGGGTGGAGTCCCGCAATTTTGATATCCGTAAAAATGTGCTGGATTATGACGATGTCATGAATCAGCAGCGGGAAATCATCTATAAACAAAGGCTGGAGGTTTTGCGGGAAATTAATTTGCGGGAACAGGTCATGGGCATGTTGGACGAAGTGATCGAGCGTACCATTGCTCATTTTTCCTCCGCCAGCCACTATACGGAGGAATGGGATGTATCTGCTTTGCTCATTGAGATTGACAATTTCCTGCCGAACCATGGATTGACAGAGCAGGATATCACAGCTTTGAGCAAGGACGAAGTTATTGAAATGCTCAAGGGGCGAGCCGTGGCTTTGTATGAGGCGCGGGAAGAGCGCATCGGTGAAGAGCAGTTCCGTAATATTGAACGCGTAGTCATCCTGCGGGTGGTAGATGAGAAATGGATGGATCACATTGACGCCATGGATATCATGCGCCAGGGCATCCATTTACGGGCATATGCCCAAAGAGATCCTTTGGTGGAATACAAGCATGAAGCTTATGAAATGTTCCAGGAAATGATCGCGGACATTCAGCTCAATATCGTGCGCCTGATGATGCGGGTAGAGATCGCCGAACGGCCGCAGGCCCGCCGGGAAATGCATGAAAACCGGGATGGCGACGGGGAAACGGCTGTGAAAAAACCCATTCGCAAGGATGGTAAAACGGTGGGCCGGAACGATCCTTGCCCTTGCGGCAGCGGCTTAAAATATAAAAAATGCTGTGGTAAGAATACTGCGGAATAGTTTTGGAGTTCGTGCGAAAGCTAAGATGAAGGGCGGAGGATTGTGTCCACGGCCTAAGTTCAGTATTGATGGAAAAAAGGATTTCGGCGCTTCGCAGAGGGAAAACGGATAGCGGCAGATGTGCCAGACGCGCAGATTAATTTTGGCTGAAGTGGGTTCTGGTGCTTGCATGGCGGATAAAATGAGTACTGCAGGATTGTTTGCGAAGCCGAGATAGACTTTTGCGGGAGCGGATTTTGAAGTCCACGTAAGAAGATAAAGCGAAGGGTGGAAGGACGCGGCGGCGAGGATAAGCTGTAGGGTGCCTTGGGCATTTATGTTCGCACCGATACGACAGCGACCAATACCATTTGTCAAACGGCAGGGATGATAAGAAAGGAATAGGCCGGTATGATACCGGCAGATGATAAACCAATTTGCCAAGAATCAAGTTAAAGGGTATGAAAAAGAAAGGGTGATCAAATGCTTTCCGATTTAAAAAACCAGCTGAGCCAAGACCGGGAGCGGTTGGAAGAACTGAGGGTTTCTCTTTGACATTGCGGACAAAGAAGCAAAGATCAAAGAGATGGAAGACCGTACCTATATCGATGGTTTTTGGGATAACAGGGAAGAAGCGCAAAAAATCTTGCAGAATATCACCTATTTAAAGGATCGCTTGCAGGACTTTCAAAAGCTGCCCCGGGAATTGGAAGATGTACAGGCTTTGTGGGATCTGGCAACCGAGGCGGAAGACGAAAGCATGGCGGGTGAGATAGCAGCTTTGCTGGGCAGTTTTCAGCGGCATATTGAAAAACTGGAGCTGGAAATGCTGCTTTCCGGCGCTTATGACAATCATGGCGCTATTTTGTCCCTTCATGCGGGAACCGGCGGTACTGAGGCGCAGGATTGGTGTGAAATGCTCCTTAGGATGTATCTGCGTTATTGCGAGGATATGGGATTTAAAGTAGAAATGCTGGATACCCTGGCCGGTGAAGAAGCCGGCATTAAAAGCGTGACCTTTGCGGCCAACGGTACCAATGCCTATGGTTATTTAAAATCAGAAAAAGGCGTGCATCGTTTGGTACGCATGTCGCCTTTTGACGCTTCCGGACGGCGGCACACATCCTTTGCCTCGGTGGATGTCATACCGCAGGTGGAAAATGACAGTGAGATTGAGATTGATCCGGATGATTTGAAAATGGACACCTACCGCTCCGGCGGCAAAGGCGGCCAGCACGTTAACAAGACCGATTCGGCGGTGCGCATCACGCACCTGCCCACGGGAATCGTGGTACAATGCCAGGAGGAGCGTTCCCAGCATTCTAACCGGGACAAAGCCATGCGGATGCTGCGGGCTAAGCTCCTGGAGCAAAAGCTGGAAGCGCAGGAAGCGGAAATGGCGGAAATCCGGGGCGAGCAAAAAGAGATCGGCTGGGGCAGTCAGATCCGTTCTTATATTTTTCAGCCATACCGGCTGGTTAAGGATCATCGCACCAATGTGGAAAACGGTAATGTAGACGCGGTCATGGACGGTTGCCTGGAACCATTCGTCAGCGCTTATCTTCATAAATACAGAAAGCGGGATTAGTTAGATAAAGGGAGAGGGCTATGCTGAAAAAAATATTGGCGGTTTGTCTAGTATTAGTTTTGGCATTGTGCACCATCCAGTTGGTGCTGCCGCCTCTTGCGGAAGCCCAACTGCGGAAAAACTTAATGGTTCATGTACCGAAAGGCACATCGAAACCGGACATTACTGTCTTTGATCTTCCGGCCGTTAAGCTTTTGGCCGACAGAGCGGATTCCGTAACCGTTATGTGGCGGGAGCCGCCCGCCGCCAGCTGGCCTCTGGCAAAGGTCAGTTTGGTTTGGTCTCATGTCAAAGTATCTCAGCTACCCCAAACCGAAGGCGATTTTTACGGGGAAACAGATATTGCCGCCATTGGTAATTTATTTGACCGGGGACTGGGTCCTATTAGCAATATAGAAACCAGCTATGAAGATGGTAAGATTCTGATTGCTGGAGAATTGGAGTTGCAAGGAGCGAGCCGGGCGATAGAGATCAGCGCACTGCCTTATGTTGATGCTGAGGGAAATCTGGTGCTGGCGCCCCAGAAAATGGCAGCGGCCGGAATAGACTTAAATGGTGCTTTAGCGGATAAAATAAAGGACATACTCACCTTTACCTTGACGGCGGATTTTCTACCCGGCCGGTTGGCCGTGGGACAAGCGGAAATCTCTGCCGACGGAAAACTGAAATTGTGGGGTAGATATGTCCCGCTTACTCCTTTGGCAAGCCAATAAAAAAACATCGCCTGTCGGACATGCCGTCCGGCAAGGGCTGGGAATTACTTTAGGAAGCCTGATTGCTGCCGTCGGTGTGGCGCTTTTCCTTGTGCCCAATAAGATCGCTTCCGGCGGTGTCAGCGGTTTTTCTACTATTATTTACTATTTAACGGGTTGGCCGGTAGGGACACTGATGATCATATGCAATGTGCCCTTATTTTTTCTTGGCTTCCGCCGCTTTGGTTATCGATCCATGGTGCGTTCCCTTTATGGCGCTTTGATTTTATCGGTATTTATTGACCTTTTGGCCTTTTGGCAGGGAGATTCTAAGTTTGTGGGAGATCCTCTTCTGGCTTCCCTCTATGGCGGCGTCTTGACCGGAATCGGCCTTGGCCTGGTGTTCCGCTCCGGCGGCACCACCGGTGGTACCGATTTACTGGCCCGGCTGCTTTACAGCAATTTAGGTTTGAGCCTGGGCAGCACACTTTTGACGGTGGATGGTTTTGTGATATTATTGGCAGCAATATTTTTCGACCTTGAGCTGGCGCTGTATGCCTTGATTGCCGTTTATATTACCAGCCGTATGATTGATGTGGTTTTAGAGGGGATTTCTTACCATAAGGCGGTGCTGATCATCTCCGACAAGTATGAAGCCTTGGGGAAAATGCTTTTGTCCCGGTTGGACCGAGGCATCACCGGCCTGGTGAGCCGGGGTATTTATACCGGCAAAACGCGGGAAGCCCTTTTATGTGTGGTGGGTCAGGGAGAGCTTACCGCGTTAAAAGAAATGATCTATGAAGTTGACGCCAATGCGTTTATTATTATTACCCAGGCCCATGAGGTGTTGGGAGAGGGTTTTCGCCCGTTTGAGATAAAGGAAGGAGAGGGAAAATGAATCATCCACAGGTAGCAGATTTAGAGATTAAAGCCAAAGAAGTCCGGCGGCATATCATTACCATGCTGAAAGAATCCGGCAGCGGTCATCCGGGGGGTTCTTTGTCCTGCGCGGATATTTTAACGGCGCTGTATTTTGCAGAAATGAAGGTTGATCCGGCAAATCCCAATTGGGAAGACAGAGATTATTTTGTGCTTTCCAAAGGACATGCGGCGCCGGCCCTTTATGCAGTTTTGGCTATGAAAGGCTATTTCCCCGTAGAAGAATTGGCTACCCTGCGTAAACTGAACAGCAGACTGCAAGGACACCCGGACCGTAAAAAGACGCCGGGCGTGGATTGCTCCACCGGCTCCCTGGGTCAGGGTATTTCGGCCGCCTGCGGCATTGCCAAAGGGCTGAAGATCTCCGGCAAGCCCAACCGTGTGTACGCGATCGTGGGAGACGGCGAGACCCAGGAAGGGGAAGTCTGGGAAGCTGCTATGTTTGCCGCTCATTACGGCTTGGACAATCTCATTGCCTTTTTGGACAGAAACCGTTTGCAGATCGACGGCTGCACCTCCGATGTCTTGTCTCCGGAGCCGTTGGATGAAAAATTTCGCGCTTTCGGCTGGCATGTCATACTTATCGACGGCCATGATATGGCCGCCATTCTCGATGCTTTGACAGAAGCGAAAACAGTAACTGGGAAACCGGTTATGATCATTGCCAATACTAAAAAAGGCAAGGGCGTTTCCTTCATGGAAGATATAGCGGGCTGGCATGGCGTGGCTCCCAATTGCGAGCAGGCCGCCGCAGCTTTGGCAGAACTGGAATAGGAGGAAAGATGAATGACAAAAAAAATTGCAACCCGTGACGCTTATGGCGCCGCTTTGGTGGAGCTGGGAGCGCAGGATGAAAGAATCGTGGTTTTAGACGCTGATTTGTCGAAATCTACCAAAACCAGTGAGTTTGCCAAGGCTTACCCGGAACGTTTTATCAACGTAGGCATTGCCGAACAAAATATGGCCACGGTGGCGGCCGGTTTATCCATTGTCGGCAAAATCCCTTTTGCCAGTTCTTTTGCCATGTTTGCTGCCGGACGCGGTTTTGAACAGGTTAGAAACGGCATTGGTTACCCGCATTTGAATGTGAAGATCGGCGCTTCACATGCCGGCCTTTCCGTTGGGGAAGACGGCGGTACCCACCAGTCTATTGAAGATGTGGCTTTGATGCGGGAGATTCCCGGCATGACGGTGATCGTGCCTGCCGACAGCAATGAAACGCGGCAGGCGGTTTTGGCCGCCGCCGCTATGGAAGGACCTGTTTATCTTAGATTGGGCAGGATGGCTGTGCCTGAGGTGAATGGGGAAGATTACCGGTTTGAAATCGGCAAAGGCGTTTTGCTTCGTCCCGGTAAAGATGTGGTGATCTTTGCTTCCGGTTTGATGGTCAGCGTAGCGCTAGAAGCGGCCGTTGACTTGCAGAAACAAGGAATTACCGCCGCTGTCGCCAATATCCATACCATCAAGCCGCTGGATGTGGAGTTTGTCGTAAAAATGGCCAAGGAATGCGGCGCGGCAGTAACAGCGGAAGACCACAGCATCATCGGCGGTCTGGGCAGCGCCGTAGCGGAAGCGTTGTCTGAGAATGCGCCTACTCCTTTATGCCGGATAGGGATCAAGGATGTTATGGGGGAATCCGGCTCTCCGGCCCAGTTGTTTGAAAAATACGGTTTAACCGCCAAAGATATTGTTGCGGCAGCCCTTAAAGCCGTAGCCTGTAAATAAAAACGTTGTCTACTTCCATTTTTTTAAATAAATAATAAAAAAACGAAAGGCGTTGCCTTTCGTTTTTTTATGCCTGGGTATCATGTCAAATCAAAAGTTTTGATTGTCCTTGTAAGCGTTTTCGCCAATTATTTCATCTTTTAGCTTATTACTTTTAAATTTTTACATCTATAAGGAAAAAACAAGTTATGTTCTTTGCGAAATGATGTATATTTGTGCTATGATAAGAAACGGAAACAAGAGCCGGTAGACAAATATTGCTAAAATCCGATCATGTAGGGAACCAAAAATTTCCTTATATAGTCTAATTTAATTAGGAAATCAAAGCAGGCAATATTTACATTATGGAATTGTATGGAATTATGTTGATGGGAAAGGATTTTGTTTGATTTCTGTCGAACAAAATAAAATTATGGATTATGATAGCCGAAAATAAAGAGGTGTTTGCATGATCAGCATGGTCAATGTCAATAAGTCCTATGATAAGGGCAAACCTGCCTTGATTGATATCAATCTGAACATAGAAAAAGGAGAATTCGTCTTTTTGACCGGACAAAGCGGCGCCGGAAAAAGTACTTTGATTAAGCTTTTATTTCGTCAAATCATGCCGGATAACGGACAGATCTTTATTGCCAACCGCAGCATCATCCGGCTGAGCAAGAAAGACACTGTGCTTTTGAGGCGCAATACCGGCGTGGTCTTTCAGGATTTTCGCCTGATGGAAAATAAAACGGTTTTTGAAAACGTGGCCTTTGCTATGAAGGTGCTGGAATATCCCTGGCCGGATATTAAAAAGAAGGTGCCGGAGGTTTTGGATATGATGGGGATTGCCGACAGGGCTAAGGCTTTTCCCCGGCAGCTTTCCGGTGGCGAACAGCAGCGGGTTGCTTTGGCGCGCGCCATTATCAACAGGCCGCCCATCCTTTTGGCGGACGAGCCCACAGGAAATATCGATCCTGATACCTCTGACGAGCTGATGAAAAGCTTTCAAAAGATCAATGATGAAGGCACCACCATTATCATGGCGACCCACGATAAGCGGATCGTCAACGCCTTGGGGAAACGGGTGCTGGCATTAAAACACGGTCAATTGGCAGGCGACGCTATAGGGGGGTGGCTTTTATGAAATTATCCAGCTTTCGCTATGTAGCCCCCGAAGCCATCCTTTCTATGAAGCGGAACTCTTGGATGAGCCTGGTTGCCATTGTCACTGTTGCCATCACGCTGTTTTTATGCGGCGTCTTTTGGCTTTTGGTGCTGAATATCGACGCCAATGCCACCATGTTGGAAAATTCGGTGGAAATCAAAGCTTTTGTCAAGGATGGTACCACAGAAGAGCAATTAGAAACATTGAAAGAACAAATAAAATCTCTTTCCGGCGTTGCCAGCGTAACTTTTGTTAGTAAGGAAGACGGTCTTGCCAGCATGACCAGCAGTTTCGGGGATGATAAGCGCGTGTTGGCTGCTTTGGATGAAAATCCTTTGCCAGACGCCTATACCATCAAGGCGTTGCATCCGGAGGATGTTGCTACCCTTACCAAAACAGTGGCAAAACTGGAACGGATTGTCTCAGTGCGTTATGGACAGGATTCGGTAGATAATTTGTTTGCCTTATTAAAATGGGTGCGTGCTTTAGGATTAGGGATCATGGCGCTATTATGCGTCTCCGCAGTAGTTTTGATCGCTATGAACATTCGGATGACCGTTATTGCCAGGCGGGAAGAAATCATGGTTATGAAGTATGTGGGCGCCAGCAACGCCTTCGTCAGATGGCCATTTCTCTTAGAAGGGATCATTATAGGCCTTCTGGGTTCCCTCATTGCCTTGGGCTGCTTGTACTTTGCCTATGGCAATTTGATCGGTTATATGATGAAGAGTCTTTTGTTCCTTACATATGTTAACATTAATAAAGTGATTGTGCAGGTAGCTTGCGGTATGCTGTGCCTTGGTGTAGGTTTAGGCGCTTTGGGCAGCACAGTTTCTCTTCGGCGTTTCCTGCGGGTATGATCTTGATTTGAATGATTTACTTTATCCCTGATTTCAATCTTTTTATTGGATTTCAATAAATAAAGGTGGGTGTAATAGATGCCGCAAAAGAAAAAAGTATGGGTTACCCTGCTTACTTTATTATTGACGCTGGCCTTCATCGGCACGTCGGTTCTGCCTGCCATGAGTGCGAGTTCCGACCCCTTGGCCGATTTTAAAGAGGAAAAATATGCTTTGGAACAAGAGATGAAGGAGCAAAAAGCGAAGATCAAAGAAACCGATGCGCAGTTAAAAACCTTCAAGGGCCAATTGTCCACGGTAGAAGCCGGAATCAATAAAACAGAAAAAGAGTTAACCAGTGCGGATATCCAATTGCAAGTGGCCTCGAAACAATTGGCGGAGACCACGCAACAGTTGGAAGAAACTCAAAAGAAACTGGATAGCAGGAAGACATCCTTCAAAGAGCGTTTGCGGGCAACCTATGTCAATGGGCAGGTGACGATGTTGGACGTATTCTTCGAGGCCAACAGCATGGATGATTTTTTAAGCCGCTTTTATTACTTAGAACAGATCATGAATTATGATATGAATACCTTAGATACCATCGAAGAAACAAAATCCCAGGTAGAAGAGAAAAAGGCACAGCAGGAAGAAAAAAAGACCACCTTGAAAGCACTGAAGCAAAGCAAAGAAGACGCCTTGGCGGAGTTGGCGTCGCAGCAGAAAGAGAAGGCAAATCTGGTAGCAGCGGCAGAACAGGATAAGGCCACGGCACAAAAAGCCTATGATGAAATGGAAGCGGAATCCAAGGCCATTGCCGCACAGATTAAAAAGATTCAAGCGGAGTTGGCGAAGAAGAATGCACCGGTTTATAAAGGCGCTTACTTATGGCCATTGGATGGTTATTATAAGGTGACGTCTGATTACGGCATGCGCTGGCATCCTATATTAAAAAAGTATAAAAAACATACGGGCATCGATATCAGCGCTCCCAAAGGTACGCCTATCATGGCGGCAGGAGACGGCACGGTGATCATTGCACAATATAACAGCGCCTATGGCAATATGGTAATCATTGACCATGGTGGCGGCATTTCCACTTTGTATGGACATTTGTCTTCCATTGGAGTAAGTGTAGGGCAGTCCGTCAAAAAAGGCGATACCATAGGCAAGGTTGGTTCTACCGGCTGGAGTACCGGGAACCACTTGCATTTCGAAGTGCGTAAGAATGGTTCCGATGTAAGCCCCTGGAATTATGTCAAATAGAAAAGGCAAAAGGGCGCTGATAACGCCCTTTTTTGTATTTTAGCTTAATGCCAAATTTGTTAGATTTTTGACTTTGTCATTGCATGAAAAAGGTGATCCGGTATATACTGGATAAGAGGTGATTTTATTGAAGCGGAAGTATGGTGCGGTAGGGATATTGTTAGCGGTTTGTATTTTGCTTTCCGGTTGTACGATTCCTTTTGTGCATAGTGGCAAAGCTGATCTTCCCTCAGAAGGAGCCGCTATTGACGCCATGGATATGATCGATAGTATGCAGGTAGCGGCAGAACAATTTTTTATGGAAGAAGATGATATTTACACTTCCTATTTTACCGCGGAGGAATATAGTGAACTCTATGAAGATATTAAGGGGACCTATGGCGGGATTGGCGCCTATTTTTATTATGATGATACGACCAAATGCGGTCGTATCAGTGATGTGATGAAAGATTCTCCCGCTTTGAAGGCCGGAATCAAAGCCGGTGACCAGCTCCTGAAGGTGGATGGAGAAGATGTGACCGGTCAGGATCTGGATATGGTGGTAGCGAAGGTCAAAGGTGAAGCAGGGACTAAGGTCACTTTAGTCTTTCTGCGGGCGGGAGAAGGCGAGATCACTTTTACCGTCACCCGGGATACCATTGAAGTCTCTACCGTGGAGCGGTATGACCTGCCGGAATATCCCGATATTGCCTATGTGGTGATCAATAGCTTTAATTCGTATACCGCAGAGGAATTCAAAAGCCTTTGGCAGGAAATGCAGAAAAACGATCCGCCCAAAGGTTTGTTGATTGATATGCGCTACAACCCCGGTGGCGAAGTCAACGCCGCGCTGGATCTGGCGGATTTGTTTATTCCCAAGGGGAGACCTATTTTGTGGCTCTCCAGCAAGACCGGGGATCAAGAAGTGGTATCCAAGTATGAACCGTTTGCGATTCCCTTGGTGCTTTTGCAGAATGAATATAGCGCCAGTTCCTCTGAAATTGTTTTAGGCGCTTTGCAGGATAATGACATTGGTACTTCGGTAGGCACCAAGAGCTTCGGCAAAGGAATCATTCAGACCATTTCGCCTTTGGCAGGAGGCACTGGTATCCGTAGCACCACCACCCGTTATTTCACACCAAATAAGCGAAGCATTCATGGCGTAGGCATTACTCCTGATGTGGAGTGTCTATTGCCGGAGGGTACCGATTTGGTGGTGACCTTAAGCGGCGATCCAAAACAAGATCCTCAGCTGGCCAAAGCAATTGAGATTCTGCAAAGTAAGATACAATAACAAAAGTAATGAACTCCCGTACAGGATTTCTTGTACGGGAGTTTTTGTTTTTCTAAGACAATACAGGCACTATGAATTTTTCCCTACATATTATAATTCAAAAGAATGATTCGGAGGTGTTCTATGAAAAGAGGAACGGTCAAACATTTATTCCCCGGCAGCAATACACCGGAAGGATTTTATTCCTTCTACCACCAGGGGCTTGCCGGCATGGAGCAGTTGTTTATCTTAAAAGGCGGTCCGGGAACCGGCAAATCGACGCTGATCCGAAAATTAGCCGCCGATATGGTAGAGAGAGGTTATGATGTGGAGTTGTGGCAGTGTTCTTCGGATAATGACTCGTTGGACGGTGTAGTGGTTCCCGCCTTGAAACTGGCAGTGATAGACGGTACCGCGCCTCATGTGGTGGATCCTGTGTGTCCGGGTGCGGTGGATGAGATCATTAATTTAGGTGAACATTGGGACAGGGATTATCTGAGGCAGCATAAGGGAGAGATTCAGGAAATCAACCGAGTGACGGCGGGTTATTTTGCTACCGCTTACGGGTTTTTAGCAAAGGTAAAAGAAGATATGCTGGAGCTGGAAAAGAAAATGCCAAGCCTTCCTATGGAGGAGTTGGCCCGGCAGGGGGATCAACTAGTGGAAGAAATTTTCCGCAGCAACCTGCCTGAAGTACGCCATTTCTTTGCCACAGCCGTGACGCCCCGGGGATGGTTGGGTTTTGTGGATGAATTGACAGCAGGCTGCCGTCACCGTTATATCTTGCAAGGGCGCTTCTCCGCAATTTCTCTTGTCTTGGCACAGGTGGCAAAAGTTGTGATTGATAAGGGCCATGCCATTGATATCTTTTACCGTGCTTTTGCGCCCAATGAAATGGAAATGCTGGTTTTGCCCGGTCTGGGAGTAGCCTTGATTGCGGAAGGTATTCCGGGCGTAGAGGTGAAGCCTCAGGATACGTTGATTGCTTTGGCCGGTGGTTGTCAAGAGGAAGCGCTCTGGCAGCAGAGTTTAACAGCAGCTTGCCAGGCCTTGTCTCAAGCTAAGGATTTGCACAGTCGTTTAGAGACTTTTTATGTACACGCTATGGATTTCGAAGGAGTAGACGCCACCACAAGGGAGCTGTTTGACCGTATTTTAGCTTTTACAGCGCTACACGAAAAAGCTGAGACGCAGGCATAAAAAAATATTTTTTTGCATACAGTTTTGTAATAAAGGCCGCGGCAGGCGGCATAGTACAGGAGGTAATTTGTATGGAAAAACTGGTTATGCCGCTGGCACATACCGTTTTTTTGCCCAGGCAGGCTGCACCCATGGCGCAGGTAAAAACGGTAAGCCTTGCAACGAGGCTTTTAAAAATCGCGGAAGAAAGCGGCAAAGTGATCTGTAGCGGCAATATTGAGGTTCGTGTAACATATTATCCTTCTTTGCCCGGCAATTGTAACAGTACGATGGATAAGATTGTCTTAGTTCCATTTCGTACGGAATGCCCGGGCGCTTTGCCGGCTTGTTCTTTAAACGACTGTATGTCTGAGATTCGCGATGTCACGTGGCAGATGATTTCTTCTCACGCCTTTGAGGTAAAGGGGAATTTTTATTTATCATGCGACGCCAAACAAACCTTCAAAGAAAACGCCAAACAGAATATTAAACAGGTCTATAGTAATCCTCAGGCAACGCAATCGGCAAGTATAATAGACAGCATCGATTGTGGCAGGCCGTCGTCCAGAACGGCATTTGGCAGTGCCATTGACTGTGGCGTTTATGAACCAATTTGGGAAGAAACAAAATTTCAAAGGGATATTCCCTGTCTGCCAATAGAAGAGGAAGAAGAGAACACGATGGAAACGGTTAAGCCGCCGCAAGGAAACGTGAGAGAAAATCCGGTTACGGTAATGCCGCCGCAAGGAAACGTGAGAGAAAATCCGGTTACGGTAATGCCGCCGCAAGGAAACGTGAGAGAAAATCCGGTTACGGTAATGCCGCCGCAAGGAA
>JAVBWO010000024.1:0-371315 GCA_036677375.1 Bacillota bacterium
GTAAAGCGGAACTTTCAATTAAACAAATATGAACAATGGAAAGGACACAGATACTATGAAAAAGTCCGTTCGCCATCCTTTTGCAAGGATACTCTGGACGATTTTGGGGATGTAGTGGAACAAATAATGTTTCGTTGCTTTAATATGTCTTGTAGATGTCATATTATCATCTTATAATAAAAGCAGTAGAGGTGATAATATGCAGATTAACAGGCTATTCGAAATGGTTTATCTATTGCTGAACAAAAAAAGTATGACCGCCGGGGAGCTCGCAACACACTTTGAGGTTTCACCCCGCACGATTTACCGGGATGTAGAGCTTCTATCCTCGGCGGGAATACCCATTTATATGACCAAGGGCAAGGGTGGTGGAATTTCACTGCTCCCTGACTTCGTTCTCAATAAAACTGTCCTGACCGATGGCGAAAAGTCAGATATTCTCGCTGCACTTCACGCAGTAGATGCGGTCAACTTGGAGCAAACCAATACTGCGGTGCAAAAGCTGTCCTCCCTATTTGGAAACACCAGCGCCGATTGGGTTGAAGTTGATTTCTCCGGCTGGGCAAACGCCGATGAGGAAGCGCAGCTGTTCAGCCTGCTGAAAAGCGCCATTCTCGGAAAGAAAAAAGTGGCGTTTCAGTATCACAGCAGTGAGGGCAGCACGCAGCGCACAGCAGAACCCATGAAACTCTGCTTTAAGGGACAGAGCTGGTATCTTTATGCTTTCTGCACAGTGCGTCAAGATTATCGGTTTTTCAAACTGCGGCGCATGAAAGAATTGAAGCTGCTTGACGAGCGCTTTGAACGCACTGCCTCCGCGAAGATATTTGAAGGCACAAAAATATTTCAAGATGATTTCGTGACAATCACACTGAAGCTGTCAAAGAAAATGGCGTATCGTGTCTATGATGAATTTTCACAATACAAAACGCTTCCCAGCGGTGATTTCATTGCGACGCTCACCATGCCCAGAGGCGATTGGGTCTATCAATATCTTGCGACCTTTGGTGAGGATTGTGAGATCATAGAACCGGAGGATATCCGCCTGCAAATCAAGGATAAGCTGCAAAAAACACTGGCACAATATTTATAATATGACACGCTGCTGTCAATTGGTCTTTGCTATGATGATAGTATCAAAGACAAGGAGGACGATCAAATGAACTACGAAGTTGTGCATTTAGAGGAAAAGATTATTGTTGGGGTAAGTGCTGCGACCAGCAACAGCGACCCTGAAATGGGGAAAATCATTGGCGGGCTTTGGGAGAAGTTATACCAAGGCGGCATCAATGCCGTGATAAAAAACAAGGTAAACGAGTACGCCATTGGGCTGTATTCCGATTATACGGCCGATGGGTACTGTGTAACAGCGGGTAATGAGGTTTCCAAGGCAGAAAATCCTGAACTGACCGTAAAAACAATCCCTGCCGGAAAATACGCAAAATTCTCTGTGCATGGGCATATGGAAAAGGCCGTCTCTGACTCATGGGGAGAGATTTGGCAGACGGATTTAGACCGCAGCTTTACAGGCGATTTCGAGGAATACCGAAATGCCGACCCGGAAAACTGTGATATTGATATCTACATTGCTCTGAAGTAAGGGGGGGAAACGTATGAAATTAGAAGGCTTCGGAATTTTCGTGAAAGATATGCCGACTATGGTGCGTTTTTACCGTGATGTTCTTGGGTTTGAAATCAAGGAGGAAGAAGATTCCAGCAATGTCTATCTGGTGAAAGATGGCACTTTGTTTTTACTTTATCGCAGAACAGATTTTGAGCAGATGGCAAAAAGGTCGTTTTCTTATGCGAATGGCATCCATGGCCATTATGAAATTGCGATGGGTGTAGAAAACTATGCCGCAGTAGATGATACCTTTAAGCGGGTTGTGTCAAACGGTGCCGTGCCGGTCTTAGAACCTACAACAGAGCCGTGGGGACAGCGGACTTGCTATGTTGCAGATCCAGAGGGCAACTTAATTGAAATTGGTTCCTTTACCAAATAAGCAGCTACACAATTGCCTATGCCTAAAAAGAAGGAGACGAAATAACAAATGGATTATAGAAAAGAATTTGAGCGCATGATGCAAACACAAACAGCCATGGCGCTGGCTACAGCGGCAGACGGAGCGCCCAATGTACGCATCGTCAATTTTTATTATGATGCAGAGACGAAAGCCCTGTATTTCTCCACCTTTAGCGACAACCAAAAGGTTGCGGAGTTTGAGAAAAATCCTCATGCTGCATTCACAACGATTCCGGAAAGTGGAGAAGAACACGTTCGGGTCAGGAATGGGATTGTTCGGAAAAGCTCTGTTTCGGTGGAAGCCATCAAGGATCAGTTTCTATTGAAGCTGCCGGAATACATTATGAGCATCCCTGATGTACTTCCTGCGCTTATCCTGTTCGAAATCACCTTTGACCAAGCGGATGTGGTCATTGACTTTGAACACATGGAAACGATTGCGGTATAGTCTGAAACCCCTGTCGGCAGCGAGTTGCAACTATTCTCCAAGGCGCACTGTGAATGAACCCACGGTGTGCCTTTTTTATTTCCCCCAAAAGACGTTTGCAGCAGCAAAACAAGGAGGGCGGCAGAACCGCTCTCCTTGCTTTTTGTAAACGGGCTATGCTATTTATCGTTGCCGTCGGGCTCTGAATCTCTTTTGAGTTCCACAATAACGCCGTCATCACCGGAGATAAAAAGCTCCTCCGTCTTTTGCTGCGCACGCTGAAGCAGCGAGATGGCATCCGTCACATCGTTAAACAGCGAATCATACATTTTTTTGTAATCTGCCACACAATAGACCTCCTTTTCCTTATTTCGGCGGCCACCGTTGTGTGGTATTGAAGCTCTGACCGGACGGATTGTCAAGTCGTTTCTGAAGTTTTCTAAATGTTAGCACCCTGTCAGAAATCCGTTCAGACAGATATGCAGGCACACCGCATTTTATTGCATGGTGTGCCTTTTTTATTTCCACAGAAAGGGGTGAGAATCCAATGTTCATATGGGACTTTGTCCTTGGAACCGTGATGGATCAGATCATCGAATGGCTCTACGGACAGGTGGTCGGTTTTCTGGCCGATTTTTTTGCACAGATGGGAAATATGGGCGTGGAGCTGTTCGAAATGAGCTGGGTGCAGTCCATCGTCCTGTTTTTTTCCTATCTGGCTTGGGCGCTGTATGGAACCGGGCTGGTGGTGTCGGCGTTTGAAACCGGCATCGAGTACCAGCACGGCCGGGGCAGCATCAAGGACACCGCCTTAAACGCCATTAAGGGCTTTATGGCGGTGTCCCTTTTTACCATCGTGCCGGTGGAGCTGTTCAAGCTCTCGGTCAATCTCCAGAGCAGCCTCACGGCGGGGATCACCGGCTATGGAACCAGCTTTGGCGACCTTGCCGGGAACATCATTTCCGAGCTTGGCAGCTCACCGGATATGGTTGGCGCCATGGGCTCCGGCGTGTTCGGAGGGCTGGCTGTCATTACAAGCCCCATCCTGCTGCTCTTTATGATCATCATGATGGGGTACGCGGTCATTAAGGTGTTCTTTGCCAACCTGAAGCGCGGCGGCATCCTGCTCATACAGATTGCCGTGGGCAGCCTGTATATGTTTTCCGTTCCCCGCGGCTACATCGACGGTTTTACACAGTGGTGCAAGCAGATCATCGGTCTGTGCCTCACCACATTTTTGCAGGCAACCATCCTTGCGGCGGGGCTTATGGTGCTGCGAACCCACGCTCTGCTGGGGCTTGGTCTGATGCTGGCCGCAGGAGAAGTACCGCGAATTGCCGGAGCCTTCGGGCTGGATACCAGTACAAAGGCCAACGTGATGAGCGCCGTGTATACCGCACAGGCTGCCGTCAACACCACCCGCACCATCGTACAGGCGGTAGCGCCGAAATAAGCACAGAAAGGAAAAGCCTATGAAATTAATCTATGTGGCGTCCCCTTATGCCGGGGACATCGAACAGAACACCGCATTTGCCAGGAAAGCGTGCCGCCATGTGATGAACGAGGGGCACGCTTTTTTTGCGCCCCATCTGTTATATCCGCAGCTCCTTGATGATTCCAATCCGCAGGAGCGTCAGGCGGGTCTGGATATGGGACTTGCCATGCTGCCCCGCTGTGACGAGTTGTGGTGCTACGGCGACCGCATCTCCTATGGAATGCACCTTGAAATCGAGGAAGCGGTCAGAATCGGAATCCCGGTTCGCCGGGTGATGGAACAGGAAAACGGCTTTGCCATCGGCAGAGCCAAAGGCACCGAACCGGCCGAAGCTCCCCAGCAGGCGATGAGGATGGCCTGATGATGACGATGGGGAGCCTCTTCGATGGGATCGGAGGTTTTCCATTGGCGGCTATCCGCAACGGTATCACTCCCGTATGGGCCAGTGAAATCGAAGCCTTTCCCATTGAAGTGACGAAAATCCGATTCCCCGAAATGCTCCATGTCGGGGATATTACAAAGCTGGACGGAGCGAAATTGCCGCCTGTGGACGTCATTTGCGGCGGCAGCCCGTGTCAAGATTTATCGGTCGCTGGCCAGCGCCGGGGCTTGGCGGGTGAGCGTTCCGGCCTGTTTATGGAGCAGACACGCATTGCGAAGGAGATGAGAAAATCCGATGAGCAACGAAACGTACCAGCTCACCTTGTTCGACCTCGATACCTCGTTTGGGAGAATGTCCCCGGAGCCTTCAGCTCCGCAGAGGGGGAGGACTTCCGGGCGGTCATTGAGGAGATCGTCCGCATTAAGTACAGTGCCTGTGATGTGCCTCGACCTGAGTACGGGCGCTGGGAATCTGCTGGGGCTGTCCTTTTGGGAAATGAATTCAGCCTGGCTTGGAGAGTCATGGACGCTCAATTCTGGGGAGTCGCCCAGCGCCGCCGTCGCATCTTCCTTGTCGCAGATTTTGGAGGCACGACCGCACCCGAAATACTATTTAAGCAAGACAGCCTGTTTGGGGATATTGCGCAGAGCGGAGGCCCGCGGCAAGGAGCTGCCGCCCCAGCTCAGGGACGCACTGATGATACAGGCGGGGCTTGCCTGACCCCATGGGATGTACAGAGCCGCCGCATTTTTGAAGAAACCGGAACATGGCCCGCCCTCTATAGTGGTGAAGGCGGTGGGCACGGATATATTCAGACAGAAGAAAGAATACCCATTGCTTTCGCCGCCAACCAACGTGATGAAGTGCGGGATTTGCACGATATTGCAGGGGCAGTACAGGCTCAGCCGGGGATGAAACAGCAGACCTTTGTGGCAGAACCGCTGTTGTGCTTAAACGATCAGGGCGGCGAACGGATGGATGTCACCGAGGATGTGGCGTCCACGCTGCGCGCCGGTATGGGCGGGCATCCTCCCCTTGTATCTCAGCCAAACTGTCTGAACGGCTGGGATACCCAGCAAAGCCGTGTGTTCACGCCGGAGGGTGTGGCGCCGACTCTTGCCGGTGCGGACGGCGGCGGGGGAAGAAACCCGGCAGGGCTTCTGTTTGCGGCAGGCGTTGTCAGCAAGGGTGACGGCGATTGCTTTCTCTCACCGGAGGTACACACCTCTATTACCGGCGGCGGTGGGCAGGCCGGACAGGGCTATCCCTGTGTGCTTACCGCGGGCTTCTGCGGAAATGCCAGCGCCGATGCGAGAGGAATCGGCTATCAGGCGGAGTGCTCACCCACCATTAAAACCGGCACGGCCCCATCGGTACTGTGCCTCAACGATCAGGGCGGCAGTCAGATGCACTGTACCGAGGATATCACCGGCACCCTCCGCGCACAGGAGCATGGACACCAGCCGCTGGTGTTTGACAACCACGCACAAGATTCCCGCTTTACCGGACCGGTGGATGTGTCGCAGACAGTATCCGCAGGCTTCGGGCAGGGCGGGAACAATCAGCCGCTGGTCATGGCGACCCAGCAGGGCGGCGCTGAAATTGGCGAGGGCATCTGCCCGACCATTACGGCAAGTGCCGGGATGAGTGGCAATAATCAGCCGGTATTATTTGAAAATCACGGCATTGACAGCCGCTACACCGGCCCCCATGCAGTAGCGCCCACCATGTCCGCCCGGATGGGAACAGGCGGCAATAATGTTCCGCTGGTGGGCAGTGCCGTTGCCTTTTCGCTGGATTCCAAGGAATCCAACAGCATGAAATCAGCAAATCCCCATTCGGGATGCCGGGAAACGGAGGTTGCCAGAACCATTGACACAACCAGCCCCGATCCCAGCAAGAACCAAGGCGGCATTGCTATTTTGCAGGAAACCATCTGCATTGCCGGAAACACCATCGACCGGGAGCCGGAAAACGGCGGCAACGGCCTCGGCTGTCAGCCGGACATCAGCTACACCATTACAACCAGCGACCGGCACGCAGTGTGTGAGCCATACCAAGAGGTGGTGGGCGCGCTTTGCCGTGGAGATGAGAAAGGCATCGGCAGCCAGTATGTCAGTCAGAACAAATGCATTGTGGAAAGGCGCAACCTCATCCGCAGGCTTACCCCTCTGGAATGTGAACGGCTCCAAGGTTT
Source organism: Bacillota bacterium (assembly GCA_036677375.1). Lineage (GTDB taxonomy): Bacteria > Bacillota > Dehalobacteriia > UBA4068 > UBA4997 > JAVBWO01. The sequence goes on from JAVBWO010000024.1 coordinate 6,525, forward strand.
TCCCGATGGCTGGACGCTAATTCCGGGGGCATCTGACAGCGCCCGGTATAAAGCTCTTGGAAATAGTGTGGCGATACCCTGCGTGGACTTTGTCCTCCGAGGCATCGCTTATTTTTTACGAAAAATCTATGAGGAACAGGAGGGATCACCCCGATGTACATCTACCCCGACAACTTAAAATCAAAGGCGACCCTGTGGCTGTGGGATCTGCGGGACATCGGAATCATCGGCATCGAATGCCTGATTTCTGTCTTTGCCCTCTCCCGGCTGGGCTGGCTGCCGCCCATTGTTCTGACGGCGGTCTATGCCTTTTTATCCATCCGCTTCGAGGATGTGAGCATCCTTGACTTTATCCGCTACGCCGTCGCTTTCTTCTTTGGCAAGCAGCAGACCTACGAATGGAGGGGATGAATATGAACAGAAAAAAGAAACAGGAGGCCAGAGAAAAAGCCTCCACCCGCCAGCTCATGGGCATTGATGGCATCACCGCCCACAGCCTTGTAACGCCCCACGGTGAGCTGGTGTTTTTTATGATTAAACCGACCAATATCAGTGTTTTGTCTGAGAGCAGCGTGGGGGCAAGAATCTACGCTCTTATGAATGTTCTCAAGGGCATTGCTGAAATTGAAATGCTGTGCCTGAACAGCCGGGAAAACTTCGAGGACAATAAGAGTTATCTCAAAGCAAGAATGGATGCCGAGCAGAATCCTGTCATCCGAAAACTGCTGGCACAGGATCAGACCGCCCTTGACCGTATGCAGGTGCAGATGGCAACGGCAAGGGAATTTCTAATCATCATCCGGCTGAGAAATGAAAAGGAACGCGATGTTCAGCCCTACCTCTCCCGCATCGAAAAGAGCCTTAAGGATCAGGGCTTCACGGTGCGCAAGGCGGGTGAATCGGACATCAAGCGCCTGCTGGGTGTCTATTATGAGCAGAATGTCACAACGGAACAATACGAGGATTATGACGGAGAAAGGTGGGTGATTTTCGGTGAGTAAAAACAGAAAAAGAGAAAAATCAGTGCCGCAGGAGGATGCAAAAATCAAGGATTTCCTTGACATGATCGCTCCGGGCATCATCAAATTCAACACCGACCACTTCATATGCGGCAACACCTACCGCTGTGTGTGGGTGCTGCGGGAATATCCCACAGCTACCGAGGAACAGGCCATCCTGCGCCACCTCGGAGAAAAGGACGGCGTGACCCTGCGCATCTACACCCGTCAGGTAACGGCGGCCGAGGAAAAGAAGATCATCCACAATGCCGCCAACAAAAATCGCATGGATAAGAGCAGTACCAACGATCTCCAGCAGACCGTCACCGCCGAAAGCAATCTGCAGGATGTAGTGACGCTGGTCTCCTCCATGCACCGGAATCGGGAGCCGCTTCTGCACTGCGCTGTTTTTATCGAGCTGACCGCTCACGATTCCGATGCGCTGAAGCTGCTCCAGACCGATGTGCTCACCGAGCTGGTGCGCTCCAAGCTCAATGTGGACCGGCTCATGCTGCGCCAGCGGGAGGGTTTTCTCGCCGTAGGCCCCGCTGGCTGGAATGTGTTCGCCAGCCAGTTTGAACGGGTGCTGCCCGCAAGCTCCGTGGCAAACCTCTATCCTTTCAACTACAGCGGTAAGACCGACCCTCACGGCTTTTACCTCGGCAGGGATAAGTTCGGCTCCAATATCATTGCGGATTTTGACAAGCGCGACGATGACAAAACCAACGCCAATGTCCTGATACTCGGTAACTCCGGCCAAGGCAAGAGCTACCTGTTAAAGCTCATTCTCTGCAATATCCTCGAATCGGGCAAGTCGGTTCTGTGCCTTGATCCAGAGCACGAATATGTGGAGCTGGCGGAAAACCTCGGCGGCTGTTTCATTGATCTCATGTCGGGCCGGTACCGGATCAACCCGCTGGAGCCGAAAACATGGGACGAGGGCGGCAGCCCGGAGGACACCGACGCGCCCCAGGCGTTCCGCCAGTCCACCAAGCTCAGTCAGCACATCAGCTTTCTCAAGGATTTCTTCCGGTGCTACAAAGATTTTTCCGACCGCCACATTGACGCCATTGAAATCATGCTGGGCAAGCTGTACGAACAGTTCGGAATCAGCGACCGCACCGATTTCAAGAGCCTTGCCGCCACGGACTACCCCATTTTGTCCGACCTCTATGCCCTGATTGAAGCCGAGTACAAGGGCTACGACAAAACCAAATACCAGCTCTACCCGCCGGAGCTTTTGCAGGAAATCCTGCTGGGGCTTCACTCCATGTGCATGGGCGCGGAAAGTCAGTTTTTCAACGGCCACACCAACGTAACCTCCGACCGCTTTATTGTGTTCGGAGTAAAAGGCTTGCTCCAGGCCAGTCGGAACGTGAAAAACGCCCTGCTGTTCAATGTTCTGTCCTTCATGAGCGACAAGCTTCTGACCGAGGGGAACACCGCCGCCTCCATTGACGAGTTGTATCTGTTCCTCACGAACCTGACAGCCATTGAATACATCCGCAATTTCATGAAGCGTGTGCGCAAGAAGGAATCGGCGGTTATTCTTTCGTCACAGAACTTGGAGGATTTCAATATTGAGCACATCCGCGAATTGACCAAGCCGCTGTTTTCCATTCCGTCTCATGCGTTTCTGTTCAACGCAGGCAACATCGACAAGCGGTTCTATATCGACTCCCTCCAGCTGGAAGAAAGCGAATACAACCTGATCCGCTTTCCCCAGCGCGGTGTCTGCCTCTACAAATGCGGCATTGAGCGGTATAACCTCGCGGTTCACGCTCCGGCATATAAGGAGAAATTGTTCGGAACGGCGGGCGGCAGATAACATGGAAAGGAGAAAAATCATGAACAGACTGCAACAGCAGAAAGAAAACAAATCAGGACTCCTCGAAGATATGCTGTCCTTCATCCGCTACACACCCAATCGGGAGGCGGATCTTTTAGCGTTTATGGAGAAATACCAGAAAGCGGATTGCGACGAGCGCCCCGCCATTTTGGAGCAGCTCCGGTGCTGCATGGATGGCAAGGAATACCCCGATCCCTACGCCGGGAGCTACCACTATACCCCGGAGGATGTGTCTGTCATGGGGCAGATTCTGGATGACTACATTGACGACCTCACCTTGGCGCAGGGTGATCCCGCCGCCGTTTCAGAGTGTGTGCGGGATACGGTGCTGAAAATCAATGCGCTCAACGAGGAATGCGGGCGGTATCTCATTGATACCTGGCGCAGGGAACGGCTGTGCGGCTTCATCAACTCTGCGGCGGAGCTGGCGGGGCTGTCTCAGGAAAAAGACCTGACCCTGCAGCACAGGATATGGTAAAGGCGGTGAGTAAATGGAGATACAGGGTCAGGATTTCGGGATTGAAATTGAAATGACCGGGCTTACCAGAAGCCGCGCTGCCGAGGTCATTGCCGAATATTTCGGCACCACAAAAGAATATGAGGGCAGCTTCTATGACACCTATTTCGCAAGGGATACCACCGGCCGCAAATGGAAGGTCATGAGCGACGGCAGTCTGGACTGCCAGCGGAAGGAGGGCCGCAGGAAGGTCAGCGCCGACCGGAACTACAGCGTGGAGCTGGTCAGCCCCATCTGCCAGTACGGGGATATCGAAACGGTGCAGGAGCTGATCCGCAGGCTCCGGGAGGCCGGTGCGTTTGTGAATTCCTCCTGTGGCATCCACATTCATATCAATGCCGCGCCCTTTGACGCACCCCACCTCCGTAATCTGGTCAACATCATGGCGGCCAAGGAGGATATGATTTACAAGGCGCTGAAGGTCTCGCGTGGGAGGGAAAGCCACTACTGCCAGAAGATTGACCCCGCTTTTTTAGAGCGGCTCAACCGGCAGAAGCCCGCCACCCTCGACCGGCTGAAAAGCCTCTGGTATAACGGCGGGGACGGCAGCCGGGAGCATTACCACCATAGCCGCTACCACTGCCTGAATCTGCACAGTGTGTTCCAAAAGGGTACGGTGGAATTCCGGGCGTTCAACGGAGAGCTGCACGCCGGAAAAATCAAGGCGTACATCCAGTTCTGTCTTGCCATGACCGCGCAGGCGCTCAACCAGCGGTCGGCAAGTCCTACGAAAACACAGTCCAGCAATGAAAAATATACTTTCCGTGTTTGGCTTCTGCGCCTCGGTATGATCGGGGACGAGTTTAAAACCGCCCGTAAGCATCTGCTGGATCATCTGGAGGGCTGCATCGCGTGGAAAGACCCGGCACAGGCCCAAAGGCAAAAGGAACGGCTGCGTCAGAAGCGGGAGGCGGAGCGTCAGCAGACACAGGCTCCCCCGGAAGAAGCGGTGCCGGAACCTATTATGGAAGCGGAGGACGAGCAGTCCCCCGCTTTTACTATGTCCATGTAGAAGGGAGAACGTATGAAAAGCAAACTGTATATCGCCTATGGCAGCAATCTTAATCTGCCGCAGATGGCGCACCGGTGCCCATCCGCCAAGGTGGTGGGGGCATCCGAAATCAAGGATTATGCCCTTGTGTTCCGGGGCGGCCGAAACGGAGCCGTTGCCACCATTGAGCCCTGCGAGGGTTCCTCCGTCCCTGTTTTGCTGTGGAAGATCACGCCGAAGGATGAAGCGGCGCTGGATGTTTATGAGGGCTTTCCCCGGTTCTATGACAAGGAACTGATGGAACTGCCACTGGATGGACAGTCGGTGTCCGCCATGGTCTATGTGATGACGCCGGGGCATCGCTTGGGGTATCCCTCGGACTATTACTACAACACCATCCGTGAGGGCTACAAAACCGCGGGCTTTGACACCGCTGTTCTGGAGCAGGCGGTGGACTATACCGAGCAGCTCATGGCAAGTGAGCCGGAGCCGGAACAGCAGAGTCTATTCGGCTTTGGCGGTCTGAAATGGTGGTGACGGCATGGCAGATCCCGCAACCATCGCAGCTGTTGTAAAAGCCGCCGCTACCGCGCTCTCGGATGAACGCACCCGGAAAACCATCTGCTGGATCATTGCCGCCGTCCTGTCCCCGCTGATTTTGGTCGTCGTGCTGGTCTGCTCCTTGCTTTCCGGCACCACAAACCACAACAACACCGCCGTGGAGCTGTGCTTTCACGGCGGTGTCATTCCGGCGAGTATGCCTGCGGAGTACCGGGAATACATCGGGGATATGCGCCAGAGCTTCACCCTCATAGACAATGCCATCGATAACGTGAACGCAGAGATGGAGGACGGCGACAGCCTTGACAATTACCGGGTCAAGGCAATTTTTTATTCTCTGTTCTTCGGCGCAGCGTCCCCCTCCCGACTGGAACACCGGCGCTATGTGGACTGCTTTGTGACGTATGAGGAACGCACCCGCACCGTGGAGAACGGCGACGGCACCACCTCGGAAGAAACCTATACCGTAGCCGTACCCATCACCTCTCTGCCCGCTGTCTACAACAACATCCGCGCGCTGTTCGGCAGAGCCGTCACTTATGAGGATCAGGCCAACGCCAATGAAATCTATTACCGCGCCCGATATGGCACCGGCGCGCCCATGGAAGATGACAATTCCGGGCTGTGGGAGGACTGGACGCCGGATCAGATGGACGGTTTTTATTCCGATTTGCCTGTCGGAGAAGCGGGTGCACAGGCTGTCCGGCTGGGGCTTTCCCGCCTTGGAGACCCGTATTCGCAGGAGCTTCGAGGACAGGGCAGCTACACCGACTGCAGCTATCTTGTACAGTGGGTGTACAAAAAGCTGGGGGTAAATCTGCCTGGCACGGCTGCGGCGCAGGGCAAATACTGCGTGGACAACGGGCTGACGATTCCAAAATCCAGCCTTGCTCCCGGAGATTTGGTGTTCTGGAGCCACAAGCCCAACGACCGCTTCATGAACATTACCCACGTTGGCATCTACGCCGGGGACGGCAAGGTGGTGGACGCATCCTCCTCGAAAGGACAGGTCGTCTACCGGGATTTGTTCGATTCCGGCAAGCAGGTGCTGTACGCAAGACCCTACGCGGAAGCGCCGGAAGCCTCCGCCTCCGGCTTGATTTCTCCGCTGGGTAAGAACTGGCGCTCCATGGTGACCTCTGAATTCGGCGGCAGGACGGACCCGCTCACCGGCGAGTGGGCGGGGCATTCCGGTATTGATCTCGGCGCATCGAAAGGCACCTCCATCCGTGCGGCACAGGCGGGAACAGTGAAAACCGTAGTCTATGGCAGCACCGGCTACGGCTATTATCTCACCATTGACCACGGCGGCGGGCTGGTCACCTTATACGGTCACTGCTCTGAGATTCTCGTCCGTGAGGGGCAAACCGTGAAAGCCGGGGAAACCGTTGCCAAGGTGGGTTCCACCGGGCGCAGCACCGGAAACCATCTGCACTTTGAGGTGCGGGTGAACGGTGTGAAGCAAAATCCGAGAAATTATCTACCATAAATTTAAGAAGGAAGGGCTGATTTTATGCGTGAGAACAAGATTAAGGTACTCAAAATTGAGCCGGGGCAGGCGCCCCATGTCAAGGAAATTCAAAATGACCTTGCCAGCCTGCAGGCGGAGGTGGGCGGCCTGATTGAATGCATCAGCTTTCCCAACGGCTGCGTTGCCGTCTGCAATGAGGAAGGCAAAATAAACGGAATGCCGCCCAACAGGCGGCTGGGCGCGGACATTATCTGCGGTCCGTTTTTTGTCTGCGACACCACCTATGACGGCAACTTTACCTCGCTCGGCAAGAGTAAGGTCGCGGAATACAGCCAGCTTTTTGCTGACATTCCCGAATTCACCGGGCAGGAACCGGAGCTGGAACCCGGCTTCACCTTTATGGGATTTCGATTTTAAGGAGGACACTCAGCATGAAAAAAGAAAGCATTACCGTGCAAATGGACGGCGAAAAGCTCCGTGCGGTGAAACGCTACATGGAGAAAAAGGATGCGGATCTCACACAGGAGCTCTGCGATTCCTTGCAGAAGCTCTATGAAAAATACGTTCCGTCTTCCGTCCGGGAATATATTGACGAGGGCTGCGAGGATGCTCCCGCCACCGCTTCGCCCAAAAAGCAAAAAGAAAAAGAGAAATCTGCTCCTGCCGCTGATGGCACACAGGACAGGGCGGCACATTAAGGCGCATGCCCGTCCCCCAGCGTTGCCCCCTGTTCGCCCCTGTGTGCCGCTTTGACAGGCGGTGTGGCATCCATGCACCCATCCCACTCTAAACGGCAACGTGAGGGCTTTGTGCGAGCGTTGGGAAAAGGCTCTCTGCACCCCAAATCCAGCAGTCTCCACGGTCGAAAAAAGAGCAGGAGAAAGGCAGGTGGTCGCAAGCGACCGCCCGCCGCCCACTTCGCCCAGCAGTGCTGGGCGTTTTTCGCACTTCCCCATGAGGTGGTCGGATTGCGGGTTTGTCACAGCCGGGGTGGTCGAAATCAGAGAAACCGCAGGAAAACAAAGGCTTTCTGACCGTCACCTTCGGGGTAGACGGCAGGCAATAGGAGGATTTGCCGATGAAAAACAACAAGGAAAGAACCGCCGTCTGGATGTACCCCGAAACGATGGATCGGATGGACGGCTGGCTGGAAAAGGACAACTGCAAAAGCCGCAGTGAGTTTATTGAGAAAGCCCTCGGCTTTTACATGGGCTACCTTGGGTCGGAGGACATCACCTCCTACCTCTCCAAAGCCCTGCTCTCGTCCGTTGAGGGAACCTTGCAGAAAACCGAAAACCGGGTGGCGGCCAACCTCTTCCGTCTGTCGGTGGAGATCAGCATGATGATGCATCTGCTGGCAACCACGCTCAATATCACAGATGATGAACTGCGCCGGCTCCGCGGCCGCTGCGTTTCCGAGGTGAAAAAGACCAGGGGCAAGATCCGTCTGGATGATGCGGTGGACTTCCAGAGCAGCCAGAATGACGAAGAATAATGGCACGCATAGTTATAAAAAACGGTTACCTCAAAGGCGGAAGCGAAAAAACAGCCGCCCATCTGAATAACCTGGTCAAGTATATTGCTACCCGTGACGGTGTGGATAAAATAAAGAACGGCCGTGAGCTTTGGCATGCCACGAAAAAACAGCAGGCTCTCGTCACGGAAATCCTCCGGGAGTTTCCCGACACCAGGGAGCTGTTCGAGTACGAGGACTATCTGGCATATCCGAACCGGGAAAACGCCTCGGAATTTATCACCATAGCGTTGGAGCAGCATCTGGATAAAATCGGTGATCGGGAAAAATATCTGGACTACATTGCCAACCGCCCCCGCGTCGAAAAGTTTGACAGCCACGGTTTGTTTACGGGCGGCGATGAGCCGCTGGCCTTAAATCAGGTTGCGGATGAGCTGTCCGCATATACCGGAAATGTGTGGATGCCGATTATTTCTCTCCGCCGTGAGGATGCCTCCCGTCTGGGGTATGACAATGCGCTTGCATGGAAGGCTCTGCTTTCCTCCAAGGCTTTGGAGATTGCGGAGAATCTGAAAATCCATCCGGACCATCTGAAATGGTACGCCAGTTTCCACAACGAGTCCCACCATCCCCATGTGCATATGCTCTGCTACAGCACCGACCCCAAAGAGGGATACCTCACCAGGCAGGGCATTAAAAAAATGAAGTCCTCGCTGGCAAATGAGATTTTCCGTCAGGAGCTCATTCCGCTCTACGGTGAAAAGAGCCAGCGGCGGGATGACCTGAAAGAACAGGCGGCCGAGTCCCTGCGGGAGCTAATCCGTCAGATGAAAGGGGGTGTTTTGCAGAGCGACCGCATGGAGCAGCTCATCACACACCTTGCCGAGCGTCTGCAAACGGTGGGCGGCAAAAAACAGTATGGATACCTCAAGGCAGAGCTGAAAAATATTGTGGACGAAATCGTGGATGAGCTGGCGCAGGACAGCCGTGTCACGGAAGCCTACCGGCTGTGGTGGGAAACCAGGGGCAGGATCGAATCCATCTATACCGAAACCCCATCCGAGCCGCCGCCTCTTTCCCGCTGTGAGGATTTCAAGCCCATCCGCAACATGGTCATTCAGGAAACCCTGCTCCTTGGGACCATGACCTTCGAGGAACCGTCATCGGCAGAACCGGCACTGCCGGAGCCGGCGAATGATCTGGAGATACCCCTCTCTGACATGACGGACAAAGAAGAACAGGAACCGATAGATGATTCCGGAGGGCAGCCCTCCAGCGATGAAACCTCTGACGGTAAGGAATCCTCTGACTCCTGGTGGACGGAGGACTACAAACTGGCAAAGAAATATTTGCATGGCGATGAGGATGCCGAAATCCCGCAAGATTTTGAGAAAGCCCGTGAAATTTTCCTCGCGGAAGCAGATGCGGATAACCCTCTTGCGCTGTATGACCTTGGCCGAATGGCCGCCGATGGTCTTGGCTGCGAAGCAGATGCCGGAGAAGCGTACCAATGGTATGAAAAAGCCCTTGCCGTTTTCCATGCCGCCGAGGAAGAAAAGCCGTGGAAGTACACCGAATATCGAATCGGCAAAATGGTTGCCGCAGGGCTTGGCACCGAGCAGGACTATCTGCAGGCGGCAGATTGGCTCACCCTCTCCGCGGAGGAGAACTACAAATACGCGCAGTATTCCCTTGGCGGTTTGTATTACCACGGCAAGGGTGTGGAGCAGGATCATGAAACCGCCTTTGCCCTCTATACCCGCTCGGCGGATCAGAGCTTTCCCTATGCCAGCTTTGAGTTGGGTAAAATGCTGTGGGATGGAATAGGCTGTAAAAAAAATCAGCAGGACGCTGACCGCCGCTTTCAAGAAGCCTTTCTCGGCTTTGTTTCTCTGGAGGAAAAGGGCCATGATGATAAGCTCCAATACCGTCTTGGCTGGATGCTTCTGAATGGTGTTGGTACTGACAAGAATGAAGCCAGGGCAAAAGAATACTTTGAAAAGGCGGCATCCGTGGGAAACACATTTGCCTGCTACCAGCTTGCCAAGCTCATCCTCTCGGATGAAAAAGCATCGCCGCAGGATGTTGAGAAAGCCCTTGGCTATCTCAGCAAAGCGGTGGAGGCTGAGAATCCCTATGCTGCATATTTTCTCGGCAAGCTCTATGAAAAGGGACAGCATGTTCCGCAGAATATTTCCGAGGCGGTACGGCTTTATACCCTGTCGGCAGAACAGGACAATGACTTTGCCGCATACCGGCTCGGCAAGCTCTACCTTGGTGGCGAGGGTATCCTCAAAGATGTGGAGTCCGCCGTCCGCTGGCTGATCTTTGCCGCGGACCGGAAGAACCAATTTGCGGAATACGCCCTCGGTATCCTCTACTTCAAAGGAGAAGATGTTCCGAAGGATATCCCCAAAGCTCTGGAATACCTGAAACGGTCTGCCGGTCAGGGAAATCAGTTTGCACAATACCGGCTCGGCAAGATTTACCTCATGGGCGAGGATGTGCCAAAGGATGTACAGGCAGCCCTTGGGTTTCTGACTGCCGCCGCTGAACAAGGCAATCAATATGCGCAGTATACCCTCGGCAAGCTGTACCTTATGGGAAAGGATGTCCCGAAAGACAAAGAAGCTGCTGTCCGCTGGTTTACCCTTTCTGCCGCCCAGGGCAATATTTACGCTCAGTTTTTCCTCGACCATATGGATAGCTTTAAAGACCCCTCCGTCCTGCTGGCGGGGACACGGCTCCTGAATCACATGAGCCGTATTTTTTCTGACAACACACCGCCCTTAAAGCCGCCCGGCCCTCGCATTGACCGAAAACGGCGCCTCAAGCTGAATGAGAAAAAGCGTGCGGCCGGTCATGCCCAGGGGGACCACGAACAGACCATGTCGCTATAACGATTGGAGGATCACCGTGAAGAAACAGAAAAAGAAAATCAAGCAACCCATCAGGTGGAAATTGCTCCGGAACCATTGCCGTCCTGTAAAAAGGGCGGCTTTTTTTCATAGAATCGGCAATCACCACAGGTAGGAGGTGCATCTATGGGTGTCTATGTATATTTTACAGATGAGCAGAAGTACCGTGCCAACAATGTGGATCTTGTGGATTTCCTCCAGCGTCGCGGTGAGAAGCTGATCCCCAGCGGCCGGGATAAACGGCTGGCGTCCGACCGCAGCATCACCGTCCGGGGAAACGAGTGGTACGATCATTCCGCGGAGAGCGGCGGGTATGCCATTGACTTTGTGCGAAACTTTTACGGTCTCACTTTTCCCGAAGCCGTGACCATGCTGCTGGGTGGTGAGCAGGGGGAGGTCTATCGGCCCGCCTCACAAAAGAAGCAGGAGCCGAAAAAGCCCTTCGCTCTTCCGGCTCCCCACAGCGATATGCGCCGTGTCTATGCCTACCTTACAAAAACCCGGCTTATCGACCGTGAGGTGGTCAGCTACTTTGCCAGGGCAAAGCTCCTGTACGAAAGCTGTGAAAAGTCCAAGGACGGCGCGAAGGAATACCATAACGCCGTATTTGTAGGATTCGATGAAAACGGTGTTCCCCGCCATGCCCACAAGCGGGGACTCTATACCGATGGACCCGGCTTCAAAGGCAATGTGGATAACTGCGATCCAAGCTACAGCTTCCACCACATCGGCACAAGTGGGCGCCTCTATGCATTCGAGGCGCCCATCGACCTGCTGTCTTACATCACCCTGCATCCCCAGGAATGGCAGCGCCACAGCTATGTGGCGCTCTGCGGTGTTTCCGAATACGCCATGCTGAAGATGCTGGAGATATATCAAAACCTAAACCATGTGATTCTGTGCCTGGACCATGATGAGGCAGGAATCGAAGCGTCTGAGAAATACCAAGACCTGCTGTATACAAAAGGGATTCCATGTGAGATAGAGTTGTCCATACACAAGGACTGGAACGAGGATATCAAGGCCAAGCACGGATTGCCGGCCATCCCCGCCGAGGAACATCCCCAGCATATGCTTCGGGATGAACTCTGCCGGCAGCTTATGGAATCGGGATTGCCTGCGAAATCCGGCTGCTCCGCGGATACCCTGTCCGCCCTGCTCATAAAAGTCCGTTCCCATCTGCATTGGGGGCAGTTTTCCGAGGCGGATGATTGTCTGCGGGAGATGTGCCGCCACGCTATAGTCGGCGCCGTGAGGGAGTACCGGCAGATGGATCACAGCCGGGATCTTTCCGTTGTGCAGGCAAGGCTCCGCAATGGGTTCAGAGCCTATGAAAACCGCGGGCATCTGAAAACCCGGTTGGATTTACTGGAGTCCGATATCATGTCCCTGCGGGGCTATGAGCGTGTGGTGTCCGCCGCCGAAAAGGAAAAGCTGGCGGAGTGCTACGAACACATTGCCGCCCACGGTCTCAAGGGCGCCATCCTGCTGGAGAAACACCGGCAAAAGATGGAGCAGAATCAGGAAATGAAACTGTCCATGTAAAGCCCGGCAATAGCACTGCCTCCGCTTCTGACATTTCAAGTCGTCAGAAGAATAAGGAGGATCTCTATGCAATCTCAGGTTTACATCTTGATTGGCGCCGCAGCCATTATGTTCGCCGTCATCGGCGGCTTGTCTCTGCTGGCGCATTATTATACTTTAAACGGCATCAAATCCCGCACGGTGGGTGACGGTCAGCATGGTACGGCACGGTTCGCATCAAAACAGGAGATCAAAAACACCTATAAGCACGTTCCGTTTCAGCCGGAGCTGTGGAGGCGGGGCGAAAGCCTCCCTACCGAGCAGGGAGTCATACTCGGAAGCAAGGGCGAGAAAAATGCGGTCACCGCATTGGTGGATACGGACGATGTTCACATTTTGATGATCGGCGCATCCGGCGTGGGAAAAACAGCGTTCTTCCTTTACCCAAACATGGAGTATGCCTGTGCCAGCGGGATGAGTTTCCTGGCGCTGGATACCAAAGGGGATCTTGCACGCAACTATGGAAGCATTGCTCAAAATTACTATGGTTACAATGTGTCAGTCATAGACCTGCGGAACCCCAGCCGCTCAGATGGTAACAATCTGCTCACCCTTATCAACCGCTACATGGATATCTGCCGCAAGGAGCCAAATAATCTGGCCGCCAGAGCCAAGGCGGAAAAGTATGCTAAGATTTTGGCTAAGACCATTGTCAATCCGGAGGGGGACGCTTCCACCTATGGTCAGAATGCTTTCTTTTACGATGCTGCCGAGGGGCTGTTGACAGCGGTCATTCTTCTGTTGGCCGAGTATCTGCCGCCCACCGAGGAAAACCCGCAGGAGCAGCGGCACATCATTTCCGTATTCAAGCTGGTGCAGGATTTGCTGGAGCCATCTAAGGTGAAGGGCAAGAGCCAGTTTCAGCTTTTGATGAATAAACTGCCCGGAGATCACAAAGCCCGCTGGTTTGCCGGTGCCGCCTTGAACAGTGCGGAGCAGGCGATGGCGTCGGTTATGTCTACGGTGCTGTCGCGTCTGAACGCTTTTTTAGATTCCGAGCTGGAGCAGGTGCTGTGCTTTGACAGCGCCATTGATGCCGAAACCTTTGCAAACGAGAAATCAGCCATCTTCTTAATTCTTCCGGAGGAAGATCAGACAAAAAACTTCATGGCCGGACTTATGATCCAGAACTTGTCCCGTGAGCTATTTTCTGTAGCGGACGAGAACGGCGGCAAGCTGAAAAACCGAGTGGTTCTTTTCTGCGACGAGTTGGGCACCATGCCCCCGTTTGACATCCTGCCCCTGTTTTCGGCAGGGCGCTCTCGCCGCCTGACTCTGGTACCAATCATCCAGAGCCTTGCACAGCTCGAAAAGAACTACGGCAAAGAGGGCAGTGAAATCGTGCAGGACAACTGCCAGGACACCATCTTCGGCGGTTTCGCTCCCAACAGCCAGACTGCCGAGGTACTCTCCAAAGCAATGGGCAGCCGCACTGTCATGAGCGGCAGCGTGAGCCGCGGGAAGAATGACCCCAGCCAGTCCTTGCAGATGATGGAGCGCCCGCTCATGACGCCCGATGAACTCAAATCCATTCCAAAGGGCAGCTTTGTCGTAATGAAAACCGGTACCCATCCCATGCGGACAAAGCTGCGGTTGTTCCTTGATTGGGGTATTCGTTTCGGGGAGTCTTATACCGTGGAGGAGAAGGCAAACCGGAAAGTGGCCTATGCCGATAAGCAGGCGCTGGAGGAAAATATCGTCCGCAAGCACACGGCCTGCATGCTGGTGGATGAAGAAACCGGGGAAATACTGGAGCCGCCGGCGGGAACAGGAACCCTTCATACCCCGGCAGTGGAACCATCTGAAAACACCATGCGCCGCCGATCCATACTCAAAACGTAAAGGAGGGTCCCATGAGCTACTTCGACCACATTTACACCGCCTCGCCCGATGAGCTGCCCCATCGGGCGAGAGCTGTTTATATATACCTTCGTGACCGCACAGGCCAGGGGCAGGACTGCTGGCCTGCTGTAAAAACCATTGCTTCCGACTTGCAGCTTTCCCGCAGCACCGTCAAGCGTGCCCTGCATGATCTGGTCAAAGCGGGGCTCATTGAAAAGGAACCACGCTATCGGGAGAACGGGAGCAACACCTCCAACCGATTGATTCTAAAAAAATAGCCAGACTGCAAAAAAGCGAAAAGACGAATTTCCCGCCAAGGGGGTCTTCCGCCTTTTCGCTGAACCCTGGAGCGGTTCACTGTGAACCCACCAGAACCTCTCACTCTAAGAATTTTTATTACAGAAAAAGAACAATCTATCAGGGTTCGGGTTCTATGAAAAGAAAATGAAACACACCATAGCAAGAGTCCTGAATGTTTTTTATCGGGATACAAGAAATCTATCTTGGCAAACAAAAATCAAAGAAAAGGAACGGTCCGTCTTTTGTCTAATAAACGACATCTATATACTGCCAAAGTTACATCAAGTGCAGTTAACGTTGATTTTTCTGTTTTGCTGCATTATAATAATGACAGATAGTACAGATAGTAAGGAGGGATTTCATGACGGACGATATTCTGAATCTCGAACAGGCGGTGGAATTTTTAGGCGTGAGCGAAAAGACCCTAATCAAGCTACTCAGGGAAGAACATATTCCTGCCCGCAAGATTGGCCGGGAGTGGCGGTTTAGCCGGGAGGCTTTGATGCGCTGGCTGGCTGATGGGGATTCCATGTCCTACATCAATCCCAACGATCGGTATATGGTCTCCGAAGATATCCCCGGAGAGTCTGCCGCTTTGTTTATGAAGGTGAGAGAGGCGCTGGCGTCCATAAGCCACGGCGACAATAGCATCAAAACTCTGCTGCCAGAGCTGGATCGAGATGTTACCATCCCTGCGGATGCCACGCTTCGTATCAGCTATAAGCAACAGCGGGATGTAGAAAAACTGGAGTTTAAGATTTTTTGGGAGCTGCGGGAAGACTTCAAGCTGGAGGCCAATCAGAAAGCGAAATCTTCTTAAACGCAGCATGAAAGGAAAATAAGGGAGGGATTTCTATGTGGGTTGCCTATGCCTTTGGCTCGGCCTTATTTGCGGGCATGACCTCCGTTCTGGCAAAGGTCGGGATTAAGAATACAGACTCCAACTTGGCAACCGCCCTGCGCACTGTGATTGTGCTTCTGTTTTCATGGGTGATGGTTTTTATCGTGGGGTCTCAACATGCGATTGCCGCAATCTCACCGCATAGTCTTTTATTTCTTGTCCTTTCCGGCGGAGCCACCGGCGCCTCTTGGCTGTGCTATTTCAAGGCGCTGCAGCTTGGCGATGTCAATAAGGTAACCCCCATCGACAAAAGCAGCACGATTCTGACGATCCTGCTTGCCTTTGTCATTTTGGGAGAAACGCCAACCCTATGGGCACTATGCGGCGTCGCTTTACTTACCGTTGGAACCTGGTTCATGATACAGCGGCAAAAATCGGACGCAGCCGACAATGAGAGCAGAGCATGGCTTTTTTATGCCGTGTTGTCCGCCGTTTTCGCCGCACTGACCTCTATTCTCGGCAAAATCGGTATACAGGGCATTGAATCAAACCTGGGCACGGCAATCCGCACGATTGTCGTGCTGGCGATGGCCTGGGGCATTGTATTCCTGCAAAAAAAGCAATATCTCATCAAGAACATAGACCGGAAAGGCTGGGTGTTTATTGCACTTTCCGGTCTTGCTACCGGCCTTAGCTGGCTGTGCTATTACCGCGCGCTGCAGGAGGGAAAGGCCAGCGTGGTGGTCCCCATTGACAAACTCAGCATTGTGGTGACGGTGGTCTTCTCCTACATTTTCTTAAAAGAGAAGCTCACGAAAAAAGCCCTTGCCGGCTTATTGCTGGTCATATGCGGAACCATGCTGTTGTTATTTTAATTGGGCCGTTGCTCAGTTACCTCAATAGAAAAGCAATATCTCATGGTCTAAAGAGTTAAACGGCGGTTCATTTCTGAACCGCCGTTTTCTATACCACAATGAATGCTTGAAAAGATATCTCAATCTAATATCCTCACGGTTTATCTTGCTTTTTTTGCGGCTGATTGGGAAGTGAAATCCGAAACATTGTGCCTTCTCCCTCTTCGCTGGAGGCGGTAATGTCGCCGCCATGAATCTCTACAATCCATTTGACAATCGACAACCCCAACCCAGTGCCAGTGCGATTGCGCGCTTTGTCGGCACGGTAAAAGCGTTCAAAAATGTGGGGGATATCCTCCGCACTCATTCCGATGCCATCGTCAGAAACAAGGATCTCCGTCCTTTCTTTGCAGCCTTCTGCCGATACAATTACCATGCCGCCAGCCTTGCCATACTTGATACCGTTCCCAATGATATTCACAAAGAGCTGTGTTATGAGGCTCTGATCGGCGTAAATCCGCGTGTCCCCGGCAACATCATTTTCCAGCCTTATGTTTGCCTCCGTCGCCATGTCAGACAGCTCATCTATGATGGAATCGAGCATATCCCGGAGTGTGATCCACTCCTTTTCGACATAGTAACGGCCCTCATATCCGCGGGTGAGCATTAATAACTGAGAGATGATGTGGTTCATGCGGGTGCCCTCCCGCTGGATGGTCATTAGATTTTCAGTTGTTTCAGGGCTTTGATCCCCATTCAATGCGTCTTCCGTGCATGCGGAGATGATGGCGACCGGCATACGCAGCTCGTGGGAGGCGTCGGAAGAAAACTGCCGTTCCCGGCAAAAAGAGGCCTCCACCTTATCAAGCATGGCATTGAAGGCCGCAGCCAGCTCACCCACTTCATCCTCTGATACAATGCCCTCAATTCTGTGGGACAGGTCCCCTTCTCCAATGGAGCGGGCCGTTTCGGTAATCTCCGCAATGGGACTCAGTGTGCGGCGGGCAATAAAATACGCTCCAAGGGCAGAAAGGCCAAGATAGAGGGGGACGAGTGCAAGCAGCAGAATTCGGAGATTTCCCAGGGAGTGCGCCACCGAAGCAGTGGAACTGCCTACAAACAGCTTCAGGTCCAGCCCATCCGCGTGATACTCCTGCCCTATGACCATCCACTCCGCCCCGTTGTGTGTGACCATCGCATTGTCCCCATCGGTATCCGGAACATTGGACAGCCATTTGCCGTTTCGGGAGGCGAACACGATATTTTTATTCTCATCGGTCATACAGACTAAAATACCGTTTTCTATATCCAGGTCAAAGTCCACGGCCAGTTCGTTGTCGTCCACCTCCAGGGATGAAACCATTCGGGAAATGGCGACATGGAGCTCTGAGCGCAGACTTTGATAAAGGGAATTCGATATCGTGCCATATACCACCGGCAGCAGAACGCCCAGGAGTACGATAGAAAATGCGGAATACCAAAGGATGATTTTGGTGCGGATTTTAAGTTTACTCATTTTCTTCCCTCATAACATATCCGAACCCTCGAATCGTGTGAATCAGCTTGGGGGAAAAGCCTTTATCGACCTTGTTGCGCAGATAACGGATATAGACGTCCACGACATTGGAGTCATAATCAAAATCATAGTTCCATACATGGTCTGCGATTTGTGAACGGGTCTGGATGTGCCCCTGATTGCGCAGCAGATACTCCAGAAGCGCATATTCCTTTGACGTGAGCTGAATGGGTTGGTCGGCTCTATGAACCGCATGGGTGGCGGTGTTCATCGTTAGATCCGATAGTCTCAATACTGTTTCTTTCGTGTCGCTGCCACGCCGGAGCAGGGCTCGAATGCGCGCCGACAGCTCTTCAAAGGAAAAGGGCTTGATTAAATAATCGTCCGCGCCGGCATCCAACCCGGTCACCCGATCAGTGATGGAGTCCTTGGCGGTCAGAATCAGCACCGGTGAAGCGTTGCCCTTGCCCCGCAGTTCCCGCAATACTGAAATCCCATCCTTTTTGGGCAGCATCAGATCGAGGATGACGCAATCATATTGCATGGACTCTGCATAGGCCAGCCCATCCTCACCATCAAAGCAGCCGTCCACCGAATGTCCGGCTTCTTTTAACCGTTTAGAAATAATTCGATGCAGCGCGGCATCGTCTTCAATAATTAATATCCTCATGATAGTTCTCCTTTTCTTTTATACTATTCCATCAACATGAAAATCAAATGAGAAAGTACGGGCTTAAATGTAGCTACCTTTTATGAGAAAACCCTCATTTTCTTTTCACCGCTGTCTCATTTGCGGGTGCGATACTGCACACATAGATGAATACCGTAGTGTGTCATCTAAATCAAAATCGGAGGTAAAAATCTATGAAAACATCGAAACGGAGTGGGTTACTCTTTGGAGCCTTGGCGCTCGTGCTTACGGCAACCACAGCGCTTGGTACCACGGCTTTTGCCGCAAGTACAACCAGCAAGAGCAGCAATCCGCAGCAGCAGGCGAACCCGGTGGCGGTAATGGCCCAACCCACCTCTGCATCAGCAACGACCGACAACCCGACGAAAGACACCATCGCCACGGCCACCGGTGACACAGGCCAAGTGAATGGCACCAAGCTGGACAAAGATGTGGAGCAGCCGGAGGGCGCCGAGTCCCAAAACGAGGTGCAAGACCAAGGGAAGGAGGCCGCCGAAAACGCCGCTCTCGCCGCAAAAGCGACTGTGACCGAACAGGAAGCCATCCAAATCGCTCAAAACGCAAATCCGGGCTATACCTTTGTTGTGGACGAGCTGGGCGATGAAAACGGCGTAATTGTTTATGAGCTGAAGGGCAAGGATGCGTCCGGCAAAGTGCTGGAAGTCCATGTGGACGCCGGCAGCGGCGCGCTTATTCAGGAATCGGATTCCGAGCACGACGATTAAGCCAGCGGATATTGCCTCGCTCGTATAACACATCATTCTTGGACTGGCAGGAGGGTCTTTCTAAAAGGCCCTCCTGCTTTTTGAGCCAACATGAGAAAATCTAATATTCCCTTCATGGCCGTCTCATTTTGCACGTTCATACTGAAGAAAACAGTGCAAAAGGAGGCCATTGCAATGAAAGAAGATTACTCAAAATATCTGCTGGAACAGAGCCGCTATGTAGTGATTCCAGTTTACCAACCGACTGATCAACTAAAACAGCTTGTATATGATGTCACCGCCGTCGGCTACGAGGTGCTGATTGTGGACGACGGAAGCGACCCGAAATATGATGAGATGTGGGAAGTCCTGAACAAAAAAGCAACCATCATGCATCACGGCGTCAATCGCGGCAAGGGTGCGGCGCTCAAAACCGCGTTTCAATATCTGCGGGATTGTGTACCTGATGCAGGACTCGTTGTTACGATGGATGCGGATGGGCAGCACTTGCCGAAGGATATGGAGCGTGTCGTGGAAACGGCGGCTGCTCATCCCAACGCTCTGGTCTTGGGCGTCCGGCAGTTCGATGAAAGCGTCCCCGCACGATCAAGGTACGGAAATCGGATCACCCGCGCAGTTTTCTCGGCGGTCAGCAAAACAAAGGTCACAGATACACAAACCGGGCTGCGAGCTTTTGGCTGTGGTCTTTTTGATTTTATGCTTGATATCCCGGGTGAGCGTTATGAATATGAAATGAACATGCTGTTGTATTGCGGTAAGCAAGGAGTCCCCCTTCTGGAGGTGCCGATTAAAACCGTCTACCTGGACCAGAAGAACACATCTTCACATTTTAATGCGGTCAAGGACTCTTTGCGTATTTATAGGGAGATCATAAAGTTTGCCTCCTCCTCACTGATTGGTTTTGCGGTCGATTATGCTTCGTTTTTGCTGCTGGTTCCTCTCACTGCGGCGCTTCCGTACCATCTGATTTTCAGCAACATCACCGCACGCATCGTCAGCGGATCGGTCAACTATACAATCAATAAACATATGGTATTTTCCAAAAGGAAAAGCGCGTCCCATACATTCTCCCATTATGTGTTGCTTGCTATCGGAATCCTTTTCGCAAACAGTGTGGTGCTTTCTCTCTTAGACGGGATATTGGGATTGCCTCCGCATGTTGCAAAGCTCTTGACGGAGCTCATTTTGTTTATCCTCAGTTTCACCGTGCAATCTCTGGTTATTTTCAAACCGGAAGGTTCCCATTACGATCAAAAAGAGGTGGTCAAACATGCCTGATATCGCAAAGGAACGTCGTCGGCTCCCCGTGGTTTTGTCGCTGTTTTTGGATATCCTGGCCACGGCTCTTCTGGTTTTCCTCGTTTACTATACGGTATATGAGCTCCCCGCGGCTTACCCGGACAGTCCCGTTATGGCGTCGGTAAATCCGAATAGCCAGAAACTGCACCTGTCCATATCCTCGACAGAAAAAGGGGCGACTTCCAAAGTGCCAAATCATCCGGATACAAGCGCTCCGGCGGCAGACTCCCCTTCCGACGCGGCGGATTGGAAAACAAAATTTGCTGATCATTTTACATCGGAGGTTGTGTCGACCGCCACCACCTATTCAAGTCCCAATTTGTCCGTGGATATCACACAGCATACGATGGGCAGCGGAGATAACACCGTAACCTATTACATTGCCGATGTGTATATGGCGGATATCAGCAGCTTTCAAACGCACTTTGCGTATGATACTTATGGGAAATACAAGCAATCCCTGTCAGATATGAGTGCGGAGGTTGGAGCTGTGCTTGCGATAAACGGCGATTCCTACCGCTTTAACCTGAAGCACCTCAATGGCCTCTTGGTCCGCAACGGCACCGTTTATCGCTCAAACCCCACCACCGCAGATATCTGTGTACTCTACAATGACGGAAGAATGGTTACCAGCAGCCCTGAGAAATTTAATGCGCAGCATGCCCTTGACGATGGTGCCATTCAAACATGGGTATTTGGACCCAAGCTGCTGGATGACAACGGAAAGGCGCAGACAGAGTTCAATACTTGGGACTATATTCGCAAAAGTCACCCGCGTAGCGCCATCGGTTATTATGAGCCGGGACATTATTGTTTCGTAGCTGTGGATGGCAGGCAGGCCGGATATTCCAGAGGAATGAAGCTGCCGGAGCTTGCGGCTATATTTGAAGGCCTCGGTTGCACGGCGGCCTACAATTTGGACGGCGGCCACACCACCTTTATGACATTGGATAACGCTGTAGTAAATCGGCCCTATAAGCCCGAAAAAATCATTTCGGATTGCATTTGTATTTGTGAACCGAGCGCTTGACAGAAAGGATGACTGACCATGAAGTTTTTTAAGCTCTTATCGCATTTGTGTATTGTAATGTCCCTTGCGTTTCTGACCTTTTCAGTCCTTGATTGGTACAATCCCATGATGGACTTCACTACGAATTTCGTATCCTCCAAAATCCTCATTTTCTTCTGTATCAGCTCCCTGATCCTGTCAGTCCGGCAGGTGTGCATGCCTCGGATGAAGCAGAAAAAGCAGTGAAAAAAGCACTTGATGTCCGCGGAACAAACCGCGCCCATCAAGTGCTTTTTTGCGTTATGGGGCGCACTGGAGAACGGAACGGCTCGTCATGAACGGCGCCGCTGCCATATGCCCTCGATCATATCCGCCAGCTTGTATCCGATAAATCCGAACACGCAGCCAAGCAGGACACCGGCCACCACATCGGAGGGGAAATGCACATAGAGATAGAGCCGGGAGAAAGCGATCAGTACCGCGAGAATCAATGCGGGTATCCAAAGCTTTATCTTTTGGCGGCTGAACCAGAGTGCGGATGCCGCAGCGAAGGATGCCGCTGTATGCCCGGATGGGAAGGAAAAATCATCGGGGCGCGGGATGAGCAATTCCACTGCTGTGTTGATGTCGCAGGGACGAATCCGGGCGACAAAGGGCTTCAAAATACCGTTACAGATGACGACGTCAAGAGCCAGCGCGCAGCACAGGGCAATTCCGACCTTTCTGTACTTTTTGGTGATGAGCAGACCGATTGCCAGGACAATCCAGATGGCGCCCGAATTACCCAGCGCTGTGACAAAGGGCATCAACACATCCAGCCATGCTGTCCGAAAATGGTCATATATAAAGTTGAGAATAGAAAAATCAATGGCTTGCATCCGGGGTCACATCCTTTATTTTTGCTTTCCGAGTTGTTTTCGGCGGTTCATGAGAAGAAAGACACCCACAATGATAACGAGCGAGACAGTGATGGACACTGCCAATACCAAGGTGTTGTTCAGGTGAGAGGTGGCAATCATATGGACCGAAAGGGCATTTGAGGTGGAGGTGGCTCCCGTGTCCGGGTTGACGACAGAAATTAGAAACTTGAACTGCCCGACATAGGTCACCTTTACCGGAATTACAACCGATGCGGATTCGCCGGCCGCCAGAGAAGTAATGGAGTGAGTCTGGTATGCGTTGGGACCGAACTCGTCTACATTGTAACTGAACCCCCTGTCCACATCCACAATGGAAAGGTAGCAAACAAGGTTGTTCAAGGTATGGTCTGTCGTGTTGGTCACGGTGATATCGAGATTATTCTCATAAACAGGTTTATCCTCCACGGCGGTGGGTGAGTTGATCACAACGCTGACCTCCCCCGGAGCCTGCGCTGCAAAAGCGGGCACCGCGGAGCAGACAAAGAGCAATACCGCCGCAAACATAGAAATGATTTTCTTCATCTTATTTCTCTCCTTTCAGGGAAACTTTACCGCTGCCCCAAACCAAAAGTGCAATGCCAATGGCGGCAAACACAAGAAGCGGCAACACATACTGCATCAGAGAGAAAACAGAAACCTGATCCACAAGCATCTTCTCCATCAGATTAAAGCAGCAGGCGATGGGGTCAATGCTCAGGAAGAACCTGCCAACGGCCGAAAGCTTCAAAATCCCTTTCAAAAATGCGGGAAAGGTTAAAACGAGCAGGATCAGGACAGAGGTCAAAATAGACGCCTTGGTGCTTTCCAAAAGGACGGAGAGCATGACGGCAATGCCCGTAAAGGCCAGCAGAGTGAGAAGCCCGCAGAAAAAGGTGATAAACAGGGCGCTGGCCGTCAGACCGGAGCCGGCGCTGATGGCGAGGATATAGGGTACGGACACCAGCAGCAGCACAAAGCCTATGAGCAGTGAGCCCACATATTTTGACAGGGTGAGTTGCAGCTTTGAAATTGGTGTAAGCAAAAGACTCTCTAAGGTGTTTTCCTCCCGCTCGGCTACGAAGGAAGAGGCGCCAAGCACCATGCAGACCATCAGTGTCAGAAATAAAACAGCCTTGATAGCGTATTGAAGAACGTCGGTCTGTGAGAAAGCGGAAGCCTCACGGATCGTAGTGGCGAGGACGCAAAGCGCCGTGAGAATCACGGAAACCGCTGCAATCATCCAAAGTCCTTTGCTTTCGTAAAGGCTTTCCCGCAGCTCCTTTTTTACCATGGACTGATTCATGCGATACCCTCCTTTTCGGCGTCGGTGACTTTGAAGAAAATGTCTTCCATGCTGAGTGTTTTATGGGTCATTTCACGGATATCCAGACCGTTGGAAAGGATCGCCGTCACCAGCTCGTGCTTGACTGACAGTACCTCATCATCGGAAAGGCCGGACTCGCACTCAATGAGAAGCTGCCCATCCTCTCCGGCAACCCGCGCGACCTTTTTGAGCTTGCGGATCAGACCTTCTGCGGCTTCGTTGTCGCTGGTCTGCAAGAGCATGGAGTAGCCATCCCGGTACTTTTCCTGCAGCTCGCGGATGCTGCCCTGTTCCACCAGAGAGCCGTCCTTGATAATGCAAACCTTGTTGCAAAGCACCTCAATGTCTTTGAGCATATGAGAGGTGATAAAGATGGTGATACCGTCACTCTTGTTGATATCGAACAGGAGCTGCTGGATTTCCCGCTGGCCCCGCGGATCAAGGCCCAATGTCGGCTCATCGAGGAAAATGATTTGCGGGCGGTTCACCAGAGCCTTGGCAATCCCCAGCCGCTGCTTCATCCCGCGGGAAAACTGCCCGACAGGGACATCCGCTTTGTCGGCAAGGCCGACCTTGGCCAAAAGTGCTCTCAAATACTTCTCGTCAGAGCCGCCGTGATTGAACAGCGCGTAAAAGTATTGCAGGTATTCCTTGGCCGTCATCCAGTAGTAATAGCCGTGAGATTCCGGCACAACGCCGATCATCCTTCGGATTTCAGAGGCGTGGCCGTCCACCTCCATGCCGCCGATTAAAACTTTTCCCCGTGTGGGAGTCAGCAGTCCGTCCAGCATACGGATGGTGGTGGTTTTTCCGGCGCCGTTGGGACCGAGAAAGCCGAAAATATCGCCTTTTTCCACATGCAGACTCAAATCCTTTACCGCCCGGAAGCCGTTTCGGTAGGTTTTTTCAAGATGTTTAGTTTGTATCATAGGGTTTCCCTCCTTCATAATATGGGGGCTGCATGGCCCCAAGGGTTTGGCCGATGCAGCCCCGCTTTTGGTCAAACGATGCGCTTTTATTTGGTTTTGTCTTTCAGCGGCTTTCCACAGTGAGGACAGTAGGCAGCTTTTCCATCCACCACCGTGCCGCACTCTCCACACTTCATTTGCAGAGATGCTCCGCAGACGCGGCAGAAGGCGCCGGATTTCTGGTAGACCCCACAGCTTGGGCAGACCGTTTGCTGGCTGCGCGCAATCAGGAACCCAATGACCGCCGCAAGGTTAAAGAACAGACCCAGAATCGTCCAAAGCGTCCGATTCATGTCCGCCTTCGACGCCGCCTGATAGAGCCAAGCCATAATCAGCAGCCAGTAGGCAAGCGCCAGCAATCCGCAGAGGCTCACGTAGGTAATGAAGGTCGCGACGGCGACCACTGTGGGCTGTGTAAATTGTCCGGACTCGAAGAAATCGGGTCCTTCATATTCGCGTTCGTGCTCCCGTTCACGATCTCCGTAATCATGCTCTCCATCATAACGGACGTCTTCGCTGCCCCGGTTACTTTCATAGGTTTGATGCCAGGTGACGGCCTCACTGATTTGTGTGCGGAATAGGAATCCGGTCAGAATACCGCCCAAAAGGACGATGACAAGCGACAGCAGGATGAAGTGTTTTGCGGTCTTTTTGAAATCCATGCTCATAATTTTCGTTTGCAATTTAGTCATGTTGACCCCTCCTTACAGGTTGATGTGTTCATTGTATCAGCGGCTGCTAAACTGCTGTTTTCCTGAAGATAAACTGCGGATAAAATGTTTTCTTTTTGATAGATTCGGGCAAGCTTTTCGCCAACGGCGTCCAAACTGCGCTCCCTTGCAACCCGCAGGCCCGAAGCGGTGAGGTCAGGTAAGGCGCCTGTCAGGATGGCGGCTGTTTTTTCCGCAAACCCGGCGAGAGAGCTTGCCTTGTGGACGCTCTGCCCATCGGCCAGCCAGCCGTTATAGACCGGAATATCCCGTACCAAGGCGGGGATGCCGCAGGCGAGCGCTTCGAGCACCACGATTCCCTCCGTTTCCTCGTTGGAGAGGAAGGCAAACAGATCGCAGCCGCAATAGGCGTCCCGCAGCTCCTCCCGTTCCACATAGCCGGGAAAGCTGAGATTTTTCGGAGCGTTTTGGATGGCGGTGCGGATGCGCTTTGGTACAAGATTCAGATTGGTATACCCAAACCAGAAAAAGCGCACCTGCGGCAGAGCGCGGGCCAGCTCCACAAAATCCAACAGACCCTTGCGCTCGATATAATGTCCCACGGAAATGACCGCTTTTTCTGCTGGGCTGAGTCCGTATTTGTTTCGGAAGGCGGTACGGCGCTCCAGGCTGGGGGCAAAAAAGTCGGTATCTACACCGTTGGAAAGGGCATAGATTGGCCTTTTGACTCCATAGCTCTCCAGCACCCGCTTGGAATAAGGGGTGGGCGTAATCACGAGGTCGCCCAGCTCGTAGCAGTGGATAATCCAGCGCTTAAACAGCGGGGCAAACAGATTGGAACCCTTGAAGGAATTGCGGAAATCCTCCATCGTGGAATGGCCGTAATAGACGACCTTCCTGTGCCGCAGCCTCGCAAACCATGCCGCCACCGGGGAGTCAGGAAACACCGTGTTGATATGTACGGCAGACGAGGTCTCCGTCCATTTGTTCGTGGCCTCAATGCCGATGCGCTCCAGCATATCCCTCTGGTGCAGGATGGCTTGTCCAACGCCGCTTTTGCGTACCAGTGACAGACAGCCGGAGTATAGGGTAATGCTCATAGATTCTCCTCCTTTCAATGCACCAACGCTGCAATCTGTTTAAAAACTACATTCAGCCCCAAGCTATACAGAGCGATGGAGGCGGGCTTTCCCATCAGAATGATAGCGGTAAATTTCCGCCAACTGATCCCCGTGGTGCCCGCCAGATAGCATAGGAAATCATCCGGCGCCACAGGGAAAAAGATGGCGATGGCAAACCACCGGGCAAATTTGCTCTCGCTTCCCGTCCAGGCTTCATACTTTGCGATCATCTTGTCGCTGAACATGGCATACAGTACGGACTTGCCAAAGTTTCTGGAAATGATGAAAGCCAGGATGGAGCCGATGCAGATTCCAATGTAATTGTAAAGAAAGCCTGCCCATGGCCCAAACAGCAGCACCCCTGCCAAACAGCCGAGTCCGCCCGGCAGGAGAGGAATCACCACCTGGACCACTTGAAACACGATGAAAACCAGCGCACCCATCCGCCCAAAGCCTGAGATATACGTCTGCAAAGCCTCCTGAGAAGTAAATAGGTGCTGATGAAAGGCATAAACGGCAAATATCATACAGCCGACTAAACTGAGGATAGAACAAATCTGGATGGTTCTTTTCGCAATGTTTATCGACATGGGATCACCTCTGAACAGACCGCTCTCTCTTCAATGTTCGCTTCTCCAAGGGTTTCAAAGTAGACTTTCTCCGCTCTTTCCGCGAATGCGGCGGCGGAAAAGGCTTGCTGTGCGAATTTGGCCGCATTCTTGCGCATGATTTTTTGTATGACTGCATCGCTAAGCAGGAGTCTCATATCCGCCAGGTATTCCCGTTCCGTTTCATATTGCCAACCGTTGTAGCCATCCAGAATGACTCCGTCCAGACAGGCATCCCTGCGGCAGAGTGCCGGCAGCCCCGATGCGAGGGCTTCAATGTAGGTGAGTCCTTGGGTCTCGCTGACGGAGGCACTGACAAACAGGTCTCCCATGTGGTAGAAGTCGCCAATTTGCTCCGGAGGAATCATACCGGCAAAGCGTACCGAATCCCCGATGCCGAGATCCAACGCCATTTTCTCCAGTGTATCGCGGTAAGGCCCATCCCCGACAATCAGGAAGGTAAGCGTCCGTGTGTCCTGCTTTGCGTAGTACCCCAGCAGCTCCTCCAGATTCTTCTCCTTAGCAAGACGGCCGATATAGAGCAGAATGCGGTTTTCATCCGGAATGTCAAGCCGCTTCCTGATGTCAAACTTCTTTTCTTCCGAGGTTTCTGCTGTGAACCGATCAAGGTCGATGCCGGTGGGTACCACATGAATGGGCCTGTCAATTCCATAACTGCTTAAAACAGCTCGCACCTTTTCCGTGGGAGCGATGACGGAGGCGCACTGCTCAATCACCCAGCGTGATAGTGTAGAGGTCATTTGCCGCCCCCATTTTTTGTTGGACATGAAATAGTGGGTGTAGTCCTCGTAGACCGTGTGATAGGTGTGGACAATGGGGATGGACAATCTCTTGGCGATCCGACGGGCCATCAGGAAGGTGGAAAACTCACACTGAGAGTGGATG
Source organism: Bacillota bacterium (assembly GCA_036677375.1). Classification (GTDB taxonomy): domain Bacteria; phylum Bacillota; class Dehalobacteriia; order UBA4068; family UBA4997; genus JAVBWO01. Next base: position 34,462 of record JAVBWO010000024.1, read on the forward strand.
ATGTCCGGCTTCCAATCCAAAATCCGCTGCACAAAACCACTGGAGAGGGCCGCCTTAATTCTGGCGCCGGGATAGATTTTCCCCGCGCCCACCGAACCGATATAGGTTACCCCATCCGATTCATAGGAGTGGAGGGTCTGCGACAGGGTCAGGACACGAACCTCATGTCTGCGCCGGATAAGCTCTCTCCGCAGATTCAATACCGAGGTCACAACCCCATTCACGGTCGGGGCATACCAATCTGTTGTAATCAGGATTTTCATAAAGCGCAACTCCTTCCTTATAGACAATTGCCGGCGCCGGTGCCAAAGCCCTCATAACACGGCTTGTCGCCTGAATGATGAACATAGCGTCATTGTGATAGTTTCCAGGCAGCCCGGTGTATTCTTCGTGAAGTCCGGCAATAAAGGTGCCGGCATCTTTGGGTTTTTCTCCCACACTTACTTGCGCCCACCGGCGCAGTTCGGCAACAAGGTGCGGGTGCAGATGTGACTCGTAGACACGGTGTTCCCACAGCGTGCCTGGATAGCTTTCGTTGTGGGGATAGGTGAAAGCGTCTGCGAGATAGTGCATCAGCTTCCCCAGCCGATAGTAATCCCGCATAGTCCAGCTCGTTCTGCCTTGCAGATGTTCAATCACACGCAGGGTATATCTCCTTGAACTGTTGTAATTATGTCCTCTGAGTTTTTGGCACTTGATAGAGCCCTTCATGTAAGAGAACATATCGCAAGCAGGTACTGGACAGACACAAAGCGCTGTACCGTATCAACCATATTTCATGGTGGAAAGAGGAACTGCCCTGCGATGAGGAATACGAAACGGCCCTGAAGAATCTGGAGAACGCCGGCTGGCATGTGGACTGCATCCTGACCCACTGCGGTCCCGACAGCATTGCGGCACAGGTATGCCATCCCTACAAGCCGGACCGTCTGACCGGCTTCTTGGAAACGGTCAAACGCCGGTGCAGCTTCGACTATTGGTTTTTCGGGCACCACCATGACAACCGCACTATTGAGGGACGATTCATTCTGCAATGGGAGCAGATGGTGGAAATACAATGAGGAAACATATGGAGGAAAAGAGTATGACGCCGAGAGAAGCGATTGCCAAGACTGAAAGCCTCTGGTACGAGGGGAAATCCCCACAGGAAATTGTGGAGTTTCAATTATATGAAGATCGGCTTTGCATGCCTCTGGAGCTTTATCAGGAAGCGGTGGAGAAAGTGCTGGGCCGACCCGTGTTCACCCATGAATACAAAGAGCCTGAAAAGCTGATAGCCGAATATGAGGCTATCAAGGCTGCGGACGGCAGCCAATCAAAACAGGGCCATGAGATGGCCTGATAGGAGGAATCGTGATGTTTATGGACCACAAGCAGGTACAACGTATCAAGGAGCAATACCCGCAGGGAACCCGCATCCGTTTGATTGGAATGGATGACCCCTATGCCCCCATTCTGCCCGGTACGGAGGGAACGGTGAATGTTGTGGATGACATTGGAACGCTTCACTGTACATTTGACAATGGGCGCACTCTCGGCGTCATTCCAGGCGAGGACAGCTTTTCCGTGATCTCGCGCCCGGAACAAACCGAACTGCAGGAAAGTGAATCCGAGCAGTTCGGCATGAAAATGGAATGAGGGTGAAATAGAATGGAAGAAAAAGATTTGCGGGCGGTCTATATAGACCGCCTGAACGCTATGCTTCCGACAGTGGAGTTCGCAAAGCTGGACCACTCCTGCAATTCGGATGATTTCAGCTATGCCAAAGAGATACTGAAACGGATGCATGACCTTTGCATTGACGTATACGGCACGGAATATTTCGACGACTACACCTATGAAATCGTTGATCTTCCCGCTGTCATTCGAGGCCGCAGCACCGGCCATATCGGGTTGGGCATCGTAACCCTTGATCTGGAGTCCTCCGGCGAGCATTGGGGAACCTTCTTTTTGACGCCCAAGGGCGTCATTGAACAAGGAGGCGAACATATCTCGGCCGCAGAGTCCAAGTACCTGTCAACCGTATATATTCCTTACGAATACTGGTACACCGTCCCTGTCGAGGGGGATATTCATGTGGATTTCGACAATGTCCCGTGGAGGGTGCAGGATCTTCTGAACCATTGCTCTCCGGAACAGCCGGAAATGGAAAAGGACGGCCAGCAGGCGGATGATCCCAATTCAAATCAGCAAAACGGTCCGGCTATGAATTAGTCCCGCATTACTCCCACTTATAACTTTTCAAACTACAGGAAACGAATGGAGGAACGATATGAAGCATATTACAACAGACGAACTCCGTACCATGACAGACCGTGAGGGGCTTGTTATCCAGGGCTGTGGCGGTGACCTCTCGGAATGGGTAAAGGGCATCAATGAACTGCTGACTCAGGAGGGCATCCTGCAAAACGGCGATACGTTCAAAGATGTTTCCGTCTTTGAGCATAACGGCTGTACCAATCTGCTGTTGTCAATGGAAAATATGGATCTGGACATAGGAAAGCTCGCCATGTGGCGGCTGCAGAGCCATGCAACCTTTGGCGGCACCTGGCTGAGTGATTATCTCCCCAACCGGCTGGGTGTCGATATGAACGGGCCGCCTGTTCAAAAGGAAAAACCCGATTGCGCCCTCATCGGGCAGGACGGCAATATTTTCAATCTGATGGGCATCGCCACCCGAACATTGAAGGAAAACGGACTTGGGGATCAGGCAAAAGAAATGCGGGAGCGGATCACCGCCAGCGGCAGCTATGACAACGCGCTTTGCATCATCGGAGAATATGTCAACATCACCTTTGTCGAAGATGCCCAGGAGCAGGACTGCGGCTTTGAAATGGAGCAAAGCTACTGATACCCTCTTAAAATATCACCGGCAGAGCTGATTCTGCCGGGTACATAAAAACAGGCTTACAACGAGCCGGAAAGGAGAAGCCCATGAAATCACTGAAAAATGATAGTCCCCTCTATATGGAACAGATCGCATCTGCCATAATCGCTTGCTACGAAAGCTATGACAAGCCATCCAACCAATCTCTGATGGAGCTTTATACCCTGATCGGCCGATGCATCTGCCGCCAGGGGGAAAAAGCCTTTGTCGCTCACTTGGCCGAAACCCTCGCCATCCGGTTCCCATTGCTGAAAGGCTTCTCCCTTCGCAATCTCCGCAGGATGCGTGACTTTTACCGCACCTACGCAAACGAACCGGCTCTCATGGAAAAAGCGCAGTCTCTGAGCTGGACGCAAAACGCCGTTATACTGGAGTGCTGCGAAAGCGATGAGCAGCGCTCTTTTTATATTGACCTTGCGGCAGCACAGAATCTTTCCAAGCTGGCCCTCATGAAAGCCATTCAGGAAAATGCCTTTGATATTTTATATAATGAAGAAAGTCCTGCTGAAAACACTGAACCCGATATTACCCCTGTAAGCGATATATCGTCCAATACGGGCGTAGACACTACAGCAACCGTTGAAACGGCGTGTGCGCCGTTTGTGCCAGCGTGTGAACCGCTCCGCCAAGGAGTTGATATGCCCAGCAGAACGGGCAGCTTATCTACCGCGGTCTCCCCATGGAGAGGGTGCAACCGGCAGGCTAAACGCAAAGCAGATGACGATCCGCCTCCGCTCAGTTTCATCAATCACCATTCACCTGATCCTTCACCTCGTGTATTGTGGTTTGAGAAGCTGAAACCACCGCAAAACTTTCCGCCCGGTATGCGACCTCGAATGGAAAATCTCTGGGAGCTTTTTATAAGCGCAATAAAACAAAACACCCCCGCCGAATTGACGAGGGCAGTTTTGCGCCGGAACAACTTGTGTCTTTGCACATTATTATAATCCGCAGAGCCAGGATCGAGGCTCACCGAATACAAAGCGCCTCTCTGCATTCGACACCACAAGCATATATAGTTTGCAAAAAAATGTCAACAGGTTCTCCTTCGGCATAACTGCTGAACAACTACCAATAATTTTGGATAAGGCCGTGAGTTGCTTATATTAGATTTTCCTGATATAATATTAAAAGTCTTTATTAGGGTCTACAGTTTTATCCTCAGAGGTAAAACTGCTGCTTGATTTTTTAACGGATCGCCATTTTTTACGGGGGGTTCGAGAAATTTTTTTTCCACGGTTTTCACAAAAAGCAGACTTTCCTTTAAAATGGAAGTCTGCTTTTCTTTTCAGGTTTTAACCTGTCGAAAACATAAATATTTCCGGCAAAGAACTATCCGTTTCACGGGCGGTAAAATTTTTGTGATTGTGTGAGGGTGCTGAATACAGGTATAAAATTTGACAATTAATTGGAAATATGTTAACGTAATATTGTGATTTGAGCTTAACGGTTTTGAAAAATATAGAAAACGGCTATATTTGAGTTGATGAAACTCAAATTTTTTTTATAGTCAATGGCAGATTAAATTGAAATAGCAGAAAGGAGCGTGATGTTGATGTATGATAAACAATTTTCTGGAAAAATTAATTTACATGTTCTGGATGAGCAATGGACGGACTGGAAGTGGCAGATCAAGCACAGCATAAAAGATATCACTACTTTTGAAAAACTGCTTGGTATTAATATTGATCCGGAAGAAAAAGAAGAATTAGAGAAAACTCTGAAAAAGTTTCCTCTCTCCATTACTCCGTATTACCTGTCTTTGATCGACGCGGATGATTACAAAAACGATCCGATCTATAAACAATCTTTTCCAAATCCAAGGGAGCTCATCATCAAAAAACACGAAATGACGGATCCTCTTGCGGAGGATAAGGACAGCCCGGTTCCCGGTCTTGTTCACAGATATCCCGATCGGGTTCTTCTCCATGTAAGCAATATTTGCTCTATGTATTGCAGGCATTGTACCAGAAAAAGAAAAGTAGGCGATATCGATTATATTCCTAGTAAGAAGTCTATTTTAAAAGCAATCAATTATATTAAAAACACACCTCGCGTCAGGGATGTTTTGCTGTCCGGCGGTGATCCGTTTATGCTGTCCGACGAATTTTTAGATTGGATCTTAACGGAATTGAGAAAAATAAAACACGTTGAAGTGATCAGAATTGGAAGTCGCATGCCTGTGGTGCTCCCTTACCGGATTACCGACGACCTGGTAAATATGTTGAAAAAACATCATCCTCTCTGGCTCAATACGCATTTTAATCATCCTTACGAAATAACGGCTTCTTCTAAGAGAGCATTGCAAAAACTAGCCGATGCGGGGATTCCTCTGGGAAACCAGTCCGTATTGCTTGCCGGAGTCAACGACTGCCCCATCATCATGAAAAAATTAGTACAAATGCTTGTAAAAAACAGAGTGCGGCCATACTATCTTTATCAATGTGACCTGTCGGAGGGGCTAACGCACTTCAGAACATCTGTTGGCAAAGGCATAGAAATTATTGAAAGCCTGAGAGGGCATACAAGCGGCTTCGCTATCCCAACATATGTCATTGATGCCCCCGGCGGCGGCGGCAAAATTCCCGTAATGCCCAACTATCTTATTTCATGGTCTGACAATAAAGTAGTGCTGAGAAATTACGAAGGTGTGATTACAACTTATCGCGAACCGGATTCTTATCAGACAATATCCTGCAACAGATCCTGTGAAACCTGCAACCTGCAATTTGATTTCGATGAAAAACAGGAGAACAAAGCCGTTGGAATCAGCAGACTCTTGGCAGACTATGATGAAGCGATTTCATTGGTTCCTGAAAATAATATCAGATTAACCCGGCGTGAAAATTTTGATACAAAAAAATCGGAGTGATTTCATGACAGACAATATTATAAAATTAGGTGAATCAATCATACAGCATGGCGAAAGTAATAACAGAGTCTATCTTATGAAACTATCAAAAGTTGATTATCCCTATATCATCAACCAAATTCACGATTTGACTAAAAAAAATTGTTATACAAAAATTTTTGCCAAAGTGCCTCAATGGGCCAAAGAAGGTTTTCAAAACAATGGATATCGCATAGAAGCGTTGATTCCGAATTTTTTTAAGGGCACAGAAGACGTTTATTTTATGTCCTACTATTTTGATTCATTAAGAAAAATGCAAACGAATATACAAAAAGCGGAACAAATCATTGATTTTGCAAAAAAAGTACAGCCATTACAAACCAAACCTCAATTAGCAAGTAATTATCGCTTTGGCATTCTCACAGAACAAGATACCGACGATATGGTTGCAATTTATAAAAGGGTCTTCCAATCATATCCTTTTCCCATATATGATTCTGAATATCTGAAACAAACTATGAACGAAAATGTGGTTTATTTTGGAGTCAAGGATAAGGATAAGGGGAACATTGCCGCTATTGCATCATGTGAAATGGATATCGTCAATCAAAACGTGGAAATGACGGATTTTGCAACGCTGGAAGAGCATCGCGCCAAAGGACTTTCTTCATTTTTATTATCAGAAATGGAAAACGAGATGATCAAAAGAGGCATGCTGACGGCCTATACCATTGCGCGTTGCATGTCCTACGGTATGAATATCACTTTTGCCAAACACCATTATATATTCAGCGGGACACTCGTCAACAATACCAATATATCCGGCTCCATTGAAAGCATGAATGTATGGTATAAAGCCTTGTAAAAGAATTTCAATTGCAAGATCTCCAATCAGCTTCTGAACCACGCATCCCTCTCACGTAGTTGCGTGTGGACGGGGGATGCGGAATGGAGAATGATGGAAGAAGCCTGTTTCTCAAAATAAACTGTCGGGAACGGAACAATATGTTTTTTTGATATCGTTGCGGTATCCTTTGGTGAAAAAAATGTGTTATAATAAAAACACCGGATCTGCAAAAACCACCGTTAAATAACAACGGGACGGTTTTTCGATCTGAAAGACTTACAGTAATAGAAATAAGGTGAAAGAAGATGTCTGTTAACAGCATTGGGGAGACAGGAAGGATCGCAACGAATTCCGCGCAACCTAAAAAGTTAAGGGACAACGTTGATTTTGCCAACGTATTAAAAAGCATGGAGCAGGGGACGGCTATCGACTTGGACGGTATCTTTGAAGCTGCTTCCAACAAGTACGGCGTCCCGGTCAACCTTCTGAAGGCCGTGGCAAAAGCGGAATCAGGCTTTCATGTCGACGCCACGTCCTGCTGCGGTGCCATGGGAATCATGCAGCTCATGCCGGCCACGGCGGAAGCTCTGGGGGTAGGCGACGCCTATGACCCCGCGCAGAATATTATGGGCGGCGCCAAATACTTAAGCCAAATGCTCAGTGAATTTGACGGAAACGTAGCATTTGCCGTTGCCGCCTATAATGCGGGACCCGGCAACGTTAAGAAATTTAACGGTATTCCACCCTTTGCGGAAACGCAGAACTACGTCGAGAAAGTCATGGGATATTGCGGCAGCAATACCTCAGCCGGTCTGATACCGGCCGCTTCCGCTCCTTCTTCGTGTCTGCAAAATATTTTATCATCCGTCGCGGCGGACGATAATGAAAATGAAACGGATTCTCTTGCCACCATGGCGCGTATGAGCATCTACCGGATGCAGATGCGGCTGCTGGAAGAAACAGAGGAAGATCAGAACTTGATTTTTTAAATTATAGGGCGTAGCGGCGGGTTGTTACAGCCTGCCGCTTAATCAAAAAAAGATTGAATCAAATCACCCTTTTGGCGGCGGTTCCATTTCGCCCCAAGGCGTCATGATGCGGAATATCACTCAGTGGTAGATGCAACCTTGCCAAGATTGAAGATGCGAGTCCGCATCTCTTCGCCCACTTCAAAAAAACAACCCCTGTTATTAACAAGGGTTGTTTTTTGTTTGGATCCCCTCTGCAAGATCTTTGTGCCAAATTTTAAGGGAGGGGGATGTGAAATTTTACTGATACTGCATGATCTCAAACTTCATGATTTTATCGAAAACAATGTAGTCCTGCCGGCTGGTGAAGGGACCCACCATGTTGTTATTGAAGATATAATACGCTTTGCCGGTGCCGGCTGCTTTGGCGTCGTACCAAGCAACAAAAGCATTTACCTCGTTCATGGTCAGGTCGTATTCCTTCTCCGTTCCGTCAATTAACGTGATGACCAGAAAAGCCCTGCCGGTAATGGCTGCAGCCGCCGGTGTCGCCGACGCTTCGTTGGAATAGCTGCTTTCGCCTGCGCTGTTTACGGCGGTTACTACATAGTAATAGGTTGTGCCGTTGCTTAAGCCGGAGTCGGTATAGGCCGTCTCGGTAATATTACTGGCTATGGCGGTATACGGCCCGCCCGCTGTTGTGGCTTTTAAAACATTATAGCTGGTGGCACCGCTTAGCGCCGTCCAGGACAGGCTCGCCTGGGCGTCACCGGCTGTAGCGGTAAGATTTACCGGGGCTTCGGGAGCTGTTTGCGGGGTATATTCTTCCACGGAATTTAAGTAATTACTACCATCATAACCACCAATCGCATAGATCTTGCCATCGAATACTACTGTTTCATGACGTGATCTCGCTGTCGCCATGGAAGCTTTGGTCGTCCAAGTATTGGTGACAGGATTATATTCTTCTACCGAATTAAAGCGATTAGTACCATCGGTGCCTCCTATTGCATAGATCTTGCCATCCACGATCGCTTGCTGATGAGTATATCTTGCCGTTACCATGGCGGCCATTGTAGTCCAGCTATCGGTGGCAGGGTCATACTCTTCTGTCGAACTGAGTGCTACACTGGAAGGCCCTATCCCACCCATTGCATAGATTTTTCCATCCAATACTGTTACTTCATGAAGTCCCCGTGCCGTTGCCATGGTAGCCTTGGTGGTCCAGGTATTTGTAGCAGGGTTATATTCTTCTACGGAATTTAAGCAATTGCTACCATTGCCATTTACGCCACCAATCGCGTAGATCTTGCCATCGACTACTGCTAATTCATGATCCCCTCTTGCCGTTGCCATAGAAGCCTTGGTTGTCCAAGTATTGGCAGCAGGATCATACATTTCTACGGAATTTAAGTAAGTACTTATATGGCCAATTTCACAATAAAAGCCTCCTATTGCATAGATCTTGCCGCCGACTACGATTACTTTGTGCCAATATCTTGAGGTTGACATAGAGGCTATTGTAGTCCAAGTATTGGTGGCAGGGTCATATTTTTCTACCGAATTGAGAGAACCGGAACCCCATCCTCCTATCGCATAGATCTTCCCACCGATTACTGCTACTCCAGGACACCCTCTTGCAGTAGTCATGGAGGCTTTGGTCGTCCAGGTATTAGTAGTTGGGTCATATTCTTCTACGGAATTAGTGAAATTCCCACTGCTATCGCGGCCTCCTATCGCATAGATTTTACCGTCTACCACCGCAATTGCGAAAAGGTCTTTTCCAGTTGCCATAGAGGCTTTGGTCGTCCAGGTATCGCCGTCCGTCGCCAAGGCCGGCAGGCTCGTAGCAAGCAATAGGAATGCCATGAGCATGAACAAAAGCAATAGACTGCCCCAAGACCTGCGCCCTTTTCCGGCTCTCCCCGCGGACATGCCGCCTGATGCGGACGCTAGAGATGGTAAAGCTGATAAAGATGATAAAGCTGCTGATGCAATTTTCACTTTACAATGCCTCCTTCAAATTTTTCTTCTATCTATTCTTTCGGTAGTTTAATGGAAAAAATTAACATTTGGCAACTATAAAATATTAAGAAATATTAATATCAAAAATAGGAGCTGCCGCATTTTTTAATGCGACAGCTCCTAATCAATACCGACAAGCGGTTAAAGTGCGGTTAAAGTTTTGAATTCCGGGACATCCCGGAGTTGCAAAGCCCTCAAAACGCTTCGCGCCGGTTACGGTTTCGCGAATTATTCTTTTACTTTTATCACTTTTATTACATGTTTATTACATGGTAAACTTGCCGCCTTCGGTGTTGATGATCTGCAAGACATCTTGTTCCTGTCCTGTTTCGGCGTTGATATAGATCAAATAATCCTGATCGTCCAACTTACCCTTAAATTCATAACACAAAACCTCGCTGCCGAAATCCGTAGGAATCAAAGCCAGTCTCGCGTCATCCTCCGGCTTGATGGAAGTTACCGCTTTGCGGGCCGCAGAAGCGTCTATTGCAGGCGCCGGCAAGTTTCTCCCACGATGAGACATAAAGTAAGTCGCCGCCTCGAAACCGACGATTTGCCCATTATCCAAGGCTACTTTGACCTTTACCTGGTCGGGATAAATGATAATGTCGTTTTCCATATACACAAAGGCAATGGTCAAAGAATTGTCCTGATTGGTGGTATAGGTGGGGGACATGGCATCAAAACCGGCCTGCTTCAAAAATTCCTGCGCTTTGGCCATGGCTTCTTCTTCCGTCAAATTACCCTGGCTGAGATGCCGGGTATTCATCAGCATGACAAGACGGCCGCCGGTTTGCGTTATATTGATTTGAATGGTTTCTTGCTGTGCTTTTTTATTGCTGTTATTGGTGGCGGTCAGGCTGTACACGGGGATGGTAGCATCTTTCAAAAGTTCACCGTCTGCGGATTTGGCAAAAGTATAATCCGTATCGGAGCGTAAAATTCCCTGCAACTCCTTGGCTTTGGCCAACGCTTCATCGGCGCTCACTTCTTGGCCGCTTAGGCCCTGGGGTTCTCGGTTTTCCATATGGTCGGAGAAGGGCCCGTCATAGATCATGGAAGGATATTCCGTGGCGCGTTCATTAATCTCTTGGAAGCTGTAGCCCACAGGGTCGGAATCCGCTGTGATTTCCTTTGCACTGTTGCTTTCTGCCTTTGGATCATAGAATTTCAGATTCTTTTCGCTGATTTGTCCTTGCAGCGCCTGGATGTCGCTGCTGACATCACTGACCTGTTTTCCCAGTTCCTTAAGCTTGCTTTTCTCTTCATCTGTCAGCGTCTGGCCTGCCGCCAGTTTATTAGTCATAGCTGTGGCGTAGTCGGCTAATTGATTTAAAAATTTATTGCTTTTGGTAAGGGTTGCGTGCTGTAAGGGCAGGGTTGACAGCTTCTCCTGCGCAAAGCCAGCCTGCCAGCGGATATCGGATAATAATTTCATGGTGTTGACAGGGGATGAAGTAACCTGCAGCTTGGAGGTTAAGACCGACAGGTTTTCCATAGAAGCCGCTAAGTCGTAAAAGGCGCTTTGATACTGATTTTCCACCAGGTTTGAGACCTGGGCGTGGGCAACGCTTTCCTGCCTTCCCCAAAAGATTGCCGCAACCAAGGCAATCACTAAAATTACCGGAAATACTTTTTTAAACATTGTTTCTCCTCCTTAACTTATCAGAACATCTATCCTATGAACACAGGATAGAATCGTTCCTATCGTTTGTAGCGGCTATGAGCGGTTGCGGCTCCCGCTATCCGCCAAGATTTGCCGCAAGTGTAACCTAGCCATATGGCCCGGCGTGTGTTCCTTTTGGCGATCATTGAGATGTGATAAAACCGCAATTTTACAGGGTCGTCATTTATTTGCCGAATACATGGTTGCCATATCGTACGACGACCGTACGCGACCATATCCAAGGACTGGTAGCGGTGGCGGGGTTCCAAAAATACAGGCAGCCATAAGAGGGATCCCAGCCGTTTAAAGCGTCATGGGCCGCCCGCAGTGAATCACTGTCCGGGCCGGCGTTATTGATCCGGCTATTGCTTACCGATTCCAAGGCATAGCTTTGATAGATGACGCCGCTTAAGGTATTGGGAAAGGAGGAGGAATCCACGCGGTTTAATAAGACCGCGCCTACCGCCACCTTGCCGATATATGGCTCAGCCTCGGACTCTGCCCAGATGGCTCTGGCCAAAAGATAAGCATCATCGCTGGTGGAAACAGCGCCGCTGCTTTTCGTGGACATGTATTTGGTCAGTCCCAACGCCTCATAGGTCTTGTTACCTACCACCCCGTCGGCAGTAAGGTTATTTTTTTTCTGAAATTTAAGAATGGCGCTGTAGGTATCACGGCCATAAACGCCGTCCACCGTACCGGTATAATAGCCCCAGTTTTTTAATCTTTGCTGCACATCTTTTACTGCTTGGCCCTGGCTGCCCCAAGTTAGAGTAGAGGTGGCCGCCTCAGCTTCTTGGTTAGCCAAAACGCCGATAAAAAGCGTCAAAACAAAAACACCTAAAGCAATGGCTAAAAATTTTTTTAAACTGTTTTTTTCAAAAATTCCTGTTTTGGTTTTCATATTCATTGTACTCATGGATACCTCCCATACATTTTTAATTCCGCAGCCGATTCGTGGGTAAATCTTAAAAAACGGATCAGCTGAAAAAGTAAAAAGGTTAAAAAATCATTTTATTGCCTTTTTTCAATGTTTTCCACTAATCGTATTATTATTCTGCCAGAACAAAACTTTTTTATGCTTTCCGCCAAAACAATGCTTGCATTCAAAGTTTTTCTGTGGTAATATGTTTTTGCGGTTGGGCGCCATAGCCAAGTGGTAAGGCAGAGGCCTGCAAAGCCTTTACCCCCGGTTCAAATCCGGGTGGCGCCTCCATCTTTGCCGGAGTGGCGAAATTGGCAGACGCACGGGACTTAAAATCCCGCGGAGCTTACCCTCCGTACCGGTTCGAGTCCGGTCTCCGGCACCACCTTGCATGAATCTAGAGTTCATAACGGCAAAAACAGGCTGACGATTCGTTAGCCTGTTTTGTTTTCGCAATCTCTCTTTAATGCACATGTTTCTTTTTGCTTTTCGATACGCTATAATGCAATTAGATCAATTGAATTGGATGAGGTGTAGGTTATGCCGCAGCTGGAAAAGGGTGGTAAATTTATCTTTGGTAAATCTCTGATTCGAAATAACTTTGATATCCAACTGCCGCCGCAAGCTATAAAAGAGTACAATATTGCATCGGAAGGAAAAGTATATCTCTTTACCGGCAGTAAAAGTACAGGCGGCTTTTGTATTACACGAAAGGGATTGCTGTATCCATCTAAAATCGGCAATATACTAAAAGATACGCCTGCATTACTGCATTACAAATTGACAGAAGGCGAATTTATTCCTTATAAAGGTCGTTTCTACTGCTGGATTGAGATTTCACCTGCCGGAGCAATCCGCTTGCCGGCTCAGACAGCGGCATTATTGCAAATTGAGCAAGGCATGGAGCTTTTATCCATTAGAAGCAGCGATATTGCATTTACAATGGGTGCAAAGGGACCGTTGCTTTTAATAGCAGAAAACTATAGTGGTGAAATCGAATTGTTTTAGTTTCAAATACCAATTTCAGTTTGTCAGAACATTAATGTTGTAATATTAGCTTGTCTGATACACCGAAACCTCTATTTTATACGGATTCCTGAGTTTGTCCTTATGATCACTCGCACCATTGAAAAAACCGTCGACAAAAGTTGACGGTTTTTTGTTTTGCCTGTATCCTGGGTTAGTGAGAGGAAAGCCTATCAGGACACTTGGGTGTGAAATCCAGTGACTTACTGGATTTCGCCAAGTCCTACAATTGCACTTGTATAAAATAAAACACCAGCTATCTATTATGATGCTTGTGTTGTTATTATTGTCAGTACACACATAAGTACATACTGTTGTACCTGAAATGAGCAAGCGAATTCTTCCATTGACTAGAACGCATGTTCTATTTTATAATAGGATACCATCTATTCTCGGAGGAGATCACTATGGTAGCGCAACCTATTGAAATGATTTCAGTCTGTGACAAGGACGGAGAGCTGCGGCTGCTGTGCTTCCGCTATGAAGACGGCACGCATCGCCTGCATATGGTTAAAGTCAATGGGTGTTAGTAGCTAAAAACTGATTTATGTCGGCGTGCAGAGCTGCCTCTATGTGTGCAAGGCTATGACCAGGGATAAAGAAAAATTGTTCGAGCTGTGCTATGCGGCAAAAGCCCATCAATGAGTGCTGTTCCTTTTTATTAATCGAAATATAAAAGTCCCAAATTACTGTTATCAAAATGTTATCCGTTAAATTCTCTTAGGAAAGTTATTATATGTACCTGAGATAATCAGTCAATTTTGGTTAATGGCTGAGAAATATTGCGGCTCTCTCAGCCGCGTTTTCTCTGATATTATAATAGTAAAACGGATAATCAAAGCTGTGAAACACGCCTTTCGGAAAAACCGCATTTCCCGGCGCCCACGTGTCCACGTCAACGGTACTGCAAATCAATACGCCGCTTTCACTGTCCACAGTGGCATCTGCGAAGTCCATAACCTGCTTGAATTCACCTTTTTCGTCCAGAACCACCGAGCCGTCCGGATTCAACATGATAGACCCCAGGTTTTCTGATGCATCAGCAGTTGTACTGCTCCTTGTCCACGAGATTGGGTTTATAACCAGCGCGCCGTCCAGCATGACAGGATTCTTTCCACCAATAGTGGGGGCCTGGGTGTTGTAAGAGATGATAACGCCTGTTTCGTCGGCTCCTTCAGCAAACTTTAGATGGGGATTTTGCGCCAAATAGTCCTCTGTGACGGGGTATCCGATCACATAGGCCGCCACCATTCTCTCATAGACCTCGGGGTGTTCCTTCATATATTCGGAAAGCAGATATAACAGCATATTAGAGCCCTGTGAATGACCTGCCAGGATAAAAGGCCGGCCATTATTATAGTTTTTGATATAATAATCAAAAGCCGCAATCACATCCGATTTCGGCATTCCGCTTAAAAGTTTGTCCTTATCCTCTTCAGTCAAGGAAAGACAACGTGCCGCATCCGCTTGTCTGTAATACGGAGCATAAATGTTTCCGACCGTATCCAACGCCGTTGCCTGCCGGTTGAATGCCAGATGTGCGTTTGAGCGCATCAGGCTGTTGTCGATATCACATATGTCCGGATCATTTTCATTTTGTTTAGCATATGTCGTTGGATACAGATAGAATACATCGACAGCCAAATTTGATGAGGTAGGAAGAACCAGCCAGTTATCTGCCGATGAGTAATCTGTTGCTTTTGCATTGCTTTCAGCTGCGTGCAACAGCGGAAAGCCCAAAATACCGCCAATGATCAGGATAACAGCAACACTGATAATAGCAATCCATTTCTTTTTAATATTCAAAATCAGATCACATCCTTATTTAAATTTTATTTTGGTTAAAATATGGTTTATCAAATGATTATATTATAAAATAGTATACAAAAAAGTCGAGTTTGCAACTATGCTGTAATATTCGTTCTGCATGCTGCCAAAACCTTTATTTCATGCGGGTTTCCGAGTGTCATGTTTGTGCAGGCTTTAGTCTTTGGCAAGGATTCTGCCTTCTTTTTTGAACTGGCTATAGATGGCAGTTTTGAGAAATGGTGTCACTACAGCCGGCTGAAGCTATTAGCGTTGATCATTTTCGAAAAATCGGAACATTTTTGAATATCTGCCTTAATGTCGGTGTAACTATCCAATTTCAAATTAATGTAAAAATTTTAAATTATGCATAACTCCATAGGAAAAAGAAAAAATAAAATAAAACATTTCAAGTTGCCGGCAGATGCCAAAATGATATCCCCAATAGGCAAATTGGTTAGCCGAAGAAGCTGTTATCATATGTAAGAATATATAAGAAAAACCGAGAGGAGGCACCACCATTGTCGAATACATTGGTTGACGTAGGATATGTGGAAAGCGAAATAGAAGCTCAGATGTTGCAGGATATGCTGCTTGATGCAGAGATTCCTCATATCATCAAACCCTACGGCGTCTCCGGTTATGGTATGCTTCTCTCACCGGGGCGTCCCTGGGGAAAGGTGATGTCGCCGCCGGAATATGCCGCAGAAATCGCCGCAATCCTCAAGGATCTGCACAGGGAGAATCCATAAGCAATCCGTCCCTCAGCGCCGGAAACCAAAAGCAAAAACCCCATCAAAAAACCAACGGAAAACCTTGCAAGAACTTCAAAGAAAAGGTTGACAGTGCCACCCTGTTGTGCTAATATAACAAGTGCAATGCGGCAGTGGCGGAATTGGCAGACGCGCTAGATTCAGGTTCTAGTCCTGATTGCCAGGGTGGGGGTTCAAGTCCCTTCTGCCGCACCAGCTAAAAAATAAAGCCACTTACACAGTGGCTTTTTCAATAAGCTTTTATGATACATAACATTCCCGAAAAAAGGAGGCCAAAACAAGATGAAAGAGCATTCCCCAAAAGCTGACAATCATATACAGAATTCTAATTTTGGCCTACTACTAACCAACCTTTTGTGCTTACAAAAGGGGCTTTGCCATGTGCTACTAGCCCCGTGTGATTTGCATAACTACCGCCAAAAGGTTGCGATTTTTTCTTTTTGGAAAAATTGCCGGGGTGCATTGCTGCCGGGTTAGGCAAAATGAATCCATGCTCTGCTGATAAAAGCAGGACCTTCGCGGTCCTGCTTTTTGTTTTATCTGGCGATGCTTGGTTGCCGTGGTTTCAGGTCCCATTTGAAAAACGGGTAAACTTATAAAATCGGCGCAAACAGTCGGACAATGCTTTCCAGCAATTTTTGATACCAAGGGCGGTCGGCGTATTCTTTTTTACCAAAGGGCTTACAGCTTTCCATATCCTTAAAAAAGATCTGCTGGCACTCCGTGGTGAACTTGCGGTTAAAAATAAAGGCATTGATCTCGAAATGCAGGCTGAAGCTGCGGGGATCAATATTGGTGGTGCCGATGCTTACCGCTTGGTCATCCATGATCACCATCTTGGAATGCAAAAACCCCTTATAGCGGTAAAAATGTACATTTTCGTATTCCATCAGATCCCGGGCGAAAGAAAGCGTCCCCATATACACAAGGTATTTATCATATTCACCAGGGATCATGATATGAATCTGCACACCGGAGAGGGCGGCCAGGCGAATGGCTTCGGCAAAGGGTTCGTCCGGAAAGAAGTAAGGAGTCTGGATAAAGATTTCTTTTTTGGCGCTGTTAAGCATTTTGATATAGGCGTATTTGACATATTCCTCCTTGCGGTCGGGGCCGCTGGATACAATTTGCATGCCGATATCCCGCACGCTGCGCCTTGCCAAAGGGGGGAAGATCGTCTCATCATATTCAACCGTTTCCGAGTTGGCATATTGCCAATCCATGAGAAAACGCAGCTGCATCATGTAGACGCTGGGGCCTGTGATGCGCATATGGGTATCCCGCCAGTCGGAAATATTTTTTCGGCCGATGCCCAGATATTCCAAACCAACGTTCATGCCGCCCAAATAACCGATTTCTCCATCGATGATTACCAGTTTTCGGTGATTACGGTAATTTACTCGAAAGAAGGAAAGAATCCGGGTGGGACTAAAAAAGGCCACATGACCGCCGGCTTTTACCAAAGGTTTAAAAAACTGTTTCTTCGGTGTCGTCCAGGTTCCCACATCATCCAAAAGGCAGCGTACCGTAACGCCAGCTTTTGCTTTTTCCACCAGGAGATTTAAGATCATTTCTCCCAAATCATCATCCCGGTAGATAAAATAGACCAGATGAATGCTGTTTTTGGCGGCACGCAGGTCCGAGAGAAGGGAAGTGAATTTCTCCTTGCCGGTAGTATAGACCTGAATATCATTACCCTTGGTATAAATACTTTGACTGCCGATGATGTTTAAATTGATCAGGTCTTGGCAGGCAATGGCGTCATGGTCTTCCTCCAGGATGGCATCGCCGCCCAGCATTGATAAGTTTTCCAGCTGTTCCAGGTAATAATCAATGTCGGTTTCACTTTTTGCTTTATAGCGGTGCATACGGTGAAAGCGCGGCCGCATGCCAAAGATCACGTAAAAAAGGGCGCCCAGATAAGGCAAAAAAATCAAAGCCAGCGCCCAGGCTACAGCCGAGGTAGGCTTTTTCCGTTCGGTAAAGATAACGGAAGTCACTAAAATCAAATCTATGATCACTAAGACGATGATCCAGAAATCTAACCAGGTCAAAGTTTTTCACTCCAATACGTTATGATCTCTTTCAAGTGATCTTTATGTAAACCTGAAAGATTTACTTACTTTTCTTTTACAATTTCATCATATCACAAACCATTAACAAAATATACCAGTGATTGCAAAATACAATTTCTGCAAAATCAGACTTTTTCTTTCATATTTCTTGACACAGAGCAAAAGAAAATTATATTATTATATAATGTACATTTGTTTACATTTATATAAATTCTATGTACGAGGTGATAAAAGTGGATCAATTATGGGATATTACATTAGGCGATTTGTTGGATCAAATGGCAAAAGATTACCCTGCCCATGAAGCGGTGGTCTATACAGACCGTCCTTTTAGAAAAACTTATCGGGAGTTTGCCGAATTATGCGACGAAGTAGCCAGAGGCTTTATGGCTATGGGCGTTAAAAAAGGAGACAAAGTTGCCGTCTGGGCGACCAATGAACCGGAATGGATCACCACCATGTTCGCATCCGCCAAAATAGGGGCGATTTTGGTGACGGTAAATACCAATTACAAAATTTATGAATTAGAATACCTGCTCCGGCAAAGCGACACCACAACCTTGGTTCTCATCGAGGAATTCAAGGGCAACAATTATGTCAACATATTAAACGAGCTCTGTCCCACTTTAAAAGACTCCAAACCGGGCCGTTTAGAGGTGGAAAGCCTGCCGTTCTTAAAGAACATCATTTATGTCGGCCGGGAAAATCATCCGGGTATGTTCCACTGGGAAGACTTATATGAACTGGCCAAAACGGTGGACGACGCGGAAAGAGCTAAGATTCAAAAGAGCCTTGACCCTCACGACGTCATCAATATGCAGTACACTTCCGGCACCACCGGCTTCCCCAAAGGCGTCATGCTGACCCACCACAATATCGTTAATAACGGCAAAAGCATCGGCGACCGCATGGATTTCTCCCCGGCAGACCGTCTTTGCATTCCGGTGCCGTTCTTCCATTGCTTCGGCTGCGTCTTAGCCATCATGGCTTCCGTGACCCACGGCACCACCATGGTGCCCATTGACGCTTACAGTCCATTGAAGGTTATGAAAGCGCTGGAAGGCGAAAGATGCACCGCCTGCCATGGCGTACCCACTATGTTTATTGCCATGCTGGAGCACCCGGAATTCAAGAATTTTGATTTTTCCCATATGCGTACCGGCATCATGGCCGGTTCTCCTTGCCCCGTCAAAGTCATGCAGCAGGTGGTGGATCAAATGCATATGACGGAGATCACCATCGTTTACGGCTTGACGGAGGCTTCTCCCGGCTGTACCCAAACCACCACCAAGGATTCCCTGGAATTGCGGGTAAGCACCGTAGGCCGAGCCTTCCCCTTTGTGGAATGCAAAGTGGTTGATCCCGAAACGGGTGTGGAAATGCCTTACGGCGTTCCCGGTGAATTCTGCGCCAGAGGCTACAATATCATGAAAGGTTATTATAAGATGCCTGAAGCCACCGCCCAGGTCATTGACCAAGACGGCTGGCTCCATTCCGGCGATTTGGCTGCTGTGGATGAAAACGGCTATTATAAGATTACCGGCCGCATCAAGGATATGATCATCCGCGGCGGCGAGAATATTTATCCCAAGGAAATCGAAGAATTTCTTTATACCCACGAATCCGTCAAAGATGTCCAGGTCATCGGCGTTCCCAGCAAGGACTACGGCGAAGAGGTCTTGGCATATGTTATCTTGAAGGAAGGTATGCCCGCCGTTACCGAAGAAGAACTGAAGGATTATGTCCGTTCTCACATCGCCCGGCACAAAGTACCACGCTATATTAAATTCATCGATCAGTTCCCCATGACCGCCAGCGGTAAGATCCAGAAATTCAAACTGCGGGAACAAGCCATTGAGGATCTGAACTTGCAGGAGGCCGCCGGGATCGAAACCGCATAATCATGGAAATCAACAAATATGGAAAGATGGGAATCAAGAAAGGGGGATCATTTATGTTGAAACTAGCATTCTCAACCTTAGGCTGTCCCGATTGGGATTTTGAGGATATTGTAAGCACTGCCAAAGATCTGGGTTATAATGCCATTGAAGTCCGGGGCATTGGCAAGGAAATGCATGCTCCCGCCGCCAAGCCTTTCCTACCGAAGCATATCAAGGCCACCCAGGAAAAACTGGCTAAACTGGACCTGGGAATCTGTTGCTTTACCACAGGCGTTCGCCTGAACGAGGATTATAAGATCGAAGCCCATATGCGGGCCGGCAAAGAATATATCGACCTGGCTCAAAAGATGCAGACGCCTTATGTGCGGGTTATGGCGGACAGCGGCCCGGAACCGGGGCAGGCGGCTTTGGACAAAGTAACGGAACGTCTTGCGGAAATCGCCCAATATGCCGGTGAGCGCGGCGTTACGATTTTAGTGGAAAATAACGGCATCTTTGCCGAATCAAAAAAAATGCTGGAGCTGCTGCAAAAAGCCAACAGTCCCTATGCGGCCGTGCTCTGGGATATTAACCATCCGGTGAGAAATTTTGGCGAGAGCGCCGAAACCACCTGGAACACTTTAAAAGATCATATCCGTTATCTGCATATCAAAGATTCCGTCGCCGGGCCTCAAAAAACGGAATACCGCATGATCGGCGGCGGCGACCTGCCCATCAAAGAAGTGGTGGCTATCCTGAAGGCGAATGGCTTTGACGGTTATCTTTCTTTGGAATGGCTGAAACGTTGGTGTTTAAGCCTGGCGGAACCGGGGATCGTTTTCCCGCAGTATGTCAGTTATATGAAGACCCTGATCAAATAAGGGCAAATCAAGAATTTGGAGGCAAACCATGTTAGAGTTGCGTATTCACGGTTATGGCGGGCAGGGAGCGGTCACCTTGGCGCACCTGCTTGCCACAGCCGCCCTGAACAACGGTTTTCAGGGACAAGCACTCCCCAGCTTCGGAGTGGAACGGAGAGGCGCGCCGGTAAAAGCGGTGGTTAGGATTTCTCAGGAGATGATCCGCGTTCACAGTCAAAGCGTCGAGCCGGATCTTCTGGTAGTGATGAGTGAGAATTTATTGGAAAAAGCGCTGTCGGAAGGGGTAAAACCAGATGGCCGTATTCTCTACAACGGAAAACAGGATATGGCAATGCCGTTAGCCGCTTTCAGGATCGATGCGGATGCCATCGCCACGGAAACAGGCCTGACTTCCGCCAATGGACCCTTTATCAACGTTCCGCTTTTCGGAGCCTGTTGTAAAGTACTGGACATCCCGGCCGCTGTGGCGGAGAAAACGCTGTTGGCGCACTGGAAGGGTAAAACAGGAGAGAAAAACCTTAAGGGCGCTTTAGCTGGTTATGACAGGGTTCAAAAGGCGGGAGGGGAGACGGCATGAAAAATACCAAAGACACGAAAGATATGAAAGAAGTCACCAAAGCTTACCGCCCCATTTCCTGGCCGCAAAAAGGAGTGGCGGGAGAAACCGGTACCTGGCGCAGCCACCGGCCTGAGATCAACCGTGATAAATGCAGCAAGTGCCAACTGTGCTGGATCTTGTGCCCGGAAGCCTGTATCAACCGCGACCCCATCGAATTCAACTACGTTTATTGCAAAGGCTGCGGTATCTGCGCGACAGAATGCCCGACCAAAGCCATCAAAATGGTAAAGGAGGAGGAATAGACTATGAAAGTCATAATGGATACCGGATGCCATGTGGCGGCCTATGCCGCTAAGAGCGCCCGCGTTGATGTGGTGGCGGCCTATCCCATCACTCCTCAGACCAGTGTGATGGAGGCCATTGCTGAGATGATTGCAAAAGGTGAAATGGATTGCCGTTTTTTGCCGGTAGAAGGGGAACATAGCGCCATGGCGGCCACCGTGGCGGCTTCCGCCACAGGAGCGCGGGTATTTACCGCAACCGCTTCCCAAGGGCTTCTTTATATGCACGAAGTGCTGCACATGGCTTCCGGCGGACGTCTGCCGGTGGTCATGGCCAATGTGAACCGGGGCGTTTTCGCTCCCTGGACTCTGTGGGCGGATCATCAGGATTCCCTGTCTCAGCGGGATACCGGTTGGCTGCAATATTACTGCAACACCAATCAGGAGATTTATAATACGATTTTACAGGCTTATCGGGTAGCGGAAGCGGTTAATTTGCCCGTCATGGTCAATTTTGACGGGTTTGCCCTTTCCCACTGCATGATGCCTTTTTCTTTGCCGGAGCAAGAGAGCATCGACGCTTTTTTGCCGTCTTTTGAGCCGGAATGGCGTTTGGACCCCGCTTATCCTTCTTCCTTCAGTAATGTGACGGAAGCCCATGTTTACGCTCCTTACCGCCGGATGCTGGCGGAGGATATCGCGGCTGCCATTCCCATGGTCAAACAAGCGGCGGCGGAATATCGAAAACATACCGGTATGTGGGACGGCGACACCATTGAGACCTATCGTATGGAGGATGCCCAATTTGTTGTCTTTGCCATGGGCAGCATGAGCTCTGAGGTGCGCCTTTCCATTGATAAACTGAGAGAGCAGGGCATCAAGATCGGTTTATTGCGTTTGCGCTTGTTCTTGCCCTTCCCCACGGAGGATATCATGGCGGCGCTGCCGCAAAACGCCACGGTTTTGGCATTAGACCGCAACTACCATTTCGGTCATCAGGGCGGCATCCTGGCTGCCGAATTAAAGAGCGAACTGTTTGGCCGCCGCAATGACGTCACTGTGAAAAACCGGGTGATGGGCATCGGCGGCGTTGACCTGACGTGGCAGTATATGGCGGACGAATTACTGTCCATGATGGAGGCATAGATATGGCAACTAATATTAAAAATCTTCCGGCAGAAGAATTTGTTTTAAGCGGCAATGGCGCTTGCGGCGGCTGTCCGGCTACCTTGGCCCTGCGTATCGTAGGAAAAGCCTTAGGTTCCAATGCCATCATGATCTTGACGCCTTCCTGCTCGGTGGCCAGCATGGGCATGACACCGAAAACTGCTTATCAGTGGCCTTCTTTAAATGTATGCTTTGCCACGGCGGGTTCTTCCGCCGCGGGTGTCTCTTATGCCCTGGAAGCTTTGCAAGCCAAAGGCAAGATTGAAGGGGAGCTTCCCACGGTCTTTAACTGGGTAGGGGATGGCGGCACTTACGATATCGGTTTTCAGGCTCTTTCGGCAGCGGCGGAAAGAAATGACAATTATATTCACTTCTGCTACAATAACGAGGCCTACAGCAATACTGGCGTGCAGAGATCAGGCGCTACCCCGCGCTATTCCTATACCACCACCACACCCTTAGGGAAAATGCAGCCTAAGAAAAACTTGCCGCTTCTGATGCTGGATCACAACATTCCCTATGTGGCAACCGCTTCTTTGGCTTTCCCCGGCGACCTTTACGACAAAGTGGTAAAAGCCAAGAGCCTGCCCGGTTTCAAGTATATTGAGATCTTTGCCCCTTGTTATACCGGCTGGCAATTCCCGGCTTCCGACACCATCGAATTGAGCCGCCTGGCGGTGAAGACCGGCGCCTGGCTCTTATGGGAAGCGGAATACGGCAAAATGGTCTTTTCCCCACCCACCGAGCGCATCATCACCGGCAAGAGCCAACGGCAGCCTATCGACCAGTATTTGGGCCGCCAGGGCCGCTTTGCCAAGCTCCTGAAGGACGAGACGGCAGATACCAAGATCGCCGAGATCCAGGGAGATATCGACCGCGAGATGGAGTTCATGCGGAAACGGGCGGAGATTTAACGGTTCGATTACAAAATAATTTTTTACAATGTGCATACTTTTAAAATAAGCTTTTGTTGCGCGCGCAAATTGTACTTCTTATAAAAACCAAGTCGAAAAGGCTTGGTTTTTATATTTATTCTGACTTTTGACAATATTTGAAATATTGCATATTGATTTGCAAAAAAAGCTATGTTAAAATGACCTTGTTAAGTGCTATTGTAAAAAAAGAATCCTATTTTGCGTTTATTTTCTCGCCAAATAAGCGTTCTTTTCTCGTGGCTTAGCCAAAATTAAGCTTTACAAAATCGAGAGGAGCGTGTTATAGGTGACAGATATATTGATCCGGGGCGGTAAGGTGATTACCGTTGATGCCGAAAAAAATATTTTTGAACACGGCGCCGTGGTGGTATCCGGTCATATGATTCGAGAGGTTGGCTATTATCAGGATTTGAAAGCCAAATATCCCGACGCAAGGGAACTCGGTGGCGATGATATGTGGATTATCCCCGGTTTTGTCAACGCCCACTATCACTGTCAGGCGCTTTTTCAGCTGCGCAACGGTTTATTGGAAGGGCCTTTGGAAACCTGGCTATTACGAGCCTACAGCAGCAAGATCGGCAGCAAGACTCCGGGGCTTGCTTACTGGGAGGCCGCTTATGCCTGTATGACTTTAATCAAGGCAGGGATCACCTCGTCCATTGATGTTTATTATGGCGGCGAAAATCCCCAAGACCTGAATTGCTCCGATGGGTTGAAGGGCTATATCGATGCGGGCATGCGGGTTAATTTTGCACCGGTGGCAAGGGATGAAAAAACCAGTTATGTTTATGCCTGGGACGACGATTTTGTTCGGAGCCTGCCGGAAAAGCTGCAAAATGAACTGAAAAAACGTCCTTATGGGAAACAGCCCATGGAGAAAAAAATCTACATAGAGGGCTTTGAGAATCTTTATAAAGATTTCAACGGTCATGACGGGCGGATTCGTTTGATGCTTGCACCCGACGGGGCTCAATGGGTGACGCCGGAGTTTCTGCTGATCATCAAAAGAATGGCGGAAAAATTCCAGACCAATATCCAGACCCATTGTCTGGAAACAAAATACCAGCTGTTCTATGGGCAGAACCATTTTGGCAAATCTCTGGTGGAGTATCTTTATGATCTGGGATTTTTAGGGGAAGAGATTTCCTTCGGGCATGGCGTATGGCTGACGGCCAAGGATATTGAACTGTGTGCGAAGACCGGCACCAGCATCTCCCATAATCCCGGTGCCAATCTCAGACTTTACAGCGGTATCGCTCCTCTACGGGATTATTTGGCGGGCGGCATCAATATGGGCGTTGGAACGGATAATTTATCTTTTGATAATGAAAACGGATACTTAAATGACCTACGGCTGGCATTTCTCTTGCATAGAGCGCCCGGAATCCCGCCTGTATCGGTATCTTCGGAAAAGCTTTTTGAAATGGCGACGATAGGCGGTGCCAGACTGCTGGGGCTTGACGGCAAAGTAGGTTCCCTTGTTGCCGGAAAAGAAGCGGATATCGTCTTGATTGACACTAAACGTCTTTTAGAACCTTTTATGCATCCTGCCGTTTCTCCTTATGAAGTCCTGCTGCACCGCGGACAAAACAGGGATATCCATACGGTCATGGTACGCGGCAATATCCTGATGGAAGCAGGAAATGTCAAGTCTCTTGATGAAGAAGAAATATTAGCTCAATATCGTTACTACGGTGAAAAAGCATGGGCAGACGAGGACGGTGATCCTGACATCTTGGATGAGCTGGAACATTACGCCACCGCTTTTTATCAAAAAGAGGCCTTTGATGTTCCCCAAAACTACCAGTTCAATACCAAGTAAACGTATTTTGACATTCCTGTATTGCTATGATGCAGGCATATACTCCGGTGCGGTGGTATCACCTGGCGGGCTGCTGCATTGGAAAGGTAGAAGGGCAAATCTATCATTCAATCTATTGCGGAGGTGCTATGCACCGACGCTTTTTTTATTCTATGAACCAAAAATGCCAATACCGATAGTACACAACGTAGACATAAAGTAAACATAAAAAGGAGGTGTGTGAAATACAAAAAAGGCAAAGCCACATACAATAGCACACTTAACATGAACCCATGGAACATTTGCATGAATAAAAGCAAATCAGGAAGGAGAAATCTTATGTCAAAAGATAAAAAGAACAGTCTTTCCAACGAAGATTTTCCATTATCTGCCGTTCCGCAAAAAAACCGACAAGGTTTTTGGTCGTTGGCAGTGGTTTTGCTAGGGTTCACATATTATACAGGTACTATGTTTGCCGGTGGCACCATTGGCGCCGGTTTTGATTTTACCGCACTGGTCTGGGTCATTATCCTGGGCAATCTGATTTTGGGAGGATATTCGGCCGTTTTAGCTTGGATCGCCGCCAAAAGTGGTCTGACTACCGCTTTGATGGCTCGCCACAGCTTTGGTAAATACGGAGCAAGATGGGTAGACTTCCTCTTAGGCTTTACTCAGGTTGGCTGGTACGGTTGGTCTACGGCTATGACTGCCACAGTATTTGCCACATTATTCCATATCCCTGCATGGATCCCGGCTTTGATTATTTTCTTTGGCTTTGCTTTTTGTTCCACCGCTTTTATTGGTTATAAAGGAATCCAATGGCTCAGCGCCGTAGCGGTACCAGCCATGACCGTCTTAATGGTTTGGAGCATTGCCATCGCATTGAGAGACGGTGGCGGGATTGCGGCCATTACGCAAATCACCCCTAGCCAACCCATGTCCTTTGCGGCCGGCTTAACGGTGGTGGTAGGGACTTATATCAGCGGCGGCTTGCAATCCACCAACTGGTCCCGTTTTGCCAAATCAGGTTTTGACGCAGTTACTACCACATTATTAGCCTTTTTTATCGGCAATGCCTTCATGATCGTTTCGGGAGCATTGGGAGCTTTCGTTTATCAACAAGCGGATATGGTCCAAGTTTTGGTACAGCAAGCTCTATTAGGATTCGGGATTGCTTTATTGCTTTTGAACATTTGGACTTCTCAGGACAATACCATTTATTCTTTTTCCATTGCCGCCTGCACCGCTTTCCATACGGCAAACCGCCGAATGTTTGTTCTGATAGGTGCCGGCATCGGTACGGTGATTGCCTTAGTCGGTATCTATGACCAATTGGTGCCTTTCTTATCCCTTTTGGGCACCATTATTCCTCCGGTGGGTGGCGTGATTAGCGCCGATTATTTCATCAAACACAAAAAGAGTTTCCCTGATCTCGCGCAGTTGGAGTTATGCAAATTTAATTGGGTAGGGATACTCAGTTATATCGTGGGTCTTTTGGTTGCCAAATTTATACCGGGAATCCCGCCTATCAACGGCGCCATCGGCGCTTTGCTTGCTTATCCCATCTTAGATTATCTTTTTAAAAAGGTTGGTTATGCGCAAGACAATAAAATCATAGCGGCATAAGCTTTCAAATCAGTAAAAACAAAATCAGAGGGCGGTTTGCTTAAACCGTCCTCTGATTTTTTGATATGATAATCAAAAGTTCATTTTTTGATCATTAAGCAAAGCCATAACCGGTTCTGAATTTTGCTACATGAACCAAACTCCTTTGCCAAAAACCAATCAGCATTTTCCGATGGGTTATATTACTTCCTTTTTGATGTATAATTCTTTTATAACTTGGGACAACCCTGCGTAAATAGCAGAAATCCCGCAAAGGGTCCCCTCGTAGCCTGCCAACAGCTTAATTGCTGTGATCTCTGTGAGATCGCCCAATGCTAAAAGAAAAAACAATAAAGCCAGTAATCCGAAAACGATCTGGAGAGGGCGGTTGATTTTTAAAGTGCCGACAAACATAACTGCCGTAAACAGACACCACATAAAAAGATAGGCCGCCATATCAATATTGCCGGGCGCTTCTGTCCAGCCCAGCACAGGCATGACCCAGATAGCCACCAGAGAAAGCCAGAAAAAACCGAAAGATGTAAATGCCGTGGCGCCAAAAGTATTTTTCTTCTTCCATTCCATGATTTCTGCAATGACCTGCGCCAAACCGCCATAAAAAATACCCATTGCAAGGATCATGCTGCTTTGCCCCAAAAGACCCGCATTATGCAGGTTCAAAAGAACTGTTGTCATGCCAAACCCTAAAAGCCCTAAAGGCGCCGGATTGGCAGTCATGTCTTGTACTCTTACTTTCCTGTCTGCATCGGTTTGAAGCATCTGGTTACTCATATAGTCCTCCTCACATCGTTCAAAATATCCTGGGGGTTTCCCCGCCATTTTGATAAATTCATGCAAGATTTTATCATATTGCATCCTGGTAGTCAATTTCAAAATGATCATAAAAATGTTATCCATCAAGTATTCAGTAGAATACGTAAAAATTTGCAAATTTGTGGCATAAAAAAGACCCGCTATCCGCCAAATATTAAGGCGTTTAACAGGTCTTTTTTGTGGCAGGGGCAGCAGGACTTGAACCCGCAACCAATGGTTTTGGAGACCACTACTCTACCAATTGAGCTATACCCCTATCTCTTGCAAGCACTATGTATTATACAGAAAAATACCTTATTCGTCAACTGTTTTCGGCAAATTTTCCTCACTATAGATATGAATTCCGGCCTTGGTTAAAAGGGCGGACGTTACCCCCATGCCAGGATGCAGCACCTTACTAAAGCTTCCGTCATAGATCTTTTGACTGCCGCAGGAGGGGCTTCTTTCCTTCAAAATAACGGCTTCAATCCCATTCTCCAGGGCAACCGCTAAAATCTCTTCGGCTCCCTGAATAAAGGCGTCGGTGACATCCGCACCTTGGGCGTTTATGACTCTGGCATTGCCGCATAGCACATCATGGCCGTCGCCGCCTTTGATTTCACTGGCGGGCCGGGGAATCAATAATCCGCCGGCCCACTCAGGGCAAACGGCAATGTAATTCTTGTCCTTCAAAAATGCCATGACGGCGGCATCGGGCTTGGTTTCGCCGTTATAACGGCAGGGCGCTCCCAAAAGGCAGGCGCTTACAAGATACATGGCTTTCTCCTTTTTTTTAGCGGCGATCAATTGTTTCGGCGGCGGGATAGTGTTTATCCGGCAGATTCCAGGGATTATTCTGCAAATGCTGCAAAGCGGTAATGGCCCGTTCTTTGGCAGGGGGAGCCGTTTTCACAATCTCTTTCACAATGTCTTTCATAGCCTGCCGTTTGGTGCAGCCGTTAGCCGGACAGCAGCTTTTGACAATAGGTAAATTTTCTTTGGCGCTATAAGCGGCAATATCGGCTTCCGGAACATAAATAAAAGGGCGGATGACGGTTAGCTTCTGGCGGGAAAGCCAGGTCACCGGCTTGAAGGAATCGACCCTGCCTTCAAAAAACAGGTTGAGAAGCAAGGTTTCCACCACATCGTCGGCATGGTGAGCCAAGGCTACTTTGGGAAAACCCTTTTCTTTGGCCAGATTATTCAAAGCGCCGCGGCGCATCTTTGCACAAAGAGAACAGGGGTTTTGTTCTTTTCTGACCTCAAAGACCACTTGGCCGATATTGGTGGGCTGCATGAAGAAATCCACCTCCAAGCCCCGGCAATAGGCCGCCAGAGCAGCTAGGTCGCCGGGAAAGCCCAGATCCACATGACCGGCGGCCAGAGGAAACTTATACTTGGAACGGCGTCGGAAGGCCGCAAGTATGGCAAGCATGGCAAGACTGTCCTTGCCGCCGGACAAGCCGACGAAGATGCCTTCCGCATTGGCGATCATATCATAATCAATGATGGCTCTTCTGGTAAGATCCATGATGTGGGATGCCGTCATAATTCCCTCCTGTAAGACTTTTTCATACGCCTTTCCCGGGGAGGAAAAAGCTGAAAAATAGCGAATTTTAACTTAATTGGGGTATTTTGCATGAACCGCAGAAATCCGGGGTTCGCTCTGTTTTCGATCGCTTTCCCACTTTACCCACTGTGTGGGCATTGGTGTCAAAAGGCGCCGCTAACAGTTAGGAAACCGGGTCATAGCGTATAACGCGGAAGACTCCGGGACAGGACTGAAAGGGAGGCACTATGATTCATGGAAAACGTTGTCATAAAAGGCAACAAGGATAGCCTTGTTTTCTATTTTAATACAGATTCCGTTACATTTGAAGAGCTATGCAAAAATTTACGGGAAAAATTAAATCAATCCGCACATTTTTTTCAAAACAGTAAATATACCATGGCGCCGGAAAACCAGCTGACAACGGCAGAGACTGCGATTTTAGAAAATATTCTGAAAAAAAACGGTCTCAGCCCGGCGCCGCCACAGAAGCCAAAACCCAAATACCGCTATATTGCCTTGGACGAAGAGGGCGGCGCCCTTTATCCTTATACCTCGCCCAAAGGCGTGGAGCCGGTTTCTTATAGCGCCACGGAGGGCAATAGCGTCTTGCTCACTAAGACGCTGCGTTCCGGCCAGACGGTAGAAATCGACGGCAATGCGGTCATTATGGGAGATGTGAACGCCGGCGCTCATCTCATGGCTACCGGCCATATTGTGATCATGGGCGAATTGCGCGGTTTGGCTCACGCCGGCTGCAACGGCGACCGGGAAGCCAGGATTGTGGCTTGGCGGCTGAAAACCGGCCAGATCCGAATTGCCGACCATATCGGCCGGGAGGATGAAGCGGAAAACGGCGATTTCCCGGAAACCGCCCAGATCGAAGGGGAACACCTGGTGGTAAGGCCCTACGAGGCAACGCCAAAACCAAAGCAGATCGTGCCTTGAACGGGATATATTGCTCAGCCCTGAGAGAAACGGGCTGATTGAATTCTAATCCAGCTTCCTAAGACGGCAGCCAGGTTTTTTCAACGAACCGGCGCATCGTAAAAAACATACCGAAAAGAACAAGGCAGCAAAGGAGCGAACTCTTTTGAATGAAACCATGACACCCATGATGAAACAATACCATGCCATGAAAGAACAGTATCCCGGCACCCTCTTATTTTTCCGGCTGGGCGATTTCTATGAAATGTTTGGCGAAGACGCTTTGATCGGCTCCAAAGAGCTGGAGATTACGCTGACCGGCAGGGGAGCCGGCCCCCAAGGCAGGATGCCCATGTGCGGCGTGCCCTATCACGCCGCCGACGGTTATATCGCCCGCCTTATTGCCAAGGGCTACAAGGTGGCCGTCTGCGAGCAGGTGGAAGACCCCAAAACGGCCAAAGGTCTGGTGAAACGGGAGATCATCCGGGTTATCACCCCGGGAACCGTGGTGGACAGCAATATGCTTCAGAATAAGGGAGCCAATTATCTCGCCGCCGTCTGGCAGGGAGATGGCGGCTACGGCTTGGCTTATTGCGATATTTCAACCGGGGAATTGCTGGTAACGGAACTGACCGGCCCTGGCGCACAAAACCGCTTGGGTGACGAGCTGGAACGCATCCATCCGGCGGAGTGCCTGCTGACCGAGGAGCTTTTGGGGGAGGAATATTTTCAGCTGCAGGCCTGGAGCAACGGGCAAAACACGACGCTTACCGCTATGGAGGATCAAAATTTCATCAAAAGGAACGCCGAAGCCTTATTGCTGACTCATTTTCAGGTGGCGGCGCTGAACGCTTTGGGCCTGGAGGAAATGGCGCTGGGTGTTTTGGCCACGGCTGCCATCCTGCATTTTGCCCAAAATACCCAAAAACGCCAACTGAGCCATATCAATCAAGTACAGTGCTATAACGCGGAGGCTTTTATCCTGATGGACAGCGCGACGAGGCGCAATCTGGAGCTGACGCAGACCTTAAGGCAGGCACAGAAAAAAGGCAGTCTCCTTTGGGTGCTGGACCATACCGTGACCGCCTTGGGCGGGCGGCTGCTCAAACAATGGGTGGAAAAGCCTCTTTTAAACAGCGAGGAGATCAGAAAGCGCTTAGACAGCGTGGAGGAACTGACCCAAAACCCTTTGCTCATGAGCGATCTGCAAAATATCCTAAAGGGCATCTACGATTTGGAACGGCTGATCGGCCGTATCGCTTATGGCAATGCGGGTCCCCGGGATCTGGTTGCCTTAAAACAGTCTTTGGCCCTTTTGCCGGAGCTTGACGTGTTGCTTTCCACCTTCCGCTCCCCCTTGGGACAGAAGATCTATGATTATTTTGACGTTTTGGAGGATGTTTATGCCCTGATTGATAAGACTTTGGTGGATGAGCCACCGGTTTCTCCCAAGGACGGCGGCATCGTCCGCACAGGTTATTACCCCGAAATCGACGAACTGCGGGAGCTTACCAATACCGGCAAAGGCGTCCTTTTGAAAATGGAGGCAAGCGAGCGGGAAAAGACCGGCATCAAATCCCTGAAAGTCGGTTTCAATCAGGTCTTCGGCTATTATATCGAGGTGACCAACGCCAATTTATCCTTAGTGCCGGAGCATTATATCAGAAAGCAGACCTTGGCCAATGCGGAGCGCTACATCACCCAGGAACTGAAAGAGTGGGAGAGCCGCATTTTGGGCGCCGGAGAAAAGCTCATTAATATCGAATATGAGATTTTTTGCCAGTTGCGCCAGGATATCACCAAGGAAACCAAACGTATTCAACGCACCGCTGCCTGCATCGCTCAGTTGGACGTTCTGCAATCCATGGCCCAGGCGGCCTTGGACAACGGCTATTGCAAACCGGTGGTGGACGACAGCGAAAAAATCGAGATCATCGCCGGGCGGCATCCCGTGGTGGAAAAAAGCCTGGGTCGGGAGAATTATGTGCCCAACGATGTGCTGTTAGATAATGGAGAAAATCAGTTTGCCTTGATCACCGGGCCTAATATGGCCGGGAAATCCACCTATATGCGCCAAGCGGCCCTTTGCATCCTTATGGCCAGAATGGGCAGCTTCGTGCCGGCGGAACGGGCTACAATCGGCAAGATCGACCGTATTTTCACCCGCGTGGGCGCCAGCGACGATCTGGCCGCAGGGCAGAGCACCTTCATGGTGGAGATGTGCGAAACTTCCAATATTTTGCGTCACGCCACTAGGAACAGCCTGGTGCTTTTGGATGAGATCGGCAGGGGCACCAGCACCTATGACGGCTTGAGCATCGCCTGGGCGGTATCGGAATACCTGCTTTTGCCCCAATCGGGGCCGCGAACTTTATTTGCTACTCATTATCACGAACTGACGGAACTGGCGGCAAAATATCCCCAGGTCAAAAACCTTTCGGTAGCGGTGAAGGAACGCGGCGGCAGCATCATCTTTTTAAGAAAGATCGTTGCAGGCAGCGCCGATAAAAGCTATGGCATCCAGGTGGCCAAGCTGGCGGGGCTGCCCGACACGGTGCTGGCCCGAGCCAAAGAGATCCTGCATGCTTTAGAGAACGATACTTCGGGCAGGGAAGCCGCTTTGACAGAGATCCGCCAAAATTCTGTGGAACACGGCGGCAAAAGCAGCCATCATCCGGCGGAAGGCAATATCCTGCAAGCCCTGGCCGATTTGAATATCAACGGTACCAGCCCCATGGAAGCGCTGCTCCTTTTAGAAAAATGGCAGGCTGAGATCAGGAGGTTCGCCGATGAACCATAATCAGGGCAAGATACAGGTATTGGATCTTCTGACCGCCAATCAGATTGCCGCCGGCGAAGTGGTGGAACGTCCTATGTCGGTGGTAAAAGAGCTGGTGGAGAATGCGATTGACGCGGGTGCCTGCCATATCACCGTAAAAATATGGGACGGCGGTCTGGAAAAGATCCAAGTGGTGGACGACGGCGAAGGTATGGTGCCTCAGGACATGGAGACTGCCTTTTTGCGCCACGCCACCAGCAAGATCCGGCAAACGGAAGATATCGGACACATCCAAACCCTGGGCTTCCGGGGGGAAGCGCTGCCTTCCATCGCCGCCGTCAGCAAGGTGACGGTGAAGAGCCGTCCGCAGGCAGTCACCGCAGGCTGGCATGTGGAAGTGGCAGAGGGGAAAGTGACACCTGTCGGCGAGACCGGCATGCCGTCCGGCACCGTGATCACGGTAAAAAATCTTTTTTACAATACGCCCGCCAGAAAAAAATTCATCAGGAAGCCTTCGGCAGAAAGCGGCCTGGTAGGAGATCTTTTGTCCCGTATGATTCTGGCCCGCCCCGACATCGCCTTTGTTTTGCAGGAGGAGGGGAGAACGGTTCTGCATTCCCCCGGCACCGGTAATCTGGAACAGAGTGTCATGGCCGTTTACGGCAGAGAACTGCTTTCTCAAATGCTGCCTGTGCCGTCCAATTCTTTTTTGTCGGGGTTTTTATCCCGTCCGGGCTGTCATAGGGCCAGCCGCAATTATTATAATTTTTTCATCAATGGCCGCTGGGTCAAGAGTAAAGAATTGAGCCATGCTGTGGATGCCGCTTACAGCACTTTAAATCCAGACCGGCGATATCCCATCGTAGTTTTGTATTTGACGCTGCCGCCTGCGAGCATTGATGTAAATGTTCATCCCGCCAAGCTGGAGGTTCGCTTCCGGGAATGGGACAAGCTGCGACAAGAAATCCTCAACCTTCTGGGAGCGGCTATTTTAGGAAAAAACATCGGCATGGCGCCTTTGATGAAAACGGCAACCGAGCCTTCTTCCGTTGCTTATCAACTGCCAGAGTCAGAACCCGGCATCCGTCTGGAAGAGAAAAAACGCCTTGGCGAAAAGCAGGCGGCCTTTTCCGGCAATCGGGAAAACGAAGCCGTGCTGCATTTCGCGCCGCAGCCGCCGTCAGTTTCTCAGCTTTCCCAACCATTGCAGCAAAAACAGCAAAGCCCGCCGATAACGGCTAATATCACGGTAAATACAAATCATTTGGCAAAAGGACAGCGTGCGCCAGAAGAGGGATTTTGCAAAGAAACGCAAGAGACATCGCCTCAGACGGCGACACAGCCGTGCTTTTTCCCGGAAGCCTCTAAAGAAAATCCTTCTTTTCAAATAAGTGAAGCAAAGCCGGAAACCTGCCGCACGGACTTGGAGGCAGTAAATAGGGCGAATGCGGCAGGAACGGATAATGAAAACAAAAACAGTCAGGGAGAACCCGTTCCGGATATTGCCGGACAGATAGGGGATGAGCCCTTCTGGCTTTCCTTGCGCCCCTTAGGCCAGATAAACGGCACCTATATTGTAGCAGCGCAAAAAGACGCCCTTTATCTCATCGACCAGCACGCCGCCCATGAGCGCATCCGCTTTGAGGCCTTAAAGAAAAATTTCCTGGCCAAACAGGCGGAAGTGGTACAGATGGTGTTGCCCAGCAAGCTAGAACTGACCCATAAGCAAAAGAAAACCTTGGTTAACTACCTGCAAGAGATGACTTCCATTGGGTTTTTGGTGGAATATTTCGGTGATAACGATTTTATTTTGCGGGGGGTTCCCGCTTGGTATGATCAAGGTTCCAGCGAAGAATTATTTTTTGCTTTGCTGGACACCATAGGCAGTGAAGAACATTTCGACTTTGCGGAATTTTGTCGGGAAGCCCTGTTCAGCTTAGCCTGTCACAGCGCGATACGGGGAAATGAATATGTCAATGAAAGCAATATCGCCTGGCTTTTCCGACAGCTTCACGAAGCAAAGAGCGCCTTGACCTGCCCCCATGGTAGGCCTATCGCTATAAAGATCGCCATAGAAGAGATTGACCGCCGTTTTTTGCGCGGTTAAAACCGGTTAAAAATGGCTAAAATCAGGATAACGAAAGATAAAACGGCAGATAAAAATGAGAAAAAAGCACCCTGATTTGAGCAAGGCCACGGCTGGCAGAAGGAACGGCTTCCCGGTTGGAAATCCTAAGCGGGGAAGGGATTCCTTGAATGAAAAAACCGGCGGCTTCATCTAGAAAGTCAGTTGCTTCATTAATAATTAAGAAGATCATTGCCAGGAATAGAAATTCAGTTGCTTCATCCAGAATGGTCATCGCCCGAAATAAAAAGCTTAGTTGATTCATGAATGAGATTTTATAAATGAATCAACACCGGGAATACAAAGACCGTCGCATTCATCTTTTATTTTGCCGGCATAGGCATGATAAGCGTCAAAGGAGTATTTCAGTGAACAATCTTGCGATTCTCATCGGTCCCACCGCTTCAGGGAAAACGGCGCTTGCCATCGCCATTGCCAAGGCCTTGAACTGCGAAGTGATCTCCGGTGATTCTATGCAGTTTTACCGCCATATGGATATCGGCACCGCCAAGGTCACCCCATGGGAGCAGGAGGGCATCCCCCATCATTTGATTGATATTCGGAATCCTGACGAATCTTATACTGTGGCCGACTTCCAAAAGGATTGCTACCGGCTGGTGGAAGAAATCAATCAGCGAGGCAAGCTTCCTCTTTTAGTAGGCGGAACTGCTCTATATGTCAAAGCCATCATAGACGGCTATACTTTTTCCAGGGAGACGCCGGGCAACGACGGTTTCCGCCGCGCTAAAGCGGAAGAGGCCGTGGGGCAGGCGCCCGGTTACCTTTACCGGCAGCTTCTGGCTGTCGACCCGGCGGCTGCGGCTAGGATTAGTCCGGAAGATAACAAGCGCATCATCCGGGCGCTGGAAGTCTACGAAAAAAGCGGCGTTCCTTTGAGCGCGCAGGCGGGGAAAAACCCGCCGCCTTACCGCATGGTGCTTTTGGGCATCCGTATGGATCGGGCAGAGCTTTACCGCAAGATTGACCAAAGAGTAGAGGAAATGATGGTAAACGGCCTGGAAAATGAAGTGAAAAATCTTCTTGCCATGGGCTATGGCAGGAACTTAAAACCCATGCAGGGTTTAGGTTACCGTCAGATGACGGCTTATTTGACGGGAGAACTCAGCCTAAAAGATGCCGTCGATCTGATCAAACGGGATACCAGACATTTTGCCAAGCGGCAGCTCACCTGGTGGCGCCGGGAAGAGAGGGTGCATTGGCTGGACGCGGCTTCGCCTAATATTAAAGAAGAAGCGGCGAGCTATATCCGTCAACAGTTGCCGGAAATTTAGAAAAACGCATCAGATGGAAAGTTGCAAGCTTTTTAGGGATTCCTAAAATGAAAAAACCGGCGGCTTCATCAAGAAGGTCAGTTGGTCCAGGACATCGCCGGGAATGAAAAAAACAGCTGATTGATCAAAGATGATTTGTCAAGGATGATCATTTTTGGGATACCGGCTGATTCATCTTTTATCTTATCTATCTTGTCTATTTTATCGTTTAATTCATTTAATAAAAACCAGCATCCATTTTTCTTTGACAAATATAAATATTAATTTAAAGAGATCAAGAGAACAGGGAAAAGACCACGGAGCTTTTTCATATTGCAACCGCTCTGACATAAGCCATAACCGGATATTTGTCGCGTATCCGCTTCCGTTGATTTGTCCGTAAAAAAGTCAAGAAAACAGGAGTAAATATGGTCAGAAGATCTCTGTGCTCTATGCCTATCGTCCTTTATCTTATGCCTGCCCTCTCAGGCCTTTTGATGGCGATGGCTTTCACCTGGAATAAGACGGCCTTTTTGGCGTGGCTTGCTTTGCTGCCTTTTTTTTATGTGTTATTCCGGCAGGATTTGAGCTCTCGGTCGGGACTTGTGTCCGGCATCCTCTATGGCATGAGCTTTTATCTTGTTTTACTGCAATGGCTCTACGAAATGCTGCCTTTGGATTGGGCCGGATTCAGCCCTGTCGGCAGCTTTTTGCTGATGACCACCGCTTGGCTTTTGGTCTGTATGCTGGAAACCGTCGGCTTTGCTTTTTTGGGTTTTCTGATGGGGACCTTTGCCGCAGAATCCAAGTGGAAGAAGCTTCTCTTATTGACAACTTTATGGCTTCTGGTGGAATGGCTGCAAAGCCTGGGGCAGCTTACAGGCTTTACCTGGGGCAGGGTTGCCATTTCACAGTATGCTTATACGCCTTTGATTCAAAGCGCGTCATTATTTGGTTCCTTGGGACTTTCCGGCCTTATGGTATTCTTCCAGGGCTTGCTCCTTTGCTTTTTTCTGTCGCCTGGAAGAAGGAAACGGCTTTGGCTGTTCTCTGCGCTTCTTCTGTTTTTGGGGAATTTTTCTTATGGATTTTACTCTCTGCAAAAACCGCCGGAGGCAAGCTCATCTTTTACTGCGGCTGTTGTGCAGGGTAACTACAGCTCTAGTCAAAAATATGCCGAGGGGTCCGAACAGGAAATTTTTGCCGAATATGAGAAGCTGAGCCGGGAGGTCGTCGCAGAAGAAGAGGGGGCGCCGGTGGATCTCGTCATCTGGCCGGAAACCGCCCTTTCCGTTGCCATAACAGAAGACATCACAGACAAGACCCGGCAAAGATGGATCGGCCTGGCGGCAGAATTGCATACGGACTTCCTCATGGGCGCCTCTCTCGAGAAAGGCCCAAACCAGCAAAATGTCCTGATCTATACAAGTCAGTCGGGCAGAAGCGATATCGTTTATGCCAAAAGACACTTGATGCCTTTCGGGGAATACCTGCCTCTCAGAAGCTTCATTTCCCGCTTTATTGATTTTAGCCAGGCCATTCCCAAAGATACTCTGCCCGGTACGGATCATGGGATTTTTCAGTTGCCGCAAGGCGAAATGGCCGGTCTGATCTGTTTCGATTGCATTTTTCCGCAACTGGCCAGGAAATCAGTACTGGCGGGAGCGGAAATCCTTGTTTTACCCACCAATGATTCCTGGTTTCGGGATTCTGTGGCTTTGTACCAGCACAACGGACAAGCGGTATTCCGCGCGGTGGAAAATGCCAAAACACTCCTGCGAGCCGCCAATGCCGGCGTCTCTTCCATCATTGATGAGAAAGGCCGCATCCTTTGCCATTTGCAGCCCGGCCAATCAGGCTTCCTCATAGAAAAGGTTGTACTGAACGATAAAATAACACTGTATGACAGGATTGGCGATCTTCCAGGCTGGCTGGCTCTGGCTTATGTGCTTTTTGCCGTTTTCCCACTGCTACGCCGGAGGAATGGCTTTCATCAGGAGCATCATTTATCTTTTCTACCTTTTCGGAGATTCTTTTAAACTTCGGAGATTCTTTTAAACTTCGGAGATTCTTTTAAACTTCGGAAATTCTTTTAAACTTCGGAAATCTTGTTTAGGACCTTCTGGAAATGTATTGGCCGGTTTTGCTTTTCCTGTTGCTGAAAGTTTCTTTTAGGGGATACAGGCACCACTTTTTTTCGCCGCAATATAATAAGGCGGAAGGGGGTATGCCGTTTGGAAATCAAAATAAAGCTTAGTGGCCCGGAAAAGCAGCCCTTGCATCAACCGGAGCCGATCCCATCCATGCTGATGACGCCCAAAGAAGTGGCCAAAGCGGCCGCTGAAGAGCACAATACCGCTCTGGCAGCTATTTATCAGGATTTGGAGAAACTCATCGGCTTACAGCAGGTTAAAAATACCATCTATGAAATACAGGCTTTTGTGGAAATTCAAAAAAGGCGGCAGGCGGCTGGTTTAAAAAAAGAATCCACCGTACTGCATGCCATCTTTAAGGGCAATCCCGGCACCGGGAAAACTACCATCGCCAGGCTGATGGCAAAGCTCTTAAAGGAAATGGGCGTTTTGGACAAAGGACAGATGATTGAAGTGGAAAGGGCTGACCTGGTAGGGGAATATATCGGTCATACCGCTAAAAAAGTAAAGGAAAAAGTGGACCGAGCTCAAGGTGGCGTTCTCTTCATTGACGAAGCCTATTCCCTGGCCAGAGGCGGTGAAAAGGATTTTGGCAGGGAAGCCATTGACGTTTTGGTTAAGGCCATGGAAGATAAGCGCTACAATTTCGTTTTGATCCTGGCGGGCTACAAGGATGAAATGGCTTGGTTTTTACGGACCA
This sequence comes from Bacillota bacterium, assembly GCA_036677375.1. Lineage (GTDB taxonomy): Bacteria > Bacillota > Dehalobacteriia > UBA4068 > UBA4997 > JAVBWO01. The sequence goes on from JAVBWO010000024.1 coordinate 73,737, forward strand.
ACCCCGGCCTTACTTCCCGGTTCCCACTGCATATCACTTTTCCGGATTATTCTTTGGAGGAATTGCTGGAAATCGCCGAGCTGATGTACCGGGAACGTCAATATATTCTGGAGCCCGATACAAAGATCTTATTAAGCAAATACCTGTCGGAGACCGTAAAAAAATATCCCCAGCATCATGGCAATGCGCGCCTGGTGCGTAACATTATGGAAGCTTCCCTGCGCCGGCAGGCGGTTCGCCTTTTAAGCAGTGGAGAAGCCGGCAAAGAAGCCTTGATGTCTATCACGCCTTTTGATATTGCGGTAGAAATGGATAAAATCATCTCGGCTCCCGCCAAAGCAGAACCATGGGAAAAATGTGTGCCCCTTTTTGCGGAACGCTGACCATTTATCTCAATTTCATCTCATCTATTTCATTGGAATAGCGTAATGGAAAATAGAAAAATGAATAAGTATTAGATAAAAGAAAGCGCTGCTGTGTCTGAACAGCACCCCAATTGTTAGACAGTATGGTATACTGAAAACGATTGGGGTGTTTTTATGCCAAAAGGAGTACCGAACAAAAGATACACAGCAGAGTATAAGCAAAAGGTAGTTGAAACGATGCTCGGGGAAGAGATGAGCCACAAGGAAGCCGAACGCCAATTCGGGCTACCACATAACCGGGCGGCAGCATGGGAGCGCATCTATCTGACTGAAGGTCCGCAAGGCTTTAAAATTGAACGGCGGGGACGCGGCAACAAGGGACGTCCAGCGAAATTGTCGAAAGAGGCAGAAGAAGATTTACTGGCAGAAGTGCAGCGTCTTCGTGCAGAGAATGCGTACCTAAAAAACTTGCAAGCCTTGGTTTTGGAAGACGAGCGATGCCAGCACAAAAAACGCTGATAATTCGGAAACTAAGGCAAATATATTCTTTGGACATTCTTCTTTCAGTCGCTCAACTTCCACGTTCGACCTACTACTACCACGCAAAACGGCAGTCTGAACCGGATAAATATCGAGAGATAAAAGATGCTATTGCCGCTGTTTACCACGAAAACAAGGGGCGTTACGGTTACCGCCGCATTACAGCCCAACTGCACAGTCGTGGCTGTGTTATCAATCACAAGACGGTGCAGCGGCTGATGAAAGAACTTGGTATCACCTGCCGGGTTAGAATGAGAAAGTACAAGTCTTACAAGGGTGAAGTGGGCAAAGTCGCCCCGAATCTGCTTGAACGCAACTTTGAAGCGGAAAGGCCAAACCAGAAGTGGGTGACTGATGTCACCGAATTCAGCCTGTTCGGGCAAAAGCTCTATCTGTCGCCGATTCTCGATCTGTGCAGCCGGGACATCGTGAGTTACTTGATCTCGGACAGGCCGGTGCTTTCCATGGTAACCCAGATGCTGGACAAGGCTTTTGCAAAGATACCTGATGGGACGAATCTCATCCTCCATTCCGACCAGGGCTGGCAGTACCAGCACAAGCAGTACCAGAGAATACTTCGTAAGAAGGGCATCCGGCAGAGCATGAGCCGCAAAGGCAACTGTCTGGACAATGCCGTGATTGAAAACTTCTTCGGTCTGCTCAAGAGCGAATTGCTCTACTTGCAGAAGTTTGACTCAATGGAACATTTCAAAAATGAACTCGCTGATTATATCGACTATTACAATAACCGCCGTTCCAAAGCAAAGCTAAAGGGCTTACCACCTGCAATTCACAGACAGCAAACCCTTTCGGCTGCTTAATTAAAATATTTGTCTAACTTTTGGGGGTCACTTCAGTCACGGCAGCGCTTTTTGGTATGTTTTTAAGAATTCGCACAACGATCCAAGCTGCCTTTATTCGTTTTGAATCGGTTACTGCCAGTATTACAAGAAAACGGCGCAAATAACCTCGTTTGCACAAAAACATCACACAGCGTTCAATTGGCTAACAAATTCTTCCAATATACTCACTTTAGATTAAAAATGAATCATCAGTTATGGAGGTTACTGTAATGAAAAAACCAGAAAACCCGGATATGCCAAAAAACCCCAAGATACCCAAAGTACCGAAAAAGAAATTATTGATAGGAGGAGGCATCCTTGTTGTGGTATTGGCAGCCGCTATTTTCGGGTACAGAATGCTTACAAACTCGTCAAGCGATACCGCCATCATGACCTCTAAGGTAACCAAAGGGGATATTTCTTTGACCATCACGGGCTCCGGGACCTTAGAACCTGTGGAAAGCTATGACGTGGTTTCTTTGGTAGAAGGAGATATTTTAGCGGATTATATCACGGAAGGACAAACCGTTGAAAAAGGGGATACCCTCTACGAGATCAGCCATGACGATATGTCCAGCAGTATTTCAAAGGGTCTGTTGAGCGTGGAAAAAGCCCAGCTTTCTTACCAGGAATCTTTAGATACAATTAAGGAACTTTCTGTTAAAGCTCCCATCAGCGGCACCATTGAAAACCTATATGTCGAAGAAGGCGATGATGTCGCATCAGGCGCTCAAATCGCGGATATCATCAATGATGATGATGGCGTTGTTACCGTTGAGTTCCCTAAAGCCGCTGCCGATGAGCTTTACATAGGAGAAGCTGCTTCCGTGCTTTTGGAAGACTGCTTTGACACCGTTCCCGGCACCGTTACCAGAATCGCCTCAGGCTCCAGAAACGTTGACGACTATATCAGGGTAACCGATGTGGAAATCACTTTAGACGACCCGGGCAATATCGCAGACGGTCAAAGCTGCATCATTACGGTGGGTAGTTATACCTCTCCTTATTCCGGTACTTTCGCCTATGGCGAAGCAAAAACCGTAGTTGCGTCCTCCTCCGGTACCATCAGTAATTTAAATTTAGAAACCGGGGACTCGGTCAATAAGGGTGAAATCATTGCCAAGATTTCCAGTGATTCCGCCCAATCATCCGCTAAAAACAGTAAAATGAGCTTGGAAGAAGCCAAGCTTTCTCTGGAAAACCTGTATGACCAACTGGACAAATATACGATTACTTCTCCGATTGCCGGCACGGTGATCGAAAAGACCTCCAAAGCCGGCGATACGTTGGACGGTGATCAATCTACCGTGATGGCAGTCATTGCCGATATGTCTAAAATGGTCTTTACCATCGATGTAGATGAACTGGATATTACCTCAATCTCCACAGGCCAGGAAGTAGAAATCACGGCGGACGCCCAGCCTAACCAAACCTATACCGGTTATGTCAATAATATTAGCGCCATCGGCACCACCAGCGACGGCGTTACGACCTATCCGGTGGAAGTCGTGATTGAGGATTATGACGGACTGATTTCCGGTATGAACGTCAATGCTTCCATCGTCGTGAATGAAAGCGAAGACACCTTGCTGGTTCCAGTAGCCGCTTTAAGCCGGGGCAACTGGATAGCGGTGAAAGACAGCTCTCTCAGTGAAAGTACCGGCACCTCTGGTACTGCCGCTACTATGGATATGACAACGGCGGACACGTCAACTGCCAAAACCGCGAAGAGCAAACCATCCGGCAAAGTTTCCGCGACTCCCGAAGCACCGGACGGCTTTACCTATGTTCAGGTTGAAACAGGTTTGAGCAATGACGACTATGTTGAAATCTTAAGTGGTTTAGAGGAAGGGCAGGAAGTCCTCCTGACCCAGACGGCAACCACGACAAGTACTACTACCAACATGGGCGGCATGGGTGCTATGACCATGACAAATGGCGGCGGACCATCAGGCGGCGGCGCACCGCCTGATGGCGGCGGCAGACCTGGCGGCGGTGGGCAGTAAGCCTGAGAGGAGACACCATGATCGATCTGAAAGAAGTATATAAAATCTATTTTGAAGGCCAGGAAAATGAGGTGCGCGCCTTAAACGGCATCAATCTTCACATTGATGCTAAGGAATTTGTCGCCATCGTCGGGCAATCCGGCTCCGGCAAATCCACTTGTATGAATATTATCGGCTGTCTGGATGTACCAACCAAAGGGGAATACATCATCAACGACATCAACGTAGCTCACTTCAGCGAAGATGAGCTGGCCGTTCTCCGCAACAAAACCTTAGGATTCATTTTTCAGCAATATAACCTGATCGGCAAACTAAATGTCTTGGAGAATGTGGAGTTGCCATTGATCTACGGAGGTTATTCTGCCAAAGAACGGCGGGAAAGGGCAATGGAAGCCTTAGAGCGGGTGGCACTTTCCAACCGTATTGATCATTTCCCCAATGAACTTTCCGGCGGTCAGCAGCAGCGCGTCTCTATTGCCAGGGCATTAGCGACAAAACCACAGGTCATGCTGGCTGACGAACCCACCGGGGCTTTGGATTCCAAAACCGGTTTAGAGATTCTCTGCCTGCTTCAGCAATTGAATAAAGAAGGCTGTACCATTGTATTGATCACCCACGATAACCACATTGCTTCCTACGCCCAGCGCACCGTTTGCCTGCAGGATGGCAATATCATCTCCGATAGCGGGAAAGGGGGCAACCCCAATTGAATGTAAAGCAAGCCTTCCAGATGGCTGTTAAAAGTCTCCTAAGCAGTAAAATGCGGTCATTTTTAACCATGTTGGGCATCATCATCGGGGTTGCCTCCGTGATTATTTTGGTCAGCTTGATCAACGGGATGTCCAATGAAATTACTGCACAATTTGAGAGCATGGGTACCAATCTGCTCAGCGTCAATTTAATGGGCAGAGGCGGCGGCAGTAACCGCAGCGCGGGGATTAGTACCATGGAGGACTTGGTGACGGATAACCCGGAATATCTCAGCGCCATGTCACCCACTGTTTCCGTGGGCAACGCCACTGTCAAATATGATACTTATAGCGTAACCACAAGCTGTACAGGGGTAAGCGAAACTTATGGCGGTATCCGCAATTATGAGGTGGAGACCGGTAGGTTCATCGCCTATACCGATGTAGAAAACCGGCGCAAGGTCTGCATCTTGGGAACTTATGAAGTGGAGGAACTTTTCGGCAACGAAAACCCGCTGGGCCAAGAGATTAAAATCAACGGAGAGTCATTTACCGTCATTGGCGTTTTGCCGGAAAAAGCTGATAGCACAGAGAGCAGTGACGACGATATCGTTCTGATGCCCTATACCACAGCCATGCGGCTGGGCAGATCCAGGATCACCAGCTATGTTTTTTCGGCAGCTACTAGTGATAATGTGGATCAGGCAAAAACTGTTATCGAAAATGCGCTTTATGAAATATACCAAAGCGATGATTCCTATATGGTTATGAGCCAGGCGGAAATGCTGGAACAGATGAACGAACTTACCAGCACCATGGCACTGATCCTGGTTGGGATTGCCGGGATTTCCCTTTTGGTCGGCGGTATCGGTATTATGAATATCATGCTGGTGACGGTGACGGAACGGATCAGGGAAATCGGTATTCGGAAATCTTTAGGTGCCAGAAGACGCGATATTTTAGGACAATTCTTAATCGAATCGTCTACTACAAGCGCCTTGGGAGGTGTTTTTGGAATTATCGTAGGCATCGTAGCGGCTTATGGCATGGGTGCGCTGTTTGATTTAAGCATTGCCATCTCGGCATTGGCCATTATCATTGCCTTCAGCGTTTCAGTCATGATCGGCATCATTTTTGGCTATCTGCCGGCCAATAAAGCCGCTAAACTGCATCCCATTGACGCGCTACGTTACGAATAAGCATTGATATAACAGCGAAATCGAAAAAAGGCAAGGGAAGAACTCCTTTGCCTTTTTTTGTGGACAAAAATAGGGTATAATTAAGGAAGAATATTTATAAAAAGAAAGGTATTACCATGAATCTGGAAAAAGCAATCAAACAAGCAAATGAAATCATGGAAGAGTGGGGGAAGAAACGTAGCCCCCTGGAAGAAGCCAATATGGAGCGGGTCTTGGCCGCTTTCAGCCGACACCGGGTCGGCGCACACCATTTGGGAGCCGCCACGGGATACGGCTATAATGATACGGGACGCGATACCTTGGAAGCGGTCTGGGCCGATATTTTCGGGGCCGAAGCCGCTTTGGTACGACAAAACATTGCCACGGGCACTCAAGCCATCTATTTGGCTCTTGCCGGCAATCTGATGCCGGGGGACGAGCTTTTAACCATCGGCAAGCCTTATGATACCTTAGAAAAAATTATTGGATACAAAACAGTAACGCCCTGCTCCTTAAAGGAAGCAGGAGTTCTTTACCGGGAAATCGCTATTGACTACGAAAATCCGGATATTGACAGTATCATTGCCGCTATACGACCAAAAACCAAGGTCATTTCCCTACAGCGCTCCAAGGGCTATGAATGGCGCGCTTCTTTGACCATGGATAAAATGTCCGCTATCATCGGTGCAATCAAAAAAGCAGCGCCACGGGTCATCGTTTTCGTCGACAACTGCTACGGAGAATTCGTAGAGGCCTCGGAACCCACCGCCCTGGGAGCCGACTTGATTGCCGGTTCCTTGATCAAAAACCCCGGCGGCGGCATTGCGCCTGGCGGCGGCTATGTGGCCGGCAAAGGAGAATTGGTGGAACGAGCCGCTATGCGCTTGACGACTCCAGGCGCCGGCAGGGAAGTAGGGCCAAGCCTTTTGGATAATCGCCTTTATTACCAGGGTTTATTCTTAGCAAATGGGGCGGTGGGGGAGGCACTGCGGTCTGCAGTTTTTGCCGGCGCTCTCTTTTCCGCACTGGGTTATTCAGTCTTACCCATGCCTATGGAAGAGCGTACGGATATCATCCAGGCCATTCAGCTGGGTAGTGCTGAAAAATTACTGGCGTTTTGCCGTTGTATCCAAAAATTTGCGCCCATTGATTCCTATGTAACACCGGAGCCTTGGGATATGCCAGGCTATGACAGGCCTATTATTATGGCAGCCGGAGCCTTTGTACAAGGGGCTTCCATCGAATTATCAGCGGACGCTCCCGTGGTGGAACCTTATAATGTATACCTGCAAGGAGGCCTGAGCCGCTATCATGGTAAAATCGCCGTTACATCTACAGCAAAATACCTGGCGAAACAAGGGCTTCTTTAAATATTAAATTTAACGAGAATTGAAATATATCAAATGTTAAAAATAAAACTATGCCTTAATAGTAAATTTTGAAAGGCAGGTTTTGTTTTTTCTATAAATTCCAATATAAATCTTAAATATTGGAAGAATTGATCCGTGATACGCTAAAAATAAATATTTAAAACCAGCAAAGGAAGGGAACACAGAAATAATTGCTTATTGTCGATGTATTTTTAGGTTAGTTTACATAATTAATATTATCGGAAGTTTGGTGGGGGGAGGCGGGCAAAATAAAAATTAAAAAAACCGGCTTTTATGGCAAGGCCGGTTTTTGCTTTCATAAATGGTTTTTCTGATTTATTTGCCTATCGGCATCAACAGGACTTGTCCGATCTGCAAATTGGCATCGGAAATCCGGTTAACACAACGAACTTCCCACATGATTTTTTCCATATTGCCGACATAGTCCGGATTATATTTTTTAATTAGGTTCCATAAACTATCACCGGACTGCACAACAACCTTAGCATATCCTAGACCATTTTCTTCATAATTATTGGAATCGCCGCCAAAAGCCTGGATGCTGGCAACCGTCAAGACCAGACAGATCATGATAAACAGCAGGATCACATTGCGCCATTTCACTTTACGATGCCTACGGTATTTTTGATAAGTTTTCTGTGTATGATTAAAGTTTTGATTGCCTTGCATTAGCCCAACCCCCAAACATTTGTTCTATTGCTTATAGTATATAGAACATTTGTTCACTTGTCAAGAAATTTTTCGAACAAATGTTTGCATTCCTACCTGCTTTTTGTTACAATAAAATTAGATCATCATATTTTAGAACAGATCAGATCATATCCCATGTATCTGCTCCTCTACTATCAAGGGTCTGATGATACCGATCTTAAAGGGAGGCAGTTTTAATGAAAATAAACCAACCGCAATTATCCGGCCGCCAAGAAGCCATCCTCGCTTTTATTAAAGAAGAGATTAACTGTAAAGGATACCCCCCCACCGTCCGGGAGATCGGCAAAAAGCTGGGTTTTGCCTCAACCGCTAGCGTACATGCACAATTGCTTGCTTTAGAAAAGAAAGGTTATATTCGCAGAGACCCCGCAAAGCAGCGAGCCTTGGAGGTCCTGTTTCAGGACCATACGCCATCCTCATCATCTTCTTCCGCCTCTTCTTTCTCCTTTATGTTGCCGGGCCAAGAAATAAACCGGGAAATGGCTATGGTTCCTGTGGTCGGTACCATCACCGCCGGGGTACCAATCCTGGCGGAAGAAAATGTGGAAGATATTTTTCCTGTTCCCGTTGATTTTCTCCATACCAAAAAAGACACTTTTATTTTAAAAGTGTCTGGGGAAAGCATGATCGAAGCCGGCATCTTAGACGGTGATTATATCATCTTAGAGCAGACGCCCGTGGTAGAAAACGGCGAAATCGCCGCAGTTTTAATCGACGATTCAGCTACTGTTAAATATTTTTATCTGGAAAAGGATCATATCCGCTTACAGCCCGCTAATTCCGCGATGGAACCCATCATTGTCCAGGAAGCGCAAATCTTAGGCCGGGTCATCGGGCTTTTCCGCCGGTTTTGACACAAATGCCGCAGGAGCTTTCCTGGTTATCTCTATGAACCGCGAAGGGCTGCTCCCGCCTAAAAGACTACTTTAGGTTCGTTTTTCCAAGTACCGTAGTTAGTAAAAATGGTCTTGCCGTTAGCCGTACCGGAAAAATAGAATTCGTGTTCATTATTACTGAGCTTAAGTTCCACGCCTTCACTGATGTGCGCTTCATTGAGATAATTGATTACCAAACGTTCAAAGGTATGGTTTTCAAAATAATGCGTGGGCAATGCATCGCAAAGCCAGCGCACATAAGCCACATTATTCATGTGCATATTCAAGTCAATATCAGAATAGCTGGGAGTTTTCACACCCAGGGAAACCATGTCCGCCGGACATCTGACTTTAGAGGGTACCGGCATAATCTCCGGCCCGGCGGCGTCCTGCATATTAATAGGAAGCTCGGAAGGCATAACGATCTCCCGAGTCTCATAATTTACCAAGGTCCATAAAGAGGAAGCCTGGGTCAGAACTTCCCCATCCGGTAAGCATACCTGATAGTAACGGTTCCAAAACCATTTTTTCAAGCCGCCAAACCAAGTTTTGACCATAATGTCTTCCCCCAAGCGGGGAAGCCGTTTAAAATCAAGATCAAAGCGGGAAATGATCCAGATGATCCCTTTGTCCAAAAGATTCTCCCGGCTGGCGCCAAAATCGGAAGCATTGTCATCGGCAGCATTCTGCATCAGGTGAATCAAAAAATAAGGCCGTATTCTGCCCGCCAGATCCACATAAGCCGCGTCAATATGTACAGGGTTTTGCCGAATTATATCTGTCATGTTTTAAGCCTCCGATTCTACACATCGCGTTGAAATTTAATTCTTCATTTAATCCAATTATGCCATTGATTCGATTCTTTAATTCTTCGATTCTTCGATTCATCGATTTATTGATTTATTCTTTGCATGAAGCTCATAATCCCGATCAACCCTGATGTGTCCTATGGAAAATATTGTATCATAAATCATAAAAAAGTCCAAGGCCTATGGCTTATTTCTCCTCATAACAATATGATACAACAATATTTTTACAATATTTTTATTTCATGATGCAACATAATGCAACATGCAACGAATCAACTTTGGGTTATGTATCCATGAAATCTATAAAGCGAGGTGACAGTATGCTGGGTGTCGCGTTGGAAGGCGGCGGTTCCAAAGGAGCCTACCATATGGGGGTCATTAAAGCATATCTGGAGGAAGGGTTCCAATTTCAAGGGGCTGTCGGTACTTCCATTGGCGCTATTAATGCGGCCCTGTTCGCTCAGGGCGACTTTGAAATGGCCTACGAACTTTGGCGGAACATGACTCCCTCCACTCTGTTTGATATCGAAGACGCCCAATTGAAGAAATTCCGCAAGGCTAAGCTGGATGAAGCAGCCTTGACCTATTTATATGGAAAAATTAAAAAAATCCTGGCGGATAGAGGTTTGGACACCTCGAAAATCCGTCTAGTTTTAGACACCTATATCAATGAAGAAAAGCTGCGCCGTTCTCCCATGGATTATGGTTTGGTAACGGTATCCCTAACCGATAAAAAGGCGTTGGAGCTTTTTAAAGAAGATATTCCCCAAGGCAAATTAGTGGATTATATTATGGCCTCCGCCAGCTTCCCCGGATTCAAGCTGGAGCCTTTGGACGGCAAGTACTATATAGACGGCGGCCTCTATGATAATTGCCCAGTCAATATGCTGATACGCAAAGGCTATCAGGATATTATCGCTATCCGCACTTTGGGCATGGGTTTTATCCGCAAATTTGAAAGCAATAAGGTCAATATCACGACGATCATTCCTTCCGGCGACTTAGGTACCACTTTGAGCTTTGAAAATGATATTATCCGCAACAATCTGAAAATGGGCTATTATGACGGCTTGCGGGCCATACGGGGCCTGAAAGGCCACCGCTATTATATCAAAACAACGGTGGCCGACGATATTTTTGCCCTGCTTGCCGCCATCCCGGAAAAGATCATCACAGATTTAGGTACCTTGCTGAGCTTGCCGCCTATGGAGCCGAAAAAAATGCTTTTTGAGGAGATCATCCCTCAGCTGTCTATGCAAATGAAAGATGGCCGGCAAAGCTCCTATGAGGATTTTCTGATCACCCTTTTAGAGCATGCCGCCGGCAAAAGCGGCGTTGATCCTTATCAGATTTATACCCCGCAAGAGCTGACGGCGGCGGCCGTCGGCAAAAAACAAAGGGTAAAAAATAAGCCTACTGTCATGATCAATCATAAACCGCTGCTTCCTTTAGTCAAACCGGGAGCCAACCTGAACAAAGCCGTATTTCTTTTAACCGGAGCTTTAGATCAAATTTATCAGCAATAAAGAGAAGTTTTCTTTAAGAAAATAGAGCAAAAAGGTGGTATTGCGTTATGCTGGAACTTGAAAATCTGGAAAGCTGGCGAACGTTGGACGAAGTTAAAACCTTTTACGCCGAGATTAATCTTGAGATTCAATAAAACCAAAACCCCGTGCAACGGAGAGCTGAACTTTCAGACGGTCTGTTGACGGGGTTTTCTTTTTGGCGCTTATGTAGGCTTATTTATTGGGTTTTTGTCAGCATAAAATCAGGCTTTAAGTATCTAAAAAGTGCTTGACGGCATAGGTATTAACTTCCCGGTTCATGGCAGCGATGTGGGTGGTCAGCTTGATGGCTTTGGGGCAAACCTTTACGCAGTTTTGAGAATTGCCACATTCCTGGATGCCGCCTTTTTTCATTAATGCTTCCAAGCGCATTTCACGGTGCATGGCTCCGATAGGATGAGCGTTAAAGAGGCGAACCTGGGCAATGGCGGAAGGCCCGATAAAACCGGACTTGCTGTTCACATTGGGACAAGCCTCCATGCAGCAGCCGCAGGTCATACAACGGGAAATCGAATAGGCCCATTGCTGTACGCTGTCGGCCAGCCGGGGACCGCGGCCCAAGTTAAAGCTGCCGTCCACGGGCACCCAGGCTCTGACCCGGCGCAGGTTATCAAACATTTTTTGCCGATCCACCATCAGATCCCGGATCACGGGGAATTTGGTCAAGGGTTCCAGAATGATGACTTTATCGGCGCCTCTCACTTCAAAGATTTTATCGATTAAAGTAGCACAGGCCTGACACGGCCGTCCGTTGATCAGCATGGTACAGGCGCCGCAGACTTCCTCCAGGCAATTACATTCCCAAACCACAGGGTCTGTAACTTGTCCTTTGGTATTGACCGGATTTTTCCGCACTTCCATGAGAACGGAAACCACATTCATATTGGGTTTATACGGAATCTTAAATTCCTCCCAGAAAGGCTTACTTTGCGGGTTTTGACGGCGTTTGACCTTAATATGGATATCGCTTGCAGTTACCATTTTCTATTTTGACACCTCCTTCTCCACATCGTATTTCCGTTCGCGGGGCTTGATTAAGGAGATGTCTACAGGCTCCCAACTAAAGGCAGGGCCATCAGGCGTCCATTGGGCAATGGTGGTCTTCAAGAAATTGGCGTCGTCCCGTTTGGGAAATTCCGGTTTATAATGGGAACCCCGGCTCTCATCCCGGCGCAGCGCGCCCAAGGTGATGACCCGGGCCAGTTCCATCATGTTTTTCAGCTGACGGACAAACATTACCGTCTGGTTGCTGTAATCGTTGTTGTCGGTGATATTAATGTGATGCCAGCGCTCCTGGAATTCCTGGAGCCGGACATCCGTTTCCGCCAATGCCTTGTTATAGCGGACAATGGAAACATTCTTGGTCATCAATTCGCCCATTTCTTCATGAAGCACATAGGGGTTCTCGCTGCCGCTCATGCGAATAATGGATTCGTGGACGGCCTGCTGTTTTTTCACTTCCCGGGCGGCCAGCCCTTGGCTCCCCTCTTCCGCCAGGCCATTCAAGCCTTTGATATAATTCACAACCGCCGGCCCGGCTACCGTGCCGCTGTACAAAGCGGATAAAAGGGAATTGGCTCCTAAGCGATTGGCGCCGTGGTACATATAATCGCATTCCCCGGCGGCAAAAAGCCCCGGAATACAGGTCATATGGTTCCAATCCACGTGGATGCCGCCCATAAAATAGTGTACGGCGGGGAATATCTTCATGGGGATCTTGCGGGGATCGTCACCGTAGAAGCTCTCGTAGATATCAATGATACCGCCCAGACGTTTGGTCAGAAAATCGGCAGGCAGATGAGTCAGATCCAAGTACACCTGGTTTTTTCCATCGATGCCCAAACCCATTTCCACGCAGACCTTGTATATGGCCCGGGCGGCGATGTCCCGCGGCACCAGATTGCCGTAGGCGGGATACATCTCCTCTAAGAAATACCAAGGTTTACCGTCTTTATAAGTCCAGATCCGGCCGCCCTCGCCTCTGGCGGATTCCGACATCAGGCGGGTCTTGTCATCCCCCAGCATGCCGGTGGGGTGGATCTGTACGAATTCTCCATTGGCATAGGCTGCGCCCTGCTGATAAACGATGCTGGCGGCGGAGCCTGTATTAATGACGGAGTTGGTGCTTTTACCAAATATCATGCCGGCGCCGCCGGTGGCAATGATCACCGCATCGCCTAAGAAAGCGCGGATCTCCATGGTTGCCAGATTCTGCGCCACACAGCCCCGGCAAATGCCCTTATCGTCTTGGATAACGCTTAAAAATTCCCAGCCCTCGTATTTTTTGACCAGTCCCATATCCTCGTAACGCCGTACCTGCTCGTCACAGGTATAAAGGAGCTGCTGGCCTGTGGTGGCCCCGGCAAAAACGGTACGGCGTTTTTTAACACCGCCGAATAAGCGCAGATCTAACAATCCTTCCGAAGTGCGGCTGAACATAACGCCCATGCGATCCATGGCGTAAATCAGACCGGGCGCGCTATCGATGAGTTTCTTTACCGGCGGTTGGTTGGCCAAAAAATCGCCACCGTAAATGGTATCGTCAAAATGCTCCCACAAGGAATCGCCTTCTCCTTTGGTATCCAAAGCGGCATTGATACCGCCCTGAGCGCATACGGAGTGAGAACGCTTAACGGGCACTAAGGAAATTAAATCAATAGCAACCTTTTTTTCCGCTATTTTCATGGCGGCCATCAAACCGGCCAGACCGCCGCCGACGATAATCACTTTACCATTACTCATGGGTATTTCCTCCTTCAATCCTACTATCCTTCAATCCGTCAATCCTAACTAGCCTTCCAACTTTCTATCGCTCTATTTTTCCAACCCTCTTTTATCCTCTTTTTGGTTTATATTGGGTTACGGCAAAGGCATGGTGGCAATCTTGGTGAGGACCGCTACCGAAAGCACCGCTAAGATGATAAAAATAGCCACCACCGCCCAGGAAAAGATTTTTTGCGCACGTTCTCCCACGCAGATCCCCCAGGTGATGCAGAAGGTAAAAAGTCCGTTGGCAAAGTGATAGATGGCGGCCCAGACCCCTACGACGTACAGGGTGAAATAGACCGGATTACTGAGGAAGCCGGCAAAGGAAATGATGATCTCCTGGGGGTCGTGCACCAGGATACGGAGGAATAGCACATGGAAAAACAAAAATACCACGATGATGAGAGCTGTGATCCTTTGCAAATAGAAGTTCCAGTTGCGGTAATATGTATACTTTAAAACATTGTTTTTAGAAAGGTAAACGATCCAGATACCGTAGATGGCATGAAATAAAATGGGCAGGGCGATCACCACGAGCTCCAACACGATAATAAAGGGCATACTCTTCATAAAGGTGATAACTTTCAAATAGCTCTCGTTGCCGCTGATCAGAACACTGCCGTTTAATAAAAGATGAAAGCATAAAAAAATACCAATGGGAATAATTGCGATCAAAGAGTGAAAGCGGCGGATAAAAAAGTTGCCGTTTAAGATCAAGCCCAAAATCGGCACCTTGGCCAGGCGGGTGTAGATCTTTCTCCCCTCCTCCAGCAATGCGCCAAAAATTCTTTTAATCAGTTCCAGCAAGATAGATTCCCCTTTCGAGATTAAATAAATACTGATACATTGATCGGTTTTTATTTTTTCACTTTGTATCTTATCGATCTAATTTATTTGATCGGTTTCAACAACCGTTTTTTCTTTTTCCTCTTTATTTTCTTTCTTTTTTTTACAGGCTTCCAAGTAGATGCGCTGGAATTCGGCGGCGTCCTCCGCCTGGGTGCCGGCGGACTCACAGATGATCACCGGCTCCAGTTCCTTCTCTACCAAAGCCTGCGCCAAATAATAAAAATCCGGGCCATATTCTTTTTCCTGCAAAGTACGATGCTTTTTCTCCCCGGCCTTGGTAAATTCCACCGGTGAAAAATGTATATGAAGACCTTGCAGTTTTTCCTGCCCCAAGCCGTTTTTGATCTTGTCCAAAACAGCGGTAAAATCTTTTTTTTGTGTAAGAGTACCGCCATATAAGGCATACAGGTGTCCGAAATCCACTGTAGGATAAAGAGACTTGTCCAGGCGGCAAAGAGCGATTACCTCTGCCAAATGGCCAAATTGATTGCTTTTTCCCATGGTTTCCGGGCAAAGATGCACATCTTCCAAAAGGCCTTCCCGCCGGGCTTCCTCCATGATGCCGGAAAGCATAGCCTCTGCCCGCTTCATGGCTTCTTCCCGGGAGCTGCCGCCTAAAGCGCCGGGGTGGAATACCACCCGTTCCGCTGACATCCAAGCGGCCGCTTGCAAGGATTTTAAGATATGGTAACGGCTTTTTGCCAAAATCGACGCGTCCTGACTAACCAGATTGATATAATAAGGAGCATGAATGCTGAGCTTGATATCAAACCGTTTGGCCTGGGCTGCTAAGGTGGTGCAAAAGCCGTGGCTGACCTTAACGCCGCGGGTGCATTGATATTCATAGGCATTAAGTCCGAAACCCTGCAGCCACTGACAGACGTCCAAAGAGGTCTTGTGTCCGTCGCTGTAAAAGGAATCGCTGTTGCCCGCCGGGCCGAATCGTATCATAACACCTCTCCTGTGAGACTCCAGGTTTTCGCATCGGTGATCTTAACGGGAAGAATCTTGCCCACCATATCCTGAGTACCCGCAAAGGATACCAGTTTATTTCCCTCAGTGCGGCCGGAATAGACCTGGTCGTTGTTTTTACTTAAGCCTTCCACCAGGATCTGCTCCACCTTTCCTACTAAAGCCTGATTAATGGCCAGGCTGATGGGATCCTGCAATTCCATGAGACGCAGCAGGCGATCTTTTTTGACGGCTGAGGGCACCTGATCCGGCATCTTGGCCGCCGGCGTGCCGGAACGAGGTGAATACAGGAAGGTATAGGCCACGTCAAAACGGCATTTGGTAATAAAGGCCAAGGTCTCGGCAAAATCTTCTTCGGTCTCGCCGGGGAACCCCACCATGAGGTCGGTGGTAAAGCTTGCAGTTGGAAATTTCTCCCGCATATAGGATAAGATCTCATAATAATCCGCTGTTTGATACCGGCGGTTCATTGCTTGAAGCGTCCGGTCGCAGCCCGATTGGATGGGCAAGTGAAAATGACGGCAAACCTTGGGTAAGGCGGCAATGGTATCCACCAAGGTTTTGGTGAAATCCTTCGGGTGAGAGGTCATATAACGAATGCGTTCAATACCCTCTACCTGGTGAACCAAAGTGAGAAGTCCTGCAAAATCAGCGCCCACATCACTGTCAGTACCGTAGGAATTCACATTCTGCCCTAAAAGCATGACCTCTTTGTAACCTTCGGCGGCAAGGGCTTTCACTTCATCAACAATGACCTGCGCCGGGCGGCTTTTCTCTCGTCCCCGCACATAGGGAACGATACAATAGGTACAAAAATTATTACAGCCATGGATGATATTGACCTGCGCCTTAACTTTATCATCCCGCTGTACCGGCAGACTGACAGGAAGCTCTTCCGTACTGCCGCCGGTATCCACGATATGCCTGGCTCCCGCCATAACTTCGGCAATGTACTGAGGCAGATGATGCAGATGATAGGTACCCAAGACGATATCTACCTGGGGCGAACGGCGGAAGATCTCTGATGCCACCCCTTCCCGCTGGGCCATGCAGCCGCAGAGAGCAATGATGGCGCCGCGCTTTTCCTTATCATGCTTCAGATTGCCGATATAACCAAGAGCTTTATTTTCCGCGCTTTGCCGAATCGAACAGGTGTTTACCACCACAATATCCGCCGCCGCCTCGGATGAAGCCGCCTCATAGCCTGCCTGGATTAAAATGCCGGCCAGAAGCTGTGAATCATGTTCATTCATCTGACAGCCGAAGGTCTGTATAAAAAACTTCAACAATCATCACCTATTTCTTATTACTTCGTTTTTTCTTCCGTTTTCTATTATCTTCTATTATGTATCTTGTAGCTTGCGTTATCAATTATCATCCGTCTTCCTATCCATAAGAAACCATCGTTACGGTGGTCTTGACGGCAAAAAAGGCTGCCATCTGTGATACAATACTGCCACACCGCGTCACACCATATAATCATAGCATAACCATGCCGGTTCTGTAAAATTCTTTTATTTGCTAATGCGAAAATCCTGAATCTGAACCTGTAACTGATCCCGGTTATTGAAATTATTGACGGAAATATGGTACAGGATATCAAGGAGAACTCCAGGGCCGGCACAACCAAGCAAATCCTGCCACAGGCAATCGCCGCCACATTCCTTGATCATCTCTTCAAAACGGCCACGCTGCCGGAATAAAATCGCTTGCAAAGTTCCACTGTCATGATTCAACTGGAAGGTGAGCCGCACCACCTGCTCTGTAGAACCGAAAAGCTGGATCTGCCGCAGGAGGACGCCTTTGGCAGCAAAAAGCGGGATAGCGTTGCCCTTGCCAAAAGGCTCCAGCCGGTACTGTGCTCTGGCCAGATCCAGGCTTAGCCATTCTATGGGCAGTTGCAGATCGATTAAGGTTTGCGGCATCATCTCCTCAACGGTCAGCTCACAGTGGCTGTTTAGGAATTGCCGCAAAGCCTGGATATTTTCCACCGGCACCGACAGGCCCGCCGCCATGGGATGGCCGCCAAAAGCCAACAGCAAATGCTGGCACTGCTGTAAGGATTCAAACATATTGTAACCGGGAATGGAACGGCCGGAACCGCGCACCGGCTCTTTCTCGCCGGACAAAACAAAGACAGGACGATGAAATAATTCTTTGATCCGTCCTGCCACGATTCCGCCTACACTTTCCGGCAAGCGACTGTCGTAAATGACCAGAACCTTGTCCTCTTGAAGCTCCATTTCCTTGATATCGCCCAAAGCGATTTCCACGCCTTTGGCCGTCATATGTTTCCGGGCAGTGTTCAGTTCCACCAGCTTTTCCGCCAAAATCTGCGCCGCTTCTTCCTGAGCCAGCAAAAGCTCCACAGCCGTTTCCGCCATATCCAAACGGCCAGAGGCATTGATGCAGGGCCCTAAAATAAAGCCGATATGATAAACGTCAATTTCTTTTTTGGCCAAGCCAGTGGCCTCAATTAGGCTGCGGATGCCTGGATTGAGGCATTGCCGAAAAGTAGGCAATGCAGTAGCTACCAGAGTACGGTTTTCGCCCGTCAGATCCATAATATCACAAATGGTAGCAATCGCCGCCATTTGCAGGTATTCCTGACCATCTTTCTGCCAATCCAGTCCCGTGCGGGCATAAATATATTGCGCGATCTTATAGGCAATAGCCCCCGCGCAAAGCTGTTTGAAAGGATACGGGCAATCCGGCCGTTTGGGGTTGATGATGGCATGAGCTTCCGGCATGATATAAGTTAAGGTACCGTCGGTATTGGTTTCAAAAGGAACTTCATGATGGTCGGTCACGACGACAGTCAGCCCCAATTCCTTGGCAAAAGCCACCTGTTCTCTGGCGGCAATGCCGTTATCGCAAGTCAAGAGCAGCTTAATCCCTATATTGGCAAATTCCTGAATGGCACTGCTGTTTAGCCCGTATCCCTCAGTCTCCCGCTGCGGGATATAATAGATGGGGTTGGAGCCCAATGCGGTCAAGGTCTTATACAAAATCGTAGTAGCCGTGATGCCATCCACATCATAATCACCGTAAACAGCGATTTTTTCGCCTTTCTCCACTGCTTTCAAAATCAGATCAGTTCCACGATCCATATCCTTCATGAGACTGGGTTGATAAAAATATCCGCTTTGGGCGGACAACCATTCTTTGGCGACGGCGGCATCCGAAAGCCCCCTTACCGCTAAAACCTGCGCCAAAGGCAAAGGAAGTCCCGTTTCGCAGGCCAGACGTTTCACGGCCTCCTCATTGACCGGGCATCCCCGCAATATCCAATTGTTCATTCCACACCGCTTTCCAAGTTCTGTCAATGCTTATGCATCAACGGTTCTCATTTCATACCTATATTATACTAAAAGCAAGCATGATTGTCATCATGCTTGCTTTTATTTCAAGGCAAAAATCTACAAATTAAGCTATATTACGCTATTTGTTTTTCTTAGAACCCTTTTTGCCATTGGACTTTTTACTTTTGTTATTCGTCTTGGCAGGAGCAGACGATTTGGTTTCATCGGGAAGAACCGGCTTGGCTTCTGTTTTAACGGGTTGAGGAGCAGTCGGCTTAGAACCGGACTTGACCGAAGTTTGTTTTGATTTGGAGCCGATGCGTCCGCCGATATCGGTTAAGATAGAACCGGCAATAAAAACGGAAGAATAGCAGCCGCCCACAACACCGACTAAGAGCGCCAAGGCAAAGTTCTTGGTGCTGGCGCCACCGAAGAAAAACAAGGCCACCAATAAGAGCAAGACGGCTACCGAAGTATTGATGGAACGCGCTATGGTTTGGTTGACGCTGATATTGACCAAATCAGAAAAAGGCATCTTGCTAAGCTTGCGCGTATTTTCCCGGATACGGTCAAAGATAACGATGGTGTTATTGATGGAATAGCCTAGGATCGTTAGGATCGCCGCCACAAAGGTGCTGTCTACCTCCAGCTGCATGATGGAAAATAAACCCAAGGTAAGCAACACATCGTGTATCAAGGGCACAATAGCGGAAATGGCATAGTTAAATTTAAATCGGATCGTGATATAAAGCAACATACAGATGACGGCGATAATCAGCGCCGTCTCGGCTTTACTAATCAGCTCCCGGCCTATGGTAGGGCCAATATGCTCATTCCGCAGAATTACTATATTGCCAAAGGAGCTTTTCATCTCATCCAGCATTGCCGCGCTTTGTTCTTCGTCTATATCGGCTGTCCGAATCAGGTAGCTGTTATTATCAGACTTCTGGATGCTGGGGGTTTGGGACACGTACTGATTTAGCACAGTCCGTAAGTCCGTAGCTTCCGGCATGGTTTCAAACTGGATCTGGTAAAGGTTGCCTCCGGTGAAGTCCAAGCCTTTATTTAAGCCTTGCGTAAAGAAAGAGATGAGCCCGGCAAGAATAAGAACAATGGAAATGAGATACCATATCTTCCTTTTGCCAATAATATTCAACTGTCTATCCATTAGGCTCTCCTCCTTCCACCATAAAGATGTGGACTGTTGCCGAAGGCCGAGATGTCGGTGCTCCAACGCAGGAGATAATGGGTCAGAGTCAATGCGGTGAACATGCTGACTAAGATACCCATTGACAGTGTAACGGCAAACCCTTGAATGGAACCGCTGCCGAATTTATAAAGAACAGCCGCCGCAATTAAAGTGGTAACGTTAGAGTCTACAATGGTCCAAAGAGCACGGCTGAAACCGGCGTCAATCGCAGCACGCAAGGATTTGCCGCCGCGAACCTCCTCCTTGATACGCTCATAAATAATAATATTGGCGTCAACAGCCATCCCGATGGACAAGACGAACCCAGCAATCCCCGGCAGCGTCAGGACAACTCCTATCAGATTCAAAAGCCAAATTAGGATCAGCCCGTAGAAAACCAGAGAAATGAAAGCAACCACGCCGGGCAGTCGGTAATAAGCAACCAAGAAGATCACCAGAAGAATCAGCCCGATTATACCTGCATGAAAGCTCTTAAGTAAAGAATCCATACCAAGGCTGGGACCTACCGTTCTTTTGGACATGACTTCCACGTTAACGGGCAGAGCGCCGCCACGCAGGATCGCGGCAGTTGCAATGGCTTCATCCAATGTATATTGACCGGTGATACGGGCTTTCCCATCGGTAATAGGTACTTCTACCACAGGATCGGTCAACATTTCATTATCCAAATAAATAGTAATCTTTTGTCCCACCAGCCTTGCGGTGGCATCGGCAAACTTTTCCTTCCCGCTGTCGGAGAATTCCAGACTGATGGAGATTTCACCGTTGTTATTGACACCTTGCGCATTGGTCAGCTCGGCGCCGGAAAGAATCACATTGCCGTCAGGATCGCGGAATTCCAGTTTAGCAGTCTTCCCCAGACGTTCTATGGCTTCATCAGGGTCGTTTACACCTGCCAATTGAATGATTAAACGGTCGTCCCCTTCTTTTTGGATGATAGGCTCGCTAACACCCATTTCGTCAACCCTTTTGCGCATAATTTCCTGTAATTGACTCATGTCATCGCTGGTAACGGATTTCCCTTCCTCTGGTACCGCTTTCAGTACAACTTCGGCGCCGCCTTTCAAATCCAAACCTAGCTGGGTTTGGGTTTTCAAAGGTGTAAAAGAAAACACCGCACCCAAAATGGCGATGAGTATTACAACGGCAAGCTTTGTGCCGCCTTTACCCATACACGTTCCCTCCTTGATCCAATATGTAGATATCAAAAATTACTATACAATTATACTCCCGCAAAGAAATACTGTCAATGTAAAAGCAAATGCAAAGCAGATTAACAAAAAAATACTTTGCAAAAAAAAAGACCTCAAAAAGGTCTTTTTTTGATCTGGAGAGGTTTTATTCTCCTTCTTTTTTCAGGTTCTCTTTGGTCTTTAACGTACCGATACCGCCTTTGGTGATTTCTACTTCCACCTTTTCCGCTAAACGCAGCCAAACAGTATCTTCTTTAATCCGGGTGATGGTGCCAAGAAAGCCGCCGATGGTAACAACTTCGTCACCGACGCTTAAGCTGTTCATCATCGCTTGCCGTGTTTTTTTCTGCTTCTGCTGCGGACGGATGAGCAGGAAGTAAAAAATGGCAATAAAGATGACAATCCAGCCGATACCTAGTGCTTGTGATTGCAATGAGTTTCACCACCTTATTTGTCTTTTTTTGATATTTCAAAATAAATTCGTTATATAAAAGAAAATTCCTTCTTTTATTCCCGCCACTTGGCAAAAAATTCATATCGAAAATCATCAAAGCCGCCGGTAAGAACCGCTTCCCTAATATCCTGCATCAAATGAATCAGGTAATAGAGGTTGTGAATGGTGGTAAGACGGATCCCCAACACCTCGCCTGCTTTTAATAAATGCCGGATATAGGCACGGCTGAAATTTTGACAAGCGTAACAGCCGCAATTGTTGTCAATGGGGCGAAAGTCCCTGGCATATTCCGCGTTCCGCACCACCAGCTTGCCGCCTGGAACAAAGACCGTACCGTTTCTGGCGATCCTGGTGGGCAGGACGCAATCAAATAAGTCAACTCCCCGAGCCACGCCTTCCACCAAGCAATCCGGGCTGCCCACCCCCATGAGATAACGGGGCTTTTCTTTGGGCATCATGGGCGAAATATAATCCAAGATCTCATACATCATGGGCTTCGGTTCTCCAACGCTCAAACCGCCGATACCATAACCGGGAAAATCAATGGCGGTCAATTCTTCCACGCTGCGTTTTCTGAGATCTTTGAAAAGCCCCCCTTGCACGATACCGAAAAGAACCTGCCCCCGGCGGCCGGTATGGGTCTCTTTGCAGATGGCGGCCCACCGGCTGGTACGTTCCAAGGCGGCTAAAACATCTTTGTAATCGGCGGGATAAGGCGCGCATTCATCAAAAGCCATGGCAATATCGGCGCCCAAGGCCTCCTCGATCTCCATCACTTTAGCAGGGGTGAAAAGATGGGAAGAACCGTCTAAGTGAGAGCGGAAGGTAACACCGTCCTCCCCCATGCGGCGCAGCTCCGACAAGCTGAAAACCTGAAAACCCCCGCTATCGGTTAGTATGGGCTTTTTCCATTGCATAAATTCATGCAACCCGCCCGCTTCGTCCACCAAGTCATGACCCGGCCGTAAATAAAGATGGTAGGTATTGCTCAAAATGATCTGAGCGCCGATCTCTTCCAGCTCCCGCGGAGAAACGGTTTTAACCG
Source organism: Bacillota bacterium (assembly GCA_036677375.1). GTDB lineage: Bacteria > Bacillota > Dehalobacteriia > UBA4068 > UBA4997 > JAVBWO01. The sequence goes on from JAVBWO010000024.1 coordinate 96,499, forward strand.
AGGCTTGGGTACCTACGGGCATAAATAAGGGCGTAGTCACGTCGCCCCTGTTGGTATGGAGGATGCCGGCTCTGGCGCGGCCATCTTCCTTGAGCAGTTCAAACCAAAATGTCATAGAACACCTCGAACTAATTTTTAGTATTTCCAACTAAAATAGTATTTGCTTTAACAACGATATACAGGCATATTTTATCGTCTTTTATTATCTTTTATTTATCTATCGTCAGTTACCGGCAACCTTTTTTTTGAGAAAAGCAACAAAATGCTGCTGCCGTTTTAACATCCGAAACAAACATTTTAGTGTGATCCTTTAGCATGATAAAATAAAATTCTAATATGTTGTGTATTTGCTACCGGGAATGACCGTCCATGACATCGAATGCTTCTTTGGCATAAGAGACAATTGATCTTATATAATGAGCATGGCGTCGCCAAAGCTGAAGAAGCGGTAGCGCTCCCGGATGGCTTCCTCATAGGCGGCTAAAATATGCTCCCGTCCCGCTAAAGCGGATACCAACATAAGCAGTGTGCTTTTGGGAAGATGAAAATTAGTGATTAGCCCCTCCACCGCCTTGAAACGGTAACCGGGATAAATATAGCTTTCCGTAAAACCCGTCCCCGGCAGAATAATGCCTTCCGGCGTGGCCACGGTTTCCAATGTCCGGGTGGAGGTGGTTCCCACGCTGAGGATGCGGCCGCCGGCGGCTTTCGCCTCATTGATAAGACGGGCCGTCGCTTCTGTGACCTCATAATATTCGGCATGCATCTTATGCTCTTCAATGATGTCCACTTTGACAGGACGGAAAGTACCAAGGCCAACATGGAGCAGCACCTTGGCAATGATAACGCCCTGCTCTGTTAACTCCGTCAAAAGGCGCTCCGTAAAGTGCAGCCCGGCGGTAGGAGCGGCGGCGGAACCGGGTTCCCTGGCATAAACAGGCTGGTAACGATTGCCGTCTTCCAGTTTTTCTTTAATATAAGGCGGCAGCGGCATCTGCCCCATCCGGTCTAAGATGCTAAAAAAGTCTCCATCATATTCAAAACGGATGATGCGGGTGCCATCCTCCCCGATTTCTTCGATTACAGCGCCTACCTCAGGCAAAGGCAGCTGCAATCTCGTACCGGGAGGCACTTTCTTGCCAGGACGCACCAAAGTCTGCCAGCGGTAACGGTCCAGCTGCCGCAGCAATACCAATTCAATGGCTGCGCCGCTGGGTTTTTGAGCATAGATCCTGGCCGGAATGACCTTGGTATCATTGATCACCAGCACATCCCCAGGCTTGAGATATTCTCCCACTTCATAAAAATGCCGGTGTTCCATGGCACCTGTTTCTTTATGCAATACCAAAAGCCGGGAAGCGTCCCGCGGTTCGATGGGATGCTGGGCAATCAACTCCTCCGGCAGATCATAATCAAATTCTGCAATGTGCATTTTAAATGTTTCCTACTTCCAGAAATTTTATTATAAAAGATAACCGCAAGCACCTATTCGTAAAAAAACACCGGCCATCCTTTTTATTGCTTTTATTTATCATTCCCGGCTATAACCGGTTTTAACACGTTTAATGCTCTTTTCAACGGTTCTTTTGGCCTGTTTTTAATAGCTGCCATACTCTGTCAGGATCAGCCTGCCGGAATCCGCACCGCCATAATAGTGCTGTAAAATCTCATCATAGGTATATCCGTCATTGGCCATGCCCCTGGCGCCCCATTGGCTCATTCCGACACCGTGGCCCCAGCCTTTGCCATTGATGACAATGTTGTTATTGGCAACGACGCCGGCACCGTCCAAATTCAACGTCTTGGCAGCATTCTTCACGAAAACGCCCGTGATCTTACTGAGCAAGGTGGTAACGCCGTCTTTACCATAGCTATAAAGGCTGCTCCACTCTTTTTTCACCGGCTCTCCAACGGCATCTAAGACATAGATACTGTCCTGAGATGAGGTCACGCTTTGGTTGTTGACCGTAAAAAGCGTGCTTTTTAGGTTCAATAGCGAACGAATGTCGTCCCGGTAAACGATCAGCTGGCCCTTTGTACCGTTGACGAGCACCTTGGTGATACGCCCCGAAGCGGTGGTACCGCCGCCTACCCGGTTTTCACTGTAAACTTCCAAACTGGTAAAACTGCCAAAATCCCCGCTGATACTGCGGTTTGTTTTATATTTATTCACAAGTGCTGTGATCTCCTCCGGCGTATAGGTCACCGTCCAGCTATTATGCGCCGCCGGGCCGGTGCTGTCATAAGGGGATTCCACCGCCTGAAAATAGGGATACGTTTGGGAGCCCCAGATATTTTCAATATTTTCTGTATAGCCGCCGGCATGGGCGTGATAAAACCCCTCTACCAAATCATAAGAGCCGTCTTCCATCTTATAATACATAACTTGATCCGCCGTATTTTTCACCGCTTGTACCACTTTAGCACCGTTGGTGGAAACTTCGGCTTCATAACCGCCGTAAACCTGGCTGGCAGTGGTAGCGGCAACATCATAGGAAGCATTGCTCGCCAGATTGGCATAACCGTAGGAACGGCTGGCCACCGCCTGCGCCTCCATGGCTCCCAAAGGAGCGTCATAGCCGATCTCTTTCCCCACTACGCCTTTCAGATAATCCTCCATATCCAGGATATTGATGACAAGCCCTTTGGTCAAAAGCCCGAAACCGCCCCTGTAGCGAACGCTTTTGAAGGTCAGGAGATTCTCTTCGCCGCTGTCTGCTTGTGCAATGGCGATGGGTGGCGCTATGGCGCCCAGGCTTTTGCCGTCAAGAGTAAGGATCCAACTGCTGCCGCTATAGGAAGCCGACAAAGTACCGCCTTGCTCCAAGGCGCCTAATTCCCGGCTGGGAAAGCCGCCGGTAATGACGTATTCTCCCGCGCTGGCCTTAATGGTAACGCTTGTAGCATTCTGCTGTAAAGCCACCCGGATGGGAGAAGCCATTGCGGCAGGCGCAGCTGCGCCAATCAATATAATGATGCCTATAAACAGCCAAAAGGCCTTTTTCATCCTATGTAGCCTCCTTTAAAACCATAAAACAGTAGCTACTTCGACAAAAAAGGCACAATTCCCTGCAAAATCCGACAGAGCATTTGGTGAAGATATTTTACTTAAGAGGGACAAGACACAATACGGTATGCCAACTTTTGAAAAAGCGCCCGAACCCAGCGGAAAAACTTCTTTTTCTTAACTGGTTCTTAACCGGTTCTTAACCAGGCTCCGGAGTTAAAAAAGACTTCATAACGTACCGGAGAAAGCTTTAGGACATTTTACTTTTGACCGGTTGTTTGCATTTTTTACTGTGTCCGAAATTTTCCTTATTTTCAGATGGAATGAATAACCATCTCCCGGCAGCGTGCTGTCAGGAAGCATTAACGCCGGAAAAACCAACCGAACAAGCTTAACACGATACTGATGATAATGCAAGTGACCACCGGAAAATAAAAGGTGAAATTCCCCTTCTGCACCACGATATCGCCGGGAACGCGGCCGATAAACCGCCCCAGTAAAAAGAAGACTCCTCCTATGATAATAAGAAGAACACCGCCGATTATGAGAAATTTACCGATGCTCTGCATTTCCATCATTTTGCCTCCCGCCAATAGCGTTCCTTTTCGCTATAAACGCAACCGCAATACCCCTGACGGTAAAGCTCCAGTTCTTTGGCTTTTTGCTGCCCTGCCCGGAAGACGGGGCGAAAATCTTCATAATAAAAGGGAATGCCGTATGTCGCCCCTAGCGACTCGCCGGTTTCTTTTAAGAGTTCATGCTTTTGATAAGGACTAATTAAAAGCGTTGTGGAAAAAGCGTCCATGCCTATGGCTTTCGCCGCCTTGGCCGCCTCCTCCAAACGGATACGGTAACACTGTGGGCAACGGTTCTCCGGTTTTTGGGCGACCTGGCGCAAAAAAGATTCCAGCGCATAATCATCTTGCACCACAAGGGGGATGCCCATGGCGCCTGTATAAGAAATCAAAGTATCACGCCTTTTTTTATACTCCTGGTAAGGATGGATATTGGGATTATAAAACCATGCCGTCACCTCGTGACCCGCCGTCTGTAAAAGTTCAAGAGGCTTGATGGCGCAAGGCGCGCAGCAGCAATGCAACAAGAGCTTCACTAGTTATCATCTCCTAAAAATATCTAGAAAAGTTTGATCTGTTCATCCTCATCGATTGTTTGTTTTTTGTCATTTTGGCCGTTTGCTTTAGGGGACGGCGGCACGACGCCAAAATAGCGGTAAGCCTCGGCAGTCACCTGTCTGCCCCGGGGCGTGCGGTTCAAAAAGCCCAACTGTAAAAGATAAGGTTCACAGACATCTTCGATGGTATCGGCCGATTCGCTGATGGTGGCGGCAATGGTGTCCAAACCCACCGGCCCGCCGTCAAAGATCTCGATAATGGTGCGCAACACCTTTTGGTCCGTTTTATCTAACCCCAAAGCGTCGATATCCAGAAGCTCCAACCCGTATTGGGCCAGCTCTTTTGTGATGACTCCGTTCCCTTGGACGTCGGCAAAATCCCTGAGCCGCTTCAAGAGGCGGTTGGCGATACGGGGAGTGCCCCGGGAACGCCGCGCCACTTCCTGGGCGCCGGCCTTGTCGATTTCCACCTTCAAAACAGCGGCGGCCCGGTGCACAATGGTCAAAAGTTCTTCCTCTGTATAATATTCCAAACGGGAAATCACGCCGAAACGGTCGCGCAAAGGCGCCGTCAGCATGCCCGCCCGGGTGGTAGCGCCAATTAAGGTAAAGGGCTGCACCGGCAGATGCAAGGTTTGAGCGCCGGGGCCCTTTCCCATGACGATGTCGATATGAAAATCCTCCATGGCCGGGTAAAGCACCTCTTCCACCGCCCGGTTCAAACGGTGGATCTCGTCGATGAACAAAACGTCCCGAGGTGTCAGATCGGCCAAAATGGAAGCCAGATCTCCGGCATGCTCGATGGCCGGGCCAGAGGTGGTGCGGATGCCTACGCCCAGCTCCGCCGCAATGATATTGGCCAAGGTGGTCTTACCCAAGCCGGGCGGCCCGTAAAGCAGGACATGATCCAAAGCTTCTCCCCTGCCCCGCGCCGCTTTGATGAAGACCTCAATATTTTCTTTTACTTTGCTTTGCCCCACATATTCCGCCAAAGACTGGGGACGCATATTTTGTTCGCCCGCGACGTCTTCCGGCCTCAGCGTGGATGTGATCAGTCGGTTGTCCAAAAAAACTGCCTCCTATCTTGCCGCCAGCTTCAAAGCTTCCATGATCAAAGCCTCCAGAGAAGCGCCGCCGCCTAAATTCTTGGCGGCACGAACGGCCAAAGAACGAGCCTCCATGGCGCCATAGCCCAGCTGCGTCAAAGCAGTGACGACTTCCTGCCCCGGCAGCACAGTAACGCTTTCCGGCGGGGTTTCTTTAGCAACACCGGTAATATTATAACCCATTTTAGCACATTTGTCTTTTAGTTCTAAAATCAGCCGCTGCCCCAGCTTTTTACCAATGCCGGGCACTGTGCGGAAGGTATTTTCATTTTCCGTCAGAATGCCCTGTACAATCAAGGCAGGAGACAGCGCGTTCAAGGCAGTCAAGGCAATTTTGGCTCCCACGCCGGAGACCCCTGTCAGCAGGCGAAACATGGTCAATTGCTCCCGGTCGGTAAAGCCAAACAGCTGTAATAGCTCTTCTTTCACCACTAAAACGGTATGCAGTTCGATCTCCTCGCCGATGACAGGGACGGCGTCCATCTGCGCCAAAGGCGTATAGACCTGATAGCCGATACCCCCTACGTCAATGATGAGGGAATCCTCCTCCACCCCTTTGACACTGCCGCGAATAAATGCGATCATTGATTGCTCCCCTTTCCTTGCGTCAACAACTGGATCTTGCGCCAGTTGCCGTGGCAGATGGCCACGGCCAAAGCATCCGCCGCGTCGTCCGGCTTGGGTGTTTCCTTCAGATTCAAAATCCGGCAAACCATATACTGCACCTGTTTTTTTTGCGCCCGGCCATAACAGGCCACCGCCTGCTTGACCTGAAGGGGCGTGTATTCGCCGATGGGCTGGCCCCGCCGGGCGGCCGCCAAAAGCAGCACTCCTCTGGCCTGCCCCACTGTCAGGGCCGTAGTGGTATTCCGGTTGAAGAAAAGCTCTTCTATAGCCACCTCGTCCGGCTCCACCTCGGCCAAAAGGCACTCCATTGCCTGGTAGATCATATTCAATCGCTCCGGCATGGCAAGATGCGCCGGCGTCTGAATGCAGCCGTAATCAAGCAAACGGTAGCATCCTCCGGCAAGCTCCACAACGCCGTAACCGGTGGTCGCCGTTCCCGGATCTATCCCTAATATTCTCAAAATTTGCTCACTCCTTGTTTTGCTGAACTATTTCGCCAAAAAGAATAATTATTCCTGCACCTTGACTTTATCACACAAATAAAGGTAAAATATTGTTGTATTTCTTGCCGTTTCGTTTTATAATAGCAAAGGTGGAGGAACGCAAATGAAGATATGGCAGGATTTTAAAGAGTTTGCCTTTAAAGGAAATGTCGTAGATCTGGCCGTTGCGGTAGTGATCGGCGCCGCTTTTGGCAAGATCGTTACTTCTCTGGTTAACGATATCATCATGCCTATCGTGAGCCTTTTAATCGGCAAAGTCAATTTTTCCAATTTGTTTTTTGCTTTTGACGGCAAACACTACCCTACAGCAGCGGCGGCGGCGGAAGCTGGCGTCGGCGTTCTGAACTACGGATCATTCATACAAAACATTGTGGATTTTCTGATTATTGCCTTTTTCATCTTCCTGGCGGTCAAATTAGTGAACAGAACCAAAAAAAAGCCGGCTCCTGCACCAAAAGCGCCGCCGCCCCGTCTTTGTCCTTACTGCAAAACGGAGATCCCGAAGGAAGCGATCCGCTGCCCGCACTGCACTTCTCAATTAACGGAAACGGATATCGCATAAAATATGGCGATAGAAGCATCATAGAAGGGCGCTTGAACGCCCTATATGCTGGAGTAGCTCAGTTGGTAGAGCAGCTGATTCGTAATCAGCAGGTCGGGGGTTCGAGTCCCCCCTACAGCTCCAGAAAAAAGGCCTGTTAGATGCCGTTATTCTCGGCAAACAACAGACCTTTTTTGTTTAGAAAATGGGTAAATTAAGGCATATTTTTGTATATCCAACTGGACACTTACTGGACACTTTTTTATAAAATAAAAAAAGCCGCCCACCTTTCGATGGACGGCTTGATTTTTTATTGCATGGCTTCTGCCAATTTAATCATTAAATCTTTTTCATATTTGTAAGCCGATAGAAACGCGATTGTTTCATCACTCAACCCGGCTTTCTTTTTGACGATTGCTTTTGCTTCGCCTAAGGTCACTTCATCATCCCCTATTAGTTTTTGTTTAAATGCTTTCCATTTGCTTTCATCTTCCACAAAAGGAGCCGGGCAATTTTTCCCGGTAACGTCATAGTGTCGGATCACGTTTGCAATCGGAACACTGTATTTGGCCATCAAGGACTTAACAAGCGTAACGGCATTGTTGACAGTAGCATCCTTAAAATAATACTTCCCTGCGCTGTCCTTTCGGCTGCACAGCTCCACGCCAAGGCTGTTATGATTGCGGCAGGTGGCATGTTTGTACGTCTTTCCTCCACAATGCCAGGCCGTATCGCTTTCTTTAACGCTTTGATAGACTTCGTTTTCATCTGCAAAGTAGTGGGCAGAAGCTTCCAAATTAGCGTTATTAGCAAAATAACTGGCGTTTCCCTTTGCCGTGTCTCCGTTGTTGGCTGTGTAGTGAATAACAATATATTTTATGTCATAGGCTCTGCTTGCCTTATAGTTGGTGCTATTGCATTGCTTAAAAGTAATGTTCAATTCTATCCCCTCCCTTCGGCTAAGTGTTCATCTATTCGCTTGTGCGCTTGTTTTGCAGAACTTTCTACCTCGGCTACTTTACAAACAAGATTAACATATCTTTCATCGGATTTCTCCTGCTGCTTTTTTAAATCGTCAATGCCTGCCTTAATGTAGCCTATGTCGGATTTTAAACTAAAGGTATATGTCACACCATTGACCGTACCATAAACATAAATGATTGATGTGCCAAGCCAGACAGTTAGGGTTTGCGTCATATCATCACCCCGTTACCGTTACCGTTACCGTTAGTGTCGCGCCTGCATCGGCAGGGTTAGGAGATACCGTTACAGCTGTAATCAGCGGCGCGGAGGTGTCCAAAGTCCCCGTGCGCGTGATCTGCATCCACTCACCGGCAGAATCTGTTGAACGTATCACAATGGTATTGCTGCCCTCTGCCAAAGTAAGAGTTTTGGTGAAGTTGCCGGAGCCGTCAACCGTAACTGTCCCCTGATCTGTGCCATTAAGCGAAATGGTTACAGTGACAGGTGAGCTTGTGGCGTCGTTTGTGCTGCCCTGAACCGTCAAAGAAGATAAATTAGTAAGAAAGTCGTTAGATGGATTTGTTACATTCAAAGACGGTGCCATAGTATCAACAATGTAAGTGCGCGATACCTGTGTGGCAGCGTTACCGTCATAGTCCAATACATCAATCGTAACAGTATGGGAGCCGTCGGCCAGGGCTGAGGGCGGCGTATAGGTGCAATCGTACCCATTTGTCACGGCATTGCACACCATACCGGAGCTGCCAGAGCCTATCACCGTGCCACCGTCCACCTTCAAGGCCAAAGTGCTTAAATCAATGCCAGAGCCGCCGCTCTCATCACGAAGTTGAAAAATTACTGGCTGCTGACTGCTCAATACGTACGAATTTGCGCCTGGGCTGGTAATACTAATAGTCGGCTTAACGGTTTCTTTGACCCTCAATTTTAGAGCATTTCCTACCGTTGCATCGGTAGTGTCAACCGTGGTTGTGGTGCCCGCCGTATTAGTTGCCTTTACCTGCATGGCGTAAACATGATCTGTCAGATTATAAGAGGTCGTGCCAGGTGCCGTCAGGGTTCCTTCATATTTTCCCGTGCTGCCGTTATATGTAAGGCTATACCACGAACCATTTAAATAGACTTGAACTGTTGAAATGGTCACGCGCTCACCTCCTTGGTTATTTTAAGATTGACCGATTGCCCGGATTTGAAAGTCCCGGCAATTTTACTTACTTTATACATTGTGATTGCCACCTCGGAAACGGAAACAGACACGGAAAAGGAATTGTTGATATTAACGGGATTAGGGGACAGTGTGACGGTGTTTATTTTCGGTTCGTAGAGGGTCACTACACCGCCCCCAATCCCTTAATCGTTCCATCAAGGCCGCTCTCATCCCAGGTGAGATTATGCTCTAAAATCATGACTTCACTATCGTCATAATCTGTTTCAAGCGTTACATTGTCCCCCGTTTCGATTGACATATCACCCCGATAACTTTCCTCAAACTTTAACCGCAAGGAGTAAAAATTGAGGGCAGCAGCGGCCACAATATCAGCCTGCGCTTTAGTCGGGATAAAAGAGGATTGTATCTCCACCATCTCGCCGCTATTATCAGCCATAGAGACAATGTTGTCATAATCTTTCAACATTTCTTTAATGCCATCCCAAGAGTAATATTTTACATTGACCGATGTAACAAGCTCCTTTTGATTGATCTTTGGCTTTTCCCAGGCGTTATCATAGTCGATACTGTTTGTTGGTGCTGCATACTGCCATTTTTTAAGGTTATATGTACCATCGCGCCCTATTTGCCAGTATCCGCAACAGGCAACCGCAAGCTGCCCCATAGCGCTTAAAAGAGTTATGTTGTCGCCTATATATTGATTCACCACAACCGATTGTAATTCTGTTTCGATGGTATATGCCTCGGACACATTGGCAAAAATGATCGCGGCGGCATCTGCTACGGTTTGCGTTCCTGTACCAGGAGCAACATAATACTGCGTGGCAAAGGCCATTGACGGCCTACAGGTTAGGCTTGCGGCATCTTCTTGACTATCATCAGGCCAACCGTACAGGTAAAAATCGCCGGTACTGACATACTCATAACCGGCGCTTGTTTTAACCCCTATCTGTGTTGTGACTTTCATCTTCTTCCGTAAAAAAGCCATTAAGCCCAAAGGGTTAATAATATCAAATTTCTTTGATGAATTGTCAAATTTGACGGTAAACTCAGGCATGGTTATTGCCGTTTCAAAAGGTTTAATTACCTCTGTAAAATCAAAAGAGTAGGTGTCGTTACCATAAGTAATTTTCTCCATATTCAGCCTCCTATTTTGGTTTCATATATTACTTGATAAAGCCCTTCACTCTCGACATATACCTCTGTCTTATCGTAAAACAGATCAGAAAGGGCCGTTTCCAGATTTGCCTCTGCGGCAAAGTCTTTTTCTGCGGTGTAAAGTTCAATCTGTAAATGGTTGACTTTCTGATAAACCTTGTTATCAGCGGAAATGTTATTCGAATAAGGCAACAGATAGACAATATAGGGAAGCGCGGGAGGCGTTTTGAAGTGATGATACGCAACAGGGTATCCTGTAGCAGATAACATTGTACAAACCTGTTCCGGTGTCACCTCATCGCCTCCTTTATCCTCGCTTCTAGGTCTTTTTCCATCTTTTCTTCATTAGGCCGTATATGCACCTTTGCTTCAACCCTGCCGCCGCCTGCCCTGGCATGGCCATACTCTAGTAAGTGGGTACTCCGGCCTTGGGCTGCGCTGGTACTGCAACAAAGGAAACCTCGTAGGCATCTTTGGGGTTCAGTAGCTTGAAATAACAGGTTTTCCCGTCATATTCTCGCCCGTTCCAGTGCTTGCACATAGTTTCCCGATTGTTTGCCCCGCAAATAGAACAAACAACCGCACCAATGGCGCAACCGACGGAAACCTCTTTCTTGATGCCTGCGCTAATCTCGGTTATCAGGTCCTTATTGGTGTCGGTTCGTACCATGTAGCAACGGGCCACAAGCTGGGCATACGGTTCACCGTTTTTTGTGGTTCCTTCGCCCGCAACAACCTCGGTCGCATAGATTCTGGCGCATTGGTTTTCTGCCTTTGCTTGGTGGTTTGAAATAATGGTTTTTCCAACGTATAACGCAGCCATTTTTTCAAGGCTCTCATGGGGGAAAACTTCAAAATCCCGGTCAACTTCATTATCGCAAATCGCCACCTTAAAAGTAAAAACCTCTTCGGCAGTCAGCTCCTTGATTGCATACTGATTTATTATTCCCCCTCCTTCACTTCGCGGTCGTAGGCTCTGGTGCTTCTGGTGGTAACACTTCGGCCTGTGCAGCAACATCAATCGTGCCTTCCGGTGCCGTTTCCACATACTCATAGGTGCCATCCTCATGTAGCAAAGTATCGTCTTTTTCAAAGGCTTGTTGTAATTCAATTGACATAATACCCCACTTACCGATTAGCTGCCGCAGCATGGTTTTATAGGCCATACCATCAAAGTCTTTATACCAGAAGCTAGAGTATTTCCAAAGATCGGCCTGGGGAATTTTACCAGCCAGTATCTTTTTGTAGGTTTCGGCAGAAAAGGCGGGACTGTATTTGTCGGCGTGGGCCATCATCTTGCCCCTACTCCAATACATAGCCTTACGGAAACCATTACGATATTCAAACATGGCATAATAACCAATCGTAGGAGCTTTTTCTCTCGCCTCTTCGTCCTCAATAATGATGGCGTCAATAATCTCGTTTAGAGGGTCAAAGTTAGTCAACTCACCTTCCTTGATAGCCAAAACATTGATTTTTTTATAGTAACCGGAGCGGATAGCAAGCTGGATATAGCCTTTATAGCCAAGTTGGAATTGTGCCACCTTAATGCCACGCTTCTTGTCGTTATAAGGCACCATGTAATATTGCCCTAACTGCGGAGAAGGGGAAAGTTTTAATGATTCACCCAACATGGCGCAGGAAAGTATTGAACCGTAGTCACATTCTGATAAAGTCGGATTTACTGATACCGCCGATACAACCGAAGTGATAAACCGCTGTCCGTCAGCACCGCCGATCATTTGATTGATACGGGCTTTTACACCGTCAGCCGTGAGGTAGGCACTAAAGGTCTGTTTACCTTGTGTTTTTGCAAGTTGATTTTGTACTGCCATTATTCCGGCCTCCCAAATTTAATTTTATTGTCATACAGGAAAGTTTTAAGATCCTGTAATTGATCTTCCGTCGCCCATACCCGGAAATCCATTTTGATTAAGTGTGGCTGTTTAGGTGCTTCTTCGTGCTGGTGAATAGGCTGCGCCACCTGCGGGATATCCTCTTGCTGTTCCGCAAGCGCCTGTGCTTCCGCTTCTGCTGCCGCCTTTTGCTTCTGGTATTCTTCCAGCCGCGCTTTTTGCTGCTCTAATCTGGTTTTTTCGTTCAAGGCTGCGGAAAGGTCAAGCGTCCGTAAATATGTGTCTTTGATCTGTAATTCAAACTCACTGTGTAAGTCGGCAATGGTCTGCAAGTCTGCCGTGGTACGTTCAATGGCCGTATCTATGGCGGCGGTAATATCCTTCATTTTCGCGGTGGTGTTCAGCCACTTTTCGCTATAGATTTTTTCAAGGGGGAGAAGCTGCGCCAGGTCGCCAATATGCTCTGCGTAGTAGGCTTTAATCTCTGCCTTTTTCTCGTCCTTTTGCCGCTGTTCAAAGTTTTTGACCTGTGTGTCAATAGCCAAAACAGGAGCATCAATCAGGGCAGTTAGGTCTTTGATCTTCTTTTCAAACTCTTCATACGGTGCAAGGCATTGCTTTTTAACTTCCTTGCGCTTGGCTTCAATCGCCTCTTTAAATTTGTTCAAGGTCGCCCTGTCCACCTTGGCTTCCTTGATGGTTTCCTCGGTATAGACAAGGCCGTCATACTTGGCAAGCCTGGCAATCATTTCTTGCTTGATATCCTCAAAATTGAAGCTGATTTCCTTTACAAACTGGTTTTCAGTGGGCGAATAAATAATAAGTTCCACGTTTTTACTCCTTTCTTAAATCGGAGGAAGTATCAGGTTGGGTTTCCGATCTTCCTCAACACATTTCCAAAATTCAATTTCCTTACCAAGAAGATACTTTATATCTTCCTCTACCTCGGCGCGTTCAATATAATAGTGCCTGGTGTTTAGCCTTATGTCGCCTCCGTAGTCGGTTTTAAGCTGTGCCTTTAATACTACAAACTGCCAGCCGGTAACCAAAAGCTGGTGTAATACCTGGGTATAATAATTATCAGGCAGCTTGTCCTTCCAGTTTTCGTATTGCATAGAGCGCAGTATTTCCGTTGTTTTGCCCTCATAAACCCCTTTGCGGCCCGTTTCTTTTTCCATCAGCCTGCCATCAAGAGTGGCAAAAAGGAAAGGATAATCAGGATGGTAAATCACGTCGTATGGCTTGTATGTTACTTTGTACTTAGGAAAATCTAAGGCAAACAGCTCTCTAAGCGGCTTTTCTGCTTCTATGCCGTACTTAACATAAGGCTTGCCGCTTATGTCCTCCGGCTCTCTTCGGCCTGTTTTTTCTTCCCAAAGCTCAACATTAGTTTTATAGGGATTCATGCCTACGACAGCCGAAGCGTCCGAAGCTCCTATGCCTTTTTTGCGTAGTTCAAGCCACTCCTGATGATTCACGTTGACAAAACCTCCTACTTAGTGCTACACTACAAGTGAATAAGTTTAGCTGCCTTAGCAGCCAGCCGTTCCTGTTCCAGCAGGGGCGGCGTTTTCTTTATGGAACATAGCTTCGATTCTCTCCCATTGCGGATACCACCACGACTTCCATTTACGGCATTTGCGAAAGCAATCGCCTTGCCCACGCTTAGCACATTGTTTACAGGGATGGGACATTATTCCACCGCCTCCCTATTTAAAAAGTGAAATCACTAAGCCAAACATTATCAGGTAAACAAACTTCTCAAATACTGCTTGTCCGTCACGCATAAACCAGGTTTCTAAGCGGTTAAACATGGGAGGCCTCCGTTTCAATCGGCTCCAACTCGCCGCACTCTCCCACTCTGTGAAATTGATTAGCGAAGTCTAAAATACTATTACGAATAGCGATGTATTCAGCATCATCACACTGCATAGAGCAAAGATGATAAGCAAGCTGACAGGCAAAGCGTTTGTCGGTTTTGACTTTTAAACTGCCACACCAAAGAGGCCAGCAGGAAAAATCAAGGTCGGCACCGCTGAGGTCGGCACCGCTGAGGTCGGCACCGCTGAGGTCGGCACCGCTGAGGTTGGCACCGCTGAGGTCGGCACGTCTGAGGTCGGCACCGCTGAGGTCGGCACCGCTGAGGTCGGCACCGCTGAGGTCGGCACCGCTGAGGTTGGCACGTCTGAGGTTGGCACGTCTGAGGTTGGCACGTCTGAGGTTGGCACCGCTGAGGTCGGCACCGCTGAGGTCAAATTCCAATACCGCCTTTTTACATCCGGTTTTAAGTAGTTCCAAAACCTCTTCCCGGTTAAATGGTTTAGTGTGGCCGATTACTTCAAATTCACCTTTTTGAATCTCTGTCATTTATCTTATCTCCTTTCAATCTCTTCACATGCTTTTTGCTCTCTCAGCCGTTTGCCATGACCCTTTAGACAGCCGCCCTCTTGCATCACCAAGGGTTTACTCTCGTCTGCTGCAAAACACCGCCAGGAGCGACAAGAGCCGCATTTCGGGTCACTGTAGACGGCTTTATAGACCGCTACGCTTCTCTGTGTCTGCTCGTCCCATTTCACGCCAACCGCTTCCACAAGTCCCATTCTCACCAGTTCGTTCAATCTCGGCTGCACGGCGTTACGTTCTGTAAATCCCAACGCCCGGGCGATTTCTATTGCTGTGGCCTCCTTCCCATCTAATAAGTAGTCAAGGATCATGCTTTGCCGCTTGCCAAGTTGCGGCAACATAGCTTCAAAAGACTGTCTCCGTGTTTCTTGCGTAAAACCCACGATCCACCTCCTCAAACATCGTTATTGCTTTTTCAATGGCCTGACATTGTTTGGCTCTTAACTCCGTTTGCTCATGGCTGGTGCTTGTCCCGATACCGAAAAACACTTCGTTCTTTAGCCCGATTAGAAGGTTGGCGTATTCGGTGTTGGATAGGTTAGACATGGGACACCTGCCTCCCGGTCATGGCTGCCGCAACGTCCTTGTAAAAGTAGAGCTTTTTATGTTCATAAGGATTGGTTGCCAACACGCCGCATTGAGCCAATTTTTTTTGGACGGTTCTTCGGTTTAGCTTGGTAAAGTGCATAACGCTTGCTACTGTAACCAACGCTCCGTACTCTTTTTTAAGGTCCTGCGCAAATTCATATGTAGTGCTTGCCATCCCGAAACCTCCTTTCTGCTTGTCCTCCCGCTGTCTAAGTGGTAAAATTTAGGAGAAGGGAGGTGATAACGTGAAACAATGTCCTTTATCCAATTTTTCAGTTTCATGTCTAGAATCTGAGTGCGCAATATTCAATCTCGAAAGTCAAAAATGTGCTTTTTTAGACTTAGCAATCAATTCAGAATCTATATCTAACCATTTAAACCTTATCAACAAGAGTTCTACATCACTTATGGCAATTGAAAGAGCTGTTGACTTAATTTCTTCTAAAAATAAATTTTAACTAAATTATTGTTTTGACTAAATCAATCATGGCTTCCGTCATCCTGTACAAATCGCTTGCATCCGTTTCTGATTTAGAACGCTCTGAAAGCAGCTGCAACTGTTTAAGGAGCGTTTCTTTTGTAATGTCTCTAATCTCCTGATCTGTCATGTTTTTTCCTCCTTCCTATGCGGTTTTGTCTTGCGGTAAAAATGTGTCAAGCGGTACATTTAAAGCGTTGCAAAGGAGAAAATATTCTATTGCTTTTGCAGGGCTTCTTTCGTTTAAAATATCGTTTAAACGAGTTCGAGGAATGCCCGTTTTGTCGGACAAAAAACCCTGTTTTATTCCATTTTCTTCTAGATAATTTTTAATGTTTCTGCCTAACATTATCCCCCCTCCTTTCCTAATATCGGAATTTCCGAACCCTAACCATATATTACATCGTATATTGCGATGTGTCAAGTAATAAAATCGGAATTTACGAATATTTTAATTGACAATCGGAAATAATTGCAGTAATATGCATATAGGGGAGGTTTGGATTATGAACAATATAAAAAACAATATAGCTAACAACATTAGACGTTTTCGGAAGCAATCAAGTATAAGCCAGAAAGAATTTGGTAAAAGCCTTGGCGTTGCTCCTAATACTGTTTCTGAGTGGGAGAGTGGGAAATATACCCCCGATGCTGATACATTAGTTAAAATTTGCGATTTATTAGGCACTACTTTAACAGATATATATGGATGTGATACTGGTATTCAAGCCACGCAAAACAAAATGGTTAATGGTTTTGAGTATGAAATCATAAAAAAATACCGAGAGCTTGGTGCCCACGGCAAATTAATTGTTAATTTTATTTTACAGAAAGAATACGATCTTTGCATGGAGCAAGATTGCTACGAAGAAGAAGCGGAAGTCTTTTACCTTCCATTGCCTTACCTTCCTGTGTCGGCCGGGACTGGTGTGTATCTGGACAGTGACGGCAGCGACATTCTCAGAGTGCCGGCCACTGCTAAAAATAAGAAGGCTAATTTTGCCCTGCGTGTCGCGGGTGACAGCATGGAGCCAGAATATCACAATAACGATATTTTGTTGGTTCGTAGTCAGCCGGTATTACAGCCGGGGGAGTTAGGAATTTTTCTTCTTAACGGGGAGGGATATTTTAAAAAGCTAAGTAAAGGTAAACTTGTTTCACTCAATCCAGCTTATCCAGACATTGTTATCAAAGACGATGATGATATCCGTTGTATGGGAAAGGTAATTGGCAGCCTGCCGCCAGAAGAATAAAATATTTTTTTGCAAAAAAAGAAAGGGGAATAAAAATGGATTTCATTGACATTATAAAAAGTTTTTCCGAAAGAGCCAAAAGTATTAAAGACAATATTTTGACCGAAGAAGCCACCAAAACATCTTTAATTATGCCGTTTTTTCAACAAGTTTTAGGCTATGATGTATTTGATCATAATGAATTTTGCCCAGAGTATACTGCCGATGTAGGAATCAAAAAAGGTGAAAAAGTAGACTTTGCTATTATGAATAATGGTGAGCCAGTTATTTTAATTGAAGCAAAATGGTGTGGAGAAAATCTAGACAAGCATGGTTCGCAACTTTTTCGCTATTTTGGAACCACAAAAGCAAAATTCGGGATTTTAACCAATGGACTAGTTTATAATTTTTATACAGATCTAGACGAATCAAATAAAATGGATTTAAAACCTTTTCTAGAAGTTGACTTGCTAAATTTAAAAGAAACCTACATTTCTGAATTAAAAAAATTTCATAAAAGCGTTTTTAATATAGAAGAAATATTTAGTAGCGCATCAGAGTTAAAATACTCTAACGAAATAAAATCTTTCTTTTCCGCTGAACTAAAGGCGCCTTCCGTTGATTTTGTGCGGTTTGTGGCAGGCAAGATATATGATGGGCGCATTACACAGGCAGTTATTGATCGCTTTACCCCTATTATAAAAACATCATTAAACAGCTATATTAGCGAACTGATGAACGAAAAAATTACTGCTGCCCTTAAAGGTGAAGATACAGCTGCAAAAGTACAGACGCAAGAAGAAAATCAAGTTGAATCTGTCCCGGAATCTCACATTGTTACTACCAATGACGAGATAGAGGCGTATTATGCTATACGTTATATGCTACACGAAATAGCGCCAAGTAATAAAATAACGTATAAAGATACGGAGCGTTATTTTGGCATTCTTTATGAAAATAATGTTCGTAAATGGATTTGTCGGTTGCGGCTAGACGGTTCTAAAAAATTTTTCATTCTTCCAGACGAAAACAAAAACGAAGTTCGCTACGAAATAGCTTCTGTTGATGATGTTTTTACATACCAAAACCAAATTATTGAGGTTGTAAAGAGGTTTGTGTAATTTTTTAAAACAACAAAAAGCCCCTCCGGCGCAATGTCGAAGGGGCTTAATTGGAGGTGATAGCGTGGGCAAATATATCGCAAAGTCATTTTTCGTTGACATGCCGGATGGGACTAAAAAAGAAATTAAGTCTAGGGGAAAAACAGACGAAGAAGTGCAGCGGAAGTATGACCGTAAAAAATGGGAATACGAGATGGGATTGCTAACCTTCAATAAAAACACACTCTTTGTTAAATGGGTAGAGGAATGGCTTGAAACTTATAAGAAACCAAAGGTTAGATCCAAACATTACAATGATACCAAGAATATGCTAGACAGGGTTTTTGTACCGATAATCGGCACCCTCAAAATGGCAGACATTAAGCCGGTACACTTGCAAAATGCCATTAATGAACTAGAAGGGAAAAGTGCTTCTTATATTGCTAAAGCAATGTCTACTATAAAAAGTATTATGGATAAGGCCGTAATCAATGAGATTATTTCAAAGAACCCGGCTCTAAAACTAGAGCCGCCAATCGGAACCAAAAATTCCCGACGCGCCCTTACCCAAGAAGAGCAGGATGTTTTTATACAAACTTTTACAAAGCATAAGTATGGGCCGTTGTTTGGGATAACCCTTGCCTGCGGGTTGCGACCTGGCGAAGCACGAGCCATGCTATGGTTTAATGTGGACAAAAAAAATCACAAAATAACAGTAACACAAGCAGTAGAAGCCGGGACTAAAAACATTAAAGAGCCGAAAACCAAGGCCGGTAAAAGAGTAATTCCTATTCCAGATTGGTATGTGCCAATACTGGACAACCTTCCTAAGACAGATAGCCCCCTGCTCTTTCCTAATGAAAGTGGTGAGATATTATCAGATCAGAATTACAAAAGGGCATGGAAATCTTTTTATCGTTTAGTAGATATTGAAGCTGGTGCAAAAGTAAAACAAAATCAAGTTATCATTCATGCCATACCACAAGATATAACACCTTACTACCTCCGGCACACTTATGCTACCAAGCTTGCCGAATTAGGGGTTGATATTAAAACCGCTCAATACCTTTTAGGGCATACCGATATAAAAATGACGGCAAATATTTACACTCATGTTAGTAATAAAATGTTTGACGAGGCAAAAGAAAAACTGCACGAATGGACACAAGCTGGACAAGCCACAGATAACGACCAGGCAGATGCCATAATAACTGCTGATTCGTAATCAGCAGGTCGGGGGTTCGAGTCCCCCCTACAGCTCCACTATAAAAGACCTTAGGACCGCGCTGGTTCTAAGGTCTTTTTGTTTAAATTGATTTATCTGTGTTGTTATTGTGTAACTTTTAAATTTTGCTAAATTTTTCCATTATGCTTTCGAAATATAGGGTAACACTTATTAAAAACAATTATGATTCGGAGGTGTTCAAAATGACGGCCATATCATCGGTATCCCCCACTTCTTCTAATTCTGCCACATCCGCTCTATCAAACAAAACATCGGATTATGAGGATGCCATCGAAAAACTGGAAAAGCAAATCAAGAATCTGCAAGCTCAAATTACTACAATCAACCAAGGCGACGGTGATGCGGAAACCAAACAACAAAAAGTTGAGCTGCTTCAAACACAGATTCAACAATTGGAAGCAGAGATTCAAAGAATCAAAAATGAGCAAAGCAAATCTGATAGAGAGCAGCAAAATCAAAGCACAGAAAATAGCATGGCAAATACTACCCTGCAGAGCTTTTCTGCCAATATGCTGGATGTTTTTGCTTAAACGCATGATGCTCCGGTTCGCTGTTCAATCCTGGTACATTGTTTTTTCTTAATCTCAGAATGAAATGAAAGGATATGAACCCTCGGGGTTTTTATTCTTTCATTTTCTTTATATTATCTTATATCTATTTTCTTTATAGGCTATTCTATTCATGTATACGTTGGATTTTTTGTTTCTTCATTGCCCTGGATAAACCCTTAGGTAACAATCCTGCACAAACTTTGATTGAATAATACTGTATTTTTCCTTTTAAAACTTTACTTTTAAAATTTCGTATGTTAAGATGAATCACGAAAGGGCAAAATCTTATTGCAATCACTCTATCCGGAACAATTTAATAAAGATTATTTTTTTAGAATAAATTATTCTTGTTTGAGAATAATTTATCTCGTTGAAATTTTTTGAATTCAAATTTAAATTCAGGCAAGGTCATACCGGATCTGCGCGCAAAAGACCGAAAGAAACCCAAAATCACCTAAAACCCTCCCCAAGGATACGAGAAAGGATGATAAAAAAATTAAAAATGCAGGATATTTGTATATTCTAAAACAGAACAGTTAGTATTTTTTTGCTCTTTAACTATAATTATTGACATATCAGGAGGATTGATCAAATGCTGACCAAAGAACAATATCACAAAATCGCCCAGTCCATGCAATACAATACAAAAGCCCTGATTAACGGGAGATTGGTGAATTCGCTTTCAGGAAAGACTTTTAAAACCGAAAATCCGGCAACCGGCGAAATCTTGACCGAGATTACCTGCTGCGATGGCAGAGATGTGGAAATCGCCGTTCAAGCCGCCCGCAAAGCCTTTCAAGACGGCCGCTGGTCCGGACTGAAACCGTATGAACGGAAAGCCATTCTTTTAAAATTTGCCGATTTGATCCTACAGCATCAAGAAGAGCTCGCCGTCTTGGAATCCCTGGACAGCGGCAAACCGATCTTTGATACAATACAAGGAGATGTTCCCGAAACCGCCAACTGTTTTGCCTGGCACGCCGAAGCCATCGACAAACTGGAAGACCAGCTTACCGCCACGGGTCCGGATAACATCAGTATGGTCATACGCCAGCCCATCGGCGTTGTGGGAACCATTCTGCCCTGGAATTACCCGATGATGATGGCAGGATGGAAGCTGGCTCCCATCCTTGCCTCGGGTAACTGCGCCGTTGCCAAACCCTCCAAGCTGACTTCTCTCACCTTGCTTAGAATGGGCGAGCTTGCCCTGGAAGCAGGAATCCCGGAAGGTGTCTTGAACGTGGTGCCAGGAGGCGGCGCTACCGTAGGCAATGCCATCTCTCTGCACCGTGACGTTGATATGATCACCTTTACCGGTTCCACTGCCATAGGCCGCACCTTGCTGGAGGACTCCGGCAAAACCAACTTAAAACGGGTCTTATTGGAATTAGGCGGCAAAAATCCCTGCATCGTCATGCCGGACATCACCGATATGGATGATGCGGCGGAACAAATTGTCGCCGCCGCTTTGTGGAACATGGGAGAAAACTGCACCGCCAATTCCAGGATACTGGTACATAAGGATATCAAAGACAAATTGCTTGCCAAACTCATCGAAAAAACCAAGACCTGGAAAGTCGGCGACCCGCTCGACCCTCAACACCGGTTGGGCGCCCTCATTGAAAAACCCCATATGGAAAAGGTGCTTGAATATATCGAAAAAGGCAAAGCGGAAGGCGCGGATCTGGTATTCGGCGGCAAACGCGTCTTAGAAGAAACGGACGGCTATTTCATTGAACCCGCCATCTTTGATAATGTCACGCAAAATATGATCATCGCCAGAGAAGAAATCTTCGGACCCGTTTTCGGTATTTTGACTTTCAGCACCGTAGAAGAAGCCATTGCCATGGCCAACGATACCGAATACGGCCTGCACGCCTCGGTATGGACCGAAAATGTTAATCTGGCCCATCGAATCGCCCGCTCCATCAACGCGGGTACTATCGCCGTGAACACTTATTGTGAAGGTGATATCGGAACCCCCTTCGGCGGTTTCAAGCAATCCGGTTTCTTTGGACGCGACAAATCCCTTTGGGCCAACCGCCAATATACGGAGCTGAAAACCATTTGGATGCAGTTGAAATAAGTCTGCCGGCTCATTTCTTTTACTTCTTATGCAATTTATTCAATCGCAATTCCCTACCATTTGTATATCTTTACCCTATGGTCGTTCTCTGGCCACATCAAAAAACCCGGTCATGCGGACCGGGTTTTTTGATTGCTGCGGCTGTTAATCCCAGCCGGGGAAAGGATAACTAGGTTCATGATTCTGATATTCCTTGGGCCAGACGCAGTACCAGTCGGAACCGCTGCTGTCCGCGTTGGTGATATCATCCGGGATATATTGGCCGACACCCCAACTGAAGTCGGCGGCATTGCCGCCTGTATCGTTCATCTTATAGGCATAGCCAGCCAGATTAAAGGTATTCTCCGTTAAGGTTTTGATTAGATCGGCTTTTTCAATGGAACCGGCGGTATTGGCGGCTTTAGCGGCCAGCTCTACTGCCATGAAGCCGCAGATGAGGTCATTGCCGGGAATGTTGTTGTATTTTTCTTTAACATAGGCCGCCAGATAATCTTTGGTTTCGGATTGGTATTTTTCTTTATAAACAGCATAGCCAAAGAAGCCTTTTTTGGCAACGGAAGGATCAAGGCCGCCCACTTGGGGATTCACCCAGGAAATAGGATCCCAGCTCATGCCTTCAATGATCATATAAGGCGCGCTGTAATTCATCTCTTTGCATTTTTCAATGAAGCGGACGCTGTCTTCAAAATAGTGGGGCTGGAAGATGATATCGGGCTGCAGCTCTTTTAATTTGGCCACGATAGGCGTCCAGTCCGCCTGCATGGGCTCAAAGAACTCGTCATAAACGATCTCAAAGCCATTCTCTTCCAGGTAAGGAACGACCGAGTTGGCGATCTCATGACCGTAGGAGATCTCCAGGTTCAAAATGGCAACGGTTTTCGGTTTAGGTTCTCCCTTGGTGTTCCATTCGTCAAAGTGGGCGAAGAAATCCATTACGTCATGCCACCACATGCCACCGCGCCATTTATCGTCCATCTGAATATTGACAATGCTTTGCCCGTAGGAGTCGTTGGCCACATAGCTGTCCGCCGCAATGCAGAACATCATTTTGTCATATTTGGCTACAACAGGAGCCGCCGAAAGGAAAGGCGAGGTATACGGTGATAAGAGAATATCTACTTTATCTTGGGTGATCAGTTTTTCATAGAGCATGGGGATCTTGGTTTCATCAAACTCGTCATCATAGTATTTCAGTTCCACAGGATGGCCGTTGATGCCTCCCAATTCTTCATTGACATACTTGACTGCCAGCTGCGCGCCTTCAAAAGCCATCTGCCCGGCGTGGGCTACGTCTCCGCTCAAGGTAAAGGTACTGCCGATCACAATGGGTTCTTTGGCGGCCGACTCATCGCCTGTGCTGTCTTCGTCACCGGCCGTCGGGGTGCTTCCCGAACCGCAGCCCGTGAGAACCAAAGCCAATACGAACATTACCGCCAACAAACATAGGAATCTTTTGCTCCTCAATTGTACCATGCGTATGCTCCTCCCTTTTTTCCTTTTTCTTTTTTCAGTTTCCTCTTTTCTTTTCCGTGTTTTGGTTTTCTTGTTCTTGCTTCAACTTTCCTTTACTTTTTAGCCGCCGATATAGATCTTTTTCACTTCGTCCATTTCCATCAATTCCGTCGAAGTCCCTTCTAAAAGAATATGCCCCTGGGCCATAACATAGCCCCTTGTGGCAAAATCAAGAGCGATATCGACGATCTGCTCCACTACCACCACCGGAATATTCAGCTGTATGGTCAGCCGGTGCAACATGAAGTAAAGATCTTCCACTACTTTAGGCGCCAGTCCCATGGAAATGTCGTCTAAAAGCAATAATTCCGGTTCACCCATGATGGCCTTGCCGATGGAAAGCATCTTACGCTGTCCGCCGCTCAAGGAAGCGGCCAACTGGTGTCTTTTTTCCTTTAATACAGGGAAAAACTCATAGACCACCTCCATATTACAGGCTTTCTTCTCCTTAGCCTTTTTCCTTTGGCAGGCAATGTGCAGATTTTCTTCAATGGTCAGTGTGGCAAAAGCACCTCCCTCTTCCGGCACTTGAATAATGCCTCTTTCAACAATCTGATGGGGCAGCAGGCGGTCGATCCGTTCTCCCTGATAAGAGATTTCACCGGATTTTACCTTCAGGATGCCGGAAATGGTTTTCAAAGTGCTGCTCTTTCCGGCACCGTTAGCGCCTACCAAGGCAACGCATTCCTTCTCCCCTACCTCAAAGGAAATGCCCTGGATGACGTCGACTTCCGGATCATAACCGGCGCGGATCTCCTTTACTGTCAAGACGCTCATGATTTCCGCCCTCCTAAATAAGCCTCGATCACCTTTTCATCCTGGGCAACCTCGCCAGGCGTGCCTTGGCTGATGATAGAGCCTGCGTGCAATACCGAAACCTGGTCGCAGATCTCTTTGATGAACATCATGATATGTTCGATGACCACAATGGTGATACCGCATTGAGCCAGCTTTTTCATAAGATCCATCCGGGCGTAGATTTCTTCCCCGGAAAGACCGCAGGATACCTCGTCAAAAAGCATTAATTTGGGATTGCAGGCCAAGGCCCGGGCAATTTCCACATTTTTTTTGTCCGGTAAGGAAAGATCGCCGGTGATCACATTTCGTTTTTCGGAAAGGCAGGTGAGCTCCATGATCTCATCCAAGGTAAAAAGCTGCCGTTCCTTATTGTATTTGCCGGCGGAAGCCCGCGCTACCCTGGCATTCTCATAAGGCGTCATGCTTTTAAAGGGCATGACCATCTGGAAACAGCGCCCGATGCCTTGACGGGCCAACTCACAGGTCTTTTCGCCGGTAATGTCCCGCCCGTCGAAAAAGACCTGCCCGCAATCAGGCTCAAAAACACCGCAGATGATATTGAACAAAGTGGTCTTGCCGGAGCCGTTGGTACCAATGATCCCATAGATCTGCTTTTCCTCCACCGTCATATTGATATCGGAAAAGACCTGCAAACCGCCGAAGCTTTTGGCTAAATTCTTCAATTCTAATATTGGCATATCATTCACCCCTGCCGTTTTCCGGATTTGCGCCGCCGGTGTTCACCCTTGCCGTTTTTTTCGAAACTTGCTGTTTAATTTTAAGAAACAGCTTTTTCAGCCCGGGATAAAGGCCCTCTTTGCTGGTCATCATGATGACAATCAAGAGAAGGCCTAAGAGCATATGGTGGCCGCCGCTAACGGCAATAGCGGAACGACCCCATTCCTGGAGACAGATGACAATGGTACTGCCAAATACCGTTCCCAAGACTGTGCCGACGCCGCCGATATAGGGCCCCAATAGGATGGCAATGCTGGTCGACATGCCAAAACTACCGCCCGGGTTAACAAAACAGCTGTATAAGGCATAGAAGCCGCCGGCCAGGCCTGTCAAAAAGGCGCCGATGACCAATGCGGTGGCCTTGGTACGGTAAATGTGAATACCGATCATCTGCGCCGCTGCCGGAACGTCACGCACCGCTTTGAAGCGCAGGCCCACGTCCCGGTTGACCAGCCATTTGACAAAAATAGTCACCGCAACGGTTAAGGCAAAAATCAAACCGTATAAAAAGTAATTGTTCATGTGGGGTACAAAGATGCCCCGGGTGGCAAACAAAGCGGGACTGGCAACAAAAATCTTCTCAAACACCACGCCCAATCCATAGGTACCCACCAGGAAGGGAAAACCCTGGACTCTCAAAAGCGGATAAGAAATGAGCCAGGCAAACAAAGCCGCCAGCACCGCCCCAAAAAGAACCAGCAGCAATAAAGGAATCTGTAGGCCGTACCCGATGGGAAGACCCACGGTATAAGCGCCGATGCCCCAAAATACGGCATGGCCAAAAGAGATCTCGCCGATATAGCCGCCCAGAAGGTTCCAGCCATGTCCGGCAATGATAAACAAGCAAATGTAAACAATAAAGTTGGCCAGAAAACTGCCTTTCGAGCCTACCAAAAAGGCCATATAAGCCAGAAAGAAGGCAGTTCCTACGATGATCCATTTTTTCATATTCATATGGTTTTCCCTCTCCTATTTCTCTCCTATCCCCTTCCCGCTAGTTTTTGCTGAACAAACCGGAGGGTTTTGCCACCAGCAAAATAAGCAGGCCGATGAAAAGCACCACTTCTTTCAAGGCCGGGATCCAAAAATAGCTGGTCAGAGATTCTACCACGCCGATGAGAAGGCCGGCGGCAATGGCGCCGCCCATGCTTCCCATGCCGCCGATGATCACAGCCACCCAGCCTTTAAAGGTTAAAGTAATGCCAATAGAAGGTGTGATCTGATTGGTCAGAGCATAGAAGATCCCCGCGATCACCGCAATGGCGCCGGAGATCCCGAAAACCACAGCACAAATCTTTTGGTAATTGATCCCGGTCAGCATGGCGGAGACGCGGTCATCGGAACAGGCCCGGACTGAAATGCCCAAGCTGGTTTTTTTGAGAATCAGCTGTAAGATAATATAAATAACGATTACTGCCACAATGGATAAGAGATGAACCACCGGGAAACGCACAAATCCCAAATCAAGAATGCTGTTTCGGTAAGGAACCGCCATGGTACGGTAGGTGCCGGACCATAGGATGAATTCCATGGCCATGATGCACATGCCGATCCCCCAGGTCACCATGACCTGCGCCTGATACCGCCCCTGCCATATTTCCATGGCCATAAACGGCTTCATGAAGATCGTCTGTACCAGGTAACCCAAAACAAAGAAGATGGGCAGCAAAACCAGCAAAGAAAGAAAAGGATCGATTCCCAAAAGGTTAAAAGCCCAAAACCCGGAATAAGCGGCCAGAATTGCCAAATCCCCATGCATATAGGAGCAAATGGTCAAACGGCCAAACACTAAAGCAAAGGATAAGCCGATCAAAGCATAAACGGAACCGGTACCCAATCCGCCTAAAAAGGTTTGTAATAAACCTTCAACCATATAACAAGACCTCCCATACAGAATCAACAGCCATTATAACGGAAAAAAGGCTGTTTCTCGCAGTTAGTAGCCCAACTTTTCTTTCAATACACTGATGGCGCTTTCATAAAAGAAGGCCGAGCATTTCGCCAGTTCTTCTTTTTTGGCCGTGAATTCTGTGGCCAGCTTGGGATCTTTGATGGAAGGCAGATTAATCGCGATATTCATAAAAGCGCCTTGGGCAGCGGTGCGGGCGCATTCGATACCTACGCCGCAGTCGCTCAAAGCATTGGTATTTCCGAAACGAATTACTTGTACCAGAGCCTCCCCTACGGCCACCGCCGTTTCCGCTGTTTGCATGGGGATCTTGGTGGCTTCCAGATTGGCGGCGGCAATGGCTTCTTTGCGGAGCGCTTTTTCCTGCTCCGTATTTTTCGGCATTTGGAAAGCCGCCATAACTTGATTGAAAGCGTCGGTATCGGCGTCCGCCAGTTCAATCAATTTTTCTCTGGCCTGATCCAAAACTTTTAAGGCCGTAGGCAGAACTTCCTGGGCTTCCGGATATTTATCGTTGCCGATGGTCAGACGGCATACCATGGCCCCCAGACCGGCCGCAAAAGCGCCTGCGGTAGCCGCGATGGTGCCGCCGCCGGGAGCGGGAGAGGACGAGGCCAGCTCCGCGGCAAAGTCTTCTACAGTCATTTTCATTAAAATCATGCTTCATACCCCTTTTCCATAAGCCTTTTAATGAGCAGGCAGGCGCCTGAGGAAGGCGCCTGCCTGATTTTTTTAATCCGACAGGCCAAATAAATGATTATCAATGATCTGGTTCCTGTCAAAATGCTCCAATTGCAGGAAGTATTCCGCTACCAAGATCAAAGCCTCCTGGCGCAGGGTTCCCACCAACTCGCTTCCTGCCACATTAATGCCATAACGGGCAGCTTCCCGCTTCACAAACTCATAAGTACGGTATAAAGGAGTCTGTTCATAATTAAACATATTCATGGATACCGCTACCTGGTTCCGTTCGGTAAACTTCAAACCTACGGCGCGGACGGTAGAGAAACCGCCGCTGGGACCGCGCACCGCTTTGGCGATCTTCTTGGCAATCTCCACATCATTGGTGTCTAAAATCACATTGTAAGCCACCAAAGGACTGGTCCCGGCGCTTAAGATCACAGCGCCGGCAGTGGGATGCAGCTTGCCTTCGCCCAAATCAGGTTTGCGCTCGTCGGTATGGGCCACTTCTTTTAAGCCATGATAGTGGCCTTTGCGGATAAAATCCATGGATTTGCGGGCTTCTGAGCGGGCGCTTTCCCCGGAAAAATAGACCGGCAGCTTTAAAGTGCTGTAAATATCCTGAGCCAGATCTTCAATGAATTCCTTGCATTCATCCAAAGTGATATTGGCCAGGGGAAAGATGGGAATGGTATCCTGGGCCCCGATGCAGGGGTGATTCCCCGTCTGGACATTCATGTCGATCAAACGGATGGACGCTTCCGTCATCGCCAGCAGCGCTTTTTTCAAGGGAGCGGGTTCACCAATGGCTTCAATGACGGTGCGGTTGAAATCGGCATCCGGAAAATGGCCAATCAACTTCACCCCCGGGGTTTCCTGGAAGGGTTTGATGATCTCCGCAATCACTTCCGGACGCCTTCCGTCGCTGAAATTAGGCACAGCATGGATATATTGCTTCATGTCTTATTCTCCTTTATGTATTGAGATATTTTGAGATGTTTTAAAATGCTGGATCTTTGAGATGCGTTCAGAAAATTAATTCCATATTCTTTCCGTATTCATCCTGATTCTATATTCTATTCTGCCTCGTCCGCTAAAATTGCCACCGCACGGATGGGAGAACCGGAGCCGGCGCGGATCTTTAAGGGCATGCCGATATACAAAAAGCGTTTGTTGGCCACTTTGTCCAGGTTGCAGAGGTTTTCGGTATTGGTGATGTTGTATTCGCCGCAAATCCAGTGCCCGGCAAAGCTCAGATCATCGGGATGGTCGATAGCGGGAGCGTCGATACCGATATTCATAACCCCTTGTTCCGCCAGCCACTTGGCGGCAGCTTCCGACAAGCCGGGATAAATGGTCTGAAACTCATCACCGCCATAATAACCCAAAGCGTCTTTGGCTACGGGCCTTCCTTTGGGCTTGCCGTAATGGCGATCAAAATGACCGGTATACATCAAAACGATATCTCCTTTACGGATTTCCTGTCCGGACTTTTTCAAGGCGCGTTCCAGATCGGCTGGCTCGATATAATCGGTTTCCGGCACATCGGTGAGATCCAGGCAGATGGCGCTGCCCCAGAAATGCTCCAGAGGCATCTTGTCAATGGTGGGGCCGCTTTCCTTATATTCCCACACCGCATCGCTGTGGGTACCGCAGTGTTCGCTCATGAGCAAATTGCGGGCGGAAAAACCAAGACGGCTGCCTGTGGCGGCTTTGCTTTGCGCATGGGTCTGGTTCAACATGAAGAAGGTCTTTTGGTGGATGGGATAAAGAGACATCCCTTCAAAAATATCCTGGGTTAAATCGACGATCTGCCATTTTTGATTAAAATTCATGGAAAAAGCCTCCTTAACTATTTATATTTTTATTTTTCCATTCTTTGTTACGCTTTGACCGTGGGCAGGACGCAGTAATTATTGGCGTCTACCACACCTTTGTCGGTAATTTTCCACTTAGGACTGGTGGTTAAGGATAAGAAAGCCAAATGCATAAAGGGCGCATGCGCCTGGCAGGACAATTGGTCTTTGGCGATGGCGTGGAGATTCGACATAGTCTCGGTCAACTCTGAGGCGCTAAGTTCATCAGTGATAAGGCCCGCCACCGGCAAGGCGAGCTCGCCCAAAACTTTGCCGTCCCGTACCACGGCGACGCCGCCCTGGAGCTGGATGACGCGGTTTACCGCTGCCGCCATATCGGCATAGTTGGTACCGGTAACGATGATATTATGGGTATCATGGGAGACCGTTTCCGCAAATGCACCGTATTTCATTTGGAAGCCCTTGACAAAGGTTTTGCCGATATCCGCCTGGCCGTGCCGCCCAATCACGGCAATGGGCTGCAAATCCGCTTCCGGCAAAGGCTCAACATAGCCGTCCTTGACCGGCATCTCCATCTCTAAAGCGTCGGTCAGGTTCTGGTCTAAGATCAGGCCGATGCAACGCAGGACGGCCTTCTCACCAACAGCTTTCACCATTAAGTCCTCGGGCTTGATCGCCTCCCGGTGCACGGATTGTTTCACTGTTTCAGGATAGGTATAAGGCGGCAGATCCAAGAGCAGCTGGCGGTTTTCCGCCACTTTTCTGCCTTTTAAGTAAACTTGGGAGACTTCCATCGCTTCCAGGGGAGCGTCGATGACGGCAATATCCGCCAGCTTGCCGGGAGCCAAAGTCCCGATTTCCTTCAAGCCAAGCCAGGTGGCGGGGTTGACGGTGGCCATCTGGATGGCTTCCAGTGGGTCGACGCCTTCTTTGATGGTACGGCGGATAATATCGTTCATGTGGCCGGTCTTGGCGATATCCTCCGCCAGCATATCGTCGGTAGCCAAAATCAAGCGGCGGGAATCCAGTTTTTCCTCGGTGACAGCTTTGATGCATTCCGGCATATTGCGCTGGGTAGAGCCTTCCCGCATCAGAACATGGACGCCGTAACGCAGCTTTTCCAAGCATTCTGCCTTAGTGGTAGTCTCATGGCAGGAGATATCCGTACCGGTACAAAGCATATGAGCGGCCAGTTCCCCACCGAAAAGCTCCGGCGCATTGCCGTCCACGCCATAACCGTTGCCCCGGGCATACACGGTGGAAGCAATGGTGTCCTTCACCACTTCATAATTATGTTCATAGACGAAGCGCATGGCGCTGACTCCTTGAGTCTCGCCGATACCACTGACGGAAGGATACTGGAGCATTTCCGGGATCTCTTGGGAAGTCACGTCATAACCGGCGGTCTCCAAGCCGGGAGAATCGGGGGTCAGAGCGGGAACCCGGCAAAAAACATGGTGTGGCATAAGAGCCGCCTCCTCCGCCATAGCGCGGATCCCTACCGGGCCCAAAACATTGCCGATCTCATGGGGGTCGGAGATCAAACAGGTCGTACCCGTGGGCAGAGACAATCTGGAAAATTCCGTGATGGTCAGCATGGCGCTTTCAAAATGCATGTGGGCGTCAATAAAACCGGGCGCCATATATTTTCCCGTGACATCGATCACCTGAGTCTTTTCCCCAATCAGATGGCTGCAATCACCTACCATCAAGATATATTGCCCCTCGATGGCGATATCGGCAGGATAGACTTCCCTTGTAATCACATTGACCACATGACCGCCTTTTAATACTTTTTCGGCATACTTTGTTTTGTCCAATAAAACATCGACACAGTGGAGCCGGTCGGCTACCAGTTTTACATCTTTGATGCCCAGCATATCCTTGCCCCCTTTGTTATATATTGCTTGTTTGATTCTTTTACTCCTTTTACTTTACCGGATTGATTTTATCTTACGGCAAAACCAAAATAAAGTAAATACCTTCAAAACCATGGTTTATCTGCTTGTTTGCTCCAGCTATTCATTTTTGAATAACAAAATAAGGCCTAGATAAACGCCCTATTTTGCATAAATAGATTCCGTATATCCAAAACAGCTATTCATTTGTGAATAGTTGTTGAAAAAGTTGGCATTCAATAAAAGAGAAAGGATCGTAAGATCAAAGCCGTCCGAAAAACCGACACAAAGGTAAAAAAAATTACCCTGGCAGGTCATTTATACTACCTACCAAGGTAAAAACGATGCCAAAGGCATTTTCAGTTTTCTGTTTGTCAAAGAAACGTTACAAAGGCGCTTACGAAAAACTCCCCCATGCTATTCATTTTTGAATAAGTTTAAGGTTGAATACTTTGACTGCCATAGTCCTCCAAGTATTTTTGCAGCTTTCTGACGGCGGAAGCCTGGCTGATGCCTAAAAATTTGGCGACGCTTACCGTGGTTTTGCATTTTTCATAGGCTTGCAAAACCAAACGTTTCTCATAATAGTCCAAATAATTTTTCAGATCGACTTTGGCTTCAAAATTAGAGGCAGCAAAAGGAGAAACATTATCAGGTAAATGATAGCCCTGGATACAGTCGTCCTCCACCGTCAAGACCAACTGTTCGATCAAATATTTCAATTCCCGGACATTGCCCGGCCAGTGATAAGCGGTAAGCAATTCCAATGCCTGCGGGGAAAAACTTTTGTCTTTATGATACTTTTCGTTAAAAGTATTTAAAAAGCTGCGGATCAAAAGGGGAATGTCTTCGACGCGTTTTTTGAGGCTGGGCATGGCAATGGGCGCAACCGTCAGGCGGTAAAAAAGCTCTTCCCGGAAGCGGTGCTGTTTTACCAATTCCCGCAGATCAGCCTCAGTGGAAGCAATCAGGCGCAGATCCACTTTTTTGATCTCTTTACAGCCCGGCTTAAAATAATATTTATTTTTCAAGAGATGCAGAAGCTTGCCCTGGGTCTCCCAAGTCATATGCTCGATATCGCTTAAAAATAAAGTACCCAGGTGGGCGACTTCACAAAGCCCCAGTTTTTCCTGTTCCTCGCCGCTTGAGGCATTTACTTTCACATAACCGAAAAGCTCGTCTTCCATTACGCCGCCCGCAAAGGTACTGCAGCTCATTTGCACAAAAGAGGCTTGCCGCCGGTTGCTGTTCAGATGGATGTATTTGGCCAGCATGGTTTTGCCAACGCCGGGTTCGCCGGAGAGGAGCACGCTGATATCGGTATCCGCCACTTTTTTGACCAATTGCTTGATCTGACGCATACGGGGGCTCTCCCAAACCAGCTCCACCGCCAAGCATTTACGCCGGAATTCCTGCAATTCCACAGAATAACGTTTCAGGTCTTCCTGTAATTGGGCATACTGGTTTTGCAGTTCCTTCACATTGGCGATATCCCAGGAGGCATAGCTAATTACAAAGAGAATCTCATCCGAGTCTGCCGAAGCAAAGATCGGCACTCCCGAAACCAGAAGCTGCTGACCGTTTTTATCCGGCTGCGTCATGGTGATCTTTTTCTTTTCTTCCAGAACACGCATGGTGACCGAAGGAGCAAAAGTACCCTGCTCCTCTAAAACAGAAATGAACTGACCGTCATAGGCTCTTTTGGAGATGCCGTATATTTCCTCACAAGTCTGGCTGGTGCGCAGGATAATGCCGTTGCCGTCGGTAATGCAGATCCCGTCGTGCATCGCTTCCAAAATATCTTCCAGTACGGTGAGCAGAGCTTCATTGTTCACAGATCTTTTCTCCATAGCACCCTCACTTCTTTCTATCTTTCTATCCTGCTATGCCGGCTCTTTTTACTTGGTATCAGGATTTGGGCAAGGGTCTTTTTTTGTGACAGCTATGATATGTGATTGCGATAAATATGTGCCTTTTATTTTACAGTTTCACTAGTTTCATTGGTCTCGATTTATGCATCAGGTTTTACGATGAAATTCTACTATCATGTTCTACCATGTTCTACAGCGGCAGCCGATTTCCTGCCCGGAAAGCCGAAGAAACCAAAATCCCGGAATCTGGTAAGCGCCAAAAGCCCATCGGTAAATCCGGAAAAAACAGGAGAAAGCGACCCACGGCCATGTTGTATGCTCTTAGGGTTCGTCAAGCGAACCCCTACTCCGGCTCATGGTTCCGGCTCGTTTCAACGATTCGCGGTGAGGCTTTTTACCGCTGCTTTCAATACCTTGGCGGCCACCGGCCCCGCCTCCGTGCTGCCGGCGCCACCGTTTTCGATCACCACCACAAAAGCCAGGGGACAATCCGCTCTGTCCAGAAATCCCACAAACCAGGCATGGGGTTCCTTATCCGCTCCTACTTGTGCCGTACCGGACTTGGCACAAAGCTCCAGGCCTTTATATTGGCTTTCGCCATAAACATTTTTCACATTGTTTCGCATCATTGCCCCAAGGGTTTTCGCCGTTTCCTGGGACAAGACGCGTTTTTCCCCCTGGTTCAGGCCCAAATGGAATAAGGGAAAAAGATGGTCCTCCGCTATGATCCTGGGCGTGACCCGGACGCCGCCGTTGGCAATGGCGCCCACATAAGCCATGAAATTCAGGGGATTGACCGTATCGTTGTACTGCCCGATACCGGCCCAGGCCAAGTCGCCGCCCTGGGCGGATGAGATATCCACTTTCCCCACGGCGGTCCTGATGCCGTCCACCGAAAGTCTGGCATTGAAACCGGCTTTCTCGGCGTATTTCTGTAAAGTTGCGGCACCCAGCTCCTGCGTGATCTGGGCAAAAGCCACATTGCAGGAATCGGCCAGCGCTTCGCCCAAGGTAACATCGCCATGTGATGACGGACAGGTCACCGTTTTGCCGTCTATCACCAACTCCCCGCCGCAATGATATGTTTTAGTATCAATATCCGCGATCTTGTCAATGGCCGCAGCAGCCGTCACCAGCTTGAACACCGAGCCGGGCGTATAGGACGCCGAAAAAAGACGGTTCATGTACACCCCTTCGTATTTTTCAGGATTTGATGCCACGTCCGGCGGATTTTCCGGATCAAAGGAAGGAGAGCTGGTCACACAAAGGATCTCTCCCGTTTTATAGTTGTAAACGCCAACCGTACCTTTGCGTCCGTTCAGCGCCTGGTAGGCTTGAGCACATAAATCGGCGTCAAGGGTCATGGTCAGGTCACGGCCGGAGGCGCCCTCCTGCCGAAACTGATAAACGCCGTTTACAAGATCCCAGCCGCTTAACTGCTCACCGAAAACGATCTGCGCGCCGGTGGCCACATTGCCGTTTTTATCCCCTACTGCTTGCATAACGGCCTTGCGTATGGTCTTTTCCTGATTGAATTGCCGTTTGCCATCTAACGTCTGCGCCAGGATCTGTCCGTTTCTGTCATAAATGGTTCCCGCCGAGGTCAGTTGGCCGTTGGTGTAAAGATGCTTGTTGGTAGGGTATTGCGCCCAGGTGGAAGCGTCTTTCAGATATTCTACCGTAAAGAGCAAAACACCAAAGACCATCAGAAGGGAAAGCACCAACACCACCGCCGCGCGTTTGGATAAGATCTTCATAGGACACCTCCCTTGACGGCACAGCTTGCCGCCTGATCCGGCCGGCGCCGCTCATCCGCCGCCTTAAGGAAAGCCAAAAGTCCCCAGGAGGTAACCATCGCGGAACCGCCGTTGGATACAAAAGGCAGGGTCACCCCGGTAAGAGGCAAAAGGTCCACCGAGCCGAAAACATTCAGGGAGGTCTGGATCAAAAAGATTGCCGCGGCGCCACAGGCGGCAATGGCATAAAAGGAAGAACGGCAACGCACCACCGAAAGCACGGCAAATAACGCAAAAAACGCGATAATCAGAACCGCGGTCACGGCAACGATCAGTCCCCATTCCTCGCAGATCAAACCGAATACCAGGTCCGTATCGGACGCGGCAATATTGACAAGATAGCCGTTGCCGCCGCCCACCCCCAAAAGGCCTCCGCTAGCTGCAGCGATCATGGTACGCGTCTGTTGGAAACCGATGCTGTCGGCATATTGCCACACATGGCCCCAAGCGGCAAAACGTGAGGCGATATAAGGCAAAAACACCACGACCGCGATAGCGCCAAGAACGGCGCCGGCGGTGATGAAGGTGATGGTACGTACGTCACCGGAACGCATATAGGCTATGACCAAAAAAGCGCCGAAGAAGATCACCGCCGTGCCCAGGTCCCGTATGAGGAAAAGCGTACCGATACAAGCGCCCGAAAAACCAATAAAAGCCGTTAAGTTCCGCGCGGTCAAAAGCCTGTCTAAGGTGGCGGCTCCCGCCAGAACAAAAGCGACCTTGATGAATTCGAAGGGTTGCAAGGTAATAAAACCGAAATTGATCCAGTTTTTCGCGCCGAAGCGGGTCTCGCCGATGGTCAGATTCAATACTAACAATACAAGGGATACAACCACCAGCACATATTTCAGTTTGCGCGCCCGCGCCAGATCTTTGAAAATCCCTCCCAGAACGGAAAAAGCGGCAATGCCCAGTAAAATGGCCGCCAGCTGTTTATAAAGGGCGCTGGGAGCCGCCGACGCTACCACAAGAAGGCCCAGACCGCAAAGAAAATAAGCCAGAAGCTCCAGCTCAAAGTACTTGCCGCCGCGCCGCCGCATCAAGAGATAATAAAGCCACTCCGCCAGCATAAACAACAAAAAAGTCACCGGCACCGCCACATTTTGTGCTTCGCCCGCGGCAAAGATCATTTGCAGCAAGCCCAATAACTGAAACAACAAAACCAAAAGAAAGGTCACGCGGGGCCGGATATAACTGCCCACCCGTACCAGGTGTGACAAAATCCCCGGCGGAGCCGTTTCGGCAACGATGACCTCAGGCGGCAGGAGCATCAGGCCGCATTCGCCCAGAGAAATGATATCCCCCGCCTCTACCTTAGCAGGGCCTGCAATCTTTTCGCCGTTGACTTTGACACCGGCTTTGGAAGCCAGATCGGCAATGGACCAGGCGCCTCCGCAAAAGGTCAGGACGGCATGATTCCGGGAGATATAGGGCAAATCTACAATCACATCGCACAGCCTGCTCCTTCCGATCAAGTTTTCCCAATGCAGGAGCGGAATCCGCGCGCCGTTAGGCATATCCAGATACCCCCAAGCCGCGTTGCCCTTGCCGTCATGGAGCAGCGGCAGTACACAGCGCACGAAAATCACAAGGGTCAAAACGGGAAACAGCCAGCGCGCTACCGCGGTATAGATTGTTGCCGCTTCTTCGGAGCGCGACAAAATGGCTCCCAAAGCCGTAAGGGGGCCTCCCAAAATCCAATTCCAAAACCTTTGAATCGGTTCCCAAATACTGTTCATGATTTGCTTCCTCTTTATAACTCTTTTCTCAAATTTATAACTCTTTTCTCAAATGCCAATTCTTTATTATCTTTTTATCTCTTTATCTCATCATCTCAAATGCATGATTCCATAAGCTTTTTTCCGCATAGTTGCTTGTTGAAGGAATTAAAAAATCAATGGATCGCTTATCAATATAAGACGATTGCCGTTCCTTTAAATCTTCAAACTTGCATACAAAATTAAATTATTCAATCTTCAATTCAGTATTTTAATCTAATTAAAAATAAATGAACTTTTCACAAAGTGAGCCGTCTTTGCTTTGGAGCTTTCTCCGTCTGCTCTTTCAAGCTAGACACTTTCTTTTCCATTGACGTACCTTTAAGCGGTTCCGTTCCCCTCCCGGCGCTCCCGTTTATTTGCTTCCCATTATAATACCTGAAACAGAAAAAACCAAGAGGCCCGGTACTTCTTCTTATACCAGGGCCGCCCTCCCGGCGCTCCGGCACTTGACACCATCCGTGGATTTCATTATAATAAGGGCAAATCAATGGGATGGGAGTTGAAAGGATGCGCCAGCTTTCTTGCTAAGAACACAAAACAGCACAACCGGTTGTAAAACCCCGCAGGGTTCTTATTTGTTGTGCTCATGCAAGAAAGTTGTGAACCCTTCAAACTCCATGTCTTAACCGTTCATTTGACCATTGGCTTATTCTAACCTTTTTTTCCCTTGGTTTTTTGCCTGTTCGCCCTATGCACCCCGACCATAGGAAATAAAATAGGTAGAAAGCGCCATGTTAAGCCAATAGGAACCGCCGTGAGCCGTAAGGAAAGCAACTTTCCTGCGGCTTATTTTATTTTGGGAGGCGATCTTATGTCCCTGATTCAGATTTCACAACTTACCTTCGGCTATGACGGCAGCTTTGACAATATTTTTGAAAATATTTCCTTTCAGATCGACAGCGACTGGAAGCTGGGCCTCACCGGCAGAAACGGCAGAGGGAAAACGACGCTCTTAAACCTGCTTTTGGGCAAATTCCCCTATCGCGGTACCATTACCGCGTCGGTGGACTTTGATTATTTCCCTTTCCCGATTGATGACAAAAACCAGGATACCTTGCAGGTTTTGACTTTCGTCGCACCGAATGCCGCTTTTTGGCAAATCAAAAAAGAGCTTTCTTTACTGGATGTCAAAGAAAACGTGCTCTACCGTCCTTTCGGCTCTTTAAGCAACGGCGAACAGACAAAAGTGCTCTTATCAGCCCTGTTTCTCAAAGAAAACCGTTTTCTTTTGATTGATGAACCCACCAATCATCTGGATATGGCGGCCCGGCATATCGTTGCCGATTACCTGAAAGTCAAGAAAAGCTTTATCCTGGTCTCCCATGACAGGGCATTTCTGGACTGCTCTGTCGATCATATCCTGGCTATCAATAAAAACAATATCGAGATCCAGAAGGGCAACTTCTCTTCCTGGCAAACCAATAAAGACCGGCAGGATCATTTCGAGCTTCAGAAAAACGATAAGCTGAAAAAAGAGATCAAAAGCCTCGACAATGCCGCCAAGCGCACCACAGCCTGGTCGGACCGGGTGGAAAGCACCAAAACCGGTAGCCGTCTTTCCGGCATTAAGCCGGATAAAGGGTATATCGGACACCAGGCGGCCAAAATGATGAAGCGTTCCCAAGCCATCGAAGACCGCCGGCAAAATGCCGCTGCCGCTAAAGCGGCGCTTTTAAAAAATATTGAGACCGCGGAAAGCCTTGCCCTCCACCCCCTGACTTACCCCCAAAGCCGTCTGATCGAGGTCAATCACCTCTCCCTTTCTCACGGCGAAAAAATCATTGTTAAGGATGTGTCCTTTACCATAGACCGTGGCGACCGCTTGTCGGTGCAAGGCAAAAACGGTTCCGGCAAATCCAGCATCCTCAAGCTGCTGACGGGGGAAAGGTTCCCATTTTCCTGCATTGGCAGCCTTAAAATCGGCTCTCAGCTTATGATCTCTTATGTGCCGCAGGATACGTCTTTTCTAAAAGGCGGCTTAAAAGAATTTGCCAAAAGGCAGAGCATTGACGAGAGTCTTTTCAAGGCCATCCTGCGCAAACTGGACTTTGTCCGGGCGCAGTTCGAAAAAGACATGGCGGACTTCAGCGAAGGACAAAAGAAAAAGGTGCTCCTTGCCAAAAGCCTTTGTGAGCCGGCGCACCTTTATATTTGGGATGAGCCGCTGAATTTTATCGATATCATTTCCCGCATGCAGATCGAGGAACTTCTCTTGCAATTCTGCCCTACTATGATCTTTGTGGAGCACGACCAGGTATTCTGCGACAACATCGCCACAAAACAGTTGCTTCTGTAAAAATGGCAAGGCTGAAGGCGATATCAACCGGTGCGCTACTATGGAAAACCCGACAAAGACAGTGGAAAAGCAACATCCGCGACGGCGAGGCTTTTCCACCACATAAGATTTTTTAAAAAAGCATGACGTCTCACCCAAAACGCCGTTCCCTATAAGGGAACGGCGTTTTATATTACTTGAGCTAAAGGCAAAGAGTCAAATACCGCCCGTTAAAGGGGCGGTAAAACAGAGGAACCGGCAAAGAGACCGGCAACCATGATGCTTATTTACCGGATATTGAGAGCCTGTGCCACCACGGAAACCCCATTCACCACATGCCCTGCCCGATTGGCAAAAGTCAGATTGATTCGGTAAAGCCCGACATTTTCTTCTGCAAAAGAAACTTTCACCCTCAGATTGGCATATTGCTTCACATCAAAGGGAAGCCACTGATCTTCCGTTCCCTGCAAAACCAAGGTGCCGTAACCGTCGCCGTCAGGATCGTCCACCGAGAGCCGGACATCACTGCCATAACGGTTGCTGTCATAGGTCAAGTTTCCGGAGCCGTCGATAGCGACCTCCTGGGCAAAGCGAAGCTCATCCAATAAAAAATTCAGGATCGTGGAGGAAACCAACCTGGACTGGGAACGGTTCAAGTTGTTCTGATAAATATTTAAGACTGCAGGGGTCATTGTGGCAATGGCAAGCACCATGATGCCGATGATCACAGAGGTTACCACCACTTCAAAGAAAGTGAATCCTTTTTGATTTTTAACCGGATGTCTTAACTTCACCACGACGCTCCTCCTCACCTGTCTATATAAGCGCGCAAACGCCCCTCTGTCTTGACAGAAACGTCTATGGTAGCATCAAGATCGCTCCTTGCGGCAAAGGTTACCGTCAAAACGGCATCTTCCCCCACCGTCATCCTTTCCGCGTTGCTCAAATCCTCATAGAACGAGGATTCTTTTTCGGCGGTATCCGTATTAAGGTTGCCGGCTACGGTGACCATAGAAACAAAAACCAAAACCACGACGCCCAGCACCAACAAAGCCAATACGGCCTCTAAAATGCTGAACCCCGACTTGTTTTGCAGAATGGATTGCAGTTTTTGTTTTCTCATGAAGTACCCCTCTTTTTTGTGTTGCTTATGGTTGAGGATAAAAAGCATTCAAAGACCATCGGATGGTAGTGGTCACAACGGTCGTGGTCACCAGATTCCCCTCCGCGGTGCTGCCCGTGGCGGAAACCTGGGTATCGCTTGACACCACCGGATCAAAATCGGCATGCAGCAGATAGGAATAATCCTGATACTCCGTAGTAATCAGCCCCCGTAGGAGATAGTCCCGGCCAGCTGTGAGATTTACCGAGACATCTCCCATATCCTCCACCCCCGAAAGAGTGAAATCATAGGTGGAACTGCTGCCTTCTAAAGCGGCAGTCACCGCGTCATAGGCCATGGGGTAAAAAGGCAACGAAACATCGTTCCCCGTGACAGTCCGCGTGGTGGTACTGCCGGACGCGGCGGAAACGGTGGTCTTAGTGACGGTGATGACAATCTTAGCCAATTCGGCCTGGAGCATCTGACCGGCAGATTTGGCGGAAAAATAAGCTTGCTGCTCGTATAAGGCGTTGGCGGCATTGCCGCCGGCGGTGGAAGACGCCACCAGCAAACTGGCGCCCACTGCCATAGCAATCACAAAGAAAACCAAAACGATGATCATGGCTGCGCCGGACTGATCCTGTAATATTTTTTGGATTTTCTGCACCATGTCACCGCCTCTCTTTTTTAATATTTATATGGTAATTTGCCAACTTTTTTCAATGGCAAATTCAATAACAAATTGCTCCCGGTTAAGTGCGTGCCACATTAGGCGATCCGGTTCAAATGAGAAGCCGTCCGCTTCGTGTTTTTTTACAGGAATCAAATCAGTAGGTCGTGGGCCAAGCGCCATCATGGGTCACCCCTCTTAGCTTGGGATAAGGATACCCGGCAGGAGTGGAATCGTCGGTATTCATTTCCCATATATTGTAGAAATCCCAATAGGAAAAATAATTCTTATTTTTCATCTGGTTGACGGATAAGATCCCGCTGGTAGAGGAAACATTGCCGATGCGGTAAAACGGGGTGCTGCTGTTGATATAATTATAGAGCGTACTGCCGTTGCCCAAGAAATAGCATCTTGTTAAGGAAGCGCTGCTGCCATAACCCAGGAACCCCCCGACGGTGCCTGAGGCGGTGGCACTGACTTTTCCGGCGGCATAACATTTGGTAACAGTACCGCTCTGCAAAATACCGCCAAAGCCGCCGAAATTTAACGATGATCCCGATCCGGAAACTATCTGAGTAACCTTGCCTGTGGCATAACAGTTGTCGACAGCATAGCCCTGGCTTTCCCCAAAGAAGCCGCCGATGGAAGCATTCCCTGTGACATTGCCTGTGGCATAGCATTTACTGATGGTAGCTCCGCTGGCGCCGCTTCCTAAAAAGCCCCCAGCGGCGGAAGCTGCCGTTACCGCGCCTGTAGCATAGCATTTGGTCATTTGTGCCCCGCTGCCCGCATAGCCGGCAAAACCGCCCGTATTGTTGTCGCCCACGATGCTTCCCGTCGCGGAAGAGGTCTGGACGATACCGGTGTTTTTACCGGCCAGACCGCCCACGGCGTCTGCCGTGCCGGTGACATTGCCCCCCGCAAAACAGCCTGTGACGGTACCGGCATTCCAACCGATCAGACCGCCCACAGTGTCATGAGCCATTACAGGGATGGCAGCGCTGCAATTAGCGACGGTACCACCGTTATAACCTGCCAAAGCGCCGGTCTTACCGTAAGCAGTATTGCCGCCGGTGGGCATAATGGCGGCACTGCCGCCCGCAGCGATCCGAATATTTTGCAGCGTGCCTGTGCTGTAACCGAAAAGGCCGCCGTAATCATGGTTGATGTCCATGTCAAGGCCTATGATGTTCTTACTGCCGCCGTCATACTGTCCGGTGAAAGGCAATGCTTGGCTGCCAATGGCAGTATGATAATTACTAACACCCGCGCCGCCTGCCTCACTGTAATCGGTATAGCTGATATCGGCTGTCTGCTGATAATATTTCCCCAAATAACGGCTCAAGCCGATATTTCTTAATTGATAAGGGCTGCGGATCAGATAAGGATTTGACTGGGTGCCCCAGCTCCAGGTGCTGCTGTCGGCCGAAAGAGCGCCGGCGAAATGGGGATTGAATCTGACCTTGCCGGCGGATATGCCATTGACAAAACACTCCGCCACATAATAGCCCGTGCTGGAAGTGGGCAGACTGTCAAGCCAAGAGGTATCGGAGAGCTTTACCAGAGAAATCCCATGGGAAAGCGCCGAAACTTCCACGCCGGAAGCCTGAAGCAGCAGGCTGGCGCCGTTGCCGTCATAAATCTTTACAGAGGCGTTGGCCGCATTGGTGAAATCATGCTTGACAAGAATGCCATAGCCATCTCTGGATACTATTTTAGCATCATCCAAATCATTTTGTATGGCGCCGTTTTTCACAAAACAAACGCCTTTTGTAGCGTCCGTATAATTTTCAAAATAGGCCAGGCTGCCTTCATATCCCCATACCGGCCAATCACCATAATGTGGTACGCCTTTGATCCAGGCATAAGGATAATTTTCATCGTTTAACGCTGCTGCCAGGGGGAAAGTATCGGAGGCTGCCGCTTCATCCCAGGTGTTGCTAAAATCAAAGCCCGGATATCCTACGGTTGAAAGGAAAGTAAGCTGGTAAAAGCTTTTAGCTGTTGCCTGCGCGCCAGAGTTAGCGCTATAGCCTATGGCGCTTAGGCCGGTATTGTAATCCGTATCCTGCAAGAAATAGGCATTCTGAATGGAGGCGTTCCAGGAATTTTCACCGGCAAAACCGCCCACTTCCGTATGCCAGCCGAACTGTCCGGAGATACTGCCCAAAGAATAACAATCCATGATTTGGCCGCCGTTGGTATTGACGCCCACAAAACCGCCGGAATAATCGGTGGCAGTGATACCGGAAACACTGTAACAGTCGCTGATGGAGCCTTCGTTCCAACCGACGAAACCGCCGTTATAGCCGCCGATCCCATAGGCCATGGTCATCAGGGGCGAATTGGCATAAGATTTCGTAATAATGGCGCCGTAATTATTATCCCCTACCAAACCGCCGCAGGCGCTGCCTTCCGCATTGACGGTGCAGGTGGCGAAGGATTGCGTGATGGCGCCGTAATTATTTCCCACCAGGCCGCCCAAGCGCACGGTT
Organism: Bacillota bacterium; assembly: GCA_036677375.1. Lineage (GTDB taxonomy): Bacteria > Bacillota > Dehalobacteriia > UBA4068 > UBA4997 > JAVBWO01. Next base: position 139,605 of record JAVBWO010000024.1, read on the forward strand.
GCCGCGGTGTCCCAAAGGGTCTGGTTGATGACGCCGCCGATGACGCCGCAGTTTTCCACCCGGCTGCTGCCGCTGACATAACCTGCCAAAACGCCAAAGCCGGAACTAGAACTCAAGGAAGTAGTCCAACCCAAAGACAGGTTTAGGCTGGCGTCGGTCAACCGGATGTTTTTCAGGACGCCGCCGTAGGCAACCACGCCGAAAAGGCCGCTGTTGGCAGGATTGGTTGCAGAAATAGTCAAATGGGCGATCGTGTTGCCTAGGCCGTCATATTGGCCTTCAAAAGGTCCCCAGCCCCAACTGCCGATGGGATAGTGATAATAGGGGTCGACGCCCGAGCCGCTTTGGGCTCTTGTATAGACGGCATAATCAATATTGGTGGTTTGGGAGAAATATTCATCCAAATAACGGTCATACCAACCGATATTCAATAAATGTCTGGGGGAACGAATCTGATAAGGCGCGTCAGCGATTTGGCCCAGATTCCAGCTGCTATTGGGCCCCAAAGCGGCCCCGAAAAGCAGATTACAGCGAGTCTGCTTGACCAATTGCACATTATCGATGGAAACCGTCGCATGTGAGAACTGATGATTGCCTGGTCCGTTATACTCCATGAAATCATAAGGCAAAGCAGCGATGGTGTTATCCCTAACCGTCAGAAAAGACGATGAATAAATCCAAGCTGTAGTAGAATCGATCCTGATGCTGACTCTATTCACATTGGGATTAGGCTCCCCGGCAAAAACCACACCGTAGCCTTCCTGAGCCACGGTCTTGGTATCGGACAAGGTGTCTACAAATGTGCTGTTATCCGTAGTGCCGTAAATACCTAAGGTACCGTCGGCATAGATCTCGTAATAGGCAAAATAACGGCCGTCCGGGATGGCGGCAGGATCAACCGCTTGGGGCCATTCTCCGTAATGCTTCAATCCGGCAATGGTGGGATAAGGGTAATCCGTTGGGTCGGCATTGGCGGGGTCAAAGAGCCAGTGTCCGGCATCGTTAAAGGCGTCTGTCATGGCAGTTGAGGTCATATAGGAAAAGCTTTTACCCAAGGCCGTGTCGGCTACCGATACGTTATAACCGCTGCCTGTCAGGAAATAAGAGCGCAGCAGAGAACCGCTGTTTAAGGCGGCAAACCCGGCAGGCATGCCGTTTACAGCAGAGGGAATGGCATTGTTGTATGCTTCCGCGATACTGCCGCTATTAGCACCCGCAAAGCCGCCCACCCAGGTGCCGCCGATGACGGAAGCCGCATAAGCGCCGCCTGTCATATATTTGTGGTTCACATAAGCCCGCAGGATGCTGCCGGAATTGCTGCCGGCAAAGCCGCCCACATAGACGGAACCCGATCCCTGTACATAAGTAGCGGAAGCATAACAATCCGTCAAAGCGCTGCTGGTGGAACCGGCAAATCCCCCTACAGAGCTGCCGTTTTGTAATGTGACGCTGCCTTGAAAAACATAGGAGTCGGCAAGCGTTCCGCTGGCAAGACCGACAAAACCGCCGATGCCGCCGGGGGCGGCCACCGCTTCGGCGCCGGGAGATACGGTGGTATCCCACGCATGGCATGCCGTGACACTGCCCTGGCTGGCACCGGCAAAACCGCCGCTATAGTATCCTAAATAGCTGACCGTGCCTTCCTCGACGCTGCAAGAAGCCATATCTCCGGCATTAAAACCGGCAAAGCCACCGGTATAAGAATTGCCGGAAACCGTAATTCCCGTGGCGGTCACCTCGGTTATTTCACCGCCGTTATAGCCGACCACGCCGCCTAAATCAGCGTCGGCCACCTTTTCGCCTTGGAAAGCCACTGCACAATCGGTAAGAGAAGACTGGCCGATGCTGCCCCCGTTTCGGCCAACCAGCCCGCCGGTCATGGCCTGAACGCCTTCGTCTAAAGTTACGGTTAAACTGCTGTCTATGAGATTGCAGCTTGTCATATTATTCAGGTCCGTATCCTGCGCGGAGATTTCCCCCGCCAGGATACCGGCGGTATCCTTGGCTGTCACCGTGAAAGAATCCAGCGTCATATTGGAAAGCGCCGCTCGCTCGCCGTTCAGAACCCGGAAAAGTCCCGAAGGCGAAGAAGCGGTATCGCTTATGACAAAATTCCGCAAAGCAAAATGATTGCCCTGATAGGAACCGGCAAAAAAGTGGTTGCTGACCAGATTGCCCATGACATCCCGGTAATGGTGGCTCACAGGGGTAAAGCTCACGGGACAATCGTTGCTGCCGTACAACAAGGCGACATCGTTCCAATCGATATCTTTGATCTGCTCAAAAAATTTGCCCGCTGTATTCAAATAACGCATATTGCTCAAATGGCGGGCATAGGCGATCTTGTAAACACCGTTGGCGTCCTCCTCGGCAAAATAACTATGGCTTACCGCGGAATCACCGTACTTGACCGGGCTGCCCGGAGCGCTTGCTTCCACCCTGGCAATAAAGTTGCCCATAGGGATGGAGGGATAACGGTAAAAAATACTTTGCCCGAATAAGTTATCGTTATGTATGGTATCAATCTTATCCAAGATGAGGCTGAATTGGCCGTCCTGATAGATGATGGTATGTGTGGAGCCTGGCGTCGGCGTTCCCGTGGCGGCAAGATCCGTCAGATCGGTTTCGATCTCACTGTTGATGGGCGAAAGGGTCAGATCGCCTCTTTGTATGCCGGAAAGCGCAAGGTATGTGGTAGCACCATCCGGGGACATGATCTTCACGGTGTAAACAATATTGTCCCCGAAGAAGGAACTGCTGCTGCCGGAAGGCTCGCAATCTGTCCATACCAACCTAAGCTGGTCGTTATTTTCAACAGTCACCGTAGGCTTTTGCAGGTTTTCCGGCAATTTGCCGGTATCGGCATTGCCATAAAAGCCCAATCGGTTGGCGCGCAAAGCGTCTTGTGTCCTGACTGAAATGTTGACGCCGTCACCGCCGGGACTGTCCGTACCGCGATAAGCCAGGCTGTTGGCGCGCTCGCTGTAAATCACCGAAGCCACCATACCGGTTTTTTTGTTGAATTCCACGGTGATATTGTGTTCCAGAATCGAGACATCTTGTAGATAAGGTTTCAGGATGTCTCGCAGAACCGCGTCGCCCGTTCCATCCTGATTGAGCTGCAAATAAACCAGGTTATCCCTGTTTTCCGCCCAATCGGCAGGACGGGAAGCGGCATCGATATCCTCATCGGTCAAGCCGGGCAGGTTTTGCACCAGAGCAGGCAGCTCCCCTTTGTTTTTGACGGTAATCAAATGGTTTTGCGCCGCTAAAAAAAGAATCCGTGCCTTATCGTTTAAGCCGGTCATTTCATAATTGATCCGGTACTGGATAAGATTGGGCACGGCAATAGACAAGGTGATGACAATGATGGCCATTGTCACTAAGATCTCTACAAATGTAAACCCTTTTTTTGATCTGCTTGCAGGGCAAAAAATCATGGGATTCCTCGCTTTTATCCTGACATATATCGGGAAATTGCAATTTTCTTTTATGATGAAATGGGCATGACTCTTTTATCAAATAAATTTACCTTTAATAGTAAAATAATATAGAATAATTTGCCACATTTCAATGGTTTTTGTCTAAGTTTCTCATATTTTCTTAGAATAGATAGAAAAAAGCCTTGTCAAATATAAAACAAGGCTTTTAATAACGGAATTCGATTTTTTGATAAAACAATTGAAAAAACAACGCCTTTGCGTATAATCCATATTAAATAAATACGAATACTTGTATTAAGTATTTTCCTGCTGTATATTTTGATAATCGGAAAGCAGATCTGCTAAAGTTATATGATCCACCACATCGTTTACCGCATGATAGATCTTTTCCCAAACGCCTTTGGTAACACAGTGCTCCATCCGGTCACACATCTCGCGGCCGCATTCCACGCAATCCACCGGCACCAGCGGGCCTTCCAGATGGCGCAGAATCATGCCAACAGTAATTTCCGCCGGAGGCTGGTTCAATACATAACCGCCCTGGGCTCCCCGGAAACTACGGATCATCCCTATTTTCTTTAAAGTCGGAATGATTTGCTCCAGATACTTTTCCGAAACACCTTGGTTTGCGGCAGCTTCTTTAATGGTGACAGGCCGTCCGGGGTAAACCAAAGCCAATTCCAGCATAAAGCGGGTTCCATATCTTCCTTTGGTCGATATCTTCATAAAAAGCACCCCCACCTGCATATTGTTTTATTTATCATATCACAAAACGGAAATTACAACAAGTTGATGATCAATATTCAATCACAATTTTAGCATTTTGCTGCTTTCTTATTTTTCGAAGCATTCTCTAAGGAGGGAAATGTTATGAAAAAATTGACAACGCGGCAACCACATCCATAACGCCGCCCGTCTTAGAGGCGATGCTGCCCTGGCTAAAAGAGAGCTATGGCAATGCCTCAAGTATTTAAAGGGAAAGGACATCTGAAAAGCGGACTTCTGTATTTACAGGATTTTGAATCTATAGGACATTTCAAGATGTGACAAACAGAATGAAAATGAAGATCGGTAAAGAAATCAACAGGAAATTAACAAGGAAAACAAAGAAGAAATAATCCGGTGAGGCACCCTTCCAGGAATTTCAGCATAGGCTATTATTGCCACGCATCTTAAAAAGATCAATGGAAAGGAGTCGCCCCTATGCCCTTTGAAAACGGTAAACGCAACTTGCTGCGAAATGCAAAGTGGCTGCCCGGCCCTGCCGGCGCCCCGGAATTTTTTACCATCAGAGGGCCGGCGAGCTTCGATCAATTGCAAATCAAAGGATGCCATACGATGAGTTTGACTCTTCTTCCCACAGAAACCGTCACAATTCAGTATAATCCTTTGATTCCCATGGACCAGCAGCGGGGTATTGAATTGGGTGCGGAAATACGGGCGGTAGATCCGGGGTATATCACATATGCTGCAGCTTTCTTGGATGATAGCCAAAACGTGACGCAAATTAAACCTATGGATGTTACCTACAAAGTAGAATACTATTTCGATCAGATAGCGGGACAGTTTCTGGCTCCCTCTAATGCGCGTTTTGTCAGGCTTACCTTTCGTTTTTGCGGACCTGCTACCGCCTGTTCCCTATGGGCCCCTTACGCCGTCTATCTTTAGAACATCCGCGCCTCCCTCAAAAATATTCCCTAAACTACGGATCCGTTAAAAGATGCATGGAATAACAACAAGCCCCGGCTTTGAGCAGCCGGGGCTTATCATTTATGAGATGATGATATGGCAGCGCCAAGACCGGAAATACGTATTGCCTTTCCTTTAATATCTAAGATCGGCTCAAAACAGCGATAAAAGTCTGCTGCACATGATGCAATTTTGTTAAATTTCGGCTATCAGCTGGCCTAACTGGGATACGTCATAGCCGCCAATGCCGTCAATCTCCCTTTTAAAAGCTGGCGACTGCAATATCTGAATCAGTGCCTGAAATTCCGGTTTTACCGCATCTTCTTTTTTCATCACCAAATCGAAGGATTCCATCTGTATGGGGATAAAATCCAAATTTTCCACTTGCTTTGCCGCCTTTTCATTGCCGACACCCACATCCGCCTCCCCCCTAGCCACCTTACTGGCAACCGCAAGATGAGAGGTTTCTTCCCATTCATATCCAGCAATGGCGGTAGCATTAATGCCAAGCTGCCGCAGATGTTCGTCTAAAAGGACGCGGCTGCCGGCGCCTTTTTCCCGGTTGACGATAACGGTGCCGGGCTTTGCCAGATCGCTCCAGTCGGTAATGTTTTTCGGATTCCCTTTTTCTACATAAAAGCCCTGCCAGCGCCGAATCAGGCGGTACACCAAAACGGGAATGCCAGGCAACAGGCGCCTTACATAAGGCAGATTATATTCGCCGGAATCGCTGTCCCACAGATGGGCGGTGGCAATGGAAGCTTTGCCGTTATATAAAGCGTAAAGAGCATTATAGCTGCCGTTAAAAGAACGCAAGACATTAACGGTATCCTTTAGGCGAAGTTCCATATAACGGGCCAGGATATCCAGGACGGCATCCTGGCCGCAGATAATGAAGCCTTCCCTTTCCATTCCCTGCCGCAGCACAGCGGCCATTCCCGGCAAGGCAACAGTTTTGCGGTTATCTTTATAGGCAGCCACATCCTTAGGGTCAAAACGCATTTTTCTGCCTACCCGATAGGCGGCAAGTTCTCCCCGCTTCACCAATTCATAGACGGTATTTTTGGTAATTTTTAAGGCATCGGCCACTTCCTGCGGTGTCATGGGCAATGATTCCGTCATGAGAACACCTCCTATACTTTATTAATTATTGTAACATGAAAACGACAAAAGATACAATTTTTTAACGTTATGCTTGAATTAGCATAACGTTTGTAGTATGATAAATCATGATGAAACACAACAAAACATAACAGGAGGTTATGAAATGAAAAAAGGGTTATCCATCTTGGTTGCTTTGTTATTGGTATGCTTGATGATGCTGGCCGGCTGCGGCGGCACCACAAATGACCAACCGGCAACCGATGACACGCAAGCTAACGCAGAAAATCAGGAACCTGTAGAGCTGCTGGTATCCGTAGCAGCTAGTATGACCGACGCCATGGAAGAGATTAAAACTTTGTACACGGCAGATCATTCCAATGTCACCATTACCTATAATTTCGGCAGCTCCGGCGCCCTGCAACAGCAAATCGAACAAGGCGCTCCCGCCAACGTATTCCTCTCAGCCGGTAAAAAACAGATGACAGCTTTGGTTGACGCCGGTCTGATGGTGGAAGGCAGCGTCAAGGATCTGGTGCAAAACCAAGTGGTGCTGGTGGTTCCCAAAGACGAGGCCGCCATCACCTTTGCAGACCTCGCCACCGACAAAGTTGCCAAAATAGCCATTGGCGACCCTCAAAGCGTACCCGCCGGTCAATATGCCAGTGAAGTTTTCGAAAAGATGGGGTTAACCGACGCCGTCTCCGGTAAACTCATTCTTGCAAAAGATGTCCGCGAAGTATTGTCCTGGGTAGAAACCGGCAACGTAGAAGCCGGTATCGTTTATGCTACCGATGCTCAGATTTCGGATAAGGTCACCGTTTCCGACACCGCTGCTGAAGATACCCACTCTCCTATCGTTTACCCCATGGGTATTGTAAAAACCGACAGCAATCAGGATGCCGCCCAGGCTTTTGTCGATTTCCTCTCTACACAAGCTGCCAAAGATGTTTTTGCCAAATACGGGTTTACTCCAATTAGCTAAGTGAACTGATTTCAGCTGATTTCAGCATTGGCTAACTTTACGTAAACAGAGGCGGGGTCTGCTTTCTTCCGCCTCTGTTTCCTCCCCGTGCCCCATATAAACCATAAGGAGTTTTTACATGGATTTTGACCTTGCACCGCTTTTCATATCTTTACGGACCGCCCTTTTAGCCACAGCCATTACCTTCTTCTTAGGACTTTGGGCCGCCCGTCTCGTCATGCATACCAAGCGGTTGCATTGGCTTTTTGACGGTGTTTTTACCCTGCCCCTGGTATTGCCTCCCACAGTTTTGGGCTTTTTTCTTTTGGTCTTACTGGGACGGCATGGCATCATCGGCAAAGTTCTTTTAAGTCTGGGCATTCAAATCATCTTTTCCTGGCAGGCCACGGTCATTGCAGCCGTAGTGGTTTCCTTCCCTTTGATGTACCGGGCGGCCAAGGGAGCTTTCGAGCAGGTAGACGCCAATATCTTGGCTGCCGCCCGCACTTTAGGCTTTTCGGAACGCCGCATTTTCTGGCATCTTTTGGTGCCGCTGGCTTGGCCCGGTGTGGCCGCGGGCATGATTCTCTCTTTTGCCAGGGCCTTAGGAGAATTTGGCGCCACTTTGATGATTGCCGGCAATATTCCTAAAATTACTCAGACCATGCCCATTGCCATTTATTTCGCATCCGCCGGCGGCGATATGGAAAAAGCAGCGATTTGGGTTTTTATTATTGTCATCATTTCTTTTATCATGATCGCATTGATGAATTACTGGTCTTACTATGAGAAAAAGGGGAAACGCTTATGAGCCTTTCTGTAGATATCAAAAAGGACTTCCCCGGCTTTCAACTGGCGGTAAGCTTTGAAGCAGGCGATGAAATCATCGGGCTCTTAGGTCCTTCCGGCGGCGGCAAAAGCATGACGTTGCGTTGCATTGCAGGCATCGAGACTCCTGACAGCGGTAAGATCATTTTAAACGGCACAACCCTCTTCGACTCCGCCCAAGGAATCAATCTTTCTCCGCAAAAACGAAATACCGGTTATATGTTTCAGAATTACGCGCTTTTCCCCAACTTTACGGTATGGGAAAATATTGCCGCCGGGCTTCGTCAAAAAACCAAAGAGGAGCAACACGCTATAGTTGCGCGGCAAATTGCTCTCTTGCAGCTGGACGGTTTGGAGAAACGCTATCCGGCACAGCTTTCCGGCGGTCAGCAGCAACGGGTCGCTTTGGCCCGCATCCTGGCCTATGATCCTGCTATCCTTATGCTGGATGAACCTTTTTCCGCTTTAGACAGCTATCTGCGCTATAGTCTGGAAGAGGAATTCGGCAACATTCTTGCCGCTTATCAGGGCACCGTTTTATACGTATCCCACAGCAATGATGAAATCTACCGCTATTGCCGCGAGGCGGCCGTGCTTTACAATGGTAAAATTGAAAATATCATGGAGAAGGAATGCCTTTTCCATGCTCCCCAGACACTGCAGGCGGCACAGATCACCGGTTGCCGCAACATTTCACCCGTCAGTGTCAAAGACGGTTATCTTTATGCCGAAAGCTGGGGGCTTGCCTTTCCATTAACGCTTTTCACGCTTTCTCATCAAACAGTCAATTACGTGGGTATTCGGGAGGAGTCCGTCCAACTCAGCAGGGAAAGTGGGGGAGATTTTTCTTTCCCTGTCACTGTCGAATCCCACTATCCTGTGCCGGGAGAGCCCCTTGTTTACGTTAGCCATAAACAAGGGGCAACCATCCTTTGCCGCCACCGGGAGGCAAAGGATAATGAAACCTGGTACTGTCATATCGACCCGGTTGATCTCTTGTTGCTTTCCTAATACAAAAGAGACTTAGAGAACACTCTAAGTCTCTTTTGTAAAAAACCCTCAAAGGAGGTGCTGGCAATGATCCTTCATGTTTTTGATGATTTCACAGAGTTTGCCGCAGACCACGAGTACATTCCCATGCGGGAATTGATCTATCAATATATGCGTAATCTAATCTTAAACGGCCGCCTGGAAGCTGGTGCGCACTTGGTAGAAGAAAAGCTGGCCAAAGAGCTTAATACCTCCCGGACACCAGTGCGGGAGGCATTGCGCAAATTAGAATCGGAAGGTCTTTTAAAGCATTATCACCGCAGAGGGGTGGAAGTAAGACAGATCACCACCAAGGACGCAGGCGACCTTTACGACCTTTATGCTTTGCTGGAAGGCCATGCTGCTACACTTATGGTGCAGCGCGCCAGTGCAGAAGACATCAGAAAATTATCGCGTATCCTAAACGAGCTACGTGAAAGCCTGGAATATGGCGATGCGGAACACAGCATGCAGTATCATCGGGAATTTCATTTGGCAATCTATATGGCTTCCGGCAATAAACGCCTGGAACAGCTTTTATGCGACTATGCCGATTTTATCCAGCTTTTCATGAGCTATTATATTACAGATTGCTGGATACAGGCATACGATGAGCACGCGCAGCTATATGAGGCAATTGCCAACAGAGATGCCACATTGGCAGAAGGGATTGCCCGAAACCATATTCTGCAAAATAAAGAGATCCAAAAAAGTCTGCATCCCCTATCCTCTCCCTACCAGTTATCTTCCGGTAACCGGCTTACTTAAAAAGCATTTAGCAAATAGCGCAATATCCTATTGAAGTTTATCAAACCTTTGACATAGCGCCTTTCACATAACGAAAAAATGATAAAAGCCAGCGTCATTTAGATGCTGGCTTTGCAATAAACCTTTATAAGACTTTTCCAGACCACGCTTTTTAAGCGTGGTCCGCAATCCCCCCTTTCTTGCAATTTTAAGTGCAATTATACCATCCTCTTTACAATTATCTTTGCTATCGGCTTTCCTTATGATCTAAAAGCAACCAATACGATGCCAGTAGGGAATTCTTTGATTCTTTTTTACACACCATCCGACGAGAAATGCATGCCCTCTCATATTGTCACCACGCCTATGGCATGGTACAATTTTAACAGGAAGCAAATCTCATTGACATCAAAAGGAGCTATTATGGCACAAAAAATTCTCATCGTAGGAGGCGTGGCGGGAGGCGCTACCGCGGCGGCCCGCTTGCGCCGTTTAGACGAGACGGCGGAAATCATTCTTCTGGAGAAAGGCGACGGTATCTCCTTTGCCAATTGCGGCCTGCCTTATTATATCGGTGATGTCATCACGGACAAGGGACAACTGACCTTGCAGACGCCGCAATCCTTTTATCAGCGTTTTCGAGTGGAAGTCCGCACCGGGCACCGGGTCACAGCGGTTAAACCGCTGGATAAGATTCTTCGGATACAAAAACTTGCTACCGGAGAAAGCTATGAGGAAAGTTATGATACTCTTGTCCTTGCCACAGGAACTGTTCCCGTTCAGTCGCCCTTTCCCGGCGCCGACCTGCCGCATGTTTTTACGTTAAAAAATATAACCGACATGGAGCGCATCAAGGATTATATGAAAAAGCAGTGCCCCAAGACGGCCTTGATCATCGGAGCCGGGGCCATCGGCATCGAAATGGCGGAGAATCTGCACGCCGCCAAATTAGACGTCACCATTCTCGAAAAGGCCGGACATATCCTCCCGGCCATGGATCATGAGATGACCTGTGAGATCAAAAACCACATCCAGGAAAAAGGCGTAACCGTTCTTACCAATGCCGAAGTGCGCTCCATTGATGAAGCCACCGTAAATTTGCAAGGCGGTGAGATCCTCCCTGCCGATCTGGTCATTCTTTGCCTGGGGGTAAGGCCGGATACTGATTTTTTGGCAGGCTCCCATATCCGGTGCAATGCCAGGGGCGCTATCCAGGTCAGCCAAAAGATGCGCACCAATATGCCCGACGTTTATGCTGTAGGCGACGCCGTGGCAGTGGAGCACTTCATTTTGGCGCAGGAATGCTATATTCCCTTGGCAGACCCCGCCAACAAAGAAGGTCGCATTGCCGCCAATAATATTTTCGGCCTGACCAGCCGCTACAAAGGCACCCAGGGCACTTCCATCGTAAAGTGTTTTGATATGCTGGCCGCCACCACTGGCATCACAGAAGAAACTGCCAAAGCCATGAATATGAAATATGAAAAGATCTATACTCTTTCCCCCAGTCACACGAGATATTACCCGGGCGCCACCTCCCTTACCATCAAGCTCATCTATGATACGGTATTCGGCAGGATTTTGGGCGCGCAGGTGGTAGGTTATGAAGGCATAGATAAATGCTGTGGCGTGCTGGCCACCGCCATTCGCGCAGGCCTGACGGTTTATGATCTGGCTGAATTGGAGCTTTGTTACACGCCGCCCTACTCTTCCGCCAAAGATCCCGTGAATATGGCAGGTTATGTGGCTTCCAATGTGGCCCAGGGATTGCTGAAGATTTTCCACCTGTCGGATCTTTCCGTCATCGACTTTAACCGGGACTTGCTGCTGGATGTCCGTACCGAAGAAGAATTTCAGCAGGGCGCTATTCCAGGCGCCGTCAATATTCCTTTGGACAGCCTGCGGGATAGTCTGGACCGGCTGCCCAAAGAAAAGCCGATCTACCTTTATTGCCAGATCGGCCTGGAGGGCTATATCGCCGCCAGGATCCTAACGGCAAACGGTTATGCCGTCAAAAACCTCTCCGGCGGTTACCGCCTTTATAGTATGGTGCAAAAAGCGGAAGAAAAAGTCTAAAACAGATTGCCGTTCTTAATCAAAACAACGATGAAAAACCCAATAGACATTACTTTTGATTTTGTGCCATAACAAAAAAGAACCTCGTCGGGTTCTTTTTTATTTTCATAGCCTTGAGCCAAACAGCTTTCTTTGCAAATTAATCAAAAGACGCTTCCGGAAACCAACAAAAGCCGCACGATGCAAAGTGGCAAAAACCATTTAACGCAGCAAATGCGCTGATATCACGAATACTAGCACACTGTATCATCTAAAATTGTGATATAGCCGCGAGGGTGTTTGGCGCAGGACAAGGCGTAGGATTGAGGAATCCTTTATGGATTCTGATTGAAGACAATGCAGTATGACACAAAACAAACCGCCAATATACACAAGGATTCTGTGTTACAGTATACTAGACGGTTTTATGATTCGTTATTTTCTGTGCGATCTGAATTTCCGGGGCCGATTAGGCCAAGGAGCCAAAAATACAAAGCCAAATACAGGGCGGCTCTTTTGAAGTGGCGCTGACCCGGTGCTTGAAATGAGCGGGCAGAAGGTAGGCATCTCCCGGCCGCAAAATACGGCGGCTGCCGTCTGTAAAGGTCAATTCCGCTTTTCCTTGCAGGAGAAACACCCATTCGTCTTCCGACTGGTCATACCAGAAGCCGGGCGGGCTGGTCTGTCCTGCGGAAATGATCCTTTCCACCCGCACCTTTCCGTTATCGGATAATATTTCAGCCAACTCTTCTTCCGGCAATTGAGCCGGCAAAGCAAACAGATTCATCATACTCTCCCCTGCTTTTGATATCTTGATACAATTCTATGCAAACACCATGGCTTGGATCATGGGTCTGAGATCATTGATCTGGTTTCAGCTTATCTGCATAACCTATTCTATCACAATTTCAGCTTTTATCCCAGGATTTCAGACCCACTTCCGGTTTTAGACGTTAAAAAACAGTACAGGCAACGCCTGTACTGTTTTGCGCTTGCGTTTAATATTCGTAAGTAACGCTGACCTGCGCCGATACTTTCATGCTACCCGGCTCAATGGAGGCGCCTGACGCTTGATCCGCCGCCGCCATGTTTTTCATGTTTTCCCGATACAGGATGGGAGTGCTGCTGCCGGACTCCGCAATCGCCTTTGCTTTGATATTGGAAATACCGGCTGCTTTGGCAATGGCCTGCGCTTTTTCCTGAGCGGCAGTGACGGCGGAAGCCAGTGCCTGTTTGTACAAAGTATCGTAATTGCTGACCTCAAAGGAAATGTTGTAGGAAACATTGGCTCCCTTGTCTACAGCCGCATCAATGACGCTGCCGGTATCGGCAATCTTTCTGACCTTGACCCGGATCGTATTCTCCACCTGATAACCTGTGAGTTTTTGCCCGGCGCTATCGCTATAAGAATACTGAGGATAAATGTTGTACTCGGTGGTTTGAATGTCGTCCTCGGCAATCCCCAAAGCTTTGATGGCTGTCAGAACCGCCGCCATCTTGGTGGAATTGTCGGCTTGGGCCTCTTTCACAGTTTTGGCCCGGCTGGTTACGCCTAAAACAACGGAAGCCATATCCGGTTTGGCATAGATCTCGCCTTCGCCAGTCACGGAGATCACGCCGGGCTGTTCCTGGGTTTCAGTTGCCGCCGATGCGCTGGCGGCATTGCCGCAAGCGGCCAAGCAGACCAGTGCCAATAGTGCCACAACAATCAGCAAGATCTTTGATTTTTTCATTGCAATCGCTCCTTTTCTTTCTTGTACTCCTTTGACTATCCGTCCTCACCAATTGTTCCCAAAAAGCTTATGCGCCGCAGAGGTTTTTCTCCATTGAAAAACCTCTTTCGGAATAAGCATACCGGCCGTTCCCGGCAAAACAAAATCAGCATGATCACGCTGCTTAAAGCATGGTTTCTGAAAAACCGTAAAATAATGAAGTTCTGCAAAACAGCAGGTTCAAGCAAAATATCCCGTTGTCTCATTTTTTGGTAAAGCCATAAAGAGATCCTCAAGTGCGGGTAATTAAAAAAACCGGATAAAGGAAGCGCTTTTGCATGATTCCTTTATCCGGTCATCCTGTCATTCGGTCATCCGGTAGCACAGGGAAAACCTGTGTTGCTTTATGCACCCTTAGTTTTGATAATTTGCAAGAAAAATCTTGCCCCCGTTTTAAACCAAAAGATTAAAAAGCTGCTCGCTTTCGCTCAAGATGGTATAATGAAATCCTTTGGCGTTCAGGCGGTCGATCAGAGGCTGATAATCTTCCCGGCGGGTCAACTCTACGCCGATCAAGGTAGGCCCTTTTTCCTTATCGTTGGATTTGGTATATTCAAAACGGGTAATATCGTCATCCGGCCCCAGCACTTCCACAACGAATTCTTTTAAAGCGCCAGGACGCTGCGGGAAATCCACCAGGAAATAATGTTTTAAGCCTTCATACTGCATGGAGCGCTCTTTGATCTCCTGCATGCGGGCAATATCGTTGTTGCCTCCGCTAACCACGCAAACCACGTTTTTGCCTTTGATTTTATCTTTATAAAAATCCAGGGCGGTGATGGGTAAAGCGCCGGCTGGTTCCAAGACGATGGCGCTTTCATTATAAGTAGTAAGAATCGTCGTACACACCTTACCCTCCGGTACCGGCACGAGATCATCCACATATTTCCGGGATATGGCGTAGGTCAGGTCGCCTACCTTTTTTACGGCGGCGCCGTCGACAAATTTATCAATAGAGGCAAGCTCCACCACTTCCCCTTGTTCCCAGGCCGCTTGCATGGAAGCCGCGCCGGCAGGCTCCACCCCGATCACGGCAGTATTGGGGCTGATATGTTTCATATAGGTTGACACGCCGGAAATGAGGCCGCCGCCGCCGATGGTCAGGAAAATATAGTCGATGGAATCGATATCTTCATCCATGATCTCCATGCCTACCGTACCCTGTCCCGCAATAACCAAAGAATCATTGAAGGGATGAATAAAAGTCATGCCCTCTTCTTCACAACAGGCCATGGCTTTGTTATAGGAATCGTCAAAAGTATCTCCCGCCAGAATCACTTCGGTATATTCGCCGCCAAAACGTTCCACCTGATTGATCTTTTGTTTTGGGGTGGTCACCGGCATAAAGATCTTACCGGGCGTCTTTAATGCCTTGCAGGAAAAAGCAACGCCTTGGGCATGGTTGCCGGCGCTGGCGCAGACAACACCCTTTTTCAACTCCTCCGGGCTCAGGCTGCGCATTTTATTATAAGCGCCCCGGATCTTAAAGGAACGCACGATCTGCAGATCCTCTCTTTTCAAATACACATTGCAGCCATAACGTTCCGACAAAATATCATTGTATTCCAGGGGAGTATGCCGCACAATATTTTTTAAAGCTTGTCCCGCTTTTATGATATCCTCCAAGGCTAAATATTCCACTATTTCCGTCCTCCTAAACTTATTAAAATAATTATTTTATTATTATATCACATTTCAAGATGCCAAACCAATGATATATTTTTTCAATTTTTCATAAACATCACACAAATAGCATGGTAATGTCACACTACCCCATTATGATAAGAGCATGAAACATAACAACGCAGTTCATGCTGCTTATGAAAAATTTTCTACTCCTCTCCTTTTTTAACTCTATTCCTTTCAAAAAAGGTTCCGACTGTGCCGTCGGAGCCTTTTTTGTTAGCCCGAAAACCGGGGAAACCTGTCTAGCCGGTAAAAATAAGTTGTCACCCTCAAAGGACAGGCCATGATTTGACAAAGACCAAGTAATATGATTTGCCGAAAGGCAAAATGACCATAAGTTCTTTTGTGAAGCCAGAGTCAAGACCACGCTTAAAAAGCGTGGCTTGAAAAAGGCCTATAAGGTCTTATTGCGAAGCCAGCATCAAAAAGGCCCGCATCCAAAGGATGCGGGCCTTGCTAAAAGATACAAAATACTTTTTTAATAATTTTTGGCTTGTAAAGCAAAATAGCGTTGTGGATGGTCGCAGACAGGACAGGTTTCTGGCGCCTGGGGCCCGACATGAATGTGTCCGCAGTTGGAGCATACCCAAACGGTCTCAGTATCATTTCTGGCATAAAGTTGACCGTCTTTAACATTTTGCAGAAGAGCCCGGTATCTTTCCTCATGCGTTTTTTCCACAGCGGCAACGCCTTCAAACAAAGCAGCAATCTCATCAAAGCCCTCGGCCTTGGCGGTAGCCGCAAAACCGGCATACATATCGGTCCATTCATAATTTTCCCCTAAAGCCGCGTCGGCCAAATTAGTTTGCGAATCGGGCACGCCGTCATGAAGCAACTTGAACCAGATCTTTGCATGTTCTTTTTCATTTTTTGCCGTTTCTTCAAAGATCACCGCAATCTGCTCGGAAGAATCTTTCCTTGCTTTACTGGCATAATAACCGTATTTGATGGATGCCTGGGCTTCTCCGGCAAATGCCGCCATCAGGTTGTTTTCCGTCTTGCTTCCTTTTAATTCTTTCATCCTGTCCTGCTCCTTTCTTATTCAACAATCAGTAATTATTATCATTATACATGTTACGGCCCTATCTGTCAAACACGTATTTTTTCATAAACGATCTTACCGCGTTCCGCCATGTCATAGCCGCCCATGCCCTCCACCAGTTGAGCGTATTTTTCATCCCGAATGGTTTTCAAAAGGACCTGCCCGGCTTCGGATTGCAAAAAACTGCGCCGCATTAAGAGATCATAACGCTCCCGCCCCACGGGGATAAAATCCAGGCCATAGGCTTTTGCCGCTGAGTCGATGCCCAAACCGGCATCGGCGCTGCCTGAGGCAATGGCTGCCGCCACATTCAAATGGGTGTATTCTTCCCGGTTATAGCCATAAACCGCTGCCGGTGCGATACCTCCCTGCGACAAGAGCCAGTCAAAAAGCAGCCGGGTGCCGGCGCCTTTTTGCCGGTTGACATAGGAGACCTTTTTCTTGACCAGATCCTCCGCGGTATGGATCGCCAAAGGATTGCCAGGCGCTACCATGAAGCCCTGGATACGCCAGGCCAAATGAATTAACACTACATCTTCGTCAGGAAAGTATTTGTCAATAAAAGCATTATTATACCGGCCCGTATTGACGTCTAAAAGATGGACGCCCGCGATATGGGCCTCGTTTTTGCGGATGGCCATAATCCCCCCCATGCTTCCCACATGAGCGGAGGCCAAAGACAAACGGGGATCGTATTCTTTGACGGCGGTGGCCAAAAAATCCAAAGCTAAATCGTGACTGCCGGTGGCCAATAAATTATGCTTTAAAGTATTGGCAGGCTGGTAAAGCTCAACTTCCACCACTTCGCCCTGCTCATAACCTAAGGAATTGGCGGGAATCACCAGGAGGCCGTGAGCCTGAACCATGGTCATGGTCATACCGGCGCCGCGGCCAAGGGGATTGGCAATATATTCACCGTCCACATAGCCGATGGTCAGCCGAATAAATTCCTCGCTGCCCAGATCCGATACTACCCGTTTCCCCAGCTTCACCTGAAGAGTGGGCCGGCTCAGGTCGCCCCGGCGGTAATATTGATTCAAAAGAGGCTTGACGAACCAATCCAGGGCAAGATAAGCGGAAACCGGATAGCCCGGCAGCCCCAACACCGGCTTACCCTCCGCGATCCCTAGAATTACCGGTTTGCCGGGACGGGTAGCAACGCCATGCACCAGCACCTGGCCAAATTCTTCAATGATGGCGGCGGTATAATCGTCACGTCCGGCGGAAGAACCGGCATTAATCAATACGATATCGGCTTCCGCCAGCGCTTTTTGCACCGCGCAGCGCAGATCCTCCTTTACATCTTTGGTGATGGGATAAAGAATGGGTTCGCCGCCCCATTCCGTAATATAAGCAGAGATCACCGTACCGTTGAACTCCACCAATTGACCCCGCTGGGGCAGGGAACCGGGCGGTAGCAGCTC
This sequence comes from Bacillota bacterium, assembly GCA_036677375.1. Classification (GTDB taxonomy): domain Bacteria; phylum Bacillota; class Dehalobacteriia; order UBA4068; family UBA4997; genus JAVBWO01. The sequence goes on from JAVBWO010000024.1 coordinate 157,385, forward strand.
ATCGCCGGTGGGCAGCACCGCCACCTTTGGTTTTTTCACCACCGCGATCTCCTCATAACCGCCGGCCAAAAGAGCGCCCAGATCAGGCGGCGCCAGACGATGCCAGGCCGGCACCAGCATCTCGCCGGCCACCACATCCTCGCCTACGGGGCGCACATACTGCCCGGGAGCCGCCGGCGCCATAATGGAAAAGGCGTCGCTTTCCCCTACCCGTTGCAAATCTTCCACTTTGATCACAGCATCGCAGGAATCTGGCAAAGGATCGCCGGTGTCCACTACCACGTATTGCCGGGACGATAAGATCAATGGTTCCCGGTCGCTGGCGCCGTAGGTATCATCAGCTTTTACCGCAACGCCGTCCATGGCGGATACCGGATAAAGGGGCAAGGAAGTCTTGGCCAGAATCGGTTCCGCCGTCACCCGGTTCAAGGCATTCCCTACCTTAATTAATTCGCTTTTTGGTTTAAAATGAACTTTTTCCAATAATTTCTCTAAAGCCCGGGCCCTTTGTTCCGTATGCAGATAGATCTTAGGCATATGCCGCCTCCTCTGATTATTGACACAATGTAACCTGTACTTTCGTTCCCGCCAAAATACCTTCCAAACCTGCTTCCACCATCAGAATGCCATTGGCATCCACCAAAGTGCTTAAAAGCCCGGAACGGCCAAAAATAGGCGTTGCCAGGATCTCACCATCGACAGTTTTTTGCAGTTTTACCCGGATATAATCGGTCCGTCCCGGTTTAGAGGCCACATTCGCGGTAAGGACGGCAGTGACAGTAGGCTGCCAGGCTTCCTCTTCCTTCCCTGTCAAAATGTTCATAATCGCCGTACCTAAAAGGGTAAAGACGTTCAGCGCCGCCACGGGATGACCTGGCAAACCCAAGACTGGTTTCCCCTGATAGCTGGAAAGAAGCGTGGGTTTTCCCGGCTGCATGGCGATGCCTTCCACCAAAAGACCAGCGGGGTTCATTTCCAGCAAGAGGCGGGCGGTGTGATCCCTGGCTCCTACCGAGCTGCCGCCGGAGAGTACCAGAAAATCCACTTCCTTCAATAAAGCCATTGCGGTCTTTTGCAGGGTTTCATAATCGTCTTCTATGATACCGCCATAAACGGGCGTGCCCCCCTGCTGCCTGACCATGGCCATAAGCGCCGGCCCGTTGCTGTCGCGCACCTTGCCCAATTCCAAGGTGGTGGTCTGCCAGGAAGTCACCTCATCACCGCTCGATAGGATGCCCACCCGGGGTTTTGGAGTCACCGTAATGTCCGAAATGCTCAAAGCGGCCAATAAACCAATTTCCTGACTGCGCAGGCAGCGCCCCTTTGGGATGACCTCGCGACCCAGAGAAATGTCCTCACCTTTCCGAATGACATTATCGCCCGGCGCCACCTGGCGGTAACAGTTGACCAGATCATCTAAAAGCTCGGTATCTTCTATCATCACTACGGCGTCGGCCCCCGGCGGCAGCATGCCACCGGTCGGCACAGCAACGGCTTCCCCGGCAGCCATTGGAGCCGCCGGACGGCCCATCAATACCTGGCCTGTTTTTTGCAGCAAAGCCGGGATGCTTTCTCCGGCGCCATAGGTGTCTTGCGCTAAAACGGCATAGCCGTCTACTGTGGAACGGGGAAAGGCAGGGACATCCTCCGGCGCTACGACAGCTTTTGCCGTGACCCTGCCCAAGGCTTCCATTGTATTGACCGTTTCCTGCGGTACCGCCGATAAAGGCGAAAAACTCTTCTTAATGAGGGTTAACACCTCATCTATCGAACGCAGTTGATATAGGCGCATCACTACCTCCACTCGCAAAAAATAGAAAAACAAGTCGTTATTTTGATTATACTGAAGGAACTACCGGATGTAAAGGAAAGAGCAGAAAATTTTAAAACCGGGAAGGAATTTGAGGAGACTTAGAGAATATTATCCATTGTATAAAAAAATAAATATATTTCCGATTCTTGTCTTCTAAAGCTCAGAGCCATGGGGCAAGAACGATGGGTATGCCGGGAAACGGGCATGCCTCCCTTTTGGAAAGGAAATCACAAGTGATTTTTAGTGCTTAGCAATAAGCGCTTATCTTTCCATTGAAAAAAGGGAATATAGGCGTTTTTTTATTCCCCCAAACTTTGTCTACCACACAAACCGGCAAAAAGGATGTGCCCCCCAGCACATCCTTTTTGCTGCTTTTTTAACCATTTTGTATATTTAGTTTTGCAATATTTCAACCGTTTTCAAAGCGGCTTTTTTATTTTCGGCAATCCGCTCTCAAAGGACCGTTCAACCGTCTTAGTATCAGCATAGCACCGGCGCTGCTTTTTATTCTCTTTTCTTTCATAAACATTGTTCTTTATGCTTTCATCGGTCCCGCAATGGAGGATCCCTGAAACCGGAACCTAGCGAACCGGCTCCAAAAACCGCCTGTTCTTTGAAGGGAAAAACACAACGGGAAAATTTTCTTTATCATCACAGGCTTATGGGGTGATGAATCCTTGCCAGATGCTATTCCCGCCTTTAAAAAAGGATTTGCACCAACCTATTCTTAAAGCCCGGGACACAAGACAAGGCAGCCTCTTATTCAGAAACCAAACGCGAGACGTGTATAAAAAACCGGGCCGCATGCTGGCACGGCCCGGTTGATTTTTTAATATCACACCGATATGGTAAGGAAATTTAATCTTTGGGGCTAAAAGAGACTTTGGGTGCGTCGCCCCATAAGCGCTCCAGATTATAATATTGCCGCTCTTCACCCTGAAAAATATGAATGATTAGGGAACCGTAATCCATCAGGATCCAACGGGCTTCCCGGTAGCCTTCTATCCGTAAAGGAGAAATCCCTTCCTCCTCCAATTGATCTTTCACATGATCGGCTATGGCCTTTGCCTGCGGGCTGTTGCCTGCGGTACAAAGAAGAAAGAAATCGGTAATGGCGGAAATGCCCCGCAAATCCAAACAAAGGATCTGCTGCCCTTTCTTCTCTAAAATATGCCCGGCGCATACCTTCACCAATTCATCTGTTTGCAACAATCAACTCACTCCTTCTTTTTGATTTCATGATAATATTGCAATGCCGCTCTGGCGGCGGGGTGTACGGCTTTGCCTTTTTGTTCCACAAAGGCGATGGTCATGGCTAATGCTTTCGACATGGCGGCATTTAAATCCTGCCTAACCAAAAGCCGCAGTTCTGCCACACCGGGAAAATCCCGTCCCGGCTCCAGAAGATCCGCTAAAAAAATGATTTCTTGCAAAGGAGTCATCCCCGGCTCTCCCACCGTATGAGTACGTATGGCCTCAAGGATCTCAGAATCGGTGATGCCGGCCTTTTTTTGAGCCAGCACCATGCCGGTATATGGGTGTAGCAAGCTGTCGTTGGCCAGGGTATCGGCATCCAGCGTGATCCCCGCTTCCTCAAGAATCTTAAGAGCCTCTTCTCGAGTACAGTCTTTTCCCAAATCATGCAGGAGTCCGGTAAGATAAGCCTTATTGACATCCACCTGCCAACGTTTCGCCAGCTCTTTGGCATAAGCAGCCGTGCTGACACTATGCTCATAGCGGTGCTTTGAAAGCTGAGAAGCGACCAACTTTTTTAATTCTTGCTCTTTTTCTGTCTCATTTATCGTCATTTAACAATACAACCGGTATTTGTAGATATAGTTCTCCACTTCTTCCGGCACCAGATATTTGATGGGTTCGCCTTCGTGGATTCTTCGCCGGATATCGGTGGAGGAAATCGCCAAAGCCGGCACCTCCAAAAAATAGATCTTTTGCTGCAAACTAGAGTTTATTTTCAGATCCTCCAAAACATAGCCCGGACGAGTGGCCGCAATAAAGATACATTTCTGCGCCAGCTCATGGATTCTGTGCCATTCCATGATCTCCAAGATGGCGTCCGCGCCCGTGATAAAAAAGATCTCCAATTCCTCCCCTTTGGCCGCCGCTGCATTTTGCAGGCTGTTGACGGTATCATAGGTATAGGAAGGGCCTATCCGATCCAGTTCCATGCCGGATACGGTGAAATAGGGATTGGTGCCGGTAGCCATCATGGTCATATTATAACGGTGCCGCGGCTCGGTCACATGGAGCTTCTGCTTATGCGGCGGCAATCCCGCTGGAATGAAAATCACTTCATCCAAGCGAAAACGCACCCGGGCAACCTCTGCGGTTACCAGATGGCCGTAATGGATGGGATCAAAGGTACCGCCCATGATCCCCATCTTTTTTTTCTTTTTTGTGGTATTTACCGTATTTACCATGCTTTTTCCTTTGCTCATGTTGCTCATGTTTTGATAACGACACTGTCACGCCAAACTACCCACCGTATTTGGTGGGAGGTTTATGATTTATGATGACTGAATACGATACTGACGCACCGGATCTTGGGCGTTACAATACTTAAAAAGAACTTGCGGCTCCAGAGATTTTAAGGCAGCTCTATTTTCGGCTTATCCGGAGATGGACGAAAAAAAAGGGCATTTCGTCCGATGACCTGCACCAGCTCGGCGCCGGTGGCCTTAGCCAATTGTGGGGCGACAGTCTTCACTTCTTCCGCGCTGTTGCTCAATATTTTTACTTTCACCAGCTCATGGGCGGACAAAGCGTCCTCCAGCTCAGCGATAAAACTTGGGCTGGCACCGCTTTTGCCCATCTGCATCACAGGGTCCATCTCCATCGCCATACTGCGTAAAAATCGTTTGGCTTTACCGCTTAACATATTCTATCTCCTTTAAGCTTATCTTATTTTCTTTTTTTCTTTTTCTTGCCTTGTGTTGGTTCTTCGCGTTATTTCGTTATTGCGTTCTTTGGTTCTTTTGTTTTTTTGTACCGCCCTATCCGCCTTTTGCCGTCTTTTTAACGGGAATACACATCTTCACGCCTATCTGTTATGATGCCACGATTATTCCGGCAGCGTTCCGATATAACAGGGTTCTTCGCCGACTTTGACATTCTCGAAGGTGGTATCCACACTCCACAGCGCCGCCAGGATCAAAACATCCTGTTCTTCCGGGTAGCGCAGGTTACCGCTTCCCTGATTGTCGGGGGTGTAAAAGTTAAAGCGCAGCATTTTTTCCTGGGACGTGGGCTCACCCACACACCAGAGAACTTCGCCTAGTTCGCCGCTGTAGCCATAACCCCGCACGATATGTCCTTTTTTCCCTTTGACCCAGGCATGGTTGCCCATGGTTCGGTGTGTACTGTAATAATGGACTTCGCTCAACTCGGACAACAAATGCTGGAACCATATATGATCCTCCAGACGGCAATTCAAGTCCATTTTGTTCCAAAGTGCTCGTCCAATCACTAAGATCCAATTGTTTACGGTAGGAGTCACAAAGACCTCCCGGGAGCCGGCTTCGCCGTAGGCGGCAGCCACACCTTCCTGCCAGGTCGCTTCCCTGATATTGGTAAGGCCCAGGCTGTGCAGCACTTGCATCTGATCGGCTCCGGCAACGGCAAGCCAGCACATTTTGAACCCGAAAGGCTGCGGGCCTTCTGTCTGCGGCATTTCCGCGGGCAGGTCGGCAGCAACCAGGTCTTCCCCAATGGGCAAGACCGCCGTGGAAATGACTTTTGTCTCATGGAGCTCATCAACGGCTGTTTGCTCACCGTTGAGATTTGATTTATCCAAGACAATCGTTTCATGCAGGGATTCTTCTTCCGGTGAGATTTGCTGTTCCGTCAGGTTTGGCAATAAAAGTGCGGCTTCCGTCTGATCAGCGGTTCCTAACGCTTCCAGGGGTAAGTCGCCAAAAAGGATCTTGGTTTCCTCCAGTCGGCTCTGTTTAGCATCGGTATTCGGAATCGGGAGCTTCATTGCTTCAAAATCCACCGTCTTGACTTTTGTAAAGCCAGGTTCCTGCAACTGGTAATCTTGCTTGCCGGAAGATATCCTTTCCGGCAGATCTCCTTGCCACGGGATAAAATCTTCACCCGATTCGCGCTTGGAAAAAACCTCTCTGCCTGCGAAGATATAGACCAAACAAATGATGATCGCAATGGCTCCCATAAAATAAAGGCCATAATAACTGGGAAAACTGATCTGCATGCCGCCACCTCTTTAGTGCTTTTTGCGTTTTTCTTGGGGAAAGACAGTCCGCGCCATGGCGGAGCCATCCGGACTTTAGACTTTAAAGTTAATCCATAAAATCAAATTCCCGGTCCAGGATGCGAACCGTTTCACCGTTTTTGGCACCGGCTTTGCGCAAGCCGTCTTCGACTCCGATCTCAATCAAAGTCTTTTGCAGCCATTTGATGGAAGCGATATTGGTCCAATCCACCATTTTAACGGCATTTTCCACCCGGTAGCCCTGAACCAGCCAAGCGCCGTCCATATCCCGGCTGATCACATAAGGTTCTTCGTCCCTTTCTTCCCGGAAGATCTTGGTTTCCTCCGCTAAGACGCCCTGTGCAACAGGATTGGCCTGCACCAGCTCATAGAGGCGGTGCAGCAAAGGCATAAGCCCCTGGCCTGACAAGGCGCTGATGGGAAAGATCTCATATTTGCCATTTGCTTTTTTGACAAATTCTTCAAGATGCTCTGCGGCATCCGGCATATCCATTTTATTGGCCGCAACGATCATAGGACGTTCCGCCAAATCGCTACGATAAAGCTCCAATTCCCGGTTGATGGCAACAAAATCCTCAAAAGGGTCCCGTTCTCCCAAACCGCTCATATCCAAAACATGAACTAAAACCCGGGTTCTTTCCACATGGCGCAGGAAACGGTGCCCTAAACCGGCACCACTATGGGCCCCTTCGATCAGCCCCGGTACATCCGCCACCACAAAACTCTCTCCCGGGGCAATAGTGACCATCCCCAAATGAGGCGTCAGTGTGGTGAAGGGATAATCGGCGATCTTGGGCGTGGCGGCAGAAATCTTGGAAATGATGGTACTCTTTCCAGCATTGGGCATGCCGATCAACCCTGCATCCGCCAAAAGCTTCAGCTCCATCTGCAGCCAGCGCTCCTGACCCGGGGCGCCTTTTTCGGCGATCTCCGGCGCTTTATTATTACCGGAAAAGAAACGGGTATTGCCCCGGCCGCCTTTGCCGCCGTGAGCCACAATCACTTTTTGCTCCGAATTGCTGATATCCGCTAAAATCTCGCCGGTCTCGGCGTCCCGCACCACCGTGCCTAGGGGTACCCGGATCTCCATGTCATCAGCCGAGCGGCCATGCATGTTTTTACCCTGTCCGTTGGCTCCTTTGTCCGCTTTATAATGCTGTTTGTAGCGGAAATCCACCAAAGTGCGCAGGTTTTCATCAGCGATAAAGACCACGTCGCCGCCGTCACCACCGTCGCCGCCGGCGGGGCCGCCCATGGGAACATATTTTTCTCTGCGCCAGGCTACGATGCCGTTGCCGCCGTCGCCGCCTTTCACATAGATTTTCGCATAATCATAAAACATGTTTTTCTCCTATTGTTCTCCTATTTTTGTGCTTAAAAACTCATATTCTTCCACTTTTCTTTTATTTTTCTTCTATCTTTCATTGTACCCCAGCAATGACATTCAATGCAATTAAATAATAAAATTTCCTTTGCAAAATAATAAAAAAACCGGGCATATTACCCGGTTTTTACTGAATATAGGACTTTCAACCAAGATAGGGTTAAATAGCCGCTTTCTCTTGTCTTTCTTCGTAAACGCTGACTTGCTTTCTGTCACGGTCTTTGCGTTCAAATTTAACGAAACCGCTGATGGTGGCAAAAAGAGTATCGTCTTTTCCTAAGCCAACATTGGTACCGGGATGGAATTTGGTACCGCGCTGACGAACCAGGATGCTGCCGGCAGTTACGAACTGACCGTCATGTCTTTTTAAGCCAAGACGCTGCGCCGCGCTGTCACGACCGTTCCTGGAACTACCTCCGGCCTTCTTGTGTGCCATTGAATACCCACCTCCTCGTTATATGGGAAATATCGGATGCCTGAAACAGGCAGTCATTTTATCTTGTTATAAGTTATTACAGTTTTTATTGGTCGATAGCATTCTATGCAAGGATCTTTTCTACTTGAAGCTTGGTATACGGCTGGCGATGACCGTTCTTTTTACGAACGTTCTTCTTGGCTTTATAGCGGGAAACTACCACTTTTTTCCCTTTGCCATGTTCCAGAACTTTCACTTGAACAGATGCGCCTTCTACAACAGGATTACCAACTTTCAGGCCTTCGGCGGCGCCGACTACCAAGACACGGGTAATTTCTACTGTGGAATCCACTTCGGCAGTGAGAAGCTCTGCTTTAAAAACATCACCTTCCGCCACACGGTATTGCTTTCCGCCGGTTTCAATAATAGCGTACATTTTACACCTCCTATGCTAAAGACTCGCCCGAAACAGGTGGCCGCAGCACTTGTCTGACCCGGCCGGTGCGGTTTTAAAACACAACACGATTATGCTATCATAAAAACGCCTGCATGTCAATACTTTTGCCATAAAACAAGTGATACATCATAAAATAAAAATTTACGATTCCACGATATCCGCCAAGGCATAAGTAGGCGCAACCTTTGTGATTCGCACATCCACCTGACGGCCTACATAAACGCCGCCGCCATTGATGCAAACAATGAAACCCGAAACCCTGGCAACACCGTTTCTAGCATCGTCGGTATGGAAGCCTTCTACCATAAGCTGCATTTCCTGCCCTACCAAGACAGGAGAAATACCGCAGCTGCTGGCCACCGGATCATATTCCGGACGCACCATGACGGAATCCATCTTGACGCTGCCAATGCCTTTGATGAGCAATTTCTTGCCCAACTGTCTTTCCAAAGACTGAAGATTGCTGCCGTAGGGGCCGATGAGGCAAGCGGCCACGGCCGGGTTCATTTCACCGTAAATAGCAGGCGCGCCCGTTTCCTCCGCTAAATCAATAATTTGCCGTTTGGCCTGGAGCGTTACCACTTCTTCTGCGGTGATCCTGCCGCGCCCATCGCATAACGGACATTCCCGTTGCAGGATATCGGACAGCTGGTGGCCGTTTTTCTTTCTGGTCATCTCCAATAAACCCAGCTGGGTCAGGCCTAAAATATTGGTCTTCACGCGGTCACGCTTTAAAGCCTCCTCCAGAGTATTGATCACTTTCTCCTGGTGGGAGGAATCCAGCATATCGATAAAATCAACGATGATGATACCGCCGATATTCCGGAGCCGCAGCTGCCGCGCAATCTCGTTCACGGCGTCTAAGTTGGTCTGCAGGACTGTCTCCGCCAGGTTATTTTCTCCTACATACTTCCCGGTATTCACATCGATCACCGTCAAGGCTTCCGTCTGGTCGATGACCAGATAACCGCCGCATTTCAGCCAGACCTTGCGTTTCAAGGCTTTCATCAGTTGATTGGAAAGGTCGTACTGCGCCAAAAGATTTTGATAAGGGCAGACGGTAATCTTGTCCTTGAGCGACGGCATGGTATCCATTACCACTTCCTGGATCTTTTCCATAACCTCCGCATTGCTCACCAAGACGCGGTTGATATCGGGAGCCAGGATATCCCGGATCAACCGCTCGATCAGATTGAGATCTTTATGAATCAAGGCCGGCGCGCCGGATTTTGCCGCTTTGCCCAGGATCTTTTTCCACTGCTGATGCAGGCGGTGGATATCGGCGGCAAGCTCTTCTTTGCCCATGCCGGCGGCCACGGTACGAACAATGAGTCCCATGCCGCTTGGCGCTACTTCCTCCGCCAGCTGGCGCAGGCGCTCCCGTTCTTCCTCATCTTCAATGCGCCGGGAAATGCCGATATAGCGCACCGTAGGCATTAAGACTACATAACGGCCCGGCAGCGTAATATTGGTCGTGAGCCGGGCTCCTTTGGTACCCACCTGCTCCTTGACCACCTGAACCAGGATCTCCTGGTTCTTTTTCAGCACATCGGCAATGGCGTAGGCGGGTTCGGGGAAACCCTCCTCCGGCTTTGGTTTGGCCACCGCGTCATCCACATATAAAAAACCGTTTTTCTCCAAGCCGATATTGACAAAGGCGGCCTGCATGCCGGGGAGCACGTTTTCCACCTTGCCTTTATAGATATAACCAATGGAGCTGTGGCTTTTGGCGTGTTCAAAATAGACCTCCACCAACTGCTGATTTTCCAAAAGCGCCACCATAGTTGTCTCATTGCTGCCCTCAACGATGATTTCTTTCAACATTGACAATCCGCCCTCCCCGTATAAGGCTTAACTCTGCCACCATCTTCCCGCCGTATATAAATGGACTGCCGCAAAATGGACAGAACCCGCAATCCGGGTACCGCCATGGCGGCCAACACATATTGCGGCCGAACATTGCAACGGTCTCCCACTGCCAATTCCATTTTGATTTTGCCGTCCTCCAACCGTAAATCATAAATACCTGGCCGGAGCTCCAGAAGTTTTTTCCCTTTGGGGCTACGCTTTTCATAAAGCAGGCTTTCGGAAGCCATCACCTGATCCAAGGCGGCTTGCAAGCTTTCTTCCGTCACGCCATCCACTTCCACCAGATAATCGGCTCCGTCCAAAGAAGCCTGGAGCGACGGTGTGCCCGGCGGCAGGTCATAAGCGGCAAAGACCTCCAATCCTTTGGGCAAAGCGGCGCAGAGGGCCCGGACAAAGTCATCCGGTTCCACCGGTTCCGTCAATTCCATATCGCCCCATTCTTCTAAGCTGGCGATGCCCACCACATGCGCGGGACCCAAGGAGATTTTGGGGTGGGGGTTGAACCCTTGAGAATAGGCCACCGGCAAACCGGCCCGACGGGCACCCCTGGCAAAGACCTGCATGAGATCCAGATGGGAAAGAAATTTTATCGTGCCTGTCATACTATATGCAAACCGCATCCTCGTTCTCCTTAACAAAAATGTTGGCGCAATCCAGATTGGGACAAACGCCACAGCCGGAACAGGCATCCTTGCGGCAACAAGGCGTCACAATACCGGCTTGTGCTTTCTGCCATTCCTGCCACAGCCAGGCAAGATCCACTCCCGCCGAAAGATGCTGCCAGGGCAGGATATCGTCATAGGTCAACTGCCGTCCGGCATACCATTTGGGGTCCAGTCCGCAATCGGCAAAGGCTTGGAGCCATTTTTCATATTGGAAGAATTCCCGCCAGCCGTCAAACTTACACCCGGCCTGCCAGGCTTTTAAAAGGACTTGTCCCAAACGCCGGTCGCCCCGGCTGAAAGTCGCCTCTAAAAAGCTCAGCTCCATTTCGTGGCAAGAGAGCTTGGCGCCTTTGATGTGTTTGAACAATTCACGCAAAGTATCTTGTTTTACTTTCAGGCTGGCCCGGTCTTCCTGTCCCTGCCATTGGAAAGGTGTCTGGGGCTTGGGAATGAAAGAAGCCACGCTGACGCTGACCATAAAAGGCTTTTTCCAGCCTTCGGGCCGCGCCTTTTTGGCATTCCACAGGATGCGCCTGGCCGTCTCGGCAATGCCTGCCACATCGGCCATGGTTTCCCCAGGCAGGCCAATGATGAAATAGAGCTTAATACTGCTCCAGCCCGCCAAAGAAGCTGCCACTGCCGACTCCATAATATCCTCTTCCCGGACCCCTTTATTGATGATATCCCGCATCCTTTGGGTGCCGGCCTCCGGCGCGAAGGTAAGGCCGGACTTCCGCACCTGCTGCACCTTTTCGGCCAGTCCCACGGAAAAAGCATCCACCCGCAGGGAAGGCAAGGAAACGCTGACCCGGTTTTTGCCATGCTCGTCCATCAAAGCGTCGATCAATGGCCCGACGCAGGAATAATCCGCCGTGGATAAAGATAATAGGCCAAGTTCGTCATAACCGCTGTTCTTTAATAAAGACCGCGCTTCGGTCAATAAAGTTTCCAGTTTTTTCTCCCGCACCGGGCGGTAGATTACTCCAGCCTGGCAAAACCGGCAGCCCTTGCTGCAACCCCGCATCAGCTCCAGCATCACCCGGTCGTGCACCACCTGGGTAAAGGGCACCAGATCCCCTGTGGGATAAGGAACCGTATCCATATCTTTCACGATACGTTTTTGCACCACCGCCGGCGCATCGTTTTGAGGCGTAATGGCGGCGATCCTGCCGTCTTCCTCGTAAGAGACCTCGTAAAAGGAAGGTACATAAACACCCTGCAAGCGAACTGCTTCTTTTAAAAATGCGGCTTTGTCGCCGCCTTTGTCCCGGACGCTTTTCCAGAGCAGCAAAAGCTCGGGCAGCGCTTCTTCGCCCTCCCCTAACAGGAAAAGATCGATAAAATCCGCCAGAGGCTCCGGGTTATAAGCACAGGGACCGCCAGCAATCACCAGAGGGCCGCCGGCACGGTCACGGCTTAGCAAAGGAAGTCCGGCCAAATCCAGCATATTTAAAATATTGGAGAAACTCATCTCATACTGTAAGGTAAAGCCGATCACGTCAAAATCAGTAAGGGCATGGCGGCTTTCCCAGCTGAAAAGCGGGATACCCTTTTGGCGCATCAGCGCCTCCATGTCTGCCATCGGCGCAAAAACCCGCTCCAAAAGCAGCTGCGGGTAGAGGTTGACGCTATGGTATAAAACACGCAAGCCCAGATGGGACATGCCAATCTCGTAAGTGTCGGGAAAGCAAAAGGCCATTTTTACATCAGTTTTCGTCCAATCCTTACTAAGGCTGTTATATTCGCTGCCCAAATATTGACCGGGCCGTTCGGCATATGGCATCAGTTCTCTATCGATACGCTCCCCCAGGGAAACGCTATTTTTATTCTCCATTCTTTTTTAGGTTCCTCCTGCTCAAAAAATACATAACTAATATATTTTCCACAATTATCAAGCTAAATCCTGCTTTGGCAAAAAAGAAATTGCCAAGTTGTTTTGTCCCGTTAAAAACGTATTAACTACAGTCTCCCCACTCAGACAGCCGTCGCCGGTTATGATCAGACAATAGCAGCCCGGATATAATTTACCCATTGCTTCGCCAACTGATGTATCTCCCGGCAGGAAAATCTTTTTCCGCCAGCCGTCCTTACAGCGATGCGCCAAAAGTGCTTGCCAAAATTGATAACGGCTATAGCGGAGCTCCCTTGCCGCCAAGAAGAGCAAAAAAAAGCCCAGATACGCAATGGCGACTCTCATATAAGCGCCGTAACACAGCAAAAGACCGCCCACGAGAATGCCTAAGAAGGCCAGCATCCTAGTGGCAGGAAGCCAGCCCACGGCAAAAGAAAGCAGACTTCGGCAAATACGTCCGCCATCCAACGGTAAGACAGGCAAAAGATTTCCCACTGCCATCACCAAGTGGCAGAAGCCCCATTGCCCCGGTAAAAGAAATGCCAAAAGCAGATTGCAGCCCGGCCCCGCGGCGGCAAGCGCGGCCTGACGCCAACCCTGGCAGCTTTGGCTCATTAAAAGCACAGCGCCGGGGGTAAAAAGCCGCAAGGGATAGCCCAATGCTTTCCCCATGCCAAAATGGGCGGCCTCATGCAAAAGCCAGGCCGCGAAAGCAGGAATCATCCATTCTTTGCCCTGAGCAAACAAAAAAAACAGAAAAAGCAGGCTGCTTGAGACCTGCTGAAGCACCCTGCTTTTGTTAAGCTCTCTTTCTGTCATGACTTAAGCGGAAGGATCCGCTTTTTGCAGATAGCTCAAAGGATCTAAGGCATCGCCGTTTTGATAAATAGCAAAATAAACAGGGTTGTCGCCCGCTTTGCCCAGAGTATCTCCTAAGGCCAGCTTATCTCCGACTTTGACATCCGTTTCCGCTAAGCCGCCGTAACGGGTCTCCAAGCCTCCCACGTGCTCCAGGATAATCAGCCACTCGCCGTCTACCTCAGTGGTCTGCACCACAGTGCCGGCCGCCGCCGCTTGGACACTCTGACCGGGTTCACTCTTGATGTCCACACCGTCATACTGTGCTACGCCGCTGTTATCCACCGCTACAAAATTTCGCACCACCACACCGGAAACCGGCAACGCCATCAGATCAGAATCCGTTTCCGCAGCTCCGGTGACTGTCTGCTCTGGTGTTTCATGGCCCGCTGTGGGCAACCATTGATCCAGGACGCTTGCCGTGGTTTGGATGGTTTTGCCCGCCAGCTTACCGGCAGTCTCCGGTTTTGCCCAGGCAAAGCCGATTACGGCAATGATCAGGATGCCGATGAAGATCTTTAAACCGCCGCGTCTTCTATAAGGACGCCTGCTACCGGATTCCGCCGGTCTGTAGAAATCCCGAATATTTTTCATCATCACACCACCTTATCCGATATGTCTAATGGTATGCGAAAAATGTCCAGGTTATGACTGTTTTAGAATGCTTTGGCAAATGAAAAATTCCCAGCGGTTGTGATGGCGACCACCCATTGAATGTATGATATCTAATTGATAAAAATTTTTATAACCCCGCCGCTAATTTAACAGCATGAATATGCGCAGGCGTCGTACCGCAGCAACCCCCCGCCATTTGCGCGCCGGCTTCGAAACAACTTAGCACCCCTTGGGCAAATTGTTCCGGCGCCATATCATAAAGGGTGGTTTCCCCTTCCAGGTGAGGTTTCCCAGCATTGGGTTTCACTAAAACAGGCAGACCGGCTCCCGCCATGGCGGTAACGATACCGGCCATTTCCTCCGGCGATAAATCACCACAGTTGGCCCCTACCACACAGACACCCGCTTCTTTTAGGCGAAGAGCACAATCCGCCGCTTTGTTGCCCATAATGGTACGGCCACCTCGGGTCAGGGTGGAAAAAGTCATGGTAGCAATAACCGGCAGCGTTGCCGTATCCAGGCAGGCCTTTACCGCTAAAAGAGATTCTTCGATATCGAACATGGTCTCCACCACAAAACCATCCACACCGGCAGCGGCAAGAGAAGCCGCCTGCTCCTCATAGCAACGATAGATTTCCACAGGGTCGCCGTCTCCCAAAGGCGCCAGCATTTTCCCGGTAGGTCCCATATCGCCGAAAATATAAGTGTCTTCTTTCGCTACCGCTTTAGCTGCGGCCACACCATTTTGATTGACCAGAGCCAGATCAAGCTTCCAGCCGTGGGCGGCGGCGTAAATACTGTTTAAAGAAAAGGTATTGGTATAAAGGCAGCGGCTGCCGGCTTCTAGGTAGGCTTGGTGCACTTCCGATACTTTGTCGGCATGCTCCAGATTGTTAAGACCGCCGGTAAGGCCTAAACCCAGCTTTTCCAGCATGGTGCCCATGCCGCCGTCAAAGAGAAGTTTTTTGCCGCTTTTCAGTTCTTCTATAAAATTCATTTTCGGCCCCCTTATTTTTTGTGCCCCTTGGCACACAATGAAATTCAATATCTTATCCTTGTCGTTATTTCATATTTCCTTGATCACAAGAAGAACGAGGACTATGCAAAAATGACCTCGCGGTTTCTGAGATTGACGCTGAAGATAAGACCCAAAGCCATGGTATTGACCATCATACCGCTACCGCCATAGCTTAAAAGAGGCAACGGCAAACCTGTTACCGGCATAATGCCAATGGTCATGCCAACATTGACGAGAATCTGAAAAATGAACATTGCCACCACGCCGGTGACGATAAGCGTTCCAAGCGTGTCCTTAGCCCGCATGGCGATCTTAAGCGCCCGGCTCAAAAGCAGCAAATAAAGTCCTAGGATCACAAGGCAGCCCAACAAACCAAATTCCTCGCCGATGGCGGCAAAGATAAAATCGGTATGATGCTCCGGCAGAAAATTCCCCTGAACCTGGGAACCGTTGCCGAAGCCCTTACCCAATAGGCCGCCGGAGCCAATGGCCACCATGGATTGGATGATGTGATAGCCGGAATTCAGCGGGTCCATATCGGGGTTCATAAAA
Organism: Bacillota bacterium; assembly: GCA_036677375.1. GTDB lineage: Bacteria > Bacillota > Dehalobacteriia > UBA4068 > UBA4997 > JAVBWO01. The sequence goes on from JAVBWO010000024.1 coordinate 173,132, forward strand.
ATGATAAGCCGCGTCAGCTGATAGGGTTCCAACGGCAGAGGAATGGGCAGTTCCTCCGGCGTATGCTGCCAGCCATCGGTGGCTACATAAAGAACGCCAAAAATAAAGCAGACCAAAACGATTAAAATAAGTAACAAAATCACCATCCGGCGCACCGGAAAGCCTCCGACCCAAAGCATGGACAAGAAAATGGCGATGAAAACCAAAGAGGTGCCCAAATCAGGCTCGATTAAAATCAGAAAGGCGGGTAACCCCATGATCAAGGCGCTTAAGAAGAAATTGCTCCAGCGATGCATCTCTCCTTCTTTTTTGGCCAAAAAACAAGCAAAAACAATGATCATCGCAATCTTTGCTAGCTCTGAAGGCTGTAAATCCATAAATCCCAGATCGTACCAGCGGTGCGCTCCTTTTTGTTCCGGCATAAAAAGCACGCCGATTAATAAGAGAACCATGGCGCCGTAGACCAAATAAGGGATTTTCTCAAAAAAGCGGTAGTTGAACCAGGCGCAAAAGGCCATGATAAAAAAACCGGCCATAACCCAGATCAGTTGCTTCTTTAAAAAATAATGAGGATCGTTCTGCACTACATTCCGCGAAGCGCTGGACAGTACCACCAAGTTTACCGCCAAAAGTACTACGATAATGGCTAAAAATGTCCAATCCAAATTGCGTAATAATTTTTTATCCCACACGTGCTTTGCTCCCGCATTTCAAGTTATCTTTTATTATAACACACTTTGCCCTGTGTTGAAGCAGCATTATAAAAAAATCTCCCATGCCTTGCAAAAAGTACTGCGCCTTGAAAACCAGTTGTTTGAAGCGGGCTCGGTCCCATCAATCATCATTCACCCGGGTAGTATTTTAAATGCTTCGTGGACCGTTTTATGCCAAGACTTTCGGGGGCCTTAGTCTGCCAAAGCTTCCAATAGACGGGTTAAGATTGTTTTTAGGCTGTTTACGCATTGGGGACTGCTACACAAAAAGGGACGGCCGTGCCCGGCCATCCCCGCTGTAAATACGTCCAAATCTACCACACAAATTTCCCAGCATATGAGTATGCTGCTTTTCATCCACTCTTCCACCGACTAAGCGGTCCATACTTACAATCAGAAGGGTGTTTTATCCGTCCGTCTCAGGCACGTTTGATCCGCAGCACCGGAATATTGGCGACCAAGGCGATCTCATCCTCGCTCTTGGAAAGGGAGACTTCCAGCGCCTGCTGATCAATTTCCATATATTTGCTGATCACGGCGATCATATCCTCCCGCAGCGCATTCATCATTTCATCGGAAAGCGCGTTGGCTCTATCCTGCACTAAGACCAGGCGCAAACGTTCCTTCGCCACATTTTTGCTGCTGGCGGGGGAATCTTTACCGAAAAACTTATTGATCACTTCCAAAAATGCCATGTCTCCACCTCCTTATTTTCCGCCAAACAAGCTTTTCAGACGGGCAAAAAAGCCTTCCTGCTCCTCCAAGGAAAGCAAGGGTACCGCTTCGCCGCAAATCCGACGGGTAATGTTACGGTAGGCTTGTCCCGCCTTGGATTTTTCGTCCATAACCACCGGCTCGCCCCGGTTGGTGGAGATGACGATGGAGTCGTCGTCCGGCACGATGCCCAAAAGATCAATGGCTAAGATATCCATCATATCTTCCACCGACATCATGTCTCCGGCTTTTACCATCTTGCTGCGGATGCGGTTTACCAAAAGCTTGGGCGATTTTAACCCGGCAGCCTCCAAAAGACCGATGATGCGGTCGGCGTCTCTGACGGCGGAAACCTCCGGGGTGGTAACGACAATAGCCTGTTTGGCGCCGGCAATGGCGTTTTTAAAGCCATGCTCGATTCCTGCCGGGCAGTCCACGATGACAAAATCAAATTCTTCCGCCAGGCGGGTGGTTAATTCCCGCATCTGGTCTTCGTTGACGGCTGTCTTGTCTTTGGTCTGGGCGGCAGGCAATAAGTACATGTTTTCCAGACGCTTGTCTTTGATCAGAGCCTGCTTCAAACGGCAATTTTCCCTGATTACATCGACGATGTCATATACGATCCTATTTTCCAGGCCCAAGACCACGTCTAAATTTCTGAGGCCGATATCCGTATCCACCATGACCACCTGCTTGCCAAGCATGGCCAGGCCGGTGCCGATATTCGCTGTGCTGGTGGTTTTCCCAACACCGCCTTTCCCTGAGGTGACTACCAAAATCTCACCCATAAAGATAACTCCTCCTCTGACTGCAATAATTTACCGTGCTTTTGTTTTTTTCCTTGAACCTAACCTGCCAAGGGGCAGGCAGCGGCTAGCGGGGTGTCACATATTTCTCGATGACCACGATACCGTCTTTGATTCTTGCCGTTTCGGGATAACCGGCGCCGTCCTCTTTTTTGCCGTCCGGCGGCCGGGTGATATGGGTGGCAATGCGCAATTGGGTCGGGTCAAGCTGAAAAGCGGTGACCGTAGCGCCCTCGTCACCAAAAGCGCCGGCATGTACCACACCCCGCAAAATACCCATGACCAAGATATGGCCGGCGGCAGTGATCTCGGCGCCGGGATTCACATCTCCCAAGACCACAACATTGCCGGGGAATTGCACGCTTTGCCCGGAACGCAGCGTACGCTGCAGGAGCATGGTATTCCCTCCCGATTCCAGAGGGGTGGCAACAGCACTATCCAAAATCTCCACCTCTTTTTCAGCCTCTTTTTAGCTTTTTTCAACTTCTTTTACCGGTACTTTTACGGATTGTTTTCCTAATTTTTTCCGGTTTTCCAATCACATTTGAAGCATATCACAACCACATATGGTATTTTCTTTGGGTTCATTCTACAAGACGACGGACAAATCCTGCCCTAAAGCGAGAAAAAACCAACGCAAATTCCGTCAATATTCTTCTTTGCCTTACTTTATTATTTTGTACTTTAGGATTCTTCACTTTTCTAAATCTTTACTTTATTACTTTAAGATCCTGTTTTATGATTATTCATAGACAGAAGGCAGGTCGTCTGCCGTATGATTCGAATCCGTATTGTTTGTTGTGGTTTCCGTCCCATGATTGGTTTGCCCACCGGTTGCTTCTTCTGCCTTGGCTTCTTCTTCGCTGCCATGCAGCGGCGTATTGGTAATACCGAAATACTCCTCAAACACATCCTTGCAAACCTGCCCCGCTGAATTATAGCCGTGATAGCCATATTCCACAACGCCGGCATAAGCGATCTCAGGATCGTCATAAGGAGCAAAGGCCACAAAAAGCCCATGATAATCCTTATTTTTATCATCGCCGGACAATCCCGTCTGAGCCGTCCCTGTTTTACCGGCCACTGCCACCGGAAAAGAGCCGAATAAGCTGTTGGCTGTACCGCCAGACTGGCAAACTGCGCGCATAGCCGCCTGAACGGCTTCGATGTCTGCCTGAGAAATATCCAGTTTGGCCACGGCATTAGGTTTTGCCTGATAGACTGTTTCTCCATCGGCACTGTGTATCTCGTTCACCAGATAGGGCTGCATGCGGACGCCGTCATTGGCAATGGCCGCGATATAGTCGGCTAACTGCAGCGGTGTATAAGAGTTGTACCCCTGTCCCATGGACATATAAAAGGTATCATAGGAACGCCACTCCGATTCCCAGCCGGTAAAATTCTTGGCCTTCCATTCCGGATTGGCAATGGTGCCGGCGCTTTCCGACGGCAGTTCGATGCCGGTTTTTTTACCCAGACCTAAAACGGTAAAACCTTCGTATAATTTATCGATGCCGGTACGGTAGCCGATCTCCTGGAAATAAGCGTTGCAAGAGACGGCCATAGCTCTGGTCAGGTTTACCTTGCCGTGACTGTAAGGACATTTGGCCCGCGGACTTTTCCACATGGCAGGACTGCAGGTAACAGTAAAATCAGGGTCAATGACGCCCGCAGCCAAAGCAGAGGCGGCGGTAGCAGGTTTCAAGGTGGAGCCGGGAGGATATGTCCCGGAAATAGCCCTGTTAAATAGAGGTTTTAATGTTTCATCCCAATAATAGTTTGCTTTGTCGGCACTGAGACCCTGGGCAAAATCATTTGGATCAATGGTGGGCGCCGAAGCCATGGCTAAAATGGCGCCTGTTTTAACATTGATCAATACCGCCGCGCCGGCTTTGACCTTTTCATTATTTTCTTGCAGCTTTTCGATGGTGGAACTAAGGCTATCCTCCATGACCTGCTGCAAATGAGCATCCAAAGTCAGGACAAAAGAATTCCCTGAAATGGCCGGTGTGCTGGAGCGCACTTTTACCGCCCGATGCGCGGAATCCACCTCTACTTTTTCGATTCCCCTTTTGCCGCGGAGCCCGATCTCCGTTCCGTCACTGTCGGTAAAACGTTCCATGGTTTTTTCCAGTCCGGTTTTGCCGATCCAGTCGTTCAAAAGGTAGTCGTATTGATCCAACAGCTCTTTTTGTTCCTCTGCGCTGATCAGGCCTACCGTTCCTATCACATGACCGGCCAGCTGCCCGTGAGGATAGTAGCGCACCGGTTCGTCCATAATGGTGACCCCCGGCAAAAGGTCTCTGTTTTCCTCGATCTTACTGACCATGGCGATGCCTTCGGCATCATAGTCCAGCCGCTTAATGATCACAGGCTCGTAGCTTCGGTTTGCCTGCTCTTTCACGGCTTTTACAATGGTATCGGCGGTAATATCCGGGTCCTGTAAAATAGCCGCAAGGGTTGCCGCCATCTCCTGCAAGTCCTCGATTTCGCTGGTGGTAACAGCAACGCAGAATACCGGTTTGCTAGTGGCAAGCTCCACCATATTCGTATCATAGATATTACCCCGCCGGGCAGTTTGGGAAAGGACGCGGATCTGATTTTGATCGGAAAGCGTGGCATATTGCGCCGCTTCCAGCACCTGAAGCTGAAAGAGCCGTACCGCCAAAATGCCGAAGACCAGCATTACCAAAGCTAAAAAGACCAGCACTCGCCGGCTTTTCTCTTGATTGATCTTTTCATCTTCAAGCACCGCTTCTCACCTGCCCGTACTGTTACTCCAATTCCTGCCGGCTCTTTTTTTTGAGCCAGCCTTCCGTAAATGATTTATAGGTAAAAACATAAAGAAAAGGGGAAATCAGCCCGTTTAACAAGATAGACGCTCCCAGATATTTAAAAAAAACATCGGGAGCAATGGTGGTTCCCCCCAGCATGGTCATAAAAATATAATAAATCGTTTGGCTAACCAAAAGACCAAAAGCAATGGCGGCGACAGGAACCAAATAATTCTCCTTATACACCCGGATACTGGCCCAGCCTACCAATGCCCCGGCAGTTGTAAAGCTGATGACGGTCAACCCAATATACTTTCCCACAAAAAGATCCTGTAACAAACCGGCGGCAAGCCCCAGGCCAAAACCCATAAGAGGGCCTTCCAGCAAACCTCCGAATACAGGGAAAAAGAGGAGCAGTTCCAAGCCTGCTCCATATAAATGAATCCGCTGTAAAAAAGAGAACTGCAATACAACGGTAACCAATAAAAGAACCGCCATCATTGCATACCGTTTCTGATTAATCAAGGGTCCCACCTCCCGCCGTCTTGGGAACCAGCACCATGACTTCTTCCAAACGGTTAAAATCCACAAAAGACTGAACCGTGGCGGTAAGCATCAGGCCGCCCGGCTCTTCCCTGATAGCGGTGATGAAGCCGACACGCAAGCCTTTGGGATAGACGCCGCCCAATCCGGAAGTAATCACCGTTTCATATTCTTCCAGAGGGGAATCATAGGGAATGTGAACGAGCTGCAAGAGATTGCTTTCATCAGGGGCGGTCTGCACAACGCCGGGGGTTCGGCTCACCTGGGTTAAACAGGCGGCGGAAGCATTGTTGTCTAAAAGCAGCAAAACTTCCGAACTGTATTTTGATACATTAAGAATCCTACCCACCAGGCCGTCACCGTTGATAACCGGCATATCCTTGGCAAACCCCATATTTTCGCCGCCCCGGATGGTAATGGTTTTATACCAGGTGCTGGCATTGCGTCCGGTAACCCTAGTCACCGTTGGCTCCCACTCCTCGGCATATTGTTCGCTAATTTTTAGCAAAGCCTGCAGGCGCTTGTTTTCCGCCTGCTCTTCCAGAAGCGTATTATATTTATTCTGTAGCTCCTCCAGCTGAGTTTCCAGATCCGCATTTTCTTTTTCCAACTTGCCGATCCCGCCAAAATAATCCGGTACCACGCGCAGAGCATTGTACACTACGGTGGCGCCGGATTGCAACGGCGCTAAAATATCCCGGACGCCCCTTTCCACACCGGTAAGACGGCCTCTGTCAAGGGAAGTTTTCCCGGCTGTTACCAGGAGAACAATCAGCAGGATGATTAAGAGAAAGGCAATGAGCCTTACCTTGTTTTTATCATTTTGCAAGCCTATCCCTTCTTCCCGGAAGGAATCTTTCCCGATTTCGTTTTTAATATGATTGATTGAATACGATTGATGAATGAGCCGGCCAACATGGATCAGAGGTTGCCACCTTTCTTCGGAGCAAGGATCATTTGCGGCGGTAGTTCCCTTGGATCTTCCGCAGAATATCAATATTTTCCAAAACCTTGCCTGTTCCATTAACCACAGCATCCAGCGGGTCTTCCGCCAAATGCACCACAATATTGGTCTCTTTAGAAATTAAAGCCGGCAGACCTTGCAGGAGGGAACCGCCCCCCGCCATGATGATGCCCCGGTCCATGATATCCGCCGCCAGTTCCGGCGGTGCCGTTTCCAGACAACCCTTCACCGCTTCCACAATGCTGGAAACAGGCTCCAGTAAGGCGGTATTGATCTCTTTGGCGGTAACTTGGATGGTCTTGGGTAAACCGGAAATAAGATCCCTTCCCCGCACCTCATAGGAGGTGAGCTCCTGCCCTCTTTCCAAGTAAGCGGAACCAATGGCAATCTTGATTTCCTCCGCGGTCTGTTCCCCAATGGCAAGATTAAAATTTTTCTTGATAAAATTCATAATAGCTTCGTCCATATCATCTCCGGCTACCCGGACGGAATTCACGGTGACGATGCCGCTTAAAGAAATAATGGCGACCTCGGTGGTACCGCCGCCGATATCCACGATCATATTGCCTGTGGGTTCCGCCACCGGCAGGCCGGAACCGATGGCCGCCGCCATAGGTTCTTCAATGAGATATGCCTCTTTAGCTCCGGCATTGATGGCAGCTTCCCGAACGGAACGCTCTTCCACCGCAGTGACGCCGGAGGGCACACATATAATTACTCTGGGTCTGGTAAAAGGAGAACGATTCTTCATCGCCTTCCGGAAAAAATACTTCAGCATAGCTTGGGTCACGTCAAAATCCCCGATGACGCCGTTTCTAACCGGGCGGATAGCCACAATATTGCCGGGAGTGCGTCCCAGCATTAATTTGGCTTCATCCCCCACCGCCAGGACCTGTTTTGTATCTCTGTTGATCGCCACAACGGATGGCTCTCGCAGGACAATGCCTTTGCCGGCCACATGAACCAAGGTATTGGCAGTTCCCAAGTCCACTCCGATATCCATTGTAAACACGCAATTCCCTTCTTTCCTATCTTTCCTATTTCTCGCTTAACAAACCAATGTCCGGCGGCATGAAACCTTATTGTTTATCAAGATATACCCGTTATGTGTAGTTTTGTGTCCTACTAGCCTTAATAATCGTATTTGTTATCATTACTTTCCATGCTCGTTGCCATGTTCTTCTATTACTTTTGACTGCTTCTCCTCCAATCGCAGGATCTTACCAGATGCTGTAACCCAAGGCTTCCAGCATACCGTAAAGGGTGGCTAAGGGCAAACCCACGACATTATTATAATCTCCGGCAATATGCTCGATGAAGACCGCTCCCAATCCTTGTATCCCGTAAGCTCCGGCTTTATCCAGCGGTTCTCCCGTGGCGATATAGGCATCGATCTCCTTTTCTTTCAGACGCCGGAACCATACTTTTGTTTCCACCGCTTTTTGCTGCTGTTTGCCGCCTGGGGCAATGACACTGATACCGGTATAGACCCTGTGTCCTTTGCCGCTTAAGGCTTGCAACATTTCTTTGGCTTCTTTGACATCGGCAGGTTTCCCTAAAATGGTATTGTCTAAAAACACCAAAGTGTCGGCAGCCACAATATAGGCATCCGGCCTTAAAGTAGCAGCCATTTTTCCCTTCAGATAGGCATTGGTCATCACCAATTCCGTGGGAGGAAGCCCCTCCATCTGCTCCGGGATCTCCACCGGCAATACTTCCGCTTCCGCGCCCATTTGCGCCAAAAGCTCGCGCCTTCTGGGAGATGTGGAAGCCAAAACAAGTTTTTGTTTTTCCATTTATCGCTTGCCTCCTTCTTCCCTGCCTTGTAATAACTGAATAAGATAAGCTCTGGCATCTCCCAGCATATAGAGGGAGCCGGTAATGAGGATCATATCCGCCTGCACTTCCTCGGCAATCTCCAAGGTGCGTACGACGGCATCTTCTACCTTTTCCACAGTTTCCGCAACAACGCCGTGCCGCTGGCAGATTTCGGCTAAATACAGCCAGTTCCCGGCTCTGGGACTGTTCACCTTTGTGACAACGGCCCGGGCCACGGAAGGCAGAATGACAGACATGGCATTTTCCCGGTCTTTGTCCGCCAGCATGCCGAACATGGCAACGATCTTTCGTTTAGACCAATAAGACTCCAAAGATTCGGCCAGCGCTGCCATACCGTGGCCGTTATGCGCACCGTCCAAGACGATCAAAGGCCTGCGGCTCAATATCTCCATCCGTCCTGGCCAGTATGCATGCCAGATACCGTCCTGGATGGCGCCGGTTTTAATTTTCAAAAGAGAGGCGCAGGCTACGGCCAAAGCGGCATTGTCGATCTGGTAACGCCCCAGCAGAATGGTGGATAGACCGTTATAAGTTTTGCCTTTCACCCGGCAATCGAAGACCTGGCTGTTTTCGTCGGCATAATTCAGCGTTGCATCAAAATCCTCGCCATAGACCCAGATAGGACTGTCCAATTCCGCGGCTTTGGCTTTGATTACGGCTAGCGCCGTCTGATCCTGGCAGCCGGTAATCACAGGCACCCCTTTTTTGATGATACCCGCCTTTTCAGCGGCGATCTTCGTGATGGTATCTCCTAAATAGTTGGTATGATCCATAGCAATATTAGTGATGATGGAGACTTGCGGCAGGATGACATTGGTGGAATCCATGCGTCCGCCCAAACCAACCTCCATCACCGCCCAGTTCACCTTCTGGCGGCTGAAATACAAAAAAGCCATGGCAGTATTGATTTCAAATTCCGTGGGTGCTTCGAAGCCATCTTCTACCATAGCATCCACATGGGGCATAATGGTCTCCACCAGTTTTACCCAATGGGCTTCCGGGATATTGGCATTATTGACCCGGATACGCTCGCAATAGGAATGCAAATGGGGCGAGGAGAAAAAACCCACGCGGTGTCCGGCGGAAATCAGGATCTGCTGAATAAACGAGGCGGTTGAGCCTTTGCCGTTGGTTCCCGCGACATGGATATAGCGTACTTTAGCGTCCTGATGGGGATTGCCAAGCCGCTTCAAGAGCTCTTCTATGCGCAGCAATCCCAGATTCATGCCAAATTTGCTTTTTTCCTCAACCAGCTTCAAAGCTTCTTCATAAGAAAGATTCATGGTTTTATCCCTTCAACATGGCGATACGAGCCAACAGTGCGTCTTTTTTGCCTTGGTATTCCACGGTTTTAGCCTCTTCCTTGGCCACCACATCTGCCGGAGCCTTGGCCAGGAAACCGGGGTTCGCGAGCTTCCCTGCCAAGCGTTTCAGTTCGTTATCCATATTGGAAACTTCTTTTTCCAAACGGGCGATCTCTTTGTCCAGATCGATCAGATCCGCCAAGGGAACAAAAATATCCACACCCCTCACATGGGCCGCCGCCGCCTGAGCCGGCGCCTCGCCGCCCTTTTCACTTACGGTAACGGCCAATGCCTGCGCCAAAGCAAGGATATAGCCTTCGCCCTTGGCGATGATCTTAGCGGCAGACTTGTCGGCATAAAGAAGGATATCGGCTTTTTTGCCGGGAGGAACATTCATTTCGCCGCGGATATTGCGCACCGCTTTGATGATATCCATCAGAAGCTGCATTTCCTGCGCTTCCTTTTCATAAGAGGTCATCTCCGCCGCCAAAGGATATTTGCTCAGCATAATGGTCTCCCCTTCATGGGGCAGGAATTGCCACAGCTCTTCCGTAATGAAAGGCATGAAAGGATGGAGCAATTGCAGCGCCTGACTTAATACCGAAGCCAAAATGGTCTGGGCGGTATGCTTCTCTTCGGCGCTGCCGTTATAGAGACGCGCTTTGGCCAGCTCGATATACCAGTCGCAGAACTCGTCCCAAATAAAATCGTAAAGATTACGGGCGGCTTCGCCCAGCTCATATTTTTCCAAGTTGGTAGTGACTGCCGCCGTGGCTTTGCGCAGTTCTTCCAAAATCCATTGGTCAGCCAGGGTCAGCTTCACCTCCGCCGTGCCGGGCTGATAGTCCTCCAGATTCATCAGCACAAAGCGGGTGGCATTCCATATCTTATTGGCAAAATTGCGCGCCGCTTCCAGCCGTTCCACCTGAAAGCGCAGGTCGTTGCCGGGGCTGTTGCCGGTAATGAGCATGAAACGCAAAGCGTCGGCGCCGTATTGGTCGACGATCTCCAAAGGATCGATACCGTTGCCTAAGGATTTGGACATCTTGCGGCCTTGGGCGTCTAACACCAGGCCATGGATGAATACATCACCGAACGGTTTTTCATCCATAAAATGGAGGCCGGAGAAGATCATTCTGGCGACCCAGAAGAAGATGATATCCCGTCCGGTCACCAAAACCGAGGTGGGATAGAAGGTTTTTAAGTCTTTCGTTTTTTCCGGCCAGCCCAAAGTAGAGAAAGGCCACAAGGCGGAAGAGAACCAGGTATCCAAAACATCGGGGTCTTGGGTCAAATGATGGCTGCCACATTTTGGGCAGGTGGAAGGCGCTTCCTTCCGGCAGATGATCTCACCGCAGTCTTCGCAATACCAAACAGGGATGCGATGTCCCCACCATAATTGCCGGGAAATACACCAATCCCGGATATTGGCCAGCCAACCCAGATAAATCTTATCGAAACGCTCCGGCACAAAACGGATATCCCCCGTTTGCACCGCTGCCATGGCCGGCTTGGCCAAGGGCGCCATTTTCACGAACCATTGAGGCGAAACCAGGGGTTCCACCGTACTGCCGCAGCGGTAGCATTCGCCCACGGCATGCTGCAGCTCTTCTATCTTTTCTAAAAGGCCCAACTCGTCCATTTCACGAACCAGGGCTTCCCTGCATTCATAGCGGTCATAGCCTTGGTATTTGCCGGCTTCCACCGTCATTTTGGCCTGTTTATCGATCACGGCGATGCTGGGTAGATTATGCCGTAGGCCGATCTCAAAGTCATTGGGGTCATGAGCCGGGGTAATCTTCACCGCCCCGGTGCCGAATTCCAGATCAACATAATCGTCGGCAACCACGGGGATCTCCCGGTTCACGATGGGCAGAATCAGCTTTTTGCCGATGGCTTGGGCATAGCGCGGGTCTTTGGGGTTCACGGCCACCGCGGTATCGCCCAGCATGGTCTCCGGGCGGGTGGTGGCAATAACCACATAGCCTGTGCCGTCTGAATAAGGATAACGGAAGTACCAAAGATGCCCCGTCTGATCTTTATGCTCCACCTCGATATCGGAAATAGTGGTCTGACATTTGGGACACCAGTTGATCATATAGCTGCCGCGGTAGATCAAGCCTTCCTGGTACAGCTTGATAAAGACTTCCTGTACCGCCTGAGAGCAGCCATCATCTAAGGTAAAGCGCTCTCTTTTCCAGTCGCAGGAAGAGCCCAAAAGGCGCAGCTGATTGGCAATGCGGCCATGGTATTGGTCTTTCCATTGCCATACTTTTTCCAAAAAGGCCTCGCGGCCGATATCATATTTACTGATCCCTTCTGTGGCCAGGGCTTCCTCTACTTTTGCCTGGGTAGCGATGCCCGCATGGTCGGTGCCGGGCAGCCACAGAGTGTGATATCCCTGCATCCGGCGGAAGCGAGTCAAAATATCCTGTAAGGTCTCGTCTAAAGCATGTCCCATATGCAATTGCCCCGTTACATTAGGGGGCGGCATCACGATACAAAAGGGTTTCCCGTCCGGATTGTGGTCGCCGCTGAAATAGCCTTTGCTCTCCCACTCTTTATACCATTTTTCTTCTACGTTCTTTGGCTCATAGGTGGTAGAAATCGATTGCTTGCTCACCTTGTTACTGCCTCCATTCCCCTTCATGAAAACTTATTTGGGGCTGATCCCCTTTTGCAACCAAAAGGCTTTTTCTTCACTTTTTTACGCCTTTTAGTTTGTCCAATCATTAGCATAATTTTCCGGCAATTCAGCACATTTCCGGAAAATATGCACTAAAATACACAAATATATTAAGTTCTCTGCCGTAATTCAAAATCCTGCTGAATTGGAGCAATCAGCCGGTTTTTCTTTAAGCGCTTTCTTTAACCTTCGGTCTTGGGTTTTGGTTTTTTGGGCAGGTTCACACCGCACAGACCGCCTAAAATACCAGCCGCCAACATCCTTGGCAAAATCAGGAAAATCCAGGTTCCCATGATACGGGGCAAAAACCAGCATAAAACGGCGGCCAGAAAGAGCCAAAGGCAAAAACTGACGGCAATGCCGCTTAAAAGGCCCTTTTTACGCCGCCGAAAACCGGCAATACAACCACCCAAAAAAGCGGCAGCCAAGGGCGCCGCTTGGGTCAGACGGTGCAGATCCCAGACCGTATCACTGCCCAATACTAAAAATACCGCCCATACCAGCAAAAGAACCACCAAAGGAATCAGCCCCACCGCAACACTTTGCCAAAGATAAGTCTTCTTCATTCATTTTGCGCCCCCTATTTTATTTGCTATTTAAATAAATGCGGTAGGGGCAGCAGTTATAACCATTGACAAATAATCTTTCCTCCCGTAAGATAAAAAGATAATCTTCACCACAGGTTTCACACTATCTTCTCTATCAATTTCAGGCGGCCGCTGCGGCAGGCCCGCTTCAGGAGGAATCGGCATGAAAGGTCAAGGGAAAATGGCAGTAGCCGGTATTTTTGCCATGACGGCCATGACGGCTGTTTGGGGGCTGAGTTTCGTGGTAGTCAAAGGCGCATTGGATTTTGCCACGCCTCTTTGGCTGAATGCCATGTATTTCAGCATTGCGGCAATCATTTTTCTTATCATCAATAGGAAACATCTCAAAGAATACAATTATGGCAGTATCACGGCTTGTCTGGTCTTGGGCGGCCTGCTTTTTATCGCAAACAACAGCCAGATCATGGGGCTTTCCCAAACTACAGCTTCCAATACCGCTTTCATTTCCTGCTTTTATGTTCTCGTTGTTCCCATTGTCAATTCCTATTATACAAAAAAATTCCCCGGTATGGAAATCATTTTAGCGGTTATCGCTTTAGCCGCCATCATGCTTCTGTCGAAAAATACCGCCCTGATGCCGGGGAAAGGGGATCTCCTGGTTCTGGTTTGCGCGGTGGCCTTCGGTTTCCATGTGGTTGCCACAGACCGTTTTTTATTAAAACATAAGCTTACTCTTTTAGTAACCGGCCAGTTCGTCGTCATGGCGGTTCTTACTTTAATCGCCGCCTTGGCCACCGCGCCGCCGCCTCAGGAATGGAGCCGCATCCTGTGGATCTCGATTTTGTTCAATAGTCTGCTTACCACGGCTCTCTCTTACTTTGTACAGGCTTGGGCGCAGCAATATGTCTCCCCCACTCAGATCGCCATCGTTTTTACCATGGAAGCCATTTTCGGCGCTTTCTTCGGCTGGCTCTTCTTTCAGGAAGTATTCACCGGACAGCAGTACCTGGGAGCCGTGATCCTGCTTTTCTGTAATATCGTCATCGCCCTCTACCCCTCCTGGCAAAATAAGCACCGAAACCGGCTGATTACAAAAAAATAATATGTAATACAAAAAAGGAACACCGGCGTGTTCCTTTTTTTATGGGTGTTAAAAGACAGCATGGATCGATGATAGAAACGGCGGCATTCCGGAAGAGCCGGAATGCCGCCGTTTCTGCTCTTCCTGCTCTTCCTGCTCTTCCTGCTCTTCTTAATCTTCTAGCTTTCCGACCAGCTTCCTTCATTTGCATTCATTTGCATGCTTCGGTTTTTCATCATCTTTTTGCTCTTCTTTCTCTTCTTTCAAAGGCTTCGGTAGGGCTGCCCGGGATAATACCCCGTGTTGCGTCAAGAAGGCTTCCACCACCGCTAAAAGAGCATCTTTGCCGGTACGGTCAACGGCGGAAAAGATCATCATTTCAGACTTGGCCACACCCAGCTCCCGGCAGATTGCCGCCAAATGCTTGTCTTGAGCACCCCGGCTGATCTTATCGGACTTGGTGACAACCAAGGTGGCGGAAAGACCCTGCACCTTCAGCCATTCCCACATTTCCTTGTCCTGCGCTGTGGGAGAATGCCGGATATCCACCAACTGCCAATACATTTTGGCTCCGTTGTAGCGGGTGATATAGGAATTCACCATGCGCCGCCAATCCTCTCGTTCCGACTTAGATACCTTGGCATAGCCGTAACCGGGCAGATCCACGAAATACCATTTCTCATCCAAAAGATAAAAATTGATGGTACGGGTCTTCCCAGGCTGGCTGCTGGTGCGCGCCATTCCCCGTTTATTGCACAGGGTATTGATGAGGGATGATTTTCCCACATTGGAACGGCCCACCAAGGTAATAGCGGGCAGCGTTGCTTCCGGAAACTGTTCCGGCTTGACGGCAGTCAATAAGTAGCATGATTTCTTGATCTGCATCTTTTTCTTTTTCCCCCGGGTCATCTTTTTTCCAATCATCATGTTCACACGCGTATCCCAAAAGCTTGATTTAAAATCCGGATCACACGATTCATTTCAGTAAAAATTCAGGTGTTTCATTAACGGGGAGCGGTTTTCCGCTCCCCGTTTTTTGGTTATTTCTCTTTTTTAGGCGTTGCTTTTCTGGCCGGTTTTTTCTTAGCCGCTTCCACCGGCGGCAGCAAAGCGATATCCAGCACTTCTTTGGCCGAATTCACCAAATGAAACGTGAGTTTCTTTTTCACATTGGTAGGAATGTCTTCCAGATCCTTGGCATTATCCGCCGGTAAAATAATGGTGCTGTAGCCGGAACGGTGGGCCGCCAGAATCTTCTCCTTAATGCCGCCCACAGGCAGCACACGGCCGCGCAAGGTAATCTCTCCGGTCATGGCCACATCATGACGCACCGGCCGGCGGGAAAGCTCGGAAGCCAAAGCCGTCGCCATGGTGATACCGGCGGATGGGCCGTCCTTGGGAATGGCTCCTTCCGGCACATGAATATGAAAATCGGTGGTTTCCTCAATATCATCCGGGATTTCCAGATCCTTGGCAATGGAACGGATATAGGTAAAACCCGCTTGGGCGCTTTCCTTCATCACATCCCCCAGTTGCCCCGTAAGGGTAATCTTACCTTTGCCCTTTAAGGTCTGGACTTCGATGGCTAAAATTTCGCCGCCCACCTCGGTCCAGGCCAAACCGGTAACAACGCCGATCTGGTCTTCTTTCTCCGCTTGCTGGTAGCGGAAACGCGGGATGCCCATATATTCTTCAATATTGCCGGAGGTTACTTTGGCAGTCTTGCATTTTCCAGAAACGATATCCCGGGCCACCTGCCGGCAGATCTTGGCGATGGAGCGCTCCAGATTCCGTACGCCGGCCTCCCTGGTATACTCCCGGATCAGGGAACGCAACGCATTCTCGGAAATGGAGATTTTCTCCTCGGCCAGACCGTTCTCTTTGTATTGCTTGGGCAAGAGATGCCTTTTAGCGATTTCCACCTTCTCCTCTTCGGTATAACCGGAGATGGTGATGACCTCCATCCGGTCCAAAAGCGGTCTGGGAATGCTGGCGCTCACATTGGCGGTGGTAATGAACATCACCTTAGATAAATCAAAGGGGATCTCAATATAATGATCGCTAAAATTGCAGTTTTGCTCGGGATCCAATACCTCCAGCAAAGCGCTTGCCGGGTCGCCCCGGAAATCATTGGCCAATTTATCGATTTCATCTAAAAGGAACAAAGGATTCTTGCTGCCAGCCGTTTTCATGCCCTGGATGATCCGGCCCGGCATCGCTCCCACATAGGTGCGGCGGTGTCCCCGAATCTCCGCTTCATCCCGCATGCCGCCCAAGGAAAGACGAACAAATTTCCGGTTGATGGAGCGGGCAATGGAACGAGCCAAGGAAGTCTTGCCCACCCCGGGCGGCCCCACCAAGCATAAAATGGGCCCCTTGATTTCTTTGGTCAGCTGACGCACCGCCAGGTATTCTAAAATCCGTTCTTTGGTCTTTTCCAGGCCGTAATGGTCTTCATTTAAGATATTTTCCGCCACATTGATGTCCAGGCGGTCTTTGGTCTGTTTTGTCCAGGGCAGATCCAAGATCCAGTCGATATAATTTCTCACTACCATGGCCTCCGCCATCATTGGCGGCATTTTGGCCAGACGGTCCAGCTCGGCTTCGACTTTTTCCAGAACTGCTTTGGGCAGCTTAGCCTTTTCGATCTTTTCCTCCAGCTCCTCCACTTCGGCGCTGCGATCGTCCTTATCGCCCAATTCTTTCTGAATGGCCTTGATCTGCTCCCTGAGGTAATATTCCTTCTGGCTTTGCTCCATCTGGCGACGAACCCGGTTATTGATCTTACGGTCTAAATCCAGGATCTCCATTTCTTTTTCCAGAATACCCAAAAGCAGCATGAAGCGCTTTTCCACATCCATGGCCTCCAGGATCTGCTGCCGCTGGGCCAAGGGCAGATTTAAATGGGCGGACACCACATCCGCCAGATGGCTGGGATCTGTAATATTGCTGATGGAAACCAACGCATCAGGAGCGGCTTTTTTATTCATTTTGACATATTGGTCAAACTTCTCCTGAAGGCTCCGCATCATCGCCAAAATCTCTGTGGTAGGCGATTCTTCTTCACTCCGGGATTCCAATTCGACTATGATAAAAGGATCTGTCTGCAAATATTGCTTGATTTTTGCCCGGTACAGCCCTTCCACCAAAATGCGTACCGTGCCGCCGGGCAACTCCAGGATCTGTTTGATCTCTCCCACGGTGCCCACTTCATAAATATCTTGCAACCCAGGCTCATCCACCTGAGCTTCCTTTTGCATCACCAAAAAAATCTCCCGGTTATTCAGCATGGCCTCATCAATGGCATTAATGGAGCGCTCGCGTCCCACATCCAGATGAATGACCATATGCGGAAATACCAAAATGCCACGCAGCGGCAGCATGGGCAGATCTAAAAAATCCTTTGCCGTTTGGCTTGTTTGGGTTGATTGGGTTGTTTCCATGGGTACACCTCCAACGATTCCCCTGTTGCTGCTTCGTATTTTACCATATATACAACACAATGGCAAAAGAATACTTCGCAATATTCTATGAAAATCATGTGCAGGGGTGAATATCTCATGCGTCTGATTTTAAAAAAGGCGGTCTTGCGACCGCCTTTTTGTTCATTTCATTTTTTCAATCTATTTTGTCCGACTTTGTCCTCTATTATGCCATGTTTTCATCCTGCGCTATGCATTTATTCTATGCTTTCCGCTTTCCCGTTGCTATCGGAAACCATGCGTCATGCCTTATGCCGTTTCATCTTCTTCTTTGGAATTGGAAGAAGAAGCGGTCACAAAAAGCGGTTTTTCTTTATTTTCTACCGTTTCCTTGGTCACGATACATTTTTCGATATCCAGCCGGGAAGGAATCTCAAACATGGTTTCCATCATGATCTCTTCAAAAATGGCACGTAGGCCACGGGCGCCGGTTTTCCGCTTCATGGCAATCCTGGCTGCGGTACGCAACGCTTCTTCCTGGAATTCCAGGGTTACGCCGTCCATCTCAAAGAGCTTAACATACTGTTTGGTCAAAGCATTCCGCGGTTCCTTCAGAACTGAAACCAAGGCATCCTCGTCTAAAGCGTCCAAAGTCACCACAATGGGCACACGGCCGACAAATTCCGGAATCAGCCCGAATTTCAAAAGATCGTCCGGCATGATCTTAGCTAAGATCTCTCCCACATTCTCATCTTTGCGGCTCTTGATATCGGCGCCAAAGCCCATGCTCTTGGCATCGGTACGACTTTTAATGATTTTTTCAATACCGCAAAAGGCCCCGCCCACAATAAACAGAATATTAGTGGTATTGATGGGGATAAACTCTTGATGCGGATGCTTTCTGCCGCCTTGGGGTGGCACATTGGCCACCGTGCCCTCCAGGATCTTCAAAAGGGTCTGCTGCACCCCTTCGCCAGAAACATCCCGGGTAATGGAGGGATTCTCGGATTTGCGGGCGATCTTATCGATTTCGTCAATATAGATGATGCCTTTTTCCGCCCGTTCCACGTCGTAATCCGCCGCCTGAATCAGCTTCAAAAGGATATTTTCCACGTCTTCTCCCACATAGCCTGCTTCCGTCAAAGAAGTAGCGTCGGCTACCGCAAAAGGCACCTGAAGGATCTTGGCCAAGGTTTCGGCCAGCAGGGTCTTACCGCTGCCGGTAGGGCCAAGCATGAGAATATTGCTTTTCTGCAACTCTACATCTTTGGCTTCATGACCATACTGAATGCGTTTATAATGGTTATAAACTGCCACTGCCAGAGCCTTTTTAGCTCGCTCCTGTCCAATGACATACTCATCCAAGGTCGCTTTGATCTCCATGGGTTTGGGCAGGTTCATGATCTCTTCGGCGGGGCTTTCCATAAAATCTTCCCCTACGATCTCGCTGCAGAGTTCGACACATTCATTGCAAATATAGACCCCAGGACCGGCAACCAGTTTTTTGACCTGGCTTTGGCTTTTGCCGCAAAAAGAGCATTTGATTGGGGTTTTGTCGTTTGTATTTTCCTTAACCAATTGCACCACCTCTTAATGGGTTTTTATTTGTGCCGTTCGATCACTTCATCAATGATGCCGTATTCTTTCGCTTCCTCCGCCGTCATAAAGAAATCCCGATCCGTATCATGAGAGATTTTCTTTAAGGGCTGCCCCGTACGCTCCGCCATAATCATGTTCAACCTGTCGCGCAAGCGGATGATGTGTCTGGCATGGATTTCGATGTCCACGGCCTGGCCCTGGGTCCCTCCAAGAGGCTGATGGATCATGATCTCGCTGTTGGGAAGGGCGAATCGTTTGCCTTTTGCCCCGGCGCAAAGCAGGAAAGCCCCCATGCTTGCCGCCATCCCAATGCAAATTGTAGAAACATCCGGCCTAATATACTGCATGGTATCAAAAATGGCCATCCCGGCTGAAATAGAACCGCCGGGACTATGGATGTAGAGGTGAATATCCTTTTCCGGATCCTCCGCTTCCAAAAACAGCATTTGAGCGATGACCAGATTCGCCACATTGTCATCGATCTGTGTTCCTAAAAAAACAACCCTGTCTTTCAGTAACCGAGAGTAGATATCATAAGATCTCTCTCCACGGTTGGTTTGCTCGATAACCATCGGAACCAGAACATTCATTTGACAATCTCCTCTCTTTCACCGGTTCTTGACCGGCGCCACAGGCTCCACCCTATGTTATACCCGGCGCCGCGTCGCATTATACTGTCTATTTTTCGTTGATTTTGGCATTATCACAGATGAAATCCATGGCTTTGCTCAAACTGAGATTTTCCAGCAGGTAATCCATACGGCCGGTCTTCTCGAAGGCTTCCCGGACTTTATCAGCGGGTTGGTTATAAGCTTGGGCAATCTCTTCCAAGGTTTTCGTGATATCTTCCTCGGAGGGCTTGATGTTTTCCGCTTTGACGATGGCTTCCAAAACCAGATCTTGTTTCACGTTGACTTCCGCTCTTTCGCGGTTCTGTTCCCGCAGGGTTTCCATGGTAGAACCGGTGTATTGGAAGAACATATCCAAGCTCATGCCCTGGTATTGCAGGCGTTGCTGAAACTCTTCTACCAAAGAGTCGATGCGCCGTTCGATCATGACCGCGGGGATGTCCACTTCGGCATTATCCATGGCGATCTTGACAGCATCAGATTTGGCTTTCGCTTCGGCATCCTTCACCGCTTTTTCTGTCAAATCTTTTTGGACATGCTCCTTGAGCTGGGCAACGGTATCACATTCCTCACTGACTTCTTTCACAAAATCGTCATTTAATTCCGGCATAAATTTCCGGCGGGCGCTTCTCAGCTTCACTTTGAAACAGGCGGGTTTGCCGGCCAGGTCTTCTTTATGATAATCTTCCGGGAAGGTAACATTAACATCTCTTTCTTCGCCGATCTTCATGCCGAGCATTTGCTCTTCAAAACCGGGAATAAAGGTGTTGGAGCCGATCATCAGGGCATAATCTTCGGCGCTACCCCCTTCAAAGGCCTCGCCGTCTACAAAACCCTGAAAATCAATCATGGTGGTATCGCCGTTTTCAATGGCGGCGTCATCCGCGATGCTATCCATCTTTGCTACTCTGTCCCGCATATGATCAATTTCTTTTTCCACATCTTCGTCGGTGGGCAGGTTGACGATTTTTTCGACTTCCACGCCCTGATACATTCCCAAGGTGACCTCAGGCTTCACAGTAACGGTAGCTTTAAAAATAACATCTTTGCCTTTTTCCAGCTGCACCATTTCCACTTGCGGCTGATCCACTACATCTACGTTATTCTCTTCCACCGCTTGAGGATAAACCTCCGGAACAATGATTTCGGCGGCTTCTTCCAGTAAAACCGCGTCTCCCACATAGTTTTCCAAAACAGCCTTGGGTACTTTACCTTTGCGGAAACCGGGAATATTCACTTGGTTTGCTACTTTTTTGACCGCTTTTTCCAAAGCGAGATCCAATTGCGCAGCAGGAACGGTAATCTCCATGGCAACAACATTTTTTTCCGGTTTCTCTAAAGCAACCTTCATGATTTTTCCTCCTCAACTCGACGGTTCGTTTTTAAATTTTTCAGCGGCAACCTGGCGGCGCCCTTATGCAAACCCTATATACCGGGGATCATATACTGGTGCGGGAGAAGGGACTTGAACCCTTACGGTCACCCGCCAGATCCTAAGTCTGGTGCGTCTGCCATTCCGCCACTCCCGCATTGTGAGCTAACAGGTAAATATTATCATAAAATCACGCATAGCGCAAGAAGGCCTTGCAGCAGATGTTGCAAGGCCTTCTTTTCTGGTGAGCCATCGGCGACTCGAACGCCGGACACCCTGATTAAAAGTCAGGTGCTCTACCTACTGAGCTAATGGCTCATACTGGCTGGGGCGGCTGGATTCGAACCAACGGAATGCCGATTCCAAAGACCGGTGCCTTACCGCTTGGCTACGCCCCAGTGTGGGGTGGATAGAGGGGATCGAACCCTCGAGTGCCGGAGCCACAATCCGGAGCGTTAACCACTTCGCCATATCCACCAAAACAAGCAAGAGTAATTTTAACAAACTATACCTAAAATGTCAACACTTATTCCAAAGATTTTTAAACAGAATAAACAAAAAACCGTATTCCAATAAGTTATTTCAAAAGATCGCGCCAGAATGCTGCTATCACCGGCAAAATCTAAAGAAATTTTGATTTTAAAAGTGGTTTATATTAAATTTTTGATTTTATTCTTAATAAGAATCCGGAGCCGGGCATTGCCGTCCAGCTCCGGATTAGCAAAGAACAGAGATCTTATTGGCGGCTGATCCGAACTTCCTTGGTGGAAGCATACCAATCCACTTTAGCATCAAATTGTTCAGAAATATAGCGCAGAGGAACCATGGTACGGTTGTCTTTGATCATGGGCGCCACATCCAGGCCGGCAGCGGCATTGACCTTGCCGACGACCATGGTCAAGGTCTTGGCGCCATATTTGATGGTTACCGTTTTGGCGGCTTCATTCCAGTCAACCGTAGCACCCAAATAGGTAGAAACAAAACGGATGGGCACCATGGTGCGATCCTGATAGGTAAAGGGCGCCACATCCATGCGCTTTTCCACGCCGTTATACATAATGGCAGAGGAACCGAGTTTCAGGGAAAGCGCTACAGCGCCTACTGTCGTATCAGTCCCCTTCTTTACCGTCACGGTATAATTTTGCACCGAGCCGTCTGTAGCGGTCACCGCCAAACGGATGCTGGTGGAAGTACCGGATAAAGTGATTAGGGAGGAAGCAGTATCTGATTTTAAGGTAACGCCGTCCAGCTTCATGGTTGCACCGGAATCTCTCGGCACCGCGTAAAAACGCACGCCGGTCACATTAGTGCCCACGTTAGCAATATAGCTATAAGTATAGCGGGTAAAGGAAGGGCTTAAAGTCACCAACTGCCCGCTAGAATCTTTCACAATCAGACTGGAAAGCGTGTTCTCACTGGAATCGCCGCGGTTGACTTTGACGGTATAATCGGTATAGCCGCTGTACATAGCATTGTAAACCCGGACGACAACCTTGCTGCTATCGCTGGACAGCGAGATCGAGTCGGAATAGCTGTCATCGCTTAATTTAGTGGCTTTATCTCCGACAATGAGAAACATCAGGGATTTGCTGTTGGCCACAGAAGCTCTGACCGAGACATATTTGTGCGCATCATCCACATAAGCCGTATAACTGGTGGTATCTTCATCAAAATTCGGCGTATAATCAGCTACTGTCATACCGCTGGTGGACTTGCCTGTTTTAAGGGTCAGGGAATCCAGTGTCTTTACCGAACCGCTGGTGGCTGAGGCACGGTAAACATACACAGTATAGGTTTTATCCTCGCTGCCGTCAGGGGAAGTGACTTCAATCTTGATTTTATTGCCGCTGGAGCCGGTATCGATATCGATTCTGTCGGAAGTTGAACCGCTTGAAACGTCGTCGTTATCCACTTCGATATCACTGCCGCTTTCCGTTGCGGTGGGTGTAATGGTGATATAATCAGCTTTTTCCGGTACACAGACATAATAATCCTCTACGTCCTTATCAAAAGCCGGCATAAGGTCATAAGTGGTGCTGCCGTATTTTACCACCAGTTTTTTCAGGGTAGCCTCATCGGAATCGCTGCTGGTGGATGAACGGCTGACCTTAAAGGTATAGGTTTTACTTTGGCCGTTGGCGGCGGTCACGATGATCTTCACCGAGGTGGTGGAGCTGGAAGAGATGGAAATATTGTCGGAGTAACTGCCGCTTGCAACAGTGCTGCCGTCCACCTTGATGGTAGAGGTGGAAGCATCCGCCGTGGGACGGAAACGCACCTTGGTGGCTGTTTTGGGAATGGTGATGTTATAGGTATAGGTGGTGCTGCGGAAGGAGGTAGACCATTTCGCGCTGCCGGAAGAGGGAGATATGCTGACGCCGCTTAAATAATAATTACTGGAATCAGCAGTGCTGGCCCGGGTGATGGTCAAGGTATAGTCCTTGGTCGTAGTGCCGTTAGCCGCAGTTACCCTAATCCGCAAGGTATTGGAGCCTACATTCAGAGCTAGGCTTGCGGTGCTGCTCACGGCAGTGCCGTTCCAGGTATAGGTGCGGGTAGAACTGGAATCTTCCGGGGTTGCGGTAACACTGGCGGTGCTCACGGTGTTCCCTACCGAAGCCTTATAGGATGTCTGGCTAGAAGAAAAAGTCGGTGATATACTATAACCACTTAAGGTAAGACCGTCCAGATTGGCGTTGGTGGATTCGCTGGCGGCATAACGCTCAATGATTACGCTATAAGTAGACGACAACCCCTCCGCTTCTACCTTAATGCTGAAAACATTGGGCCCGTCGACCAGAGTAACCTCTTTGCTGGTGGTACCCACCTCGCCGTCTATGGTCACAGTAGCGTTTGAGGAATCAGGCGTTACTTCAATGGTCGCTTGATTCACAGAATGGGAAATCTTTTGTGATACGGTATAGATCGTGCCACTTTTGCTAGCGGAAAAATCCTGGCCGCCAGCATTCACATTCACGCTCTTAATATCGGCGGAAATTTTATCAAAAGTAAGAATAAACGGCTGGTCTTCCGCACCTTCGCATTTCAACACAAAGCTGATATAACTGCCGCTTATGCTAACGCGGGTTTCACTGGTGATCTGCGTACTGCCTTGCCATAGGGTAACGCCGGTTGATGCGCCGCTGAAGGTAATATTAACCTGATTGACATCTTTGGCAATCCTTAAGGTTTCGCCTTCCCCTGGCGACACATCAAAGCTCTGGTTCTCAATACCGGTTCCTGTCACTTCAATCTTTCCGTAGTCAATGGGGTCATCCGCCAATGCCGCGATCGAAAAAGCAAAAACCACAAAAACAGCAAGAATAAAGCATAAGGCCTTTTTTTTCATTTTTCTTTCATCCTTTCTTGATCTTAAAATTGCAAAAATTTTTATCAAATTTTCATTTGCTTTCATACAAAATTTAAAGCAATTATATCCTCATACTTTTACACAAATTAAACATACGATATAGACAATTATATCATTATAAAGTTCCCAGTAAAATAAAAAATTTGAAAACTAACCAAATTTTTCCATGACTTACTGAAAGCAATATAAAACCCGCACCGTTTTCGGTGCGGGTTTCGGTATTTTATCAATTTTATCAATGGAAAGTCACAGAAGAAAAGTGCTTATGCCATTTTTTGCTGGGCCAACTTGTGTTGAGATTTGTTATATTTTTTCATATTGATGCTGATGGCGGAATAACATCTGGGACAACGGCAGATCTGCCCTGGCGCTACCATGATCTCAAGACCGCAGGAGGTGCAATGTAGTTCGACTTTATCTTTCTCTTTGGCATTTTTATCTCCAAAAACCACTTTGACCGGCAGATCTTTTAAAACAAGCTCCCCTTTTTCGGTATCGCAGGTGACCCCGGCTAAGTAACATCTTTCCGTCAGATCTTCAAGATCAGCAACAACCTGGGCAGCGTCCTTCCCGATTGCCTGGGCAATGTCATCTAATTTTGTTTTACCCTGAGTAAAAATGATATCGACATATTGTTTTAAAAGAGCGACCAATTTCCGCAACCGCAACGATTTACGGATCATAAAAACACCGATGACGGCCACAGCGATTAAAACGGCATAGCCGACGATGGCGCCACTTCCCACCCCCGCAGGAGCAGTATAAGCAATCAAAAGGGTCATAAACACCACAAAATAGGCGCCAACGCCCGCTAGCATAGCCAGCTGACTGTTTACGATACCTTTGACCACCGGAGAACTGGGAATTTCAGGCTTGTTTATATTACGACGATCCATTTTTTCATCTCTCCCAAAATTACATTTTGTTCTATTGTATCTTGTTTTGACAAAAAGTGCAACTACTTGCTTAGAATATTCTGAAACATCCTGATTACTATTGATTTTATGATCTTTTTGATTTTTCTGGATCATGACATCTTGCTCGTTTGCCGCTGAAATGCCATACACAAACGAACGCCTTTCGCGATGAAAGTTAATTCATCTCAAAGTCTTTCTCCGTAAGGTTCGGATAAATAGCCGCAAGGGGCGAAAGGTCGGTGACGGGACAGTTTTCCAATTTCAGCACTTTTAACTGTGTCAGGCCTGTAAGTGGCGATACATCTGCAACTTGTGTATTTGCGATAGAAAGTGTCTGTAACTCTTTCATATCCGATAGCATGCTCAGGTCACTGATAGTTGACCATTCTATAAATAATGTATGCAAGAGCGTAAGGTTTTTTAAGGGACTGTAATCGGTTGCCTGACAATTGAATAGGGATAGCCCCCTCAGCTCTTTTAAGCCGGAAAGCGGCGTAATATCGCTGATGTTGTTGCCGCCCAAGCCAAGCCCTCTCAACTTCGTCAAACCGGCCAGGGGGCTGACATCGGTGATTGCGTGGAATTGCAATTGCAATTGATCGAGGTTTATAAAATATTTCAGTGCGGAAATGTCTTTTATCCGCATTTCTTCAGGCGACTGCCACTCGATGTCAAGGTCAAGCACTTTCACCGCTGCCGCTTCCGCAACGGTGATATCCCCTTCCGGTTTATCCATAGCTTCGCGCACCATGCGTTCAAGTACAGGATCGGTAAAAACAACAATATCTTCGGCGGATTCGGATGTTGTCTCAGGATTTACATTTTCCGCGGCAGGAACTCCGCATGCCGCCAAAGAAAACAGCAGCGCTAACCCTAAAATAGAAATGAGTGCGAGGGGTTTTTTCATATTTGTTCGCCTCCTATTGATATTCATGAATTGATTTCTGCAAATATATTACCATATCATTCCAGACAATTTCAATTATATTAAACGAGGTTCTGTCATGAAGATGCAAACTTCGTCATACAAACAGAAAAAGCTGCGTATAAATTCAAAACCCGCTACGCAACTTTTATTCTTATTAAGATATTGATTAAATACAAAATGATATAAGCGGCCAAAGGGATCTATTCTTCCAGGAATTGCAGCAATTCTTTATTGAATTTTTCAAGCTGATCATAAAACAGAAAATGACCGCAGGACTCAAACGGTACAAGCTTCGCATTTGGAATGGCGTTTTTCTGCGCAATTGCCAAGGGGTATCGGCATACCTTGTCGTTGAGACCATGAAGAATCAGAGTCGGCACCTGAATGGTTTCCAAATCCTTAAATAGGCCCTCTTCATCCAGCCATGTATTGGCAATTGCCGCGGTAGCCCAGCTTGAAGCCTGAAGACCCAATTGAAAAATCCAATGGGAAAGTTCAGGGGTAACATAATTATGGAAGATCATGTTGCCAAAGTTTCGGAGCATATTGGGGCGGTCATTGTATGTACCTTCTATAATGTCCAACACCGCCTGCTTCGGTAAGCCATATGGGAAATAAGGGCGCTGGATCAAACTGGGGGCTGCCGCCGCGAAAAGAGCGAGTTTGGATACACCGTGGCCCTGGTGCCTTGCCATGTAACGAACCGCGATGCCTCCGCCTGTCGAATGCCCGCCGAGTGTAATGTCATTTAATTGCAGCGCGTCCACGACGCCGCGGACATCATCAGACAACCGGTTGTAGTCATAGCCGTCCCAGGGCCTGGCCGAATGGCCAAAGCCCCTGATATCGATGCCAATGCATCGGTACCCCTGTTTGGGCAGTTGATTGTACTGGTACTCAAAAAGGTTATGGTTTCCGGGCCAGCCGTGGATAAACAGAATAGTCTTGCTGCTTGTCGAATTGATATCCTCCACATAAATATATACATTCGGTTCCACCTTTACATAATATCCCACGTCAATACCTCCACTTATTTAGTGATTCATATAGAATACTCATCATGGAGCAAGAAAATGACGGGCTCTACAAAATTATAAATTTTTAAGTTTTGTACCCTTTTCGTGCCTATGCCCTCTCTGAAACATAAAAAACCAAGTTTCAAGTTGGAATTGGATAAAGCAGTAGTTGCATAAACTAATTTCAGTTTAAGTTATATTCGGGAGTTAGCCAGATGCCAATATTGTAAGGAGGTATTTCATTTGCAAATATTAAAAATTGGCAGCAGAGGTGCCGATGTGGAATTGTTGCAGTTGGCACTTTTAAGAATTGGATACTATGATGGACCGTTAGATGGGATCTTTGGTTCAAATACGCAACAATCCATTCTTCGGTTTCAGCGAAATTACGGACTAAATACAGATGGAATCGTGGGGGCAAATACATGGAACAGCCTGCTTCCGTATATACGGGGATACTTTATCAGACAGGTCCGTCCTGGCGATAGCTTTTGGTCTTTAGCCAATACATATGGCACAACCGTCCGCGCGATCTCTACCGCCAATCCCGCCCTCAATGCCCAGTCGCTTATGATAGGGCAAAATCTGATCATACCCTTTGGATTTTCTGTTGTGCCGACAAATATTCGCTATACCTCCCATTTGACAATTTATGTAATAGAGGGGTTAAAGGCCCGCTATCCATTTATTAGAACCGGCACGATGGGCAAAAGCGTCATGGGTAAAAATATTGATATGGTTGCAATCGGTTCCGGAGCTACCGAAGTATCCTATAATGCGTCCCATCATGCCAACGAATGGATCACAACGCCATTACTGCTGAAATATTTGGAAGACTATGCTTTGGAATATTCCCGCGGCGGCAGCATTTACGGGATACCGGCCGCATCGCTGTATCAAAAAGCTACCCTATA
Source organism: Bacillota bacterium (assembly GCA_036677375.1). Classification (GTDB taxonomy): domain Bacteria; phylum Bacillota; class Dehalobacteriia; order UBA4068; family UBA4997; genus JAVBWO01. The sequence continues at coordinate 201,271 of JAVBWO010000024.1, forward strand.
TTTGGTTCCTCTTGTCAATCCGGATGGTTTGGATTTGGTGACAGGAGTGTTAAACAGCGGCACATATTATAGCAATGCTCGCAGATATGCGAATAATTACCCGTCGATTCCCTTTCCGGACGGTTGGAAGGCCAATATCAGCGGCATAGATTTAAACTTACAATATCCCGCGCAATGGGAAGAAGCCCGGGAAATTAAATTTGCACAAGGGTTTACTTCCCCCGCCCCGCGGGACTATGTCGGCCCGGCGCCGCTGGTAGCGCCGGAAAGCAGAGCGATGTATGATTTTACGCTGAATCATGACTTTTCACTTATTTTGGCCTATCACACACAAGGAGAAGTGATCTACTGGAAATATCTGAATTATAACCCTGTAAATTCCTATGAGATTGCGCAAAAAATGGCGGCTTCTAGCGGGTATGCCATTTCAGAAACCCCCTATCAATCCGCCTACGCGGGCTATAAAGATTGGTTTATCCAACAATACAATCGTCCGGGATATACCATTGAGGCTGGCTCCGGCGTCAATCCGCTGCCTATGTCTCAATTCAACGAGATCTACCGTGATAACTTCGGCATTTTAACGTTAGGGATAACCGAATCTTAAACACCAACGTCATACGGAATGCCATGATCCGGCATAAGAGTGATCAAATACAAACGAAAAAAGCCCGACTCCGACTCCAAAGAAAATAAAAAAGCAACATGCAGGTTCAAATCCTTGCATGTTGCTTTTTCGTTATGTCATTTGCTCAATTTAGATGCAGGTTCCGATTGTGCTCATATAGTTTTGTTACTTCTTTTTGACGGGAATCCATATCTCACTATAGTATTTTTCATCCTGTAATCCCTTTGAATACTCAGCAGGATCACTGTACATTTCAATATTGTAGCCCGCCGCAATCTCATAGTCTTTGCTGTTTGGCAGCCATTCCGAAAAAATCTTTTCGTTCACATCCTGTAAGGACTGGGGCATTCCGCCTCTGCAGGCAAAAACAGCCCAGGTGTATGCGGGAATAACCTTTGTGACAAAGCCTTCCTGTATTTCTGCGCCCGGATTGTAATTGTCTGCAATCAGATATTCAAATTCATCCGATCCCATACTTTCGTCAATGCTGATCCCATACATTCCGCATACGACTTTCTCTTTTCCCGACTGATGAAGCTCCAACCAAAACTTTGGGATTTCTGTTTTTGCACTTTCATACTTGAATATCTTAGACGCTCCCATAACAGTAAATGGATCTTTTTCAATAATTTTGTAATCCATAACGTAACCGCCTTCCAATGTAAATTTGATTTTCAGCGGAGCAAAGGACTTCATCATAGCTCCGTCTTTTCTAACAGCAGTTGGTGTGACGCCATGAAAACGGGTAAACGCTTTGGTGAAACTGTCCGGTGAGTCGTAACCATATTCCAACGCAATATCAATAATTTTTTTATCGGTGGAAATAAGCTCACTGCCGGCAAGAGTAAGCCTGCGTTCCCGGATATATTCTCCGACCGTAAAACCGCAAAGCATTGCAAATCCTTTTTGGAAATAGAAAGGTGATACTGCTACTTGCTTTGCAATTTTTTTAATTGATAATTCTTCGGTGATATTATCTTCAATATAGCTGACAGCCTCGCCGATGCATTCAACCCAGCCCATGCACGTCACCTCCTTGCCTATGTTTATATCGTATTACTTTCAAAACGGTTATTCCCGACTTTTTGTGTTATCTTTTGTCCGCAGATTATATAAATAATCTGACCTCAGTGTAACATAAAAATAAAAGAATTCGAACCGTAACGGTTCAAATCCTTTTATTAGCTTTAATAATTGTGTCATTAGTACAAAATAGATGCAGGGAAAATGCTCATTATCCCACATAAAATAACTTATGATAATTTCATGTACAAAATAGGATACGGCATGCCTTGCTCGTCTACTTCAGTTCTTCTATAAACTTCAAATCCCATATGTTCATAAAATCCTTTTGCTTGTGGGTTTTGTTCGTTAACTCCCAGCTTATTAATAGAATATTCCTTAATACCATACTCAACTAATTTTCTGCCCAAACCATGCCCACGTTCTTTGGGATCAATAAACAACATTTCAAGTTTTTGTTCATCTATTCCCATAAATGCAACCGGAACACCACTCTGATTTTCTGCAACAATCAAATGAGGAATCCCCGCTAAAGCCTGCGGAACATATTTTTCAATATTGTCAATCTCCAAATCGGACAAAAACAAATGTGTTTCTTTCACCGAAGCTTTCCACACCTTTACAAGTTGTTCTATCAGCATGGAATTTCGGTCTTTTACATTAATAATTTTCATTTTAATTCTCTTTCTTGTTATATAAATAATCTCACTTGCATCATAGCATAAAAAATCAGGTTATAAAAGACACAAAATGCATCTTTTATAACCTGATAATCGTGGTACGCCTGACACGATTCGAACGTGCGACCCACGGATTAGAAGTTTGCCTATTCCCTTAATTTGCCCTTTTCTGTTTTAATCTAAAACGCGGTTAACTGTTGTTTTGTTAAAATATCCTTTATTGTCATGCATTGTTATTGGTCAATTTTACTATCAATAATGACCAAATAATGACCAAGAATACTGGCTTCTTACTGAGCAAATATCAATGTTTTTATAAAAACCAAACTAAAAATTTTCATCTATTCATAATATAACATAGGGATATTAACATTCTCGCTCAATAGTGGGGAAAGGGAAAGCATGTCTACAAGCCTCTACTCTTGCTTTAGTAAGCTGTTTTATTTGGGAATGTTGTATTATTACCATTGAGAGAAGAGTTCGCTATATAAAGAGCTTATTAATTAGTATTCTATAATCGTAATTCCATTCTCATCCAGATAGTTAGTCCCCCAATCATACATCGATTTCAGGATGGGGAAGAGGCTCTGTCCGAAATCAGTAAGAGTATACTCCACCTTTGGCGGAACTTCCGGATAGACAAATCGTGTAATTAGTTTGCCATTTTCCAATTCTCGGAGTTGTTGTGCCAGCATTTTCGGAGTAGCATCAGGGATAAAACGTGATAATTCGTTAAAACGCAACACTTTATTTTCATTTAAATACCACAATACTAAAGACTTATATTTGCCACCTATTAAATCCAATGTAGCTTCTACCGGACAATGGTAGTGTTCTGGCTTTCGTTTCATTAGATAACCCCCCAATAATACCCTTTTTGTAAGTATATTACAAAAAAGTGCGTTCTTGCAAGTGTTTGCAAAGTCATAATATAATGGCTACAGAGACAGTCTCTTAGGTTGAAGCTGTTTGGCGCACAAAACACTAAAAGGAGGAAATATTATGGAAAAATATAATGCTTTATTACAGCCGATTCAGGTTGGTCCCGTTAAATTGAAAAATCGAGTGGTCATGCCACCAATGGCGAACAACCTATGCAACGCCGACGGCACGCTCAGCGCAGCGTCCATCGCCCATTATACAGAGCGGGCGCGGGGCGGCGTTGGTCTGATTGTGGTAGAGTGTTCTGCCGTGGATTTTCCCCAAGGACTTATTGTCGAACGCCAGCCTAAAGTAAACAGTATGAGCGTTATGCCAGATTGGCGCAGGTTGGCAGAATCGGTCCACAGCTTTGGCACAAAAATTATAGCTCAAATCCATCATGGCGGTTTTCTCGCCAACCCGAACTATAATGACGGCGAGATCAGCATATCTCCTTCGGGCTATAACGGTGATATTTGGTTCCCCACCAGAGAAACGTCTCATGAGGAAATCAAAGAGATAATCCAAAAACACATCTTTGCCGCTGAAATGCTGTATCAGGCGGGGATGGATGGAGTGGAAGTCCATTGCTCGTCCACCTACCTGATTAATGAGTTCCTAACTCCAGAGTATAATCATCGCACAGATGAATATGGAGGGAACCTTGAAAACCGGGCCCGCATACTGACAGAGATTATCGCAAGCATCAAGGAACGTTGTCCAAACAACTTCATGATCAGTGCGCGCCTTGCTATTGAAGACAAAGAAATCCCCAATGGTTTAAGTCTGGAAGACGGTGTGGAGATCGCCCGCCTTTGCGAAAAAGCCGGTGCCGATATGATTAATTGCACCATTGGGTTTTTCCAGAGCCAGCATATAGATACAGAAAGCCAATGGCAAGATGAAGGTGGGAGGTTGTACATGGCCATCCCTGTGAAAAAGGCAATGACGACCGCTAAGGTGGCTGCCGTAGGAAAATTCCGCTCCCCCGCTTATTGTAATGAGGTAATCGCGCAAGGGAAAACCGACCTTGTATGCCTAGGGCGTCAACTTCTTTGTGACCCCTATTGGGTTCACAAGCTTGAATGCGGACAGGACGCACAAATACGCCCTTGCTTGAATTGTAATGACGGCTGTGTCAATGAAGCCCTGGTTCGCCATGGTAGTGTTCGCTGCGCCATAAACCCGTATACAGGCTATGAGCACAGCTACAGTGAACACTGTGTTCCTGCAGCCGGGCTTCGGAGGAAAGTGGCGATTGTTGGCGGTGGCATTGCAGGGATACAAACCGCAATTATTGCCGCAAAGAGAGGCCATGATGTAACGATACTGGAAGCATCTGAGCGGCTTGGAGGGCAAATGATCCTGGCAGGTGTAGCACCCCACAAAGAGGTGATCCACAAGGCATTGGGTTGGTATTTACAGGAAGTAGACCGTCTCAATATAAAGGTAAAGCTGAATACAGAAGTGGATGCACAAACGCTCATTTCCATGGCCCCTGATGCAGTTGTAGTAGCAACTGGTGCAAAACCAGTAAAACCGAATATAAAAGGTAAAGAAAAAGCGGTTTTCGCTTGGGAAGTGCTTGCGGACACTAGTAAATTGCCCAAGAGCGGAAAGGTAGCCATCATTGGCGGCGGGGCTGTGGGTTGTGAAACCGCGCTTATCCTCCACAAGAAAGGGTTCGCCGTCACGATACTGGAAAAGCTAGATGAGATCTGCAGCGATGAGGAGCCCATGCATCGGGTGTTTATTGAAGATTACCTTAGAGCGCATACCAAAATAGAAACGGGTGTCACTGTCTCAGAGATAAATGACGAAGGCGTTTGGTATCAAACGAAGGATGGGGAATCACTGCTTGCCCAAGTCGATTTTATCGTCACTGCCTGTGGTTCCCTTTCTCAAGGTGAGGAATTATATAGGCTCCTATTGAAAAATGGACTGACAACCTACCGTATTGGTGATAGCGCCAAAATCGGAAATTTGCGGTCCGCTACCAGAAGTGCAATGGATGTCGCCTATATATTATAATTGATAGCAAAGCAATCTGCGGCGTTTAAATACCAGCCGCTTGATACGGTTGATCTCCGGTTCCCGCAGTTCCGGTTCCGGAAACACTCTGGGAGGGTTGTTCCTATTAGAAGATAATCAGTACTGACCCCTAACGCAGCGCTTAATTTAGTAAGATTCTCTAGCCGGAGTGCTTTTGTGCCGCGTTTAAGAAATGGAGAATATTTGATCTAATGACACATGGGGGATGGTTAAGTTGGGATGTTTAATTTTCCGTAGAGATACTAAATACTAGCTTGAAAAGCCAGGGATTCTTAATTGAGTCCCTGTTCTTTTTGCACAAACTTTTTTAGCAGTAAAAGAAATTGTGATATTAAATTGCCCCATTTACCCGCAGAAATAAGTGCCAATTCTAATGTTTCTACTTCTGGGCGATTAAGCACCATTCTCTCATTAAAGTTTGATTTATGATTACTTAAATGACAAATATACTTTGTTTTATCCTCATCTTGATAAATATAGGTTGAATCACAAGCCGATACAAATGGAAACTCGTCAATTTGTGGTACGCAATTTGCCACGATGGATCTACTGACGAACAGTATTGGTCGATACCTCTTGAATTTCAGCATACTGCTCAATAGTCGCAAATTCATATTTTCTTGCTATGTGCAAGAGTGCGTAATATGTGACTATAACAGGAATTATCTTCATTTCCTTATATTAACAAATACGTCAAAAATTCTTGCCTTTACTACGTTTTTGCAGGCTTTAAATTGCGACAAGGAAACGATAAGGAAATAATAAGCCGCCCACCCGAAGGTGAGCGGCTTAAGTTAAAAAACTTGCATAGAAAAAGACCTCCCATGATCGGGAGGTCTTTTGAGAAGCAAATCATAGACAGGGTGGCGATCCTGTATCTCTTTAAAGACCACTAGGGTGTGTCGGTTGCCTGTTCCGACCTCAGATGATTTGCTCCTTGCTTAATATATGTATAATATAGCTCAATATTCCCTATTTGTCAATCATTTATCTTTTAATTTCAATAACAGTATTAGACTTTATATAATCTTGCAATTGTTTTTCTGTTAAAGGGAACGCTGTTTTTAAAGCCAATTTACCATTTTTAACACGAATAGCTACAATAAATAACTCATCAATACGCTTAATATATTCAATGCTGTTTTTGGTCGGGTGAACTCCGATATAATCGGGGTCCGCAATCGTTTCTGGAATTTTAGAAATGCAATTGTAAAAATTTTCCTCAGTTTTAAAATCTTCAATATGTTTATAAATGTACTTATATTTGTCCTCCCACATGATAATATCGCATTCAGAATGGCTTAGACCCAATAAATCAATAACATTTTGCGACAATTTCCCAATAGTCACATACTTAAACCCCATGTTTAGCTTTTCTAGATTTAACGACATTTATATTTACACTCCAGTATATAATAACATCATAATCGAATTATATACCAAAATGTGTCAAATTACAAAATAAATCATGGCAGGTATCGTAAAAACAAAAAGCCCTCTCCTGTCAATTCCGGCAAGAGAGAGCCTTGTTTTTGGTACATCCTATTGATGCTTTTTGCTATGAATAATATCCCAAAACTGATTTGCCTGTTCCCATGACAACCCGGCGTCGACGAGATCGGCAAGGCACCCCGCCTTTTTTTTGCCGTCTTGCCATACCAAGGGGTAGCATTTGACGTACATTTCTTCCGACATGTCGTATTTCTTTGCCACGTTCCATTTTTGTTGTGCCTTTTCACTCATGAGACCCAGCCTATATGCTTCCGGCTTTGCTTTATAAACGGGCCAATAGCCAAGAGCATTATCAATATAATCTCTTTGTTGCTGATTAAGGCTCATATTGTCAAGATACTTGGAAAACGCCGTTGCCTGATCCTTCTCGTCCTCGTACTGATCCATAATGGCGTCATGCCGGAATTTGATTGCCAGGTAGTCACCTGCCTTGATCCCAGCCGCAACGGCACCATCTAGCTTCTCAACAGCGGAAGAATCATAGGAAACACCCTTGTTTTGCAAGAAGCTACCTTTTGCCTTTTCTCTGGAATAATCCATAGCTTTATTCATTAGGTCAACTTTTTCGGAAGGGCTTGCCTGCTTATACTCGTCGCTTCTGATAAGAGATTGCAGGGTGTCGCTAAGGGTTTGCCCTTGCTCCTGCTGCCATCCCTGCCGTTCTCCTGCGTCCAGATCGTATCCGACGCCAGCATTTGACACGTCACCGCGGGGAACCTTTGGGAATACGCTTGCATCCTGTGTTTCATCATACAGGCCTTGGATTTCGTCTGTCAAAAGGTTGCTGTTATCTTCATAGCTATTTACCGGGTTAAGAAAAACATTAAACGCCCTACCTGCCGTGGTGTCCGCGTCATAATTTTTTTGTGGACGGCCCAAGGTATCATATTTGACAGGGAAATTGTCTGAAAGGCCGGGAACCATAGCCATCATTTTGTTTTTGGCTTCCTCGGCGGTCTTATTGACGCCCTCTTGATTGGACGACCTGTCTCTTGCATAAGGATCGACAAAATTAGAAATCTGTCTGCCAAGAGAACCAAGCGGCACAACCTGTGTTGCCGCATCTGCCGCTAATCCAAACAGGCCTTCCACAACGCTCTGTTTGTTGTAACTGCCGCCAAGAAGCTCCTGTACTCCCTGAATAACCGGCATTTCAAGGGCGGTATTACCCATTTTCGATACAGCAAGCAGATAATCACCCATATCAAACTTTTTGTTTCCTACGGCGGCACCGGCTAACAAAGGTGTGGCGACAAGCTGTAGAGAAGAGAGGTCGACGTAATTATCTCCTATTTTAATGGTATTAGGGTATTTGCCGATTGCCTTATTAAATGCCTGGTGCGCTTTTGTTTCCTCTTCGTCGTTGCCGGAAGCGTAACCAGCGGCTTTAAGCCCCATACCAAGTAGAAGCAATCCGCTTCCAACCATCCCGCGCCCGAAAAGCTCTGCCGCTTCCCTTTGCAAGGACATTGTACTTTCACCACGGCTTGCCAGTGCCTTAACGCTATTCTTGCCAAAGAAGGTTTTGGCTATGGCCTCAACGGTACCAATTGGGGAATATTCAAGACCGATTTTAATAACATTCGTAGGGGTCTTGACAAAGGGGGCTACGGCACTACCAAGCATAACTTTCCCGTCGATGTCCAAAGCGTTACGGATTCTCTGCGTCAATGCTGTTGCCGCGTTTTCATCCTGGAAAGTGGCTCTAAGTCCACTTTGCAAAGCAGCGTCTATCATTTCCGCTGTTGGCTCTGTCACGTTATTAGCTTTCATCATCTGCGCCAAAGCATTTTTATATTGCCCCATCATGGCAGCGGCATCAGGGACCTTCAAGACAGCACTAATTCCTTGGTCAAGTGCATTTAAGACCGTCAATGTTCCTTTGGAAAAACTGTTTTTTGCCAATTCCGGGTTAAATGCCTGAGGCTGGAAATGTCCTTCTTCGTTAAACTTCGTATTGCTATCGAGACCAAGTTTAATATCGGTAAGCGCATCGTCAATACCCTCTTTTGCTCCTTTAAGATAATTAAGCGGAGATACTGCCGCTACCGTTTTTTGCCCTGTCATTTTAGACATAGCCTTGTCCCAAACGGCAGCAGCCGGGGTTCCCGCTGTTTCGCCCATAAGCATGGCCGTATTACCGGCAATATTCCTGATATGGGTTTTGGGGTTAGAAAGCATGGATATCCTCTGCAAAGCACGGAATTTTTGCTGCCCAGTAGAAGGCTGTTTTTCGGCAATCACGGCCATAGCTTTGCCTGCCGCCGCATTTCCCCAGTCGAGATTTTTCACGGTTTCTGCTTTTAAGAGCCATACCTTTAGTTCTGGAGAGGCTTTGCCAATTTCAACACCATGCCTACCCTCTTTGGTGGCAATATCACCAAGAATCTGCAAATCAATTTTATCCTGGTCGGTTAGTACAACCTTGGCCTTACCCACCAAATCTTTATTAATTTCTTTAACATGCTTCATGGCTACCATCAAGAAACCTTCCGGCGTGTTCTTTTGCAAAAGTTTCAAGGCGTTAATTGCCCGGCCCATATTAGTGGCAGTTGTCATTAATAGTTCTGTTAGGTCAACTGCCTTTCTTTTACTTTCAGCGTCGCCTTGTTTGGAATACTGTTTGATGACCTCAACGGCCTTTGTCATTTCAACATCGGAAAGCGGTCTACCACCTGCCATTTTAGTTGTTAAGTCGTCTTTTGCCGCTTCAATACTGCCATCCTCTTTGATGGAATCCCACGCTTTTTGCAAAGTAGCATCCATAGATTCCGGGGTATAAACCTGGCTTTCGGGCGATAATCCAGCTTGTACCTGATCCATGCCCTCAACACCAGCTTCAACGGATTTTGGGATGGAGGTTTTGGCCATACCGCGCTGCTCAGTACCAAAAACAGAGGAAGCGTTAACAGCAGGAGTTGGATTTTGTGCAGCAACCTGATTTACAACCTTAAATGTTTCCGGAATATTAAGCTCTTCTGACCTAAACCATTTTTGAGCGGTAGAACCATCCCGGCTTTTAAATCCTAGCAAATATCGGTCTGTTTCAGGATCATACCGCATTATTGTGCCAACATTATTTCTATCTCTGGCCACAATTTTCTTGCCTATCAGGCTTGCACCAACAACGGAATTGTTAGTCATGCCACGGGTAGCGGTATTAGCATTATTTACAGTGGGTTGAGAAACAAAGGCAGCAGGAGCTTTTTGCGTGGCATTAGCCACTTCTGGTGGTGCTGTCTGCGTAATGGGGTTTTGTTGAATAGGCCGTCTGTTGGGAGCACTAACCGCACTTGCCTCGCCGCCAACTCTTACGCCTGGTCCCAAAACACCGCCAAGGCTTTCCTTGCTGCTTGGAATAGTCATTCTTGGTTCGCCGATATTGGCAATCACATCCCCACCGTCCAGCATATCAATAGAAAGAATTTCTTTGCCCTGCGGGATATGTGTTGCAAGAGATTGCATGCTATCAAGCTCGGTTATTGCTTCTAACATATCAGGCCGATAAAGCTCATTATTAGGATCAAACAAAAGACTGTAAGCTAGATCCTTGGCTTCTTCTTTATTAGGGCGCCTCCCGTAATGCCGCACAAACTGTTGATACCACCGGTCATTTTGGGAAATATACTTCCCGCCCATATATTCAGCAGGCCGATCAAGATTGATATTGGTGTCCCAGATTGCACCCTTTCCCTTATAATTTGTGATGTACTGGTAATTATCTTCAACCGCCTCTGCTAATTGTTGTTTTAAGTCATTGATTCTATTTTCCATAGCAGCGGTAAATGTAACGCCATTTTGCTCTGCATTTTTGGAAATTTCATCAGCATATATCGCTTGACGGCCTTTCAAAGAATATGTTCCGTCTACGACCTCGTTTCTGAACACTGTATTTTTGGGCAGCAAATCGACACCAGGAAGAACGTCCTCATACGCAGGGTTACTCGAAAGATAACCAGCTATTGGTTGTTTCATTGCCGCCCCTTGCTCTGGTGCGTAGAAGTCGACATTAGCGGAAGGCATTTCCCTTTCCGGGGTGCCAGGGATAATATCAGACGCCTCTTCTACCGCCTTAATCTCTGGCAGTGTAAAGGTTTTTTTAAGTGCATTTTTGGCTGTAAAGCCGCCAATCGCGCCACCCAAAACCGAACCTATGCCAAGGTTAATCAAGGCGTCTTTGGCTATGGTAGACTTGTCCTGTCCCTTACTGGCATCAAAAGCAACCCCGTAAATGGCATTGGAAACCCCGGCGACAGCGGCTTCTTTCCCGGCAGTTTTCAGTATTTGTTTACTTGCCGCATCTGCCGCTTGTTCGGTTATCTCTTTACCAGCTGTTTTCGCTAGTGCCTTTATGCCGGATTTAATTCCGGTCACACCTGCCCTTGCTACTATGTCACTAATGCCACCACCTACCGCCGTCCCGGCAAATTCACCGACTGTATTGCTTTTGGGGTAGTTAGCTTTCAATGCCTCTCCAAATCTTGCCGCTGCACCGGTGTTCATGTTTTCAGACGCACCAAAAGTGGCGGCATCTAAAGCCCCACCAGTAAAGGACATAACTTTACCAGCCGTCTTACTGCCTGCGGCTTGCTTGCTTTGCGAAGCGATAATAGTATCATCAATGTATGTTTTTAGCGCTTGGGGTAGGGCATTATAAGTTGAGGTCTGTTTAAGGGTAGTCAGCTCTGTGGAACTTTTGCCTATAATCTTCTTTGCTACAGCGCCCCATTCGGGATCGTTTAAATAGCTCTGCGCCCTTCCGGACACTTCACTTGAAACAGGAATAGCCCTCACTGGTTCGACCGCTTTCTTTTCTTCTGCCCGTTTTGCCTGGTTTTTAATGCTCAAAGTATTGCTTTCCAACTTTTGCCGCAAGGGGGAATAATAATCATCCCCCTTGGCATTTTGGGTAGACACCTGCGCATTTTCATATTTTTTAGGGGCATAACCGGGGAAAGCATCGGCAATACCCTTTTTCTTCTTTTCTTCCTGCTCTTTGCGTAACCGCAAGGCCTCGCTATAACTTATATAGCCTGCCAATCATATCACCCCGCTTGTTTAAGATCCAATCGTGACGCCATATTTTTTAGCCAGCGTATACATTTCCTGGGACGTTATATAACCGCTTGCAAAGCTCTGCTGCAAAATTTGTGCCTTGCGCGCACCGCTTGGGGCAAACAATAAGGCGCTTTCAATGGCCGATATTTGGGAAGTCTTGGTCGTATTGGTATTGGAAGCTATGTTGGGTTTAGTCTGCGCCGCCATGTTTGTTGTTCCCGTGGAGCTGCCGCTTCCGGTTGACAAGCTAACAGAACCGGAGCCGGAACTTGCGGCTTTCTTCGCTGCTGCCTTTTGCGCCAGCTCAGATTCGATTTTCGTAGCCGCCGTCTGCGCCTCAGTATAGGCAATATCAGAAGTAGCAATTTTCTCTTTCAATGCTTGCGCCCTGGCTTCAAGTTCGTATTCCTGCGCCGTTTGAGCCTGCGAAATAAGGCTGTCAAGCATCTTGGAGGTATATTCCAGGCCGGTATTAAGATTTTCCTGGGTATAACCAGCGGAGTATTGATTTTCGTTAATAGCCGATTGTAATAACGCTAAAGCCTGGTCCCTGCTTTCCCCCACCAGCTCATTTGCCAGAGAAGCGACGGCAGATTCCAAGTCCTGGCTAACGGCATTTTGACTTTGTGCCGAAAGAGCTTGTCCGTACAGGCTGTCATACAAGCCGGATTTTTCAAGGTTTTGTGCTGAGGTATCGGCTGCGGCTTGGTATTTGGCGGTATATTGCGGCTCCAGAAGCCGTTGGGCAATATCCATAGCCTCGTCATAGGAAAGGATATCGTTGGTATAATCGCTTTGGTCTACGGGGTTATAATTATCCTTCAGGGCCTTGTTAACGGCCTGCACAGCAAATTGTTCAAGATCTTCTTTTGTATACCCATTTAACTGTGGCTGATCCGTCGCCTCTTGCTCTTGCCCATACGTTCCGTACCTGGCATTGTATTCATTCCTTATTGTGTCCGACTTGGGATCGTCCGGCCCCACATCCCAAGAATTTGACCCGACTGTCCGAGTGTAAGTATTGGTAGACGGATTATAGGTTAATTCACCTACCCCATAACTTGTTTGTCCTGTTTTGGCAGGGCTTACTGTTTGAGCGGTATTTTGTGCGGTACTTACGCCATTATTCTTGGCGATATTATTTGCCTGCTGGTAGGATACGCCAGAAAAGGTTTTCCCGGTATCGGACTGCATGGCGCTCAACGTGTTTTGATATCCGGCATCATTGGAACCGATATACTTTGTCACTCCGTTTTGAGTAACGCCAATATTGCCAGTGGTGGGATTGTAAACAAACTGTTTCCCACTACCGCCTGTGCTATATACCTGCCCATTACTAGAAGTATTGCCGCCAGAAGTGGGGCTTGCGGTTCTCGTTGTGGACGAAGATCGGGAAGAGGAAGAGCCTGTAGAAGTGCCGGAACTTGTGCCGGATGAACTGCTGGTGCCTTGTTTCCAGACAGCTTGCGCCCCGGCATCCGTAGCCCCTGCAGCCCTGGCCTGTTGTCCCAAGGCTGCCGCTGCCGCTCTTGCTTCTGGCGTGGTGGCAGACCCATAGGCGGCCTGCGCCTGCTGTAACTGTCTGTTAGCTTCCTGGACTGTGGTCACGTTGCTTTCCCTCCTTCCTTATTTCAAAACCTGCGCCATGCGGTAAATTATTGTCCAAAGTTCTTCCCTCGTGACAGTACCTTTTGGGTTGGTGCCGTCGCTGATATTGTTTTCTTTTACCCATTCTTGGGGCACTTTTGCCCAGTCGCTTACTTTGTCAGTATTGGTCAATTTGGGTTCCTCCCCTACTAATTTTTTCTTAAATGCCAGCCATTGGCTTTTATCTTCAACGAACGGCGCCGGGCAGTTTTTCCCGGTCACATCATAGTGGCGGATCACATTGTCGATTGAAATATTATGCTTTGCCATTAGAGACTTCACAATCTCTACAGCGTTATCTACGGTAGTATCTTTAAAATAATACTTACCTGCGCTATTCTTCCGGCTGCACAGTTCCACACCTATACTGTTCCGGTTCCGACAGTTAGGATGTGTGTACTCCCTGCCCCCACAATGCCAGGCGGTATCCATGTCTTTTACGCTCTGATAAACCTCGTTTTCATCTACAAAGTAGTGAGCAGAGGCTTCTAGATTAGCGTTATTGGCAAAATAACTTGCATTCCCCTTTGCCGTATCGCCGTTGTTGGCGGTGTAATGCACAACAATGTATTTAATATTATGGGTGCGGCTTGCCTGGTAATTTGTTTTGTGGCATTGTTTAAAAGTAATGTTCAAGTTATCACTTCCTTGTCTTTTGGTTCCGTAGGTAATTCCCTCAATTTTTCAACTAACTTTGTAACTGTGCCGTTTCCCCCTAAAGCGTGATAAGCAGTATATAAATCTTCCACGTTTTCCAGGGCGTAAATCGGACAACACTCTTCTTTAATGTAATGGTTATACGTTTGAATAATGCGGTCACGTAAAAGTGATTGTATGCCTAATTCGATTGTTCCTTGCCGCTTGATTCGACATGACAGTTTTTTGTACGCAAGGGCTAACCCGGACACGATAAACCCAAAAAGAACCTCAATCCAATACTTGACTATAAAATCCTTCATTCCTACCCCTCCAAGTCAAAAGGGGTAGGTACAATCACCTTACCCCTAAAATAAAACCGCTTAGAACGGCTTTTAGAGCCTATATGTAAATAGGTATTTAGCAGGCACTTTGTTGTTAATCGGTTTTTGTCTCGGAAATAGCTTTTGCTGCTGAATCTACTGCCTCATTCATCTTTTTAACGGCGGCTTCGATCAGAGCGTCGACGGTATCGTCTGCCGCAATGTGTAATTTATCCAACAAGGCAACGACAAAAGCCTTTTTCTTTTCTCCAAGCCCGGAACCTTGAATGGTTTGTTCTGCCGCCGCGACAGCGGCATCCACCCAGCAGGAAACAAAAGCAAAGTTTTTGGCTTTAAGCAAACTTTTAAGGTAGGGAATGCCAAACCTTAAAACAACACCAAGAAATAACGCAAGCAATCCTTCAAGGATATAGCTTATTAAATTTTCCATAAATACGATTCCTCCTAACAATGTAATTCAGTTTCTTCGGTTTCTGCTGATTCTGCCTTAACCGTTTTGTCCGGCCAGCTGTTGTTTTTGCTGATGTTCTCAAAAAGCGCCTTGATGGCATATAAAGCAAAGACGCCTAGTATCTCGGTGGCAACCACCTTACTAAGCGCCTCTGCAATTTCTTCTTTTCCCATGTATGCTAGTAAATAAGAACACCAAATCCAGGCCGTGCCGTTTGCCATTAGCCAGACGGTGATCCCCTTGGAAAAGCTAGGTCTGCTTCGTGACCTAATGGTTTTGTTTTTTTGTTTCATTAACCTTCCCCCTTGTTGTTTATCAAATAGTATCTTTCTATGTATTGCCTGTATTAAACCGTAACAGAATCAGCACTTGTCCAAGTATTACTAATATTCATGTGTACGGAATCAGCTTGTATCCAAACATTATCTATATTAACGTAAACAGGAGGGGCAGTTACTATAGGTGCTATAGCTATTACAAAAGTTGAAGAATAATTAGCCGTGGAGTCCGTTGTTGCTGTTGTATTAGCTACAGTTCCTGAAGTGGCACAAATACCAGAAGCAAGAGCTATTCCACCCCCACCAGCACTGGAAATATATTTATGCCAATCTACATGTTCCGTAATACTCAATAAACTGGTATTAACCCAGGAAGAGTAACTATCAGTATCAATAGATGTTGAAGTTGAATCATAAAAACCAACACAAACCATAATAAGACAATCTTTTAAAGTAATCGTTGGTCCATCGGCTGAATAGGCAGTACTACTACTTGATGACTTTGAAAAAGTATTAATAGGGGTATTTGGGTTCATATTTTCAATCGCTATCATAACACCACGACCAGAAAGGCATCCAGTAAAGTCTACACTAACAGCTTGCTCACTTGAGGAGGCTATTTTATAACAAACCTTAAAGTTAGCATGAGTATTCTGTTGAGTATCTAACAATGTCCAACCATCTGGCGTAGCAGGCAAAACTGTTCCACTATACCCATGTAAAAGTAAAATAAGTAAATCACCTTCGGCATAAGTTGTTGGTACATTAATAGTAACAGTAGGACTTACACCACTACCTACTGCTGAGCAATCTGAAATAAACGGAACCGAGGACGGTGTTAAAGCAAATACCACAGAGGCATGATAGGAAGAACTATAATTGGTTACTGTAGCTGTAGTATTAGTGACACTGCCTTTTTGAGCATCAGAACCATTTGTTATTACTAAGCCAGCCGTAGTATCAACAATATGTTCATATAACTCTGTGATAGATTCTAAATCACTGTTTGCCCAGTTACTAAAGGCAGCACTTGAAGTTTTATACCCAGTTGATGACAAAACTAAACAATTATCTACAGTTGTAGTTAGTCCTGGAAGAGAAAGACTTGCTGCAAGATTACCATTAGCCGTTTGATAGGTATTAATTGGGTTAGTTTTATCTACACCCCGGTAAGCAAAAATAGATCCTACAGATTTTACTCCTAGGCTATTTTTAGCAAGGGTAACACTAACAGATGTTCCAGAAGCAGTTGTAAATTTATAGAAAACACCATGAATTACATTTGTAGACTGTGAAACGGTAGTTAACAATGTCCAACCAGATGGTGTAGATATAGCAGATGGATAACCTGCATAGGTAACATGCAATATAAGTAGATCGCCAATACCGTAGTTTAAGTTCCCAGAAACAGTTAAACTATCGGTACCTGATGATGTACCTGTATTTCCTATATATCTTATAGCCACAGAATAACCTCCTACGATGCTGTATACTTAATCCAGATATCGCCAGGGTTCCCACCGGAAGGATCGGAAGTAGAAATCGTAATATTTCTTACCTGAGAATCGGTATAGGTAGCCACGGCAGTGGCATTAGCAACAATTTTGCCTCCAAGTGTTCCAGCCGTAATGGTACTTGCCGCCTGGCTATGACCTGCATTGGCGAAGTCAGCCGGTTTAGATCCGCTGTCCGTCAAATCTCCTGTGCTGCTCAGCCCTGCAAAATTACCAGTTACCGCACCTGTTACTTTTGTGGCCTTGTTGGGTACTCCTGCCAGATCGGTATTGAACTGCGCCTCCGTATTTGCATAGCCGCCAGCTTGTGCGGATTCGTAAGCGGAAGTTCCCGCTGCCCCCTGTACGCCCTGAATACCCTGCGCCCCTTGTGCACCAGTTTCGCCTTGTATCCCCTGGACGCCTTGCGGGCCTTGAGTGCCTTGCGCCCCTTGCGCTCCTTGCGGACCGGTAATGACGGGCAGGGAAGCCCAATCCGTACCACTTTTAATTTTCAGTATACCCAACTACCCCACCCCCTCAATTTCTACCCTATACGGTTCCGGCACCTGGTCAATGGTAATCCTGTTCATTTCTAACAGAAAACGATACAGCCGCAAATATCTCTCGTCCATGCTACACCCCCAATTGCAAACTTGCCAGGTCAGCTACAAGTTGTTCCAGTTGTGCAATGCGTTCTTCCGGTGTTTGCACCATTTCCGCACTAGCCTTTATTGCCGCGATTTCTTCTGCCGTTTTACCTTCTACCCATTGAGTGCCGTCCCATTTAGGGAGATAGAATCCAGGTGGGCAGGGCGTTTCGATGGTAAACTCGGTTAATTCCTCGACAAAGGCATCCTCTACGAAGAGGCCGTTTTCGTCAATAATTCGTACATATTCCATGATTACGCCTCCGCTCTGAATGTTATATTGACAAGTGATTGCCAACTACCAAACAAGCACTGCACTATTCCCGTTGAAAGGATAGCAATATATGCGTTTGTTGAGCCAAAATTAAAATATGTATTTTGAAATGGCCTATACCCTGCTGGCAGTGCAAATACAGTGGAATTGGTCTTGCTTGCCGGGTTAAGCTCTCCTCTAAAACGTACAATACCAAATGCGTCTTTATAGTATTGGACAGTATTTATATGTGATGCCCATCCATTTACCAGCGTTGGCGTTATCCACGCTTCGCTAACAGGCAATCGCGCCACATTCATGCGACCATCAGAATCAAGCCCAGCTATGCCGTTAGCAACGTTCTTTTGTGCGGTGATCCGCGCATCTACTCTGGCATTGGTAAGGTAGAGGTTTGTAGTTCCTTCCGGTACTTCGTCCGTAGTGCTGCCAACATCATCTGTATCAAACCAAACTGTTTCGCCACTTGTTGGTGCATCCGTTCCAATATATACGCCGCTGTTACCTGTGTCGCCCTTAACGCCTTGCGCACCTTGCGGGATGGCAATATCAAATATTGCAGCGGTAGCCGTGCCTGAATTGACAACACTTGCAGAACTGCCTGCCGCCCCCGTAGTTACTGATCCGACACTAATAGTGGCGGCTGTACCGGCTGATCCGGTCGGCCCCTGTGCACCCGTAGGGCCTTGGGGGCCTATAGGGCCTTGTAATGCTCCGATGTTTTCCCATGCGGAAGTGTCAACATTCCAAATATAAATTTCGTTATCTGCAAGGGTACCAACAGCGTAAGCATCCCCCGCCGTACCGGTGGCGTGGGCGGTCTGCAAGGCATACAAAGTTGCGTATAAAGCAAGTACAGTAAAACTTCTGCCGTCTGCGCCATCATCACCTTTTGCCCCCTGCGGCCCTTGTGCTCCCTGCGGCCCGGTCGGGCCTACTGGCCCTTGCGCTCCAGTAGTTCCGGTGGCTCCGGTAGTTCCTGTATCGCCCTTATCCCCTTTAGGCCCCGTTGCTCCAGTTAAACCAGCAACGCCCTGCGGCCCGGTGGCTCCCGTTGCGCCGGTATCACCTTTTTCACCTTGAATACCTTGCAAACCTCTTGGCCCCTGAATGCCTTGTGCTCCCTGGGGGCCAGTAGGCCCTTGTGCTCCTTGAACGCCTTGAACCCCTTGGGGGCCTCTGATATTTTGCGGGGAAGGAATTATGCCTGACGTTCCAGCTGTCCAGCTGATAACCCCGGAAGCGTTGACGCTTGGAATTAAGGCGTACCCTGTGTCACCTTTAACACCTTGTATGCCTTGAATGCCCTGCGGCCCTTGCGGCCCGGTGGGACCAGTATCACCTTTTAATCCTGTAATAACCGTATTTACGCCATCATCTGTAACAGTAGCATTGGCGAATTTTAACCGGGATCGCTGCGTTAACGCCTCCCCTGCGGAATTTACAATGATATGCCCGGAAGATCCTGTTGCCTGCCAAGTGGCGCCATCGGAAGATGTTTCGATTACAAGGTCGCTATTGAGCCTAATATACTTGCAATCTGCCGTTGTGAATATTACCCTGTTATCCGCAAGACTTTGCAATAACGCAAGCACCGTTGTTTCGTCCATGCCGGAAACAGTAGCATCCGTATTGGCTGCGCCAGCATTTACAAAGTCAATCAAAACTTGAAGGTTTGCCATAATTTTAGCCGCACTTGACGCCGTGCCATCAACTATTGTATAAGGTAAAGCTATCTGCATATTACACCACTGTCCTTTCCGTCACACCATCACGGCTGCCCTTGGGATTCTTCTTTTTATACAAAACGCCTATTCCGTAAATCAAAGTCGGCTCGTCAATATAATCATTGCCGATTGTAAACTGAACCCTTTTGGCCTTGTAATTTACGGGAATTTCTTTCGTTACGGTGGAAATAAAACCCCAATAAGCAGAACCCCAAATACCCTCACCCCAAACAAGGCTTTCATCTGTATTTAGTTCTACCTGCACATTGTAGCTTGTCGCACTATAATCTGCCTTGATTGAGATATAAGGCCGGGAAGTCTGCGCCTCGAACTGCTTTGATGCAATAAAAATCTTCTTGACTTTGGCATCCGCGACCATAGAGCCGACAATATCAAAACCCTTTGTCATGGCCTCCATTTGTATGGCCGTATTTGCACCTGTTGTGGTATTGATATAGTGATAACATTCTGGATTGCCCACCAGGATGTAACCATTTTCGCATCCAATGTATAGCTTGTTATCCTCTAAAGAGGTAGAATAACAATACGAGGGCATTGTAAATTCACCAAAAAACGCCTTTAACTTGGTATAGTAACGGTACTCCTTGATGCCACTTGCATTTTCAACAGTAAGGTAATAAATATTGCTCCACACTACGGCGCGAGATCCGATTGTTCCGTTTTGTTCCAATGTTTCAGAGATCAAATTGTTTGAAATATTATCTGCTGCTAAAACCGTAGAAAGGCTAGGTATTCGTAATTGATAAACGCCGTTATATCCAAGATATAAAACGGCGTTTTCTATTTTTTGTACTGTTTTGGGGAAAGCTGTCCCGGAAGTTACGTTTAGTTGCGATAATTCAATGTCCGTACCCGTAGCGAAGTCCCAGCCGGTTAAAAAATGTACGCTTTTTTCTTTAAAAATCAGCATCCCATCTGAGAACTCGCGCAAGGCCGTTATGGTATCAGCATTTTTTGTGTTCACGTTTATAATACTTGTCACTTCAAAGGCAGTGGGATCATTAATCTTGGAAAAAATAACCTCGTTGGAGCCGGATCTTGCAAAAAACCAACGTGTTCCGCGTTGTTCCACGCATGAACTTATTTTGATTCTGCTCCATAATTCGGTTTCTGCCGTCGTGGGAGTTTCCCCGGCAGTAGTCATTGTTACCGTTGAAACCGTTGTACCATCGTAATTGCGAAACTCGCTGCCATCCAGCCACCACAATTTATTGGCATGAATGAAGTAATCAAGAATAGCACTTAACCCGGTTGCAAGGGAAGTCCATGTTCCCATTGCCGAATCGTATTTATAAAGTTTGGTTGGCGTAAAAGCAAGTGTCTGCACTAAACCAGCGGCAGGCTTCAAGGCAAGAACTTCAATAATTTCTTCCCCGCCCGAAATTTGAGGATAGGCAATATCATACCCCGTTGCTTTAGCAATCCCGTATGTTTCACCAGGAATCGTATTGACGGCCAGCGCAAGTTGATTGTCTGCCATATTGTCATTAGAAACCTCTGACAAGCCACCGCTAAAATCGCGGTAGTTCCGTAAGAGTTTATCCATTTAAATCACCTGCCAACATGTTACTTTTGGAGCAATACCATCCAGCATTTGCTTTCTCGTCTGTTTCCCTTGCAGATAATAATTCATCCACTTTGTAGCATGGCCGCTTTCTTCGTAATCGCCCTCGCTTTCTTTGTCCCAATACCGTGCGGCGGCAAACATCGGTATTAAATCATGCAAAGCTGGGTTTAGATCACTTACTGCCGTAGCAACCGAACCTGTAAACGGTGTCGGCATTTTGCGGTAGTATACGTTGATGTCACCGCCAGTCTTAAAAACAATTTTGTTATCTGGCGTAATAGTGTAATCATCATCAACCTGCATGATTTTAATCAACCCGGTAGGCAAAGCATATTCCGTCCCGGCAACCGCTGCGGTATATACCTGTTTGGCGGGAGTGCCACACTCTATGGCTAGGTCAATTTGCGCTTCGTTAAACCAAATGGCAAGCTGGGCAGCATCCACTTCCCCTTCGGAACCAATATGCAGTTCAAAGGCGTTTTGCAAATCGGCAAATGTCATACTCATGCCCTCTTACCCCCTATCCTTTTTTCTTTCCAGCGGCGGCCTTTTTCTTCTCTGATTTTTGTTTAATTTTTTCACTTGTAGCTTTGTTCTTGGCTTTTCGTTCCTCGGCAGCTTTTGTTTCTTCTTCGGCTTGTTTTTGCCTTATTTCTTGCTCTTCAGCCAGTTTTTTAACTTCTTCTTCTGGGTTTGGAACGCTCAATGGTTGAATTTCCAAAGTAGCTAATCTTTTAGCAACTTCTGCTTCAACCTTGGCTTCAAACTCTGCCTGTTCTTCCCGTAAAATTGTACGGGCATATTCCTTGCTTTGCTCTGTTAGACTGTCTTTGGTGGGAACTTCAAAGATAAAGTTATTAAAGTCGGCATGGTGGGTGATAAAGTCAATGATCTGTTCATCGTCTGTTTCAAACCCATCACGGGGGATGCAAATCCGCCCACCAGACCAGCTTAATCCGGTACAGACAAAGCGCCTTTTTGTACTCATAAACATTCTCCTTTATTAGGCAGCACTAACAGCGGTGGTAGAAGCACTTAAAGCAGTACCAATTACAGAACCAGTTGCGCTGATTGACACTTTGATGAACTTTGTCGCATCTGCCTCCAGGATAGTGTACGTAGCAGATGTCGCGCCGGAAATGTCAGTGTAGGCGCCGTCTGCTGTATCAGAAACCTTCCATTGATACGCTAAAGTCGGGTTAACATCTGGCGTCTCGGAATAAGATACATTTGCCGTCAACACTTCGCCAACTGTTGCCGTCCCGGTAATAGTAGCCGTCATCGAAATAGCCGCTTCAATAGCAGAAGTTGCCTCACTCAAAAGCGTACCGGTAACAGAGCCGGTTGCAGTTATTTCAACCTTAATAAACTTTGCTTCATCCGCTTCTAAGATGGTATAAGTATCATCTGTTGCGTTGGTAATATCTGAATATGTTCCGTCGACCGTATCGCAAATTTGCCATTGATATGTTAGGGTTGGATCTGCGTCTGGCGTATCAGAATAAGTGGCTTCTGCGGTCAAAACCTGTCCTACCGTTGGTGTACCAGTAATGGCGGCTGCCGCAATAATAATCGTGCCGTCATAAAAACAAAACCCCTTAAAGGTTGACAACCCCTTAAAAGAAGCAACGGTATTGCCCAAATGGTCATATAAAGTGACGGAACCGTCGCCAAACTCAAACCCGGCACAATCATAAGAATTGCCGAAAACCTTAACTTTCATAGGTGTTCTCCTTTCAAAATATATGGGGCGGCAGGAATCCCCCACCGCCCCACATGATTTTCACTTAGTCTAGTTGATACTAGGCATCCAAGGTAACATATGCCCCGGTAATCAGGACATGGGTATTGGCGTTTTTGACTTCAAGACCACACTCAGTGATGTATTCGTCAATAATACCGTCAACATCGTTGTCCTGGATATTGGTTTTCAACTTGGTATCCCTGCCGTCCAGATAAGCATACCGTACGTTATCCAGATCCAAGGCAAAGCCATAGGCGCCATATACGCCGGTCAACAAAGGATCATAGAGAATGGGCAAATCGCCGTAGCTGGTAGTCAGCTTGTTAATGCGGATACCGTAGGTTTTGTCCGCGCCAACCTCGGTAATGAGTTTACCGGCGGCCCAGCTGTTGATAGCAGTAGCCAGATTAGGCCCCGCAATCAGCAATTTGTTTTCGGAACCGTGGGAAAACAAGAGCTGCGCAACATAGTTGTCAAAGTTGGTATAGGTCAGCTTTTTACTGGTACTGTCAAAAGCCACCGTATTAGAGCCGGTTTTGAGAAACTCCACAATACCGCCGGTGGTTCTTTGAGGCATGGAAGAAGTGCTGTTGGTAACTTCTTTCTTCTGCCCAAAGTACAAGGCGTGAGCAATGTCTCTCTTATGTTCAGCAGCAGCTTTCCGGCGCTGGTAGTCACGATCTTGGCTACCGTATAACTTAGAGGCTTCCTCTGTGCTGGACAGGGCGACAGGAGTACGGAAAATTTGGGTATAGTTGTACTTGGCAGTTTCTTGCGTGGATTTTGCGCCACGATCTCCGCTATTTTCGGGCATAGCAGAACCCAAAACAAGTACCTCTGCATCATCCGCAATAGAAGCTACAGCGGCAACAGAGCCAAAACCACGGGTGACGGTCAGGGTGTGAGTGGCGGCATCAATAGCAGTTACCAACATGTTTTCACCCACGGAAGGCACGTTGATAGGCTTGCCCCCTCGCGTCCTCTCCTTGCCCCCTTCCTGCTTCTTACGCCTGCCACCATACCAGCCTTGCAAGTAGGTAACACCTTCGTCCTTAAAATCGTTAACAGAGCGGTATTCTGTGCCGTTTTCCATAACCTCACGGGAAACCATTACTTCCACCGGACAAGCATTATATCCGTTAGCAAAGGCGGCTTTTACGTCACCCTCTGTTTTGCTTAGAACAACCTCGCCACTCTCTACGTCCACAACGTCCTTTTTCACGCAGTAAGGATTGATAAAAACTTGAACCAGAACCCCGCGAAACTCCTTTTCTTCTGACATGTAAAACCCCCTAAAATATCCTAAAAATAGGGCATCCTTTAGTCCGGTGAAGTGCCCCTTTAAGACCTGCTATCTCGAGAGCATGGCCGAAAGTAATATATACTACGTTAGCAAACTTTCGGAGCATGAGAATTTGAGAGGGAAATATCGGTGTGGAGTATTCTCCCCCTCCGCTCCCCGCCTCCGCTCAGTAAGTACCTAACCCCCTCCCCCCGGTGGGGTATGGCATGATCTATACATAGACAAGCACAGCCTAAAAATAAACATAAAAAATAGCGCCGGAATAGCGCTAAATTAACTGTCGAAACACCCTTAAAATGTGCCATAACGCCTGCTATATACCATGATTTAGGCATTTAGGTTACATAACTATTATAATCGGTAGTAAACTCCCTTAATCATCATGTTTAGCAGGCTTTTTGATTCCAGACAAGAAGTCCTCGACAGACATTGTGACGTTCAACCTTCCCTCGGTTTCGTGGTCGCGGTAACCCCATACAGCCTTAGATAGGAACACAGGACCGCCCGCTTTAGGGTTCGCGGAGATCGCTTCGACGGTGGCCATTTGGGCTTTATCGACCCATTTTTTGAGAACGTCCCGCCGCATTACTATATGCTTCTTTTCCTCGCCTGCTATTGTTTCGCTATCCTCTACATTTATATCATGCTTGGTGCCGTCCGGCTGTCTACTCCCTACTTTAGCTTGCAGCCACCTTTGGTATGTATTATCATCAATCCCCAATACTACCCTAATATGAATAACCGTCATGCTTGCTTTTCTGCCGCTGCAATCATCATATAATAGAGATAACCGGCGCTCAATCTCGTCAAGCTGTTCCTGTCCTTTCAACTTGGTAACGCTCGGCAGTCTGACCAGATCATCCAAAGCCTCTTTCTTTACCACAAATCTCACCTCCTAGCTTGTGTTTTAAATTTATTTGAAAAAGTTTTAAAAAAGGTATTGACAGTTTAAAACCCGTCGTGCTATGATTACGACATCAAATACGACAGCAAATAAGACAGCGAACAAAGAAAACAGCTTGTAAAAGGAAGTGCAGAACATGAAGGTTATATTAAAAAAACAACCACAAAAATACCTGGATTCAGTTGATAAAAACACGAGAAACAAGCTGTATAACGCGATTGACAAGTTAAAATTGTTTGATGGGGACATTAAAAAGTTGGCTGGATACCAAAGCACATATCGTTATAAAATATACCAGTATCGCATCATATTTGAATATGACAGCACCACGGAAGTAATGACGATCAAAGAAATAAACAGTAGAACGAATATCAAATACTAGGAGGTGATATCATGACAAAACTCAACAAAGAAGAATTTGAAGCGAAATTGGCAGCAGTACCCGAAGTTGAACCAACCGAAGAAGAAAAAGCAATTCTTGCCGCAGCAGCGGAGGACAACGAACCCGGTATGGAATTGGAAGAGTTTAAGCGGATGCAGCAATATAATGGACGTTTGACCCTGCGTCTTCCCCGCTCTCTTCACAAAGATCTGATGGAGGCCGCAAAGCGCGAAGGCGTCAGCCTCAATCAGTACGCACTTTACAAGCTAACCCGCAATTAACCCAATAAAAAAGCCCGCCGGAAGTTCTCACCTTCCAAGCGGGCAGCCACCAAACCAGGACACGATCAAGCATCAAGGCAGGGGCAACCTAATTATAGCAAGCCCCGCCTAAGAAATCAATAATTTAGGAGGGGTTTTATTATGACAGGAATCAATGTTTATGAAATGGTCACAGACAGAATCATCAAGGAACTGGAAAACGGAAATATCCCTTGGCAGAAACCTTGGACCGGCACCAGAAACGGCGCTTATAGCAGAAGCACCGGGCGCGCCTACTCCCTTATCAATCAAATGATGTTAAAGCATACCGGCGAATATCTCACCTTTAACCAATGCAAAGAGGCTGGCGGCAGCGTACGCAAAGGCGAAAAGTCCGAAATCGTTGTTTTCTTTAAACCATTGACCATCACAGAGAAGGACACGAACGGAAACGACGTTGAAAAGACCATTCCCTTGCTTAGATATTATAATGTGTTTCATATTTCCCAATGTGACGGCATAGAGCCGAAATATAAAGCCGAAGATGTAAAGCCCTTTGACGCAATAGCAGAAGCCGAAGAGATAGCCGCACAATACGGCAGCCGGTCCGGCGTTGCCATTGTTCACTGCGCAGGCGATAGGGCTTGTTATTCCCCCTCATTCGATAGAATCACGATGCCATTGAAAGAGCAATTCGACAACCCCGAAGAATACTATTCAACCCTGTTTCACGAAATGACCCACAGCACCGGCCACAAGAGCCGCCTTGACCGTATCAGCAAGGACGCCCATTTTGGTAACGAAGAATACAGCAAAGAAGAATTAGTGGCCGAGATCGGCAGCGCCGGGCTAATGAATCATATCGGGATTGAAGTCGCCGGAACCTTCAAGAACAGCGTAGCCTATATTCAATCTTGGATTAGAGCTTTAAAAGACGATAAGCGCCTGATTGTGTCGGCATCCAGCAGAGCAGAAAAAGCAATAAACTATATCTTAGGACAGGAGGCATAAACGATGAAAGGTTTGGTTATTAGATACTTTATGAGCGGCTATTATCTCTGTGATGGAAAGGCTCCAGAGGGCAAAGAAAACGACGGCGAGATATACGTTGGGAATGCCGTCAAATGGTTTGAAACATGGGAAGAAGCGGACGCAATGCGGAAGATGATTGACGCCGCATATGCAGAATAACAGCCAGAATAAATAACCTACCTCGCCGCCTCCTTCTTGGGGGCGGCTTTTATTGTGTGCTCCCATCCTGGCCTGCCGCAGATATCGCACGGCTGCTTTATGTTTTGATCTGGCAGCATTATTACAATCAAGCCAGCGTCTATGTATGCGTTTTTGCAATTATGGCATAGCGTCCTTAATTCCGGCTCTTTGCTCATGTCTTACTCCTTTAGATTGTAGGCGGCGGCAGGGAATCGAACCCTGCATAGAACCTTTATAACAAACTCCCGTTCATGGCATTACTCGGATTGTTTATTTGCCTTTCATGCGACCTCACGCATAGCGAAAATACGTCTGCGGGTGTGTCTCTCTCGGCTATCAAGTACTGGTGCGCCTCGGTGGATAACCGATATTTACCGCTCATTTGGGCGCCGAGTTCCCTTGTGCCGTGGAGTTGTATGTCCCTTGTCCCTACAATGCTTTACCCTTTCCGCCACGCCGCCATGTTCAACTATCGCCAGTTTTTATAATCGTCTTTGATTGCCTTGTAAAACGGTATAAACTCGCTCTTAAATCTCGTTATTGTCCCTTCTTCATCCACATTAATTTCAACTATCCAGCCGCCTACATTGGCCGCTATGCTCTTACTGCGCATAAAAGGCGTTTGCGCTTGGAAACACCCTGTTTGCACACAATGGACATTTCTGTATACCGGCAGGTATTCGCTCTTGTGATAGTGCCCAACCGCCAGTATATTAGGCTTTTCGCCGCCGCTCATGGCCTCTACCATCTTTTGTATTTTATAGCTTACTGCGTAGGCTGTACCGTCGCCGGGATGCCTTAGTTCTAGCCTACAGTTAGGTGTAAGCTGGATAATAGCATCATCCCGGCCTAAATACTCCATGTCGTCCCGCCTGCTGGCTATTACCGGCCCGATGTCAAACCCTACCCGCTTAAATATTGAGTGATCGTGATTGCCGGTTATAAAGTGTGTTTTGATTCCTTTTCGCCGTGGATATACCCTGGCAATTTCTTCTATGTGGTCGTCAACACCCTGGTTATAGCATTCGTATTTGTGACCAAGACGCATTTCTTCGCCCTCGTCTATATCGCCAGTATGGTATACCGTTTCAATTCCTTCTTGCTGGCATATATCATAATATTTGTGTAAATATGTGATCTGAGTGTATTTGCTGTTAATTTGCGTATCACCCATCAGCCCAAAGCGGATTATTTTATCACCTGTCCACTTGTTTGTGATATAAACAGGCTCGACAGGCTCTAAATATTTATCGTTGCGGCCTTGCTCATATCTGGGGTGCTTAGATACCCACTTTCGGATGGTGTCATGGCTTAAAGAGCAGCCCATTTCGTCGAGTATTTTATAAACCTGCGTCCATGACTTTCCATCATCGACCTTCAATTCCAAAGCCATTTCTTTAAAATCCAAACACTCACCACCCAAACAAAAAACCGCCCCTGAGGACGGCTTTTGTATTTCTCAAACTTTTAACTACGCCTATTATAACATGTCAAATAGGCCGTTTTGTCTACTCTTTGTCTACTCTATACGTTTATCAAACCCATTTCTAAAGCAATTCCAAATATGATTTTGTTTATCCGTTTATACGCCCCTGCCCTGCTCAATTTTGCCACCATACCAGCACCTTCTATGTTATATGCCCGTTTCCAATACACCATGTTGATTAGCTTTTTATCCGTATCATCGCACTTAGCCAACACGGCTTCTATAGCCTTGACATTTCTTTCTGTATTGAGGATATAAGGACTTATAGCTAATTTAATCGCTCTTTGCGCTGTGGTGTCCGTTGTTTCGCTATGGTTACTGGATTGTGCCAGGCTGTAGGTGGCCACACAAGAAGGTATCATGTCCATTTTGTATTCTTCAAGCTGCCTTTTGTTTTCGTGATAGTGTTCCAATTCCCATTCTATATAATCTCGCACCGGCTGAATTAGATAGAATTTTGTTTTCAAGCGCCCACCTCCACCTTTTTCTTATTCTCTTTCTGCTTATACCGCTTTTGCAGTAATGCCTGATATATTCTTTCTGCTGAAATGTCTGTGCCGATAAGGTACTTTTCGCAATCATGTTTAAAGAAATGCGTTAGTTCTTTGAAATTGCAATCCCCTTCTTCTTTCCCGCCCTTGCACAAATATTTCCAATCGTCAATGGCTTGTCTGACTATAGCCAGGGCAAAGGTGTTTAACACTTCGCTGTCAAGCACATTTATTGACTTACTCAATCACTCGCCTCCTTTGGTTTCTGTCACCTGCGCTGCCAAAAACAAAATCCCTATACATATCTGATCCATTCCGGCACACGTTGGAGCTGGAACATATTGTATTGCAATATGGTAAACCCCCATAATAATTGCCAAAATGCCAACTGCTTTTAAGGAAATATTGTAAATTTTAACCATCATTCTACTTCCCCTTTCCCCGCGATCTCGCCTGCGCAAGCTGCATATCTACCGGGTCTATGTAGTTGTTCAGCCCTGCATGCTCTTTTCCCGCCCCCCTCTCCGCTATACCGCTTCATTGCCTGCTTTCTCTTGGCTATAGCGCCGGGCTCTTTTGTTTTAGCCCAACAATCGCCTTCTTCCCAAACTTCAACAGGGCTATTTATTGCAAAACAGGTTCCATCAGATTGAATAAGGCTGCACCCGTATTTACAACATTGAATAGTTGCCGCATTTTCAAGTTTTTTAGTCAATTTATTTCCCCCTTTCGCTTTATTAAACAAATCAAACAACCTGCTACAGTACACACATCAATTCTAATGCACTTTTTAGGCGATTCTAGTGGTTCTAATCATGCTTTAGAGTAATTCTTCCCGTCTCACGTTTGAAACGCTCCTGCCCTGCCTCTCGCCAACGTGGCTATGCTTAAAACACAATATGTAGCGGTGTCACCTCAACTTCGATTCTAGGGGTTGTGGAATAGTATTTACAAACAGTTATAGGCTCCATCAAAACGCCTCCTACACACAAAGTATTTTTGTCAGCCTATCTATTGCCTTTTCGTACATGTCCTGTGTAAGGTTTAAGGCTGCGATACTATGTTTCAAGTCCTCGTAAACGTGGTAGTCCCTTTTCGGTGCTTTAGCTGCCTGCGCGAAAATGTATTCAAGGAAATACTCACTACCCATCAACATCTTTCCTTTCCGGCCAAGGCAATTCCTCACCCTGCGCCACATCACAAAACCGCTGATATTTGCCGTCAAAGTAAAGGTCGCGGGCACCGACCATGCCAAATTTGTTCTTTTGCAGTTTAATTCTTGTTTTCTCCGGCGGCTCTTCCGGATCATCCACTGACGGCCTACTGAGCAGAAAGACATAGTCGCTGCCGTCCTCAATACTGCCGCTGTCTTTTAGGTTGAACATGGAGGGTCCGTCCCCTTGCCTATTTGCCGTGCCCGCCCGGTTAAACTGCGATAGCAAGCTTATGTGGCAATTGGTTTTCCTGGCAAATTGCTTGTACCGGGAAACGATGTTCGCCAGCTCCTCGTTGCGGCTATTGGCCTTTTGTAAAGTCCTTACAAGCTGTACATAGTCGACAACCGCGAAGTCCGGCTTTAGTTCGTACAGGATGCTGCCCTGCTCTTCTACCGTGAAAACATCGTCAAACAGATAAATATTGCCGCCTTCTGCCAGTTCTACCAATTTGTTTTGATACTGTCTGAGCTGTATTTCTAAGAGGCCTTTCTTGTTTATCAACCCGTAATTGATGCCGCAAGAATTTGACAAGATGCGATCCCACAACTGCGTCGTGCTCATTTCTAGGCTGAAAAACGCTGTTTTCTTTCCTGCCTTGGCGTTGTGAAACAAAATATTAAGCAATAACGCCGTTTTGCCTGTGCTTGGCTTTGCCCCCCAGGTTGAAATACTTCCCTGGCGCAAGCCCCCTGTAGCAAGATCAATCGCGTGATATCCAGTCAAAATTCTGTCGCTGTCGGGAGCTTTCTCGATCTCTTTTAATACAGCTTCCATCTGCGCTTCTGCCATGCCCTTGTAGTCCCGGCTAACCTTGCCGCCCTCTTCTTCGGCTGCTGCCTGTAGCTCTGCAAAGATGCTGTCTGCATCTGCTGTCAAGACTTGGTTTAACCTGCCTTTTATCCGGCGTTCCCGGCTGTAAACCTTCATTCGCTTGGCAAAGGTGATAATATCCAGGCACATGATTGTTGATTGATTCAGCTCCAAGAAAATATCCAGCACACCTTCACCATCAAGCAGCTTTCCTGTGTCGTACTGCCCCTTCTCGGCATACTCCGCACTGGCTGCAAGGTATATGTCCCGGTAGGCCGCTACCGTGAAATCACTGCCGGTTAAGAGTGAAAATACCTGATCCGCTTCTTTGGCTCCTGTAAGTATCCCGATTGTTACCTGCTGTTCGGCAAACACCGTATCTTCATTACACGGCATCGTTAGCCGCCTCCCTTGCTGTTTTTTCTTTCTCCATTTCTTCCTCCTGACGCCTCATAACGTCCTCTAAATCCGGAAACTTATCCGGCGTTCCTGACTTACGCTTTTCTCTTGGCTTGTCCTTGCCTTCCGTCTGCCAGCGCTCCAAAACTCCTTCAACGTAGCTCAGTTTTAGCTTACTATTGTCTGCCGCAATCCTCATGGCTTCATCCACCCACTCCGGCGAATAGGTATCCAGTAGGTCCGGTATTCTCTCGCACTCGTAGGAGCTTAGCGCTCTCCCGATAATGCTTTCCCAAAGCAGTACTGTCTCCGAAATGCCTGTTTTGTGCTTAAGAGCAACGGGAATAACGGTTATGCCAGGAATATCAAAGCTGCCATTACCACCACGCAAGAGAATGATTTTTATTGCATTTTGCATCTGCCGTAGCTTAAAAATTGACTTTTCTCTTGGCGTTAAGTGGTCAAATTCAATTGCCACCGTTTCATCGCCACGGGCGGCCACGATATCTATTCTTCCTCTCTGGCCATCCCCTCGATTCGGAACGTAATATTCTTTTTGACAAACATATCCGTTTTGTTCAAGCAGATCCATAGCCTGTTTGTGTGCCAATGTGGCATCATCATCAACTTTCAAATCAGACAAAACCGCCACCGCCCCCAGGAGGGCTATAGGTGGTTTATTATTTATATTAGTTTTCTTTTCTTTCCGGGGTTTTTCCGGGGTTTCTCCCTTAGTTTCTCCTGAGTTTTGCCGTGGTTTCTCCGGGGTTTTGTCGTCCATAACCTCTCCATTATCACTACTGTTACGCTGGCGTTTTTTTGCTCTTTCGGTATTTACCTTTGAAATTCGTTGTCCAATACCGTTGCTTGTTAACTTTTTTTGTTTCAAAAAAGTTTTTTTATCGAACAATTTTAATTCAAAAGCTGAATCCAACATTTCTAAAAACTTGTCCACCGTGACGTCAACTTTTTTAGCGATCACGGTCCTGTTTAAATCTGTGCTTAAATCGATTTTCCCGTCCCCGGTTTGATATACCTGTTCTAAAAGAATAAAGTAAAAGGCATATCCATCATTGCCGTACAATGCCCTCATGGCTTCTATCTTGGGGTCGTTTGCAGCATTCACGTCATGCGAAAAATAATCCAGTCCCTTTTTTCTTGGTCTTGCCACTCCATCAGCCCCCTATCCTTCACTGTCCGACATCCCGTGGTGGCACTGCTTTTTTATCTACTTCTTGACAACTATCCGACATAACGTTACAATGTAATTGAGTTGATGTGCTGCTATGCAGCTTGTCGCCTACATCTGCGCCAACAGGTTGGGCGGCTTTTTTTATGTTTGCGTTACAGCTCTTCATTATTCAGCACCTCTTCGATAGCTTTCTTTTTTTCCTTCACCAAAGCAAGAAAAAGTGGTTCCCGACATAAAGGATGGGTAGCCGGGTTTATGTGTTCCAATTCTTTCTTTTTAAACCCCACTTCATATAAACTTAGGACAAGTGCTATGCCTACAATAGCAAATTTTTTATTTGCCATAGCCTCAGGGCCCATCTTAGCAATCAATCCTTGAAAACACTGCTTTGCAACTCTTGCAGTTTCGTCCATTTTTAGCACCCCTTTTTAAAATTGTATTCCTACAAGAAACCCAACGATAAAGCATGTCCACCCTGCCAGGGTAGCAACGAATCTTATGTCAGATTCCCGCCGCAAGGCTTGCAGATGCACTCTGATTGCTTGTCTGGCCTCGTATTCCGTCATGGCGTGGACACCTCTTCTACCATATCTTTTTCCCCTAACCCCAGGGTGTTTTTAGCCGTTATAATAGAATCTCTAGCCAGTAATGCAAGGTTAAATAAAATGTCCACGCTGTTTTCAATATGTCTCGTGGTTTTTATGTAGCGGAGAGCGTCCTCTTTTCGTAACAAATAATCTTCCAACAAACTGCAAAAAACTGTCAGCATCATATCTATGTTGTGCTCAGCTTCATTAAGATCCGGCTCTGCTTCCAAGATGTTCCGTTCCATTTTCATGCCTCTCTTCTTTTTGTTTAAATTTTAAAAAAGGAGTGTTCAAAATTGACAAAACCTTTTAATTTACTGCGTACAGCCTTACATGAAGCGGATATTGATCAGGAGTATCTTTGCGAACTAACGGGCAGGAGCAAAACATACATTACAATGCGTATGACTGCGAAAGCCCCTTGGTCCCAAAATGACATGTACTTTTTAATGGATTTGCTTAACATTCCCTACAGCCGCATGCATGAGTTTTTCCCGAAAGATGGGAAACCGGTAACCCCCGAACTTGAAACAAAAAATAATGGGACTGAAATCCTGGTGGCTATAGCAAACGCGATATTGAAAGCAGTTGGGAAAAAAGAGAGTTAACCTTTCTAATGGGTTATTGGTCTTATTTACATGACCCGGCGTATACCACTCTCATGCCAACCCGTTTCCGATTCTTGATGCATGGTCGGTGGGGTTTCTAAATACTCTAACAAGGCATCAAGATTGACTAAGTATCTTCTTCCTGCTCGATGGGCCGGAAATTCGCCGCTTTTAATCATGCAGCGTAAGCGGTGGGCTGAAAATGCGGACTGAGGGTCCATCGTTTTTATTTCAGCACAAGCTTCGTCTATTGTGCGTATCCTTGGCATAATGCCGCCTCCTTTCTTTTTGGCTTGTCCTCCCCTTCCTTACATGGTAAAATTTAGGAGGGGTGATGTTGGTGCTTTTAACTAAAACGGCTAAAAATTTACTCGATACACTTAGAAAAGAAACGCCAAAACGTAAAAACGGGCTATTTGTTTATCGAGAATTGGAAGCATTGTCCGGTCTTAACAACTTTGATCTTATAAATGCGCTTGATTACTTAGAAGAAAAATGTTTAATCAAGCAGGCCCGCCTAAACGGCCAAGAGAGTATCGGTGTCTCCTTGACCCATAAAGGAACGTATTACGAGGAAATAAAGCAAATTGCTATAAAAGAGTTTTTGTTCAAATCGGTTCTTGTGCCTATTGCCATTTCCGTTTTGACCACTGCTATTATTACTTTCATAGGGTTTCTTTGGGGTCAAAACGCTATCAGCCAGAAAATAGCCGAACCGATTAATACCACAAGCCAGGGAGTAAACCCGTAAACTGTTCGTAAAAAATGAAATTCGTAGTCGTAGCACGTTTTACAATCAAGCCTACGTCCGTGCGCTTCTTTGTGGCCTGGGAAATAACAAGAACAGCGCCTGCCTTCGCTAAAGACGCAGCTTTTTTTTCGCCAAAATCCAGCTCCCCCACCGGACAGGATGTTTTTTAATATGCAATCATATAGTGGCGTTAATTGGCTAATGTTTTGCCTTGCCCAATCAGCATCTTCACCTTTGGGGTTATCACAGAGTGTTTCTATTTGCTTTCTTAGTGTCATTTCGACCTCTGCAAGCAAATTGTCGATTCCTCTTTTTTTGGCGTCTTTCATCGTGTATTCCAAAACTCTCCTCCCTCTTATGCCGTTTTGTCTTGCTTATCAATATTGGCTTGTATGCCTCTGGCGGTTAAGATGTTATGTATCATCAGCCGCCCTTTTTGTGTCCATTTGGTCTGTAGCTTAGTGTCATGCGTTCCGTCGCTGTGCACTATCGGTATAGTTTCTGATTTTGTATAGCCAAGGTTCATGTGCTCCCGGTAGAGTATCCATTGATCGTTGACTTTGCGCTGAATATGTTCCTCAAACAGTATTTTATTGAGCTTGTACGCACTCATTCCGTAGTCAGCCGCGATCTGAGAGGTTGCCATAATGCCTTTGCTCTTCAATATTCGATCAAGGTATTGTACCTTTGGCTCATACTCGGCTACCCTCTGCTCTAATAAGAGTGATTTAGCATGTTCTTCCTTGAGAGCCGTAGCAAGTTTGATGATGGTATCTGGATTAAGCAATATTTCCTCGATCTTCTGCGGTGTCATGTATGCACCATGTTTGCGGATAGAAGGAATGACTTCATCAAATATCCAGCGTTCAAAATCTTCGGCGCCGGGCAACTCGCTTTTGGCAGCAAGACGGTAGATATCACCTTCGGGGATGAAGTTCATTTCTTGCATACCGCCATTGGTAAGGGTGCGCCGTTTTACCGCCCCCTTGCAATGAGCCAAAATAGCATCCTTGGGGCTGGCATAGCCAAGAGCTTTCGCAACATCCGAACCACAAAACAATGTTTTACCCTCCTCGGTGATGGTTCTGATCTCGCCAAACCGGTCATTCTTAAAAATCTGTAATTCGTTCATGCTGTCTCTCCTTTCATCTTATTTTGGTTTCCATTTTTATCCTCTTGTTGTCATGTCTCTTGTTAGGCGACTAAATTGGCAAAAAAAATATCGCCTGGATTTTCAATTTGTAAAAGAGTAATCATCGCTTCCATTTCGGCACTGTCAAAAACACCTTTTTTCATTTTTGCATAAAAGGTTTTTTCGCTCATTCCTAAGCTACG
The DNA here is from genome assembly GCA_036677375.1 of Bacillota bacterium. GTDB lineage: Bacteria > Bacillota > Dehalobacteriia > UBA4068 > UBA4997 > JAVBWO01. The sequence goes on from JAVBWO010000024.1 coordinate 236,911, forward strand.
CGCTACTTTGCGCTGAGAAAGTCCTCTTTTATAAATAATCCCCTTTAATTCGCCGGTTAAAATCATGTATTCACCTCCCCTATCCTTGTCGCTTATTACACTACAATAGTACCATACAGTCTTGTACCCTGTCAAGAGATTTTTGTTGCATATTAGGCGATTTGTGTTATAATAAAAATACTAAATTGAATCAGAGGTGCATTATGGGATTAAAAGAGAATCTGAAAGCGAGACGCCATACCTTGGGAATGACTTTGGAAGAAGTGGCAAAAGCAGTCGGTACCAGTAGGCAGACTGTGCAAAAATATGAAAGCGGTATTATCGCTAACATTCCATCTGATAGAATCGAAAAGCTAGCAGAAGCACTTCGCACTACTCCAGCCTATCTTATGGGATGGACGGATAATACAGATTTGGCTAATTTTCAAAGTAAGGATCTAAAGCAAATATCAGATAAAGAATCATTTTTGTTGGAAGGCTTTAGGAAGCTGACCAAAGACCAACAAGAGTTTATGTTAAAAGCTATTGCTGCACAAGTTCAAGAAGAGAAATAGCATATTCAAGAGTAACTTCCGGTTGCTTGGAATTATGAATTAATTCCATCAGTAAGCTTTCATAATCACAGTTATTACTGTTCAAGGCAATACCTCCTTCTTTATTAACATTTTTGTTATGGCAGGGCTATTCAGGTTTGACCATTCGTCGATGATTTCTACAATTAAATTATAAACGACAACTCGAGATAATGCAATGATGTTTATTGTTCATAATTATTATTTGATAACAAATAGGCGTTCAAAAATTTAAATTAAATATTGATAACAAGAGGGGTGTTATTTTGCGCTATTTAATAGATACAACTAATGCTTTGGAATATTTTGTCGCTGTTAATGCCCAGTGCTATTATTGTCTTGAAGGCAGGGACGATGATTCTTGTATATGCGAAGACAAAAACTGCCCTTATTATTACAACTTAATAAATGAAGGCGAAAAAATTTTATATACTGGGCGGATAGGCTCTGGGGTATCATCTTTGTTTTCAATTGATTTTAAATTCATTAGAGAGAAATTATTTGAAAATATTCTTACTGGCTATGACGAAAATAAAAATTATGATAAAACTTTTGTAGAGTGGGTAGAAGAAATTGGACTTGATTCAATAAAATCTTCATTGGGTGATATGTGGCAGGTTTTTATTATAATTTCAGGAATCAGTAGGCTATACCATGACTATTTTGATAATCTGTTTAATTGCCTGCCTAAAGAAACTGCGCTCATTCGAGGCAGGGTCTCATATTTTGGACATTATTTTGAGTATATAAAAGAATATTTTTGCCATTGCGTTACGGATAATGATCTTTATTCTTTACCATTATTCAAGTTTGCTTGTGCACGCTTATTGGGGGCAGAAAATGCCGAAAATGTTGCATATCCATTGATCCAAGCTTCTATAAATTTTTATGCTGAGGGGAAAAGTGAAATCAATAAAAATAAGTTTGTGCAAACTGTCAAACAAGAGTATTCCGAAATGCAAAAATCTACATCTCTCTCGGATATTCATTTTGATAAAAGTTATTTAGTAGGTGGCCTTGAGGGGGTAGCGATGGCATCATTTTACGAGATTCTTAATCAAGGATATAAGTTTAAAAAATGTGAAAATTGCGGGTTGCCTTTTATTCCATATCTTCGTTCTGATGCATTGTATTGTGATAGGATTAGCCCACAAGACCCCCAGAAAACCTGTAAGGAATATGGTGCAATAAAAGCATATCAGGATAATCTAAAGAACAATGAGGCTATGGGTTTATATCGTAAAATATATATGGCAAAGCAAATGCTTGTTAAGCGGAATCCGGATATTCAGGCGTATCAAGAATCATTTGAAAAGTTTAAGGAAGAATCTAAGCAGTGGAAAGCAGATGTAAGAGCAGGAAAAAAGCTAGATCAAGAATATCTTGATTGGCTAAAATTAGTAAAAGACAAAAAGCTGTTATGAGGGTGACAAACCCGTAGTTTTTAAGCCGGTATAAAACAAAAGCTCTTTCTGGTGCGACAACGTCGAAAAGGCTCTGAGCAAGGAGGATTCTTATGGCCAATATCACAAAGCGCGGCGATTCCTACCGTATTAAGGTGTCCTGCGGCTATGATATTAACGGGACGCAGATTATAAAATCCACGACATGGAAACCGGAACCCGGTATGACGGAAAAGCAAATTGAAAAGGAATTGAACCGCCAGGCCGTAAAATTTGAAGAATTATGCGAAACCGGGCAGTTTTTGGACGGTAATATCAAATTCGCCGAATTTGCCGAGCGCTGGATAGAGGAATATGCCAAACCCCAATTAAAGCCCCGTACTGTTGCCCGGTATCAAGACATGCTTGTTCGGATCAATCAGGCAATCGGTCACTTAAAGCTCTGCAAAATACAGCCAAACCACTTGCTTGCCTTTTATAAGAATCTTGGCGAAGTCGGAATACGGCAGGATGCCACATATAAACCTAAAATTGATTTTGCGGAGATGCTTAAAAATCGCCATTTGTCTAAAAGGGCCTTTGGTGAACAAGCCGGGGTGGCTGCGAATACCGTCGTGTCCCTCACCCGGGGGCACAATATCGGCGTTATTCCCATGAAGAAAATCTGCGAAGCCTTAGGAATCGATGCCGCCAAAGCATTTGAGAAAATTGATAAGAGCTCCGTCTTGTCAAACGGGACTATCCAGTATTATCACCGGACGATCTCCAGCGTCCTTTCCACAGCGGTGGAATGGCAGATCATACCCTACAATCCATGCACAAGGGTCAAACCACCCAAAGTAGTCAAAAAGGAAGCCACGTACCTTGACGAAACAGAAGCCGCCAGGCTTTTGGAATGCCTGGACCAAGAAGACATCAAATACCGGACCGCGATCACGCTTCTTTTATATTCAGGTTTACGCCGCGGCGAGCTATGCGGCCTGGAATGGAAGGATATCGATTTCGAACACGAGATTCTGCATGTGCGAAGAGAATCCTTATATCTGAAAGGAAGAGGCGTTTTTGAAGATACTCCTAAAAATCTCTCGTCAATCAGAAGCTTAAAAATCCCCTCAGAAGCTCTTGAAATCTTAAAAACGTACAAACACTGGCAAGCCGAGCAACGAATCGCCCTAGGCGATAAATGGCGCAATAGCGACCGCATTTTTGTTACTTGGGATGGACAGCCTATCCATCCGGATACTTTGTCCGGATGGTTTCATGAATTTATCAAAAAGAATGATTTGCCGGAAATCTGCCTACATTCCCTCCGGCACACAAACGCCACTTTACAGATCGCCGGTGGCGTACCGCTCCGGACAGTCTCAAGCCGCCTTGGCCACGCTCAAACCAGTACCACCAGCAATATCTACACCCACGCTATTCAAACAGCGGATGCCGCGGCTGCGGAAATCTTACAGGATATATTGCATCCGGGGAAACAAAAACCCGCAAATTAGGATAAAAAAATGACCAAATTAAAAAAGACGTATCCTTCTCTGGATATGTCTTTTTTCTCTGTTAAACCATGTTATTTTATGCTGGTCTACACTCTTTTTTAATGACCATAATGACCAAATAATGACCAAGCCTGTTCTTTTGGTATAAAAAAGCACTTAGCTTTTTGCTAAGTGCCTGCTATATTGGTACGCCTGACACGATTCGAACGTGCGACCCACGGATTAGAAGTCCGTTGCTCTATCCAGCTGAGCTACAGGCGCATAATTGGAGCGGGTGATGGGAATCGAACCCACGTGACCAGCTTGGAAGGCTGGAGCTCTGCCATTGAGCTACACCCGCATAATGCAACATACCATAGTATAAACTAAAATGCCAATTCATGCAAGAGGTTTCCTATTTAAAAAATCAAATCATTTTGGAAAAATTTATTTATCAATGCAACCTATTTTTTGATCCACATGCCAAAACATTCATACCGCACAACGAAAAAATTTTCGGCAGGCTTTGCCAAAGTCCTGCCAACCAGGAATAATCAAAAATCATTCATTTTAAATTTATTTCATTTGTTCTTTAAGGTCTTGCAGCAGGATATTGGCCTTGGCAAGCGCTTTGGCCCGGTGGCTTAAGGTATTTTTCTCCGCCATAGACAATTGGGCCACCGTTTTATCAAGCTGCGGCAAATATAAAAGAGAATCGTAGCCAAAACCGCCCTCACCTACCGGTTTCTCGCCTATGATTCCTTCACAGCAGCCATTGCAAACCTTGACGCCACCTCCGGGCAAAGCGATGGCGATGGCGCAGCGGAAACGGGCGGTTCTTCCTTGTCGCGGCACCCCCTCTAAAAGCCGCAGCAGCTTGGCGTTATTGGCCACGTCGTTTTTCTCTTCTCCGGCAAAGCGGGCGGAATAGACGCCGGGCGCGCCGGAGAGATAATCCACCTCCAGACCGGAGTCATCCGCTAAGGTCAAAAGACCTGTGGCCTTCGCCGCCGCCAGCGCCTTGATGGAGGCATTGGCCTCAAAGGTTGCGCCGTCTTCCGGCGGCAAAATAATTTCCGGGAAATCATGCAATGTATAAATGATAAAATCCGTATCCGCCAATATATATTTTATTTCTTCCACCTTATGCCGGTTACTGGTGGCCAGCAGTAATTTCATTGTTTCGTCCTCCGTCCGCCATTCTTTTTCTATCTTTCTCTTATTCTTTTTGTAATTTTCATTTCTTGTTTCGGGTCTTTTATCTTAAACTTTTTATTACGACTGATGACTATCTGACAACTATCTGACAACTGTCACGATGGTACTGGTTCTAAGTTATAGGACAAAAATTGGCCGTATGCTGTGCCGGCAGGCTACGGTCATCCGCAACAGGATAACACCATCCTGCCGTCCAATTTTCAAGTATCTTTATCATAGCATCAAAAAACCGTTTGGTAAAGAAAAAAGGTTCCGGCAGCTTTTGCGGACTATCGGCAAATCGTTGATTTGCCTCGCCCGGAAAAGAACCGGAACCCATCATTATATTGTGGCATTAGGGAGAAAAATATACCGCGCAATTTGATTTACGGCAGAATCATTGACTCGTTTCTGGCCATAGCCTCCGAAACATCCACATGACCGCCGATGGTATCCAGCTGTTTTCCATTTACCCAGATCTGTACCTGATCAATGCTGGAAAATTGCGTCAGGGTATTGACAATGGAATAAACCATCAATTCTTCTTCCATGACGCCGCCGGAATAATTTTCCGACAATTGGCTGCTGAAATCAACGATACACAAACCATCCGGTTTCACATTGATGTCCCGCAGAACCGTGCCTTCCGGAATGGTGCGCAATAAGCCCGTGGAAGCATCCGGCCCTTCAATAAGCTGCTCTACGGTAGCCCTGGCAATGCCCTCCACCTTTGGAATGGGTACCGTCACCGGTTTTAGGCCTTGCCCTTCGGCATCGGCAAAGTACAACACCACTTCTTTCATTTCTCCTGGCGTCTCAGACTTTTCTTCGGCACCTAATTGTGTATCACCGGTTTGCTCGGGCGTTGATTCCGGATTGGCAGACTGGCTTTCGTTTTTGCCTTCCGACACGCCGCTCTTCCAAGCTTCCAATTTGTCTAACAGGACACAACCGGACAATACCAATGCTACCACTCCTACCAAGGCGATCAGCAGGATTATTTTTTTCGGCGCTTTTTGCATTATGTCTTCCTCCCCTTAGCTTTTTGTAATTGATAAAAGTATATTATGGAAGGATACGCTTTAGTACAAAGTCCTGGGATATCCCGCAAGCGACACAAAAACTGTTGCACTGCTGGTACAATCCTGTATTTTTATATCTTTAATATGCTCGTGCAATGTCACGCGCCAATTTTTTTGAATTTTGAAAAGCATGTATAAAAAAGCAGGGGCGGCATTGCCCCTGCTTTTTTGTTTATATCAAGTATGATTCAAGTGCGCTAAAGTGCCTATTGTCCGTATACTTCATCACCGCTTAAAACAGCGATACCGGCTTCTTTCAAAGCAGCCATGGCAATCTCCGGACGCGCTACCCGGCATACGGTGATAGCACGGCGGTCCTGATTGCCCATAAAGGCATACATATATTCCAGATTCACCTTGGCGTCATGGAAGATTCGCAAGACCTGCGCCAGGCCGCCCGGCTTATCTTCTACCGCCACGGCAAAAACATTGGTGGTGCTGACGGCAAAACCCTCATTCTTCAAAATCTGATATGCTTCATCAGGCTTGTTCACGATGAGCCGCAGAATACCGAAATCCGATGTATCCGCAATAGACAGCGCTCTGATATTAATATCGCCATTGGCCAATACATCGGTCACCCGGGACAAACGTCCGCTTTTATTCTCCAAAAAAACCGAAATCTGTTTGATATCCATCATCGCGCCTCCTCATTGATTCACTGACTTGTTTTTATAGTTCCACATCCATCACGATTTCCCCTGCCGCTTTTTATAATTTTCTCTTATCCGTTACCCGTACCGCTTTTCCTTCGCTGCGGGCCAGCGTCTTAGGCTCTACCAAGGTGATCTTGCAGCTGATACCGATGATCTGTTCGATCTGCCGTTTGATCCTTTTCGCCACGTCTTCCAGATGACCAACCTGGTCTGAGAACAGTTGAGGCGTCATTTCCACCATGACCTCCAGCGTATCCAAGTTGCCTATCCGGTCCACTACCAAATGATAATGGGGAGAAGTTTCTCCCATCTCCAATAAAGCGCTTTCAATCTGGGAAGGAAAGACATTGACGCCCCGGATGATCAGCATGTCGTCGCTTCTGCCGGTGATGCGCTCCAAACGGGCATGGGTACGGCCGCAGGCGCAAGGTTTCACTAAGAGGCAGGAAAGATCCCGGGTACGGTAGCGGATCAGAGGCATTCCCTCCTTGGTAATGCAGGAGATGACGACCTCGCCTTTTTGGCCGTAGGGCAATACCTCGCCCGTTTCGGGATTGATGATCTCCACATAGAAATGATCTTCCGCAATATGCAGGCCGTCCTGAGCCTGACACTCCATGGCAACACCTGGGCCCATGACCTCGCTCAAGCCGTAGATGTCATGCGCTTTCAGATTCAAGGCCCGTTCGATTTCCAGACGCATGGCATTGGACCAAGGTTCGGCTCCTAAAATTGCTGCTTTTAAATGAATATCCTTGACGGTCATCCCCATTTCGGCCATAGCTTCCGCCAGGAACAAAGCATAAGAAGGCGTACAAGCCAGCATTGTGCTGCCCAGGTCGGTCATTAGGGTCAACTGCCTTTTGGTATTGCCGCCGGAAGCCGGGATCACCGAAGCGCCCAATCTTTCGCCGCCGTAGTGCAAACCTAACCCACCGGTGAACAAACCATAGCCATAACCAACCTGCAAAATATCGCCCTTGGTTCCGCCGGCCATGGTCAGTGCCCGGGCAATCAAGTCAGCCCAAGTGTCTATGTCTTTTTTCGTATAGCATACCACCGTCGGTTTGCCGGTAGTGCCGGAGGAAGCGTGGGTCCTTATGATCTCCGTCATAGGCACCGCTACTCTGCCGTAAGGATAGCTGTCCCGCAGATTCTGCTTGGTAGTGAAAGGCAGATTCTTCACATCGTCTAAGGTTTTAATATCCTGTGGCACAATACCCTTTTCTTCCATTGCTTTGCGATAAGGCGCCACATGTTCGTAATTCCGCCGTACGGCATCCTGCAGGCGGGCAAGCTGTAAAGCCGACAGTTCATCCCTGCTCATACACTCGACTTTCTCATTCCAATACATTTTAATTCCTCCTTGCTTTATTAAAATTTGAAATTTGAAAAACAAAATAAAAAAAGCCTGCTCATCCCTTCTTGGGACGATGCAGACCGTGGTACCACCCAAATTGGCTTTTTCAAAAAGCCGTCTCAACCAGGCACCGGTTTTGACCTAAAAAAAGCTCTTTGCCTCAAGGACAAAAAGCAAGACCACCTCAAAGGACAAAGTACGAGGCAAAAAACCTGATACCCGTTTCCTGTAACGTGGAAAAACCGGCGCGGGCTAACGGCAAAAAGCTTTCACCCTTGCAGCTCGGGAGGGAATTTCCATTGCCGCCGCTTTAGAATGCTTCCAGTTTACAACATCCATTCCCTGGAAAGCGGGATGGCCATGTACTTGTCTCCGTCATAGCTTATTTTTATATAATATGGGTGTATATTAGCACATTTGAAAAAAATTTGCAACATTTTTCATGTTTTTTAACACATATTTTTTTTTAAACCAGCCATAATAGGAACGCAACACACAAAAAGGAGGATCAATTATGACCATCAAAAAAGAAAGTCAAACCAGTCAAGACACCAATAGAAGCAATACCACTACCAGCAAAACCGGTGGAAATACCACCAGCAACAATGGCGGCGGCAGCATGGGCGGGAGAACGACTTCCGATACCGGTACCAAAACCTCTTCCGAAAGCAGCACCAGAACCTCTTCTCAGAATACCCACAAAAGCGGCGGCAGCATGGGTTGCAGCAGCAGCAACAAACAAGAATAACAAAAGTACAATCCCCCGGAGAAAGCCCTGCGGTTAAAGCAGGGCTTTCTTCTATTTGTAAATTTTTTAAAATTTCTAAGCTTACAAAAAAAGACCGATATTAATACCGGTCTTTTTTTATTTATATGATCTATCCTGCATAGAAACGGGCGGAATCTTCACATTTTTTACGGCAAAGCTTAATCTCCGCACCATATTTATTTTCAGGATTATTTTGCAAATTTAAAAGGGGTGTATTATATGCGATCAACCCCAAAACCGAGCCTGTTACGGCTGGCTTATCCATAGGAATAAAAGCCGCTAGTAGGTTTTCCGCCATCCATTGAGACAGTTTTTCATCACTTGCTCCATCCAGTGCATAATTGCTGAACCGGGCCGTATCTTCTTCATCCTGCGAACGGGGAACGGGGATCAAATCGTAACGGTTCCACAGCAAAGCCGCCAGGGACCGGCGAATGGTGGAATAACCCGTACGTCCATTATAAAAATGCCGTTTGGCATCCTCTCCCGCTTCCGCTACAAAAATGATCTTGGGTTCCTCCGCCTGCCATAAGCCGAATCCTAATTCGCTGCCCTGGTAAGCGACGGCGACAATTCCATGGTTATTGCAGATTTTTTCTTTCATTTCTTCGGTGAGAGGTACCAGATTTTCCATGATTTTCGCCGTCAGTTGACGGCTTTGCTCCCAGGTGATAGCACCCTCCATTAAAGACATATTAAGCCCCCCTCATAAAAGTTGGTTTATTTTAGAGTATAAAAATTTCTTTTGTTTTATGCCTGGCTCAAGCCGCCGTACTTCTTATTTGTTTCTTATTTTTCGTAGACCCAGCGGTTCAAGATGCCGATAAAGGGAAGCTGCCGATATTTTCCGGCATAATCCAGCCCATAACCTACAACAAATTCGTCCGGGATGGTGTAACCGCAAAAATCCGTATTCATATTGGTGGTGCGGCGTTCCACCTTGTCCAAAAAAGCACACAGCCGAATAGAAGCCGGTTCTCTGCTATATAACATCTGTGTCAATTGCCGCAAGGTATTGCCGGTATCAATGATATCCTCCACGATCAGAACATGTTTTCCCTTGATATCCGTTTCAATGTCTTTGGTGATGATAACCTGCCCGGAGGAAATGGCAGAATCACCATAACTGGAGACCCGCATAAAATCCAACTGAAGATCCAAGTTGATCTTGCGCACCAAATCACTCAAAAAAATCACAGCTCCGTGCAAAATGCCGATAACCACAATCTGGTTGACGCCTTGTTCCTGATAATAATGGGTGATTTCTTCCCCCAACTCCGCGACCCGCCGGTTGATGGATGCTTCGTCAAACAAAACTTTGCTGATGATCTCCTCCCGCATCATCCTGCCTCCTTAAACACACATACAATTTGTCTATTACTATTTCTGTAGCAGAAAGAAAATCCCTGCTTCTTTTTATGATAACTTGGTTATAAGTATAAAATTTTTTTTCTTTAATAAGTTATATAAAAAGGATGAGGAGCGTCTGTCCTATGAAAAAACCGCATTTAAATTTTCCCCGGCTTCTTCTCATTTTATTAGTGCTAGCCGTTTTAGGAACCTTATTTTTTGTTTTTGCCGCTAAAAGCAATTCGGCTGCTTCGCCGGAGCCGACCCAGCTGGTCAAAACAGCACTGACCAATACCTTGTCCGCCAAGGGACTGGCATTTGAAAGCCAAAGCTCTCTGGAAATTTCCGACAAAAAACTGATCTACGGTAATTTATCCGGCATCACAGATGGCAAAGGTAATTTTTATATGGAAGGCACCCTTTTGGGAGATCCCCTGGAGCTTTATTATATTGACGGCGCGATTTACATAAAAGATCCCTTGACAGGCCAATGGCAGGAAACCGCCACCCGGGACGCTTCCTTGCCGGATACGCCGGAATTGAATCCCCTGGCCAACCTGGAGATCACTGATACCGGCGCCTGCACCATTTTAGAAACCAGCGGTCACTTTTATAAAACGACCTATAAAATTCAATGTCAGCCTACTCTTTCTGATCCCTGGATCAACGAAAATTTTTATGATATCGTCTACACCTTCTGGATCAGCGGCAAAGATCCCTATATTGATAAAGTGGAAATCAGTGCTAAGACCGCATCCCAGGACATTGTCGGTCTTTTGCATATTACCATCAGACTTTCCGATTTCAATCATGAATTCCATCTGCAGAATCCCCTGCCCTAACCGATGGAATGATTCTTGATATACAAAAACACTCAGGAAGTGTATTTCTTTTGGCAATTATGGGCATACCTGTCAATATGTGTCTTTTTGGTTTCGCAAAATATCTGTTATATAATATATCGGTTCTTGATTGAAAAAAGCAAGCCCCGGCAGATTTAATCTGCCGGGGCTTATTGCCTTGCGCCTGGCAAGGTAATTTTTCAAAACGGCTTTCTATATTGTTACATCATGTCTATGGCATTATGCCGTTACATCATGCCCATGCCTCCGGGAGGCGCCATGGGAGCAGGCTCATCCTTGGGAATATCGGCAACCAACGCTTCGGTGGTAAGCATCATAGAAGCGATGGAAGCAGCATGCTGCAGAGCGGAACGGGTCACCTTGGCAGGGTCAACGATACCGGCGGCCAGCATATCTTCATAAGCCCCGGTAGCGGCATTGTAGCCTATGCCAACCTTGGCTTCTTTCAGTTTTTCCACAACGATGGCACCTTCGGCGCCAGCATTGTAGGCAATCTGGCGAACAGGTTCTTCCAGGGCTTTCTTAACGATCGCAACACCGACCTTTTCATCGCCGGTAACTTCGATTTTGCTCAAAATGGGCAATGTATAAAGCAGGGCAACGCCGCCGCCGGATACGATCCCTTCTTCCACCGCCGCGCGGGTAGCAGAAAGAGCATCTTCAATGCGGAGTTTCTTTTCTTTTAATTCAACTTCGGTAGCAGCTCCGACCTTGATCACTGCAACGCCGCCGGCTAATTTAGCCAAACGTTCCTGCAATTTTTCCTGGTCGAAATCGGAAGTGGTTTCTTCGATCTGGCGTCTGATCTGAGAAACGCGGGCAGCGATCTCTTTGCTGTCGCCGGCGCCATCGATGATGGTGGTCGTTTCTTTGCTGACCTTGACCTGACGGGCTTTCCCAAGCATATTCAGTTCGGTGGCATCCAATTTCAAGCCAACTTCTTCAGAGATGACGGTACCGCCGGTCAGAATAGCAATATCTTGCAGCATCGCTTTTCTTCTGTCCCCAAAACCGGGCGCTTTCACGGCGACGCAGGTAAAGGTACCGCGGAGTTTATTGACGATCAGGGTAGCCTGGGCTTCCCCTTCCACATCTTCGGCAATAAGAAGCAAAGGTTTGCCGGCTTGGAGAACTTTTTCCAAAACGGGCAGCATATCGTTTAAATTACTGATCTTCTTATCGGTGATCAAAATGAGGGGATCATTCAAAATGGCTTCCATTTTATCAGTGTCGGTAACCATATAAGGCGAGGTATAGCCACGGTCGAACTGCATCCCTTCCACCACTTCACAGACGGTTTCGAAGGTCTGGCTTTCTTCCACGGTGATAACGCCGTCATTGCCGACTTTTTCCATCGCATCGGCGATTAAAGCGCCGATGGTGGGATCATTCGCGGAAATGGAAGCAACTTGAGCGATCTCTTCTTTGCTTTCCACTTTTTTAGAGGTCTTGCCCAATTCTTCTACAACTACGCCCACCGCTTTGTCGATGCCTTTTTTCAAAATCATGGGGTTAGCGCCTGCGGTAACATTTTTAATCCCTTCCCGGATAATAGCCTGCGCCAGGAGGCAAGCAGTGGTGGTGCCGTCGCCGGCCACGTCATTGGTCTTGGTGGCAACTTCTTTGACCAGTTGCGCGCCCATATTTTCCAGGGGGTCTTCCAGTTCGATTTCCTTGGCGATGGTAACGCCGTCATTGGTGATCAGGGGAGCGCCAAATTTACGCTCTAAAACAACATTCCGGCCTTTGGGGCCCAAGGTAATCTTTACGGCATTCGCCAGAGCATCCACACCACGTTGCATCGCATAACGGGCGTCTTCGCTGAAAACAATTTGTTTTGCCATGTTTTTATTTCCTCCTTAAAATTATGACGAGTAAAATTAAGCCAAGGTGGCTAGGATATCGCGGTCCCCGTTTAAGATGATATAGGTCTCGCCGTCTTTTTTCACTTCGGTGCCTGCATATTTCGAATAGATCACATGGTCGCCGGCTTTAACTTCCAAAGCAGCTCTTTGGCCATTATCCAAAATCCGGCCAGGGCCTACGGCCAGTACTTCGCCTTCCTGAGGCTTTTCCTTCGCTGTATCCGGTAAAACAATGCCGCTTTTGGTAGTTTCTTCGGATTCAACTTGACGAATGACTACACGGTCTCCCAAGGGTTTGATGTTCATTTCTCTTCCTCCTCGTTCTCTTATTGTTAGCACTCACCTACCGTGAGTGCTAATTATCATGACATAATCATAGGGTCATTAGGAAAATATTTCAAGTTTCCATAATGGTCAAAATACGTCAGGAAAGCGATCCCGCACCGTTTTCCTATGAATATCTCAATATTTAGCTGTTTTTCTCCTTTTTTCATTTTTCAAGACAAACTACTCTTCTTTGAAAATACCCATTGACAGGTATTTTTCCCCACCGTCGGGCAAAATAACCACAATGTTTTTATCGCTGTTTTCCGGCCGGGCCGCCACCTGGTACGCCGCCACCAAAGCAGCGCCGGAGGAGATGCCCGCCAAAACACCATGGCTGTCGGCAAAGCTTCGGCACATCTCGTAAGCATCTTCGTCCGTTACCGTCAGGATCTCGTCAATCAAGCTCTGATCTAAAACGGCCGGGATAAAATTGGGGCCGATGCCCTGTAATTTATGACTGCCCATCTTGCCTTGAGACAGCAATGGGCAACCGGCAGGCTCCACACCGATTACCTGGATACTAGGCTTCAGTTCTTTTAAACGCTTGCCGCAGCCGGTAATAGTGCCGCCGGTACCAATGCCCGCGATCAATATGTCCACCAGGCCGTCCGTATCACGCCAGATCTCCCAGCCGCTGGAATAATAATGAGCGGTAGCATTGGCCGGATTGGAAAACTGCCGTGGCACATAGGAATTGGGTAATGCCTTCGCAATCTCATCCGCCTTATCGACGGCGCCTTGCAAACCGTCTTTACCGGGTGTCAGAACCAGTTCAGCGCCATAAGCCGCCAACAGCTTGCGACGTTCCACGCTCATGGTATCCGGCATGGTCAAAATCAGCCGGTAACCTTTTACCCGGGCGGCAATGGCCAGGCCGATACCGGTATTGCCGCTGGTAGGTTCTACGATCACCGTATCTTTCTTTAAAAGTCCTTTGTCTTCCGCATCTTCCAAGATCACCAGACCAATGCGATCCTTGCTGCTGCCGCCGGGATTGAAGGATTCCAGCTTAGCCCAGATATTAGCATGGCCTTCCGGCTTTTGCACCGCCATCAGCGGTGTATATCCGATCAACTGCAAAACATTTTCCGCGATTTTCATATTGTTTCCTCCCAGAAGTTCTGAAAATTATGTTGCTTTTTTTTGATATCCCCTATATAATAATTTTATTCCTACTAGTTTACTTGTCATTAAAGGCAGGAGGTCTTAACAATGGGTTTTTGGGCAGACGCGAAATCGATTGCGGCACGCGACCCGGCTGCTAAAGGGCCGTGGGAGGTCTTTTTGCTCTATTCCGGGTATCATGCGGTCTGCTGGCACCGTATCGCCCACTGGCTATATAAACGCCGTCTTTTTTTTCTGGCGCGCTTCGTTTCTCAATGCAGCCGCTTTTGGTTCGGTGTGGAGATCCACCCCGGCGCTCAAATCGGCCAGGGACTTTTCATTGACCACGGCATGGGCATCGTCATGGGAGAAACGGCGGAAATCGGTGACAATTGCACCATTTATCATGGCGTTACCCTGGGTGGCACAGGCAAGCATAAAAACAAGCGCCACCCCACCATCGGCAATAATGTCTTAATCGGAGCCGGCGCCAAAGTGCTGGGACCGGTCATGGTAGGCGAAAACTCCAGAATCGGCGCCAATTCCGTGGTATTGGAAGACGTAGCGCCCAATACCACGGTGGTAGGGGTCCCCGGGCACACCACCCGTGATGACAACATGCATATCGCTTCTCTGGATCTGGATCAGACCCATTTGCCCGACCCAATTTATCAGGAACTGGTCAAGCTAATGGCGCAAATGGATACCTTAAACCAGGCCATTGCTAAAAACAAAGCCTGTGTTAACTGCGACGGCAACAAACCTTGTGTCCCACCCTGCGCGCCCTGTATTTTAGGAAATAACCAGGAGCTGCCGCCCGGTTGCTCCAAGAAAAACGGCTAGAATATTGATATGCCACAACATGCTACGTTCTTAAAATAGCCGTCAAAATTTGAAAATAAAGCTTATGAGTTTCTCGTATTGATTATTTATCGTTTCTATTTAAGATATATTTAAGACAGCCCGGCCGGGCTGTCTTTTTCATGATTAACAATGAAAAAGAGCGATGAAGCAAATTTCCAGGGGTAAGACGTTATCGCATCGTAATGCGGTCAACCACCGATGGTATTCATGCCGCGGCTCTGCGCGCCTAAAGAAGAGCGCTGAGGCTTTCTTTGGACTGCTTGTTCAATATAACCCAAAAGTTCCTCGTCCGATGCGCCCTGTCTGAGAGGAGCAAAGACATCCAGAGACTCCCCACTGTGCAGGCAGGAGTAGATCTTACCTTCCGATGTAAAGCGCAGACGGTTGCAGCGGCCACAAAAATGCTCGCTTACCGCATGGATGAAAGCGATACTGCCCTGCCAGCCAGGAAAGGCAAACACCTCCGCCGGTCCGTTGCCAGCCACGGCACAAGGAATAAGCGGCTGCCCGGCAGCCATTTCCAGCTTCTCTTTCATTTCTTTGGCCGGGACAAAGCGTTCCGGCAGCCAAATATCGCCGCCGCCAATGGGCATAAATTCAATAAAGCGCACATGAATAGGACGAGACTTGGCCAGCTGCGCGATTTCCCAAAGCTCTTGGTCATTGCTGCCCCGCATCACCACGGCATTGATTTTCACCGGGTCAAGTCCCGCTTCCAAAGCGGCCGAAAGCCCTGCCAAAGCCTCTTTCAAACTGCCGCCGCGGGTCACATTGGCATAAGTGGTTTCGTTGACGCTGTCTATACCGATATTAATGCGGTCCAATCCGGCGGCTTTCAGCTGAGCCGCCATACCGGCAAGCAATGTCCCGTTGGTGGTCATGCTGAGATCTTGCAACGGCAATTTATGCAGATCTTCCACAAAGGTAATAATACCTTTCCGTACCAAAGGTTCGCCACCTGTAATACGGATTTTGTCTATCCCCGCTTTGACAAAGAGGGAGGCCATGCGGTACATCTCCTCAATGGTTAAAACCGCGCCATGATCCAGTTTGTCCACGCCTTCTTCCGGCATACAGTATCGGCAGCGCAAATTGCATTTATCCGTGACGGAGATCCGTAGATAAGTAATTTCTCTGCCCCAAGTATCAACTAACATGGCGCCTCCTAAAAGCAACCCAATTGGCAACGGGTTATCTTGATACCGCAAGCTTGGGCGGCTTGTCCCACCGCCCCTAGGCTCACCTGTAATTCCTCCGCCAGCGCCCAAGCATCGGCACAGGCAAGTTTATGATTGGCGTCTGCTTTGGCCAATACGGCCTCAATGATCTCCCGATCCATCCCAACCACTCCTATCTTTTTTCTCTATTTCCTTATTTCCGTTTCCTTATTTCCGGTTTCTCTTTTTCCGGCTTCATCTTTGACTTTTAGATTAGACATGAAATATCTGATATAGAAAGGCTGCTTCCAGCTGGAAGCAGCCTTTCTATATATTTTACTACATCGCTTCTGCTTATGCAAGAAGAGTCGGCTCCGGATGCGTGAAACATTGAAAGGACTTGCACTCGCTTATTCCGCTTCATCCAAAGGCATCAAGGGTTTCACAGAGGCTGCTCCTTCCGGCTCCGGTATCACAATGGTAAAGGTGCTGCCTTTCCCAAAGGTGCTGTCAACTTTTAAATAAGCACCCTGATCCGCCAGCATACGGCGGCATACCGCCAAGCCGATGCCGCTGCCCTTTTCTTTTGTGGTATAAAAAGGCGCCCGTATCTTTTTTAAAGTATCTTCATCCATGCCGACACCGTTGTCTATTACAGAAATTTCCGCCTGATTAAGATTAAAATCATATTTGGTCAGAATTCGAATGGTACCTTTGCCTTGCAGCGCGTCCACGCCATTGCTGATCAAATTGACAATTACCTGCTTCATGCGGAAATAATCCAACGTCAAAAGAGGGATATCCTCACTATATTCCTCTTCAACCAAAATATCGTGGTTGGTCACAGCTACGCGCATTAATTGTGCCACTTCATGGCACATTTCGTTGACGGATAAAGGAGCCAGCCGCAGATCCTGCCAACGGGAGATATGAAGCAACTGGGTAAGGATCTTATTGGCCCCATCCAACTCTTCATAAACCATACTGCTGTATTCCCTGAAAACAAGATCGTCACGTCGCTTAAATTCCATCAACTGAAAGATACTGCGCACACTCTGTAAATAATTACGCAATTGATGAGAGGCGCCTACGGCCACTGCCCCTGCCCGGTCCAGCAAAGAGGTTTTGGACAAGGTTTCTTCCATCAACACCATCTGCGTTTTTTCCTCCAACAGGAGAAAAGCGCCTCTTAGAGCACCCTTTTTGTCACGCAGGCTGCCTACGGTCAGTTCTCCCACAAAGCGCTCCTCGTTCACCATGCCGCCTAAAACCAGCTTCTTGCATGTAACGCCCATGCACAAAGCACTATAAGCCGCGGACAACAATTCATGCGCTAAAGAAAGAGAGAATCGGCCCAGGAGGCGCCGGTCAAACTCTTTTCCAATGATATCCGCACGTGATAGCTTCAGTAAATCCGCGGCACAGCTATTCACGTATTTGATGTTTCCATTTTTATCTAATATAAAGGCGGCATGGGATAAAACAGAGAGGGTGTCATAATAAAAACGAACTGCGCTTTCCACTTCCTCCTGTAGGCATAACAAGGCATCCTGAGAGGTAATATCTGCGGTACCAGTTGTTGTCCTATGATTGCAGTAACCCATAATGCGCCTCCCCAATTATGTGGTACTAGTTTTTTTTCACCATTCAAAAGAAAAATCCTTCCCGTAAAAATCGACACGATTCCCTATTAAATCACTATATTAACAAATTTTACCAATTTGTGCTAATAATGGAATCAAATTTTCTTATTTTCTGTCAATTATTTGTCGAAGTCTGTCTTTATCCACCTAAAGTATTTGTTACAATCATAAAAATTTTTTTCTGTACACAAAGAGGTCATTGCCATATCGCAGACATCCGCATAGGTATCTTCTACCACCTGCATATCATAACATACGCCGATGACCGGAACATTCTTCCGCATAGCCGGCAGCAACCGGTCATAGTAGCCGGCGCCGTAACCGATGCGCCCGCCTCGTTTATCGAAGGCAACACCGGGAGCCAAAACCAGATCGATCTCTACGGGATCCAGATACTTTTTATCAGGCGGCTCCGGGATGTGCATCATCCCTGGCTCCATGGCGGAAAGCATTTCCGGCAGCAAAAGAGCCGCTTTCATGATTCCCGGCTGATCGGGCAAACAGACCGGTACGGCCACCTGCTGCCCCCGCTCCCAGAGAATAGGGAAAATACCTGTGATATCCGCTTCCTTGCCGATGGGCATATAAGCAAAAATAATGTTTGCCGCTTCCCCCGAAGGAAGGGATGCCAAACGCCGTACGATTTCCGCACTCCAACGGCCCCGGTCTTCCGGGGAAATGGCTTTACGCGCCGCCAACATCTGCCGCCGCAGCTCTTGTTTCATCGCAGCTCTTGTTTCAGTCTGCATTTCAGTTACCATTTCACTTTTCATTTCATTTTTCATTTCAACCTCATACAAGCTTATTGCATCCTCTTGGTCATCTTTATGAAATCTCCGGTTTTCTTTATTTTTTTGGCAAGCTCCCTCTTATTTGCTATTTCCCATGTCATCCATGAAAATAAATAGGCGCCGTTGCCTTGGCATTGAGATCCAGGCCGGCAAATTCCCGCCGCAGGAACTTTTGCAAACCGACATAACCGATCATCGCCGCATTATCGGTACAAAAGATGGGTGAGGGATACAACACCCGTTTTTGTCCCGCTGTTTCCTGCAATACCCGGCGCAACCGCCCGTTGGCGGCAACCCCTCCGGAAAGAACGATGGTATCCAGATCCAGGTCGTGGGCAGCTTGCACTGCTTTGCCGGCCAAAACCTCCACAATGGCTTCCTGGGCGGAAGCCGCCACATCCTCGATGCGGTACGTCTCACCCTTCATCTTCTTCTGGTTTAAAAAGTTTAAGACGGCGGATTTCAGGCCGCTGAAGCTGAAATCATAACTTTCCGGCAGCCAGGCACGGGGAAAATTATAGATCGCTTTGCCCGTCTCCGCCGCTTCCTGAATAGCCGGACCGCCGGGATAAGGCAGACCCAGGGCCCGGGCAATTTTATCAAAAGCCTCTCCTGCCGCATCATCCCGGCTCTGACCCAAAAGGCGGTATTCACCGAAGGCTTTGGCATGAATCAGACCACTATGGCTACCGGAAACCACCAATGCCAAAAATGGAAATTGCAGCCCAGGATTGTCCAAAAAAGCCGCCAGCATATGTCCTTCCAAATGATGTACCGCGATCAGGGGTTTTTTTAATGCCATGCTTAAAGCTTTGGCATAGGAGACTCCCACCAAAAGAGAACCGATCAGCCCCGGGCACTGGGTAACCGCTATGGCGTCTATGTCCTGAAAATCCAGCGCCGCGTCCCGCAATGCCTGCTCCGTTACGGGAACCACTGCTTCCAGATGCTTCCGGGAAGCAATCTCCGGCACCACGCCGCCATAAGGCCGGTGCACCGCAATCTGGGAAGAGATCACATTGGATAAGACCCTGGGCCCTTCCGTCACCACTGCCGCCGCTGTTTCATCACAGCTGCTTTCCATTGCTAATATTTTAATGCTCACGCTTTTTCCCCCATAGATACCCAATAAATCAGAGCATCCTCTCCGTTATCGCTATAATAGTGAGGACGCCGGCCTGTAGGCCGAAACCCCAGTTTTTCATAAAGATGGATGGCGGCGAGATTGGAAGTCCGTACCTCTAAAGTCATGGTCATGCAGCCCCGTTTCATGCAGTTTGCCATTAATAGACGGAGCATTGCCTCGCCGATGCCCTGTCCCCGTTTTTTTGGATGCACCGCCACATTGCTGATATGCCCCTCATCCAAAATGAGCCATACGCCGGCATAACCCCAAAGAGAACCGCCGCTCACACAGCCGATATAATAAGCTAAGGGGTTCTTGGTCAATTCATTCACATAAGACTGACGGCTCCAGGGCGCAGAAAAAGAAGCCGTCTCAATGGCCATCATATCATCAATATAGGCGTCTGTTAAAGTAACCAGTTCAAACTCGCTCAATGCGTTCCCTTCTTCTTGCTGTAAAATCCAACCTTTCCCAAACCCCAAAGAGGTGCAAGGAATCCCAGTGCATGTGTTTCATAACCGTATTTTTTGTTATCCATTGCTTCTACTCTTCAGCAAATGAATATGCCGTTCCCTGCGAATCGGCACCTGCCTAACGAATCTATTGCCTGGTCAGAGGACTTTCAATCGCTTCTTTTCCGCCTCGGAGACACGCAGATAAAAAGGCTGCAATGCCAAAGCATCCACCCTTTCTCCCGCTAAAAACTTTTGTACACCCAAGCGCGCCGCAGCATCCGCCATAAACAACCGCTTTTCCGGCGGCATCAACCGGTAACGCCCGCCTAAAGCATCCTGCAAGATCTCTTGACTGGGAATCACGCCATCGCCTAAGAAAAGAACAGTTCCCGCTTTTTGGGCAAGGGCCGCGCCCAGGGCTTGCGGCGTTAAGGCATCCGGAGCCAGAACAGAGTTTCCGGCGCCGTCATAGAGAGCGCAATAGACCTCGTTCTTCCTGGCGTCCAGCACCGGACAAATCCAATCCGACAATCCCCTGCCTTGATATGCATAAGCATCCAGCGTCAAAACCGGAACGGCCGGCTTGTGATAAGCGTGGCAAAATGCCTTTGCTGTCGCAATGCCAATCCTAAGGCCAGTAAAAGAACCGGGCCCGACAGTTACGGCAAAAGCATCAATATCCGCTAAACTTAATTCGGCACCTTCCAACATGGCGGATACCATAGGCAAAAACCGTTGGGAATGAGTTTTTCCCACGTTAAGACAACTAACGGCTAAAAGCTCGTTTTCATCAGCAATGGCCGCGCCCGTTACCGATGTGGCGGTGTCAATGGATAATATACGCATATTCCGTCAGGACCTCCTCCAGCCAGGGTGCCGGAGCCCCTATGGTGTCCAGCTCGATCTGCCGCCATTCGTTGCCATCATAATCATAGCATTTCCACATATTGATCCAAATATGCCGGGAAGGAAGCGCTTCACCCAAGAGCTCCGGCCACTCCACTAAAACAACACCCCGGTCATAGAAATACTCATCCAGCCCCAGATCGGATAAATCAGCATCATTACCGAGCCGGTAAAGATCCATATGATAAAAGGGCAGCCTCCCCATATATTCGTTCATAATATTAAATGTCGGACTGGTAATGCATTGACCGACCTCTAAGCCTTCGCCGATTCCTTTGGCCAAATAGGTCTTTCCGGCTCCCATCTCTCCCCTGACGGCAATCAAGGTACCGGCCGGCGCTACTGCACCCAAAACCCGCCCCAGCTCCACCGTTTCTTCGGGAGAACGGGTCACAATCTTCCACAAATAGTTTCACCTCTTTTGATCAAATAACGTTCTCTCCATGCTATTTTAATGTCTGATTTGTGATTAATTTATGTTTTTTCTAGGTTTGAATAGGAATCCAATCTCTCTTATGCCCAAATGACAAGCTTCAACAAAGAAGCAAAATACATTCCGGGTATTTGCTGTCATACAATAAATAAAACTTGTTGTCCTTATTCTATTTCTTCACTTTACACCTGTCAACATTTCTGCAAGATTTTTTTGTATAATAAAACCAGTTTTATTAAAAATGAACAAAAAAGCATTATTTGACATACAAAAGAATAATTTAAATTATTTGGATACATACATACAAGATTCTATCAATAAGTGAAAAAGAAGGATCATATATAGGGCAAAACGGACCTTTCCTGCGAAAAGATCCGTTGTTAATAAAAAGGTATATCAAATGGTTATTGGATGGGCGGCCACAGCTCCCGGCCACTTTTGAAAGTGAAATAAAGATCTCGTACTTTTTTCATATCTTCCCAGACCGGCCGTTTTTTGCTTTCGTCCCGCAACAAAGCCGCCGGATGGAAAGTCGGCATGATCTTATAGCCGTCTTTTTCCACCCAAATACCACGCACCTGGGTGATCTTAGCGCGCGGGTCGACGAGGGTCTGCGTCGCTACAGCGCCTAAACAGACAATGATGGCGGGCCGGATCAGTTCTAGCTGCTTCTGCCAAAAAGGGGCGCAGGCCGCAATTTCCGGCGGCGCCGGCAACCGGTTGCCCGGCGGTCGGCATTTTACCACATTACAGATATAAATATCATCCGCCGGCAGCTCCGCCGCCTCGATGATCCTGTCCAACAATTGCCCGGCCCGGCCTACAAAAGGTACGCCTTGCTTGTCCTCATCCGCGCCAGGCCCTTCGCCCATAAAAAGCACGGTAGCCGTTTCACTGCCGCGGCCAAAAACAAGATTGGTTCGGGTCTCCCCCAAAACACAGCGTTTACAGCCTGTCAAGCTTTGGGCCAATTCGGTCAGATTCATTTATTTCACCTGCTCGCCATTGATAAAGACCTGCTCTACTACAGCATCAAGAGAGAGCGGGTCTCCTTTGACCACAATAACATCCCCATGCTTATCCTCCGCCAGGCTGCCTACTTCATCTTCCACACGAAGGATCTCTGCCGGTGTCATAGTTACCGCCCTGAGCGCACCTTCCCGGGACATGCCGGCTTCATGGGCATGAGCGGCAATATGCAAAAGACCTTCCACGGAGACCATAGGGTGGTTGCTGCACAAAATCACTTTCACACCCTCTTTTTCCAGCTGGCCGGGGATGTGCCAATCCAGCTCCGACAAATCGGAAGCCGGCTCCATGGCCTGAGGACCAATAATAACGGGAATCTCGTTTTTAATGATGTGCTTCACGGCAGCCATGGCTTCCGTGGCATGAACCAACACCAGATCCAGGCTAAATTCTTTGGCCAGACGGATGGCGGTCATGATATCGTCCGCCCGCTGGGCGTGAGCATAAACCGGAATGCGCCCTTTTTCCGCTTGCAGCAGAACCTCCATGCCCAAATCGGTGATGCGGTCTTCCCGTTCATAGTTTTCCGCTTGAATAAAGGCTTCCCGAAGGCTGGAAACCACCAGCATCCGAGCCTGGGGCGTCGACTCCCACCGCACTCCTTTATGGCAGAATATTTCACCTAAGGCAACCTTTAAAGCTGCCGGTTCCCGCAATATCATATCATCCACCAGATTGCCGGCGGATTTCACTACCGCGACCTGTCCTCCCACCACATGGCTGCTGCCCGGGCTGATGGCCAGGGTGGTGACGCCGCCGCCTCTGGCCGCGCCGAAAGAATAGACCGCTGGGTTAATGGCGTCAATGGTGCGGAGCTGCGGCATGATGCAGTCATCCATATCCTCCCGCTGCTCTTCAATGGAAAGCAAATCCTGGTAAATACCAACATGGCAATGAGCGTCCACCAGGCCCGGCATAACGGTCTTGCCCTGGGCGTTATAAACTTTGGCTCCTGCCGGAACTGCGATATCCGTGCCGACGGCGGCAATTTTGCCTTTCTCCATCAGCACCGTTTTTCGGTGATATTCCGACCCTTCCATGCCTTCCATGGTGATGACATTACCATTGATAATGGCTATCATTTTCTATCCCCCTCCCGCGTATTTACGCGTATTGTTTATTTCGCCATGAAATGCCTATATCCTGCCTGGATCAGGGATTGAAAAAACCACATTCCCACTTGATCCCGGTTGACCAGACGTTCCGGGTGCCATTGCACACCCCAAAAGAAATTCTTTTCCGGCGCGAAATAGGCCTCCACCAGCCCATCCGCCGACAAAGCCTTAACAGACAAGGCGGTAGCCAGCTCCCGGACACCTTGATGATGGTGACTGTTGACCATGACCGCTTCCGGGAAAAAGACCTCATGCACCGCATCCTCCCAAGCATGCTCAGGGCTATGGGGCAAGGCGTCCGGCAACTGGCTCAAAAGATCCTGCCATAAGGTGCCGCCTAAGGCTACGTTGATGATCTGCATGCCACGGCAAATGCCCAGGACAGGCAAATTCTCCTGCCAAGCCAGCCGCGCCAAAGCCACCTCCCAGCGGTCCCGCTCCGGTTCCAGGCGCCTTAATTCCGGCAGACGCTCTTCGCCCCATAAAAAAGGGTCAATATCATCGCCCCCCGAGAAAATCAACCCGGCCACCTCCGGCAAACAGATTTCATCCCCGGGAGGTAGGATCACCGCCTCGCCGCCCGAAGCGCGTACGGCTCCCACATAAGCCGGAGACAGGGCATAGCGTCCTTGTTCGTTCAGACCGCAGGTAATGCCGATCAAGGGCTTTTTCATACAGATCGCTCCTTTCCGATTTGAAACAAGCCGGTTTTCTGCCGGGACTTCTCTATGACGCAACTGTAAAGCACGCCGTTTTTGTTTTAGACTCTCAGGCTTCGCCGGAAATTTATTCCGCTTTAATCATTCCGTTTTATTCCGTTTTATTCCGTTTTATTTATTCCGTTTTATTTATTCCGTTTTATTCTGCTTCCCACAGCAATATCAAAATGCTTATTTGGTTCATAAATTTAAATCTTTTTATTATTATTTTACGCTTTATTTTAAGTTAAGCATTTTGTATCAAAGAAAAGCTATGCTTGCATCAAAAAAGCCTGCCATATTTTATTTTACGGCAGGCTTTTCCTATTATGCTTCCATAACTTCTTTATCAGTTAAAAAATTTACAGCCGTACAAAAACTTCTTTGGGCTGACCACAAATAGGACATTCAAAACCTTCCGGGAACTCTTCATCCGGGTGAATATAGCCGCAAACGGTGCACCTCCACCCTTTGAATTCGCTGGCCGTGGCTTTGGCAGGCTCTGCTTTGACAGATATTTCCGCTGTTTCTTCCCGGTAAGTCGGCGCGGCTTTGGGTGCGGTGCCTTTCTTCACATTATGATAATAAGCATAAGTCATGGGCTCGCCCTTGGCCAGAACCTGACCGTCCACTACTTCGGAAACAAAAAGGGTATGACTGCCCAGATCGATCTTATCCACCACTTGGCAGCTTAATACCGTCAAAGCGGAATCGGTAACAAAAGGAATGCCCCTGCTGTCCAACTGGTAATTGACACCCTGGAATTTATCGGTATCCCGCCCGCTTTTAAATCCGAATTTTCCGATCAACTCCATGGGAACGTCCTGCCCCAAAACGGCGGCGGTATACATACCGCTTTGCGCGATCATGTCATGTGTATTATTTTCCTTGGACACGGCGGTGGTAACCCGGGGCGGATTGGAAGTCACCTGCATCACGGTATTAACCACACAGCCGCTTCGTTTCTCCCCATTTTTGACGCCTAAAATATAAACGCCATAGCTTAACTGATACAGTGCAGCTTTATCCATACGCTTCCCTCCTTAACAATATTAATAATCGATATCTATTACTAATAATAACCTTTCCCCCCTTGCCTGTCAATAGCCTGCCAAAAGAAATTTGACGAGGCAATCGATCTGCCCGATTTTTTGAAAGATTCCTATACTTCTTCGTGATTTCCCTGTATAATGATATTTGCGGTATGTATATCTGAAACAGTCGGCGTTGTTTGAAAAAGCATTTTTCGTTTGGGAAAATACCGCGATTTTTCCGAAATAGACATAGATAACAAAACAGCATGCAAAATGTAAATTAGAGTCGGCCGCTCATAAGGGCGTACCTAAAATCCTCCATACTCAAAACTTTGCCGATAAGGGGATGATCCAATGTCCAAAGGCTTGAAGGCGGATATCATGATGATCTTCGTCACCTTGGGCTGGGGCAGTTCATATGTGTTCACCAAATCGGGCACCGCATCCTTGGCGCCTTTTAATTTTGTCGCATTGCGTTTTTCTCTGGCCTTTCTTTTTGCCGCTCTCGTCTTATTGCCCAAGCTCAGACGCCTTGACAAGAAGACGCTAAAAGAGTCGGTCATCTTAGGCTTTTTGCTTTTTATTATGTACTCCTTACTGAATTGGGGCGTCAGTAAAACAAGCATCGCCAATTCCAGCTTTCTGGTGAGCCTGACGGTGATTTTTGTACCATTTATCAGCGCTTTCCTTTTGAAGCAGCGACCCGGGAGGAGTGCGGTGTGGGGCGCTTTCGTGGCCATGATCGGCATCGGCTTTCTGACTCTGAACAAAAGCCTCGCCTTAAACGGCGGCGACATCATCTGTATCGGCACGGCGTTGGTCTATAGCTGTCATATTCTTTATACCTCAAAAGTGGCAAAACAATGCGACAGCATCTGCCTCGGTGTTTTGCAGCTGGGCTTTGCCGGCCTTTTAGGGATGGTATTTTCTTTTCTTTTCGAAGATCCCGTCTTGCCCCAAACTGCCGGCCTTTGGCGGGACGTGCTGCTTTTGAGCGTTTTTTGTACGGCGGTCTGCTTCATTCTACAAGTATTCGCGCAAAAGTATACCACTCCCTCTCACATTGCCGTTATTTACTCCCTGGAGCCGGTCTCTGCCGCTTTTTTCGCCTATCTTGCCATTTGGGAAACCTTGCGTCCTCTGGGCTATTTGGGCGCCGCATTGATCTTTGCCGGTGTTCTCATCACCGAGCTTCCCCATGTCTTCCAAAGCAATCTGGCAAAAAAACAAAAGAGGTTCCAAGAATAAATAAAATAAATATCCACCCGCTTAGCACATGATTGTATTTAGAACGACCTCTTTTGAGGTTATTCCTAAAACTAAAGGCGGAGCTTTTTTAAAAAAGCTCCGCCTTTAGTTTTATATTAGTTGAGTTTTACAATTCCCCTTTTACGTTTACTTACCGTTTCATCTTATTCATCTTATTATGACAAAATACCCATGCTGATGCCCAGCGCTTTGTCCACCCGCTCCATGGCCTGAGGCGGCAGTTCCGCCACCTTTTGCTGCAATCTTGCCTTATCGATGGTGCGCACCTGTTCTGCCAAAATGATGGAATCTCTGGAAAGGCCGCATTCGTTGGCGGCAAGATCTACATGGGTAGGCAGCCTGCTCTTATTTACTTTAGATGTAATAGGTAAGATGATGGTGGTCGGACTATGATGATTGCCAATGTCATTTTGCACCACCAAAACAGGCCGATTGCCTCCCTGCTCCGAGCCCTGTACCGGGCTAAGTTCCGCAAAAAATATTTCACCCCGATGAAGGTCCATAACTTCGCCTCCCATAAAAATGAACTTGCAATAAAAAATTGCCCCGGACAAGTCATTTTTATACCTGTACCGGGACAAATTTTTTATTTTTATGATGTCATTTTATGGAATGACTTTTATTTACCGTTTAAGTAGATGCGGGGCAGACGCTCGCTTAGCATACAAACCACCTCATAATTGATGGTGCCATCCAACTCCGCCATTTCCTCCAGGGTAACGCGGTCGTCGCCCTGGGAACCAATGACCACGACCTCCTCGCCGATATCCGCGCCGCCTAAATCGGTAACATCCAGCATCAGCTGATCCATGCAGATATTGCCGATGATGGGCACGCGTTTGCCCCGGATCAGCACCGTTCCCACATTGGAAAACCGACGGCTGTAGCCGTCGCCGTAACCGATGGGCAAGGAGGCGACAATGGTTTCCCGCCGCGTGACAAAGCTGTTACCATAGCTGATACCGCTGCCGGCAGGCAATGTTTTGACATAAGAGACCCGCGCCTTTACCGACAAAGCGGGAATGATGCGCATCAGGTCGTGATTCACATCTTCCGTGGGATAGTGACCGTAAATGATCATCCCGGGACGCACCATATCGAAATGGGTTTCCGGCATATTAACCAAAGCGGCACTGTTGGCGGCATGGAGCATGGGAATCACATGGCCTCTGGCCCGCAGCTTATCCACAAAATCAATGAAGATCGCCAGCTGCTTTCTGGTATAGCTTAAGTCCGGTATATCGGCACAGGAGAAATGGGTATAAAGGCCCTCCACATATAAGCCAGGCAAAGCAAGGATGCGGCAAATATCGTCTACCGACTGGCTGTTGGGCAAAAAACCGATGCGTCCGAAACCGCTGTCCACTTTGATGTGGATGGTTGCTTTTTTGTTGCGCTCCATGGCTTTTTCAGAGATGGCGCGCGCCGCTTCATATGTAAACACCGTTTGTGTGATATTGTATTTAATGGCGATCTCAGCCTGATCCGGCGCCACCCAGCCTAAAACCAAAATAGGCGCCATGACCCCGGCCAGCCGCAGGGAGACTCCCTCGCCAAGGGTAGCCACACCCAAACGGTCCGCCCCATGATCCAGCACGGTAAAGGCGATCTGTTCCGCCCCGTGTCCATATGCATTGGCTTTGACCACTGCCATGATGGCGGTGCCTTTTTTGGTAATACGGCGGATCTCCTGAATATTATTGGTCATCGCCGCCAAATCAACTTCTATCCATGCCGGCCGAGGTACCGACCCTGATACATTCATAAATTTGCCTCCTGACAAGGTGAATTGGGTTCATTCTTCATTCTTCATTCTTCGTTCAACTTTTTTACGAAATGTTATAATGCTTCCACCATTTCTTTTAGCACTTGGGGGAAAAACCGCACGATGTCCATGGCGGTCATGGAAGCTTCCCCCAAAGCCGCCGCGGCACGATCGCCCGCCGCGCCGTGGAGCCACGCCCCTACGCCAGACGCCACAACGGGAGGCATCCCCTGAGCCAGCAAAGCGCCGATGATGCCGGAAAGAACGTCGCCGCTGCCGCCGGTGGACATGCCGGGATTGCCGCTGCCATTGATATACAGATACTTTTTCCCGTCGCTGATTAAGGTGGCGGCCCCCTTTAAGAGCATGATGCCTCGATAGGCTCTTGCAGCCTCTTCCACCATATACAGGCGGTTTTCCTGCACACGCTTAGCCTCCGTCGACATCAGCTGGGCCATTTCGCCGGGGTGCGGCGTAAAAATCAAAGGTTTTGCCCAATCCTCCTGGGGCTTGGGTGCTTTCGCCAAGGCGGAAAGCCCATCGGCATCCACTACCGCGGAAACGGGAACACGGGGTAAAATACGGTAAACGAATTCCCGGGTGGTGGCGGCTTTGCCTAGCCCCATCCCTAATACAATAACCTTCTTTTCCGCAAAAGACAATACTTTATCGGCCGCTTCCGCCAAAATATTTCCTTCGTCGTCCGTGGGCAGCGGCAGCCCCATGGCCTCCGGCAAAGAAATGGCCATCGCTTGGAGGGTCTCCTGGGGAGCCGCTACCGTTACCAGGCCTGCTCCGGCTGCCATCGCGCCCCGGGCCGCCAGAATGGGAGCGCCCGGCATCCGCCGGCTGCCTCCCACAATCAAGACATGACCGTAATCTCCTTTGTGACTGTCCCGTTGACGCGGCTTCAACCAAGGCTTGCAGAAGGCGGCGTCCAAATATTCATAACGTTTATCCAGGTCGGCTACCAGATCCCGGGGCAGAGAGATATCCGCTACTGTGACACAGCCGGCATAATCGCTGCCGGGAGTCAGAAACAACCCGGGCTTGCCCCAGCCAAAACTCAGAGTGGCGGTAGCTTTCACAGCGGTACCGCCGATTTTACCGTTGTCGGCATAGATGCCGGAGGGAACGTCCGCCGACAAGACCAGCTGACCGCTTTCATTAATCAGCCGGATGACAAAGGCGGCGGCTCCCTGCACTTCTCCACGGAAGCCGGTACCGTATATGGCATCTATAACTAAATGGCTATTCAAAAGGGCTACCTTCAAAATATTGGCGTCTTCTTCCGCCAGAATGCTTTGCCGGCGCAGTCCCATTTTTGCGGCGATCTCCCAATTCAAAGCGGCGTCACCAGTTAACTTTTCTTTTTCTCCCAAAAGAAAAATCCGTACGTCCACCCCCGCATTATAGAGATGGCGTGCGGCTACCAAGCCGTCACCGCCATTATTGCCGCTCCCGGCAAAAACGGCCACCCGTTTGCCCTGGGGCCGATGATCCAGCAGTTCTACCGCTCTTCCGGCTAAGGCGCCTCCGGCATTTTCCATCAATACCATTCCCGGAATGCCAAAATCCTTCATAGCGATACGATCCAGCCGCCGCATTTCTTCTCCTGTTAATAAACGCATTCAGAACCCCCCTTTTCAATCAATCCTGGATTCCGTGGTCAAAAATATTTTGTTCGGCCACTGCATAAGCAATGGCCAACTCCCGGCTATGGGAGATGGATACGTGGATTTTTGCAATATTTTGTTCCCGGCAGTACGCCGCCGCCTGACGGTGACAGCAAACCAAAGGCTTGCCCGCAGCATCTGAGAGAATCTCCACATCCCGGAAGCTCCAGCCGTTCATGCCATGACCCAAAGCCTTCACTACCGCTTCTTTGGCGGCAAAGCGCCCGGCAAAGGAAGGCAGTCCCTGCTTTTGGCAATAAGCCGCCTCCGCCTTTGTATAGATATTTTCCACAAACTGTTTATGCTTGCTAATCATGACCGTGATACGGCCGATTTCAACGATATCCGTTCCCACACCGTAGATCATGAAAAAGATTCCTTTCCGCCTTTAATTCTGTTTATCCCGCTTATACCCGCTTATACTTTAAGCGACAACCGTCAGTCGGCGCTATTTTTTTGCTTTGCCGCCGGGCTTGTCTTTTTTGCCGTTCCCCATACGTTTCTTTTCGCTTGTAGGTTTGGGTTTTCCTGCTTCCTTCATGGCAAGCTGTTTTCCTTTATGTGGATTCCCCTTATTTGCCGTTTTTTCGAGTTTTTCGAGGGAATGCCCTTTGTCAGAAGGCTTGCCGCCTTTGGCTAATCCGGCGGAAGCCGCTTTTTTTGCCGGTTTGCCATACATGGCGGATTTATCAAATTTGGCAAAGGCATGACCTGCGCTCTCCTGCCGTTCGGCCATGGGCGTTTTTCGGGTTTTGGGTATTTTTGCGGTCTCGGCATTCTTGCTTTTTTTAGAAGGTTTTCCCTTCTTCTCACTCTTTTCGGGCTTCTCCGGCTTGTTCGCTTTTTTTGCCGGCTGCGGCTGCTTTTCTCTATTTTCTTTCTGTGCTTTTGGTTCTTTCGCTTCTCGCTGTTGCGTTTTTTGCTCTTGTTGTATCTTCTGCTCTTTGACGCCGCCTTGCGGCTTTTTTGTTCCCGTCCAACCACCGGCCACATCTCCAGGAGGAACCAGACATTGCTTGCTTTTGCCGATCAAGTCGCTCCGCCCCGCCTCCAAAAGAGCCTGGCGCACCACGGGCCAGTTTTTCGGATCGCGGAACTGCAAAAGCGCGCGCTGGGCGTTACGTTCCTTATCGCTTCTGGGAATATAGATATATTCCATAGTGCGGGGATCCATGCCGCAATAATACATGCAAGTGCTGCGGCTGCCGGGTGTGGGGATAAAAAGCTGAACCTGCTCCGGCTGCCAACCCTCGTCCCGCATGGCCTCCGCCAAAGCGATGGCATCTTTCATCGTAGAGCCAGGATGGGCGGCGATAAAATAGGGTACCAGATACTGACGTTTGCCAATCTTCTCATTGGTCTCCTGATATAATTTGCCGAAGCGGCGGTAGACCGGCCAACCGGATTTGCCCATGGCGGCTAAGACCGCCGGACTGTTGTGCTCCGGCGCCACCTTCAGCTGGCCGCTGATATGGTTTTGGCAAAGCTGGCTCAAGAACTGTTGGTTCTTTTCCAGCATAAGATAATCATAGCGTAGTCCGGAACGGATAAAAACCTTTTTGATGCCGGGAATCGTCGCCATCTCCGCCAAAAGCTTGCCATAGGCGCTGTGATCCGGTTTCAGCTGTTTGCAGGGTTCGGGCCACATGCATTGCCGTTTCCGGCAAGGACCGAATTCTTTGCTGCGGCTGCAGCCCTGCCCTCTGAAATTAGCAGTGGGGCCTCCCACGTCATGGATATAGCCTTTGAAGCCGGGGCTTTTGCTCAAAAGGGCCGCTTCCCGCAGCAGCGAGGCGTCGCTGCGGTTTTGGATGATTCTGCCCTGGTGAAAACCGATGGCACAGAAAGAGCAACTGCCGAAACAACCCCGGTGCGACAAAATGGAATATTCCACCTCCGCCAAGGCGGGCACGCCGCCTGATGGATCATAACTGGGGTGCCAGGTTCTGGCAAAAGGCAATTCGTAGATCTCGTCCATCTCGGCTGTGGTAAGAGGGGCCGGCGGCGGATTCTGTACCAAATAACTGTTTTTCTGCTTTTGCCATAGGCGCTTACCATCATAATAATTTTGTTCTTCTTCCGCGATGCGGAAAGCCTGGGCAAACTCTTTTTTCCGCTCCAGACATTTTTGGAAACCGGGGATCTCCAGTTCTCCCTCGGCGGGGGCTTCTTCCGTCAGATAGCAGGTACCCCGAATCTCCTGGCACTCACCGATCTTTTTGCCGTGGGAAAGGGCATCCGCCAGCAGCGCCAGGGGCTTTTCCCCCATGCCGTAGATCAGGAGATCGGCGCCGCTTTCCTCCAAAACGGAAGGGCGCAAAGCGTCGTCCCAGAAATCATAATGCACAAACCGCCTGAGACTGGCCTCGATGCCGCCAACAATCACCGGCAGGTCGGGATAAGCTGCTTTGGCCAGGCGGCTGTAAACGATGGCCGCCCGTTCCGGACGTTTGCCCGCCTTGCCGCCGGGGCTGTAAGCATCCTGCCGCCGGGGCTTTTTGGCGGCGGTATAAAGATTCAGCATGGAATCCAGGTTGCCTGGGGCAATCAGAATACCGTAGCGGGGCCGTCCCAAGACAGTGACGGAGGCTGCGTCTTTAAAATCGGGCTGGGCAATGATGCCCACTCGGTAGCCCAAATGTTCCAGCCACCGGCCGATGATGGCGGCGGCAAAAGAGGGATGATCCACATAGGCATCCCCCGAAATCAACAAAAAATCCACGTAATGCCAATCCAACCGGGACATTTCCGCCCGGCTCATGGGTAAAAACATTATTTTTCCTCCCACAGATACAGGGGTTTAAATTGTAAAAAATCCGCGCTGGTCAAGCGGAATTCTATCCCCCATTTTTCCTCCGGCAAATGGCTGGTGCTGTCTTCCCCGTGCAGATGCCCGTAAATACATTTTGTCACACCATAAGTCTCCATCAGTTCGATAAAACCGCTTTTTTCCATTTTTTCATTGGTGGGCCGGAAATGGAAAAGCACCACCTGTTCGCCGCCTAATTGGGCGCCCTCCTGCAAAGCCATCTCCAAACGAACCAGCTCGCGGCGGTAAATGACCTCGTCCTCGCTATGATATTCCTTGCTGCCGGGGCATGTCCAGCCGCGCGTGGAGCAAATGGTCCGGCCGCCCAAAGCATAAGCCTGGTGATGCAGGGGAATGACATTTTCCGGCAAAGCCGCCACAACCTTCTTTTGCCCCTGCCACCAATAATCATGATTACCGCGACCCAAAACAATACGGCCTGGCAGCTGCCGGATAAAATCAAAATCATAGCGGCATTCCGAGAGCTTTAAACCCCAGGAAATATCTCCGGCTACCAGAACATAATCTTCCGGGGATACGGCGTCGCACCAGTTTTCGTACAAGCGCCGGGGATGATCCGCCCAGTGCCTGCCAAAAACCTCCATGGGCTTGTATTGGGAGATATGCTCCCAGTCACCGGCAATCACCGGCCTGTCAAAAGATAGGTGTAAATCAGAAATGGCATAAACACGCATAAAGGCGCTCCCTTTTTATAAAATCTCATATGCCCATAGGATCCATAAGACGATATGTAATAATAGCGCGGCGCTGAAACCAAGCCAGAATTTGGGCTTACGGATCTTGTGCCGGAAAATTCCCATACCCAGAAATCCGCCAATGCCGCCGCCGGGCAAAGCACAAAGCAGCAGCCATTTTTCCGGAATGCGCCAAAAGCCGCGCACCGCGTAAAATTTATCCAAGCCCATCATTAAAAAGTTAAGTCCATTGGTAATGAGGTAATAAAGCCAAATTGCTTGCATATCATATCACAGCTTTCATATTATTTACAAATTTCCAGGTAACTGTTAACTTTGGAATATTTTATTCTATATTATACCATAATATCCATCATGAAAGGAGGTGCAATCATGATAAAACTCTCCGCTTGGGATAAAATCGTTCTGATTCTTGTTATTATTGGTGCCCTCAACTGGGGCCTTATCGGTTTCTTCCGCTATGATCTGGTCGCCGCCATTTTCGGCGGGCAAGCCGCCCCCATCAGCAGAATCATATATGCGCTGGTCGGCCTGTGCGGCTTATGGAGCATCAGCTTTTTGTTCCGCAGAAATGACGTCTAATTTTTATGACAAAACCATAAGAGCTTGAAACACAAAAGGAGTAAGATTAAATTCTTACTCTTTTGTATTTTAACCGGAAACCGTGGTTAATAAAGGATCTGCTAAAATCACGACAGCATTGCCTTAGATGCCTATTGCCATATCGTTGAGGCGGGATCAAGCAAGCCCCTAAATCCTTTGATAAAAAAAGACAGGAACTGAAGCTTTCCTGTCTTTTTAAATATTATTATTGAAGGCTGACCGTTATTTGCCGACTTTCACAACCAAAGCTTTACCGCCGTTTGGCACACGGGCGGCATTGGCTTCATCGGTATCCAGATGAATGTCTTTTTCGTGCAATTCGCCCACTCGAACTACAACATCCTGGAGTACCAGGGATTTCCCTTCCCCTTGGATATAAAGATCCGCCCGGTCATTATCAGAAAACCCCAGTTCTTTGGCTTGGTTGGTATGCAGATGCACATGAGGGGCCGCGATAATGCAGCCTTGTTTTAAAATGAGCGAACCTTTCGGCCCTACCAAAACAATACCGGCACTGCCTTCCAGTTTACCCGATTCCCGGATGGGGGCTTTGATACCGATCTTGCGGGCGTCGGTTTGGGCCAATTCTATCTGGGTTGCTTTGCGGACAGGACCCAATACCCGCATCTCAATCGCCCCCTTAGGACCTACAACCTGAACCATTTCTTTACTGGCAAATTGTTGGGGTTGGGTCAGATCCTTCATATGCGTAAGCTCATAACCGGAGCCAAACAGTGTCGCTAAGTCTGCCTGGCTTAGATGCAGATGACGGTTGGAGGTATTCACCGGCAGCAAAAACAGATTGCTCTCATCTGTAAAATCAATTTCCGATACGCGAATGTCAGTCATATTATTGTCCTCCTAAAAGTTTTTCAAAAACATTATATCCCGTTTTGTACAGATTGTCCAGCAACATTTTCCAGTGCCACCGACTGCAAGGGCGTCACGGTAAAGCTTTGCCGGATACCCTGCGGCCGGTCCAGCTGCAAAAGGAAGATAGCGTCATCCTCTGATGCTCTTTTCTTTTCTGGTAAATCAGCCGGTGCATTAATCCTTGGGGATTGCCCTTTTTCCCTTATTTCTCTTATTTCTTTTGTATCCTTTATTTCTTTTATTGTTTCGGTGTTGATACCGGTTTCTTTTATGACTGCTACTGGGAAAAGGGCGGCCAGAAAATGATTGTGCCACTTATGCCTGGGCACATCCGCCATATCGGGACGCAGACGCAGGATCTCCTCTTGGCAGCATTTTAATAAATCCGCGGAAGCTGCCCCATATGCCAAAGCTTCCGGCAGCGGTTCGTTACCGAATCGGTGGTACCAATCCAGGCGCAGCCAATGCCGCCAGCCGCCGCCGGGCAGATTTCCCTCCAAAAAGTTCCAAAGCGCCTCATAGAGACGGTTTACCCGTTTGATTTTGCCCAAACCCTCTTGGGCCATGGCAAGATAAAAATCATAAGCGCTGCCGGGCCACAATTCCGCCGCCCGCCGCAAGGTCAAAACAAAGTTCCCGCTGTTATACAGCTTATTTAAAGCGTGATCCACCCATTTCAGCTCTTGCCAGGCCTCATCCGATAGCCAGGGGCTCTGAGTCACCACATAGGGAGCGTCCGCTTCCCAGGTCAGTCCCCACGCTTTTGCGGTATCGGCCAGGGGGGTGCCGGGTAAAATCTTTAAGAACCCCAACTGCAAATAATGGGGATACAGCGCATACAAATCGTTGAAGGTCTGTTGTATGGAAGGATAATCTTCTTCCGGCAGTCCGGCAATAATATCCAAATGCACATGAATATTATCCGCGGCAATCAGCCGTTTTAAATAGCTTTCCCAAATCTCTCTTTTGAAATGCCTGCCAATATTGGCTAAAACCCGGGGATTGGTGCTTTGCACCCCCGCTTCCACCTGAATAAAGCCTAAGGGCATTTTCGACAATAGATCCAAAATAGCATCACTGAGCAAAGAAGGCTCAATTTCCAAATGAAAATTGATGCCAGGTCGGTAATGCTCCAGCAAATAGCTTAGAATCTCTTCCGTGCGCCGGGATTGCGCATTGAAGGTACGGTCGATAAATTTCACTTGCCGGACTTTACTGTCGAGAAAAACCGCAAGATCGTCACAGACCAGTGACAGCTTGCGGTAGCGGGGCGGCTCGGTGGCAGAAAGACAAAAATGACAACCAAAAGGACAGCCGCGGCTGCTTTCGTAGTATACGATACGGTTTTCTAAAACTTCCAGGTCCGCCTTATCATAGGGGAAAGGCTGAACTGAGAGGTCGAAAAAGGGCGCCGGCGCATTGATTTTCAACCGGCTATCCTGACGCCAGATCAACCCGGGAACATCCGCTAAATCGCCCCCCTTTTGCAGCGCCTGCAAAAAAGCGGGCAATGCCAGCTCCCCTTCTCCCCGCAGGACATAATGAGCGCCGTTTTCCAGACAAGCTTCAGCCGTTGCGCCCGCTTCCGGCCCCCCCCAGATTTGGATCAAATCCGGAACCTTTTCCCGCAGGAGGACGGCGATCTCCCGGACGTGGCGAATATTCCAGATATAACAGGAGAATCCCACGACTTGAGGCTTTTCCGCCAGAATTTCTCCTGCAATTTCCAAAGCGTCCCTATTGATGCTCCATTCGGCAAAGCTGCACTGCCAATCCGCCAAAGAGCGGCAAGCATAAGAAAGATAACGCACTGCGGGATTGCTGTGACTGTAGCGGGCATTAAGCGCCACCAATAAAAGTTTCAACATCACACCTCCCATCTCTCGCAAATGGATCGTTTTCATTCGAAAATGAAACAACTCAGCATTTAATAATCATAGGCGACCATAAAAGTGTAACATCTTTTTGGTAAGCACACAATCAAAAAACCGACGCGCCTCAATAAAAGAGACCGGCTCTTTTGTTAAGCCGATCTCTCGTCATATAGGTATATCTCATTTATTCTAGTATTCGGGCGAATCTGCCAACTGCTTATTTCAGCTGTAAACAACGAACATGACAAAGACCACTGCAGCGTTTCGCCTATCCTTCCCACAACCGGCATCAAAGCTCGCCGCATATGCTGTCGCGTCTGGTATGAAGAGAAAGCAGTGCTTCCCGCAATTTGTGAGCTTCGGGATCCGCCATTTCCCGCAAACGGTCTAAATAGTACCAATAGGCTTCCGTCTGGCTGGTAAAACTCTCCCTTACTTCAAAATTCTTTTTGGCAAAAAAATCTTTGACAATCACCAAAAGCATTTCCCGCTGCAGTTCTCTCAAATCCATGGCAGATATAGTTTCTCTTTGCAGCAGGTACCGATCCCAAATAGTGCAAAGTTCCGGTAAACTGTACTGAGCTCCTGCTTTGGTATAGCTTGCTTCTTCTTTTGCGTGCAGGCGCTCTTCACTTTGCGCCGTATTCAGAGGTACCGGCCGGTGTTCTTCATTATCCAATGACATCACGGAAAGGATATTTAAACTCAGCTCGCCCGTTTCTTCTTTTTTGCCATTTGCAAGGTTTTCTATATACCCATTGATCAATTGATTGATTTCATCTTTCATGTCACTATGTATGCTCCCCTCCCATCTCGTAATGATACTGCCATAAAAAAATTCATGGTGGAGTGAGAACAACTATTCATCTTTCCGCAAATCCAATCTTTCACATTGACATGCTTTTCAATCATCGTCCAAACAGATTGTTCCTCATCAGCACTCAATAGGTAGCGTGGTATAACAAAACCATCCTTACGATTTACTGCAAAAAAGAAATCATGCTCCAGCTCCCCAACTCTATTGAAAAAGTTCACACGGCACCGCAAAGCGATATTTTCCTTTTTCATTGCGACGTATTTACCGCTCACTAACATTTTACAAGGGTTAGAGAAATCATTCCTCATGTTCCACTTGGTGGTGGCTTGTCCCCATAAAATAAAGACAAAACATGCTGATACTAAAATAGAAGCCAATACAGCCGCTGAATCAAAAACAGCTGCACAACCCTCAGGCATAGTGCTGAAAGCAAGGATCAAGTCAAGCATCAAAAAGATCATCAAAAAGGAAAAGAGCCACATCGGAGGTCTGCTGTAATTCACTGAAAAGTTTGTCTTAGAGACATTTTTCTTACTTACTTCTACCTCTACTTCTACTACTTCTACCGCATTTTGAACAGAAGCTTTTTTAGCTGCCCTTATTTCTTTTGCTGCCTTTGTCTCTTGTACTTTTCCTATTTCCCCTGTTCTCT
This sequence comes from Bacillota bacterium, assembly GCA_036677375.1. GTDB lineage: Bacteria > Bacillota > Dehalobacteriia > UBA4068 > UBA4997 > JAVBWO01. The sequence continues at coordinate 275,242 of JAVBWO010000024.1, forward strand.
CCGCTTCTTTATTCTGGTCTTTGTTCTTTACCACTGGTCTTTCTCGCTCCCATCTTTGTATAATGCAGAATCAACAGTATTCCCTCTTTATGAGATACCCGGCAGAGCGGCTCCGCCAGTTCATTGCATAGGCTACGGGATACACCGGTAAAAAGCGTCGCATTATCCAAAGGATACATCAATCCTTGAAGAGTGACACCAGATACCTTGGGTGTCATGGGAATCAAAGAAAGAACATCTCCTACTTCACCAGACACTTCCAAGAAACCATTACTAAAATACCCTTCAAAGCCATCATCCACCAAGTTGATGTTTGTTCCCCTTGTAAAAAATTCATACGCCATCCCAATATTTGCCAGCAAGTGATCCAATCTTCCGCCGGAAAAACCGAAAAGCAAAATTTCATCACAACCGGTTTCAAGAGCAGCCCGCATGGCCATTTCTCCATCGGTTTCGTCCTTCTCACAAGACAGTTTCCGCAAAGAAGCGCCATGCTCTTGACAATAACTTAACAATTGACCGTCAGCAGAATCCATATCCCCCACGATCATGTCAGGGACGCGCCCGCATGCCAGTGCATAAGCGGCGCCACCGTCGGCAGCCACACACCAATCTGCCTTCAGGAGTCTCTCGGCTACCTCATGGCTTTGAGGTGCTTGTCCGTCTAAAATTACGGCACAACGAGACATTTTAATTCCTCCCCTGACAATTATGTTATCATAATACTCTAAAACAAGTAAAAGCGCAAAGAAAAGTTGTAAAAATGAAGGGGATTCGACAATAAACATTTTCCTTCTCATTTATTCGCTTTTCTTCTCTTGCTATTTTTGCTTGAAATGATCGGAAAAGAGAAACAAAAATCCATATTTGGCTTTTGCATTTAATAAATTAAAAGCAAGAACACAAGATATGGATTTTCTGTTTTTCTATAAAAATGCATGGATAATTCATTTTTAAACTGAAAAATCATAAAATCCCAGTAAAAAAATTACGATTTGCATGTTCAAAATTACATCAACTTCTTCTGACGAACAAACTGCCCGGTACCTTTCAGTTCGTCGTGAACAGTACCGTTTTCAAAGAGAATCCGACCCCGGCCAATGGTATAAACGGGTTTACCCTGACATTTCAAGCCGTCGAAAAGCAGATTGATGTCTTTCGCCTTGGAGTACATGTCCGAAACCGATAAAGAATATGCCGCGTCCATGTCAATGATCACCAAGTCGGCATCGGCTCGCGGCACGATGCAACCCTTTTGCGGATACAGTCCGAAGAGCTTGCAAACATTTTCCGACATCAGCTTGGCTAAGTCGGTTAAGGTCAGCCGACCCTCATGGACTTTTGTAAGCATCAATGGTAAAAATAGCTCAATAGCCGGCATCCCGGAATAAGCTCGCCAAATTCCTTCCCGCACACCGATTTCTTTTTCTTCTTTGACAAATGGGGCGTGGTCGGAACCTAAAATGGAAATGGTGCCATCCGCTACATAATCCCACAGCTTGTCTACATCTTCCTTACTTCGCAAGGGTGGGTTGCATTTGGCATAGGGGCCGTACTGGTCAATGTGTCCATGATGGAAAGTCAGGTAATGAAAACAGGTCTCAGCAACAATATCCACACCGTCTGCTTGAGCCCGTTTTACTAATTCGCAGGCTTCCGGCGCCGACATATGAGAGATCCCCACTTTGGCACCTGTGGCCTTGGCAAGCTGGATAATGGTAGAGACGGATTCAGTCTCCGCAATATTGGGGCGAGATTTATAATGGAAAGAATAATCCTCCTGCTTCGTTTCATGGAGCCAGGCTTCCATATTCTCAATGAGCTTATAATTTTCACAGTGAAAGAAATAACGGGCGTCGGTTTTGGCAGCTTCTCGCATCATCATGAAAAGCTGGCCGTCATCGTCCACCGTCAGGCCGACAAACTCGCCTTCCCGTCCCAAGGGAGCGGGGTGCAAAAATGTCTTGAAGGCGCACACGCCGTTTTCTACCAAGGATTGTAATTCATATCGGTTGGCAAAGCCGGCAGCTCCGTAAAAAGCAAAATCCATGATGCATTTTTCCCGGGCAATGCCAATCCTTTTTTCCAAGATTTCAAGAGAATAAACCGGCGGATAGGTAATGGGCATCTCGCAAATGGTTGTCACGCCGCCGGCCACTGCGGCACGGGAGCCGGTGAAGAAGTCCTCCCGATCCGTCCGTCCTGGATCTCGGAAGTGTACATGAGAATCGACGATTCCAGGCAAAATATATTTGCCGGCAGCATCAATGGTGTTTTTTGCTTCAACCTCTGGTTTTGCTGTGGTGATTGCAACAATCTTCTCCTGCTCGATCAGAATATGCCCCGAATGGAAAGCATCGTTAGCATAATAAGTGGCATTTTTTATCAAAAGATCAATTTGTTTCATGTATGATTCACCACCTGTAAATTTTTATCTCGACCTGATTAATTCTTGATGAAAGAATAAAATCCTGCTTCTTTCTTTATTCTTTGTTTAGACATGATTCAACAATATTCAGGAAACCGTGATACGCTTATTCTTTTCTTAAGCCTTAAAAATCAAGCCCTTTTCTTAAAACCAGGCTTCCACTAGCCTTTTATCGAATGTCGCAAGAGGTATCATGTCGAAATTTCATGATGAAAACCTTTCTTTTTTTCTTAGAATAGTCTATAATAGCAAATGGCCAATGAATCATATCCATATCAAATTCAAATCTATATCCAAATCCATATCCAATCCATATGCTACAAAAATTTCTTTGGAGGGAAAAATCATGTATGAAGATAGGATCCGCTGTCCGGAACTATTAGGAAAAATCATGACAGCTGAAACTGCCGCCGATATCATTCAGGACGGCATGGTCATCGGAGCTTCCGGGTTTACACCATCCGGCTACCCGAAGGCCATTCCGCTGGCTTTGGCGGAAAAAATAAAGAAGACCGGCAAAGTCGTTCATATCGATCTTATGACCGGCGCTTCCGTAGGAGACGAGTTGGACGGCGCTCTAACGGAAGTTGGCGCCATCAGGCACCGTTCCCCTTATCAGACCAATAATACCTTGCGGAAAAACCTTAACACTCCGGAAGGCGTCTGCTTTTTTGACGAGCATTTAAGCCTCGCGTCTCAAAGAGCGCGCTACGGTTTTTACGGTAACATTGACCTTGCCATTGTGGAAGCTTGCGCGATTACCGAAGAAGGGCATATTGTTCCCACCACTTCCTTGGGCAGCACTCCTTCTTTTGTGAAAGCGGCCAAAAAAGTGTTGATCGAGCTGAACATGATCCAACCCCTTGCTTTGGAGGGCATTCACGATGTCTATATTCCCCAGGACCCCCCGAATCGGCAGCCCATTCCGCTGGTACGCGCCGATCAAAGGATCGGAACCACCTACATTGAATGCGGCCCGGATAAGATCGCAGGCATCGTTATCACCGATATCCCGGACGGCGTACGCCCCCTATCTGCTCCGGATGACGTAGCCCTGGCTATGGCAAGTCACATCATTAATTTCTTTCACCAGGAAGTTGATGCCGGAAGACTGCCCAGAAACCTGCTGCCCTTGCAATCCGGCGTCGGCAATGTGGCCAACGCAGTCCTGCACGGTTTGGCAGAATCCGATTTCGAAAACCTTCAGTTCTTCTCCGAGGTCATTCAGGATGCCGCCTTCGATATGATCGACTGCGGTAAATTCCAGATCGCCTCCGGCACCGCTTTGACACCTTCCAAGGAATGCTTGCAAAAGCTCATCGACAATATCGAGTTCTATAAAAAACATGTCGTCCTGCGGCCGCAGGAAATCAGCAACAACCCTGAGGTTGCCAGACGCTTGGGCGTCATCGCCATGAACACGGCCATTGAAGCCGATATTTTCGGTAATGTCAATTCCACCCATATCATGGGCACCAAAATGATGAACGGCATCGGCGGCTCCGGCGACTTCGCAAGAAGCGCCCACGTTTCTATTTTCATGACGGGCTCCATCGCCAAGGACGGCAATATTTCCTGCATCGTGCCTATGTGCTCTCATGTAGACCATACTGAGCACGACGTCACCATCCTGGTGACTGAGCAAGGTTTGGCCGACCTGCGGAACAAATCCCCCATGGAACGGGCCGTTGAGATCATCAATAACTGCGCCCACCCCGACTACCGGCCCATGCTACTGGATTATTACCAAAGAGCTATCAAGGCCAACGCCTCCGGCGCTTGCCATACGCCGCATATTCTGAGCGAAGCTCTTTCCTGGCATGACCGCTTCAATAAGACCGGCAGTATGAAGATAAAATAAATTTTCTTTTAATTAATAAAAGACGTTTCCCTGAAACCTTCGGTTCCGGCGGAAACGTCTTTTTTATTAAGCATCGCTACGATTCGTATAAAAATGATATAAAAACACTCAACGAAAGCTCCAGAATTGTATTTTTTAAAACAACTTAACCATTTTTAAAACCATTACAAAAAATGCCTCTTCACACCAGTCGATAAAAGCCTCTTTAGACTTTTGCACAATATGATACTACCACTTGACAAACAATTGTTCGCATGAGATAATAGAACAAATGTTTGCTCGAGGTGATCCTATGGCAATGGAAGCGGAACGTAAAATACAGATTCTGGCGGACGCGGCGAAATATGACGTCTCCTGTTCATCTTCCGGCAGCCGCCGGCGGAATAGCGGCGGCACAGGCAACGCCTGTTTTGCCGGTATCTGCCACAGCTGGGCGGACGATGGGCGCTGCATTTCTCTCCTGAAGATCCTGCAAAGCAACGTCTGCACCTATAACTGTCTCTACTGTGTCAATCGTAAAGACAACGATATCCCGCGGGCTTCTTTCAGCCCACGGGAGTTGGCCGAATTGACCATGAATTTTTATAAGCGCAATTATATCGAAGGACTATTTTTAAGCTCCGGCGTTTGCGGCAATGCCGATAATGCCATGGAAAAAATGGTGGAAACGGCGAGGATCCTCCGGCAGGAAATGCATTTTTGCGGATATATCCACATGAAAGCCATTCCCGGGGCTAATTCCGCCTTGCTGGATCAAGCCGGATTTCTGGCCGACCGTATCAGCGTCAATGTTGAGCTCCCCTCTAACCATGCCCTGGCCCTTCTGGCACCGGATAAGACCAGGGAAAGCATCTTAAAACCCATGCATTATTTGGAAAACAGGCGACAAGAACAAGGTGGCGGCCGGAAAAATCCTTTCATCCCAGCAGGACAAAGCACACAAATGATCATAGGCGCCAGCCCGGAAAACGACCGTCAGATCATCACTCTGGCCGACTCCCTATATCGGCGCTACGCCTTGAAGCGTGTCTACTACTCCGCTTATATCCCGGTAGTGCAGGATAACAGGCTGCCAACCTTGGCAGCGCCGCCGCTTTGGCGGGAAAACCGGCTTTATCAGGCGGACTGGCTCTTGCGTTTCTACGGTTTTCAGGCGGATGAGCTTTTAGACGGTAGTGAAGGCAGCTTTTCCCCCAACTATGACCCCAAGATCCAGTGGGCCCTGAACCACCTTCACCTTTTTCCGTTAGAGATTAATAAAGCGCCTTATGAGATGCTTTTACGGATTCCCGGCGTGGGAGTGCGGTCTGCTAAACGCATTTTGACCGCCCGGAGGGCCCATAGCTTATCCTATGAAGATCTTGGTAAGATTGGCGTCGTGGTGAAGCGGGCCCGGCATTTTATCACTTGTTCCGGCAAATATGCCGGCAGCCATCCGCTACGTCAGGATATTCTGGCGCAGGTTCTGTCCAATCACCGCCAGGACGACAACCTGCTCGCCGCCGGCCCTAGTCAGATGTCCTTTGATTTTCATGAATCCTTTGCCGCCCCGGATGCGCCGGAGCTATCCCTGCACCCATCATCGGGCGGACAAAAATTCCTGAGTAATGACAGCGCAACTTCCGTCCGAGGGCTTGGTGGGACAGCTTCGCTCTTTTCCTCCCTATCTGTCGGTATGAGCCGTTTTGATTGGAATCCCATTGTCAACACATTGGATACGCAATACAGCGTCATTACCGGTGATATTTAGGGGATAAAGCTGAATGCCAGAAAGGAACCGCTATGCTTTACTACACTTATGATGGCAGCTACGAAGGCATCCTCTGTACCATCCAGGAAGCTTTAAAAAACTCCGAGCCGCCTTTTGCCATTCGGCACGAAGCTCCGGAGGTTCCGCCGCTTTTTTGCCAAATGCGGCAGATTCCAAGCGATGCAGCTAGCGCCAGGGCTTACGCCGATTTTCTCCGCGTAAAAACCGGAAAAGATACCCCCGCTTACCTCTATTACGGGAATCTGGCCGATTTAGAGGAAGCGCCTCTCTGGCTTTACGAATATGTGCAATTGGGCCTCTCCTTGGGGAAGGATTTGAACCGTTATCTGGCGGAAGAACGGGTACGCCGCATTCACCGTTTACAACAGCAGGTTTTAGGAGAACGGCACCGTCTTTTAGGCTTGACACGTTTTCAGCGTTTGTCTTCCGGCATTTATTACGCACAGATCCGGCCCGATCACCGGGTGCTGGCTCTCATGGCGCCCCACTTTGCGGCTCGCCTGCCCCAAGAGCGATGGTTGCTTCACGATACCAAGCGGGGCTGGGCCGCTGCCGGCGAGAATGGTCACTTTCAGCTTTTGCCCTTGGCTTCCGAGATCAAACGTCCAAAAGAAGATGAGATCATAGCCAACCTCTGGCAGCAATATTACGCCCATATCGCCATCGTGGAACGAGCCAACCCAAGGCAGCAGGCACAGTATATGCCGCGGCGCTATTGGGACAACTTAACGGAGAAGCCCGGTACCGCCCAAAAAACACAAAATATCCATAGGGAAACCTGCGGCAATCAACCGGTATGATTCCAATGTGTCATATGTTATCATCGCTTCGTTAAAGAATGTACCGTTTTCACAGACCATTGCAGTACGTCTGCATTGATACTATACTTTCCAACTTTTGGGGGTGCTTTCATTTCTCTATTTTGACAATCAGATTTATCACAACATCAATGATTTGAGACTCAAAATTACTAAAAATCTTTATCTTTGTGTCCAGTTTTTCTTGACCTTTCCAAGTTGCTCAACTAAATATTTGTCTAACTTTTTGGGGTCACTTCAAAAATAGCCGGCGCATAAAGTTAAAAAATAAAAACCGGATGAAGCAATTTCATCCGGTATAATCTTACTTAATCGTTCTCAGCTGTTTCTCCCTCGTACACAGCGGCCATCATATCTTTTTTACTTTGCCCGAAGTTTTTGCCTTTGCGCTTCCAATAACGTCCTGCCACATAAATAAAGAATTTTTTACTGATGGGCATCTGCACATATACATTTTGTTCGTTTGACAGTTCGCCGCTGATATCTTTTGCGATATAAGCTAAAGCCGGTGCTACCTTACGGCCGAAACTGGTCGGCATCACCGCTTCGCCGGAACCAATGGCGACAGCGAAACGGAAATCATAGCCCAAACGGCTGAAATAATAACGCAGGATTGCCATACCCACATCATTTTCCTCAGCTTCCAAAAAGCCACAATTTAGAACAGTATAAACAGAGCATTTTTGATAGATAGGATTTTCCTTCAAAAAAGCCTCATGCCGTGCCAAAAACTCCAGCAGCCTGCCGGAAAGTCCGTCCATATAAAGGGGGGCACCTACGATGACAAAATCGGCAGTCCCCATGGCTTGAAAGACCTCTTCCCACTGGCTGCCTCTAATTTGAAGGATGTTGATTGTATGCTGGCTGGGTGACAGCAGAGCAGCCAGGGTCTTTAAATATAAGAATGTATTGCTTTCCTGGCCTTTGGGGCTGGAATTCAGCATCAGAATATTGGCCATGGCTCTAGCCCTTCCTTCTCTCTATCACTATTTTCTCTGCGTCTTTTGGATGTTCGCAGAAAAAGATGCGAGGTTCCTCCCAATAAAGGTGAAAAGCATTACGCTCCACCAAACGGGCAAAGATCTGTCTTTCTTCTTCCGGTATAGCTTCCCCATAGGCCACGATCAGGGCCTGCTTTTTTTTGGCATAGCGGGAGACATGACGCAGCCGGTCGCCGCTTAAGGTGAAAAAAGGCTGCAGGTTCGGCAGGCTTCGGTCCAATGCATTTTTGATGCTAGAACTATAAGAACCATAGCGTATTTTCGTCAAGAGCACTATCATATCGCAATTGCTGCTATACCGATTGATTTCCCTGGATTCGTCCCGGAACATACAGTAGCCGGGCACCTTTAGCCAGCAGGTAAAGCAGCCCACACATTTTTTTAAATTCGCTTCGGCAACATGATAAGAAACCAGATCGCCGGAATTACCCAAAAGATCTCTTATTTTCTCTTCCAAGGCCAGCGCCAGCATGTCGCCATTTGTGGCGTCGGATAAAACCAAGGTTTTCATCTTAGGCATTCCTCCGTTCGGCTTCTTTTGCTATTATTTTTATTATACCAAAAGACAGCGAAAAAAGCCGCTGTCTTTTTTATGTTCTGTATTTAAATCTTATTTTTAGAGATATTGCTCTATAATATCCTTTGCTTTAGCGGTATCGTTGCAAATGCAAAGAATCACGTAGTTCCCTTCAGGATTCCCCGCTTCCATCAGGACAGGATCATTTAACTTCTGCATTTCCGCCGGCAAATATTGCTCAAAACTAGATTTCAAGTCCTCCACCCTGGTTTTGGCTCCCTGGGCAATTTTATCGGCTGCCGCTTGATCGGCGGCTACAAAAATCGCGATTTCCTCCGCCGTAGCACCGGTGGAAAAATAAACCTTCGCTTCTTTTACGTCCGAAGCATCTATGTTATAAAATTCATAAATCACGTCAGGTTCACCCGCCGTCAATTCATCCTCAAACAAACCTGAAGTCAGCAAAGCATTTCCCAAACCGGACGCATCCAACTCTTTCGCTTTCTCATTGCCACAGCCGCTGCAAAGCGCTAACACAACGAAAAACACAATCAATACAGAATATATATTTGTTTTCCTCAAAATAAGCCACTCCTTACTCATCCCGTGCTATGGTGTGTGATTTTATGTAGTCATACCATTTAAGATAATAGGGTTTATTAAGATGGATGCCGTCGGTGCTGGCATCCGCATGGAGACAGCCGTTTTCATCCATGACGCTTTCCCTGACAGCTACATAAAAAACTTCTTTCTCCTGGCACATGATTTGAATGAGTCTGTTGTAAAGATTGATGCGCTCATTATTATAAATAGCATCCTTAGCTGAGCGTTCGGCGCTTACCGGCAGGATCGATTGTACATAAATATCCGCCGTAGGTTCTAGTTCCTTGATTTTATCCAGAAGCTTGCCGTAGTGTTCAATAAAAATACTATCATAAGCCCAGCCCAGTTCATTCATGCCTAGCATGATATAGACTTTGCCATATTCTTTTTCCGCCAAGATATCTATAATGGTGTGGTTTTGCCCGTCTTCTCCCTTAATGAGGGTATCGCTGAATATGTTATCTACCGAGATTCCTTTTGAAGCAAGAACCGTAGTACCTTCGATAATGGAATAGTGTTTGATTCCTTCCGAACAGGAATTACCGATAAAAACGGCATCCTTGAAGAACTCCGGGCCCACCGGAGGTCCTTCCGGCACAGGTTTGCTGTAATTATAATTTTGCCGCCGCACCACCGGCAGTTTAGCGTTCTCTTCCTGAAAAACCGGAAGCACCTGCTGGGTTGCCAAAAACATCCAGGCAGGATAAATGGCATCGGGAAAAACAGGCGTCGATTCCACCGTTTTCGTCTCCGCCACTGTTTCCGCCATCACAGGGTCACCTACCCAAGACGTCATCTCTGCGATATTCAAGCCTTTCCAAACAAACAAATCCACCAAGATAAAAGCAAAAACAAAAACGGCTGTCAGCGTAATGCCGACAACGATCTTTTTTTTCTTCTGTTGATTTTCCCTTTCATTGGGCAGATAGTACTTCACCATGGTATTTAAGCCTCTTTCATTGTGTCTTTATTTTTTAGACGCCGGAAAACTATAAAAAGTTTTCCGGATCTGTCTTTTCGACAAATTTTTCTTTTTCTTGGAGCTACATACTATATTATGACACAAGAGAAATACTTTCCGCAAGACAGAATTGCATTACTTTGCGAGAAATATTCCGGGCGAAAATCAACTGAAAGAACCTTTTTTTACAATCTTTCAGTTTTGGAGAACCCGGCTCCGCAATTGGTCGCCATTAACACCCTACAATTTCTGAAAAACGGCGGCTGGTTTTGGTTTCCCTAACTATATCATATGCCAATTAGCTTCCAATATTTTCAAACATTATTCGTCATTTTCTTACCTTTTCATATGACATACGATTGATCATATTCGCCAGAAAAGTTTAGCAATGCTTTGGGCAGTTGAAGAAAAAGCCGACACGAAGAAAAAGCCGTCACCTTTGCCGGCTCATTCCCTCACACTACCACTAAATTGAGAATGGCGCTAAGAATGCCCCCTAACAATAAAAAAACTACCCAGCGCAGGTAGCTTTTGATTTCCGCAATATCTTCTTTAATATGGGAAAGCTCATTACCAGAAACCTCAACGGTGGTTTGCAGCCTTCGAAGATTACCCCAGATAGCATCGATTTCCGCTGCTATGCCTCTTTCTTCCGCCATGGTTTTGCCTCCTTTTATTTCACGCCGCGGCTCTTAAAATTTCCAGTTCTTCTATGAAATAAGTGCCGTCTTCCACTTTTTTATCCGGGTCATCTCCAAAACCGCTTTTCAGGAACAACTTAGCACATGATGCCCTGCCTGCACTGCCACCCAGGAATACAGGGTCCTGGAAGCGCTTGCCCAAGCTGCCCATCCAAGGCAAAATCCTTTCGTCCCTCTTCTTCTAAAACCGTTAATACCTGTTTGGGCTGATAACCATAAATTTTGAATGAATCCCCGAAATCAAAACCCCATATCGCATTATCATTTTTAGCCACACGCCGCCTCCTTCCTCTCCCTTCCGTTTTGTAACCATCTACATGCAGTTCAAGACTTTCCCCGCTAACATGACGTTTTTTCATCCGCTTTTATTATTTTTTTGCTATAATACAAGTTCCTCACCGGCATAAAAAACACCGCTATAAAAAAAGGCCACCAGCATATTGTCAAAAAGTTTTTTTAAATCCGCCAAAATCTTTTCGATGGCATTGGCTTTCTCATAATCCAGACCGGCCATACCGGAAGGCAGGGACGGAATCTCTACCGGCACATAGTAAGCCGTTATAAGCGCGGTGATATTGGCTAAATAGACAGCCATATCACTTTGATTGGGGAAATCCGTCATCAGCCAATCTACTTTTGGCGTTACCACCACGGGATAGCAATATTGATTGAAAGCCGTACCTAGCCATGCCACCGCCTGTCCCACCCGGTTCAGATCGGCAATATTATAAAAGCCTTTGGCATTGCCCGCCTCCACATCGGCTAAGGTTCTGTCATAAATCATATCAGGAAATGCCACATCTCCACCCCTTTCTTTTTTCCGTTTTCCCAAAGTAAGGGCATCCAACCATAAACGTCTGGAATCCCAGCATACCTTCTTTACCTGGGTGACCATCGGCTCATTCGTAACACATAGTTTTTCTTCATTTAGAAGATATTGAACATTTCTTTTAAGCTCATAGCTATTTTAAATTCAGATCAAATAGCAAAGGTCTCCAGCCTTGCCGTGATACTTCCCGAGAAAAGAACACGGACAAGACGATTGCCGATTATCAGATATCCTAGACGCCAATTCCCACCGATTTTACCGCCAAACCTCCGTTAAACGTATAAGTGCAGCTGGTTAGCTCGGTATCCAGCACCTCGCCATATTGGCTTTCGATACGCAGCACGTCCCCCAATTCATAGGAAGGATCCGCCCACCAGTTGAAGGTTTGCTGGATGCGCCGCAGCGAATCGCTGAGGATTCGCGCCGCCACGCTATGTGCCGTCGCCGTATCGGCAATGAAACGGTTTTCCTTGATCACTGCCGTCTGGGTGCTTTCACCGGCTGGGATATCCGTTTCCACCGCCGTCACCACATGGCTGCTTTCCCGGTATACCTTACCGTTTAAGGCAATGCTGGCGGTGCCGTTGCCATTTAAGGTGAGATACGCACCGTTGGCATAATATGCCGCCGTCAGGAGAGTGGCACCGGAAACAGCCGCCGTTACATTACCCGCCGGAACACTGCTATAATCAATCCATACTTTCGTAACGCCGGACAAAGTCATGCTCCCTTGGTACAGCTGACTGAAAGCGGTATCCTGTGTATATTGATAACAGGTCACATCCACCTGATTGGTCAGGGACAGCTGTTTCACTTGAGGTTCCCCCAACAAGAGATCCCGCGACAGTACTCCCACATAATGATCGGGAGCCGCCGGAAGGATCACGATATTGCCAGTGGCATTGACCCGCACCACAGCTCGTGCCGCCACCGCCGCCGCATGCAAGGCCTCCCGGCATGTTTTGACCGGACTATAGCCAAAAAGATTAACATTGTCAAAGCTTGTGTCAATCTCATATCCCACTCCGGCATAATCCAAAATATGAGAAAACACGGCGGAAGCTGCCGCATCGCTATAAAATGGGCAGCAAGGATAGCTGATTTGCGATATCAGATCCAGACTGTCATAAGCGATAAAAGAAGAAGAAAGATTATTAGAGTTTTCCCACTCCTTTAAGTAGTATTGCCCCCACGATAGCCATTGCCAGCCTTTTTCCGTCTTAACTCCCGCTTCTAATGCAAATTTCTGCCGTCGCTGTAAAAAACGGTAAATCCCCTGAGGATTCAGGATATTGAAGCGTGCCTTGCTGTTATCCATTGTAAAGGTTAGCTTCCCCGCGGCAAGGCGATCCGTTAGATGATCCATTTCTTGCGTGATTTGGATATTGATGAGATCGTTTCCATCGTAGACCTCGTCATAACCAAACTCTACTTCGCTTAGGTGCAGGTAGCGCCAAGGATTATTGGTGGCGGAAAAAACGATACGTACCAGCCGGTAATTCTCTACCGGCTGGCGGATCACGCATACCGTCTTCTGATTGTAGGCCACCGCCGCTTCCGCTAACAAAGCATTATTGCCATCATACCAAGCAACGGTAAAATCCTTGGCACAATCTCCCGTATTCTTGTCGAAATGAAGGGTTAGCCCCAGGCTACTGTGATTGGCGGTAAAATCTATCGACAGAACCGGGCTGACAGCAAAAACGCCCGTGCCGTCTGACATGGAGTTGCTCCACCAACCGATCTCCTCACCACCAAGGCTCTCGGGAAAAGGCTGGAAGAGACCATCTAACCGCCAGCGGTCTACCTCCAGAGAAACAAAATTGTCCGCTGAATCTGTAACGCCGTTCACTAGTTGCGTCAGCACGGCAAAGGACTGTTTGTCTTCAGTGGTCAGGCTGGCATCCTCCCCCGCCGTGGTATCGTAAATGCCGTAAGAGATTCTGATGGCCGTTTCCCGCTGCGGCGCCTGCACCGCAGCTTTCAATTCTTGAGATACTTGCTGCATAGCTCGCCTCCTTTTACTCTCTGATATTCTTATTGACGCAGACAGTTCTTTGCCTTGCTCGTGATCTTACTTGTCATCCTTTGGCTGTACTTCATCGGATGGTTCCATATTTCCCCGTCAGTTTTCTGATAAATCATAATGTAGCTAAAAGTTGTACACCATCCCCATAGGCATTTTATAGGGCACAACTGCACAACTGCATCTACCATGCTTCCTTTGATCGCTTTTCCAAAGCTTGCATACACCCTAGCATGGAAACGAGGCAATGTTACCGTTCCACGAAGTTGCATTTCAATTCCGACCAGCGGGCGCCGTAGCGCTTGTGGCAATCCAGCATCTTGGCGGAAATGGGTGAGATATAGGCTTCAATGGTCCGTTCTTCTCCCGCTGGGTGCAGGAAGGTTACTTGAATAAATTCCCTGGTCAGAGAAGAAAGCTGTTCCACCAGGTCGGCAAATTCTTCTTTGTCCCAATAAAGCCAGGTGCATTTCAGTACCTGTTTGTCCGGCAGGGTCTCTCGGTTCAAAAGACCGTTGGCATTCCGCTCCGCATAAGAACTTTGTGGCTGCCGCTCCCAGGAGATTTCCGCCGGGGCCTGGATTTCCTGACCGTTTATTTTCAGCATATTCTTCACCTACCTATAAAGAATGGCGGCGCTCCCCAATCGAGCTCCTTCCCGCTGCAAAGCGGGATAAAGGGAACTTACCGCCTGATTGCTGTCAAAAACCAGCTTGGTATCTTTTTTTTCGATAGCTTCCACAATGAGCGCCGCCGCTTCAAAGAAAGCAGGAACCATGCTCTCCGCACTGCCGGCTTCAACATCCGTAAGCCAGCCGGTATTGCTGTCCAAAGGCAGTACCGCTTCTCGTCCCGCTTCTCCTATCATGGCCAAGGTAGGGCTTGCCACAATGCCGCCGCGGGCCAGCTTGGGGATCTGAAAAACTTCGACGGACTCAATTTCGGACATTCCTAATAAGCTGCTGACAGCATTGACGCCGCTTACCAAAAAATTAAAGGCTTTCTCCGCCGCTTTCAGCAACTTGTTGACAAATCCGATGGCATCGTTGATGGAGCTTTTAAAACTTTCCGGCAGCAATGCCAGGACACCGTCCAGGATCTCGCCCAATCCTTCCCAGGCGCGCTGCCAGTTTAGGGTAAAAATACCTGTAAGGAAAGTTAGTACACCGGTGAGCATCTGTGTCAGCCCTGTGAGCATATCTAAGATATTACCAATACAGTTCAGCGCCGCTTCCAGGATGCCTTCCATACAGTTGACCAGAATAGGAGAGAAACTGTAAGCGATCTCCTGATAGATAGGCTCCAGAACATTGGCGAACAAAGTGGCGATGAGCTCAAACAAAGCGCTCAGCATTTGCATCATCTGGTTAAAAAAAGGCTCTAAATGCCCCGTCCAAAATAAGCTGAACTGGTTAATAAAGACTTCTTTCAAAGGCTCCGCGAAGGTTTCCACAAATACGGCCCATATCTCTTGCAGCGAGCCTGTCAGTTTTGAAAAGCTTTCTTTCCAACTGGCGGCCAGATCATTCACGCCCTGCCGGAAGGATTCCACATTGAGATAAGCCAGAGAAAACCCCGAAGCCAATAAGCCCAAAGCGCTTAAAAAGGCGGTCAGCGGATTAGCGGCCAGCAGAGCGAAAAAACCTGTGATCCCGGCAATAAAAGCTTCCGGTGACACCAATCCGGATAAAACAATACTCAAGCCGCTGAAAGCCGCTACGATCACGCTGAAATTTTCATCCACCCAGTTTTTCAAGGCTTGGAAGGAAGTGACCAGCTTACCCACACCCGTCAGGGCTTCCTCCGGCTGAAAAGCCAGTTCAGGCAAAGTAACTGCCGCAACGCTGTTTGTAGCACTTGCAGCACCTGTATCATTGCTCCCGCCTAATTGGGCAACGGCTTTAGCCGCAGCCTGGGCCGTCACATTGATCTGGTCAAAATTAGCCAGAGACCCTTTGGCCGCTTTGGTCACCTGGGTAGTACTCTGGGCCAGTTTTTTCATATTGCCGTTTGCTTTCTCTACCGTTTTCCCAAAGGGTGAGGGAAGTAGTCCGTCCATGCTGCTTTGCAGCGTCGCCGCCATGCCACCGGAAAGATTGTTCTGCATTTTGTTAAGCTCGATAGCAGCCTGCTGTAGTTGCTTATTAAATTGGAACATGGTACCGGAAAGCTTGTTTTCAAAAGCGTTGACGGCATCCGACGCGCTTTTGGCTTCCTTTCGCAATGGCTTGGTATTCAGGGACATATCGATCATAAAGCTCTCTAAAGTAACCGTCATAGGGTTCCTCCTTCCCGGCGCTGCTGCAGCGACTCCATTTTATCCCGGTAATCCTCGATCCGCTTTTTGGCCGTCTGCCAGTTTTGGGGCTGCCGTTCCGGCATCAGACCGGGAAATGCCTTTTCAAAGGCCGGCATCTTTTTGGGATTGTGAAAGGCAATGCTTATAAGGATTACGGTATTATAAAGGAGCACTGCCTGCCGGTGGGCATTTTCTTTCTCTCTTATGGCAAAAGCACTTGTTATGCCGTTTATCTCCCGAGGCGTTAATTGCCAGAAATCAGCGGGCGGCACGCCCCATGCCACCGCTTGTGGAAAAAATTCCCCAAATAGCTGCTCCGCCTCCACTACTTTCCCGCTATTGCGGCAGCTTTTTCTCCGCCTGGGGCAATGAAGCCCGCCTTTTCCAGTAATTCCAAAAGCAAAGCGGTCAACTCCTGAAAGCTGCCGCCCTGGGTCACATAGCGGTCATAGATTTCCCAGGCCTCGTCTTCCTTCATCTTGGGTTGGCAAGGCAAAAGCGCTCCCCAAAGCAATGTTAAAAGTGTAGAAAAATTCTCCAAATGATTAAGAGCGGTGAACAGCCCTTGTCCCAGTTTTCGTTCCACCTGTACGATACTGCCCGCGGTAAGGCGGAGCTGATAGTCGGTATCTCCGACACTCCATAACGTATACATATTCTTTTCCTCCTTAATAAAAATCCCGAATACCTGTGGCCATGCCGATTTCAAAATATTTTTGGCTAAAACATATTCTACCTTAAAGGAACCGGGACAGCCCTTGCGGTAGCCGTCCCGGCTCCAATTTTTTTATTCGCTGACATCCGAGATGTCGCTTGCCACCGCAATGACTAATGTAAAACTGATGGCGCCGTTTACCGCCACACTGTCTCTTCTGACCGACACATAACCGGAAAAAGCATGGCCGCTGCCATCGGGGTATATCACCTTGAAGCTTTTCACCGTTCCGGCGTTCTCAGCCGTGCGAAGGACCGTATAGCTGTTTTTGATCAGTAAAGTGGTGTCGGTATCATCGGCGTTATAGTAAAATTTGAATTCCATGTCTCCGAAGTCCTGAACCCCGAAAACATAGCGCTTATTGGTATCGGACAGATTGGTCACTTCGATCTTCTCAGGAGCGCTTCCCATTTCCGGCACCTCGTAGAGGCCGTAAAGCTCCTTCCACAACGGGCTGCCGCTGGTACCCTGGTCGAGATAAAGCTTGGTACTGATACTGGAATATTCCGTCATATTTTCTCCTCCTGTTTTTTATTTTGCAAATCTCGCCTTGCCGCCTGCCATATAATCTTGTCAATCAACCGCGGACAAAAACCTCTTTATATCACCCATGATGTCTCATGCCCCATAGATCTTACCGGTCTCTTGATCCACCTTTCCATTGAACCGCATGGTTTTATGGAAGAATCCCGGTTTGTCCGGAACATCAGCGGTAAACTGCCGCACCAACCCGGCTGCGGTCAGGACGGCGGCCGCTGCCTGAGCGGTTGCCTCCATTCGCTGGGGGTTTTCTCCCTTGTCCCACACGTCAATCTGAAAAGAATACCGGATCAGGCGTTCGGTGCCGTTCAAATTCATTGCCGTTTCACCGCCCCTCTGATAAAAAGAGATCATGGGAAAGTGCTCCCACTGGCTGGGATAGGCATAGACCGTTTCCCCCACGCCGGCTAAAATGCCGTACAGATATTCCTGCACATTCATGTCATATCACCTTATTCAGCCTTTCTCTTAATAACTTTTGCCATAGCTTGGCAAGGGAGTCGGCAGTAGGAATTTCCTTCCGTGGCCTGGGCGCTCCCAGCTCATAAGAACCGAATTCCTCCTGCAACAGCTTTTCTCCCTGCCAAACCAGGTAAATCCGGTCGCCTGCCGCCAAGACCTCTACTTTGTCATCTTGAGCCAGCTGCCCCCGGATCTTGGGAAACGCTTCTTCCCCCATACAAGACAAAACCACCGCAAGATCCTTTAGCTTTTTCATAAGGATTCTCCCAGGCAACGTCCATGTCCCTGGTATTGGCGGCTGCTGATAACACGATATTCCGGCTCCGTGGCCCCTGGGGAAAGGCTAATGCCTTCCCCCTCCGCCAAAGACCCGCTGCCTAAATAGATTTCCACCATTTTGGTGATCCGGCTGCCGTAAAGGGCTATTGTCAAAGCGCTTTCGGCAGGAATGACCCGTCCATACAGGCATTCCTCCATCTGCCATGTGCTTTGTGTCATGCCCAGGTAGCTTCCGTCCGTCCTGCGGCGCCATACATGGATCGGTTTCATATCCTTACGGATCAGTTGCATTCCATCACCGTCCCCACCATGACATAAGGTGACAGCTGCGCTAAAAAAGACTTGGGCAGGTCTTGATCCAGACTACCGAATTCACGGCCGACGCCGCCCTCGCTGCGGCTTACTTCCCCTTCGGTGCCCAAACGGTTATAATAAATAACCGCCAGGTCCAAGAGAGCTCCTTCCAATCCCGCCGCCAATTCCCTAATCCGGCAATAGCCGCAGATATAATCCGATGCTTTTTCCAAAAGCAGCAAAAGCAAATCGTCCTGGCTGCTGCCGTCTAAGCCCAGCAACAGCTTTAGCTGAGCCAATAACATCTCTAGCTACCCAAGACAACACTGATAACAGCGGAAGCCGCCACGCATTGCTTTTGCGCGTTGCCTAAGGCCACCGCTACTTTGTGTCCGCCGGTGGCGGTGATCACCCCGTCGGCGGGCAATACAGTCCAGCCGCTCAAGTCGTCGCCAAAGGCGGCGGCGGTGACGCTTGCGGCGGTTTTATAATATAGCGTGCCCCCGTTTACATTACCGGAAATGCTTAGCTTTCCGGTGCCCGCGCTTTCACCACCGGTCATGGTTAGGTTCAAAACACCCAACTGGCCGTAATGAAGCAAAATAGCCGACTTTTTATTATCCAAAACAAAGGCGTCATAATAGGTCAGCCCTTCAACAAGGCTGCCCGCGATACCGGGCGGGTTTTCATGGATGGTATATTCCGCCAGCTTCTGGGGAGCGGTAGTGGCGCTGGGATGGGTGATCAAAAAAGAGCTCCCGGCATAAAGGTAACCAGAGGGCACCACAATGATGGCGGCGCCGTCTACCATGCCTACCTGACCTTTGATAAGCATGTTCTGAGCCATATCACCGGAGCGGATAAAAGCGCCGCTTTGTTTCAGCAGGCTATAATAACCTGGGGTTACAAAAGCCACCCTGCCCGCAACAGGTACTTTTTTCTCCGTAAGTTCCGCCATAGCTTCCAGGAACTTTTCATAGGCATTAGCGGCGGTAATCGCCAAAAGAACGCTGTTTCCGGCATTCTCCGCCATTTTCGACAAGCGCCACATATCGATCTCGGGAATCACCACTTCATTCATCTGACGGGAAAGAGCGTTGGCTGCGTCCCTGATGCCTTCCGGGCTGTCCACGCCGTTGGTTCGGTCGATGGTAAAGGTAAAGGAGCGTTTCCGGCTCATGGTCAGCTCCTGGATCAGATCACCCAGCTCCAAGGGATTACCGTAGCGGTTGGAACCGCTGTTGTTGTAATCGTTCAAAGGCGCTGTCTCCATGGAATAAACCTTCACGGTCTGTGCTCCGGTAAAATCATAATCGCTGTTTACAGCGGACGCCGTTAAAGATTCGGCGGCAAAGCGCTCGTCAATGACGTCGGAATACTTGGTAGCCAAATTAATTGCCATATTACTCATCCTTTCTTTTTCCATTGTTCTTTTCTTGTTGTCTTATTGCCCCGTTACCATTGCAATGCTTTTACAATTTCCATCTGCCCTGCCCCGTACTTTTGCCCTAGCTCATTACATATCTCCGAACGCCCTGTCTTATACCTGGCAAACACAGATGCCTTTTGTTCTCCCCATTCTTATTTTCAAAACAGAGTAACCTAAACACCGCAAAATCCAATGAACCACCCACCGTCTCCCGGCACTTATAAGGATTGATTCCTATATTCCTGGCCTAGTGTTCCCGTGATCCTCGTTTTGAGTAGTTGCCCACATTTTTCGTTTTTGTTTTCCCGCTTTCTTCTTTGGTAACCTCTCCTAGGGATCCCGCACCTTTTTACTTTTTAAAGCCCCGGACAAAAGGATCATAGCAGCCGTCTCCTGTCTTGCCGGCAGCCGGCGTGCCCGAAACCCGAACCAAGCGGGCGTTGATACCTTCCTGCACGGCATGGCGGAAAGCCTTTTCCACCGTTTCCATGCTGGCTTCGCAGGCCTCGCCGCTGGTATAATCCAAAGCGGCGGCCAATTCCGCCGGCAGTCCACGCTGGGCCAGCTGTTCCACCGCCGAAGAACGTAATTCTCGCCGGCTTAAAGATTCCTCCCGTTTTTGCAGCTCCGCCTCCTTTTTCTGCTGTAAAGCGGCAAACCGTTCCGATTCCGTCATCCGAGCCAACCGCGCCGCTTCCGTCTTTTCCGTCTCCAACCGTGCCGACCATTCCTGTTGCAGCTTGCTTCTTACTGTCTCCAGCGCCTGGTTTACACGCTTGTCTGCCGTTTGCTGTAAGAGCTTCTCCAATTCCTGCCTGTTTTTCGGCATTTCTATAGCTGCCGTCTCTTGTTTTTCAAGAGACACACCGGTTGCACCCTCCCGGTTCTCCATCGCCCCGGCAGTGTTGTTTTCCATCATTCCGTTTCCTCCCTTTGTGTTTTCCCATTACTGTTTTCCAATCGGGCAAGCTCTGCCGCCACATTATTGATAAAAGGCAATTGCGCCAACAGGGTTTCTTTTGATACCATCCCATCCAGCAAACTGATCATCTGCGCCACTTCCATGGTATCCATTGGCATGGCCCTGGTGAAAACGATTTCCACATTTTTTGGCACAGTCTGCCCCTGCAATTCCAGAAAGCGCCCCGTCAGATCCAAACGGCGGCGCAGGCCCCGGATAAAGAAACGCTCTTTGATCTTGATCTTCTGTTCAAATCCCAGAAGCTTATATTCCATGGCCAAGCCGCTGACATTGCCGCCAAAATTATTATCGGTAAGAGCTGGCACCATACTGATTTTGTGGATATCCGCTTCTAAGGCAGTACGCAAAATCTCCGTATCCGCTTCGTTCAAGGTCTTGGTAAGATATTCCGCCCGCCCCTCGCCACTTAGAGCCATGACTCCCCATTTTTGTACCTTCTCATATGCCGCACCGTCAATATTGCAGTTGGTCAGCACCAAAAGACAGTTGACAAACTGCTCCTTGTCATTGACCCGGTCACTGCACAGAATATTATAGGCGTCGATCAAGGTCAAAACATCCTCGTAATCGGCCGTCTGCTCCTCATTATTGTCATACTGCACCAGCGGGATCACACCAAAAAGATTGGGCTCCCGGGAGACTTCCCGAAAGCCGCCGCCTTCTTTTATCAAAAGCTTAATCTCTTGATCGCTGTACAAAAAAACTTTGGTTTTCCCTTTTAAAGTATAGTAACGAACTCCCAGAAGGGGCGTATGCTCCACATTATCCTCCACCAAAAGAAATGCCTGCCGCGGGTCGATGGCCGCGAAACCTGGCAAGCCTGGCGCGGCAGCATAAATCAGCTCAAAGCTTTTACCGAAAATCGATGCGCTTTTGCCCAAGGCAGTATCTTGACTATAGATATTGGCCGCTTTGTAAGCGTGCAATAGCGGCTCCAGATCATCTCCCGTATAACTGATGGGGTTACCCACCATATAACCTGTAGCAATATCCGTAATATACTTGGCGTGGTTCACCATGATACGGTTGTTGGGCAGATTCTGGCTGCGGCTCACCCGTTCCAGGATATCATGCTTTCCGGCATAATAGCGGTACAGCCGTTCCAAGCGTTCGTTTTCTAGGCTATGCTTCTCCAATAAATCCAATAATTCTCTCTCTGCCAGAATGATCTTACCCGCTTCGTTCAAAACAGCGCTGCGTTCCGTGATAAACACTGCTTACCTCCTTTTCCTTTTTTTGTGTTACCCGTCTTTCTTTTCATCCGCCGCCTCTTGACAGATATACCAGGGAATCATTGTACTTCCGAGCTGCCTTTCATCCAAAAAAACGGCTTTTCGCATTCTCCTGGGGCCCGTCTTATCAAGTTCGTCTGCTTCCCCAAGAGTTCAGCGCTCCGTATTTGTTCAAGAATCATAATCCCAAAGCATACCTGTCAAATGGCGCTCTCACATCTTCCGCCCGCAGAATACTCTCCGCCACCCCGGTCAAAGCATCGGGAGCATCGTCGTGGAGATTGACTCCTTGCCGCTGATAATCCAAGATATCCCTGGCAAAATCACTCCAGCGCCGCTGCCAATCCTCAGGGAAATAAACATGCTCCATCACCCAGGTGGCATGGGAGAGGATACGCGCTTCTTTGTTGCCTGCCTGATGAAACCAGGTTACCGTGGTGGCGGTACTGCCGTATTTCTCCTGCATAATACGCTTTAAGTTCCGGGCAAAACCCCGGCCGCCATTATTGCTCTCGATTCTGGCCAACTTAACGCTATGCTTCAGCAAAAGCTCCACCAAGGCCGGTTCCGTTACTTCCATGGGCTCCTGAGTATAGAGAATATCCAGGATAAAGACATCTCCCTGCCAAACACCGTAAAGAATAGCGCACAAAAAATCCTGTCCGCAATCGGCTGTATCAGTATAGCAAGCAATCTCCGTAAAATCGCCCGGCGGAGTTTGGTAGGTTCTAAAACCTTGGTAGAGCCTGCCCTTGATATCAATGGGCTGCTGTTGGTAATTGGCGGCGGCAATATCCCTGGCCATATCGGCAAGACGCATGCGGTAAGACCGTTCACTTAAGATCGCAGGGCAAAGCATCTCGCCTTTTTCATTCATGGCGGGAAACAAGAGCCATTGAAAAGGCCGCCCCTCTGCCTGAAAATGGGCGGCCGCCCGGCCCGCCAGATCCCCTTTGGCCCAGCGGGTCATAACGATAAGGATCTTACCGCCTTCTTCCAACCGAGACAACATGGTGTTGACAAACCAATCCCATAGCTTGTCCAGATGACAGCGATTATAGGCTTCGGTGGCATTTTTAATGATGTCGTCAATGATCAGGATATTACAGCCAAAACCTGTAGCGGTACCACCGGGAGAAGTTGCTAAATAATTGGCGTATTGTCCCGCAAGGCTCCAAAGACCCGCAGCAGCATCGCCCCGTTTGATACGGCTTCTTGGAAAAATATCCCGGTAGATCACTTTCTTGCCATCGCCCCGTTCCATGGCAATGGTATCCCTTACCCCTTTGGAAAAAGCACCGGAAAGCACCTCATTATAGCTGCCGGTCATAATTTTGATGCTGGGCTCGACCCCCAGAAGCCATTGGGTGAAATGCTGCGCTGTGCGACTTTTGCCATGGCGCGGCGGCATATTCACAATCAGTGCATCATCCGGAGAATCATAAAAATCTTGCAGTTTCCGGCAAAATTCCTGCAAAAAAACCCGTTCTTCCTGATAGAAGTCCGGGTCGATCAAGGTGCAATACCGATAAAAATCTCTTCTTGCCAGCTCCAGTTCCATTTGCCGCAACAAATGTTTTTCTGCGATCCCGATCCCTCCTTTTAGGTTCTTGTTTCAGGCTCCCGGTATGGTTTTTACCATGCCGTAAGCCTTAGCTTTACAGTTTACAGTATAGCAAAGGATTTTTGCCATTACATCCGCATTCTTCAGCCATTTTGCCGTCCATTCAAGCCAGCTTTTTATCGTTGGCAGTCTCCTACAAAAGCAATCCATAGGGATACCACGCTTTTTACCTTTCACTTCTGCTTTTTCTCCTTTTTGCTTTTTATTTCTCTTTTTCCCCTTCCCTTGTATCTGCGCTTCCTATTCCGTTTTTAAAAAGTGCTTTTCAGAACCCGCTTTTTGTCAACGGCCATATCACAATTGTTCCAGACCGTTTTACTTCATCTTTTCTGTCTCCAGCACTTGACCAAGGCTATGGTATCTTCGGCTCCGCCGATCAAACCAACTGTGTTCTTTTAACACAAAAAGACCCGTCATCAGACGGGTCTTGCACCTTCTTATTATCTTATCAAGAATATGTATCAAAATATCGGCAAAAGCCTTTCCACGATAAAGACCACCGCCGTCGCACCCAATGCCACAGTGATGAGCCCTTTGCCCCAATAAGCCAAAAGGATGGCGGCAACCAAGCCGCTAGAAGCAGAAATCAAGGAAGCAGTTGAAGAAAATGCATCGGGAAAGATCATAGCAGCCAGTACCGCATAAGGGATATAAGTTAAGTACAACTGGATAAAACGGTTCTCGATCTTCTTTTTAAAAATCACCAGGGGCAATACCCGGGGCAGGTATGTTACCGCCGCCATAATAATAATGCCAATTATGATCCTGCTATATGACATCAGGCTTTTCCCTCCCTTCTTGGGACGCTTTCGGTTCCTCGGGCTTATCCGCGAACCATAAAGCAGCTAGAGCAGGAGCCACGATAGCGCAGATAATAATGACCCAACCGCTCCCTATGGTATTCAAGCCGGGGGTAAAGCGCAGAAAACAACTGACTGCGGCGGCAACGATCACCGTAAAGGTCACCGGCCGGAGTTTTCTGGCAGGCGGAATGATCACCGCAACAAACATACCATAGATTGCAATGCCCAGAGCGCTCCTGAGCGATACAGGCAACAGGCTGACAGCGGTAGCGCCGATTAAGGTTCCCATTGTCCAGCCAATATAAGGGAACAGGAAAATGCCGGCAAAGTACTGCGCGGTAATAACCCCCGGTTGCTGCATGGATACGGCAAAAATCTCATCGCTGTCACCAAAGGCCAAAAGGCAGCGCTGCCAAGTGGAGATCTTAGGATCCAACTTTTGAGAAAGAGAAATGCCCATTAAAATATAACGCACATTGATAATAAAGGTGGTAATCGCAATCTCCAAATAATTGCTGCCGGATAAGATCAAAGCAGTACCGGCAAATTGCCCCGATGAGGTGAAATTGCTCATGGAAATCAGAATCGCGCTCCAAACGGGGAGATGATGCTCCGTCGTCATCATGCCAAAAGTAATGGCAACAGAAAGATAGCCAAGAAAGATGGGGAATCCATCAAGCAACCCTTTGCGAAAAGGTGGGGGAGGCTCTGCGGCTTCGTTTGTCATGTCAAATACCTCTCCATTTCAAATTGATTAAAAATCAAGGCGTCTCAAATAAACCTTATTTTGTGGAATTCATAATAATGCCTTGTACTTTTATTATAACTTAAATCTCATTTTAAAATCAATGTCCGAATAAACATAAATGCCGGACCATTTTAGTCAATTCAAACACAAGACAGCTACCTGCTGATAAATAGATTAAGACAAGAAATCACCTATGATTCCAAAACCGCCGCAAGCTTTTATTTTGTATTTTCTTGTAATAAAGAATCGTAAGGTATTCAATAATTTCATTCCAACAAGAGTTCTTCTGATTTGATCTTTTACGGATCCGGACAGCAGTTTGCTTTTACCGGGTAAATCGTGTAAAATAACCTTGTTCAAGCAAAAAATAAAGAAAATTGATCTGCAATCAAGAGGTGTATGATGAAAAAAGTAGTACTGATCACCGGAGCCTCTCGGGGTATCGGCAGGGCAAGCGCCCAGCTTTTTGCCCACGCGGGCTACCGGGTAGCCATCAATTACCGTCAAAGCAGGGAAACGGCGGAAAACTTAGCTGCCTCTTTACAGGAACAAGGCTTTGCCGCCATGGCGGTAGCGGCTGATGTTTCCTGCCAGGAGCAGGTTCAGACCATGGCGGCAAAGATCACGACAGCCTGGGGAGGTATCGACGTTTTGATCAACAATGCCGGTATTGCTCAGCAGAAGCTCTTTACCGATATTACGCCTGCCGACTGGCAGCGGATGTTTGACATCCATGTCATGGGAGCGTTTCACTGCTGCCAGGCAGTTCTTCCCGGAATGCTGCATCAGAAAGACGGGCGTATCCTTAATGTTTCCTCCATTTGGGGACTCACCGGCGCTTCCTGCGAGGTACATTATTCCGCCGCCAAAGCCGCTTTGATCGGTATGACTAAAGCCCTGGCAAAAGAATTAGGTCCTTCCCATATTACAGTGAACTGCGTAGCCCCCGGTGTGACCGACACGGATATGAACGCTCACTTGGATAGAGCAACTCTCGCCGCACTGAAAGAAGAAACTCCCTTAGGCTCTTTAGGCACCCCAGAAGACGTTGCCCACGCTCTGTTTTTTTTAGCAAGTGAGGAAGCATCCTTTATTACCGGGCAAATCATCAGCCCCAACGGCGGTATGGTGATTTAAGTTTTTCCAACTGCTGAAAACATGTAGAGTTGATTTTCACTTATCAATTTCGCCCCGACATCTTTGACAACTTTATCGCTATCATACCTCAGACATCCTGAAACAATGCCAAAGCGCCTTCTGCCCTTAGTTTTTTAAAGAGAAGGTGCTTTTTGATATTATTACATCTATTATTCCGTCTTGAGATGAGATTTGTTGCCAATAAACTCTTTCAATTTAACCTTTAACACAATTTTATTTTGCATGATGATTCATTAATAATATTCATGATCTTAGCCTTTTACCGGACTCCTATCCAACGGCGCCTTACCTGTGCTCACTAAGGCCAATTCATACCTCATATGATACGTTTCTAACCCAAGGCTTGCTGCAGCAGTTGTACCACAGCCGGGATTTCTTCCAGCTGTACCCCTGCGAAACCGATACGCACGCCTTCCGCCCGAGGCATCAAACGGATACCCGCCCGGGCGGCACGCTCTGCCAGTTCCTGGGGAGAAAGCATCTTGTCAAGAGAAATATCCAAGCAGAGAGCTGTTTCCTGCAAAGTCATATGAATCGCATCGCCGAAGGCTCTGTTCAACTCCGTCAGAAAAAGCTGGCTTTTAGCAGCATATACCTTGCGTAACCGCCGCAAGTGCCGTTCCAGCTGTCCTTCCCGGATATAGCGGGCCAAGGCCAACTGCTCAATTTTAGAAGAAGTCTGATTATAGTGGTCCATCTTCTTCCGATAGCTGTCAACCAAAGACAATGGCAGCACCATATAGGCAATACGCACCGCAGGCAAGAGCAGCTTAGAAAAAGAACCGATATAGATTACCTCATCCGCTCCGGCCATCCCTTGCATAGCAGGAATAGGCCGGGCATTATAACGCAGCTCGCCGTTATTGTCATCCTCAATGATCAGGGCGCTCCGCTCCTGGCCCCAGTTCAGGATATCGTAACGTCTGCTTAAGCTGATCGGCCGCGCCGATGGGTTCAGGAAAAGCACATTCACGCCGGAATTTTGCAAAGCGGCAAGGGTCACGCCATCGCCGTCCGCTGCCACATGTTCAATTTGCCAATGATAATCACGGAAAACCTGCTCTGCCTGACTGAAACCGGGCTCTTCAAAACCAACCCGCCGGGGGCTTTCTCCCAGCAAGCTGCAGAGTAAATACAAAAGCGGCTGTATCCCAGCGCCTACCAGGATCTGTTCCGGTATTGCGGCCACGCCCCGCACGCTGTAGCCATAGGAAGCCAGCGCCTGCCGCAGCTCTTCCTCACCCTGTTGAGCACCATAGGTCGACACAACCTGCGGCGAATTCAACACATCCTTGATATAACTCCGCCAAAGCTTCGTATCAAAGCTGGCACTGTCGATGCAGTCGCTGCTCAAATTATAACGGTAGCTGATTTTTTCCCTCTTTAAACCCGGCGCAGCAACTTGTCTGGTGCGGCGTATTTCCTGCGGTGCCGCCGCGAAATAGCCCCGCTGCGGCTTATTCTCCACATAACCCTCTATGCAAAGCTGTTGATAAGCATTTTCAATGGTAGTACGGGAAAGACGAAGTCCCGCCGCCATCTTCCGGATCGAAGGCAGCTTTTCCCCTTTCCGAATATTCCCACCCAAGACGCCTTTTTTGATGCTTTCGTAGAGCTGAACATAGAGCGGTGTTTTGCTTTGCGCATCCAATACCAGAAAATCATAGATCACGCTTTCCCTTCTTTCTCATTTATAACCTTTAGAACACATTTGCGTCTACCGGGAAATTTTATACCGGGATCTTATTCGTGTACTTTGATAATTGTCAAGCCAATCGTAATTACAAAATCGTTTGCCGCTTATTCTTCTATAACACAGGCCATATTCTTTTATGAATCCGTTACCATATGTAGGCATTGACCCAGCTTTCCCTTTTGTCAATGTGTTCAGTTCATAGTCAATTTTTTCAGATATGGTGCTTTTATCATTCAAGTTGCAGATCAAAACAAACTGTCCTGGTTAAAAAAAGTAAAATTGGCTATTTTGAATGCACAGTTTTTTGTTATTATTATAGCATGACTTTAATAAAGTACAAGAGGTGTAAAATGAAACCTTTACAACGTGTTGCAGCCATTCATGATATGTCCGGTTTTGGTAAATGTTCCCTGACAGTCGCTCTGCCCATTTTATCCGCCGCCGGCATCGAAACCTGTCCGATTCCCACTGCTATTTTATCCACTCATACCGGAGGCTTCGAAGGCTTTACCTTCCGTGATCTCACCGATGATATGGTTCCCATCGCTGACCATTGGAAGTCCCTGGATATCCGTTTCGCTGCTCTTTATACCGGCTTTTTGGGCTCGCCTCAACAAGTTAAGATTGTCGAATATATTTTCGACCAATTTAAAACGGATGAAACCCTCATTTTGGTAGACCCAGTCATGGCAGATAATGGCCGGCTTTATTCCGTTTTTGATATGGACATGGTACGCAATATGAAAGATCTTGCCGCCAAAGCGGATATCCTGGTACCCAATATGACAGAAGCCGCTTTTCTTTTAGGTGAAGAATACCGTGAACTGCCCTATACCGAAGATTATGTAAGGCATATTGCCACTTCTTTAGGGGATTTAGGCCCCTCCAAGGTCATTATCACAGGTGTTGCCTCTGATGAGAATCATTTAGGCGCCGCCTGCTATGATAAATCCACCGGCGACCTATCCTGGCATTTGTGTGACCGGGCGGAGGGCTACTTTCACGGTACTGGCGATGTATTCGCCAGCTTCCTCTTAGCCAGCATTCTGAACGGACAAGCTCTGGGTAATGCCACACAGCTGGCGGTGGATCTGACGCAAGCCGCTATCCTGCGCACCATAGAACGCAATACCCCTCGTAGGGAAGGCGTTGATTTTGAAGGTGTCCTGCCCCAGATGATCAAGCGGCTGCTCTAACCGGTTTCTTCTGCCGCGTGGCTTTTAGTCTACATCTGCTTTAGTGGCAAAAAAATTGGTAATGGCTCTCAAGACTTTTCTGTTTGTTTGTCCATCATTGCAGGCGACTACTTCCGCCATTTTCTTTAATCTGATCCAGGTTTTCCCTTTGACTCGTTTATGCCATTCTGCCGATACCTGTTTTTCCTTTATCGAGCCCTAATGGCTTTCTTCCCCGACATGCCGAGACATTTTCAAACCACGCCACACAAAAAAACTTACCGGCAGTTAAAATAATATAATCTTTTTTGTTTTAATTGCTGCTTTTTAGTTAGCAGAATGCTAAAAAATATACTTACAAGAAAAACAACTGCTTAGCAGTTGTTTTTTTGTTATGCTTCTTATATAATAAGGTGGGTTTTCAAAAGCAGCTATCGTTGCCTGACATTTTTTTATCAGTTTATAAGCAACTTTTAATTTCAGTTTACATTCTCGATTTCACCATACATGTTTCATTTTGGCATCACAACTCTATCTTTTCTGTCATTACCTTAATTTTCTTAAAATGAAAAGGAGTACACAATGAGTAATATCTGGCATGATATGAGCCCTAAGCGCATTACACCAACGGATTTTATCGCCGTTATCGAGATCAGAAAGGGCAGTAAAAAGAAGTATGAACTGGATAAAGAAACAGGGTATATCATACTGGACAGGATTCTTCATACCTCAACCCATTATCCGGCCAATTACGGTTTTATTCCACGCACCTATGGCGATGACCTGGACCCTCTGGATGTCCTGGTGCTTTGCTCAGAAGAGATCGAACCCCTTACTTTGGTGCGATGCTATCCCATCGGCGTGATTTCCATGATCGACAATGGCAGAAACGATGAGAAGATTATCGCCATCCCTTTCAA
Source organism: Bacillota bacterium (assembly GCA_036677375.1). GTDB lineage: Bacteria > Bacillota > Dehalobacteriia > UBA4068 > UBA4997 > JAVBWO01. The sequence continues at coordinate 305,114 of JAVBWO010000024.1, forward strand.
TGACCCAAACTACAATACTTGTATGTCCCTAGCCGATCTACCAGCACACATTTTCGAAGAGATGTCCCACTTCTTCAGCGTTTATAAAGCATTGGAGAATAAGCAAACCGCGGTCAACGAGGTCAGTGGTCCGGAGGAAGCGATTAAGGTCATTGCAAAATCCATTGAAAGCTATATTGAACACTATTGCCGTTAGGTATTCCATAGAACAATGTCATTTGATTTTAACTGCCATGACTGTCTTAAGGATTCAACCTTACAGTACTTCTCCATCCTACGGCATTGTTCAAAGCACTACAGTTACTGTAAGCTTTTGCAGTTTTGCATAATAACCCTTCTTTTTGCAACCCATATAACTATTAAAAAACACAAAAAACACCGCTCCTGCGTGTGTTTTTATTTTTTGTATTATTGATTTCTATTAACTTACATTTTGATAAGTGCCTATTCTTATGATTTGCATATCATGCCGGCTATTTTGCCTACAGGTCTCCTTTTTGCTCATCTGTTTCTTTTAATTTGTACACCTCACAATGTTTTCACCTTAAATTTTCATTTTTGCAATACGGCTTTTGATCTTTTCTTTTCAATAACATTATGCTAAGTCCGGTGAAATGATCGGTACTCTTTCTTTTTATGTAAATATTTCTGGAAACCTATCAGAATCATCTCGGACATTTTTACTTTATCTTCGATTCCGTTTTTAACGAACTCCCGGTAGAGCTTCGTCTTCTCTCCTAATAGTTTGATCCTGATCCATGAGGCCATTTGTGCATCATACGCATGAGAGTAACGCACAAATTCTTTCTTTGCCTCCTTGCTGAAAAACTTATACATTTTTAAATAGGTTTTTTTCATTTCCTGTGCTAACTCGTCGGACACGCAAGTCTCCTCCTAATCTACCAGCTCACAACTTAAACTACATTGCGCACGTCTGATCGAGTGGCTTTCGCATGCATAGAACCATTTTTATATGTCATTCCAGAAGCCAAAAGCCTTATACCAAAAGCATTTCAGCAAAGATTCAATTATTATGATGCTCTTGATCTAGCCATATTGAGCACCTGCTATAATGCGCAAAGAAACCTCTTCATGATGTAGTACATTCGCCACAGGATGAAATTTCCCTTCAAAATTTATAAGAAGAGATCGCTATGTATTCAATCAAAAAAAGAAGCCCTTATTGTTCAAGGGCTTCTGTCTCTGCCGTCAATTCACTTATACTGATATCGGCATCCTGTTGGTTTGTTTCATCACTTTCGATTTCCTCCGGCGGAATCTTACAAAAAGTAACCGAAGCACGGAACTGATCGCCATCAATGCCAATATTGAAAAACCCGCCGCAAGCCTCGGTAAAGCTTTGGGCAATGGCCAGACCCAATCCCGAACCCTCACTGCTGCGTGTCTTATCTCCCCTGGCAAAACGCTGCAAAATCTCTTCCTCATCGAAATCCATCTCATAATTGGCTGTATTCTTAATAGTAAAGATTACCAAGTCGCCTTGCTGTGCCAGATCAATAAAAATACGGGAACCGGCCAGAGAATATTTTAAGGCATTAACAATAAGATTTTCCAGCACCCTGCACAGTTTGTTGCCATCACTTACAATAAAAAGAGGGCTTTTATCCAAATTGCTTTTTACCTGTAAGCCGGAACGCTGAATATCCTCTTCCATATTTGCCAGCACCTGTTGAACCAAACGGGAAAAATCCAAGCGTTCCTGGTAGACATTGAGGTTATTGCTAGTGGCTTTCGCTAGGCTAAAAAGGTCGTCAATCAGATCTTTCAGCCGACCCGATTTTTGCGCCAGAATACAGATATAATCGTTGACATATTCCGGCAGACCCTCCTCCCGTTTCAGCAGATCCACATAGCTGATAATGGAAGTTAAAGGCGTTTTCAGATCATGGGATATATTGGTCACCAGGTCGATCTTGAGCCGTTCACTTTTTAGAAGCTCCCCGGCAGCTGCTTTTGAACCTTCCTGAATGGTTTGCAGATCTTTGGCGGCTTGGTATAGGTCTGAATCGTTTTCCATCTCCAAAACGGAGGACATATCCCCCCTTTTAATCTGCACAATCGCGTCACAAATTTTTCCCATATCCCGTAACCATTGCTGCTGACGGCGGACATAGCGCGTAATCGTAATAATGGTAAAAATACAAAGTAAGAAAAAGACTAAAAGTGACAACCCGTCCCCATTGCCGAATCCTCTGCAGGCAAAAATGAGCATTAAAAGCCAAAGCAAAGACATGACACCGAGAAAATGCCGCAACCGCCGACTCAGCATCTGCTGAAAAGGTCTTTTCCCTTCACTGCAATGATAAAAGCGCATCAGAGCGGCAATTGAATTGTTGACAAGAGCCTGTCTCTTATTGAGTGCGAGATCCACCACAATAAAGTAGAGCCAAAGCCCGATACATAACCAGACAATGACACAGGTAATCACATTGACGGGAAATTCCATCCACCAAATGCCAGATAGGTAACTCCCCCCTAGAATCACAATACAGACGGTAAGCCCAAGCTTCAGCTCCAGCCACATTTTGCCAAAGGCTCTGGCAATCCGGCGATCGAACTCTACTTTCTGCCGCCAACGAACCAACCCGTTGATAAAAAGCAAAAAGCCCAGTAGGAGAATAATCAAGGAAACCCAAACGGTGACTTTAATGGAAAGCCATTGCCGAGACAAGTTATAAAGGGAACTGCTGCCGTAAGGATTTTCAACTAAATTCTCTCTAACGATAAAAAATACCATACAGTCACTGATTCCCGGTAAGTTCTGCTCCCCGGCGATTCCCAGATAACGTCCTAAATAGCCCTGATAGTCGTTATTTTTTTGACTGCCCTGCGACAGCTCAATCAGTTCATCGTTATCCCGTTTCAGCCAGAAGGTTGTCCCATCGAATATCAAAGCGTAATGATAGCCTTCCGGCAACTTGTCAAAGGTAAGCTCTTTGCTGGTGTTGCCAATCACGGCTCCGGTCTCTTTATTTTCCCCGTAATACAGGAGGTTTTCTCCCTCCTGTTTGATAGATTCCATAAAATAAACGCCGTTTATCGTATCGAAATTTTCGGTAAGATGCTGGACCATTCCGTCAAATCTTGCCATAATATTTTCTTTAAAGGCTTTTGTATCTGTGATATTCCACTGAAAGGCGCTTTTGATTTCATTTTTCACCTGGTAAAGATCAGAGGCAAACGTCAAAGCACAGGAAACTGTAGCAATGATAATGGAGAGCCCCAAGATAAAAGACCACCAGGCGCCTACGCATTTATTTTTTCCCGATCCTGTAGCCAATGCCCCAGACCACCTCCAAATATTGCGGCTCCTTGGGATTGATTTCGATTTTCTCCCGAATACGCCGAATATGAACCATAACGGTATTTTCACAAGAAAAAGAAGGTTCCTGCCAAACCCGTTCATAAATCTCTTCCGCCGGAAAGATTCGGCCAGGATGCCGCATTAAAAGTTCAATGATCTTTGTTTCGGTAGCCGTGAGCTTCACTTGTTCTCCGTCTACCATCAGCTGCTTGGTGGCAGTATCGAAAACCAGTCCACCACAAGTCAAGAGGGTGTTTTGCATATCGCCGTGAATATCGCCTAAAGCAGTATATCTTCTGAGCTGAGATTTCACCCTTGCCACCAGTTCCAGAGGGTTAAAGGGCTTGGTGATATAATCATCCGCGCCGATGGTAAGCCCTAAGATCTTATCACTGTCCTCCGATTTGGCCGATAATATAATGATCGGGATGTTTTTCTGTTCCCGGATCTTCATCGTGGCTGAAAGACCATCCAGTTTCGGCATCATAATATCCAGAAGGATTAAGTGCACCTGCTGGCGCGTGAGAATATCCATTGCTTCCATGCCGTCATAAGCGCAAAGAACTTGATAACCCTCTTTTTCCAGGTAAATACCAATGGCACGAACGATCTCATGGTCGTCATCCACCACTAGGATACATGGCTTTGTCAAAGCTTTCACTCCTTTTATCTCATTATACAGAGCATAACATAAACCCTTAAATATTTCATACCATTTTTCTTAAAATTTTCTTAATAACCCTATAGAATAGTTTTTTCTCTCTTTTTTTTGTTATAATAATTATATTAGGACAATACCTACGCTTTTTCTTCCGTTTTTCTTCCGTTATGTCCTCAATAATGAATCATTACTTTATAGCTGAGCCGTACCTCGCGGTTTTCGTTCCCGATTGATGACCTTTTGCAGTAACCTGCGCGGAATTTCATAAAAAAAATACCGTAATTCCTTGCCCTTCTTCCCTTTTGGTTGCTCTTCGTTTCGGAATATTTTTAGAAAACAATTCGTACTGGGAAATCGCATCTCTTCAAAAACTGATCAAAACAATTGATACCATAGTTCAATGATTCTTTGTTCCAAAAAATCCAAACAGATTTTATCATAAAGGAGCGCCTGTTTTATTATGCCCCTACAAGATTTCATGCGCCTTATTAAACCCTATCAAGGCAAGCTATATGCCATGGCACAGCGGCATGATCCTCAGGCTGCACAAGAATTGACGCTTGCCATTATTACCGCCGCCTACAGAAAGGTTCCTGGCTATCCGCCAGGCATCTCGTTTCCTGTCTGGCTCTCTACGGTGGCCAGGGATTATCTTTATAAAAACTGAACTACATAAAAAATGATCCGCACCCGTCAAATGGGTGGTTTGCACGAGGCTTATCAGATTTGGTTATTTGCCGGCGTCTTAAGGCGCCGGTTTTCTTTTTAGACCATATCCTTGCTTCTCCTTTTCAGTCATTTTGGCTGCCATCTCATCCCAAAAGCATTTTTTCAGACTTTTTTCATTCATTGATCCACTACAATATCACGCTTCTCCCACTCATACAAAAACCGCGCAGAGTTTTCACTGCGCGGCTTTTATATGATTTGGATTAAAAGGGTTTATAGCAAAACTCTGCATTTTTACAATCACAGCACCGTTCCTGTTTATGTCATTTCATTTAGATATGCTGAATCAAATAAAAGATTACAGATGGGTGACAACCCGTCACGGATATTTTAATCTGAATTAAACGCCAACAGCGCCAAAGGTTTCGGGCAAGGTGCTGCCGCCGTCTATTACGATTTGGGTACCTGTAATATAGCTGGACTCATCGGAACCTAAGAATACGGCCAAATCACCGATCTCGTCAATGCGGCAAAGGCGGCGCAGAGGGATGGCAAGAGCCATATCGGCAAGAGCCGCTTCGGGATCATCGGGACGGCTTTGCAGAGCAATGTCTTCCGCCATGGGGGTTCTTACATAACCGGGGCAGATAGCATTTACGGTGATACCGTATTGCGCTCCTTCATAAGCCAAAGCTTTGGTAAAGCCCCAAATAGCCGCTTTCGTCGTTGCATAAGCAGTTTCTCCGTGGTCTACCACCATAGGACCGGTTACAGAGGACATATTGACGATGCGCCCGTATTTGGCGGCAACCATATGGGGGAAAACAGCCTTGGCAACATTCCAGATCCCTTTGATGTTGATGTCGATGTGAAAATCACGCATCTCATCGGTCAATTCCAAGAAGGGGAATAATTTCGCAACACCCGCATTATTTAAAAGAATATCGATCTTGCCATATTCCGCTACAACAGCATCGACAGCAGCCTTGGCAGCGGCGCTGTCACGCACGTCAAATTGAGCGGTAGATACAGAGTAACCTTTTGCCTTAAATTCCTTTTCCGTTTCAAAAAGCACAGGGGAGACATCAGCCAATACCACATGAGCTCCGTGTTTTGCATAGGCTTCAGCGCCACCCTTGCCGTTACCCATTGCCGCGCCAGTTACCAAAGCTACTTTACCAGTCAGTCTGCCCATTCAAATTTCCTCCTTCATTTTTGAATTCCAATTTCACAAACTTTAAGAAAATACAAAATAATCTGTTTTTCTCAACTTTTTTAATTCTAGATTGGAAGGGAAATTACTTTAACAAAAATCAACCTTTTATTTGCAAAGCAGTACAAGATATGCAAATTTAGCATATTTCAGTAAAAAAAATCTTATTTCTCCGTTAATAAGGTAAGATAACATTCTAACTGGGCGGTACTAAGGCCGGCAAAAGGATTCTCTGAGACCCCTTCGGATAGTTCACAATCCCCTCTTTTTGCCAGAAGCTCTGAAGCTTTGATACGGTTTTTGATATCTTCTTCCGGATCTCGCATCACCGCTGTCCAAAAAGCATTGATTTCATCCGTATCCGCAATGGCCAAAACTTTTTCCCGCCGGGAAACTTCTTCAATATAAGCGGCAACCTCTTTTTTTTTCAACAAAATTTTGCCATATTTTTTAGCCGTCTTGGCACTGTACCCTGCTTGGCACATTGCTTCTTCCGGGCAATTGCCGGCAATCATAGCGTCTGCAAAATGTTTTTGCCTTTCGGTTATTTCTTTCCCCAAACCTTTCACCTCTTTTCATGTTCGCGCAGGTGTTTTAGGGGGCGGGCGCCAGAGTCTCATCAGAAACCTAAAATGATCACAAGAAAAGATATTGCTTATTTCATTTTAAGCCTTTTTTATTTTAGCACAAGCCATGAATTTCAAAAAGGTCCTACGCTGGTAATGCTTAACACCGTGGAAACTGATCAAACGACCACCGTACAAACAAAAACCCGCCTAACAAAACATGAAATCAACCAAGCTGAAATTAAAAGGAACAAGCTTCCAGATCTTTTTCCCAGTCCAGGATCTCATCTAGCATGTTTAAGCCCTTTTGCCGGTATCGGCTGATGGTGCGCTGGCTGATGGAAAGATCATCCTCCAATTCCATGTAGGTCCTCCCTTTTATATATAAACCGGTAAGCACTCCCTTCCACAGAGTTGGCAAAGAATCCAGCGCCAGCTCTAACCGACGAATTTCGCCGCGGTATACACCAATCTGACATCTGATTTCCTGTCGGGACGTGCTGTTCAGCCGTTCTGTGGCTTCCCGGTAGATTAAGGCAATATTTCCTGTTTTATCGCTGACCCGTCCCCGGCTGCCCTGCCCGCCACCGCTCGTTCTGCCCAAGGTTATAGCGGTAATGACCTCGTCATCCATAACCTCCTGAAAAGTGGCAAGTTCCTCCTCTAATAGGGTTATGTAGCCTGTTATTTGCCGATAATGTTCTAAAAGGTATTGAGCGTAACTATTGATTTTCATTTCTTCTCACTCCTTTTTTACTATTGGTGTACGGTCCATTTAACTTACAGCAATTGTTATCTTTTGCTTTCAGCCTGATGCCATACAATGAATCTGCCATTTAGCATAATGGGTTTTGTGGCTTCCTCCGTCGTCGGCATGTATCATCCGGTTCGGAATCATATTCTGATTCTACACCATAGATATAATTTATCTGGGCTTTTGCGTTCATTTTGTTCATCATGTTCACTTTAAAGATAAAAATCCGTCCAGCGGCAATGCAAAACTTCCGCCAAGCGTTTGGCAACTGCCACCGAGGGCTGTCGCTTTCCTATCTCGATCCAAGAATAATAATTCTGTGTGATCCCTGCCTGGGTAGCCACCACCGCTTGGGTGTAACCCTGCTGCAACCGCAAATATCTTAACCACTCTTGCATTCCGGCACCTCACTTTGTGATTTATTTTATCTCGTATCGTGATTTTATCATATTTGTGAATGTGTTGTCAACTTGTTTTGAGATAATAGATAAATTTTGTTGACTTTAATCACGAATTGTGATAAATTAGAATCACTGATTAAGAAAGTAGGTGTCTTCAAAATGAATCGCTTAAAAGAATTACGGAAGTCCAAAAATATCAGCCAAAAGGATCTGGCGCTTATGCTACGGGTAGCGCAAAACACTGTCAGCAATTGGGAAAACGGTGTACGGGACATGGATTCCTCTCTGGTTGCCCGTCTTGCCGATTTTTTTCAAGTGACCACCGATTACCTTTTAGGAAGAAATATTCCGGTTGTTTATAATATAGCTCCAGCAGGGAACATGGCGCAGATTCCCATTATCAACAGGATACGCTCCGATTTCAATTCATTGGCCAAGGAAGAGATTTTAGGCTATGAACTGACGGAGTTACCTCTTGCCGGCATAAGCCAGGGCCTGCGCGCCTGTGAAGACAGAATCGGCAGTATCGCCCACAAGGAAGAATTACAAAATTTCTTTTTCCTCCGGGTCAATGAAGACAGTATGGAACCGGAAATTAAAGAGGGAGACTTGGTTTTAGTACACAAACAAGATGATGTGGAAAACGGTCAACTGGCAGTGGTATTGGTCAATGACGAACTTGGCAGCGTAAAGAAAATCATTAAAAAGGAAAACACCATCGTACTTCAGGCGTTTAATCCGAGCTATCCGTCTAGGATATTTAACAATGCCGAGCTGGCACAGATTCGTATCATCGGCCGGGTCATTGAGGTCAAGCGCAAACTTTGATTGGCAGCAAGATCATTTTTAGTTTAATGCCAACTTGGTTTGCCACAAAAAACAACCGTTTTGGGCTTCCAGCTAGGATATAAAAAAATATTTTATATCCCCTTTTCCGTTAAGCTGCTGCTAGGGCTTTTCCCTAATTTCCTGCGCGAACACGAAAACCCTTGACTTAATTTGTCATTTTTAGTATAATACCTTCTTGCAGGGGGCTATAGCTCAGTTGGTTAGAGTGCTTGCTTGACATGCAAGAGGTCACTGGTTCGAGCCCAGTTAGCCCCACCATATAAAAGATCTGTTTATTGCAATATGTCAATAACAGATCTTTTTTATTATGATGGCTCTTTCTCGCCTTTTTCCCAAGGAACATTGCCCATCCGATGGGGTTTCCATTCCTGAGATAACATAAAAAATTAATGACGACCTTATCATGGCGAAAATCCTCCGTTCCCGGAGGATTTTCCTTTTTTATGATTTATTTGACTCTGCTGCTTCTTTGGCATTACACACTACATCACAACTGTTTTATTACACACACGATACAGCAAACAAACTACTTGAAATTTCCCACTTATTTCACAGCTCTTTCTTCATACAACCGTTATCATTGCTTTCCTTCTTGATATCAGACAATCGCAACCCTTGATCTCCCATCCCACTTACCCAACTGCCGCTTTACATCTACCAAATGATACCCGCCGAGGAAAGAACCACGGCACTTTCCATTTTGTTATTCCCTATCACCCCGCCCCGCCACATCCTACACCATTCGTCACATGATTCCGACTTATTTACACTTGTCCAACACAAAGCAGTTTTTTCCACACAACGGCATCCACATCGTTAAACCGCATAATCACACATCGTTGACTTGATACCTACGGCAGACGTCCCGCCGGCTTTATCATATCCCACTGTCCGCCTTTCTACCCGCAAAGCTTTTCCGGCATGTCCAATTAACAGCTATTTCAGCATGATATCTCACCTCCGCTATCACATTAAACTAGTCTTGACATCCAACCCATTCTATATTTAAGCCCACGAGGGTAGCCTTTCGGTTTTATAACCACGAAAACTCACTGTCTGTGCTTTGTGCTTTCATCCAAATATGTGCTTAAGTGAGGATGGTTGCACGCACTCTTTATTAATACCTTTTTAGAAAACACAGGGGCCTTTTCCCTCATTGATATGATCATCCAGGCGCTTATGGGCTTGCCAAGCGGAAGCTTCTACTGCAGTGAGGCGACTGACTACTTCAAGATAGCGTTCCTCCGTCCTGGTCTGTTGCTTTTTTAAATCATCGATCCCTGATTTGATATAACCGATATCCGAGATCAAGATTCCTTCCTCTTCGTTGCCTTTCTTCTGCCCCCGACGGTAACTGATATAACCGAAGAGAATCGCACAAAAGGTACTCATGACACCCAGCACGCCAAAGAGTAATGAACTGTCCATCTAAACTTCCCCCTCACTTCCTTTCCTTTTGAACCGGCAAACCACACTTAATAAGATCTTCTCACGCCTGTCCCGGTTTTTCATGACCTTAAAACGTTCCTTGCTTTTGCCAAACTGCAGATTTCAATAGCTGCCGGCATCATCAAAGGCAATTCCTTAGAACCTGTCCCATTTTCTGCCGTCCCTTTTGGCTTTTCTCAGGCCACTCCCCACCTAAGGCTCAATTGTTGTCGGCATAAAGCTGCTTATTGCTTACCGGTTTTTTCATCCTGCCAATTCCGTAACCGGTACCCGCTTATCGTTCTACTCATTCCCTTTGAGATTTTCCTCGGCTCTTAGTACGAGCCTTGGTATATCATATGCACAAAAAAACCATAAGGAACCATCTGTCAAGAACCATTTTATCGTATTGGATTTTATCCACTCATTTCAATGGGATTTCACAGAAACAACATCCGGCCAAAAAAAACAGGCTCCCCAACAGCCTGAAAAGTACGCTTCTTTCACTTTGTCAGTGAAAGAGCCGTTTTGGACGACCTCTCACAGCTTGCCACCGGGAGATCCTGCGTCTTAAACATCACCCGAACCTTAGCCCTTCGTTAAGCGTTGTTGAAGCAAAAAAGCAATGCTGACGCAACAAAACAAATAAAGCAGATGAAGCAGGTGAAACAAAAACTTTATGGTAACAAAGAGATGGATCTGCTTTTGTTTTTCTAACCACAATGTCATTGCAAAAATTATTTATCATGAAATCCACGTCATTTTAAATTACCCGTTGTGCATACCTTCCTATCTTCTTCAAGATGCTACTACTAAAAATTTTTCTTGGGATTCGGTCAGTTCTTGATATTTTCATTATAGACGACTCTTTTTGTCATAACACCGGCATCATTCTGCCAATATTTGACATTTAACAGCCATAATGAAATGATAACCCCCTATTCCATTACCGCTCAAGTATCATCTCTTTGCTTTCTGAAAATCAGCAGATTCTTTTTATAAATTGCTTCTTGCGGTTTTCTTGTTTTTAAGTCTCACCTTTGTTATAATTGATTTAATCCTATGTTCTCTAAAATTTAGCTGGAAAGAGGCCTTCTTATGACAGAAGAAATTACAAACCAGGAGCCGTCCCTGGAAAGCCAGTTGAAAGAAGTAAAGGCCATGCGCAAAGCCCTTTGGTGGGCCTTGCTTTTATCCTCTTTTTTAGCGGGAATGGCCTTGGTCACCGCATTTCTTTTCAAAAAGAATTTTAATATATCACTTTGGCAGGAGATTGTCTACATGCTCTTGGGCGGCAACGCCTTAGGCTTGTTTATTTTCGCTTTGATTGGAGCCTTGTCCAATCCTAAGCTGACTGTTTTAGACAGGATTTATAAAAAACTGGTGCTGCTTCTTATTTTTGCAGTTTTCCTGATTTTTTTCTTTTTTCTTTCATAGCAGATCAAAAAAACCCTTTCCCGCATAGGCTGACTATCATATGCAAAAACGGAAAGGGGTTTTTTATGCCTTATCACAGAGAAAGTGCGGTGAGATATGCCACCACCTGGGCTCTTAGTAGGAATCCCCACTATTTTGATTTTGAAAACCTGGGGGGAGATTGCACCAATTTTATTTCCCAATGCATTCACGCCGGCGAAGCGCTCATGAATTATACGCCAACCTTAGGTTGGTACTATATTTCACTGAATGCCCGCACCCCTTCTTGGAGCAGCGCTACTTATTTATACGATTTTCTCATCAGAAATAACTCCATAGGTCCCAGAGCCCGGGAAGTGCCGATTATGGAGATGGAACCAGGTGATGTAATCCAGTTAGGTGACAGTAACAACCATTTTTATCATTCGCTCTTTGTGGTGGAAACAGGAAGGCTCCCAAGCCGGGACAATATCCGTATCTGCACCCACACCTATGATTCCAGTTACCGACCCTTGAATACTTATATCAGCGGCAGTATCCGTTACTTAAAAATCAGTGTGCCCTAGCGTTAAAAAATTTTGTTATTATATGTTTGACAACGAAATTATTTTAAATAACGTTTATCTTCACCTTTTCCTTTCCCTAATCAGCTTACTCAAACCCTCCCCCTGTGTTTCCAGTTTAGGAATCTTACAAGGAATCATTTGTATAACAAAATGACCTCACCGAACCTCCATGATAAATTAAAATAACACCCTCTCTTAAGCATTCTTCGCCTATCGAGAGGGTGTTATTCTTTCTCAAAACCATTAAAGACAAATAATTTATTGATCTCCTTTTTCTTTTTCGTTTTCAATGGCTTTCTTTTCGGTCATCATCTGCTGATAGACTTCATCTGTGGTAGCCACCACGTCAAATTTATTAAAAAGGGCATTGATCGTATCTTTATTTTCCTCATATTGCTCCGGCCCGGCAATCGCCACCACATAATAGCGCACTGCATTTAAGGGCTCTGTAATCAAGCTATCGGTAATCACCACATTGCCCTCTTTATCCACACCTTGCCCCGTGATACGCCAACCCATGGGCAGACTCTTTTCCTGCTCCCGCGAGACCACCTGCCACTTTTGAACGCCTTTGGCCATCAGCTTCTCCATGATGTCTCCCACGCCACTTTCGTCATAATAGCTATAGCCACCCAGCTGGCAAAAGACCATCAGACCTAAGCTGCCTTCGGCGTTCAGCCAATAGGTGGAGGTATCATCTTCAAAAACCTTCTGCCAATCATTGGGGATCTGCACAACAAATCCCACCTTAGGATGTGTATATTCTGTAACCGCCGTGTCGTCCGATGTTTTGTCTCCGCAGGAACCAAGGGATAAAACCATTAAAAATAGGCCAACTAAAAGCAATAACCGGTATTTTTTTGCCAAATTTTACGCCTCCTCATTATCCAACATGGAAATTGCCTGCTGTAAGGCGGCTTCTACCGATTGCTGCCGTATCTCTTGGCGGTTTCCTTGAAAAAGATATTTCCCTACGATGACCCGTTCTCCATAAGCACTGCCGATATAAACAAGTCCCACCGGTTTCTCGGCACTGCCGCCGCCCGGTCCGGCAATACCGGTAATGCTGATCCCCAACTCAGCATCGGCCAATAAACGGATGCCAATGACCATTTGCGATGCAACCGGCGCGCTTACCGCACCTTCCTTATCCAAGATATCCTGACTCACCCCCAGATAGCGGGCCTTAATATCATTGCTATAAGAGATCATCCCCATATCGAAAGCCTCGGAACTTCCTGGCACATCTGTCAAAGCGGCAGTCAGCAAACCACCGGTGCAGGACTCGGCTATGGCGACCTTTTCTTCCCTTTCGATGATTTTTGCTAATAGAGCCCCTGCTAATTCATTCATTAAATTTCTCCTTTAAAGATGCTGCGGTTCCTGTAAAAATAATCCACACCAGAGTATATGGTAAAAAATAAGGCAATATACAAAAGAATCTGTCCCATGATATAAACAGTGCCAGTTACGCTGCAAAAAAGCAGCAGAACGATGGCCGCGATCTGACTGACCGTCTTGATCTTACCCAGGGGGGAAGCAGCCACCACCAAGCCGCCGGCAGCTGCCACCGTACGCATACCGGTAACGGCAAATTCACGGCTGATAATGACGATAGCAATCCAGGGCGCTACCTTCCCAGCTGGGATCAGCATGATAAGCGCCGCAGAGATCAACAGCTTATCAGCCAGAGGATCCAAAAATTTGCCAAAATTAGTGATCTGGTTTCGGCTGCGGGCAATATGACCATCAATGCCGTCGGTAAGCGCGGCTAGAATAAAGATAACCGCCGCCAGCCAATGGCTGTATGACCCATCCAGCATCATAAAGATTACAAAAAACGGGATCAAACAAATCCGAAACAGGGTGATCTTGTTTGCCAAATTCATTCTCTTGTCCTCCCAATCAAGCTAATCTCCACCAAGCACCACACCTGTGATATCATAGATATCGCTTTCAGTGATTTTTACTGTGATCCATTGCCCCGGCACATATCCTACCCCGGGTACATGAATCACACCGTCCACTTCCGGCGCCTGATATTGCGAACGTGCCTGCCACAAACCAGGGGAGATTTCTTCTTCCACCAACGCCCGCATGGTTTTGCCCACCCATTGGGCTTTATGCTTTAACGAAACAGCAGCCAGCTCCGCCATAAGGCGGTCTTTCCGCTCATCCTTTACTTTCTCGGGGACTTGTTCCGCCATAAGGGCGGCAGGGGTATCTTCTTCCTGAGAATAAGCAAAAACGCCGGCCCAGGCAACTCCCGCCTCAGAGACGAAATCCAACAATTCCTGGAATTCCGCTTCCCCTTCGCCGGGGAAACCAACCATTAAAGTGGTACGGATGGCCATGTCAGGCACCAGGCGGCGGATCAATGCAAAGGAGTCCAGAATCTCCTGCTTGCCACCTTTGCGGCCCATGGCCCGCAGGATCTTATCATTAATATGCTGTATGGGAATGTCTAAATAGTGACAAATATTGGGATATCTAGCTATAACCTGTAAAAGCTCTTCCGAGATCCGCGTAGGATAGCAGTACAAAAGCCGTACCCAAGGGAACCCCAGTTCCGCCACGGCAGCCAGCAATTCCGGCAGCGCTTCTTTCCCGCAAAGGTCCCGACCATAATTGGAGGTATCCTGCGCAATAAGGATGATTTCTTCCACGCCCCGCGCTTTTAAGGACGAGGCTTCCTCCAATAAACGCTCTTGGGGAACGCTATGCAGACTCCCCCGCAACTGCGGGATGAGACAATAAGAACAGCAATTGTTACAACCCTCGGCAATTTTCATATAAGCAGAATAGCCCGGTGTCAGCAATTGCCGCTGTGCATAAAGAGAAGCAACATCCTCACAGGGCGATTCCACGGCAATTCCTTGCAGTTGGGCCAAAAGGACGCCGATTTTATGATATTCTGCAGTCCCCAAAAAACCGTCTACTTCCGGCAATTCCTCCATCAGTTCTTTGCGGTACTTTTCCACCAGGCAGCCTGTAACCACCAGTAAACGGCAGTTCCCCACGGCTCTCGGTTCCTCTTCTTGCGCAGAGCCTTGTTCAAGTTCCTGTGAAGCTTCTTTATAGGAAGCCATCTCAAGGATGGTATTGATGGACTCCTCTTTGGCATCCGCAATAAAACCGCAGGTATTGACAATGATAATTTCCGCCTGCTCCGGTGACTCGCACCGTTTATAACCCAATCCGGATAAAACGCCCAACATCATTTCACTGTCCACTTGGTTTTTGGCACAACCCAAACTACTCAAATAAAAACGTTTTCCCATCTTGTACCCCTTTATTTTAACTCCACGGACTTCTTATTATGTTTTAGCCCGTAGATTTATAATTGGCTTCATCACTTTGTTTTAACATCCTTAATTTCTTTATCGTTGTCACATTCATATGGGCAGCGATCAGGCTGGCATGCCTCAATATAAACGCATCATTTGACCGCAACGATTTTCTTGGCCTATCCACAGCATGCGTATTTCATTGACTCTTGCATTGTTTTCGCAATATAAGAGCAATCTCTTTCCGCAATCCTTATTTTTCTCTCCCATCCGCTTTCTGTCTGCACCGCTTCGGCGACCCTGATAAACTCATTTGCCTCCGCTTTTGATTCATGCGGCATACTAAAAAAATTAAGATTAAGATATTGTAGCTGCCGGCAGATGGTGTCCTCGCCATGGCTCCGCGACTATTTTTCAATCCAGAAGCGCTCCAATCACAATCCCATCTCACCCGCAGCCACTTATAACCAAACCTTTACGGTGCGGAATATTCCACCGTTTTGGCGCTACGGTCATCCCCGAAACTCTCCATGGTCTCACCATTGAATACCACTTTTACCGCACCTGGATTACCATAGCGAATTTTGACCAATTGATCTCCAGTAACTTCCTTGACCATTCCTTTGGCAAGGGTCTCTTGGCTGTATTTACCATCCACAGTGATCCCAAGCCAGCAATCGCCGGTTTCCGCCGTAATAATCAGGTTCACTCCCGTATAAGTCATAGGATTTTCCGTCGTCGGCTCATCTATGGTGGGCGTATCATCTATGGGCTGGCCATCCGTAGGTTCTTCTGGGATCTGCGGTGCTTGGTTAGCCGGCTGTTGCTGCTGGGCTGGGTTATCCGAAGGCGTGTCGCCGCCCTTCCCACTGTTTTTCCCTAACATATAAAGAGCCGCCACTGCCGCGATCACCACAATAACAATAATAACCCAGCCAAAGCCTTTGCGAAAGCGCCGGTCCCGGGTTTCCGTATAACTATAGATAGGATGTGCCGGTTTTACCTGGCGCTCCTTTTTTTCCTTCTCCTGAGGTTTAACCTGTTTTTTTTCTTTGCCAGACGGATTTTGAAGTTTTATTTCTGCCTCACTGTCGGCAGAAGTCTTTTGGGAGGTTTGCCAATCTTTATAATACTGCGCTACCTGATTTTCGTCCACATTGATTTGCCGGGCATAGGAGCGCAAAAAACCCAGGGTATAAACAGGCTCCGGCAGTGACTTCATATCTCCTGCTTCAATGGCCTCCAGGTAGCGCTGACGGATCTTCGTTTTTTCCTCCATTTCCGCCAGGGTCATGCCCGTTTCCACACGAGTTTTCTTCAGCCATTGGCCTAATTCTTGCATGCCCTTCACCTCCTATGAGTTTAAATAAGCTTGGATCGTTGCCGCCGCCGTTATAGGGTCGGAAGCATCTATCGTAATATCATAACCCTCCGCCGCCGCTTCATTGGGGTATTGGTAAAGTGGATCATAATAATCCGTCAACAAAGCAGTCACAACCTCGGCATAATCACCTGCTTCTATTTGTGAAAGCAGGGTGCTCACCTTTTCTTTCCCTAATCGCGGGATCAGACACGGCAAGGCCTCCCCAATCTCCGGCAGTGCCTCTTCCGGCCTGTAATCTTTTAAGATCTTTTCCACCCGGTTAGGCATGCTATCGTAAAGAAGGATCTTTTTCCCCTCCACAATCCCTTGATGCAAGACTCGTGGCAAATGCAGCCTGCCGATTTTTTTGCTTTCACATTCCAATATGAGAGGTCTTGCCGGATCAAGCTGGCGCGTTTCCTGCCATAAACGGCTTTCAAAGGCTTTTTGGCTGGGCTGGGGCAATAAACCGACATTACCAAAAACTGAGCCACGGTGACCCGCCAAACTCTCCAGATCTATTGCCTGACAGCCTGTTATTTTCAATTCATTCAATACCAGTGTCTTACCGACACCGGTATTGCCGCAAAGCACCCAAATAGGGTTGGCTAAGGAACTTTGCCAGTATTGGTTGATCCAGCTCCGGTAATTCTTATATCCACCACTCAAGCGGTATACAGGGATGTGCATTAAATCCAACACCGCGCCTAAAGCCGCGGAACGCATACCGCCCCGCCAACAATAAAGAACAATCTGGTGGTCTTGGGCATATTCTTTTAACTGTGCAACGAGAACCGGCAGTTTGGGAGAAATGATCTCCAACCCCAATTGCCTGGCTTCCGCAGGGCTTAGCTGGTGATACGCGATTCCTGTGGCGGTACGCTCGCCATCGTTTAAGACCGGCAGATTGACAGCTCCGGGAATATGATCCTCAGCAAATTCTCCTTCCGAACGCACATCAATAAAAAGGCTTTTTTCCATCGCCTGAGCTTCCGCAAAATTAATCAGTTTTTCCATTGGTTTCCTGTTCCGTTCTAGCCGCATCCACCCACTCTAATAGGAGAATACCAACATGCTTTTCAATATAGTATAACAATTTTTTCGAGACTTGTCTATTTTAACCTTGACTCCAAAGCCTCTATCCTGCAGATATTCGCTTAAACGCACACAATCGTTCCCCATTCGGCAGCCGTGGCTTGCCATCAGTAACCTTGCCTTCGATCATCCGGCAAAAGTCGCTATTCAAAAGGTGCCGAAACTGATATCATCCCACAGTCTGCACAAGGGGCATCCGGCTTTTCCTTGGTTGGACCATCATTTTGATACAGATTGGGTAACAGGCCGGGCTTTAGGTTTTCTCCTTATTTTTTACTCCTGCCGACGACATCACAAAATCAGCTGCCATTGCCAAACATGAGGATAAAATCTTCCATATTCATGAGCACTTGGCGCTTATTGGCTTCCATCGGGCCGACAATACCCATCTGTTCCATAGACTCCACCAAACGCGCTGCCCGGTTATAGCCGATACGGAACCGCCTTTGCAGGAAGGAAGCTGAAGCCTGTCCGCTCATGATGACTTGCTGCACGGCGTCATGAAACAGCTCGTCCATTCCGTCATCCTCGTTGCCGGCTTCCTCCTGCCGCTCCTGCGCTTCGGGCAATTGGATGAATTCTTGGCCGGACTGCTTGGAACACCAATTCACCAAGGCTTCAATCTCGCTTTCGCTGATATAGGCGCCCTGCACCCGAAGAGGCTTGTTCATACCGACGGGATAAAAGAGCATATCTCCTTTTCCTAAAAGTTTTTCAGCACCGGAGGTATCAATAATGGTCCTGGAATCCACATAAGAACTGACATGGAAAGCGATCCGGGAAGGTATATTGGCTTTGATCAACCCGGTGATAACGTCCACAGAAGGACGCTGCGTGGCGATGACCAGGTGAATACCGGCGGCCCGGGCCATTTGCGCCAAACGACAGATGGAATCCTCCACGTCCTTAGCGGCAACCATCATCAGATCGGCCAACTCATCAATAATCACCAGAATCTGCGGCAGCAGTTCCGGTGGATCGGACTCGTTATATTGCATAAAATTACGCATGCCGCAAGTGGAAAAGAGCGTATAGCGCCGCTCCATTTCCGCCACCATCTCTTTTAAAACCACGGAAGCTTTTTTGGGGCTGGTCACTACCGGACGGGCCAAGTGAGGCAGACCGGCATAGGAAGAAAGCTCCACTTTTTTGGGGTCAATCATCACCATCTTCACATCTTTTGGTTTTGCTTTGAAAAGAATACTGCAAATCAACCCGTTGATACAAACGGATTTCCCGGAGCCGGTGGCGCCCGCCACCAGAAGGTGGGGCATCTGCGCCAAGTCGGCCACAATGGGGCTGCCGCTGATATCAAGTCCCAGGGCTACCGTCATCAATTCCTTGCTGTTTTTAAAAGTCTCTGTCTCAATAACGTCCCGGAATGTCACAGAGGATACTTCCTTTTTGGGCACCTCAATGCCGACTACGGATTTGCCGGGTACAGGAGCCTCAATGCGCACGCCTTTGGCCGCTAGAGCCAGGGAAATATCATCGGATAAATTGGCAATTTTCGCTACTCGCACTCCGGGAGCCGGCTGCAATTCATAGCGGGTCACCGCGGGGCCGGACACTACCTGTACCACCTTGGCCTGGACGCCAAAGCTGTTCAGCGTCTGTTCAAGAAGATTGCTGTTGTCAATAATATCCTTATTCATGCGGCTGTTTTTGATTTTCACGCCGGCCTTCAGAAGATTCAAGGGTGGCAACTGATAAACCGGCGGATATTTGCCGGTATTGATAGGCGCCGCATCTGATTCCGGATCGTCTTCCGCCGGCTGTGGCACGGTTTTAGGAAGTTGAAACAAAGGTTCCTCTTGATTTTCCGGTTCATCCGCCGGATTCTTGGCCTTTTCTGCTTGGACAAGGTTGTCCATAGGCAGCACCGGTTCGGGATCGTTGGACTTTTTAGCAGATAAGGTAGGTTTGCTTTCTAAAATCGCGTATTTCTTCGGCATGGGAATGACATTGGTTTCCTGACCGATCCCCACCGTTGCCATATATTCCCGTATGAAAGAGCTGCCCTCACCCTCGCGGGCCCTGGCCAAGGCTTGCGCTTCTTCCACAGTAATGGCGCTTAAGTCCTCTTCTTCTTTTAACGACGGTTCCGTTTTCGTATCATAATGAATCACCAGAGGAGGCTGAACAAAAGGTGCTTCTTTTGCCGGTTTCTCTTCTTTCGCGGCAACAGATTTTTCGGGTTTTTCCGGACGGGATCTGTTGGCGTATTCATCCAATTCATAGTAAAGCCAAGGAAACGCCTTCAATACCTGAAAATCCGTGCCCAAAAGAAGCCCTAAGATGATAAAGGCCCACAAAACCACACCAGCAGCGGTGGCGGAAGGCATCTGTGCGGCAAGATAGCCAGGGAAAAACCCCAGTGGGCCGCCGCCCGCACCGGCCAGAGCGGCTAGAAAAGTCACCTTAAAACTAGCCTGTACCACGTTTTGCTGCAATAAAGCCAAAACACCCAAGGCAAAAAAGCACCATCCCAAAATCTGCCAAAAGCGGAGCTTGGTTTTTCGTTCCCGGTACATGGCAAAACCGCCGTATACAATAAAAATCGCCAAAGCAATATTTCCCAAAGCCGAAAGCACCACCCGGATCACAGAAACAAAACCGCTGCCTGCTCCCAAAAGCCGGGCAAAGATCACGATAAACCACAGCGCCAGAAGTAATCCCAACAGCATAATGAGGACCCCAGCGGAACGCCGGTTCTCGTTGTGCTTAGGCACTGCTTTCCTGCCAGACTTGCGGCCACTTTTCTTCTTTTTTCCAGCGGGTTGTGCAACCATAAAAGTTCACTCCTAAAATATGATGATCAACAGGGACACAATTGCCAAGGCCCAGCAATAATAAGCAAAATAACGGGTCGTCCCCCGGTTCAGCAGGCTAACAAAAAATTTGATAGCTAAGTATCCGGCCACCGCCGCAAGGAGGATACCGGGAAGATAGACCCATTGAAAGGCGGTCGCTCCCATAATCTTCAGAGCGCCGTGCAATTCATAGAATCCCGCGCCCAGTACCACCGGAACCGACAGGATAAAAGAAAAGCGGGCGGCGGCGGGCCGTTCCATTCCCATAAGCAAAGCGCCGAAAATGGAAGAACCGGAACGGGACAACCCCGGCACAATAGCGAAGCCCTGGAAAACACCAATGACAAGCGCGTCATACCAGCGCATTTCCCGCTGCTCTTTATAACCGTGCATAAAATCCGCCAAAAACATCCATACTCCGGAAAGCACTAAAGCAAAACAAACAAAGAGAGGTTTATTGAAAAGCCCTGTGATCAGATCGTTCAGAAGGAATCCGGCCAAAGCTACCGGGATGGCTGCAATCACATAATAAAGAGTCTCCCTGCTGAAAAAGTGGCGAAAGATGTCCAAGATATCCCGCCAGTAAACGGCAAGGACCGCCAGCACGGTACCGCAATGCAAACAGACGTCAAAGAACACATTACTTTCGTCAAAACCAAACCAGGATTGAAAAAGCACCAAGTGCCCAGAGCTGGATACCGGTAAAAACTCCGTTAAGCCCTGCACCAAACCTAATAATAAAGACTGCCATAACAGCATGAATGTTTCATCCCCCTTAAACATGTGATTTTCGGTTAAGCACAGAACCCTTGTAAAATTAGCGAATCCCGCTATTCTCATGGACTGTTTCACCTTTATCTTTTTATTTTACCACATTCTGCCTTACTAAGAACACCATGATTTTGTCGCTTCCCGGAATATTTTATTATTTTAATATACTAACATCATTTTTTGACCTCTTTTCTGCCACACGGAGTCCCTATGCTCCTTGTCTTTCTTGCGCCTCAAAATAAAAATCCCCGGTTTAGATACTGTACTTATCCAGTAGCTGAACCGGGGATTTTTATTGGTTAAATCTGCCAAAATCCCCTTTTGTGTTTCTGCCTTTCTGGCATCTAATTGAACATTGCCACACCTACACCCCACAATATTATGTCGCGTTCGGCTCCTTCGTTTGATCCATTTAACGTTTACATAGTTCAAAATTGTGATTTTTTACCTTACACTTCCGAAATGAAAAATAAACATGCCTATCTTTTAAGCGTCCGTCATTTCAACCCAACAGAAAACTATAAGCCAGAACCAAGAATGCCAGAGCTAGCATGCCGAAATCGGAGCCGGTAAAGGCAAACGTTTTGTACCCTTTATTTTTGCCCCGGATGGTAAAGCCCCGCAGCTCGGCGGAAATGGCAGCGCCGTCGATACGCTTGACGGAGGAGATCAAAAGAGGCATGCAAAGCGGCAATACCAGCATAACCTTTTTGAAAGGATTTCTGGTGTCAAATTCCACACCCCGGGCGGTCTGGGCCTCTATGATATCATGCATTTCTCCGGTAAAAATAGGAATAAAGCGCAGCGCGGTGGTAAAAGCAAAAGCATATTGATAAGGGATTTTCAGCTTTTCCACAAAAACATTGGATAGATCGCTCATTTTAGTTAAAGAAAGCATTAAGGTCAAAGGGATGGTGGCTCCGATCAAGCGCAATACCAGCAATAAGGAAAAAGACAGGCCCCGGTCGGTAATATCCAGACCAAAAGGCAGCTCCAAAAGGACATGTCCGCTTCGGGTAATCAGGAGTTGCACAAGAAAAAGGAGCAGCCCTAGCTTGATCATGGTTTTCAGCATGGCGAGCACTTTTTTTGGTACGCCGCCCACTATCCCCAGAGCAATATCAAGTCCAATGATAGCAAGGATCAAATAATGATTGCTGCTGACAAAACATGCCACGCACAGGAAAAAGGCCAATATTAGCTTGGTCAAAGGATTTACCATGTGCAAAACGGTGCTGCCAGGCGAATATTCCAAAAAACCTTTCATTTGCCACGCCTCCCCGTTACCGCCTCCGCCATTTGTGATACGGTAAAAATATTCTGGAAGCCCAGCGTCTGGCCCAATGCCACCATCTGAGGGGGAATGACCTGGGAATCTTTTAAAACTTCGCTGTATAGCACTTGGGAGACGGCTCCGTCAGCTAAGATCCTACCCTGTTCCAATACGATGATACGGTGGGCGTAATCACTGACGATTTCCATATCATGGGAAACCATCACCACAGTGGTTCCGGCGGCATGCAAGGCCGCCACCAGATCCATGATCTGCATACATTCCCGGTAGTCTAAGCCGGTGGTGGGCTCATCCAGCACCAGAACTTCCGGCTCCAGTGCCAGGACCGAAGCCAAAGCGATCTTTTGCCGTTCGCCCCGGCTCATAGTAAAAGGGTCTTTGCAGCCATCAAAATTGAACTGTTCCAGCATAGCCACACAGCGGCGCTCTATTTCCGTTTCATCTTGGAAAAGGCATTTCAACCCCAGGTTAATCTCATCCCGAATGGTGTTCTTACAAATCTGACGGTCGGGGTTTTGAAAGAGAAAGCCGACTTTTTTGGCCAAAACACTGGTTTTGGTGACAGAAGTATCCATGCCGTCCACCAGGACTTTGCCTGAGGTTGGCTTTAAAAGGCCGTTCATCATTTTTACCATGGTACTTTTCCCGGCGCCGTTGCCGCCCACCACAGCCAAGAACTCCCCTTTATCCAGGGTAAAGGACACATCCTGCAAGGTAGCAAGTTTATCATATTGAAAAGAAACATTTGCAAAGTTGATCATGCCAGAATCTCCCTTACCATGGCCGCCGCCTGGGGAACGTCCAGAGGGGGGGGGCCCTGGTAGAGTCCCTTCGATTGCAATTCCTTGGCCAGACTCACCACACGGGGACAATGGACGCCGATTGCTTCCATCTTGCCGCTCTCTTGGAGCACCTCTTTTACCGTACCCTGTAAAAGGATTTCACCGCGGTCCAATACCACCAAGCGCTTAGCAAACTCGCAAAGCAGCATGATCTTCTGCTCCACCACTACGATGGTAATGCCCAGCTCTTCATTGAGCTTTTGCAGCATGAAAAAGATCTGGCGGCTGCTTTGCGGATCCAACTCACCGGTAGGTTCATCTAGCACCAGGATCTTAGGTTTCAGCGCGATCACCGCCGCGATGGCCAGCTTCTGCTTTTGCCCGCCGCTCAAGGTGCTGATACTCCTTTCCCGCAGATCACCGATACCGACCATATCGAGAGCGCCTTGCAGGCGACTCTCGATTTCATTCCTGGGCACGCCGAAATTTTCCAACCCGAAAAGCATTTCATCCTCTACTACCGAAGCCACCATCTGACCGTCAATGTCTTGAAAAACATTTCCCACCCTCAAGGAAATCTTCTCCAAGGGGGTTTCCACCGTATCCATGCCATCGACCGCGACCGCCCCATAGAAATCACCCTGGTAATGGTGGGGAATAATGCCGTTTAGGGCATAGGTCAGAGTGGATTTCCCCGCGCCGCTGTTGCCGGTAATGCCGACAAAGTCACCCTCCGCAATCTGCAAATTGATATGTTGCAAGGCAAAATGCGTGTCTTCCTTATTTTGACTTTTATATTGGAAAGAAAAATCATTGAGCTTTAACATTACGGTCACGTCCTAGTACCATTTTTAAGGGAATATAAAGGATCTGCACGATGACGGCATTAACGCAGGCAGTGCCAAAAATAATGGCCAAAAACACCTGAATGGGCATGGGTTCCACATTAGCACCGGAATAAAAAGCCATATAAAGAATGAAAATAAAAGTAAAACCGCTGGCCAAAGTACTGATAAAAGTCGCAACAATGGGCTTGAAAGAAAATTTCTTAATGGTTAAAGCTGGGATCACCATCAGCAATGCCATAACGAAAGCTCCTACCGGCTCGCTAACCAAGTTTACATAAGGGGTACCGGGAAAAAATTGGCAAATGGCGCCTGCCAGAACCCCGATAAACAGTGCCTCATGCAGCCTTGGCTTAATGAGCAAAATGGCTAGACAATACATGGCAATGATGAAATTGGGTTTCACACCCATGGAAAACATGGAACCGACAAAGAATTTCAATACAGCTCCCGCCGCCAATAGCACTGCCACCAATAGGATATCGGCAGTAGTCAAGCCCTTTTTCTTTTCAGCAATAATCTCTCTTTTTTGCATGGTTTGTGTTTCCATAATAAAAAACCTCCACTATTTTTTTAGTAGAGGTTTTGAAGTTTAAAGCTATTCCGATTCCCTGATTTCATTGACTTACGCCCGCCAATTGGGAAGCGTCGTAAATTCCAAAAATCAAGCTCTTCTCATCTCGTCTCTTCTCATCTCTACTTTCAAAAATCATAACATCTCGCAGCATCCCTGTCAATAGTCTTTCTGCCATAGAACAAATATTTTCTGGTTTTCCTCGTCAGCCGAGAGATTCTTACGTTTCGTATTTCATGCAAAAACATTTTACAGATATCTGGTCTTTTTGCCGACTTTTCTACACCAAGCGGTGTAAATGTGATCTCAAATATTCTACAGATAATCTGCCGGATCGGTACTGATGAGCCGCTCCAACTTGCCTTGAGGATTCATCATATAATATTTGCCATTTTTTACAACTTCACGACAAGCAGGTATTTTATCAAAACCTTCCCATACTACCTCTTGCGGCATAATACTCCATAATAACATTAATAGCGCCTCCTACCTTTCATCACGCATCCCGCTTTCATCGTAATCCTCCCGCAGCACATTCCACACCAACCCATTCCCGCCTAAAATACAGCTTTCTTCCTGACTTCTACCCCGCCAATGCGCTCTATTTTTCCACATATAAATCATCGGATCACCTCCGTTTTCGTTAAATACCCCAAGTATAGAAAATCTAATGCACTTCCTTGTTTTCATTTTCCCGGGAGATCATTTGCCGTAAGGCGATCAGGGATTCTCCCACGCCGCCCACCTCGTCCATCAGTCCGCAGGTTACCGCGTCTTTTCCCACGACTACAGTGCCGATATCCCTGGCCAGCTCTCCGGTGGTCATCATCATTTCTCTAAGCTTCTCTTCAGAGATCTTGGAATGGCTGGTAATAAAGCCAATGACCCTGTCCTGCATCCGTTCCAAATAATCAAAGCTCTGCTGTACGCCTACCACCAGCCCCGTTAAACGCACCGGATGAACGGTCATGGTGGCGGTTGGCGCGATAAAAGATTTCTGGGCTGCCACCGCAATGGGAATCCCGATGCTGTGGCCGCCGCCTAACACTAAAGAAACCGTTGGTTTATGCATGGTCCCGATCATCTCCGCCAGGGCAAGTCCCGCCTCTACGTCACCGCCTACTGTATTTAGGATAATCAGCAGCCCTTTGATCTCAGGACTTTCTTCCACCGCTACCAACTGGGGAATTACATGTTCATACTTCGTGGTCTTATTTTGCGGCGGCATGACCAAATGTCCCTCCACCTGGCCGATCACCGTCAGAACATGAATATCGCTTTGCGGTTTTGGTACATTGACCTGACCAAGTTCGGTTATGGCATCCTTCGTTGCCTGGATCGTTTCACCATCCTCATCTTCCGCCAAATCGGGGTTCAGTTCATTAGCTAAAAAATAATAGCCCTTCCCGGTTTCCAGCAAAAAAACTCCTCCTTTTTACTGCTGAACCAAGCCGGGAAAGGCTCATTTTCTACTCTACAGCCAGTGGCATAAGTATCACTTATGCCACCACTGCCGAAATCAATCATGATTAGGTGCCGAAACTTAAAAATTCTTTAGGATATCATCATCACCATAGGCATTACAATGGGCCTTCTCCCGATGTGATCGTAGAAAAATCGCCCTAAATTACTACGGATGCCACTTTTTAACGCAGCAACGTCGCAATAATCCTTACAAATGGTGTTAAAAGTTTCCAGTACCTTTCCCTTTGCTTCGTCCAGCAAGTGATCATTTTCTTTTTCAAAGACAAAGCCCTTTGTAAGGATTTCCGGGCCTACGGTAATGGTTCCTGTCGTATCATCCACCACCAATGCCACAATGACAATCCCTTCATTCGCCAGCTGCTTCCTGTCTTTCAGAACGGAAGCTCCCACGTCACCAACACCGAAACCATCCACCAAAATACGGCCGGATTGCACTTTACCGGTCAGTTTTGCTTTGTAACGGCTGACTTCCAATACCTGTCCGATTTCCATAATGAAAATATTATCCTTATTCATCCCTAAGTTTTGTGCTAGCATCGCGTGACGATGCAGCATACGGTATTCACCATGAAAGGGAATGAAAAAACGGGGGCGAGCCAAATTTAGCATGAGCTTTAGTTCTTCGGCAGAGGCGTGACCAGAAACATGGACACCCCAGGAAGAACCATAGATCACCTGAGCGCCGTGACGGTAGAGATTATCAATGGTTTTGGATACCAGCAATTCGTTGCCAGGAATGGGATTAGCGGAAATAACCACCATATCGCCAGGCAAAAGCCGCACCTGGCGGTGTTCATCCAAAGACATCCGGGTCAATCCCGCCAGCTGCTCGCCTTGGGAGCCGGTAGTAATGATCAGCACCTGATCCACCGGATAGCGGTTCACTTCCTCCACCTCAATCATGGTATCCCGTCCAAAAGTAAGATACCCCATCTCGGTGGCAATGCTGACCACATTGCACATTCCACGGCCCACCACAGCAACCTTGCGACCACAGGCTTCCGCTGCCCAGATAGCCTGCTGCACCCGGTGAACATTGGAAGCAAATGTGGTTAAAATAATCCTGCCGGTTGCACTGCGAAAGATATTCTCCAGTGACTGACCGATGGTCTTTTCCGATGCGGTATATCCTTCCCTTTCCACATTGGTACTGTCGGAGAGCATGACCAAAACGCCCTTATCTCCCAATGCCGCCAAACGGCGGTAATCCATAGGCTCCCCTGCCACAGGCGACATATCCATTTTGAAATCGCCGGTATGCAGGATGACGCCAATAGGAGTATGAATGGCCACCGCCATGGAATCGGGGATGCTGTGGGCCACCCGGATAAATTCCAATTTTAAAGGGCCTATGGGAATAATATTCCTCGGTTCTACTACATTCATACTAATATCTGATAAATGATGTTCTTTAAATTTTTGAGCCAGCAGACCCAGAGTAAGTTTGCCACCATAAATGGGAACTTTCATATCTTTTAAGATATAAGGAACCGCACCGATATGATCCTCATGCCCGTGGGTAAGCACAATGGCTTTTACCAAATCTTTATTTTCCAGAAGATAGCTATAATCCGGGATGACCAAATCAATTCCCAAAAGGTCATCATCAGGAAACGCCATACCGGCGTCAATGACAATAATGACGTCACCGTAACGGATGGCAGTCATATTCTTGCCGATTTCCCCCAAACCGCCCAAAGGAATAATAGAAAGTTTGCCGCCTCCGCGTTTTTTATCCTTGACGCTTTCAGGAATACTGTCAAATTGTGGATATTGTAAATTACTCATCACTTGAGCCACATCCAATTTTTTCTTACCTCTTCCACTGTTGTCGTGGTGATTGTTTTGCTTCTGGTTAACTTGTCTGCCGGTTGGATTATTCTGTACGCCTCCGGTCAATTGAACCGTTTTAGTGTTATGATTTTGCTGTTTGTCGACCATTTTTGCCGGCATACTTTCCTCGGACACTGTTTTACTACTTTTAACAGTATTGTTTTGCACACCCGCGCCGTTTTTTATCAAACCAACATTTGCCGCTTTTCTGCTGCGGCGAGATCTACCGCTTTTATTTTCCCCACCAGGATTTTTTTTACTCTCTTGTGTTCCATTGTTTTGGCTTCTGTTATCGCCCTTGCTAGGCACGCTTCCTTGAGCTGCCGCAGCCGTCTTGCCTCCTTGCCCGGGATTGTTTTGACGTCCGTTATCTCCCTTGCCTGGCACGTTTCCTTGAGCTGCCGCAGCTGCCTTGTTGCCTTGAGCGGGATTGTTTTGGCGTCCACCATCTTCTTTCCCCAGTTTGCTTTTTTGAGCCGAAGCATCAAGAGCTTGTTTTTGTTTTTGTTCATCACCCTTATTTTGGCTGCTTGACGGCCTTCTGGGACGGCGGGGTTTGTTGCTGTTGTCTTTCTTCTCTCCACTCATGCCCTGCGCACTTGTTGAAACATCAGAACCAGGCACATGAGAAACCGGAAGGCCAGCATCCTGTCCTTCTTTATTTACTTTTTCGGTCATACCATTCCTCTTTTCTACATATATCGCAATTATACACAAAACCACAACTGCTCCAGCCTTCAAAAGACTGGAGCAATTGCATATTTATATTACCCTGCCGTCACCCACAGGTCTGGCAGGATTATATCCCAAAGCCATACTAAGTCAGCTCTTTGCCAAACATTGCCAATAAACTACGTAACTCAGCCTTTATGTCGGCTGTAGCGGCTTCCAATGGCAAGCGGCAATCGCCCATTTCCCAGCCCATCAAATTAAGGGCCGTCTTCACCGGAATGGGATTGGTAACAATAAACAATTTTTTAAATACAGGCAGCAAATGAAGATGCAGCCTTAATGCTTCCTGATGATCGTTTTTGACAAAAGCTTCAATCATTTGCCGGATCTCAGCTCCCACGATATGAGAAGCCACGCTCACCACACCATGAGCACCCAAAGCCAGCATCGGCAAGGTCAAGGAATCATCACCGGAATAAATATAAAAGTCATCCCCCAAACGGGTGCGCAATTCCGAAACCTGATCCATATTGCCGGCAGATTCTTTGATCGCCCTGATATTCGGGCAATCTGCCGCCAGTTTTTCAACCGTCGCAGGAATCATGTTGACGCTGGTGCGTCCGGGAATATTATATAACAAAATGGGTAGATCAATACTCATGGCAATGGTTTTGAAATGCTGATAGATACCGCTTTGTTGCGGCTTATTATAATAAGGCACCACAGCCAAGATCGCGTCCGCGCCAGATTTCTTTGCCTCGTCTGCCAATTCCACTGATTCTCCAGTACAATTGCCGGTGCAACCTCCGCCAATCAAAAAGGCGCGGTTTTTCGTGACTTCTTTTACGGCACTGAAGAGCATCAGTTTTTCTCTTTTGCTCAAAACAGGGGATTCCCCCGTTGTTCCACAAATTACCAAAGCATCGGAACCATTTGCCAGCAGGTATTCCGCAAGTTTTTGGGCTTTTGAATAGTCCACATCTCCTGCAATGGTATATGGGGTCACCATAGCTGTCACAACTCTGCCAAAATCCATCCTGTTGGCCTCCTTTCTATATTGAAAAAAGGGTAAACTACCCCCTTTCCCAATTTTTTTCTTTTATCGTTGAGACATGGGCAGCATAACAGCTCCCATTATGTCTTAAAAGCCTAAACCAACCCTTTTTCGATCAAAAGCTGCGCGATCTGCACCGCATTGGTGGCAGCGCCTTTTCTGATCTGATCCGCCACTACCCACATGGTAATCCCGTTGTCGCAAGAGATATCTTTCCGGATACGTCCCACGTATACCTCGTCTGTATCACTGGTATAAAGGGGCATGGGATAGATTTTCTCGGCGGGATTATCCAAAACAATGATGCCCGAAGATTTGGCTAAAAGAGTTTTTACCTCCTCTGCACTAATGGGCTTTTCCGTTTCGATGCTGATAGCTTCGGAATGGCTTCTATAAACAGGCACCCGGATACAGGTAGCACTGACTTTAATCTTTTCATCATGGAACATCTTTTGGGTTTCCCAGGTCATTTTCATTTCTTCTTTGGTATAGCCGTTATCCTGGAAAACGTCGATTTGCGGAATCAGGTTAAAGGCGATCTGATGACTGAACACACTAACAGACAGTTCTTCTCCCTTGGCGGTGGCAACCACCTGTTCCGTTAGTTCATCGATGGCTTCTTTCCCGGCGCCGGAAACCGCCTGATACGTAGAAACAACCACCCGCTTGATGCCGACAGCATCATAAATAGGCTTCAGCGCCACCACCATCTGAATGGTGGAGCAGTTGGGGTTGGCAATAATACCTTTATGCCACATCACATCCTCGGGATTTACCTCAGGAACTACCAAAGGAATCTCCGGGTCATACCGAAATGTGCTGGAATTATCAATACAAACAGCGCCTGCTTTCACAGCGGCGGGCGCCAACTCTTTGCTGATGGAACCGCCCGCAAAAAGAACGATGTCGATTCCATTAAAAGCATCGGCGTCTGCCACGCCCACTTCGTATTCTTGGTCACGATAAAGAATTTTTTTGCCCTTAGAGCGCTCGGATGCCAATAAACGTAATTCGGCAATAGGAAATTCCCGTTCCGCCAAGACCTTTAAAAACTCTTGGCCGACCGCACCTGTAGCTCCAACAATAGCAAGATGATACCTTTTCATCATGGACAACTCCTTATCGTCAACTGTCTATACTGTTTAATTATACACAAAAATACCGATTTTGCAACCTTTCTTTTGATAAATGAACGGGATAGTCTTGTCAAAACCATAGATACGGCAAGGCTTTGGAATCAAACTTTCCTACCAAATTTCATGAATTTGTCTTAAAGTAAAAACTGAAACCTCATAAAAGATAAAGAAAGACAATATTAAGAAAAGCAAAATCGTAATTTTTAACAAAACCGCACGAGCTGTTCTTCATCACGCCTGTTAACAAAAAACATTATCATTACACTCTTTTATCTCTAAAAACACCGCATTAAAATTACTTTAAAAAAATTTCAACCATACATTTTAATTAAACATAGCAAAGACCGTTTTATCAATACGGCAGAGCATTCATGCTCTGCCGTATCAATCAATCCAACCATTGCACCATCTTCCCGATCTCCAGCCTCTATTTACTTAGAAATCAAGACCGGCTGCAACTGTTTGCCTTTCAAGGCTTCAAAAATCGTATCGGCAATTTTGGTCATATCGGCCATCAAAGAATTGGGTTTTACGATAGGATTATCCTGCCCGAAAGGCACCATATAAATATTTTTGGAATTTAACAATAATCCGATATTCTTAGCATTGAAACCTAAGCCGTCATTGGTGGCAATGGCCAACACCACAGGACGGTCGTTTCTAAGATGGGCTTTAGCCGCCATTAAAGCTGGCGTATCGGTAATACCGGAAGCCAGTTTAGCAATGGTATTACCGGAACAGGGTGCAATGGCCAAGATGTCAAAAAGCCCTTTCGTTCCAATGGGCTCCGCATCGGGAATATTGCTGATGATCTTGGAACAGCCCAAAGCATTCCATTCTTCTTTCCAATGGGTGGCAGTACCAAACTTCGTGTCCAGTTTATCTACATGATAGGAAAGTACCGGGGTCAATACCGCCCCTTCTTCCTGAATCAATTTTTTCATTTCTTTGGTTACCGCCTCCAGAGTACAAAAGGAGCCGGTAATCGCAATGCCGATCCTAATATCTTTTAGCCGCATGACAGCACCGACCTTTCCTTGTTTCTAAAGCTGCTGCAACTCTTCTTGTAACTCTGCCAGAATAAAGGGATAAGCCGCCGCCAAAAGCCGCCCGGCACTCTGAGGAGCCACCTTTCCCGGCAAGCCCAGAGCGTGTATCGCTTTTAAACCCAGCTCTCTTGCGGCAGCAAAATCAACAGCGGCCACAGTGGCCAGATCAATGATACAGACATTCTTGGGCAGCAACATAAGCTTTTCCTGATCCAGCAAGTAATGAGGGATCGTATTATAGAGCAGTTCCGTGTGAGGCAACACTTTTTCCACATCTTCCATCAAATGAACTTTAAAACCGGCCGCTTGGGCATTATAGAAAAATTGGTCGCCACGATTCATGATCTCCACCTGTGCGCCCAATGCCCGTAAACGAAGGGCCAGAGCCTCGCCGACCCTGCCATATCCCATCACCAGTGCCCGTACGCCGCAAATAGTAACCGGCATTTCCTCCATAGCGATCTGGATCGCGCCTTCCGCGGTAGGGATGGCATTGGGCTTAGCAATGATATCCTTTGTGGCCACCGCTATCAGTTTCAACCGGCAAACATCGGTAATGTACTGTAGATATGCGGAAACAACACCCGCTATTACCGGTGTTCCAGGCGCCAATACCCGAAAGTCATCCGCTCTTACTAAAACCGGTGCCGGTTGGGCCGGTAACTCACCGGTGGCGCGAATTCCCGCAAGAGGCAAAATAACGATTTCCGCTCCGGTTAGAGCTTCCCTTATACTTTGACAATACCGAATGCCTTGGGGAAGTTTTTCCTTCTCCAAGCCATATATTTGCAAGGGCCAGCCGGCCCCATGGAGGCTTTCTGCAACTACCAATTCCCGCAAGTCACCGCCTAAAAGCCCAATGACTGCTTTGCCATTTTTCATTTTCCCACCCCTTTTTGGTTTCCATTTCACCTGCGTTCTCTTCTTGCACAAGCGGAAGGACACAGGCCAAGACAGCTTGCCGCCGCGGGGAATTCTCTGCGGTTATCAAGACATGTCTGTTTTATAGCATTTTTTCCTTGTCCGGTATGGCTCCTCCAATCTTGCTCTGGCCACTTCGTAAGCACCAAAAAATGTTGGGTCATAAAGACCTTTACATTTTACTATATGTAATGGACAACCCTGTGGGAACAAAAAATTACTGCCGTACCGTAATAATTATCCCCACTATAACCTGCAATCTTTTTAGAGACAAACCACAAGCAGGACAAAGCAAACCTCAATAGATAATGCCAATACAAAAAAGCAGGGATACCTTTCAGGCATCCCCGTGTTTTCACTTGGCCTTGCTTGTCCTTGCTTGCACTGTCATGAAGCTGGCGGCTCCCTTATACCTGTCTGATTCGTTTTTCCCTATTGCAGCCTTCTTCAGGGATTGACTTTTCTACTTTTGTTCTTCCGGCTAAAATTACTTGGATACACTTTTTACATCTTCTACATAATGCTTTCCAAGTCCTGTATCAGTCCTTTTAAACCAAGAATCTTCCGCACCGCCAGCACTACGCCTGGGATATAACATTCCCGGGAAATCGCATCATGTCGAAGACTCAAAACCTGTCCCAAACCGCCACAAAGCACCTCCTGGCTTGCGACATATCCGGGCAGACGAACACTGTGTACCCGCATACCCTGGTAATCACCGCCCCGGCTGCCGTTGATCTTTTCGAATTCCTGAGAATTTCCCTGCACATGAGGCTCCCGCACCTGGCTCATCCTTTCTAAGGTGGTAATCGCCGTTCCGGAAGGAGCATCCAGTTTTTGGTCATGATGCATCTCGATGATTTCAATATCCGGCATATAGGCCGCCGCTTCTTTGGCAAAACGCATCAAAAGTACGGCTCCTATGGAGAAGTTGGCTGTAATAAATACCGGCGTCTGGTATTGTACCGACCATTCCTTTACCTGACGGTAATCGGCGGGACTAAACCCGGTGGTTCCCACTACTGCCGCCACGCCGTGGCTCAAAGCAGTAAAGATATTCTTCATCACTGCCTGGGGATTGGTAAAATCCACCATGACCTGTGGTTTTTTCATCTCAATAGTTTTGGCAAGGTCGCTTGTAACAGCCAGACCATTGGCATCCATACCGCAAAGAATGCCAAAATCCATCCCGTCGCCCTTCACATCCACTGCCGCCACAATCTGGATATCCGGTTCCTGATATAGTCCCGCTGCTATGGCCCGTCCCATTTTGCCGGTGGCCCCGTTGACCAATACGGTAATTTGTGATTTCATAACCCACCTCATTGCATAAATTATTTATAATTTATTCTATTATTTTTATTTAATTCCTTATTCAGCAACAATTTCCTGCCAAATCGGCTAAAATAAAAGAACCTTTATCACATAAAGCAATAAAAGTCCTTTTCCTGCCGTTAATAACCCAGACCAAGAGGCATTTCCTGCAGTTCCACCACAATGACTTCGCTGCCGATTTTACATACAGACGACCAGGGAATATTCAAAAGCCGTTTTTCCAGGGAAAACCGTCTCCCCTCTCCCCTGCAAGGCAGCAAAATAGCTTCGATACGCCCATCTTCGGGATCCACCACCAAATCGCAATCCCCTACCAGACCCAGGATCTCGCCATCATAGATATTGACGATACGCTTGCCCATCAATTCGCTTAACCGCATTCCTTTCACCCCCTGCTCTATGATATGCGGAGGTCGGGCAGGCTATGCCGGGATCAGATGTTTTCCCTTCCTTTGGGCCGGTCTTCCACCATACCGAAAAAAAGCCATAATAAGCCTAAAACCAGTGCTACGCCGACGCCCACCACCACACAGAGAAGGGTCAGCAAAATGCCGGGCCAAAAATGAAATGGGTGAAACTGCCCGCCGTTAAAAAAGATCAGCCGGGACATTACAACAAAAACAACAGCGGCAACCAGACTGTAAAGTACATAGACAAGATCCCGCTTCTCCGTCTGCCGCCAGCGTCCTATAATCATTAAAACCGCAAGCCCCGCCACGATCCCGGCAAGCAAAATAACGATGGCCAATAAACCATAAGGAGTCGCGATAATGGCGTTCCAGATTTCTTCCAACATACCCTTTTTTCTCCTTTGTAAACATCTGTAACATCACAAACACGATAAGGTTCTCATTTTGGTTGCCGCATCCCGCAACCAAAAGTTTTTAGCGGCAGATTTTATGGCAATTAATCCGCGGGCACTATGTGATCACTTGAGATACAAAAATTTAAAATTTTTGGTAGTCTTTTCCCATTGATTCCCTGCAAATGCTTTTTCTCAAATCATCCTTTCTATGCCAAAACAACACCGGTTGCCACATCATGATAGGCCGGTATGCCCGAAGCCGCCTTCTCCCCGTTTTGTGCTTTCTAAGTCGGATTGCTCCTGCCAAACTGCCTGTACCACAGGAGCGATAACCATCTGGGCAATACGCATACCCCGGCTGACGGTAAAGCTCTCCCTGCCGTGATTGATAAGGATCACCTTGATCTCCCCTCGGTAATCCGAATCAATGGTGCCGGGACTGTTCACCAAACTGATGCCGTTTTTGATGGCTAAGCCGCTTCTGGGACGCACTTGCGCTTCATAGCCCGGGGGCAGCGCAATGGCGATCCCCGTGGGGATCAGTGCCCGCTGGCCGGCAGCAATAACTGTATCTTCTTCCACCGCCGCTAAAAGATCCATTCCTGCCGATGCCACCGTGGCATAGCTCGGCAGATCTAAACCGTGGTAATGGGGAAATTTTTTTACTGCAACTTTTAACATACCACACCTCGTTATCATCAATCATTGCAATCAAATGCAACTTATTGCAACCAAGATACCTTTTAAAGCAAAGAGGACAAATCTGCTTCAATCTCCACCGGCCCCACCTGAGCCAGTACCAGCCGTTCCGGACGGAATAAGGTTTTCGCTATCCGGCAGACATCCTCCGCCGTGACCGCCATGACCTTCTTGACCGTCTCTTCCACCGTGTCATACTTACCGTAGCTGCTTTCCAGCTTGCCAAAGCGGTTCATCAATCCGGCGGTAGATTCCATACCTAAAAGCAACCCACCCCGCAGCTGTTCTTTGGAACAGGCAATTTCACTTTCTTTTAAGCCGTGAGCCGCAATATCGCCCATTTCGCACCCCATGATCCTCAAAGCCTCCGCCGCTTTTTTGGGGCTGGCCGAAGCATAGCAAAAGACATTGCCACCTCTGGTGTAAGAAGAGGTGGATGCATAGATAGAATAAGTTAGGCCCCGTTTTTCCCGCGCTTCCTGGAAGAGCCGGGAACTGACGCCACCGCCCAAGGCGTTGATGAGTACATTCAGCCCATAGATATCAGGATCATTTCCGGCAATCCCGGGAACCCCCAGAGTGATGTGGGTCTGCTCAATATCCTTATGCACATAGGCTTTCCCGGAAGCACTGGTAATGGTGGGCAAAACAGGCTTTTCCCAATCGCCGCCAATCCCCGCCATATTTTTTTCCACTTCCTCCAGCACCTGCTGCCGCCGGATATTGCCTACGACCACCACAACGGTGTGGGCGGGTACATAGGTGCGCCGGTAATAATCCACCATCTCGTCCCGCTTCATATTGCCAACGCTATCTACCGTACCAATGATAGGCAGGCCGTAGGGATGACTAGGCCACATAGCGGCGTTGAACACTTCGCCCACCAGATCGTCAGGGTTATCTTCATACATATTGATCTCTTCTAAAATGACGCCCTGCTCCCGATGAAACTCATCGGTCAAAAAAGTAGAATTACGGTACATATCACCTAAAATATCCATACCCAAAGGGAAATACTCACCTAAAACTTTCACATAATAACAGGTATTTTCCTTCGAAGTAAATGCGTTCATCTGACCGCCCACTGCTTCCAGCGCTTCGGCGATCTCTCGGGCATTCCGTTTCTCAGTCCCTTTAAAGAGCATGTGCTCCAAAAAGTGGGACACACCTGCCAGCTTGTCCTCCTCATAACAGGAACCGGTCGAGACCCAGATGCCTGCGGTAACCGAATAAAGAAAAGGCATTTCCATGGTAATCACTCGCAAGCCGCCGGGCAATGTGTCTTTATAAATCATTATAGCCTCCGCAAGATTTAGAATTTTTCAAAGCAGCTTTTTATTTTCTCCAAAATACCTTCTATTCCCTGCTTTTTCACATCATCTTTTACAATTAAATTAATTCTGGCACAAAGATTGCCGTTTTGTTTTAAGGCAAGCCAGGCAACAGTTTCACCGGCAGCAGGATCTCCGCTCTTTGGGCGCCATTCCACCTCAACCTTTAAGCCTGTCGTTTCATTCTTGACGGTAGCGATGCCCAAGCCATCGGCAATGATGGGGGTATCCTTCCAAGAACCCCAGACAGCACCGTCTTCGGCAAAATGGATATTCTTAAACTCATCAATGCCATAATTCAAGAGTTTCAAGGCTTCACCAAACCGATTAGGACTTTTGAATACCACGGCCAGCACATGGCGGCCCTCCCGGTTCATAGAGGCAACCAGGCAAGCCCCTGCGGCATCGGTGGTACCGGTTTTGACGCCATCCACTTCAGGATTGCTGAGCAAAAGACGGTTGGTCGTCTTCAAATAGCGGCGGTAACTGCCCGTTTCCGTATAGGTGGCAGGGGTATCCACAAGCTTTGCAAAAATAGGCTTGGTTAAAGCAATTCTGGCATAACGAGCCAGATCGGCTACACTCATGACATGATTGGTGGCAGGCAGCCCGTTGGTATTACAAAAATTAGTATTGGCTCCGCCCAAAGACACCGCCTTTTCATTCATCCAATGGACAAAGATATCTTCCTTACCGGCCACATTTTCACCCAACGCATAACAGGCGTCATTAGCGGAAGTAATCAGCGCGGCCGCCAGCATATCCGCCATAGCAAGTTCCTCTCCGGTAACCAAGTGGGCCGTGGCTTCTCCCACTGCCACGGCCTGAGGGGTAGCGATAAAAATTTCATCGGGAGCCGCCAGAGCGGCCGTCAAAAGTCCCGTCATTACCTTGGTAGTGCTGGCGGGTGGCAAAGGTGTTTGAGAATTTTTTTCCCACAGCACTGAACCGCTGTCCAAGTCGATGAGGATGCCGGCGACGGCGCCAATTTCCGGCGTTACCGTTTGGGCATAAGCTGCCGGAACTGCCGTTAGAAAAAGACAGAAAACCAAACACAGCCAACATGGCCAACCCTTCCGCATAACTTGCTCCTTTCCAGCTTCTTTCGGTCAATCATTTATATCAATATTCATAGATAATAGCATCTGCATCCCAAGAGATTCCACACAGGCTGCCGGTACAATTCCTTGCACACCGCTTCCAGGTCTTCTAATAACATTGACTTTAACTTTTCCCAATTCTTGTTTGCTAAGGCAAATCCCCTAAGCCACCCATGAAGAAACCAAAACCTAAGACAATGACCGCGACGACACTTTTAACCGCCTATTGTTCTAAGCGGCAAGTGGCGGTCACCGTTCCCAAAGTAAGTCCTCGTTTCTGTAACTCATCTATGATTCCCGGCAATGCCGCCAAGGTATTTTCCGTGGGATGCATCAGTACGATGCTGCCTGATTTAACCTTGCTCAACACCCGTTCCTGTATCTTCTCCACACTGGGCTTCTGCCAATCTATGGTATCAACGCTCCATAAAATCGTGGCATGACTTTCCGCAATTGCCGCCGCCAAGACATAAGATTCCAACTCACCGGAGGGCGGCGCATAAAGCTTTGTCTCTACACCGGTGGCAGCTTTGATTGCCACCGCAGTACGCCGAATCTCATCCTGATTTTCCGCCTGGCTCATAGCATTGGGACTTTTATGACTATAAGCGTGATTGCCTAATTCATGTCCCCGCCGCACAATCTCCCGGGCCAAATCGCCATGCTCCTGGGTCCAGCGCCCGGTCAAAAAGAAGGTGGCCTTGACGCCTTTTTCATCAAAAAGATCCAGCATAGCAGGAATATATTCCTCACCCCAGTCCACATTAACGGCAAAGGAAACCATGGAACCGGTTTCCGCACCGCTGTAAAAAGGCCCCTCGCTCATGACTGCAATGGGCAGAAATTTGGCCGCCACAAGACCAACGCCCCAAAGAGCCAGAAAAGAGACGCATAGAATCAGCTTTTTGAAATGCCGCTTTTTGATATAATAAATCCGCACAAAAATTCACCTCCCGGTTATTTCTATGCGGATTCTTGCTTAAATAGCACATTTTAACGTCACAACAAACACCACCCAATAAACGAACCGGCGCGTCTTCCTCATATAACTTTCCGCCATCGGCTAAAAATAGTAGACGGCAAATACCGTTAAAAGCAACAAAACCGGAAAATTGACCAGCGAGAAACATTCCAGATATTTTAAAGCTGAAGCGCCCTTTCCTTTACAATAAATCTTAAAGGAAATGAGGCTGGCCAAAGAAGCAACTAATGTGCCTAATCCCCCAATGTTGCTGCCTGCCAGCAAGGCGGAAGCGTTGCCGGTAAACCCGGATAGCATCACCGCCACCGGCACATTGCTGATGAATTGACTCATGACCACCGCAGTCAAAAGCTCCCTGCCCTTTAGGAAGCTTGCTATGGCGGAAGCTACCGCCGGGATATGGCTTAGATTCCCCGCAAAAATAAAGAAACAGACAAAAATGAGAAGCAGCCCATAATCCGGCCGTTTCAAGATCGCCCGGTCTAAAACCAAATAACTGCATAATACCAGACCCAGCACCACAAGATAATGAAATACGTCAAATACTCCTAAGAGGCAAAGGACAAAAAGCAAACTATAGCAGATCAGTTTCTTTTTATTGACCACAATATTTTCTTGCGGTGTCACTACGGTAATTTTCTGCTTTCTTACTAAAAAGATCAAACCCCAAAGGAGCAAACCGCCAAAAAATACAATCGGTAGTGTCACCTGAAAAAAAGCGGCCGGTAAAGTATGATAACAAGAATAAAGGTAAAGATTCTGTGGGTTCCCCACAGGGGTCAAGGTGCTGCCGATATTGGCCGCTACCGT
Source organism: Bacillota bacterium (assembly GCA_036677375.1). Classification (GTDB taxonomy): domain Bacteria; phylum Bacillota; class Dehalobacteriia; order UBA4068; family UBA4997; genus JAVBWO01. The sequence goes on from JAVBWO010000024.1 coordinate 344,998, forward strand.
TTCCAAAACAATAAAAAATACGGCATAACGCATCTGCCCAGCCAGCCCCAAAACCAAAAGGGTAAAAGGTACAAAGGTAATATGCGCCACATCATTGGTGATAAACATTGCGGAAAAGAAGCACAACCCCACCAAAATGGTAGCCAGGCTGCGGCTGTTTTTAGCATGTACAATCAAGTTCTGTGCCAGGAAGTCAAAGACCTTGATCTCCATAAAACCTGCCACCACTGCCATAAGGGCAAAAAGAAGCACCAGTACCCGAAAATCAATATAGGTCAGATAAGCGGCGGAAAACGGTACAAATAAGCAGGAGACCGCCGCCAGTAACAAAGAAACCGCCATACAACAATAACGGCTGAAAAACCTCCCTTGCCTATCGAAATCCCGCAATCCGGCATTTCAAACTTTCCCCAAGGTGCCTTCCCACCTTTCCTCCAGAAAGTGCGCCATGCCAAGGCGCTAAACCCTACAGCCAAAGCATCCCCTCTTTTCGCAGCAAGCAACAGCCAATTGGCACAGTATCAAATATTCTCATGGTAATTGGCCATAAGTAAAAAAAGTTTCCCAACTGCTTTTTTCTAATATATATTGACATGCATCAATATAAAAACATATAATAGATACAAATCATCATGAAACCATAAACAGGAGGGTGTCCTATGACAAACCGCAATCAGGAGCAAGCTTTTATTTTTAAAGCATTATCGGACCCCCACCGACTTGCTATCCTGGAAATGCTTTCCTGTGGCGAGCTATGCGCCTGCAAGCTCCTAGAAAAGTTTGAGATCACCCAGCCTACCCTTTCCCACCACATGAAGATCTTAAGCGAGGCAGGCCTGGTGGTTGCGCGCCGTGAGGGAAAATGGATGCATTACGCTTTAAATATAGCGGTTATCAAGTCGTTGCAGAATTATATCACAGAGATCACCTCCGACAAAGCACAGTGTATCTGTAAAGACGGCGGCTGCTGTCAATGACCCCAATCGCAAAAAACAAACAAAAAATCCAGTAACGTTTTTTTGACGACCAACTGGCAATCAGTTTAACAAAAACAGTCATGAGAAGGGGGTGAAGAATATGGAGATCAAAGTCCTTGGCAGCGGATGCAGCAAATGCATCCAAACTGCGGAGCTGATAAAAAAAGTCCTTGAGGATCATAAGATCGATGCCTCTTTGGAAAAGGTAACCGATATGATGGAAATCGTTCATTACGGCGTCATGCGTACTCCCGCCGTCGTGGTTGACGGCAACGTAAAGATCGTCGGCAAAGTCCCCAGTGAAAAAGAGCTCATTACGCTGCTTTGCCAAAAATAAAGCGCTGCATCTCATAAGCTACTAGGTTAAAAGGAGGAAATTTCATGAGAATGCACCTATATCTTGGCCCTCACCATACGGGAATCCGCCGAAGCCGACGATTGCTGGACTCATGACGTGATCGGCGATTGGAAAGAGATTCTCACAGGCAGCGTCTCCTGTAACTGCGCCAAATAGCAGGTGTACAATCCCCTAACACGACCTTCTCTTTCCCTTTTGATATCTGACAAGTCTGGTAGGCACCTGGCATAACCCGGGTGCCTTTATTCTATTGTTCCGGCCTAAAATAAAAAAAGACCGGATTACATAATCGGATCTTTATTTAAAAATGTAAAAATTATGAACTTGCTTCATATTCTTGTTAAGCACATTCTTATATAAAAATAATTTAAAGCGATATCGCATATATTTTTAAAGCTAAAACTTTAGTTTCTAATTGATTAATTTTTGTCACAATCAAAAATCGTCAAATTGTTTGTGAAAACAACGTACGGCCTCTTCTTCCATTTCGGCCACAAAAGCATCGTAACGCCTTAAGAAATCTTCACCTTTTTCGGTCAAGCTCGAACCGCAGCCCCGGCCCACCTGACGAAAAACCAACTGAAATCCCAAATAATTCTCGATCCGCTTCAAGATCTTCCAGGCTTTGCTATAAGCCATGCCCATCCCTTCGGCGGCCTTGGAAAGGGAACCGCTTAGTTGGATGCCATGCAATAAATCGGCAATGCCCACACCAAAAGCACCCGACATCCCGTCACTGTTTATAAATAGCCTCAAATCATAATTAAGCTTTTTCTTGGTGCTAATAACTATAGCACTTTTTTCATTTTGATTTAATTTCATGTTTTTACCGCCCCTACCCTTATTCATGAAAGCGCAAACCAACGAGATAGATAGATTTTAACATTAATATAAGAAAATTGCCAGAGGACTTTTTTCTCAGCGCCTTAATAAAAAATCAATTTTATTTCATATAATTATCATATTCACAAAAGAACAATTTATGGGCTTTTCAAGGCGCAAACCCATAAAGTTTGGCTAAAATAACAAAAAAATAAATCAGTATAATCATACAAACAGGATCGGAGCCTTTAAAAATGTACCTTGCTTATTCAAAAAAGCAGCCCACATAAGCAGGCTGCTTTTTAAGCCAATTGTGCAGCAAAACAGGCAGTTAGCAAAATCCCTAAAATCATGATATTGACCCAAAACACATAAGGTAGCTTTCTTCTGATACGTCTTAGGCTCCAACAAGAAGTATCCTGACAATTATTGCAATCATCGGTTTTACATTTCTCGGAAATTGGTTTCCCGACGATCTTTGATACCACATGCATTAAGACAAATATTGTATTAAAAACAACAAACCCGCATATCGTAGCAATCACGACTATCTCGCATATATGATCAGGAGACTTGGCAATACTCTCTATTGTACTGCTTGAGAAGTTAATCCCTCCCATAAATGCCAGAACGATGGCTGCAAAGATGCCTAAAATCGTCACTACTTCCATTTTTATGTTACTTGCCGCCTGGATCGCTTCCTTCGATAACTTGCAGGCATCCCGATAAGTCTCCAAGGATTTTTGAGCCTGTTCTTCTATTTCTTCTATTTTTTGTTCATATTTTTTATAAACAAGTTGGATGCGGATCTGCTCAAGAGAGATATGGTCTAACAGCCTATTTATTTTATTGAAAACCTCTCCTTTTTCCTTGATTTCCAAATAATTTCCTGATATGTCCGCAGATAGCCGCGTAATCTCCTCCCAAAAGACTTCTTGAATATTGGAAAGATTCGCACAAATATGGTCAATGGCATTTGGGTTCTTATCATTTAAGCTTAACGCTTTTCCGGAAATCGTACCATAGGATTGACGAAACATGTAGGGATAATCATGATCCTCTTCGTTATAAATTTTCATAAACCGCTCGATATAATATGATAATTCGCTTCTCTCCAGCAATGTATCAGAAAGCTCATCTAAAATCCGATTTAGCTCAACCTCTCGCATTCGCATTTGTCTCTCGATATCCATTTTTGACACCTCTGCTTAAGATTAGCTATCACAAAAATCCTCCTGTATCAATTTTAATGGAATAATCGTTGATTTATAACCGTCATAGACTCGTTCCCAAGCACCCATTGACCGATGAGATTCATTGATTAATGCGCCAATGGGTTCGTTCCTTTTTTGCCGGATGACCGGATCTATCATTCGAGCAATATCAAGAGGCAATTTAATATCATAAGTATCATAAATTTTTGAGGCGCCATACCAGCGATATTCCTCATAAACATTTTCCACAACCGGTCCATATTGCCAAGCTAAAAATTTTTCATCAAAAAGGCATAGTTTTGTTTGTCTTAAATATTCGCCAAAAACAAAGTAAAGAATTTTTTGGAGTTGCAAATTACTAATGGCGCATCCGTCTAAAACACAATGGTTAATGATATACTTTGCAATATCCAAGGCGGTATACTTCATGTATTTCTCTCTCCTCTGATTCTCATCACATCATCCATTTATATTATAATATGCCGGCTTATAAATTACTATGTAGAATTTGGCAAATTTTGTCAGATATCTTTATTATGACAAAACTCTTTTATACTGCCAACCTATATCATTTTAAAATAAAGAGTATACTTAAATGTGTAATGTACAATAAAAAACAGCCCAAATCACAATAGATCTCAGGCTGTTTTTCTGGATTAGTGTTGAAAAAAGATTTTGCAGATCAAGTGAAAAATCCTCATAATAGATTAGATTTTAGTTTGCCTATTTCAATTTTGTTTTTATCTTCTCAATTAAAAGAAAAACTAAAAAGCATACGACATAGGAAATAAAAAAATTCAGTAATGCCTGTTGAAATATAGGCGGATATGTATTGTTATAAAGTTCGGAAAACAGAAATCGAGGTATCATAACACCGCCGATCGTTATACCTACACTTACTCCTATTGCAGATTTCAAAGCCTTTTTCACCATCAAACTCCTCATCAAATTCTTGTTTAATCTATATGCATCATATTTACATTCATAATAGCATGTTTTACCGTAATAAAGAAAGACATATCTTCCATAAAACATGTCTTTCTTGGTGCTAGTGTTCAAAAGGATACCCGCGTAAACTAAAGGTTTTTGGCAGTAAGCAAAATGAATATTATACTTGACTTACCACCGACTCACCACTCACCTGCGCGTTCAAAATATTAACAGCGATCCGATCCGCATAGCTTTCCAATGCTGTAAATATTTCCATTCTGGGTTGACTATCTAATGGATAAATGATATTATATAACTAGTGTTATATATCGCTTGTACTATAACCGCGCAGCGGCAGCTAAACTAAAGATTAATATAATAAAGGAGTGGATTGCATGAGTAATATTTTTAAAAATAAGTTTATAGTGAGTGCAATTTCTATTATATTTGCGGTAGCAATCACAATAATAATTCATGCTGTTATGCCTGCTGGTGTTAATGAAGAATTTCTCGATAGTGTATTTGTTAAACTTATAGGTTTTCCTATAATATCAGTCCTCTACTTTATTTTATTATTTTCACACTGCACTATTGTAATGCGATATTTTGGAAATGATTCAATTCTGCCCAAAATGCAAATCGGCCTTCGTTTTGGATTGGCCTTTGCAATCCTTTATTTTTTTGGAATGCAGGAAGTGCTTGTCGAGGCCTCGCCCTTTGAGGAATGGGGGTTTGCTTTTGTAAGCTATCAATTCTTCATGGGTGCGGGAGATTTTATACCTGTGTTATTGCTATGTGTGTCAATTGCTTATTTAATCCTAAATAACACGAACGCCTCCAGCCCGGTAAAAACATTGAACAGATCAGAAAAAATTAAAACGGTAATTTTCATAACAGGTGTTTTTGTGATTGAGCGGTTGATTGGCTATGAAACAGGTATAATATTAAGCAATCATAATACATATCCCGTTCCATGTTATATATGGACAATTGTATTTGGAATTGTGTTAGGCTGCTCTTATGTTACTCTATATCCCGTATATTTTAAGAATCAAAACAAATTATCGTTATCCTTTAAGCTTGCTGTACTTACGATAGGAGCAAACTGGATAATATTTAACAGCTTTATTGGGCTCATTTTTAGCGGATACATGTTACAAATGCTTTTGCGAAGCAGTATTGATACCGTAGTACTTTTTTTAGCATCTATTGGAATAAACAAGTATTTATTATGATTTGTGTCGTATTAAACTTTTTATATTTAAAATTATATAACTCATGTAGCGGCAGGAGGGATTATGTGCCACCAAAAAATAAAATATCTAAGGAAGAGATCATTGAAGCGGCTTTCCAAATAGCTAAAGAAGAAGGCTTATCGGGAATTACCGTCAGAAATGTAGCAAAACATCTTGGTTGTTCTATTGCACCAATCTATGTCAATTTTGAAACGATTGACGATCTGACGAATGCCGTTACCATGCGGGTTTTAGATATTTCCAAGGAACTGCTGGCGGAACAAAAGGGGCTAGACATGTTTGAAAATATCGGAAAGGCAAGCATCGCGTTCGCCCGGAAGTATCCGGTTCTTCTACGCGAACTGATCATGCGGCCAAACCCGTACATGGATTCATATGAGACGTTTGAAACCGACATGCTTGAAATGCTTAACCGGGACGAGATGATGTGCAACTGGTCCATTGAGGAACAAAAAAGTCTGCTGCTTAAGATGCGTATTTTCCAAACAGGCCTGCAGGTGATGATTGCAAACGGTCAACTTCCTTCCCAGATGGACGAAAAAACCACTGATGCACTGCTTATGGAAACGGGAGCGGATTTTTTTCGTGCTCAGCAAATGAAACAGAGGGAGAAAAATGAATAGGCTGCTCATCATCGGCGGCGGCATTGCCGGCCTGAGCGCGGGCATCTTCGCTGAGAAAAACGGGTTTGAAAGCATGATCCTGGAGAAAAACCGCGTTTTGGGTGGAGAATGCACAGGCTGGGATCGACAAGGCTTTCACATTGACGGCTGCATCCACTGGTTGGTCGGAACCAAAAAAGGAACCCCGATGAACGATCTCTGGGGTGCCGTGGGCGCGTTGGACGAAGTCGAAATCTACCATCCGGAAAGCTTTTTAACGTTTGAGCATGAAAATGGAACGGTACACATGTACCGCGATTTGTCTCGTTTGAAAGAAAGCTGGCTTGCACTGTCGCCCTGTGACGAAAGGGCCATCCGCGATTTCTGTAAGGACATAGAGCGGCTGCATGCCTATGAAATACCGGTCGGTAAACCGACTGATTTGATGGAACCGGTGGAAAGAATCAGGTATTTGGCTTCAATGAAGGAGGCGGGGCTGGTTCTGCGGAAATATGGCCGGATCAGCTTGAAGGAATTCGCCGCGAAATTTAATCATCCGGCACTGCGGGAAGCACTGGCCTCCTTTTTGCCCAACGGTTACAGCGCCTCGTCTATTTTCTTCGCACTGGCGGCCTTTACAAAAGGTCAGGCGTCCGTCCCGTTCGGAGGCTCCAGACAATTTTCTCAGCGTATGGCGAAGCGTTATTTGGCTTTGGGCGGAACCATAGAAACCCTCTGCGAAGCCATCGAACTGCGGATCGACCACAAAAAAGTATGCGCTGTTATTTGTAACAATGGAAAAGCCTTTGAAACGGATTATGTGATTGCCGCCTGCGACGCGCACGTCTTGTTTGAGCAGCTGCTTGGAAACAGGTATGATGACCGGCAGTTTCTAAAACGGTACCGAGATCCCGTAAACTACCCCCTGGCCTCGGAGATCCGCGTCGCCTTGGGTTATGAGGGCAGGATGGATGATATGCCGCGGACCGTGCGCTTTCCGGTGAATCCTTTTAGAATCCATAAAGACTTGATCAATTTGTTGACAATGACTCATTACAGCCATGAGCCGGACTTTGCGCCGAACGGACACACTTTGATTACAGTGAGCATCAACCAATTTCATGACGATTACGACGCCTGGCATGCCCTTTATAAAGAGCCTATCGCCTATCACCAAGAAAAAGCGAGAATCGGAGAGGCCGTCATCCAAGCGATTTCAACGAGGTTTCCCCAACTGAAAGGAAAACTCACTTTACTTGACGTAGCGACTCCGAAAACATTTGAAAGGTACTGCAATGCCTACCGGGGCGCTTTTATGTCGTTTTTGCCTACAGTCGGCGGGAAAATGATGGCTCACACTGGAAGGATCAAGGGACTTAATAATCTCTTTTTGAGCGGCCAATGGCTGCAGCCGCCGGGAGGGCTACCCGTGGCATTGATTACGGGCAGGGATACGATCATGCGTATTTGCAATATCAAAAATCAGCCTTTTACAGGTTGACAAACGGATATGGGGAAGGAGCGGTCAAATACAAAATGGTGAAGCCCAGATTTCGTAAGCTTAACAGATCGCTGTATGTCATTTTTGCGGTTACCGCGCTGTTGATTGTTCAGGAATTTACCGGCAAGGCGGGTAAAGCCGTTGCGTACTTTTTCTCCTATGATAAATTTGATCCCGATCATGTTTTTGCGTGGCAATCCGTTCATCATATGATTATGCTGCTCATTGGTCTAGCTGTTGTTGCGATATTAAGCAAGCTGCTGAAGGACAATTTCGGATTTCAGCTTGGAGATCGAAAGAAGGGAATACGGTATTTTATCCTGTTTACAGCCGTTTTGACGATAGTATCGCTTATATACCATATATTCATGTACACCCGTGGCCAACCCCTGATCTATGATTTCGCGTTGAATAAAAGGAATGTCCTCGGGACACTGGGATTTCAGCTACTTTTAAGCGGCACCGCCGAAGAGATACTGTATCGCGCGCTGCCTGTTACGTTGTTGATCCATGTACTTGGGAAAAGCATAAGGTTAAAATGGAACATAACGCTGGAAATCATTTTAGCTTCTCTTTTATTTACGCTCGCACATATAAAATGGTCCCTGTCTCCTTTTGCCGCGGATGCGAATTTTCCTCAACTGTTCTACGCTTTTGCAATAGGCACCGTACAAGGTATGGCCTATCAGGAGAGCCGAAGCGTTTTATATCCCATTTTAATGCACAGCATCAGCAACGTTTTGATGGTTGGGACGGGATATCTGTTCGCTATACTGGTATAAACAATGCCAGAGACAGCTTAGTCATACATACGAAATAGCTGACAATTTCACAAATAAAAAGATCGTTTCTATAGGATGATCTCTCAATTCCTATAGAAACGATCTTGGTGCGGTAGATGGGACTTGAACCCATACGCCATGCGACACACGCCCCTCAAACGTGCCTGTCTGCCAATTCCAGCACTACCGCAAAAACAAAGATGTAATGATTAAAACGATTGTTTTAATCAGCTGAAATTTAAAATTCAAACATTTTAAATTTTCACAACCGCCTTATTAGTATACACATTGAAAGGGTTAAAATCAAGTATTTTATTGATTTTCCCACAAAAAAACTCCATCGGGAGATAAGGTCAACAAGGCTTGTCCTAGCTTTCCACAAAATGGCGAAAGGCTTTGGCAACCTTTGCCAAAAACTCTACTTCATTGCCGGAATTATCTAAAATCACCTGGGCATACTTTGCTTTTTCCGTTTGGGGCATTTGTGATTTGATCCTGGCCAAAGCAGTAACAGGCGTACAGTGATCACGCTCCAAAATACGCTGCCGCCGCACCTCGTCGTCGGCAGTCACCAGCCAGACCTCATCACAAAGCGTCGTCATGCCGGCTTCGATGAGTAAAGCCGCGTCAATCACCGCAATTTTTCCTTCGGCGTCTGCCGCCGTCATTCCCTCTTTGACCCGTTCGTAGATGACCTCATGGGTTATCGCTTCCAAAGCCGCCCGGGCTTTGGCATCATAAAAGACCAGATCGCCCAGTTTTTTGCGGTTCAGACTGCCGTCAGGATAAAAGTACTGCGGGCCGAAGACCTCTTGCAATTGCTGCCAAACCGGCTCACCCGGCCACACGATCTCCCGTGCAATGACGTCGGCGTCAATGATCTTAGCGCCTAGCGTTGCCAAACACCGGGAAGCAGTGCTTTTCCCGGCTGCAATATTGCCTGTCAGTCCTATCGTCTTCATCGTTCAGATTAACCTCCATATGCCTAAACACAGTATGATCAAAGCCGGCAGATAAGCCGATAAAAGTCGCAGGCGCTTACCCTGGCGCGGCTTTTCACGGCTGCGCAGCCAATTTCCCAGCCAAACGGCAAGGGTTAAAAGGAGCAGCTCCGTCACTGCCACCACAGCAATAGTACAAAAAACAGGGAATTCCCCAACGCCGATGGCAAGCCCTACACCGCAGGAATCTATTGCCAAAGCCAGGCCTAAAGGGATCGCCTCCCAAGCGCTGATGGTTTTGTCGGCATTCTTATCACCTTCCTGAGGATTGCGCAGGATTTGAATCATCACCCCGAAAAAAGGCAGGCGAATCTGCCAAATTAAAGGGTCTTTTTCCTCCACCGTCCCCAGTTCTTTATTCTTTCCGGCCCGTGCCTGCCATAACAGCACAATTCCTAGAAGGATCAGCAAAAAAGCCGCCATATAACGGCCGTAAGCTTCCGGCAACAATTCCGCCAAACCACCGCCAAGCCCGATGGCTAAGGCAAAAGTTGCCGCCATTGCCGCCGTCATCAATAAACGGGACGACATCGGCAACAGGATTCCCGCCATACTATAAGCAAGACCAGCCGCAAAACAATCCATATTCATGGCCAAAGACAGCATAATGATTCCCCAGACCAAGCCCATACCCCCTTCCCGCTTCTTCTTCATACTATGAAAAGAGCGGGATATGGGTGCTTGCCAGGCCTGTGCGAGCCTATCGGCAAACATTAAAAACAACATCAAAAACGGTAAGAACGGCGCTTTATGATCTATTCCTTACCAGCCTCTATATTAAGACCCTCGGGTGCCTTCTGGCAGCATGAGCAAAAAAAACTGCTGCGTCCGGCCACCTTGACCCGCTGGATGATTTTACCGCAGCAAGGACAGGGCTGACCTTGACGCCGGAAGACCTGTAGGGTTTCCTGATTACTGCCCCGTTCGCCCAATCCGTCCACATAATCCCGAAAAGAGGTGCCTCTATTTGCAATAGCGGCAAGCAAAACCTGCCGCATCCCAGCCGCCAAATCCATAATCTCTTGATCGCTCAAAGTATGTACCAAGCGTTCCGGGTGTATCCCCGCCCGAAAAAGCGCCTCGTCGGCATAGATATTGCCAAGACCCGCCACCACTGTCTGATCCAGGATGGCGCTTTTTATTTTTGTCTTGGCATGCTTTTTTAACGCACAGGCCAGCATTTCCGGGGAAAAGTCCTCATCCAGGGGCTCCGGTCCTAAAGTGGCAAAACCGGAGATCGCCTCCGGCTCTCCCAGCCAAAGCCTGCCGAAACGGCGCATATCCACAAAGCGCAGTTCCTTGCCGGACTGAAAAACCAAAACGGCATGGGTATGCTTCACATACGGTTCTTCTTTATCCTGATAAACAAGCCGCCCCGTCATGCGGAGATGCACAGTCAATTTCAAACTGTTATCGAATTGTATGACCAGGTATTTGCCCCGACGTTTGATATCTTTTACGGTAGCGCCCTCCAAAACGGCAAAATCCGCCGTCTCCGGCAGCATCACCGCCGGTGTTACTATCTTCACCTGCGCCAGCTTTTCCCCTGTAAGCAGGGGGATCAGGCTGCGGCGAACGGTTTCCACTTCCGGCAATTCCGGCATATTCTTTCACCTCTTATTTGGGGGAACAGACCAACTTTCATGCTCCTGCCTTTTTGCATACTCTTTTTTGCTTTACCTTGCGGGCTTTTAACCACTTTTCACATTCTTAAACCATTAAGAAAGCGAAAGCTTTTTCATGCTGTACCAATCCGCTCCCACCTTGAGATCCACCACCAAAGGCACCCTTAATTCCACAGGATGGGTCATCACTTCTTCCAGCAATCCCGCAAGCGGTATGATCTCCCGCTCCGGCGCCTCGAAGATCAATTCGTCGTGCACCTGCAGCAAAAGTTTGGCCTGGAATTTTTCTGTTTTCAGCCGGGGTGCCAGGTTGACCATAGCGATCTTCAAAATATCTGCCGCTGTGCCCTGGATGGGGGTATTCAAAGCCATACGCTGGGCAAAACTGCGGATATTGCCGTTTCTGCTATTCAGATCCGGCAGATAGCGCCGCCGTCCCATTAAAGTGGAAACGTAGCCTTTTTGCCTGCCCTCTTCCACAATATTTTTCATATAGGCCGCTACCTGAGGATAGCGCGCCAGGTAACGCTGGATATAATCTTTAGCCTCCGCCCGGGGAATGCCCAGATCCCGGGACAAGCCAAAATCGCTGATGCCGTAGACAATGCCAAAATTGACGGCCTTGGCCCTACGGCGCTGTTCCCGGCTGACCTCTGCTATGGGAATGCCGAAAACCTCCGCCGCCGTCCGGGCATGGATGTCTTCTCCGTTTAAGAAAGCCTGGCAAAGCCCATCATCATCGGAGATATGCGCCAAAACCCGCAACTCGATCTGGGAATAATCCACTGCTAAAAGAACATGCTCCGGCGCTTCCGTCACAAAAGCGCTACGGATCTTCCGGCCCAGCTCGTCTCTGACGGGAATATTCTGCAAATTCGGTTCCGCGGAGGAAAGACGTCCGGTGGCGGTCACCGTCTGGTTAAAGGAAGTATGGATCTTGCCGTCCGCCTTGATCAAAGCAGGCAAACCCTGGGCATAGGTGGTGCGAAGCTTAAAATAGGTTCTGTACTGCAAAAGCAACCTGGCGATCTCATAATCCGCCGCCAAAAGCTCCAGCACCTCCGCGTCGGTAGAGTAGCCGGTTTTGGTCTTTTTCAACGGCGGAATATTCAAGTCTTCAAACAGCACCGTTCCCAGCTGCTTCGGGGAATTCAGATTGAATTCCCTGCCGGCCAGGCGGTAGATCTCCAAGGACAGCTTTTGTTCCGCCTGTAAAAACTCCGCCGCCATCTCTTTTAAACGGCCGCCGTCCACCCGGACACCCTGCAATTCCATATCGGCCAGAATAAAGGTCAAAGGCAGTTCCACCTCGCGGTAGAGGCGGTACATCCCCGTTTTTTCCAATTCCTTTTTCAAACGTTCCGCTAAGGGTAAAAGCAAGGCCGCCTGTCCGCCGCAGCGCTGCCACAGCGGCGCAGTTAATCCTATTTCTTCGCCGGCGTTTAAATAGGCCGCTGCCAGAACCTTAATGTCATATCGGCTTTCCGCAGGATTCAACAGGTAGCTCGCAAGCACCACGTCGTCCTCCGCTCCCGCCACCTCCAAACCGTGGGCAGCCAAAGCCACCCTGACTTCCTTCGCTGCAAACAAAGCCTTTTTTATAGTGCCGTCGGCTAAAATATCCTTCAAAAACCCCAGACGCGCCGCATCCATGCCACCCATCAGCTCCAACCCCCAAGAGGTGCCGTCCGGCAAAGCAAAACCGCAACCGTTGATTTCCCCATCATAGGAATTGCCTTGCCAATCCAACCAAAAGCCGAAAATACCCGCTTGTTTCAGTTGTTCGCACATAGCGGTGATGTCCGCGGCAGTCTGCAACAGGACTACCGCCTTTCCCCAAAAGGCATGATTGCCGCCGCTTTCAGATTCTATTACCCCTGGAACCTTAGCATCTTCCGCCGGAAATGTTGATCCCTGCAATGGCGCGCCTGTTCCCGGGCTCCCGGTCGCTCCTTGCGCGGGTATGCCCTTTTCCGGCCAAGGCAGATCCGTGCCTGCCTGTGCAGAAGTTTTTTCCAGCCAGGGCAACCCTGTTTCCGCCTGCGCGGGAAGCGACTTTTCGGGCCAAGGCAATCCGGACGTGGCCCCGGCGTTTCCGGTGGCTGTTCCTGCCTTTTCTAACTGTCTTAAAAGACTTTGAAAATTCATCCGGTGGTAATACGTTCTTAATTCTTCTTTGTCGCAACGGCGTTTATAATCCGACAAAGGCTTTAACCCCGGCACATCGCAATAAACCGTTGCCAACTCCTTAGATAAAAAAGCCAGCTCCCGGTTAGCCGCCAGCTTCTTTTGTACACCGGCGGGCTGGATTTCCGCCAGATGCTCATAAATTTCCTCCATGGTGGGATATTGAGCCAAGAGCTTTAAAGCCGTTTTTTCTCCGATACCCGGTACTCCGGGGATATTATCGGAAGAATCGCCCATCAGGCCTTTCAAATCGATAATCTGAGCCGGTTTCAAATGATAGCGCTCATTCAAAGCGGCAAAATCCCACACCTTAATATCGGTGATCCCTTTTTGCGTCATATAAATATGAATACGTTCATCAATGAGCTGCAAAGCATCTTTATCCCCCGTCAGCACCATGATCTCCATATCGGCGGCGGCTCCCGCCTTGGCCAGCGTACCGATGATATCGTCCGCTTCATAGCCTTCTATCTCTTCCCAGACCATTCCCATTGCTTCCACCAGCCTTTTAGCCGGTTCAAATTGAGCCTTGAGCTCCGGCGGCGTTTCCTGGCGCTGGCTTTTATATTGGATAAATTTTTCGGTTCGAAAGGTATGACGGCTTTTATCGAAGCAGATCACCGCATAATCCGGCGCTTGCTGCTCTAAAAAACGACTGAGCATCATGGCCATGCCGTAAATAGCGTTCGTTGGCTCCCCCCTGGCATTGTTCAAGACCGGCAAAGCAAAAAATGCCCGGTGGATCAAGCTGCTGCCGTCTACGATTAAAAAAGTGTTTTTGCTCATGACTCATCCGCTCCTTTTATATAAGCCTTGCCGTCTTTGATTTCGATTTCGGTTCCCAAAGGCGCGGAAATCCTCTGCAATAATTCCAAGATCGCCTGGGCGTCCGTATCCTCCGCCAGTTTCGGCTGGCCCTCGGTAATGAGAACAGGAGAAAGCGCCGCATTCTGCCAGCCCAAAGTGGAAAGAGTCATCTCCACAGCCAAGCCCTGCCTGGTTTGGAGCGACCAATCCTGGTCAAAGACAAAATTCCCTAAGGAATAAAAGATAATGCCGTCTTGATAAGTCTCCACCCCTTGGATGCAGTGGGGATGATGTCCAATGATCACGTCGGCTCCCGCATCGATAAAGGCTTTGGCCATCTCCCTTTGATAAGCTTCAGGCTGCTCCTGGTACTCAACGCCCCAGTGCAGCGTTACCGCCACCAGATCCACCTGATCTTTCACGGCGGCAATATCCGCGATCACCCTTTCCTTCTCCAGGGGCGCTACGCCGGGGATGGATTCCGTTGCCCGCATGCGCCTGGGATAACTAGGATCCCAGTAAATATCCGCCATTTCGGTATAACCAAGGCAGGCGATCTTCACTCCATTGGAATCCAGAATAGCGGGTTTTGTGGCGCGTTCGATATTTTCACCGCCGCCGATCACAGCGATATTTTCCTTTTCCAATACCGCAATAGTCTCCAGAAGCGCCGGGGAATCATAATCCACCGCATGGTTGTTGGCCACCGTCATGAGATCAAAGCCGCTTTGCGATAATGCTTTCACATTGGCCGGGTTGCTCCTAAAGCAGATACCTTTGCCGGGAATGGCTGTTCCGGCGGTGGAAAGAGGCGATTCCAGATTTCCCATAGTCAGGTCGGCGTCGGCAAGCCAATCCGCTACATATTGTAACGGGTATGAAATACCTTTTTGCGACATATACTTTCCTACGTTCCGGGCGAGCATCACATCGCCCACCGCCTTCAGCCGCATGGTGCCCCAGGGTTCTTTCTCTGCTTTGGCGCTTTGATCCTCGCCGACATCCTGACCGGCCTGGACGGCCTGCACCGCACCGTTGCCATTTACCGCCTGCGGGATTTCCGGAATATTGCCTTGAGCCACCAAAGAACAAACCAAGGTAATGGCAAAAACAGCCAAGAGCATGGCAAACCATTTTTTCGCTTTCGTGCTCATCCCATCACCTCATTTCAAAACATTATATTTATTATACCTTATTGCTAACAAAAAAGCATCCGCCTGCCCAAAATCATTGCAATGCTTACGAAGGCGGTAATTTGCAGTGCGGGATAACCGCTATGCCTTGCATTCTGTAATTGCTGTATTCTCTCACCGACTAATTTTTACCTGCCGCTGTGCGCCGATTCTTACAAGAGAAAATCATGACATGTTTCATGCCAGGCAACAATTTTTCACAATTCCCTGACCTCTGCAATTCTCTTTTTATTATTACTTTACTTTCTATTCATCTTATCTTTTCTTGTTATCTTTTCTTATTTTTTCTCTTTTCCTTGGCTCATCTTTCCCGCATTTTATCCTCCTCTATTCGCCCTATCTTCCGTTTTGCATCATTTACACTTTTCGGACTTTGGTCTCGGATATGATACAATCAATGCGATGCCTTTTGCCTTTTTTTAACTTTATCTTTGCCTTGATGCTACCTTTGCTTTTGTCTTTGTCCTTACGGCTTTATTGCTATTGCTATGCCTTTGTTTTTTTATCCGTTATACGAGGTTTTCCGCTTCATTTTCTGCTCTATTTACGCCTTTTTCCCCTTAAGAATTTACAAAAAAGGAGCGAACTAAGTCCGCCCCATGAAAAACCTTTTTGCTTTTAACCGGGCACAAAGCCTGCCCTTTCTTTCCCCGAAAGCTATTTCTTTTTCTTCTTTTTGACTATTTTCACAATAATAAAGGCCAAGACTGCCAAAATCAGCAGAATGGGAACAACATAAACCAACACTACTAAAATACGGGAAAAACCATAAAGTATGGTATTGATTGAGGTGACAAATGCCGCACCCAATTTTTTACCGATGCCATCCCAGGAATTTAGGGAAATCTCCCCATTTTCCAAGGTCTGAGAACTCATGGAAAGCTCCACCGTACCATAATCGCTGAGCCTGTTTAAATAGAGGATCCTGGCTTCCATGGTTTCGATCTCGGCCCGCACCTGGTTCAGCGCCGCTTCCACCTGCAATACTTCACTGACATTCGCCGCTTCTTTGATTAGTTCCACATACCGTTCTTCCTGGGCACGGTATTGCTTGAGCCGTGCTTGGGTATCATAATATTCCTGGCTGACATCCTCGCCGTTTTTGTTTGTGCTTAACACCTCGCCTAAAGCGGCAAGTTTTTCCACGGCTTTATCGTAATCGGCGATAGGGATCCGAAGTGTCATATTGCCGTAATGCCGGGTGCCGTCCTGGTTTTGATTATTGCTGGAGGAGACTACATAGCCACCGTAGCCTTCCACAATGGACAAAGCCTGATCAATGGCATCCTCAACGGCTGAGACCTTCATATCCATATACGTGGTATAAATAATTTTCTTCTTCGTAGACTCTGTATCCGACTTGGCAACGCCGATATCGCTATTTTGCATGGTCGTAGGACTTGTGGTGGCATAATCTCCCCTAGCCGCATTTTGAGAGTCCTCTTCCGGCGCCATATTCTCATCCGCGGACGCACTGCTTTTTTCTGTTGCCGCGCCCGGTTTTGCCATATCATAAGCACTGTCCCCGGCATTGCCCGCAGTCAGATTCTGCCTGGTTTGGGCTTCCTGCGCAGCCATGTCGCTGGATGCGCCACCCATACCCCAATCTAAGGTTCCAGCCAGCACCGCGCTTACGACAAGGATCAGACAAGCGGCAATGGTTCCTGAAAGCCATTTATGACGTGCTATTTTCTGCCATAGCGGCGTATGCATAGGAATGATGTTTTTCTCCCGTTCCACCGCTTCCAGACGGGTCCTGAGCTGTGCTTCAAAATCCGCGGGCAGCGGCGCGTCTTCCATGGTCTGCAACAGAGAAACCACTTCCCGCAATTCAGCCAATTTTTGGCGGCAAGCCGGGCAGTTGTTCAAGTGTTCCTGGAGAGCAGCATGTTCCGCTTCGTCCAGAATGCCGTCTAATTCATAGGATAATAGTACTTCCGCTTCGAGGCAGTTCATGCTGTATCACTTCCTTTCTCCGATTAGACAATTGATTTTCGGATATTGTTCCCTGTCCGCCTTAATTTTCTTTTGTAAGTATTGCCTGGCGCGGTTGATACGCGACTTCACGGTGCCCAGCGGAAGATCCAACCGACTTGCAATCTCTTCGTAGCTGTAACCAAGCTGCTCTCTTAAAACAATGACCATCTTATATTCATCATGCATACCATTGATCAAACTCTGCAGATATTGTCCCAACTCAATATTTTCATAAAGTAGCTCCGGATCATAGGAACTGTCGGCAACCTCTCGGGTCATCTCGCCTTCTCCCGTATCGATAGGGTTGTCCAAAAAATCCTCGGCTCGCCGGCTTTTCTTCCGCAAATAATCCCGGTACACATTAGTCATAATATGATAAGCCCAGGTACTAAAAGCTGCTTCTCCCCGAAAACTGCCGATAGAGCGGTATATTTTAATCAGCGCTTCCTGCGCCAAGTCACTGGCATCATGCGGATTGCCTGACAAGCGGTAAGCTATGTTATATATCTTGGATTGATATTTGGCAATTAATTCTTCAAAGGCGTCTATGTCACCCGATTGGCTTTTCGCTACCAGCTCCGCCGTATTATCCGTCATCACATTCCCTCCTTTTCGACTTAATGTGATAATATATTATACCATAAGCATAGTGTT
Organism: Bacillota bacterium; assembly: GCA_036677375.1. Taxonomy (GTDB): domain Bacteria; phylum Bacillota; class Dehalobacteriia; order UBA4068; family UBA4997; genus JAVBWO01. The sequence goes on from JAVBWO010000024.1 coordinate 362,884, forward strand.
TTATTTCAACTTCCGACTGAACAGTTTTAATTATTATTTTATAGTATCATATGATACAGGATAATATCAACAAATTGATCATAGGTTTTTTTATATATCTATGGTAAAATATTCTAACAATATGCCTTAAAAAAGCAAATCTCCAAAGTTAAAATAGACTAAAGCAACTTAAATAAGGAAAGCAAGGAGGGATAGTGATGCTTCTTTCTTATAACGAGATCATTTTGCGGCTTGCTGCCGCCTGGGTTTGCGGTGTCCTTTTGGGCCTGGAACGTCAGCGTAGGGGGAAACCGGTAGGGATCTCCACTTATGTTTTGGTCTCGCTTTCTGCTTGTTCCATTGCCATACTTTCCGCATACGGCTTTCAGGATATCCCCCATGTAGGGAACTCGGATCCCGCCCGTTTAGTAGTTGGCATTCTCACCGGCATGGGCTTTTTAGGCGCTGGTATCATCTGGCGCAGTCAGGAAGGCAGCATTTACGGACTGACCACCGCCGCCGATATGTGGGCTACCGCTTGCCTCGGCATCATCTGGGGTTTGGGAGAATTTTTCTTGGGCCTCGCCACTCTGACCCTGATTCTGGGAACTCTTTTCGTAGTAAAGCGCCCCAATTTCCGTAAACTCATTTCAAAGCAAGAGGAAAGCGTAGACACTCAAACCGATTTCCATAACATCCATGATGAATGATACGTGAATTCAACGATGAAACTGTCAATATTGCTCAGATGAATAAGATTAACAAGAAAGATCTTCCTACTTGCTCTAGTTAACGCTATCACTGGTTAACCCTATAACCCTATTACTCTGGCTCTGTTCAAATGCGTGATCGCCGCTTCCGGTGTCTCTATCCACATAGGGTACGTTTTATTCCACAGGCTTCGTGTTTCACAAATTCAAGCCTTACATAAAAAGATCCCGGCAGTTGCCTGCCAGGATCTTTTCAATTTTTTCATCTCACATCCGCACGAACCAATGGTTCCCTTATTACAAAGGTATCTTTTTTGCGCATCATTTTCCTTATTTTACCGGCCATTTTCTACTGGTTTTTCCGGCGCCTTGATTACCTGAATAGCGCATTTCTTATTCTCCAGCACTACTTCCTTGAGTTTACCGCCGAACTCGCCGTCCAAGGTCCAGGAAACCTCTTGTTCACTGCTGACACGAAGCTTGGATGCCTTAAAAGAATAGATATACTGCGGATCCGGTTCTCGCTTGATCAAGGCATTGATAATGCCCTGCATTTCCAATGCGCTTTTCGGGTTTTTAATCAATGATACTTCAAAGAGGCCGTCATTCATTTCCATATCATTTTCGTAGATCCCTTTAAAACCACCCACCGAGGTGGAATTAGTCACCATACCGAAAATAAAATCATCTTCGATGGTTTCTCCCTCATGCTCCACCACCAAATGGTAAGCATACATTAGATCAGGCAACCTTTTCAGGCCCTCAAAGATATAAGCCAACCGTCCTAAAATATTTTTTGACTGCTGAGGCGTTTGATAGGATACGTCGGTAAAAGCCCCAAAAGCGGCAATATACGTAAAAAATTCATCACTAAAAGCACCGACATCGCAAGACACCGGAATACCATGTAGAATATTCAAAGCGGCCAAAGGCAGCCTTTTTGTCAAATGCAGATTGCTGGCGAAATCGTTGACGGTACCCGTTGGAATATAGCCCAAAGGCGGTCGTTTTTCGCACAACATCAGGCCCCGCACCGTTTCATTAAAGGTGCCGTCGCCGCCGGAGCAAACCAAAAGATCATATGCGCCGGCCCTTTCCTGGACAACTTGCAAAGCATCCAACCGGTCCTGGGTGGGATGCACCGTCACTTCGTAGCCGTCTTTCACAAAGAGATCGACGACCTCCCACAAATGATTTTTGATTTGACTTCTTCCCGCATGAGGATTAAAGACAAATAAAAGCCTCTTTCCCATGATGATTTATCACCTCAATCGCTTGTTTTACAAACGATTCTTCCTATTTTTTACATTAGCAGAATGTTACCGAATTGTCCAGAGAGAAATTGCCTTCTGTCTCCCATGCCCGCTTATTTTTTCCTGTATGCTTCCATATTTTACCCTGAATCAATCCAAAGCATGCATCCGCAGGAAACCCCCTCTTGTTGCCACCGCTTTACAGGGCCAAGACAAGAACTCTTTGAGGTTTTGCTTTCATTGGACACAAGAAAAAAGAACTACCCTGCGTGTAGTTCTTTTTTTGGTGCCGAAGGTCGGGGTCGAACCGACACGGTATCGCTACCACCGGATTTTGAGTCCGGCACGTCTGCCAATTCCATCACTTCGGCAAGTGCTTTCAAGCAAGATTTATTATACCATAAATATTGGCTTTGGCAAGCCTTTTTTTTGTTTTTTTAATGGAAATCCTTTAAAAATTCACACCGTTCATCATAAAAAACCACCTAAACCTTTTATAACCCTCTTAAAAGCACACAATGCTTGCCAAAGCCGCCGATCAAACCGTAGCAGGATTCCTGATCCCAATCTTTTTCAAAACCATCCCGGGACCCGCGCTGTAACAACGCGGATCCCGAGAACAAATACCGCACGTTATTTCCCCAGGATCTGCATGAGCATAGCCAGCATTTTGGCCGCTTCCGCCCGCGTCACATTTTCTTGAGGAGCAAACCGGTTATCTCCCCTACCGCTTAAAATACCGGCCTGCTGCATAGCGGCAACAGCCTCTCTGGCATATTCTGAGATCTCTCCGTTATCGGCAAAGGTAACAGCCGGATTGGTTGTAGGAAGTGAGATCTTGGCAACATTCACCACATAACGGTAGATCATCACCGCAATATCCTCCCGCGTAATGTTTTGTCCCGGCAAGAACCTGCCGTTATCGCCTTGGATGATCCCAGACTGACTGCCCCAGGCTACCGCCAAGGCATACCAGGCGTCAGATGGAACATCGGAGAAAGTGCCGGCCGTGCCGCCTAAGGTGCCACCGTTGATGCGAGCCAAAATAGCAGCCAGCTCCGCCCGGTTCATATGATCATCGGGCGCAAAAGTATCATCGCCTTTGCCCTGTACAATATCTCTTTCTGCCAGATAATTGATATATTCCTCCGCCCAGCCGGATACATCGCTGAAATGAGTACCCGTATCCGGCGGGATATCCGTCTCCGGCTCCCATTGAGCATAGACGGTAAGATCCGCTTTGACCTTAGTGGATGCGCTAAAAGTGCTGCCGCTGCCGTCGCTTTCGGTGTTCCATCCCTTAAAAGTATAACCCTCCCGAGAAGGATCACTGGGTAATGTGGTTGTTTTACCGTCTGCTACTGTCTTTTTGGCTAAGATCCTGCCGCTGCCGTCATTGGCCGCAAAGTTCACGGTATATTCCACGGTTTCCTCCACCAAACCGCCACCGCCGGAAGCCGCCGCCGCCCGTTTTACCGTAACGGTATAAGTCATAGTGGTCATCCCCGCTTTGGCCGCCTCAATGGTTATGGTATTATTGCCCACGCTTAAGCCGCTGACGGTATAGGTTCCCGCCGCTTCGCTGACGCTGTCGGCAAGGCCGTTCTTTAAGACGCTAAAGGTTGCTCCCTCCAGAACAGGCGTCAGGCTCACGGTATCCACCCGGTTGGCCACAGATGCCGCATAATGATAGACCGTACCGGAAAAAGTGGGCGTCAAAATCCCCTCGCTCAGGCTCAGACCATCAAGAACCACTTCAGGATCTTTTACCGTGATGGTCAGGCAATAATACCGCTTCGTGATGCCATCTTCCGCGGTGGATAAGATCCAAAGCTTCATGCCGTTTACCGCATTGATAACGGAGGACTGAGCAGTATAACCACTGTCCTGGGCGGGCTGATCTACGCCAATATCATATTTGACACATGCGTTAGCGTTCCCTTGAACAAAGAGCAAAGCCGCATTGGTCTTGACTTCATCTCGGATGGTAACACTAAATTCGCTGCCGCTGATATCGAAAGGAACCCCGGCCAGGCTGCCGCCGCTTAGACTGGCATCGGTACTGACAAAGCCGGTGCTTTTCACTCTGGCCGATTCATAGTCATTGGTGGCTTTGCTCTCAAAACTCACATAAATATTATCGGAAGGCGCCGCATCCAAAAGAATGACCTGGGTGCCGCCCTCATCCGTCACGGTAAATGTCTGCGCCGCCGACCCGCCGGTCTGGGCCGTATAGACCCGGATAAGGTCCCCAACTTTAGCGGCTTCCCCAAAGGTCACCGTCAAACGGGTATTGCTCAAAGACAACACCGCACCCGCAGGAAGCTGGCTGGTTTTCGTATCGGTAAAGGAAACGGCGATATTGCTCTTTGTAGAATTACTAAGAGCGGTAGCGCCCCCCTGAACCGCTTCCTTCAAAAAGCTCAAAGTCAGGTTGGAAATATAATTGGCCGAAGCATGGTTTACGGCTTGGCCGGTCAAGGTCAAAGTCACCACCGTATCACTGGTTCTGGTTACTACCGCTGTAAGACCGGTAGGAACATTCTGCACTGTATATTTGCCGGAAAGATCGGCGGCATATTTCTCTCCGTTGTTCAGCGTGGCGGTAACGAAGCCTTGGATGCTGCCATTATTGGCGGCAACCTCCTGAAAACCGGAGCCTCCCCAGGTAAGGCTGGGAGCCGCTTTCAGTGAGACACGAATGGAGGGTGCAGCAACGCCGCTTAAGGCATAACCCCCCGGCAATAAGGCGGTAAAGACATAGGTATTGGACTGCGTGGCCACATAACTGGGATCAGCCGTCCAGGTCACACCATTGATTGTCTCACTGTTACCGTCCACCATAGCCGACAGCTGTGCCGGCAGATGCAATGCCCCCTGCAAAGTGCCGTAGGCTACGACCTGCGCCGCTACTTCCGGTGCCAGAGGCTCAAAAGAGGTCACCTTCTTATCGATATTCAAGGCGGCCGACTGCCCTACCGCCGCCACACAGCCGTCCTTTATGGCGGCGACGATGAGATATTTGCCGTTATCCGCCGCTTTCAAGACCGGTTCCGCTGTGGTAAGATCAGGCTCCAACAGAGCATTGGCCGCCGTTAACGTCAGATCCACTTTCCAAGTATCCACCCCGGGGGAAGGCGCACTGCCGACCACGGCATAATACAACGTGCTGCCGGCTGGCGCGCCGGAAGCTACGGAAATAACGCCGGTCTTGTTCACTGAAACATTCAAAGCCTCAGCCAGCGGCGCCAAAGCGACCGTTAAGGTGCAGGCGGTACTTTCGACCTGAGCGGGGGAGCCTGTGGCTCCCGCCGTGGTATTGGTGACCAAAACCCGATAGACGCCGTTATCAACAGCCGCCACAGGATTTGAGATGGTATAGGTATCACTGTCATAACCGGTACCGGATAAAATATCCCAGCCGGCGCCATTTTGTTTCTGCCACTGATAGGTCAATGTCCCGCCGTCCGTAACGGTAGCTGTCACGGAAAAGGAAACGGAAGCCGCTTTGTATGCCGCTTCTTTGGTCGCAGGCAGGTCAGGATTGAGTACCGGAGCTTGCGCCGCGGGAGCCGCGGTATAATCCACCTTCACCCGAGCGCTCTCCAGATCGCCGTCGCCCGTCAGGGTGAACCAAAGGCTCCCCGCCGGAGCCGCCAGATCGTTATCCAAAGTAATCTCCATGGTCGTCCCGGTGGCAGCGGCAGAAGTTTGAATTGCCGCACCACCGCTAGCGGCAGTGTAGATCTTCACCACATCCCCGGCGGTAAGGCCGGAGACCGCCACCATGTCATGGCCAGTGCCTACGGCATTGGTAATACTGAATTGACCCGCGTCGGGGGTCGGCGTGGTAATGGGCCCTTTAGCCAGATTTACCGTAAAAGTGATATCTGCGATATCCTGGTACTTCTCCCCCGTGAAAGAGAGCTTGACCTCCGCCGATTTTGCCGGTTGATCCGCTGCGTTAGCCGCCACGGTAAAGGTAATATCATGGGAAGCAGCGGAAGCGGTAAGGGTGCCTGTTGTGGAAGCCGGCAAGGTAAGAATACCGGAGGCATCGCTTACTTCCGTGATCTCATAGGCAATATCCTTCCCTACAACTATCCCGGAGGCGTTCAGCGTGTAATTCAAGCTGCCGCCGCCATTCCCCACCGCAACGGGAGAGGAAACCGGGCTGCCACCGCTTTGCAGTGCCACAGTGGCCGTGGGTTTCGCTGCAAAAACCATGAATTTAACAGCCGCATCAGAATCCAGCATGCCGTCTTGTACCGCAATGGCCTTCACCGTAACGGTCTCGCCGGCTGCCTCCCCGGTCGCAATGTCAAAAGAGCCCGTATAGGCAGAGGAATCCGCATCAGGCACACTGCCGTCGGTAGTAAAATAAATATCCGCACCCGCCTGTGCCGCCAAAGTAACAGTCACGGTAGCGTCATTGGCGTATTCTTCTTCATCCGGAACTGCCGTAATTTGGGGAGCCGTCAGCTTGTTGCTGTTCGGATAGCTAAAAGAAGCGTCCACGGCAGGAGAAACATCCGCCCCATCATAAGCAACAACAAGATGATGCGGCAACTTCGACACAGCCAGATCATCCGGATCATCACTAATTTGTAAAGAAGTGCAGTTCAGCTCATTGACACTGGCAATATCGTCAGCCAGCCTAAAGTAGAGCTTGGCAATCTGTTTTGGCGTATTCCCCGTATCAGCTGAGAAGTTGGTAGGTGTTTCTCCTGATCGCGCGCTCCAAGAAGCCCAGATCAGACCGGAGGAGGGAACCCCGTTGCTATTGACGATATTGGCATTGGTGCTCCGCACCACGCCGGTACCCCCCGCCTGAAAATCAGTATAGAGCACACCTTCCTCATCTCTCTCTAAAAGTACCAATTTAGATGTATCATATTTTAACAAGAACGCCCCCGCATTGACAGCCTCGCCTGGGTGTTCCAGTGTTACCGTCACCGTTAGGCGTCCTGTGCTTTCGCCATAAACTCCTGCAAAGGTATAGCTGGGATTGGTATCTCCCAGCGCTGCAATAGCGGCTCCCAGACCCCAAAACAGTGCCAGAGCCAGCACTAAAATAAAAACCCGGCTTTTTCTCAGTTTGTTCATTGCCATCATCCTGCCTTTCTAAAATTGGAAAACTCTTGGATCAGCCTTTGTTTTCATTTATCGCCTTCGCAGCGAACCGCCAGCCCTAATTTCAGGGACGTCCTATCCTAAAAATACCGTTCTTGCCCTTCGGGTTCTTGTGGAAAGTTCGAGGAAACCACAGAAAAGCTCGAAGAAAGCTCCAAAAAGGTTCAAAGAAAAATGGAAGCGCAAATTCTCAATCCCATTAGGCTCTGGATAACAAATTGCTTCAATACCAGTCTCAAGGGGCGCGAACTCCGCCCCTTGAGACCTTTTTCTTTATGGAAGTATGGTACCTGTCACATTGAAGTTGGTGATTGCCGCGGATAGATCGTAAACGTTGATGACCCCGTCCTCGATTAAGTCAAGAGCCTCATTAAAGGCCGGATCTACGCCCTTTTGGTAATTGAACTGGGTGATGATGGCACTGATATCGTAAATATCCACGATATTATTCCCATCTTTGACCACATCACCGGTCAGCAATTGAACCGTCGCCGGCAAGCTGATATCCTGGACGCCTATGACAAAGTGCGCCTGCACATAGCTTAAGTGGCTGAGTTTGGTAATTTCCAACTTATAATCGCCCGCGGGAACACACGGGATGCTAAAAGCGCCGCCGCCGGCCACCCAAGCAACTTCGGCAGTATAAACGTGAGCAGGATCGGCGTTATCCGTCAGCTTCACCAAGGCCTTCAAGCTACTTTGGTCATTGCCGGTAAATTTCACAACGCCGCTTACGGTCACTCCCGCTACTACAGTAATGCTACAACTTGCGGAAAAACTGCCATCTGTGGTCGTTACGGTGATTACCGCCGTACCTTCGGCAATACCAGTGACAAGACCCTCGGTGCTGACTGTGGCAAAACCGATCTGGTCGGAATTCCAGGTGCAGCTTAAGTCATCGGCATTCGCCGGGCTAACGGTCTCCACTAGTTGGAATTGCTGCCCGATGGCAATGGTCTTGGCCGTTTCGTTTAAGACAACGCCTGTCACACGGATGGGAGTCACGGTCACATTGCAGGTATCGGTAAATTCGCCGTCCTCGGTCTTGACGGTAATGGTAGCCGCCCCGACGCCCACCGCCGTCACGACGCCGCTATCGCTGACCGTAGCCACATTTCCGTCATCGGAAGACCAGGCCACATTCTTGTTGTTCGCTTCTGCCGGCGATACTGTGGCAACCAACGTCTCCGTATTACCCCGAACGATGCTGGTCGTTTCTTTATTCAACGTCACGCCGGCCACAGGAATGGTCACCTCCACCTGACAGGTATCGGTGAAGCTTCCGTCTTGCGTGGTCACCGTGATGGTGGCGATCCCTTTGCCCACCGTCGTCACAAGACCGCTGGAATTGACTGTA
>JAVBWO010000025.1:0-45249 GCA_036677375.1 Bacillota bacterium
TAATATTATTATCTGGAGGTTTTATGATGACAACGGAAAAACACATACTTGATTCTCAACAAGTAGCTCCGCCCTTACCTGACAACATCGGGATAAGTCAACCCTCGGGATTAGACCGCTTATCCAGACATCCAGATAACCGGTCGGTGGCGGTCAGGGTATAGGAAATATCCGCCTGCCAGCCGAGACCGTTCCCACCGTTTTGCGGCTGCCGGTCAATGGCATTGCCCGTGATGCAGATGGTATCCGGCTCCTGCGAAACCAGCGGTACATTGTTCCCGCCTGTGCCGTAACAGGCCGACATTGTTGGCGCGACCTTGTGGGGGCCGGTATATCGGGCGTCGATACCATGATTTTCGAACAGAACGGGTTGGTTGTTGCCGGAGGTTCCTGCCGCCGAGGTAATGGTGGGGCAGACGCCCTCGCCGATTTCTGCACCGCCCTGCTGTGTCGCCATGACCAGCGGTTGGTGTCCGTGCTCGTCCGCGCGGAGCGTACCGCTGATATCGTGCGAGAGATCAATGCGCTGTCCGCCTTGGTCGTTTAGGCACAGGATGGACGGCATCATGTTTCCGCCGTCAGATCCTTTCAGAGTCGGTGCAAGTTCTTCCTGGTATCCAATGGTCCCGGCCGATGAGCCGGCGCCAGCGCAGAAAGCGGCGACATTTTTTTGGTTTGCGGCGGATGGCAGCGGTATTTCTTTCGGAAAGGCAGGGGGCAAGCCGGCTTGCATTTTCAGCGCCGCATTGAGCTGCGGCGGCAGTTCCTTGCCGCGGGTTTCAGCCCTGCGAAGGATTCCCAAGCAGGCGGTCCTGCTCAAATAGTATTTCAGGGGCACTTCCTCCTGCAAAATCTGCGACAAGGAAGATTCGACGCCGTCTTTGGGCGACGCCCCAGTATTGAGCGTCCAGAATTCGCCAAGCAAGGGAGAATTGAGTTCCCAGCACGGCCCCAGCAGATTCCCACCGCCCGGACGCAGGTCGAGGAACAGATAGTCCGTTGTCTGCAATTCGGATGGTTTCTTCGATGACCGCCCGGAAGTCTTCTCCCTCCGTCGATGAGAAAGCTCCGGGGACGTTTTCCCATACCATAATTCTTGGCCGAACAAACAGAGCTGTTCGACCATTTCGTTTGTCTGCATTTCTCATCTCCTTTATCACGCGGATCTGCTCCATGAAAAGGCCGGAGCGGGCCCCGGCCAATCCGGCTCTCGCTCCGGCTACGGATAAGTCCTGACATGGACTGCCGCCGCAGATAATGTCCACAGGCGGCAGTTTCGCCCCGTCCAGCTTGGTGATGTCCCCGACATGGATCATGTCAGGAAAACGCTGCTTTGTTACCTCGACGGGAAAGGTTTCGATCTCGCTTGCCCAAACGGGCACAACGCCATTGCGGATTGCCGCCAGCGGGAACCCCCCGATCCCATCGAAAAGGCTCCCCATAGTCAGCATGGCTTACATCCGCATGGAACAGAAAGGATGCCTTTCCGCAAACGGCCTTTCTTTTTCTGCCATTTCCTGCAGCATTACATATTTCACGGGGATATTGCACTGTGCCGCCATGTCAATCTCGCCCTTCATGCCTGGAGAAATAAAATCGCCGAACGCCCACAGCTCGTCGCAGCTTGCGAGCATTTTCTTGCCCATATCAAGGCCAAGCTGCCGCTCTTCCGGGCAGCCATCGTCCAGCACCTGCGGATAGAGCAGATGCGGCGCAAAAAAAGCGTACCCCTCGTTCATCACGAGCCTGCACGCTTCCTTTGCAAATTCTGTATTTCTTTCAATGTCCCCGGCGTAGGGGGACGCTACATAAATGAGTTTCATATTGCCTCCGGTTTTATTATTTTGCGATTGTCTGTGTGATTGTTCTGGTGGTGTTGACAGCCGCCTGCGCGGTGTAGACAGCGCTCATAATATTGGCACGGGTGCTGGTGTCGAGTCCGAACGCGCCGCAGATACGCGGCACTTCTCCGGCCGCCAGCATAAGGCCGAGCCCCAACAGACAGTGATCGGGTATGACCATGAGCCCTGCGGCAAGAATAGTGGCCTGCAAAAACGTTGTGAGACACAGGCCGATGATCTGTTTACACCACTGAATAAAACCGTCCATGTACCCGCGGGGAACGCTGAACATATACAGCGAGCCCACGGAAATCTGAATGAGCAGAATGCCGCCGCGCTTGAGGTTGCTGAAAAAGACTTTTATAACGGCATAGCCCATCATGATGATGATAAAAAGCACCATGATGGGGCTGGTTATGCTGCCCAACCCACTGAAGACCCCAGTGCCGACCGCGGCTTCGACCGTTTCCGCCGTACTGAGCTCGTTTATGATCTCCGTGGACAGCGTGTCGATTCCGCTGCCGTAGCCGGTGATTCCGGAGGTCAGGCTGGCTTGCAGCTCAACGGAGAGCTTGAATAATTCTACGGGCGCCGTTGTAAAAAGGCTTACGGCAAGAAAGCCCTTAAGTGCATTCAGCAGTGCATCCTTTACGCTGCCGCGTCCGTTCTGATAGTCGATGCCGGTTTCAAAGGCAGAAACCACAAGCCCTACAACATAGAGCGTCCATGCCAGATAGGAGAAAAACAGAACGATGCTCTGCACCCATGACATTTCGAACAGTTCCACGCCCATATTGCCCATCTGAGCAAAGAAATCACCGAGGAAGCCGACGATCTGGCTGTAAACCCAGTCGATGATCTGATCCATGACGTCGCCGAGTAGAAAATCCCATATAAACAATTATGAATTCACCTCACTTTCGTTGTGCGCTTGCAGGTCGGTTTTATATACAAATCGCCCTGCTCTGTACTTGTGTAGGAATGATGGACAAGATAACTTTGCCATGATAAAATAAACGTATAAATTTTTATTTATTTAAGAGAGGAAGTAAATAAATATGAAAAAGAAACTGTCCTCAAAATTGTGGAGGCTTGTAGGAAGTATTACGCTTACAATTGTAGGTTTCATTATTGTACCGCCTCTTATCACAATAGTTAGCAACAAAGTATATAAGATGATGACCAGCACTGATAAAATTGATTTTGAAAACCTCGGGCCAGAAATTGTAAAGGAAGACGATGGTAAGGGAGAGAGCTAATTGTGGAAGTGAACACGGATAAAATTGCAGAAGAATGTATTAAAGCCATCGGTGAAAAAATCAAGAATCTTAAGACTCTTAATATCATTGTCGCGGGCAAAACCGGTGTAGGCAAAAGCACATTAATAAATAGTGTTTTTAGAGAGAAACTCGCGGAAACAGGAATGGGCAAGCCAGTTACTACGCACATGAGAAGAATAAGCAAAAAAGCGCTTCCTCTAACCATTTATGATACACGGGGATTTGAGTTGGGTAAGGATGCACAAAAAGAAGTGAAAAAGGAAGTGCTTGAAACAATCAAGCACGGCTTTGCTACGAGAGATATAAACGAAGCTATCCATTGCATCTGGTATTGCATCAATACAGCTTCCAATAGAGTAGAATCAGAAGAAATAGAGTGGCTTAGAGATTTTTCAAAAGAGAACCAGCTGACACAGGTTCCCATTATTATTGTGCTTACGCAGTCTTTCTCAAAGTCCAAAGCGACTGAAATGCGAAATTTGATTTTAAACGAAAATCTTGATGTGGTTCAAGTAGTCCCCGTTCTTGCTGAAGATTATGAGATCGATGATGAATACGTAGCAAAAAAATTCGGTTTGGATGTACTTATCAGAGTTATGTCGGAAACATTGCCAGAAGAATTGTTAGATACTTTGCAAAACGTTCAGAAAGCATCATTAGAAGAAAAAAAACGACACGCACAGGCAGCGGTCGCAACGGCAACTGCAGCGGCGTTTGGCGAAGGATTTTCCCCAATTCCGTTCTCTGACTGTGCGGTACTAATTCCTACTCAAGTTGCCATGTTAGCTTCTATCACTGTGATTTTTGGCCTTGACATTAACAAAAGGATTATTATGGGGTTTATCTCATCAACATTAGGATCAGGCGGAGCAACAATTGCTGGGAAAACGATTGTTGCCAATTTACTTAAATTGATTCCGGGAGCTGGAACAATCGCCGGAGGTGCTATCTCCGGGACAACAGCTGGTCTGTTGACGACAACTCTGGGCGAAGCATATATTCTTTTAATGGAAGCAGTATTCAAGGGTGAAATTAGCAGTAGCGAGATTGGAACAGAAGTTGGCAAAGAAAAGTTGATGCTTCTATTTAAAAAACAGCTTAAAAAGGCAAAATGAATAATGGCTATGACAAAAGGCCTCAAACATCAAAAGTGTGGCGCTTTTGTAAGTGGAAGCTTTCCGTCTTGCGAGCTGGGTAGACGCAAGCTACCCAGCTCACTTATTTTACATTCCGAGAATCGTCCACACATACATCGGAGCTGTAAGCGTAAAAACAAGGCAGGCGAACAGGATGGCAGGGGCGCTCCACTCAAACTGACCGTGTTTCCTATAGTCGAAGTACGCCATGCCCAGCTTTGCAAAGAAAAACACGGCGAGGATGAGATCGATGGCGGGGAAAACCACATTGTTAACTACCTGCTTGATCTGACCCGAGGCGTCATCCCAGGTCCCCTCGATGGCTCCGGCGACGTCACCGGCAGCGAGGGCGGGCGTCGCCATGCAGATGCAGACCAGAAGAACGAGGCAGAGGGCAGCGATGAGCTTTTTGCTTTTCATGATGTTATCAGTCCTTTCCAAAATAATTGGCCGCTGAGAGTGAATTTCTCAGCGGCCTTGTTGATACGCTTAAGGATTTGCCGGGGCAATGTGCCAATCCTGCCACAGATCACCCTGAATTGAAACGCTGTCCGTAAGATTTATGCTGAGCATTCCCGCGGGAGTCCAGCAGTCGAGCAGCCAAGTGTATGGCGTGTACGCTCCGTCAGGGAACCAGATCGGCGTGAAATGGGTTCGGCGGCTGTAAGTGGAATAGCGGTTCTGTTTGAACTCAAAGGACGATCTTTTGCCTGTGATTGTCGGCTCCAACAGTCGCCAGTAGGTTTCATAGCCAAACTCCGGGAAATAGGTCACGGCATTTTGTGCCGCGGTGACGGCGGAGGACTGGTCGGTCCGAACTCCGGCAGTCACGCTCTCCTGAATGCCATAGCCGCTCTTTGTTGTCGTTGCCGTAGCCGTGGGGTTCATTTCATCCGGCGTAATGTCCATGTTGGCTGAAAGCGTTGCGGTATAGCTGTTATAATCGAACTCCCACCAGCCATGGTCCTCCCACCAACCGCGGTCCACCCAATGATACCAGCGCTCCGTGTGCTTGTTCCCATCTGCGTCGGTATAGGTTGAGCTGTGCCAGCATTTTTCCCAGTTGGGAACCCATTCCCAGTATTCATACCACCACGGTGACCAGATGCCCCAGCTAAGAGAGGTCACTTCCTCCTTTTCGGGAACGGCGCTTTCTGTAAAGGCATCGTTACGGTCATCCGCCAGTGGATTTGGCGGATCGTTGCCGGAGAGGTCGATAATATTGCAGACCACGGCGCTTTGCACCCATCCGCCCCCAGTGGTACTGACCTGAATCGTAATGACGCAGGGTTCGTCCGGCGTATGCCATTTCACCCAGGCGAGCTGACTATCGCCATCTGGATAGTAGACGTTGCTCACGGTGTAGGTTGTGCCCTCAATGATAAACTTCACCGAAACCGGGTTGTCTGGATCAGACTGGCCGCCGCTGACCTCTACCGAGGTGATAACGTCGGTGTCCACACGATATTCATAGTCGTACTCAGACGGGACATACTGGTCGGTTTCCTCTTTAAATCGGACGATACCGATGCCGAGTGACGAGATGATGTCCGAATCACTGACCTTTTGTGTGGTGCTGCCTGTCCATGCGGGATAGCCCAAGTCTGAGGTTTCAAGGAAAATCGCCAACGGCAGGTTTTTGTGGGTGAGCGAACCCATCCAACTTCGCAGATCGCCGTTGACCCGCTGATCATAGAGAGCCGCTTCTGTTGCGGTCATAACAAAAGCGGTTCCACTGTATAGGAATGCGGCCAGCGGTTCAATGATCAGCTTATAATCGCCGCTGATGAGTTCATCATAGCTAAAACCAACATAACCACAGATGCCGCGCAGTACCTGTTCATCGCAAAAATAACTCTTGATGGCGGCAATACTGCCTGTTCCGCTATTGGTAGCGATGATTTTAGGCAGTGTTTGAGATGGAATAATATAGTTGTAGTTTCCTACAACGGGAGAAAGGGATGCTCCGCCATTATAAGAAGTCTTGCAAACCTTTCCAAAATGGATGATGTTTGATTTGTTCCATGCAAGCACATACTCCGGCGGTTTGATAAGGTCGACTGATGCTGAAACCGGACTCCGGCTTTCCGCGTCAACAATTGTCACTCTAACTCCGGAATCTCCGTACCAGATGTTGCCTTCGGAACCGTTGCCAAGGCCACTGCCACCAGTATCAATGTTGGGATCTCCTGCGGCGAATGCAGGAAGTGCAGTGCTTGCCAAAATGACGAAACATATTATCACAGAGAGAATCTTTTTCAATAAAGCACCTCCTTCAAAAGTGAAGGAGCGCAACCTTTCGGCTGCGCTCCTTTTACATATTCTGTTCTTGTTACGGTCAGTCCATGACGCCGACTTTGTTGCCGTTTTCGTAGATGGATTCGTCTTGAACCGCTGTCCCCTCACCGCTGCCGTCAACATATCCGAAGCCCGGCACATAGATTTGGCCGCTCGCATTGGTGCTGCCGCCCTGCGGCTCTGTGCCATCAGAGGTCACGGTTGTCTGTCCCTCATCATAGGCAGGCGGCGTTTCGGCATTGCGCTCGTCCTCCGGCACATCTTCTCCATCATGATCGTCCTCGGCAGCGGTTAAGCTCTCCGGTTCGTCGGGCTTGACCGAATCAGCTTGAATGGTCTGCTCGGTGCCCTCGCTGTCCGCACCAGCGCCGGAAGTGGTGTTATTGTCGACCGCATCATCGGAGTCTATCTTAACCACGATATCTGAATTGCCCGTATCGTCAATATCCACGGTGGGATCAGAGGTGGATTCTGTATCGCTGCTCAGCGCCGGGTCATCGGTTGTCGCCGCAGTCCCGAAACGGCTTGCAATCACAACCACCAGCGCAACACAGACGAGTGCGCCCAGCACAATCAGCCATGTGCGTTTCGTTTTATCTTTCATAGAGTTTGGCCTCCTTTTTTGTTCTCTGTGGATATCTCTCTATTTCGCACCCTACCACAGAAGGGTATGAAAGTCTATTGATATTTTGGAGCTTTTTAGAACTTGGGGATATATTTTGCCTGTACCTTGAGGCGTATTTGAACGGGGGGCAGTATCTTTCCCGCAAAGCCGGTGGGCACCTCCAGGACGAGAGTTGCATCTGCCAGAAACCCCTCGCTTTCGCCGCTGGCAAGGCCGTTGTTGGAGAGTGTCACGGCAAGGTTGGTGATCGTGTACTCCAGTTTGTCTCCGGCATAACTTGAATAGGAATCTGTACCGGTGGAGGTCAATCCGAGGGTTGCAGCCAATTGGGCGTAGATATTGCCCGTGTCGAGGCTTTCCTCCCATGAATCGTCGTTATCGGGAAACCAGCCGGCCGCATAGCCTTCCCGGACAGCATGATAGACGTCGTCGTAATTGTCGTTTATGGTGCTGATAACCGCTTGCTGCACCGCATCCCGGACGCCCTGGGCGATGATAGTCACCCGGAAGTATTCTGAAATGCCGCAGAAAATAAGCAGCAAGCACAGCGTTGCGGCAATCGTCATGGGAAAACCGTCTCCGCGCCTGCCTTTCAATAATGGGTGCCTTTGCGAATTTTGTGTTTTCAAATTTTGCTTCGGCTTTTTGATAGAAGCCTTTGTACATTTGACGATGCGGAGAGGATAGGGCGTTACCTTGCTCATTTCCAATACACCTCGCTTTTTCCGGTGGCTTGTGCCACAAGTTCCACGGGGAATGACCCGAGACCGCCGAAACCAACATCCATGGTGAGTGTCAAGATAACAGTTACTTCCTCGTTGAGCTGAATGCATCCGGTTCTCGACCATGATATATCCGGAGAAATCTTAAGCCGTTCTGAGAGGATTTCAGCACGCATGTCCGTATCGCTGCCGACGCAGCCTGTGATCTCCGCTTCCCGAACAAGTTCTGCAGCATAGGTGTCAAGGTTGTGCTTGGCAATATACACCGGCAAAACCTTGACCGCCAGGCCAATTACCAGCATGGCGCAGAGGATCAGCACGACCACATCAATATATCCCTCGCCGGATTTCCCGGATTTCAGCTTTTTCAGCATAGTCATACCCCTCCTTAAAACAGCAGCGCCATGGAATCCAGAATAACCATGGCGAGCACAACGATATAGGTCAGCATAAAGCATGCCAGCATGATAAAAGAGAATACCCGGATCTTTGGCGGGATCTTTGCAGCCTTCGCTTTAAGCCGCTGGAGTTCCTGCTGTTTAAGATCGTGACTGAGCATCTGAAAATACAACCGGCCGTCGTCGCCGCGCAGAACGCTAAGCAGTCCTCTGGTAATGTCCGAGAGCATGGGAGAAGCAATGCGCCCCTCGAAGCGAACCAGCGCCGCCTCATAAGAGGACGAGCGCATATCCGCTGTCAGAACATCGAGCTCCGAAGCGAACTCTGCTCCGGCATGGCGCTTGTAGTTTTCCAAGATGGTCAGTACATCACGGCTGGAGGCCAGTTCCTGTTCAATTGTCGCCACAAAGCGCGGCAGCTCCGCTTCGATCTTATCACGGCGTTCTGCGACCTTTTCATCTGCCTTACGGGATTCCTTGAAATAGACGAGGATGGCAAGAACGACCACCACCAGTGCCAGCAGCGGGAAAATGATAAGGCAGGGAATCACAAGCAGGAGCATGGCACAGGGCTTGACTATGGTATAAGCCGTGTAGACCTCCGGCGTCATGTCCATACCCGCCGCATTCAGCATCCGGGTCAACCGCACCCGCTTGTACTCATCCATGTGTATAAATTTGGCCAGCTTGATTGCCCAGCCGAGAAACAGAGCATCCAGTGATTTGAACGGCTTACTGTCCTTTTTACCGGCGGACAACAGCGCCTTTTCAGCGGACAGCCGCGGCAGCTTCAGAATATCCGCCGCAATGAAGAACAGCCCGGCAGCGACGGCTGTACCGAATAGAAGCAGTAAGAAAGTCATAATAGCCGTCACCTCCTGTACTCGATGGGCTGTGTGAGCTTTACCACAAATGCGAAACTGATAAAAATTGCGGCGGCGCATACGGCGAGTACGATCTGACCGGGGACGGTGTGCATGAGCGCCGCATACCAGTCCGCGTTAACGAAGCGCAGCAGCGGGATATTCAGCACAACCAGCGCCGCCATGGTGATGAATTCCTTGCGGGGGCCGAAGACAAGGTTCTCCAGCTCGCCGTTGACAATCCGCATATCGGACAGTTTGGAGACAATGGGCGTCAGCGTTGTTTTCAGCCCACGATCATACTGGCAGGCCAGTACCGCGTCGCACCACTCCCGAAACACCTCGTTGTCAATTGCGGAACGAAGTTCCAGAAGAGCGGCGTCCATATTCGGATCAACGTGCTTGATTTGCGTGAGGAATCTTTGAAACACGCCGCAGACCGGCTGGTTGAGATACCCGATGTTTTCCTCCACTGCCGTTAAAAAGTCCTCACTGCGGAGATAAGCCGTGGTGATGATGCTGAGCGCCGTCTCCAGTTCGGAAGCAACGTCTTTTTTGAAATGTCCGGCTGTCAGCTTGACATACCAGAACGGTACAAACATAAATCCCACAGCCAGTACGGGAACAAGGAAGAAGTTACCCATGACGATGGCGATGGCTGCGCCGATAGCGAACAGCAGCAGAGATATTGCACAGATCATGGGAAATCGTGTTTCCTTGCCGGTAGCTTTCAAAATACTTTGGGTTTCGGCAATCCCTTGCCGCAGGAAGGATTTCTTTTTGCGGTTGGTGCTTTCGTTGATATCCGCGCGGATGCTTTTTGGCGCGGAAGTCAGGCGCTTAAAGACGCCTTCGGTGAAGTCCATAGGCGAAATGCGGAAAATAAGAAATGCGCCGGCGATCAAGCCGACGCAGGCAACTAAAAGTAAGGTGGTCAAGCGATCTCAGTCTCCTTTCCGAGCATGGTTTGCAACTGAACATCCGGCATACCGTTGTCTATAAGTCGCTTTTGCAAACTGGGTGAAATGTTCATAACCCGCTCATGATAGCCCTCAATGGTATATTTGCCGTCTTCGTAGAGATTCTCAGTAATGTGATATTGAAAAATGGGGTTGTACTGCCGGGTGCCATCCGGAAGGATTTCACATTCCATGATTTCCATCAAGCGTCGCTGTTTATTCTCCAATTGTTTGCAGAATACCACCAGCGGATAGGCTTCCGTCACATAGTTAATGAGGGTTTCATCAGACATATCCACGGCCCGCTTGCACAGGGAAACCATGCGGTGGTGAGTGGCATTACAGGAATTGGAGTGGATGGTTGTCACGACGGCGACGCCGGTTCTGGCGGCTTCCTGCGCTGCGTTTGCCTCGGCTCCGCGCATCTCACCAACCACAAGAATATCCGGATTGAAGCGCAAAGCTACATCCAAAAGCGTTGTCTGCGTGATGCACTGACGCTCGTTTTCGCTGTCGCGGGTCAGAGTATGAACAACGGAGTTGGTCACCACGCCGTCCTGCTCCCGTACCAGCGCCAATTCACGGCTGCCGTTTTCGATGGTGAAGATGCGCTTGTTGTCGGGGATCGTGGTAAGCAGCCATCCGGCCACCGTAGTTTTGCCGGAGCTTGTTGCGCCTGCCACGCAGATGGAGATGCCATAGCGTAGACAGGCGGCGAGAAAGTCCAGCATTTCCGCCGTAGCGGTACCGCCCTCCACGAAGTCTGCTTTGGTCATGCTCTGTGGGTTAACGATACGAATCGAGGCGGCCACGCCCACACTCTCGTCCACCACCGGCGTTTTCATGGCGGCGATACGGATGTTCTGGCTGAGTGTGCCGGTAACTACGGGGCTGGCGTTGTCCAGAATGACGCCGGAAGCATGAAGCATGCGGCGGATGACATTGACGGCGTGATCCGGCGAGTCGAAGTGTTCCCTGAGCTTTTCGGTCACGCCGCTGGAATACTGCACCTCGACGTCCCGCCATGAGTTGATGTCGATCTCCTCGATGCCGGAGCCGAAGATGTACTTTGTGAGAAAACCGTACTCTGCCATTTCCGCATATATGGCATCCACCAATTCGTCCGTGGTCATGCTCTTGACGGCGATGCGCTTATCCTGGATATACTTCGCGGCATAGCGCCGGATCTGCTCCTGGCTGTCGGCGCCTCCGTTCGTCATCAGGCTGGAGTAGCTCGCGGCGATATAGCCCTGCACCTCGCTCAGAACATCCGAAAACTCGCGGTTGTCGCTTTCCGGGGTAAAAAACAAAGAATGCGCCCTGCCGGTCACTGCGGGATTTATCATGACCGGGGGCGTATCTTCTTTGGGAACGATGATTCCTTTTTGGGGTTCAGCAATACTTCCCGTCGGCTTTTCGGGGGGCGATGCTTCTGCTTCCCGCATAACGGGTCGCGGCTGTTCCTGAGCGAACATGGAGGTATTTCGTTTCTGTCCTAACATCCGAACGCCTCCTTCAGGATACGCTCCAGTTCCTTGCGAAACGGGCGGCTGTCCTTCATGGATAGGCCGGCGAGAAGATTCCCGGCAAGGTACTGTTCCTCCAGCTCCTGCGAGTATGGCAGCTTAAATGTCACCGCACCCAGCACCTTGCCGATATGCTCGGCAGCCTGCTGTGGCTTGACGTTGGCAGCAACCTTGTACTGCTTATCCGCATCCCATTTGGAATCATTGAGCAGTGGGAGCTGGCTTGAAAAGTAGCCCACGGATTTCAGATCACAGTTGGCAAGGCGCAGCACGGAATCCGCCTCCATCAGCGCCACGGCGGAGAGAATGTCATTTGCAATATAGCTGCCGCAGTCCACAATGATATATGGTGCGATTTCCCGCAGGCCATCCAGCAGCTCCGTTGCCTGCTGCTCGGTATAGGGCGGATAGGTGTATTCATTTTCTCCCTTTTTCATTCCAAGAAAAGTAAGGTATGACAGCTTTTTGTGTGTAACGCAGTTGTTCTTGATGAGTGCGTCGCTGATATGAGGCACGGCGAGGACGCTTCCCAGCGATTTCTCGCATTCCAGTTCCGAGGGCGGGCAGATGCAGGGCAGCATGGGAGCTGTCATATCACACAGGAGCAGTACCACATTGCGCTTTTTATCCGCAAGCGCCTTCGCCAGCTTGACCGATGTGACCGTCTTCCCGCTGCCGGGACTGCCCCATACGGCGAGAATCCCACCGTTTTCGGATGGTATTTCCTGTTTCGGTTCATCTTCCGAACCGCGCCGAAAGATGCTCTTCTTCTTAAAATTCATTATCCTGCGTCACCTCACTTTCTGCGGCGTTGGTGGGTGCGGGATCGGTTACCTCACTTTCCGTTTCTTCCTCCGGTTCAGCGTAGAGTTCCTCGATCAGTGCATCCTGTGCCGCAATGAATTCAGCCGCGGCATCCTGTGTGCCGCGATAGACCAGAGCCAGGTGAATTTTACTGTCCTGTTCCAGCTCTGCCAGCACCTTGGCCTGCTCGGGCAGAACGAGGAATGTCACGGTGGAGGGTAAATCCTTTTCCTCTTCCGCGGCGTCCTCTCCGGTGTTGGCGTCGTAGCCGGTGCTGGCGGTTACGGAAATAATCTCCACATATTGCAGCTCGGGCGGGACAATTGTTTCTCCGCTTTCCAGATAGTCCGCGACAATTACAGAGACGATGTCACCTGATTGGAGCTTACCGGAAAGTCCCGTGGCAAAGCTCTTGATGGTGACGGATATGGCTTGCTTGGTGCCGTCGAGACTGTACAGATAGGCATTCTCGGCGACAGGCTCAGTTGAGAGTTTGGAGGAGAGAATATAGTCTCCTGCGGCAAGGTCTGCGACCGCGTACTTACCTACAACGGAAGCCGTGTCATGAAGCACATCGGACGGCAGATTGTAAGAACCCACCTCCACGCTCTGCACACTGTCTTCCGTAATCTGTTCACCGGCGTCAATGGCCTTGACCACTCTGACAATCTCCGTCTTCTGACTGATGCTCTGATTAAAAAGCGGCGTAATGCCAAAACAGATCACCAGCGCAACAATGATGCAGAGCACGCCGATGACTGTGCGGTTTTTGAAAATACTCATAGGGATATTCCTCCTGATATCGAATAGATGAAGTATGCGGCGGCAAAGCCGACGGATAAAAACGGCGCCAGCGGGTAACTTTCCGGATTGTTGCCTTGATTTCGGATTCTCCTGACCAGTCTTTCAATACTGACATAGGAAAGGAACAACAGTATTGCCGTTACAATTCCGGCCAGTCCCGGACAAAACCCAAGCGTAAGGCTTGCGGCTGCGATCAGCATGGTATCGCCCGCGCCGCCTTTGCCAAAGCCCGCCGCAAGGAAAAAGGGAACGGCAAGAAGCAGCCCAAAAAGATTGGCGGAGCTGAAATTGATCAGCCCCGCCAACGAAAGAATAATACACGCGCTGTATGGAATGGTTCTGCTGCGCAGGTCGGATATGCCGGCAAAAATCAGCGAACCGACAAACAGCAGGCCGCTGATGAGCTGCACCATATCAGCCGAGCTGGTCGATTGCGCCGCCGAAGCCGAACATATCGTTGATGGACTCCTCCAGCTTGGGCAGGACGGTATCGCCGAACAGGTTGTAGAGGGTAAACAGCAGCAGAGCGCCGAGAACAACGGCAATCAGGATTTTGATTGCCGTGTCGATGTAGCCCTCACCGGCGTTGCCCGCTATCGCGCGGCGGGAGAACGCGAGGCCACGGAACAGGACGGACTGAGCCTTTGTACGGACGGTGTTCACAGCGCTGACGATGGCAGTTTTAATGGTGTTGATGAACTTTTTCATGTTGATAATTCCTCCTGTAATTAAAATGTTGTGTGGTTACATGGACTGGCCGGACATGGCCTGAGTCTGCTGGGCGGCGGGCGCGTCGCTCTGTGCCTGAGACTGTTTCTGTGTGAGCGCCTGCTCATAAGCTTTCATAACGGCGGCATTAAACTGCTCACGGGATTCCTTGGTACAGGGGAAACAGATGTCCTTATACTCGGAGCCCACCTTATACTGGGGCATGGCCACAAAAAGGCCCTTACTGCTCTCCAACACCTTTACGCCGCGGATAGCAAAGGCACCGTTGATGTTTACGCTGGCTGTTGCTCTCTGCGTGCCGCAACTTTTTGCGCCGAAGATCCGGACGTCATAGTTGACGGGGTTCTGCTCTGCGGTTTTCTCCGGGGCAGCCTGCTCCGCCGCTTGTGTCTGAGATTTTGCCATTGATTTTTCCTCCTTTTGCTGATTTTGGGATATAAAAAAGGCGGCCTCCGCCGCCCTGGTTTACATGGTCATCTCCATAGACTGTATTTGCTTTGTAAACTCCACCTGCCGAAAGCAGACGCGGTCAAGATAATAAAATGTGCTGCCGCCGCTGTCGTAGAGTTCCACGAGGTCTGAGACCGACATCGGGCGTCCGGAAAACCCGGACGGTTTTCGCTCGGAAAAGCGGTCATAGATCTCCTCCAAATCATTCGTGTCAAGCTGCCCGTCATAGACGACGGCATAGTCGGCAATATCCGGCTCCGGAAGGGATTTGCCGAAGCTGACGATATCCTTCCATGCTGCTGCGCCTGGCTTCAGCTGCCAGATGCGGCAACTTTTTAAGACAGGTACAGTCTCATCCGAGTAAGCAGGAATATTTCCGCCGGCAATGCGTTCATAGACGCCATCGGTCCATTGGGCCTTAAGTTGATTCCTCGCCAACCATCGCTCCAGCTCATCATTTTGGAACATGGCGTCCATAACGGCGACATCCCGGTCGATGTATCCGGCATGGTTTCCATAGTAAAAAACACAGCCGTTTCGCTGCTCAATGCCCCGCATGGCGCATCCCTCCTTTAAGTCATGTTCATACCTCCCGTCTGAGACGCTTCGCTCTGCTCCTGTCGGGGCGCGGTCAGCTCCGCCAGCTTTTCCTGCGCCCAGTCCGGCAGGAACTCGTCCTTCAGCACGCCGACGAAGTCATAGCGGTTCCAGCGGGTTTCTTCGCCGTCCGAAAGGCAGGTGCAGCGTACTGAGCGCCCGTTGGCGTTAGAACTGCATCCAAAACCGTCGTGGGCGTACCACAGCTGATCCTCCTGTCGCCAACATTCCTCTTTCAGAATGTTGGGCGAAAGAACCAGTACTTTGCCGGTAAAGTCCAGAGAATTGGTATCTGCTTCGCATCGGGTGTGGTCGAACAGGCCCAGTGCCCGATACGCCTCGCGGTATTCGTCCACGAAGCCGTCCAGCACGGCGGGATGGCTGTCTACCGCAAAAGTATAGTTGTGCTCCTTGTCGGGCGGGATTAAGGTCATTTTTGCCCATGCCTTATTTTTGCCGGAGAAGCGACCGTCATAAGCTTTTTCCTGTATCGTATTTGCCAGCACAAAGTTCACCCGTTTAAAACCGTATTCCGCGATGACGCCGTCAGCGCAGTCAGGATTCAAATGCATTCCGTCAAAGTCACGGCGGATGGCTTCCTCAATGGATTTTTTGCAGGCAACATTTGCTTTTCAGCTCTCCCGCCAAAGGGCGATTTCCTTATGCTGCCTGGCATATTCGATGGAGCCGGGATAGAGGTAGACGTTATTCTCCATATACGATCCTTTCATCCATCAGGCGATCCTCCAGTGCTTCAAGGCACACGCCGCAGCTGCGGAGGAAATCCAGAATGGGAAGCGGCACATCGGTTAAATCAAAATCGTAATCCGCCTGACGGACATAGATTTCACCGCTGTCTTCGTTTACTTCGCAGGTGAGTTTGGCGTCTCTGGGGATATCCGCTTCCTTCAGCGCCCAGGCGGGGACAAGAATGTCCGGTGTTTCAGGATCGCGGAGCAGTTCGCAAGCCTCACCTGAATCGCCGCAGTAGTCGCAGTGGCCACAGTCACGGGCAAGCTGCAGCAGGAGCTTACTGGCCAAGTCATTCAGAGAATCCGCCGTGCGGATAAGCTCCATGGCATCCATCTCACCGGAGATGACCACCGCCGCTTTGGCCAGTGTGTGCAGCTCCAGCGGAACACCGTCCAGTTCGCTGAGCTTAAGGGCTGCATTGGGGATAACGACGCCGTTCCTGCCGGGTTCTTTGATAAATTTCATAAGCGTTTTTTCCTTTCTTCATTCGTCATGTTTTGTGAACATATTCAATTGCAGGGGTTCGTGGTTTTGCCGCTCGGTCATATCGTAATTGGCGATCAGCACCTCCGGGAACTGACTGGCCGCTTCATAACGCTGTTTAATACTGTTGAGCCGGGTGACCGATTCGATCTGTATGCCCGGCCGGTCATACAGCTCCCAGACAAATTCATCGTCGTTGTAGGAAAGCATGAATTTCCCCTGAAAGGCGCCGTCCTCCGGAATCAGCGTATCCCGCAGCCGGATGTGGTCTTTCTCGGTGAAGCCGTCCTCGCCGACGTTTTTGTAGTAGCCCTCGGTGCCATGATAGGGCGGGTCGATATAGAAAAAGCTCACCGGCGAATCAAAATGCCGAATGAGCCTTTCACAGTCCTGATTTTCGATGACCACTTTTGCCAGGCGCCGGTGGGCCTGCTCGATCAGCGGAAAGTTTGACCACATATCATGGCTGCGGCTTCCGTAGCTGGTGAGGCCGGAGGCATAGGAATAGCGAATGATCTGATAAAACCACGCCGCTTTCTGAATTTCGGTTGCAGGACTGTCCCGTGCGAGGGCCGCTTTTATGAGATCAAAATCCTCACGGGAATTGAGTCCATACCGGAGCGCCGATATCAACGCCTGCGGCTGATCCCTTACGCAGCGGTAAAGATTGGTCAAAAGACCGTTGAAGTCATTGTAGACCTCAAAATCATTGCCGGGCGGTTTGTGAAACAACACCCAGCCTCCACCGCCGAATACCTCGATGTATTTCTCGTAATACAGCGGAAAGCGTTGGAGAATCACATCCCGCAACGCTTTCTTCCCACCAATCCAGCTCATAAAACTGTTCAGAGTCCATCACCTCCGTTCAGCGGGAGACGGGTCTGGGCCGTATCGAAATGCTCCAGCGATTTTTCCAGACCGCGGATAGCGGCGCTGATACCGGAAATGCGGCGTTTCATGTGGGCGATGGTGCGGCGGATCTCCTGTTCCGTCTCGGCATAGTAGTAGCCGTTTTCGCCGCTGGCGATGGGAACGCCCTCTCGGCGCAGGGCGTTGATCTGTTTGCGCAGTGCCGCGCCTTTGACGTCGAAGGCAGATTCCAACTCCCGACTTGTCGCGGCATATTGCTCTCCAATATGAAAGATTTCCAGGTATCCGACAAGCCTGTCTTTCTGCATTGCTCCTCCTTTCCGGGGCGTTTTCCCGAAAAAGAGCGCAAAAAAAGAAGGGCCGTCGTCCCTTTCGGAAAAACGGCCCTTACTATGTAATTAAACTATTTACTTCTGCGCTTTCTGATATGGTGAATCTGGGTCTTCATAGAATTTGCGAGCCTCCTCAATGGTAACCTGCTGCGTATTTTGCTTATCACACCAGAGAAGCAGGTCAAGGATGCCCCCGTTTCTGCCGTAACGGTCCCCACGCTTGGAAATGGCGTTAAGATATTCATTCAACGTTTTCATGGTTCAATTACTCTTCCTTCGGACTGGCGCTGTCTACGGAGATGGCAGCAGTCATAATTTTTTTAGGTTTATATCTGTTTGAATGGCGCTCTCACTGATGTCCTTCTTGTGTACGATCTGAAATATCTTTTGCGGCTGGGGCGGATTGCCGCCTGCCGCTTTCCACCCGGCAAGAAAGGCGATGCGCACCATAGCGAACAGCGCGTTTTCCGCCTGATCATATTCTCGGCGGTCCAGGAAGTCGCCGAACGCCTGTTCAAAGTCATTGGTCTGCATATACATCACCTTTCGCGCAATTACTCGATTCAAATGGTATTTTACCATCAATCCGGGCATAATGCAACATGGAACGAGTATTTGCGCGATTGAGGTTGACGCTTTTCACATTGGTTCCGGATAAAATATTAGCAGGAGGTGCGCCATGGACGATAAACATTATAAGAAATACATTCAGATTGGTCTGAACATCCTGCATTATCGGAAAGAACAGGGACTTACGCAGCTCCAGTTGGCCGAGATGACCGGGTACAGCCGAAATCAGATACAGCGCGTCGAAACCGCCGCAGCTGCGCCCAGTATTGCAATTTTGTATGATATTTCGGAAGCGTTGAATGTGCCAATCGAAAAGCTGTTGGAGATCAGATAAAAGAATGTCCGTTTCGGCGGACGTTTTTTTATTCCATAGACATTTCTGAAAACCGCTGCGGTTGTTCTTTGCAAATATAACCGCTTCCGTTACGGGATAGGGAAAAGCCGCGTTCTTCCAGAAGTTCAACGGCGTATTCCTCAAAGCCGAAGGTGCTTTGTGCAAGTTCCGGGATGGAGATACCTTGACTTTTCAGCTCTTTCTCGGCGTATTCCCGAAGTCCGGACACCGGTACCAGATCATAGCGGTTCAGACTTTCGGCGATGTCAAGCGCCGCCGAAAGCCGGGTGCAGTCCTCATATTCCAGCGCAGCGGCGTACAGCTCCAAAAAATTGCGCATTCCCGGCACCGCGCTCATCCAGCACAAATCCAAGGTTTTGTCCGTCGTAGACCAGATCGGAAATGCGGTCATACTGCTGTGTCAAATCCCCAATTTCGGGCAGGATACACTTTGCCTCCAGCAATGTGCATTCGTCGATATGTTCCGCGCCCAGCGCATCCAGCGCAATCCGTATCTCGTCAGGTTTGCCGTCGTTCAACTCCTCATAATCCGGCAGCCGCATCCACACGCCATCGGGAGCGTGCCGGGATGCCAGCTTCAGCTTGACGCTCCAGTCGTTATCCACACAGGATGCGAGGTTGGCGCCGTTATAGCGGAGGTTCGGTTCTTCTATCGGATAGCAAACATAAGCGTTTCCGACAAACTGGCCGGGGTGTGCGTCCTCATAATTGCGGCCAAGCTGGTTCAGATCGGTGAACGAATAGAGGCTTTCCGGAATCGTTGTTTCGCTGCGCAAATAAAACCGGCCGAGTTCATCATAACTCCCGGCCGGGCAGCACACCTCATAATCTTCAAGGCGGAGCAGGTGGTTGATGGCGTCGTCGGCGGATTCGGGCGGCGATCTGAGCATGGCGGCGCCGAGCACCAGAGCTTCCTTTTCCGAAAGCGTCGCGAGTCGCTCCTCCAGCCATACTTTTTCCTGCGCTGTGGCAGGGAGCGTGTTTAGCCGTTCAATATAATTCATTTGCAGCATCTCCTTTCCGCAGCTTGTCCATCGCGTCCAGCTGCTCGTAGGGCGTGGCGGGGAGTGCCAGATCCGCATATGCCTCGCAATACGGCGTTTCGGCTCTGGCGAAGTACACATCAAAAATCTTACGCAAGGGTCATTCCTCCCATTTTCGGCTCTTCCGGTTCGTAGGCTTTTGGGTCGGCGCCGGGGACAGTCCAGCCGCACATACTGCCGATCTCCATAGCCTGTCGCTGAGCCGGGGTCACGCCGAGGCGTTCGTTGTTGTAGTCGGCCATTTCCTGATTTTTCTCTCTGCTGTCAGTGCTCCAGTCGCTTTTGTAGCAGCCGCTCTCGCCGCGCTTGATGCAGATGAGAGCGCCGGTGTCGGGCAGCGTGGAGAAGCACATCTCCGGCAATCCCTCCGCAAATTTCGAAGCGAACAGCTCCTGTTCGGTGTGGATGCTCCAGTTGTCCCACTGCCACAGGTGCGCATACAGCTCGCGTCCGTCGTCGATCCTGATCTCCCGCTGCTCAAAACCCTCTCCCAGACCGTCGCTGGCCTGTCCCGTAACGGTTTCCATCAGCGCCGTCAGTTCCTTCGGCGTCAGTTCGCCGACCACCTGACATTCCGCTACGCCCCAGAGCTTTCCATCCCGCACCTCGGCGGTGAAATCGTAGGATTTGACTTTCCGGCTGACGCCGTCGTTACCGTTGTAATACTTCATCAGCCCCTGGACGCCTTCCTCCGTACGTCGCTCCCGCAGAAGCGCGGCGGCAATATGGTCGACCTGACTTACAGCGTCGCAGTCGTCCATGATCATCTCGTCGTCCTCCAAATCGCCCCACTCATTGCGCTCGCAGTAGGTGACGGTCATGGGCATATACAGCTTCAACAGCTTCGGCTCCGGCGGCAGGACGGTAAAGCTGTCTTCACCAATGACCAGCCCCAGCGTCCGGCCATTGTCCCAGGTGCAATGGAAGGTGCCGACGGCGTCAATACAGTTCAGCGTGCCCATCGTTCCCGTTTCCACGGGATCGTATGGGTCTTTCATTTCTCTTAGTCGGATGCGGGAGCCCTTGGGGTACTGTTCCCGCAGGAAATTCAGCCATTCCTTCTGCTGTTTCATGATTACATCATCCCTTTCATCGTCATGCCCTGTTGGGGCGCGTCCAGTTCCTGATGCATGGTATTGACCGCCTCGGTGATCACAGGATCATGCTTGAAACTGGCCAGCTTTTCGTGGTCGTGGAAATACTGTTCCTCACCCGCCAGCGTCACTATAAAATCCACCGTGGCGATGCCATCCTTGGTCACGCCGATGCGTTTATTACCGCTGTCCAGCTCCCGGTAACGGAGGATGGCCTCCGGTAGCGTGAGGTCGCCGGTCAGTTGCTCGGACGGGGTATTCACGCCCGTCATCACGAACCAGCTGTAAGTGTGAGGCAGAGTCGGGTCGGCGGCATTTTTCAGCGCCGCCTTTCCGGCCGCCGTCAGGCCATAATTTTCTTCTCGTCTGGGATTCTGCTCCCCGTACAGATCGTAGAGAATATCATCCACCGCCTTGCGGACGGTGGGATCATCGGTGATGGTTTCATAGCGGAAGCCGGAGGTGGCATGGTACGGAAGCTCCTCTTTGACCGCCTTGATATACTCTTCGGCATTGGTGTAGGCGATGGCCTCACCGCTGGCAAAGCTGATTCTGCCGATTTCGCCTTTTTTTTGCGTAAGATTCAGTTCCTGCCGGCGCTTGTCGAAACAAGTGAGATACCCATGGTAATCTCCGGGCTGTGGATTGCAGCGCAGGCAGTAGCGGTAATTCTCGGTTTCCACCGCATAACCGTATTGCCGCGCGTCCTGCCCCAACTCTCCGCCGTGGTCATAGCAGAAGCGGGACATACTGCGCAGGTCCTTCAGAACGGTTTTTCGCAGCTCATCCACCACCTCGCCAAGCTCCCGCTTGAACTCGGGCGAGTTGAGGACTTCGTCGCCGCGGGGCCACCAGGTGTGCCAAAATTCTTTTCCGCCGTGGCCGAAGTCCATGCGGACATGACCGATGCAGCCAAGTTCCACGTCTTTCTCCGGCGTCATGGTATAAAAAATTCCCGCCTCTGATTCAGAAGCGGGTCGGAGCTTGAATGTTTGATTGTCCGCCGGGTAAGGGATGTCATGTTCCTCACAAAACGCCTGAAAGGTCAGGTGCTCGTCAAGGAAATCCAGACTGTTTCCCAGCCGCAGGAAGCCCTCGCCGGGGATATTGATTTTCTCGTGGGTCAGAACGGTGCCGGCGTGGTTGATCACCACATACGGCTCAATGGTGACCGGCTCGCCGGGATCGTCGTCGCTGCCGCGCAGGTCGTAGCAATACCATCCGTCCGGGACGCTGTCAGTCTGAATGCGGGCGCTGGTGAACAGCGCAGGTTTGCCGAACAGCTCAATGTGTTCGTATTCTCCTTTTCTGGCATTTACACTCATAGTTGATCATCTCCTATTTTTATAGTTACACAAGATACCACAGCATTTCCGAAATAGCTATGAGAGATTGAACCGCTGTACTCTTATTCCATCTGCATTCCGCCAATTACCTGTGTGTCAAACGGCTGGCTGAGTCTGCGGAGTGAACCAAACTCCGTCCGTACTACGCCGTCATCCTGCATACACTCCTTCCCATAGCTCTCAAAATCCATATATCCGTCAATGGTGTTGATGAGTTCATCGTCCGCACCAATCCGCTGCAGCGCCATGCGGCCGTATTCCTCGGGGGCGGTTGGGACGCGCTCGTAATCGTCAATATCCATGGCGAGATTCAGCGCCGCAGGAAAGGTTTCCGGCCGCTCCGCCTCCAGCGCCGATAAGAACTTGAGCAATTCACCGGTTTTCTGATCCATCTGCTCCACACAGAGCGCCAGTTCATTTGCGTCCTCCACGCTGATGCATTCCTGCGGGATCATCTGTGCCAGATACGGGAAGCTATAATCCACCATAATGATATCCGCTTCGGCGAACGCATCAATTCCAAGGTTTTGCTTTGTCTGTTCCAACTCTGCTGCGGCTGCGGGCAGAGCCAGCGTCTGCTGAGATATTTTGGGGGTCCCGTCATGATTCACCCGCAGCCGCAGCGCCATGATCCGTTTCTCGTTCTTCTTCGATTGGCGGAGCTGTTCCGGCAGCTCGTCATTTCTCACCACATATCCGGCACGGCAGAAAGCACCGCCATGGTCGGCGTAGAACTCCTCCCCGATGATCTGATAGTCCAGGTAAGGGCAGATGCGCTCGGGGAAAGACATCGCACCGTTGTTTACCAAGTATTTTCCAAGAGTGCTGCCCGAGGCTGCGTCATGAATCAGAGTATATTGGTCCAGCGCTTCCGAGAGCCGCAGGATATCGTCGATGCTGTTCACGCTGTTGGCGTCCAGCACTCCCTCAAACTTCAAACAGGAATCCCTGTCCATGGTCTGGAGAATCCGGGCCAGCTCGCCGATCTTATCCAGTATGCCGGGCTGCTCGACATCTGCGCTTTTAAGATAATCATTCAGATTGTAAACATTGCTGACCACGTCGACAATTTTGGTGGTGGAGGTATCCGAGCTGATTTTGTCCAGTTCTGAGAACGCATAGCTGATTTTGGCGGGAGGGGCCGGCAGATTCAGATAGACGCCTTCGGCATTATCGGCACGGCTCAGGTTCAGCGTGATCATTGAATCCCTCCCATCTGAAAGCCCATGTTTTGGGCGGAATCGCCCTGCATCAGTTCGTCCAACCCCATCGTGCCGTGGTAAGACACATAGCCCCGATCATTGAATTGCCCCTGCTCGTTTTCCACGTGCTCCTTGCCGTATTTGGCAAAGTCGATGTAACCGGCGAGATTTTCATCGTACTCATAATGGCCGGAATCCATGATCATGTACTTGCCGTATTCCTCCGGCGTACGTACCTTGGGAACGTAGTCAAACTGCTCCAACTCTTTCGCCAGATTGGCGATCTGGCCGGCCTGTTCCGGCTTCGTGAACAGAATGACCGCGCCCAGCTTCTCACGCTCGGCCTGATTCAGCGGCTGGATGGCACGGCACATCTCATTGAGATCGGTCAGGCTTTCGTTGTCAAAATCCAGCGCTGCGACAACTTCTTCCGGAAGCTCGCTTTCCAGAAAGCGCAGGCACAGGTCGCCGTAGTTGTTGATGCCGACGCGAAGCATGGTGCGCTCGATCTGCATCTGCGATACAGGCAAGTAGAGATAGGCAGCAGGGCTGTCAGGAGGCGCATAGCGTGAACTCATCTCCACCTCCATCAGGCAGTCCTCATAGCGGTACTGCGGAAAACTGTGGCCGTCATAGAGCTGCGACATTTCAAATCCGTTGTCATAAACCACGCCGTAGTGGGTGACCCGCCCGACCTCGCCGTCGAGCAATGCCAGCGCTACCGAGCGGAAGTCCCTGCCCTGCATTTCCTCCATAGACGCCCCGCCGCCCAGTGTCAGGTAGTGCCTGCGTCCAAGAGATTCCAGATTGTTAAAGTCCGTGACCACGGTTACCTCCTGGCAGCAGAAGGTCAGGTTGATGAATTCGTCCACGCCATGGAGATCCAGCCGGGACGCCATGCCCTGAAACTGTGTTTTCTCATAATCATCGAAGCTGTCCAGCCGTTTGGCGAGGTAGTCCAGTTCGTCGAGGTTGGCGTCGGTTCTTTCCAGTTGTGTCAGTATTGGAAAATTACCGCTGACTTCTTCAATACGGCAGTCGCGTCTGACCGCATCGCCGATCTCAAAAGGTTCCAGCAGCGCAATGATGTTGTCGTATTCTGCGTTCGGAATCGGGAAGGGCACTGTGGCCACACCGTATTCCGGGTGATGCTGATTTGACAGTACTGCTTGAAATTGCATATCGCGTCCTCCTTAAAATACTTTCATTTCAAAGTCCATGCTGCCGTCTGTATCTGGCTCGATTGACCAACCTTGTTCCAGAGAATTGCTGGAAAACAGATCCTCCAAAAATTTAGCTCCGCCCATCTGACAGGCTATTTGGAACGCTTCATTAATATTGAGGTACTGATGTTCCGCCTGCAGGTAAAAGACAGCTTCACCGATATGCGGGTATGCGCCTTCATAATTGCCAATGGTCAGCTTGCCATCCTGTGAAAGGCGCATATAGTGTCCATCTTCGCCACCGATATAGTAGAGATGCTCACCGCTGTTAAGGCGGGTGATGGAATCTTCTGTCCAACGGTAGGTGCTGTGTTCTGTGACCGACTGCCAATACTCACGTTCCCTCTTATCCACTGCGCTTTACCGCCTTTCTCTGATCGATTTTTTGCATATCCGTGCGAAGGCAGCTCTCATCACGATTCCAGCAGATAAAGCCATGCCGGGGATAGGGACAGCTTTTACATCGCTCGAACAAAGTGCAAACGGGACATTCCTCCCGCACAGGCGGATTTTCCGGTGCGAACAGGGGCGGGTGCCTGCGTCGGTTATATTCATGCTTCACTGTTATTTCCTTCCTGAATGCAAAAAACGCCGAAGTCTTCATGATGAAAACTTCGGCGCTTTTTATGCTGATTTTGTTTTACATAGTCGGCTCGGTGAATGCAGATTCCTCCTGCGGCTGCGCTTGCGCAATCCGCTGCTGCAAATCAGGCACGAGATCGGTAATTTGCTCCTGTATTTTGCCAAGGCATTCTTCCCGGTCATAGGTGAGCTCATACGGATGGTCCAGCGCATCCTGAACACATCGATATATTTCTGCAAGGTGCTCCGGTGAGAAGAACTGTTGTTCCCGAACAAGACCGCTGCGCACGGCGAAATCCTTTTTTGCCGCTTCGTAATTGTTCGACATATAATGCCCCTGGGATACGCCGGTCCGGCCGTAGTCCCAATCCCATGTCACGAACAGAACGCCAAGACGGCTGGGATGACCGGCAAGGACAACACCGTTGAAATCGGCCAGCAGCCTGTACGTTTCGTCCAGCCCCTGCGCCTTGAGAAGCGGAGCTGCGTCCATGAGCTTCATATACTCCGACACAGTTTCCGCAGTCTGGGTTACTTCGTGCAAAGCATCTTCGAGCTCCGCGCTTCCGATGTCCGCGTCCCGGTATCTGACGCTGCCGGTTTCGCTGATCCGGCAGAGGGGAATCCCATCTGCCGATACGGGCAGCAGTCCATTGTCAGGGGCGGAAGTCTCATAACCGTCTTGCCGCAGCACAATGCCGACCTCTGAAAGAAAGCCGGTGTCCTTTTTCAAATTGTTCTGTTCCATAATGCTCACTCCTTATGATTTGGTTTAGAAAAGGAAAAGGCCGGCATTCGCAACGAATGCCGGCCTTGGGTTAAATACAATGATTATATTTTAGCGGTTTGTGATTATATTTTGGTTAGTATCAAAATATGATACAGACCACTTTCAGACACGGAAATTTAACAAATTATTTTTGCTGTGGAATCGAAAATCACGGAAATCATCTCTTAAAACGCCCCTGAAAACAGCAGGGTTTTAGTTCATGTCCCTACCAAAGGGGGGGACCATGAAAATATATCTTTTTTTTGCACCTGAAAAAATGGGCACGAAAAATCCCAGAAACCGTTGCGGCTTCTGGGATTTCCGGTGCTATATCTTTTTTGCTTGCACAATGTGGTTGCGGAGGCAGGATTTGAACCTACGACCTTCGGGTTATGAGCCCGACGAGCTACCGGACTGCTCCACTCCGCGGTAACAAATGGTGGAGGGGGATGGATTTGAACCATCGAAGGCGGTGCCGGCAGATTTACAGTCTGCTCCCTTTGGCCACTCGGGAACCCCTCCATAATTATATAAATCCCAAAACTAACGTAAATTTCATTAGTGGATAATAAAATGTCAATTGGAGCCGACGATGGGATTCGAACCCGCGACCTGCTGATTACAAATCAGCTGCTCTGCCAGTTGAGCTACGTCGGCAAAACCAGCATTTCGCTGCAGCCTATTCTCAAAAGTCGACGTTGTTTATTATAACAACATTACCTTTAAAAGTCAATGCATTTCAAAAACTTTTTCAAACCTAAAACAGAAGATCAATATAGTCATTCATCATAAAGCAAAAAGTACAAACGCTTTATTATTAAGGTTTTGCCAAACCATGCCAATAAATCTCACCTTCAGCAGACAGCCATACTTCAGTTCATAACAACCCTTCGGAACATTCATGGACAAACTGCCTTTTATCGGCTGGCTTCCCTGCTTTCCAGATACTTTTCCAGCTTGCGCTTGACCCGCTGCAGAGCGTTATCTATAGATTTGACATGGCGGTTTAGATCCACCGCGATTTCTTGGTAGGATTTTCCCTCCAAGTAATACATGAGAACTTTCCATTCCAGAGAGCTTAGAATCTGTCCCATTTTTTCCTCAATGTGATCAAATTCCTCCCGGCTGATGATCAATTCCTCCGGATCAGTGATTTTCGTTCCGGAAATCACATCCAAAAGCGTCCGATCGGAATCTTCATCATAAATGGGCTTGTTCAATGAAACATAAGAATTCAGCGGAATGTGCTTTTGGCGGGTTGCCGTTTTGATGGCCGTGATAATCTGTCTGGTAACGCAAAGCTCCGCAAAGGCGCGAAAAGAAGACAAACGGTCACAACGAAAATCACGAATAGCCTTATAAAGACCAATCATGCCTTCCTGGATAATATCTTCCCTGTCGGCGCCAATCAAAAAATAAGACCGTGCTTTGGCCCGAACGAAATTTTTGTATTTGTTGATCAGAAACTCCTGGGCATCCAGATCGCCTTCTCTGGCCAGCTCCACGATTTCCTCGTCGGTCATGATGCCGTAATTGGGAAAGGCTTCATTGTTTACGCCGCTTTTCATGCCGCACCTCCGGCTTGTCCGCTGTAAATCACATTATACCAATATCCTGGCATAAAAGCAAGAAAATAACCCTCGAGCGGCGAGAATGATAAAATTTGCCTTCTTAGACAATTTCTAACAAGCTATTTGAATTGTCTTTGCCGTATAACTTCATAAAGAAGCACAGCGGCACTGGCTGATACATTTAAAGAAGTGATATGACCCTGCATCGGCACTGATACCATGAAATCACATTTCTCCGCAATTAAACGGGGAATGCCTTGACCTTCACTGCCCAGAACCAGCGCTAAAGATCCTTTAAGGTCAGTTTCCCATAAAGAGGTGGCATCAGTCATATGAGCGCCGGCAATCCAGAGGCCCGCTTCCTTCAATTCTTCCATAGCCTGCACCAGATTGGTCACCCGAGCCACCGGTATATATGCCAAAGCACCGGCGGAAACTTTCGCCACTGTTTCGGTAACAGCCGCCGCCCGCCGTTTGGGAATAATAACGCCATGAGCACCAACACATTCCGCTGTTCTGAGGACAGCCCCCAAATTGTGGGGATCTTCCACTTCCGCCAGGATCACGATGAGAGGATCTTCATTTCGTTCCCTGGCAAGGGTTAGAATATCGCTAATTTCCGCATATTTATAGGGGGCCACCAAGGCTACTACGCCCCGGTGATCATCTCCGGCGATCTCCACCAGGCGTTGCCGCTCTATCTCTTGGCAAGGAACCCCTTTAGCCCGGCACAAAGCCTGTACCTGATGCAAGAACCCTTTGTCCTGACCCTTGGCCAAGAGTACCTTATTCACCGGCTTGCCGGCCCGCAAAACCTCTAGAACGCTGTTTTTGCCGCAAATAATATCGCCGGCTTTGTCTTGCGTTTTATTTTCCGATTGATCATTCATTCTATCGCTCATCTGACCATCCTTATTCATTCAAATAATCTAAACGGTAGGCGCCTTGCCGCAGCTCATAGCGCCTTCAAAACAAATACCGTGGGTATCGCAGCTGGCTCCCGCTTTGGCAAAAAGGTGCGGCGCTACCGCCTTGACTTCCGCCAGCATTTTATAAGCCAATTCCCGGATCTCCGCTTGCGCCCGGACGCAGCAGCGCAGCCGGAAAAAGTGATATAAGCTTCTGGCATTCATGGTCACTACCAGATTGGTAGTGGCTGCATTGGGCAACAGATAACGAGCATCTTCCGCCGGAATGCCCAGTTGCAGCAGAGCTTCGTAGGCCTCGCCTATTTGAGCAATGCTATTTTGAAAGATCTGCACCGCTTGAGAATCTGCCGCCACAGTAGGCGGCAGATGACAGGAAAAATTTTTTTCCGTCACATAGCGCTGGGATTTCTGGGAAAAAGAAACGCCAATTCGATGCCGCACCAACTGATGGGAAAGAGCCCTGCTCACGCCGTCAATGGCAAAGGTAAAAGATGCATGCTCCAAGGGGGAATCATGTCCCATCTCCGTCAGCTTGTCCAAAAACTTCTGTACCTGCTCCTCGGAGAAATCTTCCATGATATCCACAGCACTCCGGGGTGAATAGCAAAGACGGGCTGCCGCCGCCACTACTTTTTCCGGTTCCGGGGTATAACTAATCAGCTTCACATCCATTCGCCAGTTCCTCCTCCAATTCCCATACCAATTGGAAAAACCAATGGAGCCGCTCCTGCTCCTGACCCAAATACCAATAGCCCACCAAGGCTTCAAGGCCGGTTGATTGTCGGTACAAAGTCACCGAAGCCCCTCTGGGAGCCGGGTGCCCTTTGGCATTCCTGCCCCGCCGCATCACCGCCAGCTCCTTTTCGGAAAGGGTGCCTTCAATACGATGTGCCAAAGCAGCCTGCGCCTTCGCTTGTACCAGTCTGACCGCCGCTTGGTGCAGATCCTGCACCCTGCACAGCCCCTTTTCCAAAAAATGCTGCCGCACATTAAGCTCATATACCACATCGCCAATATAGGCAAGGGTTAAGGCAGGAATCTGCCCCGGATCCTGAGCAAAATTTTCCGCCATCTATTTGGCCACCCTTTTCCAGCGCACACCCTGCGGAATATCCTCCAGAATGATACCAAGTGCCTTCAGCTGGTCGCGAATAGCATCTGCAGTAGCCCAATCCTTCGCGGCCCGGGCGCTTTGCCTTACCGAAATCAAAATGTTCATCAGCCCTTCCGCTAGGCCGTCGTCCTGTTCCTTTTGACGGGGGATCAGCATCCCTAAAACACTGTCAAACCCATTAAAGGCTTCGGCAGCCGCTTTCAAAGCTTCCAAAGAAGCGCCGGAGACATTGCTGTTGACCTCGTGGCAAAAATCAAAGATGGCCGCAATAGCCAAAGCGGTATTAAAATCATCATCCATCGCATTGACAAATTCTTCTTTGGCTTTGGCAGTAGCCGTTTGTAAGGCCTGGTTCGCCCCTTCATCACTGCCGCCGCCGCGACCCAGAGCTTCCTGCAGCAAAGCCATGGAATTGCGGATGCGCTCCAAGCTCTTGGACGCTACCGCCAATTTAGCATCGTCAAAGTCAATGGGACTGCGGTATTGGGTGTTCAGAAGATAAAAACGCACCACGTCGCCAGGGAATTTGG
Source organism: Bacillota bacterium (assembly GCA_036677375.1). GTDB lineage: Bacteria > Bacillota > Dehalobacteriia > UBA4068 > UBA4997 > JAVBWO01. The sequence goes on from JAVBWO010000025.1 coordinate 29,799, forward strand.
CCAGGATATCTCTTAGCAAAAAGAAATTCCCTAAAGACTTGGACATTTTTTCTTGGTTCACCGTAATAAAACCGTTATGCATCCAGTAATTCACAAAAGGCTTGCCGCTGGCGCCTTCCGATTGCGCCACTTCGTTTTCGTGATGTGGGAAGATCAGGTCGGCACCGCCGCCATGGATATCAAAGGTTTCTCCCAAATATTTACAGCTCATCGCGGAACACTCAATATGCCAACCGGGACGTCCTTTACCCCAGGGACTGTCCCAAGCAGGTTCGCCGGGCTTAGCTGCTTTCCACAGTGCAAAATCCAGAGGATCCCGCTTGATATCGCCCACATCCACCCTGGCTCCCGCTTTCAGCTCGTCCAGATCACGTCCGGATAGCTTGCCATAACCGGCAAAACTGCGGACATCATAATAAACATCGCCTTCCGCCAAATAAGCGTGACCTTTATCCATAAGCTTTTGCACAAAAGCGATGATATCCGTCATATGCTCCGTTACTTTGGGATGGATATCCGCTTTCCAGACGTTGAGTGCCGCAGTATCCTCAAAATAAGCGGCAATATATTTTTCCGCTACCGCGGCGGCGGGGATATTCTCTTCCTTGCTGCGGTTGATGATCTTATCGTCTACATCGGTAAAGTTTTGCACATAGGTCACCTGGAAGCCCCGGTATTGAAAATAACGGCGCACGGTATCAAATACCACAATGGGCCGGGCGTTGCCCAAGTGAATATAATTATAGGTGGTAGGCCCGCAAACGTACATGGAAACCTTGCCCGGTTTTAGGGGAACAAATTCCTCTTTACGGTTGTTTAAGGTATTATAAATCCTGATCGCCATATCATACCTCCTATTTTATCTTTGCCATTGCAGCTTCTAGCCGCTTCATCAGGATATCCCGGCCCATGAGGGCCGCTAGTTTGTCAATATCCGGGCCGTGCTTGGTACCGGTCAGGGCCACCCGTACCGGCATGAAGACCGATGCGCCGCCTAATCCGGTTTCCTTACGCACGGCTTTCAAAATGCCCTTGATACCTGCAGCGGAAAACTCTTCCAGCGCCGCCGCCTTTTCTTGGAAAAGCGTCAAAACCTGCGGAACGGTTTCCTCTTTCAAAACCTCTGCGGCTTCCTCATCCATCGGCAACGCCGCTTCCCCTTGAAAAAGGGGCAAAAAATCTTTGACCTCCGAGAAAGTATTCAAGTGATTTTTCAAGGTGTCCGCCAATAGCTCCAATTGTGCGATCCCATCCACATAAGGAGCGATTTTAGCGGCTACCACTTCCGAAGACAATTGATGCAGATACTGGCCATTTAACCATTTTAATTTATCCATATCGAAAACGGCCGGGCTTTTGCTCACCCGGTCCAGGGAAAAAGACTCTTCCAGCTGCTTCATAGAAAAAATCTCTTCCTCTCCTTCCGGCGCCCAGCCCAAAAGGGCCAGAAAATTTACCAAGGCTTCCGGCAAAAAGCCGGCATCCTGATAATTGACCACCGAAACATCGCCGTTTCTCTTGCTCATTTTGCTTCTGTCTTTGCCTAAAATCAGGGAAATATGGCCAAAAGCAGGAGTTTCCCAACCTAAAGCCTCATAAAGTACAATTTGCCTGGGGGTGTTGGAAAGGTGCTCTTCACCCCGGAGCACATGGCTGATTTCCATAAGATGGTCGTCTACCACCACGGCAAAATTATAAACCGGAATGCCGTCGGACTTCACAATAACGAAATCGCCGATGCCATCTCTTTCAAAATAAACATCTCCGCGAACCAAGTCGGCGATATGCACCGCTTCCCCCGGCTCCACATGAAAGCGGATCACCGGCTTGATGCCTTGGGCTTCTTTTGCCCCTCGCTCCGCTGCGGTCAAGTGTCGGCAGCGGCCGGAATAATTGGGCATTTCTCCTCTGGCCAAAGCGGCTTGCCGTTCTTGTTCGATCTCTTCCTCGGAACAATAGCAATAGTACGCCTTTCCGGTATCTAAAAGTCTTTGCGCAGCTTCGGTGTACGTGTTAAGCCGTTCCATCTGACGATAAGGCGCATGACAACCGCCCACATCAATGCCTTCGTTCCAATCTATCCCCAACCAATGCAAGGATTCCTTGATGTTTTCCTCCGAAGCGCGGGATGAACGCTCCAAGTCGGTATCCTCGATGCGAACGATAAAATCGCCATGGTTTCTCTTGGCGAATAAATAGTTAAATAACGCCGACCGTGCGCCGCCGATATGCAGCGGCCCGGTGGGACTGGGAGCAAAACGCACCCGCACCTTGTCCATAACTGTTAACCTCCGCTTTTTCCTGTTTTTTATTTTTCTGTAGTATAATCTCTAATTTTATATTATACCATATATTGCCCCATTGCTGAACTAAAAATATTTCATCAGAAAATTGCGTCCCCTGTCGAATTATGGTATCATTAGGATATTATGATATTTGAAAAAATAATCATTGGAGATGCTGCATGACTATTTCATTGAGCGAGTTTTTAAGTGCGCTTGTATCAAATCCTATCTTACTGATTACTGTTCTCCTGACCTTAGGCGTCATTTTGGTAAATGGCTGGACGGACGCCCCCAATGCCATTGCCACCTGCGTTTCCACCCGCGCCATGGGGGTACGCTCCGCTATTATTATGGCCGCTATATTTAATTTTTTTGGAGTTTTGGTCATGACACTCCTCAATGCCACCGTTGCCCAGACCATTTATAAGATCGCGGATTTCGGCGGCAATCAATCAGACGCCCTGATTGCCTTATGCGCCGCTTTATTTGCCATTGTCACCTGGGCTACCGCCGCCTGGGGTTTCGGAATTCCTACCAGTGAAAGTCATGCTTTGATCGCCGGGATCTCCGGCGCGGCCATTGCTCTGCATGGCGGGATTGGAGGTATTAACGGCTCTGAATGGATGAAAGTCATTTATGGCCTGATACTATCCACACTTCTGGGTTTTGGCATGGGTTATCTGGCGGCTAAACTCACCGAACGCATCTGCCGTCATATGGATAGGCAGCACATTGTCGGGTTTTTTAAAAACGCACAAATCGGCGGTGCGGCTGCTATGGCTTTTATGCATGGTGCACAAGATGGTCAAAAATTTATGGGCGTATTCCTATTAGGAATCTTTTTATCGCAAGGCCACAGCAATGTAACCAATTTTGTGATCCCCATCTGGCTTATGATCCTATGTTCCCTGGTCATGGCTTTAGGAACTTCCATCGGGGGTTACCGCATCATCAAAGCGGTAGGGATGGATATGGTAAAGCTGGAAAAATACCAGGGGTTTGCCGCCGATCTGGCGGCCGCAGGCTGCCTTTTAATCTCTTCGCTGGGGGGCCTCCCCGTCAGCACTACCCATACCAAAACCACCGCCATCATGGGCGTGGGCGCATGTAGGCGTCTCTCCTCCGTAAATTGGGGCGTGGCAAGGGAGATGGTGATGACCTGGGTTTTAACTTTTCCGGGCTGCGGCTTGATCGGTTTTTTGATGGCCCGGCTTTTTATGTGGTTATTCTAAAGACTTAATCACAGGGGATGTCGAAAAGGCATTCACCGTTGTATACACCCTTTTAAAACAAGCATTGGCAATCGAAATCAGGGAGGATTAATAAAGCATGGTACGCAAACAAGACAATATCTATTTTGAAATGTTTATTCGGCTGGCCGATTACTGTGGCCGGGCCGCACAAAACCTTAACGAGACACTGGATCATTATGACCCGGCAAAACTGCCTCAAACTATGGAATACATGCATGAGATTGAACATGCGGCCGATACGGAAAAACATATGATGATGCGGCGTCTGGCCAAAGAATTCATCACCCCCATCGACCGGGAAGACATTATGAATTTAGCACAGGAAATCGATGAAGTTACCGACTCCATTGAAGACGTCTTGCTTAAGCTTTATATGTTTAATATTCAGAGCATCCGCCGGGATGCCTTAGAATTTTCCAAGATCATTTTAAGCTGCTGCGCTTGTTTAAAACGGCTTATGGAGGAGTTTGGTAATTTCAGAAAGTCTCCCACCATCCAAAAAGAAATCATTGAAATGAACCGGCTGGAAAACGAAGGAGACCGGTTATATACCGAAGCGCTGCATCACCTCTGTACCACTTCCACCGATGCGGTGGAGATTTTGTCCTGGACACAAGCCTTTATCTATATGGAAAAATGCTGCGACGCCTGCGAGCATGCCGCCAACGTGGTGGAAAGCGTTATCCTGAAAAACACTTAGGTCAACGTGGTTCGCCCGAATCATTCAGGAAGCGTGAGGCGATAGAGCTTTCTGACATCTGCAATCGTCATCCTCGCATTAAAAAATAATACATCCAAGGAATACCGGATCTTAAATTAAATTCTGAATGTTTATTGCAGGCCGTCGCCCCAATGCGCCGGCCTGCACTTTGTTATAACTTAAGTCTCTTGAGCACACGGAGTATGTGAAACAGAAACCGTCCGGTTTTCTTGGAATAATGCAATAGCGGGTGGTTATTGATTTATGGTATTTTGCTCTGCGCAAACCATAAACGCCCGTTTAACATTGGTGTGTCATAACCTGAAATCAAAAAAGAACCTGCCATAACAAAACCGGCAGATCCTTCTTTATGTTTTATTTATTTCTTTATCCTTTTCTTCGCAGCTCCGCCACCGCCTGCGCTGCGATGCCCAGACTCTGTCCTGTAAAACCAAGACCCTCCGTGGTGGTAGCCTTGATTCCAACGAACTGTGGGGAAACTCTCAGAGCCCCGGCGACATTCTGCTGCATGGCAGGAATATAAGGCGTCATTTTGGGCTTCTGTGCAATGATAACGCTATCCACATTCACCACAGCAAAGCCCGCGGCCTCCAACTTGCGTTCCACTTCACAGAGGAGTTTTAAGCTGGCAATACCGGCATAAGTGGGATCATTGTCAGGGAAATGTTGCCCGATATCACCCAATGCAGCCGCTCCCAGAAGCGCGTCACAAATGGCGTGAATCAAAACATCCGCATCACTGTGCCCTAAAAGGCCCTTATCGAAAGGAATCTTCACACCGCCTATCATCAAAGGTCGATCTTCCACCAAGCGGTGTACGTCATATCCGATTCCTACAGGCATTTTACACATTCATCCTTTCGGCTAAAATGGTTTCCGCTAGTTTGATATCAATGGGATCGGTAATTTTGATATTCTCACGGCTGCCATGAATCACCCGGACGATACCGCCGATGGCTCGCACCAAAGAAGCGTCGTCGGTGACGGTTTTTTTACCATCGTAGGCGCCGTAAGCGCCTAACAAGACTCCTTTGGGAAAGCACTGAGGCGTCTGCGCCCTCCAGCAACTGCTCCGCACAATGGTATTGCTGATCTGCATGTTTTCTCCCACCTGATGCAGAGTATCCGACAAAGGAACGCCTAAAATAGCGCCTTGATGGGTCTCCTCCACTGTGTCGATGATTTTTTCCACATCAGCCATTGCTAAAAGGGGCCTGGCTCCGTCATGGATCAAAACCGTACGGCAGCGTTTGGCAATACTGGAAAGGCAGGCTCTGACCGATTCCGCACGGGTCTCCCCCCCCGCAACGATATCCTGTACTTTACCAAAACCATATTCCGCCGTGATTTGGCTGATCCGGGGGATCTCCTCTTGTGCTGCTGCCACAATAATTTGGTTGATACGCGGGCAATCTTCAAATATTTTCAGGGACCAATATAATACAGGGTAGCCACCTAAAGGTAAAAAGATTTTATTTTCTTCACTCCCCATACGTAATCCTTTACCGGCCGCCAGAACAATTGCTGTTGCACTCATAATCGGCACCCCCTTGCCTTATTTAGGACGAACAAAGATCATACGGCCGGCAGCCGTTTGGAGAATGCTGGTAACAATAGCGGTAATCGTGCTGCCAATCAAGCTGCGTCCGTCTTCCACCACCACCATGGTACCATCATCCAGATAGGCAACGCCCTGTCCGGGCTCCTTACCATCTTTCACCACGGTAACCAGCATTTCTTCACCCGGCAATACCACCGGTTTCACGGCATTAGACAATTCATTGATATTTAAAACCGGCACGGCTTGCACCTGCGCTACCTTATTCAAATTAAAATCATTAGTCAAAACAGTACCATGCATTTGCTGGGCCAGCTTTACCAACTTACTATCCACTTCATCGATTTTCGGGAAGTCGGTTTCGCTGATCACAACACGGGCCCCCATTTCCTGCCGCAGGGTGTTTAACATATCCAGACCTCGGCGGCCTCTGGCTCTTTTCAGGCCATCGGAAGAATCGGCGATATGCCGCAACTCTTCCAAAACAAAATTAGGGATGATCAGAACGCCTTCAATAAAACCAGTGCGGCAGATATCGGTAATCCTGCCGTCAATAATGACACTGGTATCTAAAATCTTAGGATTGATACCGGTAACATTTGCAGAATCAGCCTTTGAGGCTTTATCCCCTTTTTCCCCCCGGTAACGGAGACGTCCGGAAATCACTGCAATGATATCGTCTTTTTTCTTATATCCTACATAAAGTCCCAGATAACCGAGAACAAGAATCGATACAGCGGAAAGGTAAGGGCCAACAACATAAATACTGGAAAGAACTGTATTAATAAGAATGGCGATAATTAAGCCGGTAATAAGTCCGATTACACCGCTGACAATACTGCTGAAAGGCATTTTGGACAGCCTGTCCACCCATTGTTGAATTGCTTTTCTTACCACACGGGCAAAGGGGGCCGCTAAAATGACTCCCAAAATAAAGAATAACACTGCAACAATGCTGCTGACGCCTAATTGCAACCCGGAAATACTGTAATCCAAAAAAATATCGCCATATTGCCAGATAATGCCAAAGGACATCAGCCCAAAAAATAAACCAACCAAAACTGAAATTACTTTAATGACCATTTTCTTTCACCCCCTCCTTGCCTATCTTTAAAGTAATACGGGTCTTGACTCTATTATATGATTGAAACCCAGAAAAAACAAGGATTCCAGAACAAATCGCCCAAAATTTTCCTATTAAATTTCCCGGTTGTGAAAGATATCGTCAAGTTGCGACAAAATCTCCTCTGCAGCAGCATTTTTCACCAAAATCAGCTCACTGACTAAAATATCCCTTGACTGCTCCAAAAGTTTTCGTTCACTGCCGGATAAGCCTTTTTCGATATCACGGCGGGAAAGATTGCGTACCACCTCAGCCACCGCACAAATATCGCCGCTCCTGATCTTATCCATATTCATTCGGTAGCGGCGGTTCCATTTATCTCCTTCATCCTCCTGATGCTGACGTAAAATATCCAATACTTGTTCCAAAGTCCTCAAATCCACTATCCGGCGCATCCCTATCTCGCCCACATGATCCACCGGAACCAGAACCCTCATATTGCTCACAGGCAAAAGTAACACATAGTAGCTGCGTTCTTCTCCCAGAATCTCCCGCTGTTCTATCCCTTCAATGATACCTGCACCATGTACAGGATAAACCACTTTATCGCCGATCTGAAACATACTGCCACCTCCTTTGCTCTTTATTATTTTATGCCATGCGGCAAAACCCTATGCTAAACCCAAGCTAAATAAAGCTTCTGCCAAAGTTGCTGCTTCTAAGACACGAACCGAGCAGCTATCGGCAGAGAATGATCCTTGTGGCAATACAGAAGTGGTAAAGCCAAATTTTGCTGCTTCTTTCAAACGCCGTTCCACCTGACCAATCTGCCTTACCTCTCCGGTTAAGCCTACTTCACCCAAAACGATAGAAGAAGTCTCAACCTCTAAGTTTTTATAACTGGAAACAATGGCAGCGGCCGCCGCCAGATCCACAGTTGGATCATCCACCTTCATGCCACCGGCAATATTAACATAAACGTCTTGAGTGCTTAAATGCAGACCCATTTTTTTCTCCAATACAGCTATCAGAATCAAGAGCCGGTTATAATCCAGACCCGAAGCTAGCCGCCGGGGATTGCCAAAAGGGGAAGGAGAAACCAAAGCCTGCACTTCCAAAAGCACCGGCCTGGTACCCTGCATCGCACAGGTTACCACCGACCCCGCCGCACCCAAAGGCCTTTGGGACAGAAAAAGACTGGAAGGATCCAGCAAAGGAATTAACCCGTCGTCCCGCATTTCAAATACACCAATCTCATTGGTGGAGCCAAAACGGTTTTTTGCCGCCCTAAGCAAGCGAAAAGCATTATAGCGTTCTCCTTCGAAGTATAGTACGGTATCCACCATATGCTCCAACACCCGGGGCCCCGCCAAAGTACCCTCCTTGGTCACATGCCCTACTAAAAGAACCACCACATTACTTTCCTTGGCATATTCCAAAAAAGCGGCACCGCATTGCCGTACCTGAGAAACACTGCCGGGAGCCGCCGAAAGCTCCGGCTGATAAACAGATTGGATAGAATCCACCACCATCATCCGGATATGGGATTCTCTGGCAGACTGCAAAATTTCATCCAGGTTATTGTTGGATAAAAGCAACAACTGATCGGACATGGCATAAAGCCGTCTGGCCCGCAATCCTACCTGGGTAGCGCTTTCTTCACCGGAAACATAAAGCACCTGGCCGGCGCTATCCGCCACCGCTTTTGCCGCCTGAAGTAGCAGAGTACTTTTGCCGATACCGGGCTCTCCGCCCAGTAGTACCAGAGAACCGGGTACCAAGCCGCCGCCCAAAACACCATCTAATTCGGTAATACCTGTCAAGATTCGTTCGGTTTCCTCAACACCTATCTGTGTGACAGGGCGAGGTGCTTCACCTGTGGCAGGCAGCTTTACTGTTTTCTTTTCCACCGCCTCTTCCACTAGGGAGCCCCACTGGCCGCAGGAAGGACAACGGCCATACCATTTGATGCTGGTAGCGCCACACTCCTGACAAACAAAAACCGATCTGCTCTTCGCCAAGCACGTTCCCACCTTTCTAATGGACAAGGCATATAAGAAATAAGGGGATGTTTCCCCTTATTGACAAGGTAAATCCTGCTATTTTATAATATTCGCCAAAGAAAAGGGATTTCCCCCCTTTAAAACAAAAGAAGCAAACTCTTGGACAAGAGATTGCTTCTTTTTCTTTGTTTTCCTTGTTTTATTCTGTTCTCCTATTCTGGCAACACTTTTTGAAAAGCGATCTGGCCCTCCGCAAGATAAGCCTGCACGGTATCTCCAGCTCCGAACTCCCTGCGCAACAAACCTTCGGAGAAAGGATCTTCCACATAATGCTCAATGGCGCGGCGTAAGGGACGGGCGCCATAAACAAGATCCGTTCCTTCTTTGGCCAGATGGGCTACTACATCATCCGGAATCTCCAGTTTGATGTCTTGTGCCGCCACCCGTTGAATTAAATCCGCCAGCAACAGTTTGGCAATAGCCACGATATCTTCTTCCGATAAGCTGTGGAATACGATGATGTCATCGATCCGGTTTAGAAATTCCGGACGGAAGGTGCTTTTTAATTCTCCCAGCATTTTTTCCTTCATGGCTTCGTAGACGCTGTTTTTTGAAGTGGAAGCGGTAAATCCCATACTGGATTCCCGGCGCAGTGTCTGCGCCCCCACATTGGAGGTCATAATAATGACGGTATTACGGAAATCTACCGTTCTGCCTTGGGAATCGGTTAATCTACCGTCTTCCAAAACCTGCAAAAGAATGTTGAATACATCGGGGTGCGCTTTTTCGATTTCATCTAAAAGCAGCACGGCATAAGGTTTCCTGCGCACAGCTTCCGTCAATTGGCCGCCTTCGTCATGGCCGATATAGCCGGGAGGCGCTCCCACCAAGCGGGAAACGGTGTGTTTTTCCATATATTCACTCATATCTAGGCGTACCATGGCGTCGTCACTGCCAAAAAGCACATTGGCTAAAGCCTTGGCCACCTCAGTTTTTCCCACTCCGGTAGGGCCTAAGAAGATAAAAGAACCGATAGGGCGTTTGGCGTCTTTCAGACCGGCCCTGGCCCGGCGCACTGCCCGGGAAATACTCTTGATGGCTTCCTCTTGCCCCACGACCCGCTGGTGCAAAATATCTTCCAGATGCAAGAGCCGTTCCATTTCCGTTTCCTGAAGCTGCGTTACCGGCACACCGCTCCAATCAGATAAGACCTTGGCGATATCATTGATATCCACCACTAGGGTACTGCCGCTATTGTTATCTTTCCAGTTTTGCCGCAGGCCTTCAATGGTAGTGCCTAATGCTTTGGCTTTATCCCGCCACCGGGCAGCGTTTTCATAATCTTGAGCATTGGCGGCGGCTTCCTTTTCCTTCAAAGCAGCCTCCAATTGCTTTTCCAACTCTTTGAGATCAGGAGGCGCCGTATAGGCTGTCAGCCGAACCATGGAAGCGGCTTCGTCCACCAAATCAATGGCTTTATCAGGCAAAAAGCGGTCGCTCAAATAACGCTGGGAAAGATTGACCGCCGCCTCTAAAGCGCCATCCGTGATCTTTACCCGGTGGTGAGCCTCATAACGATCCTTTAATCCCTGTAAGATCGCAAGCGCCTCCTCCGGATTGGGCTCATTAACCATAACAGGCTGGAAACGTCGCTCCAGCGCCGCGTCTTTTTCGATATATTTGCGATATTCATCGATGGTAGTAGCGCCAACACATTGCAATTCGCCGCGGGCCAGAGCCGGTTTCAGGATATTGGCGGCGTCCATGGCGCCTTCTGACGCCCCTGCTCCCACCAGGTTGTGTAATTCATCAATGAACAGAATAATATCCCGACTTTGACCGATCTCATCAATTACCTTTCTGAGGCGTTCTTCAAACTCACCCCGGTATTTGGTGCCTGCCAACATTGCGGCCATATCCAGGGTAACCACACGTTTATTGGCCAAAGTTTCCGGGACCTGCCCGCCGACAATGCGCTGCGCCAGCCCTTCCACAATGGCGGTTTTCCCTACGCCGGGTTCCCCGATCAACACCGGATTGTTTTTGGTACGGCGGGAGAGGATTTGGGTCACCCGTTGAATTTCCTGGGCACGCCCAATCACCGGGTCCAGTTGTTCTTTTTTTGCCAGTTCCGTCAAATCGCGTCCAAACTCATCCAAAGTTGGTGTTTTCCCCTTTTTAGGCGCTTTGCCGCTTTCTGCCGGAGCCTGATTACTCTGTGGCGGTATCGCAGCGCCTCCCTGCTGTAAAATAGCATAGATTAATCCCCGAAGCCCGTCTGCATTTACATTGGCCTGTTCATTCAGAAAGCGGGCGGCAAAGCTATCACTTACCCGAACCAAGCCCAGTAAAAGATGCTCTGTTCCAATATAATTGACGCCCATAGCGGCCGCTTCTTCCTTCGCCATCTGCAAGGCCCTCTTTAAATCGGGCGTGGCCTCAGGATTAGCCACCGGATGTTTCCCCCTGGGCAGCGCTTTTTCCAAAGCCTCCATTGACACGCCCATACTATTTATAGCGGCGGCGCCGACACCCTCGCCATCCCGCATGATCCCCCACAGCAGGTGACCGGTATCCACCTGGTCACAATACAAATTTTTAGCAACCTGATCTGCCAAGAAAATGACCTGTTGCGCTCTCTGGGTAAAACGGTTACTCATACCAATCCCTCCTCAATATTTGCTGCTTCTGCATCCAATGAACTTTTGAGACATACTTTTCAGCAGATCCAATACACATCGTCGCCGGTAGCGCTTCCTTACCTATTGTAACCTCTTCACTGCGGTTTTATCGCCACTGTCCTTGAATCAGTTAATTACCAGTTATCAACCCATATTGTTTGTTTTTGATCACCGCGCTATCAATGTTTCCGGCAGCTTTTCTGATTCCAAGTCGCTTGATGAGCTCCTACAAAATGTCGGTTTCTCTATTTTCATCATCCATATAACTCAGGAAAAGATTCTGCTTATTTTTCGCATCCCGGTATCTGCATTCTTCCTTCCGTCAGAGCTTGCCGAACCGCTCTGGCCCGTTCCGCATCCCGCTCCAAGGATGTCAGTTGCCTCGTTTGAGTCCTCTGTAAAAAAGCGGGCTGGATCACCACCAATAATTGATTCAACAAGCAGCAATCCACGTTTTCAATGATCTGTAAGCTCACGCCAAGCCGTAAGCGGGATAAGAGCTCCATGGCCTCCGGTGTGCTCATGCTTCTTGCATTGCAAAGGACGCCATAAGCTCGCCAAATATAATCTTCCAGCAAAACGCTATTATCTTTTTGCAGCAACTCCCGCGCCCGTAACTCTAAGGTAGTAACCTGCTCTACCACCTGCTGCAAATGGAGGAGGATCTGTTCTTCGCTTTTGCCTAAAGTAGTTTGGTTGGAAATCTGGAAGAAATTTCCCCAAGCTTCGCTGCCTTCGCCATAAAGCCCACGAACAGCTAAGCCTAATTTACCAAGCATGGTCAAAACTTCATTCAGACTGCCTTGCAAGGCCAAGGCCGGTAAATGAACCATAACAGAAGCCCTAAGACCGGTACCGATATTGGTAGGACATGCGGTCAGGTAGCCCATCTTCTCATCGAAGGCATAAAGCAGGCCCTTTTCCAGTATATCATCCACTCCATCCGCCTTTTGCCAAGCCGCCTTCAATTGCAAGCCAGGATAAAAGCACTGGATTCGCAGGTGATCCTCCTCATTGATCATGACCGCTACCGATTCATCGCCGTTTACCGCCAAAGCAGTGCCGGCTTCCCCTTGGGTCATTGCAGGACTGATCAAGTGCTTCTCCATTAAGACTTGACGGTCAATAAGCTCCAGATTTTCCAAATACAAAATCTGAAAATCTTTCGTATCATTTTGCAAGGCCACTACTACCGCATCTCGAATTTCCATGGCTTGTTTTTTATTAAGATTCTGTGGAAACGGGTAATGCTCCAGATTTCTCGCTAGCCGGATACGGCTGCTGATTACAATGTCATGGCAATTGCAGGCGTTAGCTGTCCAACTGCTTTGAGGATCGGAAAAAATATCACGCATCGCCTTCACCTGCCCTTGCGACTTCGGCTGCTTTTATTTCATCCCGCAATTTTGCAGCTTCTTCAAATTTTTCCTGGTCTACCAAATCGGCCAGTTTTTTCTTCATGTTGCTGAGCTCCCGGTCAGCCAATAATGCTTTCTGTCCCCGCGCCGGGATTTTTCCTATATGGTTACTGCAACCATGAATCCCCTGGAGCAAAGCAGGCACCTGTGCTGCAAATTCACGGTAGCATTGGGGACAGCCCATCTTGCCCTTCTGCCGGAAATCACGATAGCTCATACCGCACTCAGAACAGCATTTATCCTGGCTAGGCTGGGTAAAACCGCCAAAAAGATGCTGCCAACCGATAGAAGGCGTGCCATGAAAAACCTTGCCTTCGGCAGTAGCGCATTGCGCGCACAAATGTTCCTCCCGCATCATTCCGTTGAAGATTCTGGTAATATGCACAGTGGCATTATTTTGTTTACATCTATCACAAAGCATATTGATCCCTCCTCAGCAGATCACTGCTGGTTTTCTTACGCAATCTTTAGAAATCTTCCCGTAACAAATTCAACAAAAGAACCCGCAGCAAGCGTGATCGCAAAAGATCGCCGGATTCCTTGTCCAATTGCATATTATCCTGATCCAAAAGGGCTTTAATAATGTGTCCCTCCCTGGCGGTCAGAAATTCTTCTTCCACCAAACGATCTAATAGGTTCTCTCCGGTTGTCTGAGGAATGGGCTTTTTAGCGGTATTGTTCAAGAGTTGAGCCATATCTTCTTCATCATGCAAAGCCAGCTTGATAATACGTACATAACCGCCGCCACCCCGGCGGCTTTCCACATAATAGCCGTTTGCCTGGTTGAATCTGGTATCCAGCACATAGTTGATCTGGGAAGGCACACACATGAAGATGGAAGCCAGATCGTTCCTTTGTACGTCAATATAACCTTCCGTACTTGCTGCTAACTGTCTTTTCAGGTATTTCTCAATTTGACTGACTAAAGATGACATTTTTACCACCTCTGATTTGACCTTTTTTGACCTTTATGGTTTTATTATATTATTCCCCTCCCCAAATATCTACTGCTAAAATTTCATAAATTTTGACTGTTTTTAAGGAATTTTTCTAACAATAAGAACTATTCTTATTGTTTTCTTAGAATTAACCTGTTTTTCGTATTTTTGCTTTGATTTTCTTGAAAATAAAAAAGCCGGTTATCGGCAAAAAGCCATAACCAGCTTTCAAGATCAAAAGATCAGATAACCTTCTCCTTCGTTTTTAATCCTTCACCTTTCCCGTTCCTCAAAGACATCAGTTTCACATAGGCAAAGGTGATGAAAAAAGCCAACAGTAATCTTGCAAAGACCATGGGGATCGTGGTAGATAAGCCAACCCGCCAAAAGAGCACATGGTCTTCGATCACCGAATGGCAAATACAAAGACACAACGCCACTGTGGTCATTTGTTGACGGTTGAGAGTCTTTTCTTGTTTTGCCTGGATAATCACACCGGCCCCCATCGTGATACCAAAAAAAATACCGGAAATTAGAGGTAAAATTCCCTGATCAGGAAGCTGTAGGCAATGGATCGGCTTCGCCACATAAGGAGCTATTTTCTCTACTAATTGAAAATGCTTCATGAATTCAATACCGATCATCAACGGGATAGCAACCACCACCAAATTCAACACGCTATCCAAAGATCCACGCAAAACTTCCAATACCCAAGGCCAATCCATATCCTCACCCCCTAAAAAATGAGATTCATGAGAATGCCCGCCACAATAGAAATGACAAGCCTTAACAAGGTCAAAAGTAAAGCGTTAACCCCTGCCTGATGTAAAACAGCGAATTCCGTCGGCAAAGAGTGAGAGGTCAATAACATCATCGATAAAATATTAATTTGCTTGAAGGTTAAGTCCATAGCGGGAATAACGCCCAAAACACCGTAAATTCCCACCGTATTCCCCAAAACCAAAGCAAGAGCAGCCTCCCCCGGCAGTCCTAAGAGAGTCATCAGGGGAGCGCACCAACCGGCAAAAACATCCAAGACGCCACTTTTCGCCAAAATCTGCATGAGGATATAGACCGGAACGATAATTTTCGCCAGTTTCCAGCAAATGATGACACCATTAATGAAACCTCGGCGAATAACCAAATACAAAGAATCTCCTCCTCTTTTACCGTTTTTACCGTTGCTTTAGTTTTGAGTATAAATTTTTTATTTATTTATGTTATTTAAATAAAAATAATATCATTTAGACAATTTTCACAATACTATCATTATATGATAAGATTAGGCAAAAAGAAAGCCACCTATTACTAGGTGGCTTGAAATTTGGCTCCCCGAGTTGGATTCGAACCAACAACCCTCCGGTTAACAGCCGGATGCTCTACCGTTGAGCTATCGAGGAACGCAAAAGTAGATGAAAAAAAATCCTGGCAACGGCCTACTCTCCCAGGGACTGTCGTCCCAAGTACCATCGGCGCTGAAGAGCTTAACTTCTGTGTTCGGAATGGGAACAGGTGTGGCCTCTTCGCCATC
>JAVBWO010000026.1:0-31504 GCA_036677375.1 Bacillota bacterium
CGGTTACGGTAATGCCGCCGCAAGGAAACGTGAGAGAAAATCCGGTTACGGTTAAGCCGCCGCAAGGAAACGTGAGAGAAAATCCGGTTACGGTGATGCCGCCCCAAGGAAACGTGAGAGAGAATCCGGTTACGGTGATGCCGCCCCAAGGAAACGTGAGAGAAAATCCGGTTACGGTAATGCCGCCCCAAGGAAACGTGAGAGAAAATCCGGTTACGGTGATGCCGCCCCAAGGAAACGTGAGAGAAAATCCGGTTACGGTAATGCCACCCCAAGGAAACGTGAGAGAAAATCCGGTTACGGTGATGCCGCCCCAAGTTTCTGCTGAAGAAGAGGAAGAAAAAGAAGAGAAAGTGTTGCCACCCAAAGGTTCCTACCCAATATATACGGAAAATGTGAAAGCGGAAACTACTGAAAAACCGACCTCGAAAGAAGCCAATATCTCACAAGTTGTAGAGGTTGCTCCTCCGGAAGAAAATATGACGGAATCTGTTGAAGAAATGACAGAGAATCTATTCAAAGAAGAAACTTCTGCTCCCGACACTTCCGCTGCCGCAAATGTCACTTATAGTACGACCTGCGCCAAACGAGAAACGGTCGGGAATCAGTATTGCCTCAAGTTTTATCTGGTGCAGTCCGGCGAAGACCTGGCGGCGATAGCGGAGAAGAACGAGGTTAGCAAGGAAAAATTAGAAAACGTCAATCAAGTGAGCGAGGAAGACATCTGCACCGGGATGATCTTGAATATTCCCGAATAAAATACCTGAAAAACACAAAGAAACTATTGCATTCTTTCTTTAAAAGTGCTAACGTATGTATGGCTATCATGATATGGCAAATCATATGGGAAAAAGAAGGCAAAGGTCATGCAGTTTTCAGGGATTGCCCTGGTATGTTGGATCAATTTTTTCTTGGGTTTCGCAGTACAGGGGACAACTATTTTCACACCGCTTTTTGCAGAACAATTGGGAGCCAATGCTTGGCAGATCGGCCTTTTAGGCAGCATGTTGGGTGGAGCTTACTTGGGATTTTCTATAGGAGCCGGGCGGTTATCCGATTCTTGGGGCCGCCTGGCTTTTATTCGTATCGGTTTGGCGATGGTGGTGTTTTCACTGGCTGGGCACTTGGTTGTACAAAATTACTGGATGCTTTTAATTGCCAGAACCTTGTTGGGAATTGGGCAGGGGTTGGTAATCCCACCTTTGGTGGCCTATGCGGCAGATATGAAGGCTAATATGGGAAAATACAGCTCTGTTGCCTGCTTTGGTTGGATATTGGGCGCCTTAACTTGTTCCTTTGTAAAGGAAATCCAAATGTTGTTTTGGATTGCTTTGTTGGGGATTATTGCAGCATTTTGCTTATCTCTATTTTATCATTCTGGTGAACCGGCCAAGAATGCGGCGGCGGAATCCTTCTCTAAGGGGAAGCCGCAGGAGAGCTTTTGGCAAGTGCTGTTCCAGGGTAGAAACATATATTTCCCAGTTTTTCTGCGCCATTTGGGCGCTTCAGCGGTATGGATGATCTTGCCCCTTTATTTTGAATCTCTTGGTATGGGCCGATTTTGGCTGGGAATCCTTTGGGCCTTGAATTTTGCGGGTTCTTTTTTGACCATGCGGCTGGTGGAACGCTATGATCCAAGGAAAATCTTTGCCTTGGGACAGGTACTGTCCATTTTGGTTTTTGCGGGATATTTGATTTTCGATCAGATTGCTTTTCTTTTAATCACCCAATTGGTTTTGGGCATTGGCTGGGGCTGCCTCTATATGGGAGCGCTTTATACCATTTTAGCGTCTACGCCATGTCGGGGAACCGCCAGTGGTATTTTACAAGGTACGTTAAATCTTTGCGCTGTTTTAGGTCCCATGTGCGGCGGTTTGATTGCCGGAGGATATGGTTACCGGGGCGTAATTGCCTTTGCTCTGATTTTAGGCTTGATTTCGCTGACGGTGGCGCTACCGGGCAAGAAGCATTTAAAGAAGCAAACGGCTGTACGTGCAACATAACTTAGGAGGCGGTGATGGATTTCACCGCCTTTTATTATGGTGTTATGACTGAAGATATTTGCAAGCTGAGTATGTGAGTGCAGGCAGTGAAGAAAGCATATCAGCCGGTGCTTCAACATAGGGTTCATGATAAAATTTTATCATAATTATCATGATTTTATCATTTCAGTGCAAACCACTCATTTACGATGGGTGGTTGTGGTTTGTCAGGGCACCCTCAGGGTATGATAAGGGCATCATAAGAGCGGCAGAGCATAGAACAGGCAAATTTTAAGAGAATAGGAAAAAACCGACCGTTGCCGGCATAAGAATGAAGAGAAAGGCGGTTTCTCCATGGAGGATAAAGTAAAAGCGGCAATAGAGGCCTATGGTTTTCACGCAGCAGACATCCTGCCGGTGCAGCCGGATGTCTGGAAAGTGATTACCGATTCCGGTTCCTATTGCTTCAAACGTATGGCCAAAGGCAAAGAAAGGGTGACTTTTCTCCTTGCCGCTATGACACAGCTGCCGCGGCAGGGATTTTCCAGGCTGTCGCTTCCAGTTGCCACAGCCTCGGGGAGGTCCTTTCTGGAGGATGGGGACACTATTTGGCTTGCTACTTCCTGGGTCGAAGGCTGTAATTGTCTTTTCCGCCAACCGGAACATTTGCAGGCTGCCGCTAATACGCTGGGGCTCTTTCATCGTGCCGCCCGAGGGCTTAATGTGCCGGGTGGTAGAGTGTCCTACGAAGCCTGGCCGGGAAGATTAGCCAGACGGAGCCGTGATCTTGAGCGTTTTTGGCAACTGGCTGAAAAAGAAGACAGCTATTTTTGCCGCCGATATCTCATGTTAGCTGCTTCCAAAAAGAACTTGGCGGAGAAATCGTTATCTTTATTGGGCGCTTCCGATTATAACGCATTGGCGGCGGCAGCGGCGGCATCCGGTTGTTTTGTCCACTGGGATATCGCGGGGCGGAATTTTATTATAGCGCAGGATGGGCTAGCGCATTTGATCGATTTTGACTATTGCCGCTATGATCTGCCTGCCTCCGATATGGTTCGCCTATTAGAGCGGGGACTTCTGGAAAAGGATTGCCGGATGGAAACCGCTGTTTTGATTTTTGGCGAATATAGCCGTTTTCGGCCATTTTTGCCTGGAGAGACAAAGCTAATCACCGCCCTTCTGCATTTCCCACAGCGTTATTGGCGGCTTGGACTTCGCTATTTTAAAGAAGCGGCGGCAACCAGGGATCAACTCAGTTATGATAATCAGATTGATCGCCTGATCTATCACAATGAAAAAGAAGAGCAATGCTTGGATTATATCCTGAAGCATCATGGGGAGATGGGATAAAGGAGGCTTCCATATGAAAGTGGGCATTGATGCCCGGGGCGCCATTTGGTATCGCGGTACTGGCATCGGAACCTATACCTATCAATTGCTGCATCATTTGAAGCAAGGCCCTGACCGAAATAATTACCGTCTGTTTTATCCGGGTGAAGAATATGCCGGATTGGATTTTGGTATACGGGAAGACTTTGTACCGGTGGAGGAAAACCCCGAATATTGGGAAAGTTATTTTTTACCCAAAATACTGAAAAATGAACATATTGAACTATATCACGTACCGCAAAACGGCATTGGCCTGCCCACACAAAAGGTTTGTCCTCAGGTGGTGACCATTCACGATCTCATCCCTTATGTATATCCCGAGACGGTAGGGAAAAAATATTTGCAGGTTTTTTTGCAGCAAATGCCTGGCGTTATGGCAAGCTGCGACGCTGTTATCACGGTATCCGAGCATTCCAAAAAAGATATTGTTGATATCTTCCATTACCCGGCTGACAAGATCCATGTCATCTATGAAGCGCCGGAGCCGGTTTATCAATTATTACCCAAGGCGGATTGTATGGCGGCGCTCAGGGAATATGGCATTGATAAAAAATATATTCTATATGTGGGCGGGTTTGGCCCCAGGAAAAATGTAAGAGGGCTTTTGGTGGCTTTTGCCAAGGTCTGCCGCGAACTTCCCGGAGACTATCTTTTGATCTGTCCGGGTAATTGGCAAAGAGACGGTAACAGCAGCGATGATTTAATCGAGGCCCTAGGCCTAAAGGAACGAGTCATCTTTCCGGGATATGTGCCGGTCAACCATTTGCCTTGGTTTTACAGGGGAGCAGAATTGTTTGTTTATCCTTCTTTTTATGAAGGGTTTGGTTTGCCGGTTTTGGAAGCCATGGCATGCGGGGCTCCGGTAGTGGCTTCCGCCACCTCTTCTGTGCCGGAAGTAGCGGGAGACGCTGCTTTATTGGTAGATCCCCATGATACCAAAAATCTGTCTCAGGCGATTTATGCGGTTTTGACTGATCCGGCATTGGCTGCGGATCTTTCAGCCAGAGGACTATCTCGGGCGGCTGCTTTTAGCTGGCAAAAAACGGCGGCAGAAACGGTTCGGGTCTATCGAAATATTTTGCAGCAGGATTGAAAGATTTTGTACTTTCGGGAAATATTTTGACCCTTTTGGGGAAAGATATTGCCGGGGGTGAGAGCTTGAACTGGTTTTTTCTGGCCTTTGCTTTTGTTGCCGGCATCCTCATGGCGGTACAGGGCACGATCAATGGTCTTCTGGGAAAATTTGTCGGCGTACTGGAAGGGAATTTTTTAGTTCATGCCATTGGTCTGGCGGCAGTGTCTTTGCTGCTCTTTGTATTTCATATCGGCAAGGGAGACTGGAGCCGTATCGGTGAAGTACCTTGGTATGGTTATACCGGCGGCCTTCTTAGTGTCGCCATTATTTACGGCGTCATGGCGGCCATCCCGAAAGTGGGCGCGGCCAATGCCACAGCAGCCATTATTGTGGGCCAAGTAGGCGCGGCGATGTTATTGGATCTCTTTGGCCTTTTTGGATTAGAAAAGGTTCCCTGGAGTTGGTGGCGCTTGGTGGGGATCGCACTTTTGGCAGCAGGTGGTAGATTGATGCTGCATAAATAGGTGATGGGCGCTCTTTTAACAAAAAGAGCGCTTTTTTATTTTTGAAAATTTTGTAGAAAGTGTATAAAAATCTCTTGACTTTTGGCTGCCTTTACGGCATAATCTATAAGGCAAGCATATGGCGGTGTAGCTCAGCTGGCTAGAGCACACGGTTCATACCCGTGGTGTCACTGGTTCAAACCCAGTCACCGCTACCATATGGCGCGTTGGAGAAGCGGCTTAACTCACCAGCCTTTCACGCTGGCATCCAGGGGTTCGAATCCCCTACGCGTCACCAAAAAAAGCATACCCTTTCAAATATGAAAGGGTATGCTTTTTTAATACCCAAATGAATTATGAATATGGGTTATCATTTTAACAGGCGTAAGCAGTCGCTTGCTTTTTTTATGGAAAGTTGACTTTACATTTTTTCTCTTTTGTGCTATGATAAATCTATGGAAAGCTTGCTTTCCATGTGAGGAGGTCAGAAGTGAAAAACCGCTTAGAAGAAGTTCGGAAACAGCATGGTGTCAAGCAGGAAGAGCTGGCTACTGCCCTGGAAGTTTCCAGGCAGACAATCGGTTCGCTTGAGAATGGGAGATATAACCCGTCAATTCTTTTAGCGTTCAAAATTGCCCGCTATTTTAAGATGAGCATCGAAGATATTTTTATTTATGAAGGGATGGAAAAAAATGAAGAAGAAATATAGCGATTATTATCTTGTCTTTTTGGGTTTAATATTGTTGGGATTAGGTCTTTTTCTTATTAAGACGCTTTCGGAACCACAAGGTCTCATGCGGGCATTTCCCTATGTTTGTGTCGGGCTTGGCTGCGGTATTTTTGGGCATGGCATGGGCAACATCGTAAGCTTAAGAGCGCTTAAAAACAATCCGGATATCCAAAAGCGGATGGAAATCGAGAAAAAGGATGAGCGTAATATAGCAATTTCTCATAAGGCAAAGGCAAAAGCATACGATATGATGCTTTATGTATTCGGAGCCTTAATGCTTTCCTTTGCTTTGATGGGTATCGATATGGTAGCCCTTTTGTTATTGGTCTTTGCATTTCTGTTTATTGTTTTTTATGGTATTTTCTGCCGTTGTCAATACGATAAAGAAATGTAGAAAACGCAAATGATACGTAATGGATACCGATATCTCAATTGAGCGAAGGAGACATAAAAGGACTCAGTGGGCAATTGGACTGCCCCGCTACAATGCAAGAAAAAGACCTCCTGTCATAGGATAGAGACTACGACAGGAGTCTTTCGCATGTCAAGAAAAAAAGAGAAACAGAATACGCCTCAAAGCATCATAGATGACATGATGCAAATGCATAAAGAAGCCGGATAACGATCAGGGAGCTATCAAACATTTATAAAATGCCATTCACTTTGCTTCATTGCATAGCACTCATTGTCGTGGATCTCACCGTTATACAGCTTTTCACACAAAGACAGCGTGCCTTCATATCGAAAACTCAGTTTATTTAAGACTCTTTTTGACCGCTGGTTATGCGGATAACAATAGGCGGATATCAGCTCCAAACGCAGCACTTCAAAGCCATATTTGACAACTGCCTGCGCGGCTTCGGTCATATAGCCGTTATTCCAATATTCTTCGCCAATCGCGTAACCCAACATTCTTGATTCTTCATTTTCCCGCTTGGGGTCATCCACTAAACCGATTGTGCCGATCAATTTGCCGGTTTTTTGTAAAACGATACCGAAAACATCATCCTTGCCCAGGAATATCTGGGTCATGATGTTCCTGGTTTCCTCAATGCTCTCATGGGGTTTCCATCCGGCATTGGGACCTACATGATCTTCTTTGGAATATGTAAAGATGTCGCTTGTATCATTGTCAGTAATCGGGCGAAGCAGCAGACGGTTGGTTGTGATGATCAATTTGGTTTCCTCCATCTTTAAGATCCAGTTCAAAATAAGTATAACATACCACAGCAAGGCGATAAAGTAAAACCCAATGGTCGCTGTGCTTGATTTTGGGTTTCCCCTCGGGATAAATCAGGGTAAGAACATTTCGCTTGAGCTGTAAGCTAGCTAATGACAGGATGCGTCATGATTTCCCTGCTTTCTATTGGTAGGTAAAAAGTAATGATTATGTCTATGGTGAAAAGACCGTGAGTGACGATGGGGAGAAAAGAAAAAGTGGATAAACCGGCGAAAAAAGACTGCGGGCAAGAAATAGAATGATAGAGTAAATACGTGCGCAAGGTTTAAAATAAATGATTAACGTCAGTAAAAATAGCCGTGGGGAAAATGTAACAAATAAAAGTAAGAGGTAAACGAACGATCAAACATGTGGTTCATGGCAGTAAGTAGAACCGCGAGGAGAAAATGTGACAAATAAATAAGTAGATGCGCGAACGATAAAACATTGTCGGAAAGAAGAGGACATACGCGTTGCGATTTTGACAAGTTTTGCAAGGTGAGTAGCTTATAATAAGGACAAGCCAACGGGAAAGCTGAAAACGCAAAGAAGGTGACTTGAATGCCAGAAAACCCTCAAGTATACCCATTCCGACGCAATGAAAACGCCGTGCCTACCGGTACGGCGGGGAGCTCATCCATAGCTGCCGCCCTTACCTCACCCAAAAAAGCCTGGAAAATCTCTTATCTGACAGTTGCATTCATGATTGCAGGTTTCTTTTTAGGACGGGCCGAGATCCTCGGCGGTCTTTATCCTTTCGGTCCGGCCTTTGCCGTAGCGGCGACCTTGCAATATCGCCGTTCGGGTTTTCTTTATGTTCTACCGGTCTTAGCAGGGCAAATCATGTCGTTACATAGCGGCATGTTTGTTTATGGCATTATAACTTTGTTGCTATGGGGCATTTTTCTTTTTTACCACAGCATTGACGGAAAAAAACAATGGCTGGTGGTTCCCGCGGTGGTCTTGGCGGTGGTGGCTCCGGCTCATGCCGTGTACGCTGTCTTTACTGGTCCCAGTAGTTATGAGATGATGGTGGCGGTATTCGACGGCTTATTCGCCGCAGGGTTAAGTGTTATTATGATGTTGGTTTTTCGGGTTTTGCGGAAACCGGCCAGCAGCCGCCGGTTCTCCACAGACGAACTGGTATGCTGTTTTGTATTGCTTTTAGGCTGTATCAGCGGTCTGGGAAATGTGGAAGTGGCCGGTTTCAGCCTGCGGGATATTGCCAGCCGATTTTTGGTACTATTAGCTGCCCTTTGGGGGGGTGCCGGCGCCGGCGCCGGGGTGGGAGCTCTTTTCGGTGTGATCCCCAGTTTATCTAATATGACAAGTCCTGTTATGGTAGGGGTTTACGCTTTTTCTGGTTTGTTGGCCGGCGCTTTTAATAATTTTGGTAAATTTGGGACTGTTGCCGGATTTCTTCTGGGTAATGTATTGCTTTCTTTATACATTCTAAATAGCGGCAGCATTCAAAACAACTTAATTACATCACTGATTGCCGCCGTAATCTTACTTCTTTTCCCCAGCATCTGGCTGAACAAATGGGGTAAGGCCTTTAGTCAGGCGGCTTTGAAAAGCGCTAAGGAGGAAAGAGGAGAGCGCCTACTGCGGATCTCAGCCAGGCGGATGCGGAGTGTTGCCTGGCTCTTTCAAGACTTGAGCCGGAATTGTCAGGATTTGGCGCAAGGTGCTGTGACCGATCCCGAAAAAAACATAGAAATGATATTAAACAGCCTTTCCCGTCAGGTATGTCAGGAATGTACTATGAAGCATATCTGCTGGAATGTGGATGTGGAGAATACATACCGTGGAGTGATGGCCTTGTTTACCATGGCGGAAAATAACGGCGCCGCCTATATTAAGGATGCGCCTGAGAATTTCCAGAAGCGGTGTTCTCATTTGAAGGAACTGGTGGCTGCCGTGAATTGTTTGTATGAGCTGTATTGCCGGACCAATTACTGGCAAACCCAACGGGCGGGAACCCAGCTTTTGATCGCAAGCCAGCTTTCCGGTACCGCACAGGTTTTGGAGCAGCTTTCTCGGGAAATGGGCAACTGTGCCCAGGAACGCGCCAAGGTGGAGATGGAATTGGCAAAAGACCTGAGCAGCCGCGGCTTGCCGGTAGAAAACGTCAATATGATGTATATGACGGATAAAAGCCTGGACCTGTGGATCAATTTTTCCAGCTGTCCGGGAGAAGTACGCTGTCACGACGGTATCGTTAACAGCATTTCCGCTCTTTTAGGCAAAGACTATTCTTTGGCGGAGGCCAATTGCAGCGATAGCTGCGGCGAACGCTGCCGTTTCCGTCTCTTGGAAGAAGGCGCGCGGCGTTTGGATATTGGCAAAGCCCAGTTGGCAAAGGATTGCAAGGGGATCTGTGGCGACAGCGGCAGCACCGTTCTGTTAAATGAGGGAAAGCAGCTGCTTTTGATCAGCGACGGTATGGGCACCGGCATCAAGGCGGCTAAGGAGTCGGAAACTGCCATCCGGATTCTCTCAAAATTGTTGGAGGCGGGATTCAACCAGGAAACTGCTATTGACACCGTCAATACCGTACTGATGCTCCGGGGACAGGAAGAAAGCTTTGTGACGCTGGACATCTGTGTGGTGGATCTTTACAGCGGCAGCGCCGAATTTGTCAAAACCGGAGGCGCACCTAGTTTTATCAAGCGGGGCCGCCGGGTGAAAGTGGTGAAGAGCGACAGCCTGCCGGTGGGGATGCTGCAAACGGTGGAGAAAGAAAGCATCTTAGAGGAGCTGCAAGTAGGCGATTTGGTGGTAATGGCTTCCGACGGCTTGATGGATGCCGAATGCCGGACAGATATCCAATGGCTTTTGTCTTTATTGTCACAAGTGGAAATCTATGAAGCACAAGCTTTGGCGGAATACCTGCTTTCCAAGGCCGTGGCTGTTTCCGGCGGCCGCTTGAAGGACGATATCACTATTTTGGTTGCAAAAGTGGAAGCCGCCTAAAATAAAAGCAGGAAAAAACGGGAACCATATAGAAGGAAGCACGGCATAAGAAAGCCGTGCTTTTTTGCCGGGAGAATGGGAGAGGCGCATGCTGGAACGTTTAAAAGGCATTATCTCAAAATACCATATGATTCCCGCCGGCTCCCGGATTTTGGTAGGAATCTCCGGCGGTATGGATTCGGTGGCGCTTTTGCATGCGCTGCACGCCTTGGAGCCGGAACTGGACTGCACCATCCTGGCAGCCCATCTTAATCATGGCCTTAGGGGGGCGGAATCCGATGGTGACGCGCTTTTTGTAGAAGAGTTATGCCGGCAGATGAAGATTCCTTTGGTTTCTGTCAAAAAAATGATCAAAGAGCTGTCAATGGGAGAAAATCTGGAGAATTATGCAAGGCTGGAGCGCTACCGCTGGCTGCGGCAGCAAAAGGAAGTGTTGGACGCTTCTTATATCGCGGTGGCGCATCATATCCAGGATCAAGCCGAGACCTTGCTGATGCACTTGTTGCGGGGAGCTGGATTGGAAGGTCTGGCCGCCATGTCGCCGGTGGAAGACGATCTCATTCGGCCCTTTTTGTTTTTTAACCGGCAAGATATCAAATCATATTGTTTGGAGCATGACTTGATGTGGCGAGAGGATTCCAGTAATGAGGAGGTCGCTTACCGCAGGAATCATATCCGTCGGGAACTCATGCCAAGACTGGCGGAATATAACCCTAAGATCGTGGAGACACTGTCTGTCACGGCGGACATTTGCCGGCAGGACAATGATTTCTTAAACGAGGTAACTTTAGAGCAATATAACGCTTTGGCGGAACCGGTGGCGGGAGGTTGCCGTTTGCCGGTTGAAAAATTGTTGCGGCTTCATCCGGCCTTGCAGCGCCGGTTAATTAAATTGGCGGGTACTATAGTGGGTGGCGTTATCAGTCTCACCTTCCAGCAAGTCAATACGCTGTTGCTACTTGCCGACAACAAAGAACTGCATTTGACGGCTGATCTTTACGGTTACCGGCGTCAGGGCTTTCTCTACCTTACCCGACAGGCGCCGAAGACGCCGGAATCAAAGAGCTGGGGCAGTTATCCGCAGCCTGTGCCGGGAGAAGTTTTTTTACCGGAGGCAGATTGCCGGGCCAAAGCTTATTGGGGTGAGATGCCAAAAAAACCCTTGCCGGAGCGGGGCTTGCTTTTGGCGCTGCCCCGTGAGTTGTCAGATGGCTTATACTGGCGCAGCCGGCAACCTGGGGATTTTCTATTCCCCAGAGGGATGACAGGCCGCCGTAAATTGAAATCTCTTCTCATTGATTGTAAGATCGCGGTGGGAAGCAGAGATGGGGTGCCTCTGTTGTTATGGCGGGATGAAATCGTTTGGGTTCCAGGCTGCCGTATGGGAAAACTGGCGGCTCATTTCCAAGGAAATGCCCTGTTTGTTGAATTATTTTTAAATAAATGAAAAAAATTTGAAAATAAAGCATAAAGGTGCTACAATATTAAAATATGGGTAGGTATAAAAATTTTTAATCCAATCATATAAAGGAGTGAATTCCCCCATTGAATAGATCGTTCAGAAACTTTACAGTTTTTATTCTTATCGCGGTATTGATTGTGACGCTGTACAGCTTAGGCGGTCAGGATATTGCCAAGGTTGAGACCCTGAGCTTCAATGAATTAATGACTCAGGTTCAAGAGGGCAACATCAAGACAATCACCGTACGTCCCGATGAAAAAGACAGCTACCTGATGGAAGGTACTCTAACCAATGGCACGAAGTTCACTACGACCACTCCCATGGAATATAGCCTGGTGGAGCAGTTGTCGGATGCGGGTGTCACAGTAGATTTTCAACCCGCTGTGCAAACCCCATGGTGGACCAGTGTCTTGGCCACGCTTCTGCCGATGCTTTTAGTTTTAGGGATACTGATGTTTTTTATCCAGCAGACCCAGGGCGGCGGCGGCAAAGTCATGCAGTTTGGCAAAAGCAAGGCGAAACTGCATACTGATGAAAAGAAAAAAGTTACCTTCGCGGATGTCGCCGGAGTGGACGAGGTGAAAGAGGAATTGGCCGAAGTGGTCGACTTCCTGCGCAATCCCCGAAAATATACGGCGCTGGGAGCCAAGATCCCCAAAGGTGTGCTGCTTTTCGGACCTCCCGGAACCGGGAAAACTTTGTTGGCCCGGGCGGTAGCCGGTGAGGCCGGTGTACCTTTCTTTACCATCAGCGGTTCTGACTTTGTGGAAATGTTCGTAGGTGTCGGCGCTTCCCGGGTACGGGATCTCTTTGACCAAGCCAAAAAGAATGCGCCTTGTATCGTCTTTATTGATGAGATCGATGCAGTAGGCCGTCATCGCGGCGCCGGGTTAGGCGGCGGACATGACGAACGTGAGCAAACCCTGAATCAATTATTGGTTGAAATGGATGGTTTTGCTACCAATGAAGGGATTATCGTCATTGCAGGAACCAACCGACCTGATATTCTGGACCCGGCTTTACTGCGTCCCGGACGTTTTGACCGGCAGATTGCCGTAGGACTGCCGGATGTGAAGGGCCGCCAGGAGATTATTGCCGTTCACGTAAAAGGCAAACCCGTGGCGCCTGATGTGGATTTGAGCGTATTGGCACGGCGTACGCCCGGTTTTACCGGAGCCGACTTGGCTAATATGGTAAACGAATCGGCGCTGCTTTCGGCGCGCCATAATAAAACAATCATCAATATGGAAGAGATGGAAGACGCCATTGAACGGGTGATTGCCGGGCCTGAAAAGAAATCCCAGATCATCAGTGATAATGAAAAAAAGCTGGTTGCTTATCATGAAGCGGGTCATGCCGTGGTTTCTTATTACTTGCCCAATTCCGACCCGCTGCATAAGATCAGCATCATTCCCCGTGGACGGGCAGGGGGCTATACGCTTCTTTTGCCCCAGGAAGACCGTCGTTATGACACAAAATCCAAAATGCTGGATGAAGTGGTGATGTTTTTGGGTGGGCGCATGGCAGAGCTCTTAGTCTTAAAAGAGATCAGCACCGGCGCGCAAAACGACCTGGAAAGAGCTACTGAGTTGGTACGGCGGATGATCACGCGTTATGGTATGTCCGATGAATTGGGTCCCCTGACCTTTGGCCGCCAAGAAGAACAGGTTTTTTTAGGCCGGGATATTTCTCATGAACGGAATTACAGTGAAGCGGTGGCCTATGCCATTGACAAAGAAGCTAAAATTATGATCGACAATGCTTATGCCAAAGCGAAGGAGATCTTGTCCAGCCATTTAAATAAACTGGAGGCAGTAGCGCAGGCCTTGATGGCAAAGGAGACTATCGAGGCAGATGAGTTCTATACAATTATGCGGGATGGTGAAGGGCCTGAAAAACCGGAAGGCGGTTCCACCATTGTATCTTCTGACAAACCTTCCGGCTCCGGTCATACCTTGCAAGAGCCGCCGTTGAATCCTAACTGGCAATTCAATTTTGGCGGCGGACTTAGGGCCTAAACGGAGAAAAGGGAATCGCATTTTATTGGTCTGTTATCATTAGCGGTCAGAAAAAATAGCGCTTAGGCAATTGCTCTGGTCAAATAAAAACAAGATGCTTATAATAGAACCGGCAAGGTCTATTGAAGGTAAGAAGTAAGAAAATAAACGGCATTTTGTTCCAGGTGCCAAGCTTTGCCTTCCTAATGATCAGACGAGAAACCAACCGCAAAGGGTCATGGCAATTGGTTCTATTCATTTTTTCTTTCCGTTACATTTGCCTTTCTGTTTTAGTAGAATATGGAATATGCATGAACAACTTACATGAAATTAATCAAAATATAGAAAAACAGGAGATATCTCCTGTTTTTTGTATTTTCCTGCATTGTAAACCGTTATAAAATGTTTTACAATATAATCGGGAAAATTTGGTGTTGAGGTGAAAAAATGAAACGGGTTAATCAACTTATTACACATCAGGTTTATCGGCAATATTTGGCTTCCAATGATGCTGCGGAAGAAACAAGAGAATTTTGCCATCATGATTTTAACCACGGCTTAACCGTTGCCCGTATCAGCTATATTTTGTGGCTGGAAGCGGAGGAATGCCCAGCGGAGAAAGAAATGGTATATGCCGCTGCGCTTTTACATGATATCGGACGTTTCCGGCAGTATCAAGATTCTGCTTTGGATCATGCCTTCATTGGAGCCGAGCTGGCGTTGCCGCTTTTGCAAGCATGTGGTTTTGACAAAGAGGAGTGCACTATGATCACGGAGGCCATTGCCGGACATCGCGAACCCAATGGCAGCATACTTGCTGGTATCCTAAAGCAAGCGGATCAACTGTCCCGGCCATGTATGGATTGTCCGGCTGCCGAGGCATGCTATTGGAAGAAAAAAAATAAAGAGATCTTATATTAAATGCCTTGATTGGCAGTGATGATATTGTTTTTGCATGATAATGGATGGAGAATATCGGAAGACGTTGGAAAGGGGAAATCATATGATTTATAATTATAATTTACGGCTTTTGCGTCTTGCGAACCGAAAGAATGCGTTAAATGCCATGGCGGATATTGGAGTCAGCGAGTATGGTCAATATTATATGCTGGAAAAAAACCTTTTCTATACGTTTCAAATAGATGATTTGACCATGCCTGCCGTCAATATTTTAAAGCAGGAAATGCTGTCCCAGGGTGGTGAAGTGGCGATGAACCGTATGGCCATTGTCCATGGAGCGGAAAGAAGCAGCGCCATTGTTGCAGGAACTTTGCGCCAATATCGAGAGCTGTGTGAAAAGCTGTGTAAGCAGCAATTTGCTTTGCCAAAACTGGCCGATGCCATTGGGGAGGCGCTGGACAATCTTGCTTGCGACCGTTGGAGTCTTGCTTTGCCCAAAGGTGATTTGGAGCTGGGACGCGAGACTAAGATCATGGGCATCATCAATGTAACGCCGGATTCTTTTTCTGACGGCGGTGCTTACCGGGATGCGGCAAAAGCTGTGGCACACGGCGAGGCTTTGGCGGCGGCGGGCGCCCATATCTTAGATGTTGGCGGGGAATCGACCCGACCCGGCTATCGACCCGTGACAGCCGAAGAGGAAATGGCGCGGATCCTGCCGGTTATTGAGACCCTTGCGAAACAGGTCAATGTACCGATTTCCGTGGATACGCAAAAAGCTTCGGTGGCGGCGGCCGCAGTGGCGGCCGGCGCTGCCATTGTCAACGATATTTCCGGGTTTGGCGACGCCGATATGGCAAAGACCGTAGCGGGACTAGGCGTTCCGGTGGTGGCCATGCACTGCCGGCCGGACGGAACAATTTATGATAAAGGCGTTATCGATGATATTATGCTTGATTTCCGGCGTATGATGGCACTGGGCATGTCTGCCGGAATCAAAAAAGAACAGTTTATTCTGGATCCTGGCATTGGTTTTGGCAAAAACGGACCGGAGAATATGGAAATCATCCGCCGACTGCCGGAATTTGCTACCTTAGGGCGGCCCATTTTAATGGGAGCCTCCCGGAAACGGTTTTTAGGAACCATTCTGGATAAGCCGCCTTTGGAACGCACCTGGGGTGACGCTGCCGTAACGGCTTTATCCGTCGCCAATGGCGCCGCTATTATCCGGGTTCATGCGGTGGAAGAAATGATACAGGTAGCCCAAGTATCGGATGCCATCTGTAAAGGGGGAGATCTGTGATGCAAAGCTTGTCCGATCAGATTGTTTTACCGGACATGTGCTTTACTGTTTGTCATGGTGTGCTGGAAAAAGAAAAGCGGCAACCTCAGAATTTTCGTGTATCAGTGACCATGGATACTGATTTAAAAAAGGCGGGAGAAAGCGACTGCCTGGAAGATACCGTTGATTACAGTAAGATTTACCGGCAGGTGGCAGAAATTATGCAGGGACCCTGCTGTAATTTGTTGGAGCATTTAGCGGCGAAGATCAGCATGGCTATTTTAAAAAATATAAAAATAACCCGGGTTATGGTGGAGATCGCCAAAGAAGGGGCGGACATGGGGGATGTGAAAGTGCCCTCTGTGGTGCGCCTGGTACGGGAGCGGTAATATTGATGGAAAAGGAACGGATTTTTTTAAGTATCGGCAGTAATCTGGGCGACCGCTTGGGCAATCTGAAAAAAGGCTTGGCCTTATTGTGCGGCGCCCTTGCCGGTCAAATCGTAAGACAATCTTCCGTTTATGAAACGCCGCCTTTCGGCTATTTGGAACAGCCATCTTTTTATAACGCGGTGGTGGAACTGGAGACGGCGGCGGAGCCGGCTACCTTGCTCAATGAGATCCACCGGGTGGAAGCGGCTTGTGGCAGACAGCGTCTGGTCCATTGGGGTCCTCGAACGCTGGATATGGATATTCTCATGTTTGGCGAACGGCAAATAACGACGGAGTATTTAATGATTCCGCATACCGGTTTAGGAGAGCGCCGCTTTGTGTTGGAGCCTTGGGCTGAGATCGCACCGGAAGTTACGGTGCCGGGACTGGGAACGGTGGCGGAGCTTTTGGATCAACTGCCTGGGCAGGAAGAAATCAAAAAAATAATCTTGGCCGCGGATTGGTAATTTCTTCAGAAGAATAAAAATGGTGCTTTAGTCAACTCTGGTGCTTTAATGTGGCGGATGTGTGTCTTATGACAGATGCTGCCCATTATACCAATGAGTGGCCTGGGAAAAAAGGGGTAAAGCTGTTTTTCCCAAGCTGCTTTCACAATATTAAAACGGCAAAAAAATATCCATACTATACTTACTTTCTTATTGATGAAGACAAGTTTTTCATGACGATATCACTTGGTAGCTTTCGGCAATGGGCGCGATAGGTGGCATGAATATTTGCCCTGCCGCCCGAACAGCCGCAGTTTGCTGGAAATTAAGATGGTTAAGGACTTAAAATAGTGGCAGATTCTTAAGAATAGGCCGATCTTTGGGAAAGGGAAACAAGTGAGCTTTGTTTTTGCCCGGTTTTATCAGCCAATGTCATGGTAGATGGTGGAAATCGTTTTATGCACCCAGCTTTTTCCATGCCCTTGAGAAATGTGATCTGTTACTTCTCAGGCTTCGTCTGGAGGAAGCAAAACGGACATTTTAATCCCTTGACAGCTTTCCGGGATCGGGACTATAATGAAACCACAAAAGTCCATTGGTTTACTATGTTTTAGGAGGCAGTAGCTCAATGAATATTTCCACTAAGGGACGTTACGGCTTAATCGCCATGCTGGATCTGGCGGGCAATTATGACGGACGCCCTGTTACCTTGAATAATATAGCCAAACGGCAAAACATTTCAGACGGCTATTTGGAACAATTAATGGTGCATTTGAAAAACAGCGGATTGGTAAAAAGTATCCGAGGCGCCCAGGGCGGCTATGTTTTGTCAAAGAATCCGGCGGAGATCAGTGTTTTGGATGTACTGAAATCCCTGGAGGGCCCCATGGCTCCCGTGGCTTGCGTCAGCGAAGAGTTTCCCGATGCCTGCGGACGTTTTGAAGGCTGTGCCACCCGCAGGGTCTGGGAAGATGTGCGCAACAGGATAAACGAAGTGCTTTCCAGCTACAGCTTAGCAGATCTGATTGCTATGGAAAGCCAGTGCCAGGCGTTGCCCTCATGTGTAAATAAGCGTGAATACAAGGAGATGGCAGAAATTGAATAAGCGTGTTTATTGTGACCATGCGGCAACCAGTCCGGTATTTCCCGAAGTCATTGCTGTCATGGCGGACTGCATGACCAATACCATAGGAAATCCTTCCAGCCTCCATTCTTTTGGTAGGGCCGCCAAGGACAAGCTGGAGAATGCCCGCGCTCAGGTGGCGGATATCATAGGCGCGCAACCGGAAGAAGTGTTTTTCACTTCCGGCGGTACGGAAGCGGATAATCTGGCAATTTTCGGCACGGCTGCCCGCTTTCCTGAGGGAGGCCATATCATCACTACGCCGGTAGAGCACGCGGCAGTACTGGAAACTTGTCAATATTTGTCTAGCCACGGCTATACGGTCACTTATTTGCCGGTAGACGAATATGGCAGAATTGACCCCAAAGACGTTAAAGAAGCATTGCGGAAAGATACCAGGCTAATCACGGTGATGCATGTCAACAATGAAGTAGGAACGATTCAGCCGGTAGAAGAAATCGGCGCCATCGCACTGGAAGCCGGTATTGTCTTTCATGTGGACGCGGTGCAGTCTTTGGGACGTATTCCTGTGGATGTGACCAACATCGGCGCTGATTTTATGACCGTATCTTCTCATAAAATCAATGGCCCTAAAGGGGTTGGCGCATTATACTGCAAAAACGGCTCAAAACTGCTGCGCCGCGCCTATGGCGGTGGGCAGGAGCACAAACTGCGCTCCGGTACGGAAAATCTTCCCGGCATTGTGGGCATGGGAACAGCCGCTTCTATCACAAAAGAGATTTGGCAACAACGAGCTATTGATAATAAGATGATGCGCGACCATATGATGGAGCGTATGTTAAAAGAGATTCCCTATAGCTATGTCAACGGATCTTTGACGCACCGGGTGCCTCATAACCTGCATATCAGCTTTTCCTATGTAGAGGGAGAAGCCCTGCTTTTGCAGCTAGATATGCAAGGTGTGGCGGTATCTTCCGGGTCTGCCTGCAGTTCCGGTTCCGGTGAACCCTCGCATGTTTTAAAGGCCATGCATCTTTCGGAGGAACGGCTGCAGGCGGCGCTGAGGCTTACCATCGGTTATGGCAATACCATGGAACAGATGGATTATGTTGCGGATGTCATGAGTGCTAAGGTAGAATTGCTCAGAAAAATGTCACCCTTTATGCCGCGCTGAATTCTGAATGATCCAATGCTGCGAACGGTAAATTTGCAGGTTTTTTTGTGTGAAATAAGAAACTGAATCCATGGGAGGTATCCGGCATGGAATTTCAGCTAAGGCCTTGGCAAAAGAAGGATATTGAAAGTGTTCTCATTTATGCAAATAATAAAAAAATCAGCGATAACTTGCGGGATGCCTTCCCCTATCCTTATACCAGGGAGAATGCTAAAGCTTATGTCAGTTTTTGCATGAAGTGCCCGATGCGGGAACAACTCCTCCGTGCCATTATCGTGGAGGGGCGGGCCGTGGGGAATATTGGTGTTGTTTTTAAAGAAGATGTCTATCGCAAAAGTGCCGAGGTTGGTTATTGGCTAGGGGAGCCATTCTGGAGACAAGGTATTATGACTCGGGCTATTGGGCAGATGTGTGATTTTGTTTTCAGTAATTTTGACATTGTGCGGATCTTTGCCGAAGTCTATGCCCATAACACTCCTTCCCGCCGGGTTCTTGAAAAGAACGGTTTTCAGCTGGAAGGAGAGCTTCAAAAGAGTATCTATAAAAATGGCGGGTATTATAACTCCTGTATTTATGGTTTATTAAAGTAACGGTTAAAAAATAGCACAGACAAAAGAAGCGGATCATGCCGCTTCTTTTTTGTTTTTGACAGGCACGGCAGTAAAAATAAAGCATAAGCTATAACAAACGGGCCGGGAGGTGTACTGATGGTTTATGTTCTAATTATTCTGTTAGGCATTATTCTGGCGCTGCCGGCAGTCTTGTGCCTTTTTGCAACAGGTATTGCAGCCGCAATCGGCGGTGTGGCAATTTTTTGCTGGCTTGGTCTTTTATATCTTGCCATTGATGAATGGCGGCAGAGCAAAAAGGACTCTTCCAGGCATTGGGATGATCTGACCTGAGAAAAAGCAGGAAAAGGGTGAAAAATGTAGAAGTCTAAGTATAAAAAAGAATTGTAGGAGGCATGTTTGTGCTAATGAAAAAGACGAACATAAAACTTGTATGTGTGGTGCTGGGAGTTTTATGTTTGAGCTTCTTGCTTTGGCCGGTGACTGGCGCCGGAAGCACCGAACCGGAAATACCGGTAGAGGAAGCTGTGGACAAGCCCATCATACAATGTGATTATCTTTTAAAAAACGGCACCATTGTAGATGGTACCGGCACTGCTCCGTATTTGGGGAATGTGGCAATCACAGGCGATGAGATTGTTGCGGTAGGTCACTTTGAAGTCCAGGCAGCCAAGGTGATTGATGCTACCGGCATGTATATCAGTCCTGGCTTTATCGATCTTCATACCCATAGCGATGATTATTGGCCTCAAAAACAAAATGGCGTCATGATCTTAAAACAAGGTCTGACTACTATGATCGTGGGGAATTGTGGAACCTCTACCAGCAATATCAGGTCTTATCTGGAAAGTGTCAAAGGTGCGGCGGTTAATGTCGGTACTTTTGCGGGATATAAATCGTTACGGAGCGCCGCGGGGGTTATCGGTACAAGGAAGGCCAATGCCGACCAAATTACCAAGATGGCGGGGTTCTTGCAGGAAAAAATCAGAGCTGGCGCTTTTGGATTTTCCGTAGGGCTGGATTATTCACCACAGACTAGCGCGACCACGGAAGAACTTATGGTACTGGCCGGTACGGTAAAAAGCTCCGGCGGTCTTTTTGCCATGCATATCAGGGATGAAAACGACAGGGTGGTACAGGCTTTAGAGGAAGCCATCACCATCGCTCAAAAAAGCGGCGTCAAATTTGAATACAGCCATATCAAAGCGGCAGGTAAAAGAAACTGGGGCAAAATGTCTACACTGCTTGATATGGTAGCCAAAGCCCGTGCAGCGGGCGTCGATATCAGTGCTGATGTTTACGCATATACATATTCCAGCTTGGATGTGGGAAGCAGCCGGGAGAGTATAAAAGAGGAAAATATTCAAATGGCTTTGCAAAGTCCTTTTGTGATGGTTGCTGCCGACGGCGGTCTGAATACAAACGGCCGGGCTATTCATCCCCGGGCTTATTCCAATAATACCAGGGTCTTGGCAACCTATGTCAGGGACAAGGGAGTTCTGACGCTGGCGGATGCGGTACATAAAATGACGCAGATGCCCGCCGAACGGCTGGGCATTACGGATCGGGGGCTCTTAAAGCCCGGTTATAAAGCGGATATCGCAGTGTTCCGTTTGGAAAAACTTTCAGAAAATGCTACTAGGGCAAATCCCAATATCAATGCCTCCGGGATGTCTTATGTTTTTGTCAACGGCGGCATGGCTCTTTTTGAAGGGCAGGTAACGCAGGAGAAATACGGAGGGCCCTTATATGGGCCTGGTACGCAAAAATAGACATATAAATTGCCTAAGACAAGCACCAATCCGTCGTGAGAAAAATAGATTATAACATAACTACTCCATAGTGAGAAATAGGAGGTTATGTTATGTCGAAGAAGTGCAAATGTATAAAAACAGACGTTCCGTTTTATGAAGGTTGCGAGTGTGATGTAAGCGTTCTGGCGGCTGCCGGTGCCTGTGATGTAAAAGCGATGCTCAGAGAGGCAATGAAAGATGAATTGCGCGCGGCCCGCAGATACCGTTATTTAGCCGAATTGGCTCAATGCGAATCGGATAAAGAAATGCTTATCGGTATTCGTTTGGATGAAAAGAGGCATTTCCGGTTACTACAGGAAATTTACCGGGATTTGACCTGTGAATGCTTCCCGGCTCCCAGGGTTTGTGTGAAACGGCCCAAAAACATCTGCAAGGGGCTGAAAAAAGCCATTTGTGCCGAGATGGACGATGTGGCTTTTTACGAACAGTTGGCACAATGTCTTACCGATATGCAGCATAAGGAAATTGTCCTTTGCATTTTAAACGACGAACGGGAGCATGCGCAGCAACTGGCCGCCTTGTACCGCATCTATGTGGAGTGCGCCTGCAAGGCTGGGGAAGAAGAAGAAGAATGCTTCTACTGCTGCAAAACCACTCTTCCCCCCTGCGAAGAAGTTGAGGATGAGTGCCATCGTCATCACCGTCATCACCACCACCATCCTAAGTACTGTAAGTGCAAGTAAAAAATGGCTTACCGGCTGTAAAAACGACCGCCTTTTAAAGGGCGGTCGTTTTTATCACTGGAATCAGGCAAGCTTACCAATATAAATTTTGAAAAAGATGGTAAAAGTATTGCTTCAACAATTGACAGCAGAAGAGCAATTGTTTATAATTACATTCAAACATATGTTTGAATGTTTGACCGATAAAGATTGAAATGAGGGATAGTCATGACAGAAGAAAAGGAGCCAATTTTAAAGCATCAATTTTGCCAAGAAGAGCCGAAATGGGCGGGAGAGCGTGTACCAGACATGTTTCGTGATAAAGCGGGGGCGGGTAGAGGCATTGCCCAACTGTTTAAGGCGCTGGCGGATGAAAACAGGGTGCGGATCGCCTATATCCTGCTTTATGCCGGAGAGAGCTGTGTCTGCAATATCGCCGAGGCGGCGGGCATCTCGGTGGCGGCGGCTTCCCATCATTTGCGCGGTTTGTATATGGTTGGCTTAGCCCGCTATGAGAAAAAAGGAAAATATGTATATTATTCTTTAGACGATGACCATGTAGTTGCTATTTTGAAACAAGCGGAATCGCACTGGAATCACGTGGGAGAATCCGGAAAGTAGAGGCGGAAAACATGACAGGCAAGTATTACATTCAAGGCATGGATTGCGCCGACTGTGCCAGGAAGTTTGCGCAGAATGTCAGCGCCTTGCCCGGCGTTCAAAAAGCGGAAGTCAATTTTGCCGCCGCTACTCTTATGATTGAAGGAGATGCACCGCCGGAAGCTTTAAGACGCTTGGCAAAAGAGGAAGGATATCTCCTCTCGCGGGAAAATCCCGCTCAAAAGAAAGAAGGCAAGCTTAATAAAACCATGGTAGTGCCCGCGTTGGCAGGAGCGTTGGTTTTGGTTTGCGGTTTGATCCTCTTGGGTTTTTTTGAGAACCCTTGGTGGGGCAGAAGCATCTTGCTCTTAGCCATCCTGATAGGAGGCGGACGCACTTTGGGGAAAGCAGTGCGCAATCTAGGGCATTTCCACTTTGATATGAGCGTGCTTATGGCAGTAGCGGTGATCGGCGCTCTTTGCATTGGCGAATGGAAGGAAGGCGCCATCGTCGCCTGGCTCTTTGCCATGTCGGATTGGCTGGAAAGCTACACAGCAGGCACCACCAGGCGCGCATTGGAGAAATTGATGGAGAACGTACCGGAATTGGCGACTTTGATAACACCGGAGGGCGAGAGGCAGGTGCCTGCCACCGATGTGACCATCGGACAGCATCTTTTGGTGAAGGCTGGACAGAAAATTCCGGTGGACGGCCGGGTGACAGCCGGTTATTCCCATGTGAACGAAGCAGCCATCACCGGGGAGGCAACTCCTGTGGAAAAAACCGTAGGCAGCCGTGTTCTTTCCGGCAGTACCAACGAGATGGGCAGTTTGACCATTGAGGTGGAAAAAACAGCGGCGGACAGCACGATGGCGCAGATTGTTAAACTGGTGGAAGCCGCACAAAATAAGGAAGTAACGTATCAGACCTTTATCAACCGTTTTGCTGCGGTTTATACACCTATTGTAATGATATTGGCCGGCCTCTTGGCGCTACTGCCGCCCTTGCTCTTGGGTTTGGCCTGGCATATCTGGATCTATAACGGCTTGGCCCTGCTGGTGGTAGCTTGTCCTTGCGCTTTGGTGATTACGACACCGGTGGTACTGGTAGCGGCGGTGGGTAATGCGGCAAAAAATGGCGTCATTATTAAGGGTGGAGCGGAACTGGAAAAACTGGCCGCTACCGAGATTGCTCTCTTTGACAAGACCGGAACGCTGACCTTTGGGAAACATGGCCTGGCGGGAATCATGTCCCTTGAGGGCAAAGAAAAAGAGTTGCTGGCCAAAGCGGCGGCGGTGGAGCGTCATTCCCAGCATCCCCTGGCTCTCGCGATTTGCCGGGCTGCCAAGGAGCAGGAAATTGCCTGGCCGGAAACGACCGATTTTCGTTTGATTGCCGGACAAGGGGCGGAAGCGACATGGGAAGGGCATCTTCTGCGGATTGGAAAGCCACTGGAGCAATTGCCACAGTTCATGGCGGGACAATGGGAAGAGTGGCAGACGCAAGGCATGACCGTAGTTGCCCTGACGGAAGACGGTAAGCTTTTAGGGTGCCTGGCCCTGGCTGACACGGTGCGGCCGGAAGCGGCGGCAGCTTTAGCGGAGCTGCGGCGGCTAGGCATACGGCAATCCGTAATGCTGACAGGTGACCATAGCATGGCGGCCAATGATATTGGTTCTATGATCGGGATTGACAAAGTGGAAGCCGACCTTTTGCCTGAGGGTAAGCTTCATTTGGTGGAGGAATACAAAAAGGAAGGTTCCGTGCTTATGGTGGGGGACGGCATCAACGACGCGCCTGCCATGGCTGCTGCCAATATTGCGGCGGCCATGGGGGTGGCAGGTTCCGACACTGCTTTGGAAGTGGCAGATATCGCTTTGATGTCGGATGATCTGACCAAAATCCCTTATGTCATCGGTTTGAGCCGCCGCGCTTTGAAAGTCATTCGGCAAAACATAGTTTTTGCCATTGCTTTGAAAGTTTTGGTTTTTCTGGCTATTTTCCCGGGTTGGCTCACTTTGTGGCTGGCGATAGTAGCGGATATGGGGGCTAATATTTTAGTAACGCTAAACGGTATGCGGCTGGCGGACTTCTCGGCAAAAAAGGCTATACCTTGTAAAAGAGGCGGGATATCCTGTGGGGAATAAACCCAACATAATTTTTATTAAAAATCTTGTTTTATCAGGCAAGACATGGTATACTGTTAACCGTCAAAGAAAAGAGGTTAACAAGTATGCGGCAAAAAATTTTACAACTCTTAAAAGAGAACTCTTATATCTCCGGTGAAGCTATCAGTGAAGCGCTGGGCATTTCCCGGACGGCGGTATGGAAGCATATCAAGCGGCTGGAGGATGAGGGTTATCAAATCAAAGCCCGGCGCGGCGCAGGTTATACCCTGCTTTCTGTGCCGGACTCTTTATTGCCGGGGGAGATCCGCCCATTTTTAAAGACCCGGTATCTTGGGCAGAATATTATTTATAAACAGCAAGTGTCTTCCACGAATACAGCGCTGAGGCGGCTGGCAGCGGAGACTGTGGCCGGCACGGTGCTTTTTGCCGATGAGCAGACCGCCGGGCGGGGACGTTTGGGCCGTGGCTGGATCGCTCCTGCCGGTACGGGTATCTGGATGTCTCTTCTGCTGCGCCCCCAATTGCCTTCCCGTCAGGCCGCTCTTTTTACGCTGTCCACGGCGGTGGGTGTTGCCCAGGCTTTGCGGGATATGGGTTATGAAGCGGGTATCAAGTGGCCCAATGACGTCTTGATCGGCGGACGCAAGGTCTGCGGTATTTTAGGAGAGATGCAGGGAGATATAGACGGCATCCATTGGCTTATTATGGGCATCGGTATTAACGTCGGTCTTACATCGCTGCCGCCGGAAATAGAAAAGACGGCTACATCCTTGGCTTTGGCGGGGAATACGCCGCCTGCCCGGGGGATGATAGCCGCCGCTGTCTTGAATGCTTTGGAAGAAAACTATGATTTACTGGAACGAGAAGGCTTTGCCCCCATCCGGGAGAGATGGCAAAAAAACGCCGTCATGTTGGGAAGTCAGGTGTCTGTCGTGACACCGCAGGGAAAATTCCAAGGTCTTGCTGTGGACTTGGATGAAGAGGGCTGTCTGGTATTAGAGGAAGCCGAAGGCGGCCGGCGGCAGATCATTGCCGGAGATATTCTCTTGCAGGAGGCTGCATTCCATGCGTAACATCCATAAAACGAATCCTATTCGTGTCATTACCGTTACCGGCCTTATGGTGGCGGTCTGTGCGGTTTGTTCCCAAATATCCCTGCCGCTGCCTTTCTCGCCGGTGCCTCTAACGCTGCAGACCATGGCTGTGATGCTTACCGCATTGCTTTTGGGTGGGACCTACGGTGCTTTGACCATGGCCGTTTACATACTGGCAGGGGCGGTGGGGCTTCCCGTATTTGCGCAAGGGCTGTCCGGACTGGGTGTGACGGCTGGGCCGACAGGGGGGTTCCTATTGGCTTTTCTGCCGGCGGCGGCCGTGATTGGTGCTGTGAAGGGCAGGCTTTGTTCCGGTAAAAGATGGCTTTCTTATCTTCTTGCCTGTTTCTTGGGTCTTTTAATCATTTATACATTTGGAGTCTTACGTCTGGCCGCAGTGACAGAAATGAGTTTGCCGGCGGCAATCGTTGCGGGAGCCTTGCCTTATTTGCCTTTAGAGATTATTAAGACTGTCTTAGCGGTACGGATTACTCTTTCAGTAGAGAAAAGCGGATTTTCAATGGTAAAAAGGTAAAAAATTGATCCTAAAGAAAAAATGAGGAAGAGAAATATTGGTTTGTCTCAATGCAGATGCTTTTGATACCAAATAAAAATCTCTTGCTATGATAAAAAAGAGACAGTAAAATAAAAATGATTTCATGTATTATATTTTATAAAGCAATACAAGGTCTAACAGGCCATGCGAAAATGATTTTAAATATGGAGGTATCACCATGCTGTTGACTATCGATATCGGCAATACCAATGTGGTTTTTGCTTTTTACCGGGAAGGTGTGCAGGTAGATATGTTCCGCGCGGAAAGCAACCGTAACAAAACGGCGGATGAATACGGCCTGCTGCTGCGGCAGTTCTTTTTAGCTACGGGACACTGCTTCCAGGAGGTGGAAGGTATTGCAATGGCTTCGGTCGTACCTTCTCTTACCAAGACTTTTGATGAGCTCTGTCAAAAGTACCTGCGGCAAGAGCCTTTGATCGTGACCTATGCTACCGATACCGGCATGCCTATTCTAA
This sequence comes from Bacillota bacterium, assembly GCA_036677375.1. Taxonomy (GTDB): domain Bacteria; phylum Bacillota; class Dehalobacteriia; order UBA4068; family UBA4997; genus JAVBWO01. The sequence goes on from JAVBWO010000026.1 coordinate 26,554, forward strand.
TGGATGAGCCCACCCAGGTAGGCGCCGACCGTATCGTCAACGGCGTGGCCGGTTTTGCCAAATACGGAGGTCCTTTGATCGTACTGGATTTTGGTACCGCCACTACCTTTGATTGTGTCTCCGCCAAAGGGGAGTATTTGGGCGGGGCGATTGCGCCGGGGCTTCATCTTTCAGCGGAAGCTTTATTCAGTGGTACGGCCAAATTGCCGATGGTCTCTCTAACGGCTCCTGACCGCGCCATTGGCAAAAATACTGATGAATGCATCCGTTCCGGTGTTGTGCTGGGTTGTGCTTATATGGTAGACAGCTTGATCGAGCAAATATGGCGGGAACTGGGAGGAACTTGTACCGTAGTTGCTACCGGCGGTTTAGCGAGCCAGATGGCAACAGTCTGTCATCATATCGACCAGGTGGATACCTCCTTAACCATGGAAGGCCTTTATCTGATCTGGCAAAAAATAAATAAACCTATGCTTTAGCATTTGTGTCAGTTGGTATCAGTACTGTTTTTGGATGAAAGAGGGGGCGGGTTCTGCTATGAGCCAGGTCCAAAATAGAAAGGTCATGGGGGACGACTGTCTTGCAGATCGGCAATTTACAGCTAAATAATAAAATATGGACCGCCCCGATGGCCGGCATTACAGACCGGCCCTTTCGGAATGTGTTGCATAGAATGGGCGCCGGATTAGTTTTTACAGAAATGATCAGCGATAAAGCATTGGTTTATAAAAATAAGGAGACCCTTGCCATGCTGGAGCTGACAGGCGAAAGCCGACCGGTGGCGGTGCAGCTTTGCGGCAGCGAACCGGAGGTCATGGCGGAGGCGGCAAAAATGGTGGAAGCCATGGGAGCTTCCATGATCGATATCAATATGGGCTGCCCCGCTCCTAAGATCGTGAGAAATGGCGAGGGATGCAACCTTATGCAAAGGCCTGAACTGGCGGCACAGATCGTAACGGCCATTCGTTATGCTGTGGCATTACCGGTAACGGTGAAGATACGCAAAGGCATGACGGCGCAAAGCGTCAATGCGGAGAATTTTGCCCAGGCAATGGAGGGAGCTGGAGCACAGGCTATTATTGTTCATGGCCGCACCCGGGAGGAATATTACGGCGGCAAAGCGGATTGGGAGGCCATTCGCCGGGTGGCTGAAGCTGTAACAGTGCCTGTCATCGGCAACGGAGATATTTTCCGGCCGGAGGAAACGGCAGGGCATTTAGAGGAGAGCGGTTGCGCAGCGGTAATGATTGGCAGGGGTATGCTGGGAAATCCGTGGTTGGTACGGGACGCCGTCCGTTTACAGCAGGGGTTGCCCGTCTTGGGGCGCCCCGCCTTCTGTGAGGTGATAGCTGTGGCCAAAGAGCAACTGGCGGAAGAAATAGCCCGTTGCGGAGAGAAACGGGGCTTGCAGCAAATGCGCAAACATCTGGCTTGGTATATCAAGGGATACCGTGGAGCTTCCGCTATGCGTAATATCATCAATCAGCAGGAGAGTTTAATAGAATTGTTGGAGGTATTGGACGCTTACGCCAAGGAAATTTCGCTGGCAGTACCGGAATCGGTCTAAAGATTTTCTCTGCGGATTATATATAAAGTATAAAGCCGGATCTGCCGGAGGGAATGCTTTATGAAGGGAAAAAAGCCGCTGAAGGCGGTATATTTGTTTTATTTCCTCCCCTGTGACGGCAGGGGTTTTTCTTTTTCTTTACATTTTTTGTGTTTTTTTTGTCTGTTTTTTGGTTTGCGCTGCCGTCGGCGGCTATGGGGCCGTATCCGGAATTTACCGGTTTACGGCGTGCCGCTTTTGCCACAGCGTCAATTTTGGGCGAAAGAGAAGGCGGAACAAAAAAAATATTTAATCGAACAACTCTTGGATGCTAAAAGACTGGGAGGCGTTGTAGTGGGCATGCCTATGGTGTGCAGGGAAATCCTACCGGAAACTGTTCCCATACCTGTGGCGGATGGGCGGCCCATGGCAATGGTTGCTTTGCTGGAAGAGGCGGAGGCGGCGTTGCGCGGTTTTCAGGGAAAGGATATTATCCTGACCCATGCAGACGGAATGTGGGCAGCGGGAGCAGCGGATTATTTGTCATCGGCCGGTGCCTGGGTTTTCTTGCAAGGCCGTCAAGCGGCTGTTATTGCCGCTCAGCTTTACCGGAAAAAGGGTGTTGCTTTACCTGTCCTATCCCCTTCGAAAGGCTATACCATTGCGCTAACCCCGGGGGAAGATGTCCCGGGACAGTCTTGTCATTTAAAAGAGAGTCTTACAGCTGTGCCTGGCATTTGGTATAGCAGATGCCCCTTTACGCGGGGCTTTTTGCCTGCGGGTTTGGCTGCCGCCCTTTGGCAGGTGGTGGAGGAAATCTAGAGACCATATTCATTAAATATTATTAGCAAAAATAATTTTTTTGAAACAGAGAAACGGTGCAGAATTGAAAAAATAAGCTTAGATCAAAAACAGCGAGGTAGTTGTCGGAAGTTTTTCCTGCTACTTGACAAGATGATTCTAAGAGCCTATAATGCCTATATTGAATTAAATATTTAGAGTCAGCTTTTCAATATTCCTTGTTTGTCAACAAGCATTCCTAATACATTGGGAATGCTTGTTATTAGTATATTTTGAAACAAAAAAACATAAACTTTGGCAAAACAAAAGTACAAAGGAGAATGGATGATGTCTGAGAATGAAACCATTATGACCCTAGAGGGTTTGAAAAAAATGGAAGAGGATCTGGAATATCTGAAGACAGTGCGTAGAAAAGAAATTGCAGCCCGTATCAGACAAGCAATCGAATTTGGAGATATCAGCGAAAACTCCGAATACGAAGACGCCAAAAATGAACAGGCCTTCATCGAAGGAACCATTATGGCTCTTGAGAAAAAACTGCGTAATGCCAAGGTAATCGATGAAAATGAGGTCAATATCGACGCTGTTTCCGTAGGTTCTACCGTGCGGATGCAAAACATGGATAACGAAGCCGAATATGAATATACCATTGTAGGTTCTGTGGAAGCAGATCCTTCTCAGGCAAAGATTTCTAATGAAAGTCCCATTGGGAAAGGAATTTTAGGTGCTGTAGTAGGACAAACGGTGGATGTAGCGGTCCCTGCGGGAACCATGCATTTAAAAATCCTTTCCATTCGTAAATAAAAGGAGCGAACAATTGTGGTAGAAGAACGAACTGTAACCGAAGGAGAAGAGCAAGCCGCCGAACTAAACGAGCAACTTATGGTGCGCCGTGAGAAAATGCAGGCCTTACGCGATTTGGGGATCGACCCTTTTGGCAAGGCTTTTCGGCGTACCAAAAAGGCAATGGAAATCCTTGAACATTTTGAAGAATTGGAAGGGCGGGAGGAAATCATTGCCGGTCGGGTCATGGCGTTGCGCCATCATGGCAAAGCTTCCTTTGCGGATATCGCAGATGTTTCCGGTCAAATGCAAGTGTACATCCGTCAAGACGGCGTAGGCGAAGAACAATACGCCTTATTGAACCAGATAGACATAGGGGATATTTTAGGTGTTCGTGGAACGGTCTTTCGCACCAAAAGAGGGGAGATCTCTCTGCATGCGTCGGAGATCACTTTTTTATCCAAGAGTTTGCATCCTCTGCCAGAAAAATGGCATGGCCTAAAGGATGTGGAGGCCCGTTACCGCCAACGGTATTTGGATCTTGTCGTCAATCCGGAGGTGCGGGATACTTTTGTATCAAGAAGCCTCATCATCCGGGGAATTCGCGAGTACCTGGATGGTTTGGGCTTTTTGGAAGTGGAAACGCCTATGCTCCACACCATTCCCGGTGGCGCTGCCGCCAGGCCTTTTATCACTCATCATAATGCTTTGGATATTGATCTGTATTTGCGTATTGCTTTGGAACTACATTTAAAACGTTTGATTGTTGGGGGTTTGGATCGTGTTTATGAGATCGGCCGGGTCTTCCGCAACGAAGGAATCTCGGTCCGGCATAATCCGGAGTTTACCTTGCTGGAACTTTACCAAGCCTTTGGTGATTACGAGGATATGATGAAAATCACCGAGGATATGATCGCCATGGTGGCGCAAAAGGTCTTGGGCACCACAAAAGTCCTCTATCAGGGTGAGGAACTGGATTTCACGCCGCCCTGGCGGCGCATGACCATGTTGGATGCCGTGAAAGAATTTTCCGGCGTTGATTTCCGCTCCATAAAGTCAGATGAAGAAGCACATCAAGCAGCTGCGTTGCATCATGTGGAAACGGAAGCAGGCCAAACCAAAGGACAGATCTTGAATCTTTTTTTTGAGACCTTTGTGGAAGAAAAATTGATACAACCTACCTTTATTCTGGATTATCCTATTGAGATTTCACCCTTGGCCAAACGCAAAAGCGATGATCCTGCTTTTACCTACCGGTTTGAGGCTTTTGCTTATGCCAGAGAGCTTGCCAATGCTTTCTCCGAATTAAACGATCCCATTGATCAGAAGGAGCGTTTTTTGGAACAGGCACGGCAGCGGGCGGCCGGTGACGAGGAAGCTCATGTGTTAGACGAAGATTTTGTCAATGCTCTAGAGTACGGCATGCCGCCTACCGGTGGTTTGGGTATTGGCATTGACCGCTTGGTCATGCTTTTGACGGACGCCGCATCGATTCGGGATGTGCTGTTATTTCCCACCATGCGCCCCAGAGACTAAAGGAGATGAAATAAGCAGCCTGTAAAATGCAGGCTGTTTTTTGATGCCGCTAGGAAAAAATTTCATAAAAAAATTCATAAAAATTAATTGACAGGACATGCTATATTGTGCTAACATGAATTCGTTCGTCACGCTATAAGGTCAAATGAAAAATTTCCACGAAATTTGTCAAAAAAGTAGTTGACAAGAGAAGGGAAGAAATGATATTATAGCGAAGTTCGCACGGATGAGGAAAGGCATTGAAGGGGTAAGGGAAGGCAGGAAAAACCTGGACTTGACAAGGCT
>JAVBWO010000027.1:0-31043 GCA_036677375.1 Bacillota bacterium
TCCATTCCCTTTATATCTGTCCATTGTCTCTTCATTACAAAACCCCCGATCGTAGTTTTATTTTCCTACGTTCGGGGGCTCTTTTGCAATGTCCGTTTTTTGTGTCGCGGTACAATCTGAAGACAGAAAGGAGCTTTTGATTTTACGTCTCTTTCTTCACTGCCGGCAGCCTACACAGCACCACCGCTCCCCAAGGATGTTCAGCCCGCAGGCAAAGCTATTGCACCGCCTCACACTGGCGCATAGCCAGGATGGTGCGGCCAATCAAATCATCCAGCTCCCAACCCAACATTTCGGCGCCCCGCTGGATTACTTCCCTGGAGCAACCGGCGGCAAAGTTGGCTGTTTTATATTTTTTCTTAACCGATTTCACTTCCAGATCCGATACGCTCTTGGAGGGCCGCATCAAGGCCACGGCGCCGATTAATCCCGTCAACTCGTCTGTGGCATAAAGCACCTTTTCCATGATATGCTCCGGCTCGATATCGACGGTCACCGCATAGCCGTGGCTTGCGGTGGCATGGATGATACGTTCGTCTAAGGCCAGTTCCTTCATGATCTCCTGGCTTTTCGTACAGTGTTCCTCCGGATACATCTCAAAATCCAGATCATGCAACAGGCCTACGATACCCCAAAAATCCTCTTCCTCTTCAAAGCCAAGCTCTCTAGCAAAATAACGCATAACACCTTCCACGATTTGCGCATGCTGCAAATGGAAGGTTTCTTTGTTGTATTGAGTCAATAAATTCCAGGCTTGTTCTCTTGTCATCGTCATGCTCATGTCAGATTCCTCCAGTTGACAATAATATTATCTCCTATATCTTAACGCAACATTGCCGCCTTGACAATAGGACAATTCTAAGCTCCGTCAACAGGATCTGTCATTTGTAAAGGGATACGCCTTTCGCATCCCTTTTGAAGTCAATTTTTCTTGCTTTCAATAAAAAAGAGGTGCCGAAGCACCTCTTAAACGGAACAAACAAAATTAGCAATCCGGTTCGCAGATTTTGCAGGAGACAAGCTCCAGCTTAGCTTTTAAGATCATCTCCAAGAGCGCAACGGCATTGACCATTTCTTTTACGGATTTATTGGCACAAAGCAGCGTGTTGGAATGAACACAAGGAGCATAGGTGATTTTTTTCAGCTTCTCACTTTCTGCACACAGAATGCGGGAAAGAGCTGCTTGTTCCATCGCTACCGAGTCGATCAGGTTGGTAATGGCCTGATCCCGGCTGATGGGGCAATGGTATTTACCAGGCATAGACATTGATCTAGTTCCTCCTTTTGAGGTTTATTTTAACAGCAGATTTTTGTTTTTCACCCTCCGGCATCCTGGAAGGGCAAGCTGTTATATTGTCATTTTATGAGCCTTGTACAAGTTTTGTGCCATGCCTGCTCTGGCGATTCCTGGGGAAAAAGCCAAGCTTTACAGGATTCACTGCAAGCCGGCTATTTTTTCCATTATATGTCAGTATGGTCTTGCGCAACAAAGCCTTATGAACACACAATCTCGCTTGCAGTATTGAACCATTCATTCTTTCATAATTTTTTCACACAATCAACAATTCAGTCTCACTTGCAGCGATTATTCTACAAGCATAGCAAGAATATAAAAGGAGGCGGCAATCATGGATTCTCATGACGAATATGAAAACCAAGCATTTATTTTTTATTTGCAAGAGAAGGCTACCACTACCGATAGCGCAGCAGACACAGGTCCCCTTGCAGAATCTTTGCCTACCGATTCCGACAGCAAGACAAACACGCAAACGCTTCAAAACTCCTCTCCCGCCGATGCCGATAACCCGGTAAGCACGCAACCCTTTCAAAGTTTCTCTCCCGATGCCGATAACCAGGTCAATGTGGAGCCTCTCACAAACTCTTCTTTCTGCCACAACGAAACCAAAAAAATCAAAAGGCATAAAGAAAAAAGCTTCCTGAGCAAAGGCGCGGCAGCTTGCGTCATTGCTTTCAGCATTCTTACCGCCAGCGCTTGTGGCTTCGTCTTCGGACTTTGGACAGGCAATCACCAGGAAGCCTCTGTAACACAAGGCATTCCTGCCGCAGTAAGCACTTTGCCAACCCAGAACCTAATCAGCACCACATCGGGCCTCTCGGTGGCTGAAGTCGCGGCAGCCACCGCCAACTCCGTGGTGGAAATTACCACAGAATCGGTACAAACAGGGATGTTTATCGGCCAATATATCGCCAGCGGCGCGGGCAGCGGCGTCATCCTCAGCTCGGACGGCTACATCGTCACCAATAACCATGTGATTGACGGCGCCAATAAGATCACCATTACCTTAAAAAACGGCAATTCCTATCAGGGCAAAGTGATCGGAGCCGACAGCAAGACCGATATTGCTTTATTAAAAATTGCGGCAACAGGCTTGACCCCGGTAGTGTTTGGCGACTCTGACCAGCTGATCGTAGGCGAACTGGCCGTCGCCATCGGCAATCCCCTAGGACAGCTGGGCGGTACGGTGACAGACGGCATCATCAGTGCGCTGGACAGAGAGATCGAATTGGATAATACTACCATGCACCTGCTTCAGACTAATGCAGCCATTAACCCCGGTAACTCCGGCGGCGGCCTGTTTGACGGCAATGGCCAACTGATCGGCCTGGTCGTGGCCAAATCTTCCGGTAACGATGTGGAGGGGCTGGGTTTTGCCATTCCCAGCAATTTGGTAAAAACGGTGGTGGCGGATTTGAAAAATCATGGCTACGTACAAGGCCGTATCGATATCGGCATGAATTTCATTGACATTTCCACTCCCCAAATGGCCATGATGTATCGGGTGCAAAGCACCGGCGTTTATGTGCAGCAGGTCACACCGGATTCCAATGCGGATCGCGCCGGCATTCAATCGGGCAGCCGCGTTTTATCCGTTGGCGGCCAAGTGGTGGAAAGCATCTCCGCTTTGAATAAAGCCCTTGAACAATATAAGGTTGGCGATACCATCAACATGGTGCTAGTACAAAACGATGAACAAAAAACCGTTCACTTTAAACTGTCGGAATACAAGGGATAAGGAAGCGGCTTTTGCGCCGAATTGACGAAAGAAACAAAATACCGCTAACCGCAGTGGAAATGCTCCATATCTCTAATCCTGTAGTTATCAGAAAAGCGGGGCTTCGCTCCTGAAATAAAGAAAAGTTCTCTTCTTCGCTCCAATCCGACAGCTCCGGCCGATTCTTCCCGCAGGAACGCCGCCATAGCAGAGGAGAAACCGCTCTTTCCCCTTACCCTCGCAAGCTTGTAATACCGGAAATTAATTTTTCCCGTTCTCCGCTCCAAGAACCCGTGATATCGATAGCAAATCCCTCTCTTTTCCCCGGAATGCATTACGCATTCCGGGCTTTTTTATGGTATCGCTTTTTCTTGCCGTTTTACCGTCCAAGCCAATCAATTCAATATTCAAATGTTGTCAGACATTATATAATTTTTATAATTGTACAGCATTTTTATACTATTCCGCTTTCAAGGCCAAAAACGTCACTTGAAACTCCGGTATTCCTAGCCGTTTCGCCTAAAATTCACTTTATGGAACATGCATACATATGTGTATTTTACCAGCGAAAAGCGTGCTTTTTTGTCATTTGAGACAACTTGATTTATCGTATTAGTCGGACAATTCTGTATATTAAAAAAACGGTCTTTTTTTATAATAAAAATGAAAAAAATCAATGAATCTTTATACAATTTGCTTGTGCCTATATACAAAAAGTGCTACCATATTCTTGTAGGATACCGATTGCAAGACCGGGCGCTTACTTTCGACGGAAAGCCGAAAACAAAACAACTTTTTTAGGAGGCAAACAAAATGATTATCGGGATTCCCAAAGAGATTATGCATGGTGAAAAGCGTGTGTCCGCAACCCCTGAAACCGTTCAGAAATTTATCACAGACGGCGCCGCCGTACTCGTGGAGAAAGGCGCAGGCGAAGGTTCTTTTTACCAAGACCAGCAATACGCGGCAGCCGGCGCCAAACTCATAAGCGATGTGTCGGAGATTTACAGCCAGGCCGATGTCATCCTGAAAGTAAAAGAACCCCTCTTCAATGAAGAAAAGAACCTCCATGAAATAGATATGATGAAAAGCGGGCAATACCTCATTACCTTCATCCATCCCGCTTCCCCCGTCAACCATGAAATGGTGAAAAAAATGGCGGCCAAGGGTGTCATCGGCCTTACCTTAGACGGTGTTCCCCGTATTTCCAGAGCGCAGAATATGGATGCACTCACTTCCATGAGCACCTGTGCCGGCTATAAAGGCATCCTGATGGCTGCCAATCATCTGTCCAAATTCATGCCCCAGATCTTCTGCGCCGTAGGGATGATCAAGCCCGCCAATGTCATGGTCATCGGCGCCGGCGTCGCCGGCTTGCAAGCTATTGCAACAGCCAAACGATTAGGCGCGGTGGTGCATGTGGCTGATATCCGTCCCGATGCCGCCGAGCAAGCCAAAAGCTTGGGCGCCAAGATCGTTGAGACCACCGTTCCTGCCGAATTAGCGGTAGGCAAAGGCGGCTATGCCAATTCCCTCCCTGAAGAATGGCTGGTGAAAGAAAGAGCCGCTTTAAAAGATACCATCGCCCAAATGGACATCGTTTTCTGCAGCGCTTTGATCCCCGGCAAAAAGGCACCTATCCTGATTACGGAAGAAATGGTTGCAGCGATGGCTCCCGGCTCTGTTATCGTAGATATCTCCATTGACCAAGGCGGCAACTGCGCCATCACGCCTCCCGGCACCATTGAGCAGAAACACGGCGTTATCATTGAAGGGATCAAGAACATACCCGGTATGCTGCCCACTAGCTCCACCTGGATGTTTGCCAACAATATTTACAATCTCGTCCATTTCCTGACCAAAGACGGTAAGATCTCTTTGGACACGAACGATGAGATTGTTTCCTCTATTTTAGTTACCATCGACGGCAAGATCGTTCACGCCGGAGCCAAAGAGGCTATGGGCCTGTAAGTTCCGTACGGGGGGATTTTCCGGCTGGGAGATCCCCCCTTTTTTGTCCTTTTGTCCTCTGCATCCTATCATCTTTGCTACTGAAAAAGAAAACGGAGGTACCATCCATGAAAGAACTCCTTTTGATTGTTCTCTTTATCATTGCAACTATAGTCGGCTATAAAATAATCAAAAATGTTCCCAGCCTGCTGCATACCCCCTTGATGTCCGGAATGAACGCCTTATCCGGTATCACCATCCTGGGCGCCCTCACCGCCACCGCCGCCGCTTGCGGCATGCACAACAAGGTTCTTGGCTTTATTGCCATCATTTTAGCCATGATCAATGTGGCGGGAGGCTTCGGCGTCACCCACCGCATGCTGAAGATGTTTAAATCCAAGGGGGCGGAATAATGAGCAACGCAGTTTATTATATTTTATGCGCCATTCTTTCTTTAGGGGTTTTATGCGGCATCGCCATGATGAGCAAGGTTAAGACCGCCGTCAAAGGCAATCTGCTCAGTTGCATCAGCGTCGCCCTTGCTATTATTATCACTTTAGTGCGTTATGACATTCTCTCCGGCGCTTTCCTTTGGATCGCCATGGCCATTGGCATTATAATCGGCCTTATCATTGCCGCCAAGATCAAAATGATCGAAATGCCACAAATGGTCGCTTTGTTGAACGGTTTTGGCGGCGCGGCTTCCGCTTTTGTCGCCATCCTGGCCTTGGTCAACCCCGGGGACTACACGATATTTGCCAAGGCCACCGGAGCCATCGCTCTGGCGGTAGGTATGGTCACCCTTCTGGGCAGTTTGGTCGCCGCCGGTAAGCTCCATAAGCTATTGTCTCAAAGGCCCGTGGTTTGGCAGGGGCACCAGACCATTATTAAGATCACCGTTATCCTGCTTCTGGTGGGTATCATTGCGGTTATTGTGCAACCCCAGGGTTGGATCATTGCTTTATTGACTTTGTTCAGCGCTTTCTTTGGCGTTGCTTTCGCCATCCGGGTGGGCGGCGCGGATATGCCCATCACCATCTCCCTCTTGAATTCCCTAAGCGGCGTGGCCGGCGCCATCGCCGGTATGGCCATCGGAGATCCGCTTTTGGTGGTCATCGGCGGTATCGTAGGTGCTTCCGGCCTGCTTCTTACCCAAATCATGTGCAATGCCATGAAGCGCAGCCTGGCAGATATCCTCTTAGGCAAAACCTCGGCAGCCCCCAAAGCAGCCGCCGCCTCCCAAACCGCCGCACCGGCTGCAGAACCTGTCAACGAAGAAACAGCCGCTGCCGCCGAAGTATCGGCAGCCGACCCGGTGGAAATCCTCAAAGCAGCGCAAAAGGTCATCATCATCCCCGGCTACGGCATGGCGCTGGCACAGGCACAGCACCTGGTAAAGCAGTTGGCGGACCTGTTGGAAGCCAAGGGAGCCGACGTGCGATTTGCCATCCATCCGGTGGCAGGCCGTATGCCCGGCCATATGAACGTCCTTCTCTGTGAAGCCGACGTTCCTTATGAAAAGCTTTTTGAAATGGAAACCATCAATCCGGAATTCGAGACCTGCGATGCCGTCATCATCATCGGCGCCAATGATGTTGTCAATCCCGCCGCCAGGAATGCCGAAGGCACCCCGATTTACGGCATGCCTGTTTTAGCCGCCGACCAGGCTAAGCACGTCATCATTTGCAACTATGACTTAAAACCCGGTTATGCCGGCGTAGAAAATTCTCTGTACACCAAAAAATCCGGCGTCACTTTGCTTTTAGGCAATGCAAACGAAACCTTAAGCAATCTCATTGACAAATTGAAAGCTTAATTAAGCAAATCTTTCATTATAAAATAAAAAGCGCCTGCTGCTCTGGAAGACAACAGGCGCTTTTTATTTTTGGAAGGACATTCGTACGGTTGGCAATTTAGGTGTTGCTTGTTCATAAACAAGCTCCCTTTATTGTCTTCAAGTATAAACCATCTTTACCGCTTCGTCTAATAGAGCTTTTTTCATATTCTTGCTGTCACGATTAATATTCTTTATGACACCGCCTCAAACCCCCGAAGGCCAACACCGAACAAGCGATTCTTAAACGCTATTGATGTACCGTCCTCTTTCGTTCTTTCAACCACGATAGCATTCGCCTATTCACATAAGCCCGTATATAAATGATGAAACGATCAAAAACCGGTTTGCCCCTTGACAAGTATTCGGTTAAAGGCATAATGGTAAATGCAAATCATTTGCATTTACTCCATACAGAGCACACAGGATTGAGGAAATAGGAGAAACGAGAGAAATAATCTTAGGTTAGATAGACTGAAAATGCTAAAAAGAAAAGAGAGAACGACGTTCTCTCTTTTCTTTTTATTATGTCAAAATTTTGCCCAATGAAATAATATTACAAAACATTTAAAAATCACATTCTTGTGCCTATGGTAAAATTTAATTTATTGCTATGTCTAAAATATTTCTAAGAAGCATCACTCACCGCGACTAATTGCGTCAGATCAGCAACCGCCAGATTGGCTTGAAAGCGATCCTGCACATTAAGATTGAAGATCTGGTTTCCCTGCTTTCCGTGAAAGGAAATGCTGTCAAAAGAAACCGGCAGATCCTTTATGACGGTCAAGACATCTTTGGCATAAGTGGCAAATTCCGCCGCATTCTGAAAATTGCCCGCCAGAGAAATGTTAGCATATACCCAGTCACTGGCCTGAAGTTGGATATCGTCCGTATCCAACTCATAGATGCTGCGGCTCAAGTCCACATTGATGTCCATAGACGCGATTTTGGTACTGTTTTGCAGCTTATCATAACAGAGGTCAAAAACCTGGGCTTCGGCCTGGCGTTCCGCTATGTCCTTCGGCGGGCCGTAAGCATCATAAAAAGGCGTGGCCAAAGCAGCCCCCAAGGCGCCCACTACCAAAAGAAAGCATACCAACCCGCTTAAAAAATCATAATGCAGCTCATCCTTGCGGAAAAAATAATTGAGCAGGATCTCCACGCCCAAGGCTACTAAAATGAGAGGCGACCATTTCAGGATTTGTGTCAGCGTAAATCCCGGGACAAACAGGCTATATAGCAGTATCAAGCCCGCAGCGATCAAAGCCAGGCCGAAGGTAACGGTGCCTACCCGCCGGCCCGTTGCCCGCTTCTTAGAGGGCTTGGCGGGCCGCACAGGGGTATCCTGGTTTACTGTTTTAGGAGAAGCTTTTGCCGTTTCTTCCGGCACAGCATATTCCTGGCCGTTATTCATGACGCTCATCCCTTTCCGTTGCCATTTTTACTTCCACTTCCGAATTACCGGTAAATTCCTGGTAATCCTCTTCGGGGCGCGTCTCTGTCTTTTTGCCGCCACGAACGAGGTAAACACCTAAAGCCACAATCGCTACCGCCACTACAAGGGTAGGCAGCCGGTAAATCAGATTATAAAGCCAGGGCAGCCTTTCGGATATCTGGTAAAGATAAGGCCGCACTACGCTGTCAAACAGCATATACAAACCAAAGAAGATGCAAATGGCACCTATCCAGACATGGCGTTTGGCCAAGACATTGTGCCGGTCCCGTTTTAAAAAATCATTTAAACCAAAGGCAAACCGATCGTCTATTCTGGTCCGTTCTTCGTCACTTAAAAGCTTCATATTATAGGTGTCAAAAAAAGCATAAAACCAGATCACCGGCAACAAAATTGCCAGAGGTCCTAAGTTCAAGGCGTTAATGAAAAAAAGGACGGCAAAAAATGACAGCATCAAAGCAGTGCCTTTTTTCATAAGCCCCTGATACATTTGCCCCGCTCCCGGGACCAGAGAACAAAGGAAGATCAAAAAATTATTTTTCTTCATGCTCAAATACTCCTTTCAGATCAAAACTGCTGATATCCTGAAAAAAACGGGAAAGATTACCGGAAATGCGTTGGGAAAGCTCTTGGGTACTTTCTTGCAGCGCCGCAGTACTTTCCGCTACCGTCTGCCAGATCTCGCTTTCTTCAGGTGTAACCTGCGGGGTGAAGACGCCGCCAATCCAAAAGGCCATGGCCAGGCAGGCGGCTACCGCCACCGTGGCATAGCGGTTAAAGAAGAGCCGCCGTGTCTCTTGCCGGATTTTAGCCAAGACCTCCGTTGCTATGGAACGCTGTGGGGACATGAGTGTTGTTTTTTCCAAAGCAGAAGTATATTTCAGTAAACAACGGTCGCAATAGGCCAGATGTTCCGCCGCCTCTAAGGCGGCTAACTCATCCAGATCCGCTTGGCACAGCCGTTTAATGGCATAACCGGTCAAATGTCCATCTTCGTCAAAGAGCGTTTTCAATGCAGGTCCGCCTCCTTTAACAGGTTTTGCAGCAGGATCTTGCCCCGGTAGATCTGAGTTTCCACTGTTTTTTTGGGTCGTTTCAACAAAAGTGCGATCTCCTCGGGGCTTTTCTCTTCCAGAAAATAAAGCACCGCTACCTTTAAGTAAGGTTCGTGGAGAGAGCGGATCTTTTGTGCGATCAGCTCCCGCTCCTCCCTGGCGATATAAAGCTCCATAGGGTTGTTCTGGCAGGAAAGCAAGGGTTCCAGCTCCGTCTCTTCCGCCGGGTGCACCCGGCGCATATAGGCGCTTTTCAAATAATCCTTGGCCTTATTGGCGGCGATCCGCGCCAGCCAGGGCTTGATATTTTCTTCCCGGCAGCTGTCCAAGTGCCGGTAGGCGGAAAGGAATGTCTCCTGGGTCAGATTCTGAGCTTCCCCGTAATCGTGAACCAACTGGAAACAGATGGTGAACACCAGTTTTTCATACTGGTTCACGATCAATTTGAAATTGTCATGATGCATTGAGAAGCTTTCACCACCATTCTCTTTCCTGCCTGTGTATAAGACGATCAAAAAGTCCGAAAATCTTCAAAAAGAAAAAATTTTTATATGCTTTATTCAAAAATTCAAAGCGCTGTTGAACAGTTGGAGTGTTTTGCGTTTAAACGTTTTCCCTACGCTAGCTAAGCATCAAAAAAGCGCGCCTTCCGGTCGCGCTTTTTTGATCCGTTATGCCAGTTATTCCGGTTTGAAATAATTCAACCGCAAAGCGTTCCCTACCACCGACACCGAGCTGAAGGACATGGCCAGAGCTGCCAGCATAGGGTTCAGCAGCGGACCGCCGAAAAGATGCAAAAGCCCCGCCGCAATGGGAATGCCGATCACATTATAACAGAAAGCCCAAAACAGATTTTGCTTGATATTTTTCATGGTGGCCCTGCTGATGGCAAAAGCGGTGATGACATGGGAAATATCGTTTTGCACCAGTACCACATCCGCCGATTCAATAGCCACATCCGTGCCGGAACCGATGGCGATGCCCACCTGAGCCTGCGCCAAAGCCGGCGCATCGTTGATGCCGTCTCCCACCATAGCAACAGTGGCGCCTGTGTCCTGCAGCTCTTTCACCTTAGCCGCCTTATCCTCCGGCAACACCTGGGCAAAAACCTGGTCGATACCGATCTCTTTGCCGATGGCTTGCGCCGTTTTTTCATTGTCGCCGGTAATCATGATGGTGCGGATACCCATGCTTTGCAACCGGGCAATGGTAGATTTGCTGTTCTCCTTCAAAATATCGGCTACTGCCAAAATAGCCAAAAGCTCCTGATCTCTGGCCAAATACATGGGCGTCTTCCCGGCTGCGGCCAAAGCTTCTGCTTTGGCAACGGCTTCACCCAGGAAAACGGCCGTTTCCGTCATGAGAGCTTCATTGCCCAGGCGAATCAAAGAACCGTCGATTTTTACGACAATGCCTTTTCCGGTGACCGCTCGAAATTCCGCTGCCTCCGGCAAACTCAGACTCTTTTCTTTGGCCGCTTGCACAATTGCCTCGCCCAATGGGTGTTCGGAGGCCACTTCCGCCGCCGCCGCCAGTTGCAAAACATGCTCTTCCTCCACGCCGCCCAAAACAATCAAATCGGTCAGGTGAGGCTTGCCCTGGGTGATGGTGCCGGTCTTGTCAAAAACCACCGCATTGACTTTATGGGCCAGCTCCAAGCTTTCCGCATCCTTAAAGAGCACGCCTAGCTCCGCTCCCTTGCCGGTTCCCACCATAATAGCAGTGGGCGTAGCCAGACCCAAAGCACAAGGACAAGCAATGACCAAAACGGAAACAAAAATGGTTAAAGCAAATACAAAACCTTCCCCGGCAAAATACCAGGATAGGCCGGCCGCCAAAGCAATGATAATGACCACCGGCACAAAATAACCGGAGATAATATCCGCCAGTTTGGCAATGGGCGCTTTGGAACCCTGTGCTTCCTCCACCAGACGGATGATCTGGGAGAGAACCATATCTTTCCCTACCTTAGTGACAGTAAATTGAATAGAACCGTTTTGATTGATGGTCGCCCCCACCACTTCATCTCCCACGTTCTTTACCACCGGGATGCTTTCACCAGTCAACATGGACTGATCCACGCTGGTAGAACCCTGGATGATCCTGCCGTCCACCGGGATCTTTTGTCCCGGTTTCACCACCACGATATCCCCAACCCGTATCTCTTCCAGAGGGATCTCCAGTTCCTGCCCGTCCCGAATGACCAGGCCACTTTTGGGCGCCAGATCCATCAGCTTTTTAATGGCATCACCGGTTTTGCCTTTAGAACGGTTTTCCAGGTATTTGCCCAGAAGCACTAAGGTAATGATGGTGGCCGTTGATTCAAAATAGAGGGAATGAACGCCGTGGGCTGCTCCCTGCAAAGTCAAAATTACAAAAACAAAACTATACAAGAAGGAAGCCGTCGTACCGATGGCAATGAGGGAATCCATACCGGGGCGCCCCCGGAACAAAGCGGGATATCCCCTCGTATAAAACTGATAACCCACCCCCACTACCGGCAAGCATAACAAAAGCTGTACTATGGCATTGCGGGCGGCATGTTGCATCGGATCGAGAAAACCGGGCACCTGCAAACCAAGCATAGGCGCCATGGCCAGAGACAAAAGAGGAACGGTAAAAACAATGGCCCAAACCAATTTTGTTTTCTGCACTGCCATGGCTTTTCTTTTTTGCTCCTCTTTATCCGCGGCGCTCTCAAATTGCCCCACCTGAAAACCTGTTTTGGCTACGGTACGGCTGATTTCATCCAGACCCAGTTTTTTAGGATTATAAACAATGGCGGCTTGCTCGGCGGCAAAATTGACCTCTGCCGTCTCCACGCCTTCCAGGGCATTCAGCGCCTTGGTCAGATTGGCGGCACAGGAAGCGCAATGCATGCCAACAATCGGCAATTTTACTTTTTCTGTTTTTTCCATGATCGCTTCGCTCCTTTGCAATTTAGTTTCTCTTGGGAAGCGGCCTCATATCCTTCAATTTCCATTTTTCCGAAAAGTTCCAGAAATCAAAGTAAAATACTAGGATTTTCATCCCTATTATAGCAAAACTTCTTTTCCAGGTAAAACAAAATTTTATAAAATTTGGTTTGACTTATTATTTTTTTATGATATAATAAAAATATATCAATAATAATTACTATTAACATTAACCTTGTGCCTAAAATAAATCGAAAACAATAAAATTTGGAGGAGGATTATTATGGAATTATTGCATATCGGAATCCCTAGCACGCAAAGAGGCGAAAATGACGAATATATCGCCGACCTGAAACTGGCAGTCAGCAACCCGGACGAACATCCCTATCATTGGGAATATATTTCCTTTGACGCGGACTCTCCGGTACCGGAGATCATGAAGACCCGCTACCACATCTCCTACGAAGTACCCGACGTGGCAGCCGAACTGGCCAAATGCCAGGAAGTGGTGCTTCCCGTTCATGATATCGGCCCCGAGATCCTGGCCTTCGGCCTTAAAGACGGCGTCTTAGTAGAGCTGATTCATACCAAAGCCCGGGATTAAACAAGCATTTTTCAAGATACCACCACCATGCCGATATTATACTGTAAAAGTCTTTTGGCCAGGCATCCTCCCTGGCTAAAGCCATATAGACTTGTCCATTGAATAACAAATCCAATAATAAGCAGCAAGAGCCCCGGATCATTTGATCCGGGGCTCTTAGGCATGACAAGATTTTATCATAATTAACAGACGAAACTTCTATAAACAGCAAGAGACAAAAGCCGGAAATTGTAAAGTACTTGCAGCCTCACGGCCGACATCATCGAAACAGTTTACAAACCCATTTCTTCCTTGACTTCTTTGAAGCATTGGATGGCAAAATCCAGATCCGCCTTGCTGTGGCCCGCGGAAATCTGAGTACGAATGCGAGCTTTGCCTTGCGGCACTACGGGATAAGAGAAGCCGATGACATAAACGCCTTTATCCAGCATTTTTGCGGCAAATTCACCGGCGATCTTGGCATCATACAGCATGATAGGAACGATAGGATGGTTGCCGGGCAATACGTCAAAGCCCAGAGTGCTTAATTTTTCCCGAAAATAAGCGGCGTTTTCATGCACTTTATCCCGGTAGGCCGTGGTGCTTTCCAGCATTTGGAATACCTTAAGAGAGGTGGCGGCAATGGCCGGAGCCAAGGTGTTGGAAAACAGATAGGGACGGCTCCTTTGCCGGAGCAGGCCGACGATCTCTTTTTTAGCGCTGGTATAACCGCCGGAGGCACCGCCTAAGGCTTTGCCCAGGGTGCCGGTAATGATGTCCACCCGGCCCATGACACCGCAATATTCGTGGGTGCCGCGACCAGTATCTCCCATGAAGCCCACCGCGTGGCTGTCGTCTACCATGACCAGCGCATCATATTGGTCCGCTAAGTCGCAGATCCCCTTCAAATTGGCAATGCTGCCATCCATGGAGAAAACACCGTCGGTGGCAATCAATTTGATCCTGGCATCCTTGGCGGCTTCCAGCTGCGCTTTCAAGTCTTCCATATTATTATTTTTATAACGGTAGCGTTTCGCTTTACAAAGACGAACACCGTCGATGATGCTGGCATGGTTCAGCTCGTCGCTGATGACGGCGTCATTTTCGCCCAAAAGAACCTCGAATAATCCACCGTTAGCGTCAAAGCAGGAAGAATATAGGATGGTGTCTTCCTGACCCAGGAATTTGCTGATAGTCGCTTCCAGTTCTTTATGGAGAGCCTGGGTGCCACAGATAAAGCGGACGGAGGAAAGGCCGTAGCCCCAAGTATCATAGCTGGCCTTGGCGGCGGCAATCAATTCCGGATTATCCGAAAGTCCCAGGTAATTATTAGCGCACATGTTGATAACATGGGGCTTGGCGGTGGTATCGATCATGCTTCTCTGTGGCGTGGTGATGATCCGTTCTTCTTTGTAAAGGCCGTTTTCCTGAATGGATTCGATTTCCCGATGATAAATCTTTAATGCGCTTTTCATGATGGACCTCCTATTTTGCTTTTTATCTTTTGGTCTTTTTGACCTGTTTTTAACATCTGGTGTGTACCGTAAAGTTCTCAAGAATTCCCGGTTTGCCGGGAATTAAATGTTCTGCCAATCCAGAACCACTTTACCGGATTTGCCGCTGTTCATGGCCTTAAAACCTTCTTCGTAATCCCGCACATCAAAACGGTGGGTGATAACAGGACTGATATCCAGGCCACTTTGGAGCATGGCGGTCATTTTATACCAGGTCTCGAACATTTCCCTGCCGTAGATGCCTTTGATAAATAAACCGTTGAAGATGACCTTATCCCAGTTGATCTGGGTATTTTGCTTCAAAAGACCCAAAAGGGCAATGCGGCCGCCATTGAACATATGATCTACCATAGAGGAAAAAGCGGCGGGGCTGCCGGACATTTCCAAGCCTACATCGAACCCTTCCTTCATTTTCAGCTCATTCATGACATCCTGAATGCTTTCCTTGGCCACATTCACCGTCCTGGTAGCGCCCATCTTTTTGGCCAGATCCAGGCGGTATTCGTTTAAGTCGCTGATGACCACATGCCGCGCGCCCACGTGCCGGCAAATAGCGGCGGCCATGATGCCGATGGGGCCGGCGCCGGTGATCAGAACATCCTCCCCTACTAAATCAAAAGCTAAAGCGGTATGTACCGCGTTACCCAAGGGATCAAAGCAGGAAATGACATCGTCTGGGATATCCGGACTGCAGCGCCATACATTGGTGGCGGGAATGGAAAGATACTGAGCGAATGCGCCGTCGCGGTTGACACCGATGCCCTTGGTATTGGGGCAATAATGCCGCCGCCCCGCCAGGCAATTACGGCAAACGCCGCAGACGATATGCCCTTCCCCAGAGACGCGTTCCCCAAGCTTGAAGCCGCCTACATGGCTGCCTAAGTCCACAATCTCGCCCACAAATTCGTGACCGATGTGCATGGGCGTTTTAATGGTTTTCTGAGACCATTCATCCCAATTGTAAATATGCAGATCCGTACCGCAAATGGAGGTCTTTTTGATCTTTACCAAAACGTCGTTAGGACCCAGTTGGGGAATGGGCACTTCCTGCAAGGTAAGGCCAACTTCCGGTCTTGCCTTCACCAAAGCTTTCATCATATTTTCCGACAAAATCAACATCTCCTCTTATTTTAAAATGAACCGCTAATTTGGGGCTGGTTCTTTCTTTGCTTTCCTTGGCTTACCGCCGTATATTTACTTGCTATCTTTTTAAAATTACTATATAATGAATTATATTGTATCCCACAACCTAAAAATAATCCCTCTAGGAGGTCTGATTCTCCATGCAAGTAGGTAAAAAAATCAAACAGCTGCGTATTCAGAAAAATATGACCATCAAGAACCTGGCCGACGCCACCGGCTTATCGGTGGGTTTTATCAGCAATGTGGAGCGGGATATCAACAGCCCCACCATCAGCTCCATTCAAAAAATCTGTCAGGCGTTGGACACCAATATTTCCGATCTTTTCAGTATAGTGGAAAGCGGCAGTATCGTGATCCGGAAAAGCGAACGGCAGGCTTTGGTCACCTCTCAGGCAGCCAAAGCCACCTACGAGCTGTTTCCTCTGCATAATAAGAGCCTGCGGCCCAGTTGCATCATGGTGGAACCGGGCGGCGATTACGGGGAAACCCCTTTGGGCCATGAGGGAGACGAGATCTGCTTTGTCCTGAAGGGTTCTATTGAGGTTCAGGCCGGGGAGGACAGCTATGTATTGGAAGAAGGCGATTGCATTTACATCGACGCCCAGGTACCTCACCGCTTCCGCAATATCGGCACCGTACAGTGCGTCAGCCTATGGGTCACCGAAAGCAACTAATCTTTTTCTTCTTTTCAAAGTGGTTCCGGTTTTTTAAACCATCACCCATTTTCCGGATGCCGCTCCAGTAGTATCAAGCCATAGGCCATCTGGTCTTGTCCATCAAACAGGAATCCATTGTGTTTACTAACCGCCTTCGGGCGGTTTCTCTTTTATTCACTATAGTGCGTATTTTATTTTATTATATCGCTTTGAATTAAAAATTTCAATACATTTTTTCACTATTATGAATCCATATTTTTGGACAAATTATACTAAAATACCTGTTAAACGTCAATAATTTCTTCAAAGAGCACTTCAGGAGTATATTGAAATCACGATTCATTATACTAATGAAGCATTGGCAATACAAAAAGCCTAGGCTTTTCTTTCTTCTTTGGAATACCTTGCGCTTTCTTTTTTCGCTCACGTTTCAAAAATTCATGTGCCGAACGGTACCCTGTCAGTCCCAATGTGTTCTCGACTTCTCTTTATGTCATGCCATTTACCAGCATTTCTTTGATATGCTCCGCCAATTGTTAAGTACGCTGATATTTTCTTGCCATATACAAATGCCCCCTGATATAGATTTATTATCCTACATCAGGGGGCATTTTATTATTGTCCGTTTTCACTGGTCCTGTTTAATCTGGGAGCACAGGGGCTTCTTTGTAATACTAACAGAAACCTTGCTCAATCATGGCATCGGCGACCTTGACAAAGCCGCCGATATTGGCGCCATTGACATAGTTTACATAACCTCCGTCTTCCTTGCCGTACTCGACACAGGTTGCATGGATAGCGCTCATGATCTGATGCAGCTTGGCATCTACTTCTTCTCTGGTCCAGCTGTAACGGATGCTGTTCTGGGACATCTCCAATCCGGAAGTGGCAACACCGCCGGCATTGGAAGCTTTGCCGGGAGAATAAAGGATCTTGGAATCCTTAATAACATCCATGGCATCCAGCGTGCAAGGCATATTAGCAGCTTCCGCAATGCAGATGCAGCCGTTTTTCAGCAATGCTTTCGCCCCGTCGCCATCCAACTCGTTCTGGGTAGCGGAAGGCGTGGCGATATCGCAGGGTACTTCCCAAGGTTTCCGCCCAGCGCGGTATTCCAGTTTGAAAGCATCGGCGAAGTCCTTGACCGGACGGCGCTTCATGGTCCACAAGGGCTTGAGGAAATCCAGCTTCTCACCGCTGATACCGTCTGGATCATAGACATAACCAAACTGGTCGGCAACGGTAACCACTTTGCCGCCCAACTGATTAACTTTTTCAATGAGGAACGTACCCACATTGCCGTAACCGGAATTGACCACCGTTTTGCCCTCAATGCTGTTGCCTTTGGTTTTCAGCATTTCTTCGGCAAAATAAATGGTGCCATAGCCGGTGGCTTCGGGACGAACGAGAGAACCGCCCCAGGCGCGCCCTTTGCCGGTCAGAACGCCGGTAAACTCATTGGACAGCCGTTTGTATTGTCCGAACAGATAACCAACTTCCCGTGCGCCCACGCCGATATCGCCGGCAGGAACATCGGTGTCGGCGCCGATATGCCGATAAAGCTCGGTCATGAAAGATTGGCAGAAACGCATGACTTCGTTATCGGATTTGCCGACGCCGTCAAAGTCGGAACCGCCTTTGCCGCCACCCATGGGCAAGGTGGTAAGGCTATTTTTAAAGACTTGTTCAAAAGCCAGGAATTTTAAAATGCTTAAATTTACAGAAGGATGAAAACGCAGGCCGCCTTTGTAGGGGCCAATGGCGCTGTTCATCTGAATACGATAACCGCGGTTAATCTGAAGCTCGCCTTTATCGTCTACCCAAGGCACCCGGAAGATGATGGTGCGCTCCGGCTCGACCATACGCTCCAAAATCTTATACTGCGCATACTTTGGATTTTGGTTAATAAAAGGAACCAATGAACCTACAACCTCTTCCACCGCCTGATGGAACTCTTTCTCACCCGGATTTTTTGCTATCACTTTAGACATAAACTCCTGCAAATCCAGTGACATGTAAAAAGCCTCCCTTTCAATTCATTTTCATGTTACGGTTTATCTACAAACCTATACCCTGCCGGTCTTTTCTGTTTTCAGCATGTATCCAATGAATATTTTACAACTTTTATAAATAAAACACAATGCTTTTATACAGAATTTTGTTGTTTGATGAAAAAAATACAATGCTGTCATCATTGGTTTTCTTTGCCGAACTCTTTTCCAAAGAAACATAAAAAAATCCTGAGGTAAAAATCACCTCAGGATCACCGCCTCTTCTTAGCAGCGTTTTTTCAAACCGCTCAACAAAGAAACGGCAGCAGGCTTATGGCCTGTCAGTAGCATGGCCGGATCTTGTTTCCCATCGGTACCAAATAGCATGAGGCCGCAATCCTCATCACAATCCCCCGTCTCAGGAGTAGACGGGCCGGCTTATGCTTTTCCGCCTTTAAAAGGCTATGTCTTTCCTCTTTCCTTCCTATGGCTCTATGCGTCACCTCCAGCAACTGCCGCTCATCCATTGACGAGACTGGGCATTTTTATTCCTTAAGGCAGGTTAAACAAACGTTTCATTCCTGCCAACGAGGGCCATTTTTATTCAGGGAACCTCTAAAATTCCCATGAAACGAAAAACTTTCGTATATTAAATCTAATATACGAAGTATTAATATATATCTATTCTATCTGTTTACGATATTTCCTGCCAAATAGTAAAAATTTTCAGCAATTTTAAATTATAAAGCTTCCATGCATAAAAATAACGCCGGTCTTTGCCGGCGCTATGGGAAGATTACCATATTTTACAAGATATATTATATTCCATTCTTTCTTGTCTTTTTTCCTTATGCAAAATTTAAACATTCAGAACCCAGACCTTATCGGCCTGCACCCTGCCATCTTCCGTAACTTTTGTAGTATAAGCGACCTTGGAGCCTATTTTTATATCATTAAAATCCATATTCTCTAAACTAGTATAATGAAAGAAAATATTGTCAGGCGGCATTTTGATAAAACCGTAGCCGTTGAAAAGCGACATGATCTCCGACTTTTGCCTGGGCTCCTCCCGCTCTTCGCCGCCCTTTCCGCTCTGCCCGTGGCTTGACAAGGCCTTGCCGTAACGACCGGAAGCATTTTTCGCAGTATCGTCTCCAGAAGAGACAAACATATTTCTCACCGCAGGGGTATTCTTTTTATGAGGATCATCAATGATCTGGTGCATGGGAACAGGGTAGGTGACCTCTTCCAGCAAGGACTGTGCGGTACGGGTCTCCCGGTCGATGCCGGTCTCATCTTTATACTTAAAGTCCCAGCTTAAAAGCATGATTCTGGTACCAAGAGTATTCAACTTGCGCACCAAGGGTACATAATCGCCGTCGCAAGCAATGAGCGCGATGACGTCAAAACGCTTATAGATGGCCAATTCATAGGCTTCTAAAGCCAGCCAAACGTCAATGCCCTTTTCCTGCCGGCCGCCGTCATTGCTGCGCCGCAAGGGCATATAATGGGAAACAATATTTTCCCCCATTAAAATATCATCAAAAACCCGTTCCTGGTAAAGTTTGTTTTGGCTGTTGGCATCCCGGGCGGAAAGACGTCCCCGGAAATAGTGGGCGTCTACGATCTGGCACAGGTTGTCATCCACCCTGGTCTCCTCCGCCACTTGCTTCCGGATAAAATTGTGCAGGCCTTCCACCGAGATCCTTGCCTTCCTTTCATGTTGATAAGCATAATAATTGCTTACATTGAAGAAATACTGCCCATCATAAAAAATCCCGATTCTTAACAGGGGACTTAACGAACTCTGCATAGCGTTCCTCCTTTCTTTTCAATATCTTTTTTCATTATATAATAAAAACTTCTTTACTACAAACATCTTCTGCCACAAAAAAATGCGTCATTGCGACAAGCTGACTAATCATCCTCCTGCCTTCCTTGTTTTTCTATATATCGTATCAAACCCTTCTGTTGTAATGTCCCAATATTTTATTATTTTCCCAACAGCAGCATTTTTATTATAAAGACCGTGATCGTTTGCCGCCTAACGGATGATGGACAAGACAAAAACAGCCGGCAAGTAGGGGTTGCCTCAATCACCGGTTTCCTTTTCGTTCACACAGCAACTCCCCGTCTGCATGACACTTAACGCACAAAATTCTACTCTGCAGCAAACATTTGCTATTCGACAAAGGTATATTACCACACATTTACCTGTTTTGCTAGTGAATTAGCAAAAAACATAACTGGTATAAAGAGCTTCTGATTCTTCCTGACATAGGTTCCTCTGCCACGTTTGATTTCCAAAACACATGGACGAATAAAATGGGGACGGCTTCCCGAAGCGTCGTACAGCTAATCTGCAAATTGACGGAGAGCTCGTTTTATTTGGGAAGCTTGTCTCCCGCCATAAGCTTCTTATCAATGGTGATCATGGCCAAGATATCGTCTGCGATATTCTCAGCCAAGCTTCTTCTTTTTGGCGTTTGCGGCATTAAATGCACCTCTTTGTCCCAAATTGATTTCATTCTATTGCTCAAGACCTCGTTTTACAACCAAGACGTCTGATGTCTTATAAATAACTTGCAGCAACTTTTTTAGCGGACTGCGAGTGTTGATCTATAAAAAAAGCGGCGTCAGCCGCTTTTTTACTATTGCTTTTATTGCTTTTATTGCTTCTGCTGTTTCTGTTGTTAGGCCCGGCTCTTCTGGAGATTGTGCGGATAGTTCCCCGCCAGGAAAGCCTCGGTCATATCGCCTGCGATGCTTAAGGCGGAGGAACGCACGGGCAGATTGTCCCGATGATACCAGCCCGCTTCCAGGATCTCACTTTCTTCGATCCGTAAAGGCACTTCGGCATCCGCCTGAGCAAAGAATCCAATCATGAGAGAACCGGAAAAAGGCCAGGGCTGGCTTTTATAATAGGTAATATGGTCAACCTCAATCCCTACCTCTTCCATGACTTCCCGTTTTACCGCCGCTTCCAGGGTCTCGCCTACATCCACATAGCCCGCCAGATGGGAGAAGTAAGCGCCGCCGTAATGGGCGCCCCGGGCCAAAAGAATCTTGTCCCCACAGGTGATGGCAACGATCACTGCCGGTGAAATTCTGGGAAAGATAAGATTGCCGCATTGGGAGCACACCAGCGCCCGTTCATCTTCCTTCAGCAAGGTAGGGCTACCGCATTTACCGCAAAACCGGTTTTCTTGATACCAATTGGCCACATGATAGCCGGTGATACCGGCAAAGATCACTTCGTTATTGCCGATATGACGCAAGGTATCCGTTTTTTCCCAGACACAGCCGGGCAAGTCACCGATATTCGGCAGCCAAAAACAATTATAGCCGTCCAAAGTAAAAAGATGGATCGCCTGGTGCAAAGGGCCGTCCCAATCGGCAATTCTGGGCAGGGCATATTCATTGCCCTTTTTGCGAAGCAAAACATAGCCCTGCCGGTAGCACAAAAGATAATCCTCGGCCTCCGGCATGGCATTTTTGTAGTGGTTGTCAAAAATATGCGGTTCGATATCCTGTAGCATAGAAAGAGCTCCTCTTCTTTCAAAATGGTACCTATATTAATATATTATAACACAAAAAGGTTCGCTACATGTCAACCCCAAAACCTTGGACAACTTTCAACCATATCATAAAAAGACTCGCAAAACCTAAGCAACCGCACCTGGTGGCACCATACAGGCAAATCAATTTATTATATTTCTGCCGCATCCCTGCTCTTCATTGCCCTCAAAAAGTGATAATCAAAAAATGGGTTGTAGGAATCCCCCAAAGCGAATAGGCCCAATGCTTCCCGCAATTGATATTGAAGGCCACGGTTGGCATGGTCTCCATTCCCTGGCATCATCAGAAAGCTGCTCCAAACTCCCTATGATAATGCCAAAAAGGCCCGCCTATGTTAAGGCGGGCCTTAGGCTTTTGAATACTTATTCTTTTTCCTTTTCCGCTTTGGCGGCGGCAATGATCTTCGCCGCGTTTTGCGCAGGTACTTCATCATAACGGCTGAAGCGCATGGTGAATTTACCTCTGCCCTGGGTAATGGATTTCAGGTCGATGGAGTAGCGGCTCATTTCAGACAAGGGCGCTTGCGCTTTGATCAGCTGAAGTTTGCCTTGTTTTTCCATGCCCATAATGCGTCCGCCACGGCTGTTCATATCGCCCATGATATCTCCCATGAATTGGTCGGGAACCAAAATCTCCACATCCATGACAGGCTCAAGCAAAATGGGCTTGGCTTGTTCACAGGCTTTCTTGAAAGCCAGGTTAGCGGCAATCTTAAAGGCCATTTCGGAGGAGTCGACATCATGGTAAGAACCGAAGGTCAGAGTAACTTTAATATTACTGACGGGATAGCCTGCCAAAATCCCTTCTACCATAGATTCCCGGATGCCTTTTTCCACGGCGGGGATATATTGCTTAGGAACGGAACCGCCGAAGATTTTTTCTTCAAAAACAAAATCTTCTTCGCAAGGCTCCATGGTGATGACTACATGACCGTATTGACCGTGGCCGCCGGATTGTTTCTTGTGTTTGCCTTCCACATCCACCGCGGTACCCCGGATGGTCTCGCGATAAGGAATACGTAGGTCGGTGGTGAGAACCTCCACGCCGAATTTCCGTTGCAGGCGCTCAATGACGATATTGATGTGGGCTTCACCCAGACCGGTCAGGGTGGTCTGATGCGTCTCCACATTTTTCTCATAGCGCAAGGTGGGGTCTTCTTCTAAAAGACGGGTCATAGCATTGCCCAGTTTATCCTCGTCCCCTTTGGATTTAGGCGTGATGGCTACCTTATAAGTGGGTTCGGAGAATTCGACGCCTTCTAAAAGAACGCCGCTGTCCTTGGTAGTTAGGGTATCTCCGGTGGCAGCCTGGGTCAATTTGGCCACGATGCCGATATCGCCTAACGCCACCTCGGGCACGGGCAATTGATTTTTGCCCTGAGCGGTGGTGATCTGACTGATTTTTTCTTCCAGCTCCTTATTGGCATTGTAAAGAACGGTGTCGCCCTTCATGGTACCCTGATAAACCTTAAAGAAGCTCAGCTTGCCTACGAAGGGGTCGGCCATGGTCTTATAGACCAAAGCCGCCACCGGCTTTTTGTTCAGCCCCGGCTCGCTTAATTGATACAAGGGGCTTGGCGTATTGTGAATCAAGGCGCTCAGTAATTTGTCAGCGCCGATGTTTTTCAAAGCGGAACCGCAAAGCACAGGCACCACTTTAGCGGAGGCAACAGCCAGGGTGAGCCCGTGACGAATCTCGTCTAAGGTCAGGGCCTCGCCGTCTAAATATTTCATGATCAATTCATCGTCGCCTTCGGCGGCAGCTTCCACCAGCTCTTCCCTTAATGCGGCGACATCGTCCGCCATATCGGCAGGAATCGCAATTTCTTTGGCTTTGCCATTTTCATATTGATAGGCGACTTCGTCCAGAAGGTCGACAAATCCTTTGAAGGAGGCTTCTTTGCCGATAGGAATATGCAGTGGAATAACATGACGGGATAATTTTTCTTTCATGGAGGCAATTGCCTTATAATAATCGGCATTTTCCCGGTCCATTTTGTTTATATATGCAATGATGGGCAACTCTTTTGTATCGGCCAATTCCCAGATTAATTCCGTACTGACCTCTACGCCGGCAACAGCGTCCAGGACCATAAGCAGGCTATCCGCCACCCGCAGGGCGCCTTCCACTTCGCCAAAGAAATCGGTGAAACCGGGGACATCCAAAAGGTTGATTTTATGATCCTTCCATTCACAGGCGACCAAAGTAGCATTAACGGTAAGTTTTCTTTTGATTTCCTCAGGGAAATAGTCCGCCACAGTATTGCCGTCGTCTACCTTGCCTAAACGGCTGGTAGCGCCGGTGGCATAAATCATCGCTTCAGTCAGCGACGTTTTACCTGCACCTTGGTGAGCAACAATAGCCACATTACGAACCTTGTCAGACGGGTAAACCTTCATGAAATATCCTCCTTCAACAGCAATTTATTCTTTAGACAAATGAAATCCAAATAAAAATTCAGCAAATTTTAGGCAATATTTACAGTCATGCCCATATCGATACCATAACAATACCATAACGATTTAAATTATAAAGTATTTGCAGCTAAAATGCAAATTTTTTCCCAGAAAATTGACCGCTAACGCCAAATGTTTTTCTGCTTTTTAAGGCTATGTTTAAGAAAGTGCTTCTTTTCAGGCTTTGCCGGTTTTGCAGCTTTTATCAGTCCGTACAAAAAATAAATTTAAAAGCAAATGCGCATTTGCCGCAGCCTTTTCTAAGGAATTCTTTTCCTAATATATAGGCCGAACCATTTGAGCAGGTCATAAAGAACATAAAAAACCAATGGCGGCATCACGGCTGATGCCATCCCCGACGACCGCTTTTATGCTGTTGATTTGATCAGAGGAGTACATAAAAAGTGAGGTGTGTCATGTTTCAGAATCGTTTGCTGCGCGGCGCCTTTTTCCTGCTATTGGCCAATACATTGGCACGGTTTTTAGGTTTTGTCTACCGGGTGCTTTTGGTGCGCATCATGGGAGCGGAAGGCATCGGGCTGACTGAGATCCTGATGCCTCTTTATTCTTTTTGCTTGGTAATCGCCGGTTGGGGTGTGCCTTTGGCCATGTCGCGTTTTCTGGCGCAGGAAAATTGCGGCGGCGCCAGCCGCCGGGGCGCTTTGATCTGGCGAACGGGCATCGTTTTCCTGACATTGTCCGGCCTTTGCATCAGCGTTATTGCCTTTTTTGCCGCGCCTTTTCTGACAAAATATTTTACCGCTGATGACCGTGTACTTTTATCCTTTCAGGTATTGACTCCGGCCATTTTCGTGGTGGCGGTAGCCTCCGGCTACCGGGGATTTTTCCAAGGAGTCAAAGAGATCGCCGTGATTGGCGGCTCCCAGAACGTAGAACAACTGCTCCGGGTAGGTACCGGCCTTCTTTTAGCTACCTTGCTCTTACCTTATGGTTTGATCTACGCTATCGCGGGGGTGGCGGCCGCCTCCTTGGTGGGGGAAACCGGCGGTCTCCTTTACATTATGGCCCAAAAACGCCGTTATCCTCAAACCAAACTCCGCTATCCCACGCCCCAAGTCTCGCCTTATTGCAGCAGGCGCTCCATGACCAGGGAACTACTGGCTTTTGGCACACCCGTAACCATGCAACGGCTTGTGGCCAGCTTTCTCATGATGATGCAAGCTTTCCTCATTCCTAAGTGCCTGCAGATGTCTGGTATCGACATCCCTCTGGCCACGGAGATCTACGGCCGCTTCGCCGGGGTAGCCATGTCGCTCATCCACCTTCCCGGCGTCTTTACCGGCACTATGGGCACCGCTCTTTTGCCGGTCATTGCGGAAACCACGCCTTCTTCTCCTTCGCTGGCGCGGCGGATCAATCTTTCCCTTTCTTATACCGGCATCATCAGTCTGCCGCTTATCCTTCTTTTCTATTTCTACGGAGAGTTTTTGTGCTCCCTTTTGTTCCATTGCCCGGAAGCCGGCGCGCCTTTAAAGATCCTCGCTCTGGGAGCAATCTTTTTCTACTTACAACCGATTTTGGTCAGCATTTTACAGGGCCTGGGGCAGGTGAAAATCCTGCTCTTGCATCTATGCCTTTCCGGAACCTGTCTTTTGGGCGGCATCGCCCTCCTGACGCCCTTGCCCGCCTTGGGAATTCGGGGAGCGGCCATGGCCTGTGTCATTGGCGCTGGCGTCAACTGCATTTTGAACCTTTATTATATCAAGCGCTATACCGGTTTCAAGATCCAGTGGATGAAGTTTTTGGGGAAACCGGCTCTGGCCTGTATTCTACCTGTCTGCCTTTTTTGGGCAAAGCCCTTAAGCGGTGCTTCCGCTCCTTACCTTACCATGCTGGCGGCAGCCGCTCTTTATCTGGCGGGCTTATGGCTCATCCGTGGATTGCCTCAAAAGCCGGCATAAAAAACAGCCCCTAATGGGGCTGTTTTTTTGTTTATTGCAAGATAATGTGCGCCGTTTTCAGCAAACCTGGGCGCTAAGGCTTGTAAACAATAGAACCGAAGCGGTTAAAAGGCCAATAACAGAAAAAGGCGCGCCCTTTCACATCTTCCAACGGGACAAAAGGATCCTTCCAAAAATGGCTGTCATTGCTTTGGTTCCGGTTATCACCTAATACAAAAATATGGCCCTCGGGAACGGTCTCTTCCTCATAGAAATAATTGGGCGCTTCGGCGATATAAGGCTCATCCAAGGGCTCGTCGTTGATATAGACCACGCCGTCTTCCACCCGAACCCGGTCGCCCGGCAAGCCGATGACCCGTTTCAATAAGTCATATTCGTCGCCTTCCAGGCGAAATACCACAATATCCTGGCGGGCGATATCCCGGAAACGGTACGACAGTTTATCCACCAGAACCCTGTCATTGGAATGTACGGTAGGATACATGGATGAGGTGGGAACCACCCGGCTGTCCACAATAAACAGCTTGAGAACGGCAGCCAGTATAATTGCCATTAAAACAATGCTGCCGGTCTCCTTCATAAAAGCTTTTAACTTTATCATAGTTTGCTCCTACTTATTGATAAGAGACAATGCCTCCGCCCTGGTTTTGGGATCGTGTTCAAAGATTCCCCGCACCGCGGAAGTGACCGTCAGACTGCCGGGCTTTTGCACACCCCGCATGGTCATGCACATATGCTCCGCTTCAATGACAACCAAAGCACCCCGCGGATCAAGCACCTCCATGATGGCGTCGGCCACCTGCGAGGTCAGTCTTTCCTGCAGCTGCAAGCGGCGGGCATAGCCTTCCACCACCCGTACCAGCTTGGAAATACCGGTAATCACGCCTTTTTTCGGGATATACGCCACATGAGCTTTGCCATAAAAGGGCAGCATATGATGCTCGCACATAGAATAGACCGGAATATCCTTCACCAAGACCATTTCGCCGTGGTCATCCTCGGTAAAAGTCCGGTTCAAATATACCTTGGGGTCAATTGACAAACCCGTAAAAATTTCTTCATACATTCTGGCCACCCGCTCCGGGGTTTGCAACAAACCTTCTCTTTGCGGATTTTCCCCCATAGCTACCAAAAGATCATAAACGGCAGCCATAATTTTTTCTTTATCCATTTTACACCTCTTTGCTTCATAAACTGTTCTTATTGTATACCTTGTTCTCAGATAAAGTCAAGTTTCCCCTTGGACATAAATTGTCCCTCTCTTGCATAAATATGAGATAGAAAATATTCCAGCGGGAAAAGGAGAAGGAGGCTTTGCCATGGAGATCAAAAAAATTTCTACCCTGCCTAAAAATAGGAGCATCTTAGGCGTCTTACTTGGCTTATGTGCAGCCATCGTCATTGTGTTGGTGCTTTCCGGGATCTTTGCCATCTTTTTAGCTTATACACCCTTGAGCGAAGGGAAAATTCAAGGCTTTGGCGTTCTTATTACTATGATCGCCCTGTTTTCCGGCGGCATTGTAACAGCGGGCCATAGTGGAAAAAAGGGCCTTTACCATGGGCTGGCCCTGGGGATATGCTTTCTCGTTATCTTATGGATTTATACTGCGGCCGCCGGTGAAGTCCATGCCGGTCTCATGGCCATTAAAGCTTGCTATATCTTGTTATCATCGGCAGCAGGCGGCATTATGGGCGTAAAGAGTAAGGCATAACCGGCGCTTCTATTTCCTCTGCTTGCCTGATTGATTCCTGATCAAATATAGGATACATCATGCCTGAGCAGGCTCGGTCTTCTCTCCTGCCCGCATTTTTCCCCATGAATCTTTCTTGCATCAAAAGTTGAAATGGAAGAAAGCCTGGCGGACATCATTTTAATTAATAAAAAAAACCCCGTTCCGGGGCTTTTTTTATTTTTGTTTCCTTTTTACATTCTTTTTTAATTTTTCTTTTGCAGCAATTTACGGAGAAATCCTGGTAAAGGTATATAAATGATGCGCATCATTTTCCCCCCTTCCTTCCCTACCATCATATCCGGGAAGGCATGGTCTTGTTACAAAAAATCTAACCAATCACGGATCTGCCAAGCAATTTCTTCCGATGCGCCCTTTTCCTGCTCCATCCCGGGCAGCGCTTTCAGGAAATAATGCCCGTAGGACTTTTCCCAGATCCGCCTGTCCAAAACGCAGAAAGCGCCCCGATCACTCTTGGTGCGGATCAGGCGGCCAAAACCCTGTTTGAATCGGAGGATGGCCTGAGGCAGGCTGTAATCCCGGAAAGCGTCATGACCTTCCTTGATAAATTTCTCCAGCTTTGCCGCCGTATAAGGTTCCACCACCGGCCAGAAAGGCAGCCGCACCACCACTACCAGGGAAAGGGCTTCTCCGGCCACGTCCACACCCTCCCAAAAGCTGGCAGCCCCCAAAAGGCAGATCTTTTCCTCCTGCTGCAAACGGGAAAGCAGGCTGTCCCGGCTGCCGTCCAGACTCTGGCCCAGCACACGGATGCCCTCTGCCGCCAGCTGCGGCTGAATCATGGCATAAACTTCTTTTAACTGCTGATGCGAGGTGAAAAGCACTAAAGTTCGCCCTCTGGCGGCACGCACCAAATAGAGCAGGCTGCGGCTGATAGCGGCAATAGCTTCCACCTCAGTTGAACGGCTGAAATCCGGCAGATCGTCCGGTAAAAAAAGCTTCGCCTGGCATGCGTAATCAAAAGCGGAAGTAAGCTGCATAGTCTCCAGGGCAAGAGGCGCCAGGTCGATACCCGCGCCCCGCAGGAAAAAGTCGAAATCACCTTTGCTTTCCAAAGTGGCCGAGGTAAATACCAAAGCCGATTTGTCTTCATACAAGGTCTGTGCCAGTACCTCCCGCACGGAAAGGGGCGCCACTTGCCACGCGCAGTATTCCCGCTCGCCGACCGCGAGCCAAACGGCATATTCCGTCAGATCTCCGTCAATGATGGCCTGCCCGGTAACGGCTAATTCTCCCATGCCGGCGGCAGCATAAACAAGATCGCCCATCCAGGGCAGCTCCAGCCATTCCTGGCCAAAGCCTTCCACCATATCATGCAAAGACAAAAGCCGCTTTTTCCCTTTCTGCAAAAGAAAGATGACATTGCTCAAAGCATTTTCCAGGCCTTCCCAGCCCGGCGTTTCCAAGCGTTTGGTAAGCCGCCACTGTTGGTTTCCGGCGTGTTTTTTTGTCACTAATTGACGGCTGATGGCAAAAAATTCCCCAGCCGTCTGGTTTAGATCCAGACAAAGTTCCTTTAGCTCCGATGCCTCTTTGACGATGGCACGGTGCTTTTCATCCATAAAGCCCTGACTAATCAGGGAAAATAAGCCCTCTTTGCGTTCCAGCCCGCTTAAAGCACGGCCGAGTACCGGCAGGGAAAGCGTAGCCGTCAGCTGCGTTTCCGCCACCTTTTCCAGATGATGTGCCTCGTCCACTACCACATAATTCAAAGGAGGCAGCACCGCGCCGCCGGAAAGCAAGGTATTGGACAAGAGCAGGGAATGGTTGATCACGATAAGGTCTGCTTTGGCCGCCAGACGCCGCACCCTGGTAACATAGCAATTGTTTTTGTGCTTGCACCAGGGAGCGGCACAGCTCTCGCCATGGGCCGCCAAGTTCTGGAATTCCCTTTCGTCGGTGGTGGAGAAATGTAGTTCGCCGCTGTCGCCGCTATTTGTCTGAGAAAGCCAAACCGTAAGACGAAGCATCAAGGCAAGATTCTGTTCCTCTGTTAACAACGAGGCTTCCCGCCATTTTTTCAAACAGAGGTAATTGCTTCTGCCCTTTACCAATACCGCCTGAAAATCTCTGTCCAGCATCTCTTTTAATAAAGGAATATCCTTCTGCCATAGCTGCTCCTGCAAATTAATGGTATGGGTGCTGATTGCCACCGGCATGTGGGCACCTAAGGCGAAAAGCACAGCCGGCAGCAAATAAGCCAGGGATTTACCGGTACCGGTGGCGGCTTCCGCCACTAAGATCTTTTGCTCGTTAAAGGCGCGGCAGACGGCCTCCGCCATTTGCTGCTGCTGCTCCCGCGACTCATAGCCCGGCAATTTTTCCGCAAGGACGCCGTCCGGCGCAAACCAGCCGCCCACCTCTTTGACATTGAGTTGATATTGCCAGTTTTCCCGGCCTTCCTCGTGCTGGAAAAATTCCAGGTGCTGCGGCAAAGTCAGGTAATCTCCCTGGGGCAAAAGGAAGCTTTGCTTCAGAATTTGCCGTCCGGTCTCTTGCATATAGCGGCTTAAGGGACTCTCCACTTTAGCGCATAAAAGCAGCATATTCTGCCAGACTACGGGGGGCAATGCCAAGAACGCCTCCTGGATTCGGCCAAAGAGCGCCGCCGCAGCTTGCGCGTCTGCCAAGGCCCGGTGTGCGGCGGTATTTTCGATCTCCAGATATTGGCACAGATAACTTAAGCTATGCCTTCTGATCATGGGAAAAGCGATACGGGATAGCTCCAAGGTACAAAGCCACGGCCAGGGCGGCAGCCATAACCGCAAGAATTCCCGGTCAAACTGCGCATTATGAGCAATGATGCAAGGAGATTCCCCGCAAAAATCCAATAAAGCCGGCAAGACCTCTTGGAAGCAAGGCGCATCCTCCAACATCTCATTGCTGATGCCGGTGATGGCAGTAATATGAGGGGATACCTGCTGGGAAGGCTTAACCAGAGTGGTATATTCCGCTTCCGCCAAACCGTCCGCCGCTAAGCGTACCGCCCCGATCTCAACGATCTCATCGGTCATGGCATTTAAGCCGGTGGTTTCCAAATCAATGACAATAAAAGCCATCTTGCTCCTCCTTCTATAAAGTATGAAAATTTCCACATGGCAACGCTGATTTCCTGCCAAGAAAGTCGGCCTTCTTTTATTAATAAAGGCATACCTAATTCCATAAGCCAAGATGAGGGAGAACGCGAAGCGCTAAGAAAAAACAAAGCAAAAAGCCTTGGCGGGCAG
>JAVBWO010000028.1:0-292851 GCA_036677375.1 Bacillota bacterium
TCCATTCCCTTTATATCTGTCCATTGTCTCTTCATTACAAAACCCCCGATCGTAGTTTTATTTTCCTACGTTCGGGGGCTCTTTTGCAATGTCCGTTTTTTGTGTCGCGGTACAAACCAGGCCGGAGGCTTTTATTCCCATCGAGGTCATTTTAAGAAATTTAAGGTCGGCTGTTCTTTAAAGCAGCATATACGTCATCCGGAATGATGCCCATCCGCCATAGGGCAACCCCCGCTAAACCATAGCGTTTCACCAAGGAAGCCTTCACACCAACGCTATAAGCATCTTCATAATAGACCGTGCGAGTCTCGCCGCTATCATTGACATAAGTAAAATATGGCACTTCGCTGTTCGCCTCATATTGTACGGTAATCCCCCTGTCCACCACAATCTGATTGATGGTAGGCAGCAAAGAAGCGCCCCCTTTGCCCCAAGCGCGGCCATACAGTCCAAATCCTACATAAAACTTGTCTTTCGGCACGCCGGTATTCAACATATATTTGATCACCCGTTCCATCCAATCGGCGCCGCCGACAGGACCTGCCACGGAACCGGAATAATGCTGATCGTAACACATAACAATGAGCCAGTCGGCAGCTTCTGCCAAACCGGCATAATCATAGCCGTTGAGCCAGGTCTGATAGGCGGCTTCCCGGGCCGTAACGGAAAGAGAAACAATCTTGTCGTCACCTAATTGCTTTTTCAGCAGCTGTACGAAGGTTACAAAGCTTTCTCGGCAGCTGGAAGGAACCATTTCGAAGTCCAAATCTACACCGTCTAAATTATTTTCTTCCACGATATGCACAATATTGGCAATGGCAATATCCCGGGTCGCCTCCGTATTCAAGACGGAAACCAGAATATCTTTATAAAATCCTGTTACCAGCATCAGAGCCGGCATATCGTTATCGGCGGTAATTTCTTTGGCGCCGCCGTCGGCATAGAACTTATCCCCCGTAAAATTGTCTTTTTTATTGATTGCGCCGGTAGCCGTCAGGCTGTAAGCAAAGTGGATCACGCCAGACAGGTTGTCCAAATGATTCTGCAAGTCTTTCAAAGAATTGGCGTCATAATAGTAGCCGATATATTTGAAATCGTCATTGTCCGGCGCGGTAGGTACAGCCGGGCCGGATCTTCTGCCGTATTGATCGGTAGCAGAATTGTCGAAGTCACCGCTGTTATCGCCATCTGTTTCGTCATCATCCCCGGTTTGGGAGGTGTTATCGGATGTACCCGTCTTGGTAGTGATCACTACTTTTTTTGTAGCGCCAACCCATTCCACATTGGCGCCAAGACCTTCCGCCACAAAACGCAAGGGCACCATGGTTCTGCCGTTCTTGACTTCCGCTGCCGTATCCAGCTGATATGTTACACCATTTACATAAGCAACGGCCTTTCCTATGCCAATTTCCACAATATCATTATTTTTACGGATGGTGGCTTTTTGTACCGTACCACCCTCCCAACCCAAAACGGCGCCCATAGGTTCCGCAGCGTAACGTATTGGTACCATGGTACGGTTATTGACGACATAGGGAAGAACATCCGGTGTGACGGCGATTCCGTCAACGGTCATCGTAATGGCGGTATCCGCCTTGGCCGGGCTGGGATTTACCAAAAAAACCACAGCCAAACACAATAATACCACCCACATGAGATTCTTTCCTTTTTTCGTCTTAATCCGCATCGATTCGGCCTCCTATTTTGAACGCTGGCGCGTAATATACCATATCATCTTTATTTCTTTTTATTTCATTCTATTGCTTAGACGATAATTGTATCATATTGTTGCCTTACTTTACTAGAAATAATTTCTTTTTTTCTACATCTGTATATGAGCTTAAAGTGTCAAGCAAGATGGGATCATATTGATATCCAAACCCCCTCTACTATTATTTACAACTATTTACAACGCTTTTTATTTCTTCCGTCAAAGATGGCGCCAAAGGATAGGATATGAATGGAAAGAAAAGACAGACTGATTTGGCAAAATCAACCAAACCAGCCTGTCCCTCAAAAAATCACACTAGCATTCCTGAATAGGTTCTTGGCGGCAGCATATTTTGCATATAATACACTGGATAAACGCAACAAGCGCGATGATCATCAGTGCAAAGAAAAATGCGCCGAGTGCCACAAGAGCACTCACTGCTATGGATGCCGGATTCAGCACAATAGCAAGTGCCGCTATGGAAGTAATCAGGGTTCCAATCGTTCCCACTAACAAGCAAGCGGTATTTCTGCATAAGCATCTCGCTAAAGCAGTATGTGAATATAATCCGCCTAAATATACTGCCGCGAGAGTAAAGATCAGCACCAGGACACTTAAGCCAAATGCCATCCACGCAACAGTCGTAATCGCCGGAATATATAGAAACGCAAACAGAACGCCAATCACTGCTCCGAATACGACGCTCAAGACAACTCCTAAACAGCCACAAGCAGAAAAGCCACATCTGTTATTACAGCCCATATTTTTGGTTCCTCCTTTTCCCTTTATTTGAGTATCTTCTACTCGCTATATCATATTCCGCTTTGCAGTACAGTGTGACATCGTTGTACGAAACCCCGTGGCGTCCCTGATACAAAAATACCCAAAAGACAGAAACCTAAGAAATCAAAAAATAATGCATACTTATTTTTTCCCAAAATAAAAAACATGTCCCAGTTAAAAAGGCTTGTATTTATTTCATGTTTTCTGCATTTTCTGAAAGTATGATATTTATAATATATTTTAAGATATAAAAGTGAATGAAAAGTGTTTAAAAAATGATATTTTGCCTGGGCAAAATACGGCAAAAACCGTTTACTTTAATTAAGTAATATGCTAACATAAGAATATGTTGTTATATTAACAAACTTTATGGGGGTGGTTGTAATGAAAAAATTTTTGCTAATCTTATTGACGCTGACATTATTTGTGGCCATATTGGCAGGCTGTAATTCAAATGAAGCAACATCAGCTACGGGTTCCGGTGATGCTGCTGATGCCAAAACTACGTTTATAGTAGGATTCGACCAGAATTTCCCGCCTTATGGCTATGTGGGCGAAGATGGCGAGTACACAGGATTTGACCTTGAATTAGCTGCCGAAGCGGCCAAAAGGATGGAGCTTGAGCTGAAGCTGCAGCCCATCGATTGGGACTCCAAGGATATGGAACTTTCAACCGGCGCCATTGATTGCATCTGGAACGGATTTACCATCAATGACCGCGAGGACGATTATACCTGGACAGATGCTTATATGGATAACACCCAGGTGTTTGTCGTAAAAGCCAATTCCGGCATAACAACTTTTGGCGACTTGGCAGGGAAAATTGTAACAACGCAAGCCGATTCCTCCGCCCAGGCGGCCTTGAATGACAATGAGCAACTTACCGCCACCTTCGGCCAACTCATGACCTGCGCCGATTATAACACGGCTTTTATGGATCTTGAGTCCGGCGCCGTAGATGCTATCGCCATGGATATTGGAGTTGCCAAATACCAAATCAAGGGCAAAGAAGATACATTTAAAATTTTAGATCAGGAATTGGTCTCCGAACAATACGGCGTCGGATTCCTGCTTGGCAATACACAGCTGCGCGATAAAGTACAAGCGGCACTGGAAGATATGGTAAAGGACGGGACCTTCGCCAATATTTCTCAGAAATGGTTCGGCTATGACGTAGGGATTATCGGCAAATAACTGATACTATAAAAGAGGGTTATCGTGTCGATAGCCCTCTTTTATATGTTTGGGGGAGAGAATCAATATGAGCCTGGGCTTAATGCTGGCGCAGCTTTCTCATGGAATGCTGACTTCCATCAAGATTTTTTCGTTTACGCTTTTGTTTTCTTTACCACTGGGCCTGTTTGTAGCATTCGGCAGGATGTCTAAAAATAGCATCCTCCGCAACATTGTGCGCATCTATATTTCCATTATGAGAGGAACGCCGCTGATGCTGCAGATTATGGTGGTGTATTTTGGTCCTTTTTACATATTTGGGATTTCTATTAGCAATACATACAGATATTATGCTGTTATCATCGCCTTTGTATTAAATTACGCGGCATATTTTGCCGAAATATACCGTGCCGGGATCGAGGCAATGCCGGCGGGACAGTATGAAGCTGCCCATGTTCTAGGATATTCTAAAGCACAGACCTTTTTAAAAATCATACTGCCGCAGGTAATCAAAAGAATTGTGCCACCGGTGACCAACGAAGTTATCACCTTGATCAAGGACACATCTTTGGCCTTTGCAATTGCGGTTTCCGAGATGTTTACCGTAGCAAAAGCCATTTCGGCCGCCGAGAAAACGATGACTGCATTTATCGCTGCTGGTATTTTTTATTATATCTTTAATTTCATCGTTGCATGGCTGATGGAGTTTTTGGAAAAAAAGCTGAACTATTATAGATAAGCACGAGGAGAAAATAAGCATGAATGTTTTAAAAATCAGTCATTTGC
Source organism: Bacillota bacterium (assembly GCA_036677375.1). Taxonomy (GTDB): domain Bacteria; phylum Bacillota; class Dehalobacteriia; order UBA4068; family UBA4997; genus JAVBWO01. Next base: position 4,454 of record JAVBWO010000028.1, read on the forward strand.
AAAAGAGCTTTGGCGAACTCAATGTCATCAAAGATTTTTCCCTGTCAGTAGAACAAGGTGAGGTCATAGCTATCATCGGGCCCTCCGGTTCTGGCAAAACAACTGTGCTTCGCTGCGCAACGCTCCTTGAAACAATGGATGGGGGCGAATTGGAATATCAGGGTGAAAAGGCTGCCTGGAACAGTGAAAACGGGACTATTGTATATGCTCCAGCAACACAGCTGAAAAAGATACGCAGTAAATTCGGACTGGTTTTCCAGAATTTTAATCTCTTTCCGCATTATTCTGTCATAAAAAACATTACCGACGCTCCAATCTGTGTGCAAAAACGTGATAAAAATGAAGTAGAGAAAGAAGCTTTACAACTGCTCAAGAAAATGGGACTTTCCGATAAAGCAAACGCATATCCCTTTCAGTTGTCCGGCGGGCAGCAACAACGGGTGTCCATCGCACGGGCACTAGCATTGCATCCGCAGATCTTATTTTTTGATGAACCCACTTCAGCACTGGATCCGGAACTAACAGGAGCTATTTTGAAAGCCATTAAAGATCTGGCGGCCGAACATATGACCATGGTCATTGTCACACACGAAATGAGTTTCGCGCGGGATGTGGCAACCCGTATCATCTTCATGGCCGACGGCGTCATTGTGGAAGAAGGGGAAGCCAAACAGGTCATCGAAGATCCCCGAAACCAACGCACAAAGGTATTCCTTAGCGGGTTCCAAAGATAATCAAACAGCCTTTTCAAATAATATGGTTTAAAAAGGCTGTTTGATTTTTGGAGGCAGGTTTGGTGTTACGCTACCGTCACATTATCACTGGTAATGCCGGGAAAAAATTTGAATGGTAAATATTAATATCACAAAATAAAAAATCCTTTGTCTTCCATTTCAATCATTATGGCAAGGGATTGGTCTACACCTTTGCCTGGTATCCACGCGGACGCAGGCCGTGTTTTTATCTTTTCTTTTTCCGAACAAGAAACGTAATAACAATGCCCGCTATGACAATAGCCACCCCTATCATGAATCCCCAATTCACTGATGAGGCAACATATATGGCAGTAGGCCCGTCTGATCCGCCGATCACGGTGCTGTTCACTTCCTCAACTCCTGTCACAATTATAATGTTTATTGATAAGTATCACCCGATAAAGTATAACATGAGAAACAAGTACACTCTAGCATCTAAAATTATGATATAGGGGTGAGATGTTTTGCACGGGACAAGGTGGTGGATTGAAGAATCCTTTATGTATTCTGATTGACAACAACGCAGTATTGCACAAAACAAACCGCGGATGACAAAAGCGAGGTGTTACAGTGTACTAGGAAACCCAAATGGTTCTGCCTGACTATATCATTTACTAAATGAAGATACCGGATTTTTTATCAATAAATGGGCCATCTTGAATCCAAATAAGTTTTGTAAGGTATGCTTTTCTTTTGCAACAAGAAGAAATGTTTCCTGCTTGTCTTAAATTACAACAAATCCATTTTTGAATCCTTTTCGGTGATCAACCTGATTGGTTTGCAAGGGTTGCCATACGCCAAATAATGATCGGGAATATCTTTTGTCACAACGCTTCCGGCGCCGATAACAGCATTATTGCCGATGCGGACTCCACCGCAAACAACTACATTGCATGCGATCCAAACATTATTTCCGATTCTGATCTCTTTCGCATATTCCGACATAAATTGATTGCCGTTTTGATCAACCATAGAGATTCTTTCACTGGCAATCAATGGGTGTGAGGTTGCCATCAGAGATACATTAGGTCCAAACATAACATTATCGCCAATATAAATTTTGGCGTCGTCTAAAATAGTTGTATTAAAGTTCGCGAAGAAATTTTCTCCGATAAAAGTATGACAGCCATAATTAAATTGTATGGGGCCTTGAAAATAATAATTTCCGCCTATGGAACCGATAAACTCTTTAATAATAGGCAATCTGCCTTCATCGTATTCATCGAGAGCATTAAACTTTTGACATAAAACATGTGCTTTATGCTTGATGTCCCGCAACTCTTTCGAACGTGGATTAAACAGCTTTCCGGCAAATATTTTTTCTTCTTCTGTCATTTTATTACCTCATTTATTAAATTAATAACCTTTTGTTTCATTATATCATATTCCCGGAACTTCGGCCAAAAAAAGCAGCATGTCTACCATTAAAAGTGTATTTTTTGTCATTTGCTTAACTGAGATGCGGGCATTTACTTATCAGCGAAACGAAAACATGCGAAAACAATTTGCGTGATTGAGGGATATCTGTGCACATTTTGAGGATTTCTCGGAATTAGGCTACAGAAAAGCATTTGTTTTGATGATTATCCGTGTTATATTACCATTTACTTTCGCCACCGCTAATAATAAAATAAACTAAAGTATTTTCTTATAAAATTATATATTTTTCAATTTCTTGCCAAAATTAGGCAAACATGTTAATATATATTTAATTGAATAGCCTGTCCGGATGGTCGTACTCAAGGTGCGGCGAATAAAACGGAACGGGGTGCAAATCCCCACGAACTGGTCACTGTGAAGCTCCATTTTCGGAGATAAGTCAGATACGTGCCATGCAGGCAAATCGAACTGCTGTTGCCAGTACAACAGATGGCAGGATTAGAGTCATTTTAACGCCTGTCAATGGTTCTCATTGACAGGCGTTTTTATTTTTTATCAACCTTTTTTATTCCAGTTGCTAAAAACCCAATAGTAAACTAGCAAAATCAAACAGCAAAAAATAAAATCCGAAAACAAAATCATATCACAATCAATTTTCCAACAATTGAATATTCGCAAAGTTATGGAATCGGGTGAAAACCCCGAACGGACCGGCCACTGTGAATGCGGAGCGCTTTTCATAATGTCATTGGCGTTGAAAACGCTGAGAAGACGAGAAGCGGCGATGATGCTGAGTCAGGATACTTGCTTTGTGTAGAAAAACCTCTTGGATAGGGTGTTTTTGAGTTGTTTTGGGAATATCCGAACAAAACATTTTATTTGTTTTGTTCGGATATTTTTTTATTAAGGGGGAATCTTCGTTGAAATCAGCGTGTTGCCAATCAAAAACAAAAGACCAAAAATGCCCTAATATTGCAAAACCCCAAAAGCAGGATGCTCTATCACAAAAAGATTTGTATCAAAAATACCTCGCTCTTTATCAAAGTGAAACAGATGAGCAGCTTTATCAGCGGCTTCGGGATATGGCTGCACAGCTGGGCCGCCTGCCGACCAAGGCGGAGGTTCCCGCCTGTGATTATTTAAAAGCACGCCTCGGTAGCTGGCCGATCATGATGGAGCATGCTGGATTAAAGCCGGTTGGCCAAAAACGCCGGCACAAACAGGCAAAAAAGAAAAAGCATATCGAACAGTAGTCGGCCAAGAACGTTACAGCGCCCCTCCCATTATACAAACAAACTTAAATTTTTTGATATATTACAAAAAAGGAGAGAAAATGCATGAAAGCGCAAAAAGTAACCCAACGGTTATCTCTGTTGTTGATCCTCACCATAGTGTTAAGCCTGATATATGTCAATATCTCAGGCATTGCCCTGGCTCAATCGCCAGCCGACGCAAAACCGATCACCGTGTGCGTATCTATGGAAAAATTCACTTTAGGTCAGGGATACATCATCGAGCCGATCCTGGTGCAGATGCAGGAAAACACCCGGGCATCTACGGTCATTACGGATCTTTTAAAAGCAAAATATCCTAATATGTCACAACCCTGGCGGATGACTGGAAGTTTGGAAGATGCCTTTTACTTGAGTTCCGTTTATGACCCGGATCATGGCACGCCAATCATACCCTCTTACATATTAGCCAAAACACCGCTCGATCTTAGCGGTGGCACTGAGGACTGGCTGGGCGAATTCGATTATTGCACCACCAGTGGTTGGATGTATTCCGTCAATGGAAAATTTCCTAATATAGGAGCAGCAGACTGGCAAATGAAAGCCGGCGAAGTCATGCGTTGGCAATTTACCCTTTACGGCTACGGCTCTGATTTGGGCGCTGATAATTCGGAATGGGGTGCCGAAGATATTACCAACGTGGGGAATAAGGATGCCCTGACATGGGCTATTGCAACTTGTAATGCCGCGTATGACAAAGTGCTGCTGACCGCAAACGACAACTACAAGAAGGCTATGGCAGTTCTAAAAGACATGGAGGCAAGCCAGGATAAAGTGGATACGGCTCTCGCCGCGCTGAAGACAAACGGTCCCCGCTTTTTTGATGTGCCGAAGGGCGCTTGGTATCAGGATGCGGTGGATTATGTGATCAAGGAACAATTATTCAAGGGTACTTCAGCCACCACATTTTCACCTGAAGACACCTTAACCAGGAGCATGGTAATCACCGTACTTTACCGTCTGTCCGGCGAGCCGGCTGTCACATCCGTCGAAACAGGCTTCTCTGATGTGAATATCAATGATTGGTATGGTGCGGCGGCAGCCTGGATGACAGACAAAAATCTGACTGCCGAGCTCTGTTCCGATGGCATGTTGAAGCCGGAACAGACCATAACCCGGGAACAACTGGCAGGTTTGTTTTTCCGTTACGCCAAACTGATCGATCCGCAACTTACGGCTCCCAACAAACTCTCCGAATTTGTTGACAGTGCGGCGGTCTCTCCAAGATACCGGGATGCTGTGGCCTGGGCTGTGGATAAAGGAATTCTGCAAGGAACCGAAGCGAACGCATTGCTCCCAGGCAAAGCTTTAACCAGATCTCAGTTTGCAGCCATGCTGATGCGGTTTTGCTAGTAAAAGGCATTATTTGAAAGAACAACAACCTCAGCGGCGCACCCGTATATCTTAAAGGAAAGAAGTGTTAAAGGAATGGGTTTTTCATTAAAAGAAGTGCTCCACGTCGTAGGACAGACGTTATTGATGCCAAGTATGGTCGTGCTGATCGCGTTTATCGTGATCGCCGTATGGGAAACCGGAAGCATAATTGTAGAATTTTTTGCCGAGCGGCGCAAAATGAAATCAGATGTCCCGGCACTTTTAAAACACATCCATACCTGTGGCAGGGAGAATATCGGCAACATCATTGACGCAAGCCCGTTGCTCTACCGCCAAAAAAAAGCGCTGCACAACCTTCTGGAAGCCAATGATATGCCAAAAGCATCTTTGATGGCACTGGCACAACGTCTCCTCGCTATCGAGGAAGATTATTATGAACGCAATACGGCTATCACCGATCTGGTGGTAAAGCTGGGTCCGATGTTTGGCCTGCTTGGAACACTGATTCCCTTAGGTCCGGGGATTGTTGCGCTAGGGCAGGGAGATACGGTGACGCTGTCGCAATCCCTGGCCGTTGCTTTTGACACAACAATCGCAGGCCTGATCAGCGCCGGCGTCTGCTTTGTCGTCTCCAACATTCGAAAACGCTGGTATGAAGAGTACATGATGAATATAGAAACCATGATGGACTGCATTTTAGAGGAGGTCGCGCCAAGTGATTAGGAACACAAACTTAAGAGGCAGACGCAAAACCAAGCAGGGGGTCAGCCCCATGGACGGCGTAGCCAACCTGGCAGACATTATGTTGGTATTTGCCTGCGGACTAATGATTGCTCTTATTCTTCATTGGGATGTCCACTTACCAACAGTTGATATCGTTTCAAAAGACCAGTTGCTAGAGGTTCATGATATGGATGATTTGATCAAAAGCACCGGAATTTCAACGAATTACCAATCGAAAGGCATGGTATATGAGGATACAAAGACAAAAAAGCTGTATATTATATCGCCATAATTTTAATTTATTCTTGAAATCATGGCAAGAAATCAAAGGGGGAGTAAATTGTGAAAAAAGTAAATAAATTTCTTAGCTGCATCGTCTGTACGGCTCTCTTGTTTTCACAGATGAGCCCGGCGGTATACGCGCTAAACGAACCGAGTATCACGCAGGAATACGAAACCGGCTATGACATAGAGTCTTCCGGTACCGGCAGCAACGAAGAAGTCTCCGGTAATACAACTGTCTCCAGCGAGAAAATTGTCTCCGATGACGGAACTACCTCCGATGACGGAACTGCCTCCGATGACGGAACTGCCTCCGATGACGGAACTGCCTCCGATGACGGAACTACCTCCGATGACGGAACTACCTCCGATGACGGAACTGCCTCCGATGACGGGACTTCCTCCGATGACGGGACTTCCTCCGATGACGGAACGGTTGCCAACCCAGAAACGCCAACTGCTGATAAGCTTGTACAGGCCATGATCGACGCCTTGCCCGATCCCGAGACAGTATCCGAAGACGACGACGCTTTGCTGGGCCAATGTTTGGTTATTTTGGCCGCTTACGCTGCCCTCACCCAAGAAGAGCAGGCACTGGTAGATACCAGCCGCCTCGACCAGATTATGACCATCTTAGTTCCCGTACCGATAACACTGATGGACCAAGCAGCGCTTTGGCAAGGCAGCGGCACATCGGAAGATCCCTTCCAGATCAGCGATGCGGCCGGCCTGTCTGCACTGGTCACATCCCTGAACGAAAGCGGCGATGAAATTAACGGGTATAGCGCTATTTATTTCAAACTGACAGACAATATCACCTTGTCCTCAACCTGGATGCCTATCGGTACAGCAACCAACCCTTTCAAAGGAACCTTTGACGGCAACGGCCAGACAATCAGCGGACTTGTCATCGGCAGCGTACAAACGTCGGCGGAAGGTGATTATCAAGGGTTGTTCGGCTACAGCACCGGCACCATCCAAAACCTGACCGTTACGGGTAACATTTACAGCGCAGGCAATTATGTGGGTGGTATTGTGGGCTATACCACAGGTACGGTAGCCAACTGTACTTTTGGCAGTGAAGGGATGGCGTCTACGGTCAAAGGGCAAGAATATGTGGGCGGTATCGCGGGCTATTCCACCGCCCAAACCAACTCCAATCAAACCAACTATGGCGCTATCAGCGGAGAACAATATGTAGGCGGTATCATTGGCCAATGTGCCGGTCACTTTGGCCCTTATTACAAAGATAACAATAACTATGCCGTCACAAACTACGGCGCAGTCAGCGGCGGCAGTGATATAGGCGGCGTTTTAGGTTGCTTGAGCGGTTCTTCTTCAAGGTTATATTGCTCCGCGAACGGCAGCATTACGAATTACGGCGCCATAACCGGGACCATAGAAAACACAGGGGGTATCATCGGCTATTTGGAAGGATATCTCCGCGGCGCCAGCAGCAGTACTAACTACAAATTCGACGGTACTGTCAAAAACAGCGGGAAAATAACCGGTACCGCATCTGTAGGAGGCATCATCGGGAAATCCGCATCCGATGTATCTAATGGGAGCTATTTCGGTACCAATGCCGCTTTGATTAATGATATAACGGGACTGAACGGGGATGAAGCCGGCGTCAGCGGTACGGAGTATGTAGGCGGTATCATCGGCTATTGCGGCGGCTCCCTTGTTCCTTATTATCAATACGAAAACAGCAGCGCAGTTCAAGCAACCGGCAATTACGCAGGCGGCATTGCCGGTTATATGCTGGGAGATATCAGCGGCGGCAGCTACAAAACTCTTAACACCGGCAATATAACCGGCGCAAGCTATATAGGCGGTATTGCAGGCTATATCCAGTCCACCCTCTCTGTCGGCTCCGGCATCATGGAAAATTCCGGCGTAATTACCGGCACAGGCGATAACGTGGGCGGCATCGCCGGTCAGGTGGACGGCTACATAAGATTGAGCGGCAGCGGTTCTATGACAAACAACGGCACAGTTACCGCCGCCGGCAGTAATGCAGGAGGGATCACCGGTTCGGCCGGGTCTTATATCCAGAACAACGGTGCCGGAACCATCCAAAACAACGGCGACGTAAGCGGTACGGCCAATATCGGCGGCATCGCCGGGCTAGGAAAAGGAAATGTGCAGGTAACCGGTGCCGGCCTTTTGCAAAACACCGGCGCCATCACCGCTACCGGCAATAATGCAGGCGGTATGATCGGTCAGCTTGCCGGTATAGGCCTGATTGTTGACAAAATTTGTGTAAGCGACGGAACGGTAAGCGGAGCAAGCAATGTGGGCGGCATCGTCGGCTTTGTCAGCGGCAACGCAACTATCAGCCACAGCTTTAATAACATACAGCCAGTGGCGACCGGCGCAGGCGGCGTTCTAGGCGCCTTAGCGGGGGGCATTGCCGAAGACACGGAAGGAAGCGCCAATACGCTTACAGTTGCCGGCTGTTATTCTTATGTGGTAAAGGATTCGGCAGTCGTGGAGCTGCCGCTGGCGGGCGACACGGACGCCGCGGTGACAGACAGCTATTATCTGGTAGCCGATACTTACAGTGGAACCGATAACGCGGCCAAAACAGCGGAGGATTTCCGTTACGGCGCCCTTGCTTATACTATGGACAAGGGTGGCGCGGAAGCCCGCGACAATGTCTGGGGTCAAAAATTAGGCACAGATGCCGTACCGGTATTTCTCAGTACCGAACACCCAGCGGTTTATAAGATCGGCGTCACCCAGAATGCGTCCGACGGCATCAGTGTGAAGCCTGTGGCACCGGATGACGCAGCGTGGAAGGTATATGACGTCCTTACCTATGTGAACAAGGGTACGGTCGTACCGCTCAAGGCTACCGGTCTGGCAGAAGCTGACGAGCTGGTATTCCGCCCCATCGATACGGTTTATGAGGATAACGCCGAGGGGGCGCTTCACGGCAGCTATACCCTTATCGTCAACACCCAGGATATCACCGTCACCTATGCCAAAGAAGTCAAAGTGGCGGCAGATAATGCCTGGTACGGAACAGGCGAGGCCAATAGCTTCGTGGTTTCCACAGAAGCGGATCTGGTGGGTTTAAAAGAACTGGTCAATAACGACGGTGTCGATTTTAGCGAAAAAACGGTAACTCTCGGCGCGGATATCACTCTCACGGCCAGCTATTGGACACCGATTGGCACACAAGAGCATCCCTTCAGCGGCACCTTTGCGGCAGGCCAAAATGGAGACAATTATTTTAAAATCACCGGCTTTGCTGTTGAGGTCTCCGCTAATAATCAAGGACTTTTTGGTTGTCTGAAGGATGCCAAGGTCCAAAATCTTTCCGTCAGCGGTTTCAACATCGGCGGTAGTAAACTGGGAGGCATCGCCGGCATCGCCGTAGACAGTGTTTTTGACAACTGCCGTAACGGTGTCGCCTTGACCGGTACGGACAATGTGGGAGGCATCGTCGGTAATACCTCCGGTTGTACTTTCTCAAATTGCGCTAATCATGCCGCCGTTACAGGAAACGGCAGCAGTACAGGAGGTATCGCGGGCACTGCCACCGATCGCAGCTTGACCTCTTGCATCAACTACGCCGCTGTCAATGGGAAAGACAATGTAGGCGGTATCGTCGGAAGCGTCTCCGGGAGCACTTTTGAAAGCTGCGGCAACCACGGTGCCGTGACCGGCAGCGGTAGCGGTACAGGCGGTATGGCAGGCACGGCTGGCAACGGTCATTTTACCTCCTGCACCAACCATGCCGCCGTTAACGGTAAGGACAATGTAGGAGGTACCGTGGGCAATGCCTCCGGCGGCACTTTTGAAAGCTGCAGTAACAATGCCACGGTCACCGGCAGTGGCAGTAATACAGGAGGAATCACGGGAGAAGGCGGCGGCGGCATTTTTACCAATTGCGTTAACGCCAGCACGGTAAGCGGTGCGGACAACGTGGGCGGCGTCATCGGCAACGGAGCGACGGCCGCGACCTTAAGCGACTGCTATAACCAAACTGCCGGCACGGTAACGGGCGCCGGCAGTTATACAGGGGGTGTGGCCGGCAGTTTAACAGGCGCCGCCACGCTGACTGATTGCTATAACGCAGGCACTGTAACAGGCAATACGGGCACGGGCGGCGTTGCCGGTTATGCCAAGGCCGGCTCCCTCGCCAATATGCCCATTTTCCTGCGCTGCTATAATAAAACCGGCGCTTCTGTCATGGGGAGCGGCAACTATACCGGCGGCGTTGCGGGGCAGATCAGTAATTATTCCCGCCTGACCGATTGCTATAACGCCGGTTCGGCAACCGGCAGCGATTATACCGGCGGCGTTGCCGGTACGCTGGGTACTTATGCGGAGTTGACCAACTGCTATAACGCCGGTTCGGTAATAGGCGGCAACAATAGCGGCGGCGTGGCTGGCACACTGGGGGCTTCCGCTCAGCCGGTGAATTGCTACAATGACGTGACCGGCACGGTCACGGGCAGCGGCACTTATACCGGCGGCGTTTTCGGTACTTTGAATAAGGTTGTTTCTGAAGTGAGCGGTCTTTATAATGCGGGCGCAGTGACAGGCAGCGGCACTTATACCGGCGGCGTCTTTGGCTGTGTGGCGGCAGGCTCCAATGATTATATTTCCCTTTGTTACAATGGTATGACCGGCACCGTCTCAAGCAGCGGCGGTTATGCGGCGGGTGTGGCCGGCTATGTAATGGGTTCCTGGAACTACATGTCCGGCGCATCGGAAAGCCATCTGAACCGTTGCTATAATCTGGGCAATGTGACCGGTACGGGAGAAGATACCTATGCCGCAGGTATCAGCGGCAGTAACTACTATGTTTACGCTTATGTGGCGGATTGCTTCAATTACGGCGCGGTGACCGCCGCGGACGCAGCCCATGTAGCCGCAATCAGTGCGGCGGGATACCACTACAATAACAACAATTATTATCTGGGGGGTTCGCTTTCGGCAACGGTAGACGGTCTTCCTGTTTTGGTGGAACAGCCTCTAGACGCCCAATATACCATAAAGAAATCGGCGGCGGAGTTTGCAAACGGTACGACAGCCTACCTCTTGGATAAGGGCGGTGCGGATGACCGCACGGAAAACTGGGGCCAGGGGGACAGTTTTCCCGTGCCGGCGGATAGCGCTCATCCCGCCTTATACAAATTGAGTATCACCATGACGGGTCCGGCCGACGGTTTTATCGCGTCGGCAACGGAAGGACAGCCGCTCCCCACCGTCAACGGCATAAAGTGGGGCGAGTCGGCGGTACCGGCAGATGGGGTCTTGCTGGCTTATTCGGCACAAGGCGTTTTGACCACCTTATCTTATACGCTTAAGGACGGCTATCTTTTAGACCAAGTGACGGCCACGGCGCAATCCGGTACAGGCTGCGGCGGCAGCTTGAATGAATCCGCCAAAACTTTCAGCTTTACCATGCCGGAGGGGCAGGATGCGGCGGTAACCGCCACCTTTACCCCAATACCAACCGATCCGGATGCAACTTTCACCGTCACCTTTGACGCCAAAGGCGGCACCTGGCCGGATGGCAGCACCACACAATCCCAAGCGGTACGGGCGGGCAAACGGGCATCGGCGCCGGAGGTGCCAAGCTATGACGGCGGATTGCTGACCTCGTTGACCTTTACCGGCTGGTATACAGATCAAAACTGTACTGTACCCTATAACTTCACCGCTACGGTCAAAAGCGACATGACGCTTTATGCCGGCTGGCAGCAAGCAGACAGATATCAAGTCACTTTTGACGCGGGAGATGGCAGCTTCCCCGGCGGCAAGACCCAAACAATGATCGTAAACAGCGGCGACCTGGTGACAGAACCAACCGCCCCCACCCGCAGCGGACACAATTTCCGAGGCTGGTATACCGACCAGGAATGTTTGCGGCTTTATGATTTTAGCATGCCGGTAACCGGCAACCTGACCCTTTACGCCGGCTGGGCGGCGGAAGGCACCTGCGTAGTGATTTTTGACGGCAACGGCGGCACCGTCACACAAGAAGACGGTACGGCAGCCCCCGTAATTGCGGTCACCATTGCAACAGGGGAAACATTGGTCCAACCTACGGCGGCAAAAACCAGTTACGGCTCCAGCACCTATACGCTTGAGGGCTGGGTGACGGGAGACGGCTCATTCTGGAATTTCGATCTTCCCGTCACGGCAAGTATGACCCTTACCGCCAGCTGGACGGAGTTGCCCTTCACGGTTCTCAAAGAGGGCGTCTATGAGATCCCCGACCTGGCGACACTGGAAGAGCTGCGGGATAGCGTTAACGCCGGTAATAAATACGCTCCGACCACTCAGGATGGCGTCACCACTACCTACACCTTCCGCCTCACCGGCGATATCGAGCTGCCAGCCGACTGGACCGCTATCGGCAAGGAATCTCTCAAGGGGCAAGGCTTCAGAGGCACTTTTGATGGCAACGGCTATACCATCACCTTAAACAACAACCAGACCCATTCTTTATTCGGTTCGATCGGTGCGGACGGCACGGTGAAAAACCTCAAGATCGCAGGGAATCAGGTGAAAGGTGTCAAAGCCGGAATTAGTTATGACTGCAGCCTTGGCGGAATAATCGATAATTGCGAGGTATCGGCTAAGCTTTATAACTGCTCCGCCGGTATTGCCTATTATTCGTCCGGCGGCAAATTTACCAACTGTACGATTAAGAGCGGCAGCGTCATCAGTGGCGATATGCTGGCGGTCGGCATTGTGGCGATCGCCAGCAGCGGTGATCCCCTTTATGCCCAAAACTGCGTTGTGGAAGACGGAGTAACCATCAGCGGTACCAGCGACGCTGGTACTGGTGGCGTTAACGGCATAGCTGGTATTGTAGGCTATGCCTGCGGTACCATCGAGGACTGCTCTAACGGCGCGGATATCTATGCCTCCCATCCAGCCGGTGCTCAGGGCGTGGGCGGTATCGTGGGTCATACCAATTCGGTGGCTCCTGTGAATATCATAAACTGTAAAAATACAGGGGATATCCATACCAACGGTGGCTATGTCGGCGGTTTAGCCGGAGCCAACGGTGGCCGGCCCATCAATGTTATCAATTCCTACAGCACCGGCAACGTGACAGCCACAGGCACCGTTGGTAACGTGGGCGGTCTGGTCGGGTATGACTTTGCTTATGACACCTTACCTGTCAATATTACCAATTCCTATTGCACCGGTGACGTAACTGCTCTTAACGCTGTGGGTAACGTCGGCGGTTTACTTGGTTATAGCAGCGGGTATTACTCGTCCATCAAAGATACTATTTCCCCAGCCTATATAACCAATTCCTACTGGTACGGCCAAACCATATCCGCTTCGGCCGGCGCAACCACTGTGGGCGGAATCGTTGGGGATGCCAACACCGACCAGACGAAACCTACCATTGTCACCGTCTGTTATTACGGCGTGAAGGGTTCGGAAGAATTGACCGATCTCAGCGATCCTTTCGATGAAAATGGCACGACCGAACTGCCCGGCAGTGCTTTCCCAAGTGGCAAGGCGGCCTATCTTCTGGACGGAGGTACGGACATCCATAACAATATTTGGACACAGGACATGAAAAGCGGCTATCCCATCCTGGGCGAGCCCTCTTACTACCCTCTCAGCCTGAGCAGCAACGCCAACGGCACCTTGACGGTTGACGGCACAAGCCAACACACCTATCAAGGCGAAGGTAATACGGTTCAGTTGGCAGCGACGCCTGCGGCCTATGCCGATAACCAGCGCTTCGGCCCGCAATATGCTTATGTGCTCACCGGCGTCACAGTGAAGGATGCAAGCGGAGCCGAGCTGCCCTGCGGCTTAAGCGACCTCACCTTTACCATGCCGGAAGGCGGGGCTACAGCGGAAGCGCTTTTTGAGCTTCAGCAAGTTGGATTCCACCAACGGCCTACAGATCCGTTACCCTCCGACAACGAAAACGAAGGAACCGGCGGTAACGGCACCGGAGAAGGCACGGGTGAAGGGGAAGGCACCGGCACAGGCCAAGGTACGGGTGAAGGTAACAACACAGGGAATAACACAGGCGAAGGCGACAACCAAGGCCAAGGCGGTTTCAACGATCAGACCACAACGGATGATTCCGTAACTGTACTTGCTCCTGTAAGCGGCGGCGAGCAAGCTCCGGAAACGGTTCAAGTTGTCGCTCCTGTTGCAGATGAAACTCAGGTCAAACAAGATACGCAGGATCAAAATGATCCGGTTCCGGAAGGCGGCTCCAGTCAAGAAGGCTCAGCAGGGCAACTGGGAGAGGAAGAACAACCGCAGGAATCAAAGCAGGAGCCAAATCGTCCTACGGTTTTCGAAGTAATGAAAAAGACAGCGAAGGAAAATCCGCTGCTTATCGTCTTTGTGGCGGTTGCAGTTTCGGGACTTGCTGTTTTAGGCGGCTTCAGCAGATACAAGAGATATAAAAGGAGCAAATAACCTTACAACCTGATACCGGGCGCACTTTAGGTGCGTCCGGTATCGCCGCATCTGAAATTTAACGTTTTGAATCAAGGGAGGAACCATGATGAAAAAAACTATGTTGCTTGTTTTATCCTTGTTTTTGTTGCTGACTCTGGCTGTGCCGGCTTTCGCGGTCTCAGAAAACGATCCGGACTGGCAGTCGGCCGCCGAGACGCCTTCTTTTACAGTTAGGCTGGAAGACGGTACGCCGCTTGCGGCCCAGGACAGCGGCTCTCAACAATGGCTGCTTGTGCCGAAAGGGGTGGACCGTATCCGGCTCAGCATTAATCCTTCCGGCAGTGTCAAAGATTATTATTCCCGTGCTGAAATCGCGCCTGAGAATGGCAACAATTATCTTTTATCTTTTAGCGATACCAGGTTAAGTGGGGATAATCTCGCTTCGTTCAATAAAGTGTTAAGTACTTATATCTTATTAGGGGAAAAAGCCCCTGGTAAAATACTTGATTATGGAATGTATCATACCGGCGCCTACAGTTATGTCTCATTCGGCGCCAACAACGAAGCTTCGGTTAATTTGAAAATTTGCTGGCAGGTGGATCTGCCTCAGCCTCAAAACCTTACGATTAAGGGCGCCGTTTTTTATACGCCTTTTTCCGATCAGGATCTCGAACACCAATATGTTTTGGATAAAGGTTCCAATAAAGCGGTATTCACCTTCACCGCCAGCTCTAATACAGAAAATGTATATCTAGAGGATGCGGACGGCAAAACTGTCACCAATGCGGTTAAGGTGGAAAACGGCGTCTACAGCTTTACCATCAGGGAGCAGGATTTCGGCGATACGGAGACATTGACCCGTTATCTCGTATTGGAGAATACCAAGGGATATGAGCAATCCATTGCATTTACGGGCGCGCGCCGGCTGGTGAACACCCCGGATCAGGTGGTAGATTATCTTTGCATCGGCTCTCAGTACAGCGACGGCGGCAACCAATTGACCGGTATCTACGGCCTGTACCCAGAAAAATCGCTGATCGGGCGGGGTTATTGGTGGTCTCCCATCAGCCTGGGCAATTTCGGCGGTTCTATCACTTATTATTATGAAGACGCCATCACAAATGATCCCCATAATCCCTATGGCATCGATTTTATCGTTTACGGCAACTCCAACGGCGGTTCCGGGTTCTCCGAACCGGGAAATGTCCTGGTTTCAAAAGACGGCAAAACCTGGTATACCCTGGCCGGCTCAGACCATTATGAGGACGGCACCAAATGGGATTATCAGGTCATATATACGAAAGAAAAAGACGGCAGCACCAGCGCAAATGGTGCTAATCTGCCATTTTATCAGTATCCAAGCCCAGAAAACTATCCCCTGCACCAATGGTCGGAAGAAGACAAAGATCACATGATGGTGTCCGGTGTGCTTTTACCCTTCCTCAGCAGCGGTAATGCCGCTTTTCCCGCCTTCGGTTACGCGGATGTTCATACCAACAGTTCGACGGCCTGGGGTACCGGGGAGCTTGTCACCGTAGATTGCCTGGCGAAAGACCCCTATCTCTCGGTGACCAACAGAAGTGCCGGGCTTATTGCGCCCGAAAACGCCGACAAACTGTATGAGGGGGCGGGGGACTGCTTCGATCTGGATTGGGCAGTGGATAAGAGCGGCCTGCCAGTCGGTATTTCCGAGATCCATTATATTAAAGTACAGTCCGCTTCACTGACTTTGGGATGCGGCGGTATCGGAGAAAAGTCCACCGAGGTCAACGTGGTTACACCTGTGATGGGAAATGCCGTCGCCGTAGGAGTGAGCACGCCGCCCGCTCAGATCTCTGTGGCCGGGGTGGCGCTATCGCTTAAACCTGACGTTTATGAATACACCGCTGCCGTAAAGGGTCCATTTACCGTGGAGGTGAAGACAGCCGCTGAGACCAATGTCTATATCAACAATTTGAGGGCTTTCTCCCGGGACTTTGCGGTAGCCCCCGCAAAAGGGATCATCCGCGTGATCGTGCAGAATGGCATCAAAGAACCGCTGATTTATTATATTACAGTAAACAGCGAACCGCTGACGCAGCAAGACGCGGTAGCTGCCCTTACGGCGGCGGCACAAAATGGCGCTTCTTTATCCGACGGACCCATGAACCGCGCTATGCTGATTGCGGCGTTGTATCAGCTGTCGGGCGACCCGGAGCCAGGCGCCACAGATTTGAAAGATCTGCCCATGAGTTTTTGGTACTCCAAACCTGTGGCCTGGGCAGCGGCAAAAGGCATCTTAAAAGGCACTGAGGCCGGTTACGAGCCTGAGGGTAAAATCACCCGTGAACAACTTATCACCATGCTTTACCGGTATGCGGACTTTTTGGGCCGCGATACTTCCATTAGCGCAAGCCTCTCCGCCTATCAGGATTCCCCAAAGATTTCTGCATGGGCCCTTGACGCTATGGGTTGGGCCTTGTGCACCGGCATAATCACCGGAAGCAGCAATCATGACCTTGATCCTGACGGCGACATAAACAAAGCACAGGCGGCAGTGTTCCTTCAAAGATTTTTTGAAAAAATGGTACCCCAAGTCGAAAATTGATATCGTAACCTATTTGTCGAAATTTTAAATTATACAAACAGGAGGATAATATGATAAAACATAAGACGCAAAAAGGCCTGCTTTTGCTTTTGATGACTGTCCTGATCCTTAGTCTGTCCGCCACCGCCTATGCTGTAACGCCGCAAGGATTGGACGCGGCTATTTCAGACACGGCGGCCTATCTATATCAAACGGTACAAGATCCGCAAGTAGGATCTGTCGGCGGCGAATGGACGGTTTTAGGCTTGGCTCGTTCGGGCTACAAAATACCGGAAGCTTATTACAGCCAATATTACGCTACGGTGGAGACCTATGTAAAAGCCTGCCAGGGAGTACTGCATGAAAAAAAATATACGGAATATTCCCGCCTAGCGGTGGCGCTGACCGCTATCGGCAAAGATCCCCGGGATGTGGCCGGATACAACCTGCTTACACCTTTGGGTGATTATGATAAAACCATCTGGCAGGGGCTCAACGGTCCCATCTGGGCGCTGATGGCGCTGGATTCCGGCAGCTATCCCATGCCCCAGAATCCGGACGCCAAAACCCAGGCCACGCGGGACAAATATATCGACCGTATTTTGGCATGCCAGTTGCCAGACGGCGGATTTTCCCTTTTCGGCGGCACGGCGGCGGCTTCTTCAAGCGATCAGATCTCCGACCCGGACATTACCAGCATGGCGCTGCAAGCCCTTGCCAAATACCAAGACCGCACGGACGTGAAAAAGGTCACCGGGGAAGCGGTGGCCTGCTTATCCAAACTGCAGAAGGACAACGGCGGCTACGCAAGCTGGGGCACAGTAAACTCCGAAAGTTGTGCTCAGGTGATTGTGGCCCTATGCGAGCTGGGGATTCCCCTTGACGACCCGCGGTTTGTTAAGAATAGCAATACCTTGTTGGACAATCTTTTGACCTTTTATCAGCCCGGTCAGGGATTCCTGCATACTTCGGAGGGCAGCGGCGTAAACCAAATGGCGACCGAACAGGCTCTTTATAGTCTGGTTGCCATACAGCGTACCCACGCGGGCAAAAACAGCCTGTACCGTATGAGCGACGCCATCAAAATCACCGGAGCAGCCAGCGGGGAACAGACAGAAGCTACGGGCCTGCCAGGTAAGCATGCCGACATTAAAACCATGCCTGTGATTGATGCGGATAAAACTTTCTCCGATATTAAAGGACATAAGAACCAAACCGCTATCGAGGCGCTGGCGGCCCGTGGCATCATAAGCGGCACAACCGATACGGCCTTTGATCCCAACGTCACCATGACGCGCGCCGAATTTGCCGCCATTGTGGTGCGGGGATTCGGCTTAGCCCCCAAGGCAACCGACCGGTTTAGCGACGTCCCTGCCCATAGCTGGTATGCCCCCTATGTGGGTACAGCCGATACCTATGAAATTATCAAGGGCGCCTCTTCTGCCACATTCAATCCCTTTGGCGCCATCACCCGGGAAGAAGCCGCCACCATGGTTGCACGAGGGGCAAAGCTTGCCGGATTGGATACCGCGATGGATGATGGCACGGTACGAGATATACTGGCTCAGTTCGGCGATTACATCACCGTCTCCCATTGGGCGCGGGCTTCGTTAGCCTTTTGTTATCGTGAGGGTATTCTTTCCCAGACGGATATGGCAATCCAGCCCAAGGTCGCCGTCAGGCGCTGTGAAATGGCTGAAATGCTTTTTTCCATGTTGGAGGCGTCCAATCTTATTTAAAGAGGTGAAAAAATTTGAAAAAATATAAAGGGAAGCTCATTACCGCCCTGATGATCCTTTTCGTCCTTGCCGGTATCTTCTGGTGGGGCGGCAACGCCCCCGGTCTGCGCGGATTGCCTTCCGCTGCTTCTGATTCTCCTGCCACCACCGTATCTGATAACATTACCCCGGCACCGGATACCCCAACGGATCAGCAAACTGATGAAGATAAAGCCAAGAAACAAGGAACCGGGCAAGAAGCAACATCAGACGGGACATCCTCCCCGACAACGGCAAAATCAGTCTCTGTGAATGCTTCCGGCAAAGCGTCACCTACTGCCAACGCTGCCGCAGCACCCGGTTCCGACAGCAAGCGTCCCCTTACCGGTGACGAGAAGCTGGAGCTGGCGGCCTCCCTTGCCGGCGGCACCTCTTCCGAGGGTGTGGAGCAAGGTTCCTCTGCGTATTCCGCTCAACAGGGCATGGTCATCAATGAGGCTACCGGCAAAGATAAATATCTCACAGCCCCGGTGCCGGAGGGCAAGCCGGTCCCCGTGGAGCCGCAGGATGCGGTCATCGGCACAACAGCTTACACTTGCACCCTGTCGGTGCGCTGTGACACGATCCTGGATAATATGGATTGGTTAGACCCGGAGAAGGTGGAGTTGGTGCCGGAGGACGGGGTCATTTTCCCTGCCACGGCAGTTACTTTCTACGAGGGGGAAAGCGTATTTAATGTTTTGCAGCGGGAAATGAAGCAAAACAAGATCCATATGGAATTTGAAAACACGCCCATTTACAACAGCGCCTACATCGAGGGTATCAAAAATATTTATGAATTTGATTGCGGAGAGCTTTCCGGCTGGATGTACAAAGTCAACAGCTGGTTTCCCAACTACGGCTGCTCCCGCTACGTCCTGCAGGATGGAGATGTGGTGGAATGGGTCTATACCTGTGACCTCGGTATCGACGTGAACGGTTATTATGCCGTGGGGGATCAATGAGCGGCGGGGTGTTTGCGGGGTATCACCCGGCGGTCAATTTCCTCTACTTTACCCTGGTACTGCTCTTTTCCATGTTCTTTATGCATCCCGTCTGCCTTGTCATATCTTTTGTCTGCGCTTTTGCTTATTCCATCATACTAAACGGCAAGCGGGCACTCCGGTTCAATCTGCTGTACATGCTGCCCACGTTGCTTGTGGCGGCACTGATTAATCCCGCCTTCAATCATGAGGGCGCAACCATACTGACCTATTTACAGAGCGGCAATCCTCTGACCTTGGAATCCATCGTCTATGGCGTAGCAGCGGCAACAATGATCGTTACGGTCATATGCTGGTTTTCCTGTTACAACGCAGTGATGACCTCAGATAAATTTATTTATCTCTTCGGCAGGGTGATCCCCGCCATGTCACTGATTTTATCCATGACTCTGCGCTTCGTACCTCGCTTCAAGGCACAACTTAAGGTAGTGTCCAATGCTCAAAAATGTCTGGGCAGGGATGTATCTAACGGCAGCCTTTGGCAACGGGTCAAGCATGGTGTCAAGATCTTATCTATCATGATCACCTGGGCTCTTGAAAATGCCATTGAAACGGCGGACAGCATGAAAAACCGCGGTTACGGCTTGCCGGGACGCACCGCTTTCTCCATTTACCGTTTGGATCAGCGTGATAAAAAAGCGCTTTGCGCCATAGGCGGCGCCGGGCTGTATGTATTGATCGGCGCCTTTACAGGCGGTCTTTATTTTCGTTATTTCCCGTCCATCAAAGGCGCTTCAAAGGGTGTTTATGCCATAAGCCTCTTTCTTGCTTATCTGGCACTTTGTATGACCCCGATGTTACTTGAAGCTTGGGAGGATCACAAATGGAAAGCTATACAATCAAAAATCTGACTTTTTCCTATCCCGAACAGAAAAAAAAGGCGCTGGACAACCTTTCTGTTTCCATTGAACAGGGACAGTTCGTCACTCTCTGCGGCCCCTCCGGCTGCGGCAAAACCACTTTGCTCCGGCAATTGAAGCCTGCCCTTTCCCCTCACGGCGAGAAAAGCGGTGAGGTGTGGTTTGAAAACATGCAATTAACCGATTTAGACCAGCACTCCCAGAGTGCCAAGATCGGTTTTGTGCTGCAAAATCCCGATAGCCAGATCGTTACTGATAAAGTATGGCACGAACTGGCTTTCGGCTTGGAAAGCCTTGGCTTCGACACACCCACCATTCGCTTGCGGGTAGCGGAAATGGCTTCCTTTTTCGGTATACAGACCTGGTTCTATCAAAACGTCACCGCTCTTTCCGGTGGACAGAAGCAGCTTTTAAACCTTGCCTCTATCATGGTTATGCAACCCTCCGTCTTAATCCTCGACGAGCCCACCAGCCAGCTGGATCCGATCGCAGCCGCCGACTTCCTCTCTACCGTTGCCAAAATCAACCGGGAGCTTGGCGTCACCGTCATCATCACGGAACACCGGTTGGAGGAAGTATTCGCCATCTCCCACCGCGTGCTGGTCATGGACGAAGGACGGCTCATCTGCGACGGCACACCTAAAGAAGTCGGGGAAAACTTAAAAAGCTTGCATCACAGCATGTTTTTTGCCATGCCCACGCCCATGCGGGTTTATGCCGGCGTGGAAAATGATTTGCCTTGTCCTGTGACGGTACGAGAAGGCCGGGTCTGGCTGGAGGATTTTTGCCAACAGCGGTCCCTTAACGCACCCATAGAGCAAAAGCCGCCGGCGCATGACCAAAAGGGAACCGCCGCATTGGAACTGAATGAAGTTTGGTTTCGCTACGAAAAAGACGGGCCCGATGTGGTAAAAGGTCTGTCTCTGCGGGTATTCCCGGGGGAATTCTACGCCATAGTCGGCGGCAACGGTACCGGCAAGACCACGGCTCTTTCCCTGATATGCGGTATCAATAGACCTTATCGTGGCTCGGTGAAAATAAATAGCCAAGAAAGTTCACAAATAGGGGGTCAGCAGTTGTTTCACCGGCTACTGGGCGTTCTGCCTCAGAATCCCCAGGCTCTGTTCGTGAAGAAAACAGTACAGAAAGATCTCATGGAAATGTTATCCGGGCAAAATTTATCGAAAGCGGAAAAAGAAAGAAAGATTCATTCTATATCCCAACTATGCTGTCTCGGCCACCTTCTGGACAGGCATCCTTATGATCTCTCCGGCGGTGAACAGCAGCGGGCGGCCCTTGCAAAAGTACTGCTCTTAGAACCCAAGATTCTGCTCTTGGACGAACCCACCAAGGGTATGGACCACGGGTTCAAACAAACCTTTGCCGCGATCCTCCGCGATTTGCTGCGTCAGCGCATTACCATTGTTATGGTCAGCCACGACGTGGAGTTTTGTGCCGCTTACGCCGACCAATGCGCTTTGTTTTTCGACGGAAGCATTGTAAGCGCTGATGTTCCCCGCCGCTTCTTCACCGGCAACAACTTTTACACCACGGCGGCAAACCGAATGGCCAAACCAAGAATCCCGCAGGCTGTGATAGCAGATGATATCATTATGGCTTGCGGCGGGGATGTCCAACGTTTGAACCAAATATCACCGGAAAGCAACAGTCCTTCCCGCACAACCATATACAAAACCATAGAAGAAGCGGATGACAAAGGAGTGAACGGGCAACCGCCAACGGAAACCAACCTTTCAGCGCAACCGAAAAAAAAGTTCTTCCGCAAGCGCAAAATAGCAGAGCTTTCTGTAACGGCAATCTTTATTGCGACAATTATCGGAGCCGTGATCTTTGTTGCAAGACAAATGAATATCATTACCGGTTTGTTATCCGGCGGAGACCTTGCCGTAAAAATCGCTGCCGATCCGCATATTATCCGACGCTATGTACTGCTGATCTTGACGCTGGTAACAGAATTTCTTGTGCTGCTTTTCACTTTTTCTCGAAAAAATACCGGAGTAACACAAATAAGCGAGCAGGTGGCGCCGGAAAATCGCCGTCTATCCAAACGCACACTGTCGGCAATGATTATGATTTTAGTCGCTATTCCGCTGACCATTTATATCGGCGTATACTATCTGGGCGACCGCAAATATTACTTTATCAGCATGCTGATCATTCTGGAAACCATGCTTCCTTTTATTCTCGTTTTTGAGAACCGCAAACCGCAGGCGAGAGAGTTAATTGTTATTTCGGTACTTTGCGCTCTCGGTGTCGCGGGGCGCGCCGCCTTCTTTATGCTGCCCCAATTCAAACCGGTTGTGGCAATCGTCATCATCGCCGGCGTCGCCTTTGGCGGTGAATCAGGCTTTCTTGTGGGCGCGGTAACCGGTTTCGTTTCCAACATCTTCTTTGGACAGGGACCGTGGACACCATGGCAAATGTTTGCTTTCGGGATCATCGGCTTTTTGGCCGGCGTGCTTTTCCGTAAAGGAATTTTACGCAGAAACCGTGTGGCCCTCAGTATTTTCGGTGGTCTTTCCACTTTCTTTATTTACGGCGGGATTATGAACCCTGCGTCGGTATTTATGTTTCAGGCCCGCCCGGTGAAGGAAATGTTCTATTTAGCATATATCCAGGGCATTCCCTTTGATCTGGTGCACGCGGCGGCCACCATTACCTTTTTATGGCTTATCTCTCGTCCCATGTTAGAAAAGCTGGATCGGATTAAAACAAAATACGGACTGGTTGAACCATAAAAAAGCACCTATTGTTTTTATCATCCTTTTCTTGCCGTGATCGTCATCCTTGCAACGGTTCAGGGATTCGACAATCCAATCAAGCTCCGCTCTGATAATGTGGCACATGGTGGTCTGAATATCATAGGACTGAGTATCATGATACCCAGTCCTACTAATTATCAAGAAACTATTACCGTTTTCATAAGATTAATTTATATACAAACACAAATTGGGCCTTGACAAAAGCGTATAGTAGCTATATACTTTTGTCATGATGAATTTAAAGTTTAAAAACAGAACAAAGATTAGCTACACCTTTCTACGGGTGGTCACCAAACTTTCCGAAATTGACAGAGAACTCAGATATTACGGGACGGATCAACCCTTGTATGAAGCGGAAATCCATATGATCAAATCCATCAAAGAGAATGAGGGCATTCATGTGACGGGTTTGGCGGATTTGCTGGGCGTGACGAAAGGCGCGGTTTCCCAAATCATTAAAAAACTTGAGGGCAAGGGCATGATCATCAAGGATACCGACCCCCGCAATCTGTCAAGGCTTGTGCTAAAGCTTACTCCAAAAGGTGAAACGGCGTATTTACACCATGAAGAGCTGCATCAGGAATTTGATGGGCTTTTTAATGCCGCGCTGGGAAATGCCACCGAAGAAAACAAGGCGTTTTTAAAGGAATTTCTCAACGCATTGGATGAGAAGATCGATGCTTTTGAAAAGCATGAGCATTCTTAACAAAGGTAGGGGAATTCCATATTTTCCGAATGGTGATTTTTGCAAAAAGCGTGTAGCAACTAAACACTCATACAATTAGATTTCCTGTTATAAAGATTCCAAAAAGCAAGGATGTACTTTACTCAAAGCGTATAGCTACTAAACCAACATGAAAGGATTTGTTGATATTGAATGTAAACGATCATAAGCTTCAAATGATGCGGGATGAGAAAATCCCGAAGGTGCTCCTGAAGATGGGGGTGCCGACAATGATCGGAATGATGGTTTCGGCGCTTTACAGCGTCGTGGACGCCTACTTCGTTGGAGGGCTTGGCACCAGCCAGATAGGTGCGGTATCCATTGTGTTTCCAATCGTACAGATTATTATCGGGCTTGGCATGACGTTCGGAAGCGGCGCGGCATCATATATTTCCCGTCTCTTGGGGGAAGAAAATTCGGAAAAAGCAAACAGAACGGCCTCGACAGCTCTGTTTTCAAGTCTTTTTGCCGGAGCTATTTCTATTGCAATTGCGCTGTGTTTCCTTGACAATATACTGATTGCTCTGGGAGCAACCGAAACGATATTGCCATACGCCAGAAAATATGCAGTTATCTACATTGCCGGCTCAATTCTGAACATTTTTAACGTTACCATGAACAATATCATCACCGCTGAGGGAAGGGCAAAGCTGACCATGATATCAATGCTGATCGGCGGTGGGCTCAACGTGATACTGGATCCGATATTTATCTATCCGCTGGGGTTCGGAATCCAGGGCGCTGCAATCGCAACGGTCATCTCTCAGGCTATGACAACTTGCCTTTATCTTTGGTTTATCCTTGGCAAAAAAGGCTTTCTTTGTTTTTCACCCCGCTTCTTTTCCTTTGACGGGAAAATCTACGGGGAAATGTTAAAGGTCGGAGTACCTATTCTTGTATTCCAACTTTTGTCCAGCGCTGCGATGGGGCTTTCTAATACTGCGGCCTGCGCATATGGCGACTCGGCGGTGGCTGCCATTGGCGTAACAACTCGCATCATGACGCTCGGTACCTATGTAGTATTTGGTTACATGAAAGGCTTCCAGCCTATTGCAGGTTATAATTACGGTGCAAAAAATTATGATCGTATGAATGAAGCCACTAAAGTCTCGCTTAAATGGACAACGATATACTGCGCCGCCGTAGCGATTCTGATGATTGTTATGCCCCGCCAGATCATTTCACTGTTCTCAGAAAACGACACGGCACTCATAGATATCGGTGCGCGTGCGCTGCGGGCAAATGGCGTAGTCTTTGCGCTGTATGGATTTCAGATGGTCTATATGTCACTATTCCTTGCGATGGGGCGCGGAAAAGAAGGAGGACTTCTCAGCATCAGCCGCCAGGGACTCTTCTTTATTCCGGCAATTCTGATATTGCCTCTCCGGTTCGGGCTTGCGGGCATCATCTGGGCGCAGCCTGCGGCAGATTTATTGTCGGTTGTTTTAACAGCAGTACTTGCCCTTGGTCTTCATAAAAGGATAAAGGCTTTGCAAGATAACATATCAGGCAAAAATAAACCAGAAGAACGAATCATATGAAATCGGTGTGACAAATCAGAGAAAAATTGCCAGTAGCAGGCATTCTGCTAAATTAACAACAAAAAGCTGCAGTATGAACAATATACAATTGTTCAGCTGCAGCTTTTATTTTTCAGATGCCATCATCGTTTTACATCTTCTACATGCTTTTTTATTGCTTCAAAGCTTTCCTGGCTGATCACATGCTCCATCCGGCAGGCATCCTGGGCGGCGATGGTTTTGTCCACGCCCAGGTGGATCAACCAGTCGGAGATGAGCATATGCCGTTCTAGTATGGTTTCGGCGATTTCCCTTCCTTTATCGGTTAAAGAAATATATCCCTCTTCGTCCATTATAATATATCCGTTCTCCCGCAGTTTTTTCATGGCCACGCTGACGCTGGACTTCTTAAATTCAAGCTCGCCTGCGATATCTATGGATCTTACTTCCGGGTTCCTATGGCTTAAAACTAGGATCGTTTCGAGATACATCTCGGCAGACTCCTGTATTTTCAAAGCTTCCATCTCCTTCCTGCGGTTATGCATCACTAACCATAGAATATCATATGACTTCATAAAAAGCAAACGAAAGAAATTTAATGCATTTGGTAAAATTATCATTGACATTCTGGTTAGCTTATGCTAACCTTGAATTGGTTAGGATTGCCTAACCAATTCTTAAGGCTAAAGGTTAGTTGGTTCTAACCACTATATGAAGGGGGAGTTATGATGACATTAACAATGGCAAAAACCGGAGAGGAAAATCTTATCAAAAAGATTGGCGGTAAAGCGGAAACAAGGCAGTTTCTTGAAAACCTCGGTTTTGTAGCTGGCGGCACGGTTACTCTGATCACCAAAATCGGCGGGAATGTGATTGTTAATGTCAAGGAATCCCGGGTTGCCGTCAGCCGTGAGATGGCTAATAAAATTATGATATAAATCTTTTTGAAAGGAGCTATTGGATATGCTGACATTAAAAGAGGTCAAATGCGGGCAGACAGTCACCGTTTCCAAAATTAATGGCACGGGAGCCGTCAAGCGCAGGATCATGGATATGGGAATTACAAAGGGTACGGAAATCTATATGCACAAGGTCGCCCCCTTAGGAGACCCCGTGGAAATCACGGTTCGCGGTTACGAGCTGTCCCTGCGCAAAGCGGATGCGGAAATGATTTTGGTACAATAAAGGCAGAGCTGACTTCCCTGCAAATTTCAACCTCATGGTTAGCCTGATCTAACCATAATGCTGGGTTTTACTTTTCCGCCCGCTTGAAATTATGGAAATTATGGAAATTATGATTAAGGAGGATATTGCAATGTCGATAAAAATAGCGCTGGCCGGTAATCCAAACAGCGGCAAGACCACACTTTTTAACGCCCTTACCGGCTCAAACCAGTTTGTCGGGAACTGGCCGGGTGTTACAGTCGAAAAAAAAGAAGGAAAACTGAAGAACCATAAGGACGTTGTCATCATGGATCTGCCGGGGATCTATTCCCTCTCTCCCTATACGCTAGAGGAGGTCGTCGCAAGAAGCTATCTTATAACAGAACGTCCCGACGCTATTTTAAACATCATTGACGGTACTAATCTGGAGCGCAATCTCTACCTCACCACGCAGCTTACCGAATTGGGCATTCCCATGGTGGTAGCAGTCAACATGATGGATGTGCTTGCGAAAAGCGGCGATAAGATTTACATAGACCGTCTCTCCAAGGAACTGGGTTGCCCCGTCGTGGAAATTTCGGCACTCAAAGGAACCGGCATCACGGAGGCAGCTGAAAGAGCGGTTACCCTTGGAAAAAACAGCGTCCCCATGGTGCCGCAGCATTCATTTTCCGGCAGTGTAGAGCATGCCATTGCCCATATAGAGGAAGCGACGGAGGGCAAAGTCCCGGAGGCGCAGCAGCGCTGGTTTGCCGTGAAGATTTTTGAACGCGACGCAAAGGTCATAGAGCAACTGAATTTTTCCGACGAGCTCAAAGCGCATATCGAGGCGGATATCAGAAGTTGCGAAGACGAGATGGACGATGACGCCGAAAGCATCATTACTAATGAGCGCTATCTTTATATCGCTTCGATTATCAAGGGCTGCTGCAACCGGAAAAGCATAGGAAAGCTCTCTGTTTCCGACAAAATCGACAAGATTGTCACCAATCGCTTCTTAGCGCTGCCGATTTTCGCTGTGGTCATGTTCATTGTTTATTATGTGTCCGTAACAACGGTCGGCACATGGGTGACCGACTGGACCAACGACATACTCTTTGGCGAGATCATCCCTCCGGCGGTGGAAAGCTTTCTCGTTTCCATCGGAACCGCCGGCTGGCTGCAGGGACTAATCCTTGACGGCATCATCGGCGGTGTTGGTGCGGTGCTTGGTTTTGTTCCGCAAATGCTGGTTCTGTTTATTTTTCTCGCCTTCCTGGAGGCTTGTGGTTACATGGCCCGTATCGCCTTTATCATGGATCGTATCTTCCGTAAATTCGGCCTGTCCGGCAAATCCTTCATTCCCATGCTCATCGGTACGGGTTGCGGTGTCCCCGGCATCATGGCCTCACGCACCATTGAAAACGACCGCGACCGTAAAATGACCATCATGACTACCACCTTTATTCCCTGCGGGGCAAAGCTGCCAATCATCGCGCTGATTGCCGGAGCGCTGTTTAACGGTGCATGGTGGGTAGCGCCCAGCGCTTACTTTGTTGGCATTGCCGCTATCGTTTGCTCTGGCATCATCCTGAAAAAAACCCGGATGTTTGCCGGCGATCCCGCTCCCTTCGTTATGGAATTGCCCGCATATCACTGGCCTACCGTAGGTAACGTCCTGCGTAGTATGTGGGAACGCGGCTGGTCGTTTATTAAAAAGGCCGGAACCGTTATTTTACTGTCCGCCATTGTGATTTGGTTCCTACAGAGCTTTGGCATTGTCGACGGAAAATTCGGTATGGTTGATGACATGAGCAACGGCTTCCTTGCGGTAATCGGTAACGCAATCGCCTGGGTTTTTGCTCCTCTCGGCTGGGGTCATTGGCAGGCCGCCGTGGCCGCCATTACAGGCCTTGTGGCCAAGGAAAATGTGGTCGGTACCTTTGGGGTGCTGTATGGCTTCGCTGAGGTAGCCGAAGACGGCTCAGAAATCTGGGGCACCTTGGCGTCAAGTTTCACCGTTCTGGGGGCATATTCGTTCTTGGTTTTCAACCTGCTTTGCGCCCCCTGCTTTGCTGCTATCGGCGCCATCAAACGGGAAATGAACAACGCGAAATGGACATGGTTCGCCATCGGCTACCAGACCGTTTTTGCTTACGTGGTTTCCCTTTGTATCTATCAACTGGGCAACTTGTTTACAGGAGGCGGCTTTGGGATCGCTACGGCGGCGGCGCTGATTATTGCGGCAGTGTTCCTGTATCTGCTGTTCCGGCCACAAAAGGAAATCGCTGCCTTTGATCCCCTTGCCTCAGCTAAGGCAAGGGTGTAGCAATGATAGGAGGAAAAAGTATGATAACTTTCATCGTTGAAAATCTCGCGACCATATTGATCAGTATTGTGTTATTAGCTGTCGTGATAAGGATTTCGGTAAGCTTGATCAAAAAGAAAAGGAGCGGGAAAGCCGTCGGCTGCGGTTGCGGCTGTGCCAATTGTCCAAGCGCTTCCCTTTGCCACAAAAATTAGACTGCCCTGGCTTCCGTTTAAATTCCCGGTGTCAGCCATGCTGCAGCGGAAATGGAGTACGGATATCGGGTCCGTACTCCATATTTTGTATAGGAGGTATGAAATGGAACTGACCGCATCGCAGATCCGGTACTTACTGGCTGTCTATATACTACATAAAAATGGTACCGTTCGTTCCGCCGATATTGCCGAAAACCTGACTGTTACCCGGCCAAGCGTTCACAGAATGATCATGCAGCTGTCCGGAATGGGTCTGCTTAAACAAGAAAAATATTCGTCTGTAAGTTTTACGGAAAAAGGGCGGATTCTTGCGGAGCAATTTTATAATATTTTCTCTTATATAAGGGCTTTTCTGTCTAAGAACCTGCACCTTCCATTTGATTCCGCTGAAGAGGGGGCGCTCGCAATAATGAGCCGCCTTCATTCAGAAAAACTTGAGGCGGTCTGTATGCAAATGAAATTGGAAGCTGATGGATGATAAATATAATGAAAAACCAAATGCAGAATGCTTTGCTAATTTATCATGATTTAATAGAAGGAATCGTTGCCGCCATGGACGCCAGGGATCCATATACTTGCAGCCATTCCCAACGGGTAAGCGAGATTGCGCAGCGAGTATGTCAGATAATTAGACTTCCGAAAAGCAAAGCGGAAACAATCCATATCGCAGCACATGTGCATGATATTGGAAAAATCGGGATTCCAGACTCTATCCTGACAAAATCCTCTGCCTTAACAGATCATGAGTGGGAGTTAATGAAGAGTCATTCGGAAATCGGCTTTCAAATTCTTAGAAAGGTTAATGGTTTCGGCGAAGTCGCTAAGATCGTACGGCACCACCATGAACGCTGGGATGGGAAAGGATATCCTCTGGGGCTTGCCGCAGAAGACATCCCTCAAGGCTCAAGGGTCATTGCGCTGGCGGATTCCATTGACGCCATGTTAAGCGAACGAAAGTACCGCAAAGCCATGTCGCTTTTGCAGTGTAAAAACGACATAGAGAGGAATATCGGTGTCATGTATGATCCTGCAATTGCGGAGGCCGTTCTGAACAACTGGCTTGTTGTAACAGCATTATAATTGATCATCTTTATAAAACGATATGTTCTTATAAAAGGGTAGGAAAAGACCCAACAAACCGCCACTTTTGGAATTTAGTCGCGGAAATAGATGATTTGATTATAAAAAAGGATCGTAAGGCATGCCTGGATTCCAGATACGAAGTGGGGTGAAATAATGGCTGAAGCATTATTGTGGTCCATTGTTGGTACCGGTTTTACCTTTTTGATGACGACGCTTGGTGCTGCTATGGTATTTCTTTTTCACAAAGCCATGAGCGGCAAGGCTCAGAAAATCTTCCTTGGCTTTGCGGCAGGAGTTATGATTGCGGCTTCGGTTTGGAGCCTATTGATTCCCTCGATTGAGGAAGCCGAGGCAAACGGACAGATCGGATGGATTCCGGCAGCCGGAGGGTTCATCCTTGGCATTGCTTTTTTATATGGGCTGGATCGGCTGATTCCGCACCTGCATCCGGGAGCTGACAAAACAGAGGGGTTATCTTCATCGATGAAGCGTACATCTCTGCTTGTGATGGCGGTAACGCTACACAATATTCCAGAAGGTATGGCGGTGGGATTGTCATTTGCATTGGCCGCGCAGCATGGCGCTGAGTCTGTGGCATACGCTTCCGCAATAGCGCTGGCGCTCGGTATTGGGATACAGAACTTTCCGGAGGGCGCCGCGGTATCGCTTCCCCTGAGGCAAGAAGGTGTCGGTATCGGGAAATCATTTTTCCTTGGCAGCATGTCGGGGATTGTAGAACCAGTCTTTGGTATTTTAACGGTTTTAGTTGCGGGTGCCATCTCGTCTTATATGCCATGGCTTTTATCGTTTGCGGCCGGAGCGATGATGTACGTTGTTGTGGAGGAGTTGATTCCAGAAGCACATCTTGGCGAACACTCCAATGTTGGCACATTAGGTGTGATGTGTGGCTTCCTTATCATGATGATTTTGGATGTCGCTTTGGGCTAAACAAGCATTGGGATTTGCAGCATCTCAAAGAAATTCAATCGTAATTTTTAGTCAACCAAATTTATTTACCAGCCTGCTTCCAACCGGCGGCAGGCTGTTTCCATTCTTAAACGGGGCGGAATCGCATAACACGGAAGCGCTCCCCCACGTGCTCTCTTGCAGTATCGGAAAGGTTTTGATAAACGGCTGTGAAGTTCCCATTATAGGACGCATCTGTATGGATCAGGCACTGGTGGATGTTTCCGGCATTCTGGATGTGAAGACCGTTGATGTAGCCGTAATGATCGGTCAGTCCTGAGATGTGAAAATCACTGCCCGCGATCTTTCGGAGCAGAAAGATACAATTACAAATGAAAGACTGCGCCGTCTGGGCGAACGGCTGGAAAGACAAATAATTTAACATCAGAAAAGGGGCTTTTTTTACCAGAAACGTAAAAAAGACCATACCAAGGTTCTGACGGCTTCTGGTCTTCTACGGCCCGAGTTGGAAATGCGCAAAAACAGCGAAAAGCAAGGCAAAAATAAGTGGGGCAAAACGATGAAAAAAAGAAAACCCCTTGAAAACATGGTTTTCAAGGGGTTTGGCGCGCTTGGCGAGACTCGAACTCACGACCTACTGATTCGTAGTCAGTCACTCTATCCAGCTGAGCTACAAGCGCATAACGAAGCCTAATACTAATTCATCAGCCTTTATATTTTACTAAAAACATACGGTAATGTCAAGCCTATATTTCTTCATTGACGGGTATTGACTGGCAGGGATCAACCAGCATTGTTTGATTGCCTGCTTTATTTTGTATTTCTATTTCACAGGGTGTTGACAAAATTCGGACAATGTACCGAAAGTATCCTTCGGGTGCATAAAACACACCAGACATTCTTCCGCTCCGGTATAAGGTTCTTCCGTCAAAAGGCGAATCCCTGCCGCCTTGGCATCCGCCATACTGGCAACAATGTCCTTCACCGCATAGGCAATATGGTGTAACCCCTCCCCGCGTTTGGCTATAAATTTGCCCACCGGGGAATTTTCTTTCAGGGGCTCCATCAATTCCAGCTTGAGATTATCCGCCTTGACGATTACCATCTTCATACTACCATCTGCTACCGGCTCTTCTATGCATTCCGCTTCCGGGAAAAGTGCCTTATAATAAGCTACCGCTTTTGCCAGATCCTGCACCGCAATGCCGATATGCTCTACCTTCATTTTGTTTCACGGCTCCTTTATTCTGTTTTTAAAAAACTACCGAAAGGAATTGGCGTCACTTATTTTTTGTCTTTATTCTCTGTTCCGTTCCGGCAGAATTAAAAATCAACATTACTATTATAACATAAAAATAATTAAATTCGACTGTTTTTATCCACCTTTTTATCATATATCAAACGGGTTCAAATAGGTGCTCTGATAAACTGCAATTTCAGATGCCGGTACAAGGCTGCCGCCGGTGCCCCACAGAATGTGTGTGGCACTGGGATTTTCCATCAAGTCAATCTTTTGCCTCCAAAGCCACGGAGCAGCCACTCCCTGGAAAGCGGCACAAGCAGAAGGTTCGATAAAGATACCTTCCATAACCAAAAGCTGCCGCATGAAATCATACAGCCGCCAATCCTCTACAGTAAAGATGCCACTTACAAGCGGGTTCATCAGCTTCCCGACAAAAGCGGAAGGCCGTCCTACCGCCAAACCGTCGGCATGCGTCTTGCCGTCGAGGCCAAGATCCTGAACGCAAATGGCATCATGCAGCCCCGTGGCCATGCCTAAGAGCATGGAGCAGGCATGGGTGGGTTCCACGAAAAAACAATGCACCGCATCCCCAAAGCAAGCCTTGAGGCCATAGGTGATACCCCCAGGCGCGCCGCCAATGCCGCAAGGCAGGTAAACCAGCAAAGGGTGCGCCCCATCCACCGGAATTTGCAATGCTTCCAGCTGCTCTTTCAATCGGGTTCCGGCTACACTGTAGCCCAAGAAAAGGTTCCTGGACTTTTCATCATCCACAAAATAGCTGTTTTTGTCGCTGCGGGAAGCCTCCCGGCCTTTTGCCACCGCCTGGCAATAGTCGGTTGCATATTCCACTACCGCCACGCCTTTGTCTCGTAAAAGCTGCTTTTTCCACGCTTTGGCCTCGGCAGACATGTGTACGATCACGCGAAAGCCCAGTTTCGCGCTAATGATGCCAATACTTAGACCCAAATTGCCGGTAGATCCGACCTGCACCGTATATTGGCTAAAAAGTTGCCGGAACGCTTCGCCGGCAAAACAAGCATAGTCTTTTTCACCTTGCAGAAGTCCCGCCGCCAACGCCAGCTCTTCCGCATGCCGCAAGATCTCATAGATACCGCCCCGGGCTTTCACCGAACCGGCAATGGGAAGATGGCTGTCCATTTTCAAAAATAAACGGCCGTTGATGCCGCATTGCTGTTCATTGAGGAATTCCCTCATAACGGGGAGCTCCCGGAGGGGGGATTCTATGATACCGCCCGCCGCCGTTTCCGGGAAGGCTGCCATCAGATAAGGGGCAAACCGCTGAAAACGGGCTCCCGCTTCTTTCAGCTCAGCCAGGCTTGGCTCAAGAGTGTCTTTGACGTTTACATAGGGTTTCCAGGAAGGGTTGAGCCACAAAACCTCTTTTAATGCAGCAGCATCAGCCAAAATCGGGTTCTGCAATAATTCTTGTATGAAATCCTCCGTTAATTCTTTCATGGCGCCATCCTTTTCCCATAAAATACGAAGTTTTTAATGCTAATAAGCAACGTTTCGGTTTTGCAGTCATGATAAAACAAAACAAGGGGCGCCTGGCGATACGACAAGCGATTCGCCTGCGCTTCCCTTGTATGTTGGTTTGTAGTTTTTGACTTTCTCAAAAAAGAGAGAAAAGCCTTTTGAAGAACATTGCCCCGCCGCAGGCTCAGATGCTGCTCCAGGCAATCCCTATAACGCCCAAGCCCAGGTGCACCCCTAAGACGGGACCCAATTTGGTAATGCTGTATGACACATGGGGCAAGCGCTTTTGGACCTCGCCGATCAAGGCATCCATATAGCGGCTGTCGTCCAGATAGTGAACGATGACCTCTTTGGTATCGGCAGGAATATAGTCCACCAGTTTTCTGATCTGCTCCTGTCTGCCGCGCACCAAGCCCCGGGAAACAATGGTGCCCTCCTGGCATAACAGGATGGGACGGATGTTCAAAACCGTACTCACCGACCGCGGAACGAAACCCAGCCTGCCGCTCATCCGGAGGGGCTCCATGCTGTCCACTGAAAAAACAATGCCGATCTGCTTTTTCAAAGCATTCAGCTCGGCGGCAACAGCGGGAAGACTAGGATTTTCTTTGATCAACGCCGCTGCTTTTTTGACCAACAGAAAAAGTCCGCCGGCCGTGGTGAGAGAGTCCACCACGGCGATCTTTTCCGGATCCACCTGTTTTGCGGCAATACAAGCGCTGCTGTAAGTCCCGCTTAACCTTGACGACATTGCAATACATAAAATATTATAATCTTTTTCCCTTAATTTTTCAAATATGCTGATAAAATTGGCTACCGACACCTGGGATGTTTTAAAAGGACCTTTATGCCCGGCCAGGATTTCCGCAAAATCCGCATTCTCGTCGCCGTAACCTTCGTCGAATTGCCGGCTCCCCACCGTATAATGATTAGGAACCAGCACCGTATAAAGAGAACGGGCGACACTCCGCGGGATATAGGCTGTGGAATCGGTAACAATGGCAATCATTCAACGGCACCTCCCATTTTCCTAAACCTGGCATACCTTTTCTCTGTCAGCTCCGAACAGGAAAGCGCCCGGTTGAAAGCAAGCGTTTCATAAAGAGCTTCCTTCAGTTCTTCATAAGTTTGGTGGAAATCGCCACTATGCTCCCCGATAATGCGTTCAATAACATTCAACCCATAAAGATCCTCAGCTGTTAGTTTTAAGGCTCCGGCGGCTTCCGCCACTTTAGAAGCATCCTTCCAAAGGATACTGGCACAGCCCTCCGGCGAGATCACCGAATAATAAGCATTCTCCAGCATCCAGACCTCGTCGGCCACAGCCAAAGCAAGAGCGCCGCCACTGCCGCCTTCGCCGATGACAAAAGAAACAATGGGAACAGTGAGGCCCATCATGCATATGAGGTTTTCCGCAATGGCCTGGCCTT
The DNA here is from genome assembly GCA_036677375.1 of Bacillota bacterium. Taxonomy (GTDB): domain Bacteria; phylum Bacillota; class Dehalobacteriia; order UBA4068; family UBA4997; genus JAVBWO01. The sequence goes on from JAVBWO010000028.1 coordinate 39,696, forward strand.
GTCCTCTTTCTTCGGCTCCAATACCGCAGTAAGCCCCGGCGGTATCCACGATACAGACCACCGGTCGGCGGAATTTCTCAGCCAGACGCATATGACGCAAGGCCTTGCGGTATCCTTCCGGGTGAGCCGAACCAAAATTGCGCAAAAGCTTCTCTTTGGTATCATGCCCTTTTTCCAGGCCAATAACCGTTACGGGCATGCCTTTGAGCGTCCCGATGCCGGCTATCATGGCGGCATCGTCGCCAAAGCGACGGTCGCCGTGAAATTCCAAAAACCCATCAAATAGATTTTCGATAAAATCCAAGGTGGTGGGCCGGTTCTTTTCCCGCGCAGTATTGACGATATCAATGGCCTTCATCATACTACCCATCATACCACCTCTCTTGTATGAAGAAACAGCAGCCGCGCCAAGTACTCTTTCTGGGTTTCTCTGGACACAATGGCGTCCACAAAGCCGCGTTCCAAAAGAAACTCCGCCCGCTGAAAGCCTTCAGGAAGGCTTTGACGGATGGTCTGCTCAATGACCCGGGGACCGGCAAAACCGATCAAAGCGCCCGGCTCCGCTAGGATCAAATCGCCCTGCATAGCAAAACTGGCAGTGATGCCTCCCGTAGTGGGATGAGTCAGGATCGTGACATAAAGATTTCCTGCATCGCTGTGCCTTTTTACCGCACCGCTGGTTTTGGCCATTTGCATCAGGGAAAGAATCCCTTCCTGCATCCTGGCGCCTCCCGAAAGCGTGAATCCCAAAACCGGCAACTTTTCTTTGGTGGCATATTCAAAAAGGCGCGTGATCTTTTCACCCACCGCCATGCCCATGCTGCCCATCATGAAATAAGGCTCCATCACAAAAAGAGCAAAGGACAGCCCTTCTATTTCCGCTGTACCGCAAACTACCGCTTCCTTTTCTCCGCTTTCACTTCTGGCCTGGTTTAGTTTCTTAGCATAACCGGGGAAAGCGATGGGATCGTCTGCCACAAGTCCTTCATCCAGTTCCAGAAAAGTCCCGGCATCGGTAAGCCAAACAATCCTTTCCCTGGCACGCATCTTAAAATGATGGCCGCATTTGGGACAGACCTGATGGTGTTCCGTCAAAGAACCGGTAAACAAAAGCTCTTTGCATTGCGGACATGCCACACAAATATCCTGGGAAATGGCAGGCGGATCGGCACTATTTTTTTGATTTTGCCCCTCTAAATCGTTTTGGGGGTTTTTGAAAAGTTCTTTTTTTAGCACGGAGCTTAGCCTCTCTTTTCCAGAAAATCGGTGTAATAGTTACCGGAGATAAATCCTGGATCGTTTAAAATCTCCACCTGCATTTCCGCATTATGCGCAATCCCTTCGATGACCAGCTCGCACAGAGCGGCCCGCATTTTTCGGATGGCTTCCTCCCGTGTCTGCGCATAGACGATGAGCTTGCCGATCATGGAATCATAAAAGGGCGGCACAACATAATCCTGATATAGCGCGGTATCAAACCGCACCCAGGAACCTCCCGGGATGTGCAAAAGGGAAACCCTGCCCGCGCTGGGACGAAAACCGGCATGGGGGTCTTCCGCATTGATCCGGCACTCGATGGCATGGCCCTTGATTGCAATATCCTCCTGGCGAAAGGACAGAGGGATGCCCGCTGCGATTCGGATCTGCCATTTCACCAAATCGATGCCGGTAACCATTTCGGTAACCGGGTGCTCCACCTGTAGCCGGGTATTCATTTCCATAAAATAAAAGTGACCATCCCGGTCAACCAGGAATTCCATGGTACCGGCATTGGTATAGCCTACGTGTAACGCAATTTTTTGGGCCGCCGCCATCATGTCCTGACGCATTGCTTCTGAAATAGCGGGAGCAGGACTTTCTTCAATCAGTTTCTGCCTCTTCCGCTGAATAGAACAATCCCGCTCTCCTAAGCAGACGATACCGCCGTCTTGATCGCATAAGACCTGCATTTCAATATGCTTAACGGGAGATAAATATTTTTCCAGATAAACCGCTCCGTCGCCGAAAGCGGCCAGCGCTTCCCGGGAAGCGGTATCGAAAGCGTTTTCCAAAGCATCGTCCTTTTCCACCAGGCGGATTCCCTTGCCGCCGCCGCCGGCCTTGGCTTTGATCAACAAGGGATAGCCGATTCTTTGCGCTTCTATTTTGGCTTCTTTACAATCATTTAAGACCTCACAGCCCGGCACCACCGGGATACCGGCGGCAATTGCTGTTGCTCTGGCCGCATTTTTATCACCCATTCGGGCAAGGATCTCCGCGGAAGGGCCGATAAAAGCCAAGCCGCATTTTTCACACAGGCCGGCAAAAGCGGCATTTTCCGCAAGAAGACCGTATCCGGGATGAATGGCTTCCGCGCCTGTGACCATGGCGGCGGATAATACCGCGCTCATATTCAAATAACTGTCTTTGGCCGGAGCGGCGCCGATGCAGATGCTTTCATCCGCCAGGCTGACATGGAGAGCATCTTTGTCGGCTTCGGAAAAAACCGCCACGGTTGCGATGCCCATTTCCTTGCAGGCGCGGATAATCCGCACCGCGATCTCGCCCCGGTTCGCAATTAAAATTTTTGCAAACAAGCTCCCGTCTCCTTTTTTCCTTCTTTACTTCCCTTAGCGTTTATACCGTTTCAAACGGAACCGCTCAGGATGCTTCCGTCCTGCCCTTAAGGTTACTATGTTTTTTGGGTTGGCATAGATATGAGGGAACCCGTTTTATACATATTCTTTCAAAAGGGCCGGCTAGTCTTCCAAAATCGCAAAAGAGAATTCACCGCTGGCGGCAAGCTCGCCCCGTACATAACTTCTGCCACTGGCAAAGTAGAAAGGATGCCTTTCCTTGGTCAGGCTGCATTCCATTTCCAAGACATCGCCGGGCAGGACTTTCTTTCTGAATTTAACATTGTTCAGGCCGGTAAAATAAGGGGTCTTGCCCTTTATTTTATTCGCCAGCAAAAGGCAGCAGGACTGCGCCATGATCTCGCACAGAATAACCCCCGGCACAACAGGATTATCCGGAAAATGCCCTTGCAAAAACCACTCGTCCTGTTTGACGGTATAGGTACCGAGGACTTTATTTTCTTCTATCCGCTCTATCCGGTCTACTAAGAGCATGGGCTCCCGGTGCGGCAAAATGGTCTTGATTTCCGCTCTTTCCATTTCTTCTATTTGTTCCATTTTTCCGTTCACATCCTTAGATCGCTTTTAGCTTCAGTCTTTCACTTTATGCAGGAATATTCTGTAAATCATAGAAGCGCTTTCCCTCATTTCAGGGAAAAGGGACAAAGAAAACATGAAAATGGACGTTTCGCAAAACGCCTAAAACATCTTGAATAAAACTTGGGAAAACTCTACCACCTGACTGTTGGCAACACAAACGTCAATAATCTCGCCGTCTTTTTCGGCGCAGATCTCGTTCATTACCTTCATGGCTTCAATAATGCAGAGGATATCGCCTTTTTTGACTTTGCTCCCTACTGAGACATAAGGGGGAGCATCCGGGGCTTTAGCCGCATAAAAAACCCCCACCAAAGGCGACTTGACTTCGGTGATCTCATTAAAATCAATGCCTTTTAAAGAAGCGGCTTTGGAGGGTTGCGTATCATCAGACATAGCAATTGCCAAATCCATGGCGGCGGCTGTGATCTCCTGAGGTATTCCGCCCAACGCAGCTCTTTCCAAATGCAGGGCGCTGTCGCCCTCCGTTATTTCCACTAAAATAAGGTCGTTTTCTTTCATGACTTTAGCGATTTCCTTAATCTGTTTTACATCCATTGCGCTCAACCCCTTCCTTCCTGCGCGCCGTTTGAACGCACGGTACATCAAAACCCTTAGATTGTATGTTCGTTTAACATTTGGTAAAGGCAAGGCAGGCATTATGGCCGCCGAAGCCAAGAGAATCGGACAGGGCCAGCTTGATTTCCCGTTTTTTTGCGGCATTTGGCGTATAATCCAGGTCACACAGCTCGTCTTTTTCCCGGTAACCGATGGTGGGCGGGATCATGGATTCTCTAAGCGCCATGATGGCGGCAATGGCTTCCGCGGCCCCCGCCGCGCCAAGCATATGTCCTGTCATGGACTTGGTAGAACTGATGCTGACTTGTGCCGCTTTATCTCCTAAAGCGGTTTTGATTGCCAAAGTCTCCGCTTTGTCGTTTAAAGGCGTACTGGTGCCATGGGCGTTGATATAAATCTCTGTTTCCGCCGCCAGTCCCGCTTCTTCTATGGCAAGAGAGATGGCTCTGGCGGCGCCCAAAGCTTCCGGGTGGGGCGCGGTGATATGATATGCATCACAGGTGTTGCCATAGCCGCTGATCTCGGCATAGATGTTGGCGCCGCGTGCTTTAGCGTGGTTATATTCTTCCAAAATCAGAATAGCGGCGCCCTCGCCCATTACGAAGCCGTCACGCCTATTATCAAAGGGAATAGAAGAATCTCCGGGAATATTCCGGGTGGAAAGGGCCATGCAATTGGTAAAGCCGCCTACCGCCAAAGGATTGATGGTAGCGTCGGCGCCGCCCGCGATAATAGCGTCGGCATAGCCGTGCTTGATTGCCCGGAAAGCCTCGCCGATGGCATGGGTGGAAGTGGCGCAGGCGGTAACCACCGGCAAACACGGTCCTTGCGCGTCAAACTTGATGGCTATATTGCCCGCGGCAATATTACCGATCATCATGGGAATAAAGAAAGGCGATATTTTCCTTTCTCCCCCGGTCATTAGCTTTTCACATTCGTCCATAAAGGTACGCATGCCGCCCACGCCGGAGCCGACATAGACTCCTAACCGTTCCGGCCGGATCTTGCCGGAAATACCGCTGTCGGCAACGGCTTGGAAGGCCGCAACCATGGCATATTGGCAGAAGAGATCCATTTTTCTGGATTCATTGCGGCTCAGACAGCAGGCAGGGTCAAAATCTTTGACTTCCGCGGCAATTTTTACCTTAAATTCGGCAGCATCAAATTTTGTGATATAGTCGATGCCGCATTTGCCCGCTACTAATCCTTGCCAAAAGGTATGCAGATCGTTGCCGATGGGAGAAATTAGCCCCATACCGGTAACAACAACTTTATTCATATTTCTTCCCTCACTCTTGGTCATTCTTCATGATTTTTGGTATTTTTAATAAACAAATCTAAATATACAGGCCACCGTCAACTTTAATGACTTCGCCCGTCATATATCCCGCGGCGTCGCCGGCCAAAAAGACCGCCAGATTGGCGATATCCTCCGGGTCTCCCATTCTTTTCATGGGAATCTGCAAAAGAGCCGCTTCTTTTACTTTCTCGGGCAGGGTCGCCGTCATATCCGTTTGCATAAAGCCCGGAGCAATGGCGTTGACGGTAATGTTCCTGCCGGCTAATTCCTTGGCCACTGTTTTCGTCAAACCGATCATGCCCGCTTTAGCGGCGGCATAGTTGGCCTGGCCCACATTGCCCATCATGCCGGCAACGGATGAAATATTAATAATTCTGCCGCTTCTTTTTTTGATCAAGATAGGGCAGATATGCCTGATCATGTGAAAAGCACCTTTTAAATTCGTGTCCAGCACCCGGTCAAAGTCCTCTTCATCCATGGCCAGGATGAGCTTATCCCGGATGACTCCCGCGTTATTCACCAGGATGTCAATGGTCTGAAAATCCTCCAGGATTTGCTCTATAAGGGCTTTGGTAGCCGAGTAATCGGCAACATCGCACCGGTAAGCCTTAGCCTTGACACCATAAGCGGCGGCCAAACCGCATGCTTCGGCAGCAGCGGCATCATTTCCGGCATAGATGATAGCAACGTGGACGCCGCTCTCCGCCATCTTAAGGGCAATGGCACGGCCAATTCCTCTGGAACCTCCGGTAATTACTGCGGTTTTTCCTTCCAGCATGATAGCGCCTCCATAAAAATAAATAAAGCCCCCATGGCTTTAAAGCTAGAGCCCCAAAGGAAATCTAACCTGCCACGTCGGCCGTTTCCGCTAAGCTTTGCGCATCTTCCACATGCAAGACACAGGTCTCCGGCGCGATCTTCTTAATCAAGTTGCACAGAGTCTTGCCAGCCCCTACTTCAATAAAAGTGTCGATGCCGTCGGCAACCATATTTTCCACGGTCTTTTGCCAAAGCACCGGCCGGTTCACCTGGCAGGCAATGTTTTCTTTCACGTCGGCCACCGTACTACCATAGGGCTTTGCCGTACGGTTGGCATAAACAGGTAGCTCCGGTGCTTTCAGGCCGGTTGTTGCCAAAGTCGCAATCAGCCGGTCCTTGGCTTCGTCCATAAACGGTGAGTGAAAAGCGCCGCTCACCGCCAAAGGTATCGCCTTACCCCCCGCTTCGCCCACGGCAGTGCAAAAGGCTGTCTTCATGGATTCGGCCAAAGCCACTACCGTTTGCCCCGGCGCATTATAGTTCACCGGATAAACACATTCAAACTGTTGGCAGAGAGCTTCCACTTGGCTGCTTTGCAGCTTTAACACCGCTACCATAGTGCTGTTATGATGCAAGGTGGCATCCTGCATAAAAGCGGCCCGCTGGCAGACCAGGCGAAACCCAGCGTCAAAATCAAAAGTCTGAGCAAAGGTAAGGGCCGCGATCTCACCTAGGGAAAAGCCAGCCAGAGCCTGCGGCGCAATCCCAAGGTCTGCTAAAGCATAGGCCGCCGCCAGATCCATACAGAATAGGCAAGGCTGCGTATTGATAGTTTGAGACAATTCCTCCTTCTCACCGTAAAAACACTGCCGGGAAGTACCGGGGCGGATGGCGTCCGCCTGATCAAAAACCGCTTTCGCGGCGGCGCTGGCCTCATAAAGCTCTTTGCCCATACCGCTGTACTGCGCGCCTTGCCCCGAAAATACAAAAGCTATTTGAGCCATTTGCCCGCGCCCCCTAAAATAGTCTCGGCCTCGGCAAACATTTCCCGAATGATCTCGGCGGCCGGCTGTTCTTTTTTCACCATGGCGGCAACCTGCCCCGCCATGAAGCAGCCCCGCTCCGCATCTCCTTCTACGGCGGCCAGACGCAAAGCGCCGGCGCCGAAGGCTTCCAATGTTTCATCGGAAACGGCGCTGTCATACTCGTTTTTTAAAAATTCCCTGGAAAATTTGGTTTTTAAAGCCCTCACCGGATGTCCCAATCTCTTCCCGGTGGTGATGGTATCAATATCCTTGGCATTTAAGATTTTATCTTTATAATTGCGGTGAATATGGCATTCGGTAGCAACTAAAAACCGGGTGCCTACCTGCACGCCTACGGCGCCCAACATCAAAGCGGCGGCAACCCCCCGTCCGTCCGCGATGCCACCCGCGGCAACTACGGGAATGTCAACCACATCGCATACCTGGGGCACCAGAGTCATCGTCGTTAATTCGCCCACATGGCCGCCCGACTCGCCGCCCTCCGCAATGACGGCCACGGCGCCGCTCCTTGCCATGCGCTTGGCGATAGCGGTAGACGCAACCACCGGCATAACCTTGATCCCGCCAGAGGTCCAAGCATCCAAATATTTCCCCGGATTGCCGGCGCCAGTGGTGACAAACTGTACACCCTCATCTATGACAACCTGCGCTACCTGGTCGGTAAAAGGACTCATGAGCATGATATTGACGCCGAAAGGCTTTTGCGTGAGCGCCTTTGCTTTCCTTATCTCTTGCCTCAGCCATTCCGGTTCGGCGTTCATGGCTGCAATAAGACCCAAACCACCGCCATTTGCCACGGCGGCGGCAAGAGAGGCATCGGCCACCCAGGCCATGCCTCCCTGAATCACGGGATACTCGATCCCTAATAACTGACACAACGGTGTTTTTATCATAACGGCTCCGCCTTTATGGATTCTTGATCTTTTTATCGATCTTTTTATTGACCGCTTTATCGGCCTTATTTGGTGTGCTTAACGGCACCTTTACTGTTGCAAGCTTTCTATGATTTTCACAAGGCCGTCCACTGTTTTGACAGGTTCGTTCAACTCAATTTTAATATCAAAAGCTTCTTCCATGGTCATAACCAAATCAACGATATCCAAAGAATCCAAACCCATGTCTTCAAAGCTGCTTTCAAGCTTAATCTCTTCTAAGGCTATATCTGTGTGTTGGGCTAAAATTTCTGCTACTTTTTCAAAAATCGTCATGATTGGATACCCCTCTCAATTGTTTTGTCTTTTTGCCATTTTATAATGCAAGCGCCCGTTGTAAGGCCGCCGCCAAAAGCCGCCATGGCCAGAATCTGGCCTTTCTTCAACTTACCCTCTTTGTTCAATTCATCCAAGAGAATGGGGATGCTGGCAGCCGAGGTATTGCCGAAGCGTTCGATATTATAACAATAACGATCTTCCGGTATGTTCAGTTTGCTTTTCGCAGCATCGATGATTTTAATGTTTGCCTGGTGAGGCAATACAAGATCAATCTCATCTTCCATAAGGCCTGCGTCCGCAATCACTTCTTTTAAATCGCTGCACATCGCAGCAACCGCAAATTTATACACCTCCTGTCCATTCATATATAAATACGGGCTATCTTCCTTTTGCTCGGCAAAAGGATTGTTGCCTGTTTTTCCATTGATTTTCAGAATGTCTATAACACCTTTAGCACTGGTCTTGATGGAAAGCAGGCAGTCTCCCTGAGATAAGACCACCGCGCCCGCTCCGTCCCCAAACAACACACAAGTAGCGCGGTCATGCCAGTCGGCATGCTTTGACATCATTTCCGCTGCCACGAGCAAGATTTTTTTTGCTTTTTGCCGTGCAAAATAGCCCAAAGCCACATCCAGTCCATATATAAATCCGGGGCATGCCGCGTTGATATCAAAAGCGGCGCAATGTGCGTTAATTTCTTTTTGTACCACACAAGCCAAAGACGGCGTAATATAATCCCCCTGAATGGTAGCGCATATAATAAGATCCAGCTCCTCCGCCTTGGTATTGGCATCTTCCAAGGCGCGTTTTGCGGCTCCGGCCGCCAGCTCAGACATGGTTTCCGTGGTCGAGATATGTCTGCTTTTTATGCCTGTGCGCGACATGATCCACTCATCGCTGGTATCCAAAAATGACGACAAATCTTCGTTGTTCTTGGTACACGCGGGATACGCACTCCCCGTTCCTATAATCTGCAAATTCATTGAATTCCTCATCACCCTTTCTTTCCGGCCCCAAGGCAGTTTTTACACAGGAGTAAATCGTTTATCGGCTGTGTTCATTGATTCGGTCATTTTTTGACTCGGTAATTTTCTTGACCAGGTATTCGTGTGCGGTTTAACAGCATAAAGAACCACCCCTTTTTACCGGCGCGGCAGCTTGTAATGGATCCATGCTTTCAGACAATGAAAAAGCGAGCAATTCCGCTATTGCTCCGGTTGTATGATGAAGCCAGCGGTACCGGACCATAGCTTTTGTTCTTTAAAAAATTTTTGAACAGCAGCCAATCCGTTCACAAAGACAGCAAGCTCTTGCGGCGACAAGGCGGACATAATGGCTAACACCAGCTGATGATGAAACATGGCATGAATCTCATTGGCCGCCTTTCCCTTATCGGTGGCAAGAATCCGCACCACTCTTTTATCACGCATGTCCTGTTCTCTTCTGACATACCCCTTTTTTTCCAATGTATTGATTGCGGTAGCCAGTGTCCCTGAGGTTATATTTTGCGTCATAGCAATATTGGAAGCAGTATTGGTCTTGGTTTTCTCCAACTCACAGACTGCCGCTATGACGTGCATCTCCCGCATAGACAAATTTTTAAAGGCCTTGGTCTTAAGGCTCGCTTCCTCCGTTCTCAGCACTTCATGGAATACCGTGACTAAAAAATCATTGATCTTGGTATATTCCCCATTCACCTTAAACACCTCTCCCACACAATTACCTTGAAGTTCAAGATAAATGTATTCTACCAGATGTAACCATTCGAGTCAAGAAAATTTTGATGTTCAAGATAAATCCCTTTTCATTTAATTTTCGACAACCTGTCTGATAACAGGGGCTTTTGCCAAACAAACATAAGCCCGGCCGCCTGTTTTGAAAACAGGCGGCCGGGCTTTGAACCGTAAAAATCTTTTATGAAATTGCAATATCAAGGCGGCAACCCGTGGCACATACCAACGGGAGCCGGACAAATATACTTACTTGGCAAGCAGCGCTTTTACTTCCTTTTCCTTTTGGAAAAGGAGGCAGCCGCCTTTGTGTTCCCCCCAAAGCATCCCGGCTCGATTCAATTTGCTAAAAAGAGGGGATTCTAAAGCCTGCAACAAAGTAGCCGTTCGTATATCGATATCTGAATAAGGCGAAAAAGGGCATGGTTCCACCCCGCCTTGGGCATTAATATGAAAAAATCCTCTGCCCGCTGCCAAACAGCCTCCCATATCTTCTTCATTCCCGGGGAAAGAGATAAAAATCATATGTTGATAGGCCGCACGCAGATCTCTCTGCCGCTCTTTCAGCATTTCACGTTCCTCTGCACCCGGGGCAAGAGCTTCGCTGGAGGACGTCACGGGGACATATTCCACATAAAATACTACCTTGCAGCCCAGTTGGTAGAGCCCTTGGATAAAGGTGTTTCCTAAGACAGTCTCGATATTCTCAGTCGTCACGGTAATGGAAACGCCATAAAAGATGTCCCGCTGATTTAACGTATCCATCACTTGCCGCAAGGTGTCATATGTACCGGCACCGCGCCTTTTATCAGTTTGCAGCCGGTTTCCTTCCAAGCTTAAGACAGGCACCAAGTTGCGGTTTTTATCAAACAACTGGACATAGGAAGCATCCAGTAAAGTACCGTTGGTGAATACCGGAAAAACAATGTTTTTAAAACCGGCTGCCGCCGTAATCACATCTTTTCGAAGCAGAGGCTCTCCTCCCGCCAACAGAATAAAAGCCATCCCCAGATCTTGCGCTTCGGCGAAAAGCTCCTGCCAGCGCCGGGAGGAAAGCGGTTCCTTTTCAACATGTTCCCGGCAAGCGCCGTTGGCTCTGGCATAGCATCCCGTACAAAACAGGTTGCAGCTATTTGTGATGCTGGCGATCAAAAACGGCGGGATATGTCTGCCCTTTTCTTCATAGGCAGCCCGGGTTTTCTGCGCCCGCTTGCTTGCCGCCAAGTATTTCATGATAAAAACCATTTCCTGTGGATTTTTATAAGAAGCGGCCAAAGCGTCTTTGATCAGACATTCGATAGATTGGCTCATATATTCGGTCAAATTGAATTGGTCTTCCATTGCCGCCTCCCCGCTATTATTGTCCGGTTTAAAACTAGTTAAATTGTAGGGCAGGCTGCCTTTTTTGTCAAGCCAAAGCATTGGCCCTGGCACCGTTTTACGAAAACACCGGGTTACAGAAATTCGGGAGTTGTCGATTACAGAACTTTTCTTACATCGTACATGGATTCCAATACCAACCAGTTCTGTGGGAAGAAGCTATTGATTGTCCAATAACTTACGCCCGCCAGGTTATATTGATCCACCAACTTAAGTTTTGCTTCAATGCTTCTGGCATCCTCAAACCATACTTCGTGCCGCCGTCCGTCTCCGTTGTAATAATTGAAAAAGGGCGATTGCGCTTGAGGATCATAATGGATTTCAGCACCCACCCGCGCAGCAAGATTAACAATGGCAGTATTGGAAAGAGACTGCGCAGCCGAACCGCGCACAAAAGGCAAAGTCCAATCATAGCCGTAATTAGGGATTCCCATCAGAATCTTTGTGCTGGGAATCACGGAAACCGCATATTGCAAGACTTTCTCCACCTGGTCTAAAGGAGCCACCGCTTGCGCCGGCCCGTAAAGGTTTGCTCAGGTAACAAGACATTAATAGCAGGAGCTTGTATTTCGCTTTCACCAAAGGCATCAGCTAAAGTGCTATTTTAGGTTAGCGTACCATCAGCAATTGCAAAATCAAACCCTGCTCTTTCGTTGGCTACATATCTTTTCGCATCAGTAGTGTAATTTTCTGGTACTATATTAAAGCGGCGGACATCAAGCGAGTATAAATAGTCATTCTCAATATGATATGTTTCATCGACATACTTCCGAAGTACATCATTATATTTGCGTAAGCGCTCACGCGCATTCTTATCCTGCTCCGTATATACACGGAGAATAAGCATTTTTATATAAGCCGATGATTCAGTCATATACCGTTCCATTAAGCATTGAGGTGTACATTGCGAAAGAACTACATCATAATCGAAATCTGAAATGAATTGTTTGATGTAGTTTTCACCCACCAGAACTTGCTCATCAGAAAGTTTTTCTGTTCCGGCAGTGTCAAACGTAGGTTCGGCACGTCCATGTATCAAGCTGGACAGAATATTGTAGGCATCTGATTCTCTAGATGGATTTTTATATTGATGTTCAATAAATTTACGCAGGCATCCAATTCTGGCCGCAATATCAATATTATCATCTGTGGCTAATTCTTTTAGCAGTACAACAGATGACATTAAGTCATTGTCTTTGCGGATCTCTGTACATTGCAGCTGCCCTTCTATGTTTTCAAAATAAGTGGCGCAAACAGCAGATGGATCTTGCCGCCCAGCCCCAACCTGAATATAGTCTATCACCGGCTCGAAGTCATGCGTTAACATTAAAACTGTTCTTTGATAAAGGCTATTATCTTTATCGCCAGTCTTGAAAAGTCTATTAATGATAGCATATTTCTTATTCCTGTCAAATGAGGAGATGGGGTCATCCAGAATAATCCATTTTGCATTTTTGCTGATTGCATCAAACATAAACAGAATAAGTGCGAAAGCGTGCTTTTCGCCCCAACTGAGATGCTTTCCAGGAGATTGAACATCGCCAGGGGTTCCGTCTGGTAAAACAAACTTAAGAAAAGCTTTTGCGTCGTTTTCTCCATTGATTTTGACATCAAATGTATACTTAAATCCGGCCAGACTCAAGAAATCGTTAATGTCCTGCTTCCTGTCCTTGACTTTATCTTGGATGTATTTAATGTACTTTCCTATTTCGCCTTTCAATACATTAACTTCTTCCAATAACCTGTTAATCTCGGTGTTAATTGTTGCCATTTCACTTCTCGTTAGCTCTGAAGTGAAGTAAGAATCAATGGCTCGAAAATCAATTTTCATGTTATCGAGTTGGGACTCCAAATCAGCTATGTTTTCTTTGTTGACAGATGAGCCATTAAATGATACTATCGCTGTCAATCTTTCGTGAAGATAGTTTGCCTCCGCCCGCAACTTTGTAAGTTGTGTTTCTAAGACTATTAAATCTTCTTTTACTCCAAATAATGAGAGTAGTTCAGCAGTTTTTTCCTCACTTAAGTAAGGCTTTAACGCTTCTAACGCTTTAATTATTGCCGTTGCTGTTTCAACACTGGCTTTGTCAAAACTGTCAATAAAAACTTGATTGATTTTTTCGGTTTTTTCGGTATCACCTGTAGAGCAGTAAGGACAACGGCCCTTTTTGCCAAACTGCTCATATCCTTGCAAACGCCATGCAGCCCATTTTGAAACTGTATTTTCCTCAAAAAAAGGTTTCAGTTCATTCAGTTCCTCTGGTGGTTTGAAATATGCACCTTTCCCTTCAAGGATACCTTTTGTACCGCCTCTTTTGGAAATTCTGTTGTTATTTGTAAATTTGATTGTATCTATGAGTATTCCTATTTGACTCTGTAGATCAATTATTTCTTTGCGACCAGTTATAGTTATCCTGATATTTGCCAAAGAATCATCAATATTTTTCTTTGCATCATCGTACTCCTTGGAGCGAATCAGAATATCAAAAGTGTCTTTGATTAACGTATCTGGTTGATAAACATATTGACTAACATATTGGTCATCAAAAACAGCTGCGTTTCCAGCAGGTATTCCTTCTATCTGTGGCAATGCATCTTCACTACTAATTCCATATGGTACAAGCTCAGTCAGCGGCTTGCCTTGTGATGCAAGATAAATAGCCCGTGCTATTGTGGATTTTCCTGTGCCGTTGCGACCGAACACAATGTTCAGCTTATTAGCACAGACAGTCATTTCTCCATTTATAATGTTATTACAATTTTTTATCTTGATGTTTGTATCGGGCATATTGTTAGTCCTCCTCTTATTATATTGATCTACATTCAATCCACAATATTAATAGCATATTTGATATTTAGCTGTTACTCACACAAAGAACCTGTACCATCAAGAATATTGTTACAGTGCTGAATTGTTAATACATGAACTACTGTTTCCATGCTCTCATCTCCAAATCTTGTAATATATTTTATTTAACCATAATAATTATTACATGGAAAGAGATGGAAACAAAAAATTACGTATTCAGCCAAAATGGGGTGAGCGAATGGCGATAATTAAAGAGTTCGTTGATAATAATTGTAGAATTTATATCAATGATGACTATTTTGTAAAAACACTAAAAGATGCCAATAAAATTTTAGAAGCAGTTTCCATAATATATAGTCGTTATTTTTTCAATTTTCCTGAAACCAATAAAGGAAAAGACAAAAACATACTTACTTCATTAACAAGTGAAGGGGAAACATAATATGGAAAGGTACGCAATTTATTTACGTAAATCAAGAGCCGACATAGAAGCAGAAAGCAGAGGAGAGATGGAAACTCTTGCCAGACATGAAAAAGCTCTACTTGATTTGGCTCATAAAATGAATTTACCAATAGAACAAATATATAAAGAAATTGTTTCTGGTGATACAATCTCTGAAAGACCTGTCATGCAACATCTTCTAGCAGAAGTAGAACAAGGTATGTGGACGGGCGTATTAGTTATGGAAATAGAACGTCTTGCAAGGGGTGACACTATTGACCAAGGGATAGTATCAAGGGCTTTTAAAATGGGAGAAACTAAAATTATTACTCCTATAAAAACTTTTGATCCTAACGATGAATATGACGAGGAATATTTTGAGTTTGGCTTATTTATGAGCCGTAGAGAATATAAAACCATTAATAGAAGAATTCAAAGAGGAAGGGTTGCGTCTGTAAAGGAAGGTAAATTTATTACATCTATACCACCTTACGGTTTTGATAGAGTCAAAATAAAGGGAGATAAAGGATATACCCTTGAACCAAATGAAAATGAGGCCAAAGTTGTAAAACTCATTTTTGATTTATATAACCAAGGGAAAGGCATGTCTATAATTGCAAAAGAACTTGATAATTTAAATATCAAACCAAGACATTGTGGATTGTGGTCTACATCAACAATTAGTGATATTCTTCAAAATCCTGTTTATATAGGAAAGATCAGATGGTCTTATCGTCCTGAAAAAAAGATTGTGATAGATGGGGAAACTAAAAAAAGTCGTAATATTAGTCATAACTATATATGTGTCGATGGTATACATTCGGCAATTATCGATAAAGCCGTTTTTGAAAAAGCCCAATCTATGCGTAAGTTAAATACTCATCAATGTACAAAATCAGACTTGTCTCTGAAAAATCCATTAGCTGGTATTTTTTACTGCAAAAAATGTGGCTCTTTAATGAATAGACTTTGCAAAAATAAACATAACCCCTATGATATTTTGAGATGTACAAATAAAAGGTGCGATAACATTTCAGCACCTCTTTTTCTGATTGAACAGAAACTAATCAAATACTTAAACATATGGCTCAGTGACTATGAAATAAAAATCCATCAGAATCTAGATAAAGATACGAAGGATTATCAAGAAGTATTAAGAGGTAGTATAAAGCAGTTAAAAAAAGATATTGGTCAATTAGAAAGGCAAATTTCTCAGACATACGATCTCCTAGAAAGAGAAGTGTATTCTGTTGATATGTTTAGAAAAAGAAACAAAGAACTTGTAGATAAAAAAGAAGCTCTAATTTGTTCCCTTAATAATCTAGAACAACGTCAAATCAATTGGCAATCCAATTTAGCTGAACAAAAACATCTAGCACAAAATATGAAACTATTATCCGAATATAGTAATATCGAATCAGCACAAGAAAAAAACCAAATACTGAAACATTTGGTAGCACGTGTAGAATATTTAAAGACTGAGCCCAATCGTCGGGGTTTTTTACATAATGACAATTTTGAATTATATATCTATCCATTACTTTCGGAAAAACATGATTGATAAATTACTTATATCATGAATGTTCCTACAGATAGCCCCATTCATAGGTCATCAGAACAACATAATCCACAATCGCACCGTGAGCCGGGTAATCGTGGGCCTCATAGAGCAGTCCCCTTTGTTCGCCGCTTAGTTTGGGCGCCAGGGCCGTGGTTACAATATATCCCATTGCATGAAGTTGGGTTGTGATTCTGCGTAAAAACTGATTGTAGCTTTGTCTGTCATAGGGATAAATATATTCAAAGTCAATATTAAGGCCATAATAGTTTTTTTCTTGTAAGGTCGTAACAATATCATTGATCAGTGTATTCTGCACCTGCTCATCGGTTAAAACAGCATGAACAATGTCACTGCTAAACCCGCCGCTTTCTCTGGTGTTGGTAACCACCAGCAAAGAGGCGACGCTTTCCTGCCGCGCGGCGTTGATCATAGATTCATCAGGGATAGGAATCAGACTGCCATCCGGGTTGATCCGATAACTGAAAGGACTAAGATAGGTCAGATGGGGTAAGGTTTGTGCCAGGACGTTGCTGCTGATATTGGGAAGGGCATAACCGTTTACATCAATAGCTCCAAGCTTTGGTTTGCCGGCAGGAATCACAATGACCTGGCCCGCAATGATTCTGGCCGGATCGCTAATATCCGGATTCACCTCCAGGATGGCTGCTACCGTGGTACCGTATTGACGCGCAATGGTGTAAAGTGACTGCCCGGGCAATACCCGATGGCTGATTTGATCCGTCATCACAACAATCGATTGTCCCGGCACCAATTGCTGAACATTTTGCAAATTATTATCCTCAATAATCCTTTGCACCGGGACTCCGTATCTTCTGGCTATGGCATAAACGCTGTCTCCCCGCCGGACAACATGGATGATCACACTTATCACTCCTTTCTCAACATGTCCCTATAGACATGACCTTTTGAATAAAACGTTTGTTACAATATATGTCGTTTTATAGTAATTTGTTAATGCAGGCACAGATGTTTTTTATGCTTTCGCATTGATTGTCCTTTATGGGAAGAGTGCAAATAAAAACAAAAAGCGGCGCCCGTTTTGCTTTTAACAAATATGCCGGCCTTGTCCGTTATTTTTATAAATTTTTATAAATACTACATTTTTTAAATTTTTTGCCGATATGTGTTATAAGTTGTATTCGTGTTGTATGAATGCTGTATCAGTGAGGAGGGATCTTGTGATTAATTCGGTAAATACCAATCAATGGGTTCAAACCAACCAATTAACCAATACCAAGCAGCAAACCAAAACAAACCAAACCGCACAGACGACGGAAGAAAATACCGCTTCGTCGGACATGGTAGAAATCGGCACCACGTCGCTGCCTTCTGTCGTTTATAGCAAAAAAAATTCAAAGAAGCTGGGGGCTTCAGACATCGAAGCTCTCAAAGAGCAAGCAAACAGAGCCACAGAGAATCTGCGCACACTTGTTGAAAAACTGATCTTAAAACAAGGAAATTTGAAAAACACAAAAGAATCCTGTACCAATTTGTATAACGATACAGTAAAACAGGCGGAATTCGCCATTTCGGAAGACGGTGACTTTGGAATAGAAGCCGTCAGCGACAGGATCGTATCTTTTGCCATTGCCATCGCAGGAGAAGATAAAACAAAACTTTCCGAGCTTAAAGCGGCTATTGACAAAGGATTTGACCAGGCGGGAAGAGCTTTTGGTGGCAAACTGCCCGACATTTGTAATCAGACCTACGACGCGATCATGAAAAAACTGGATAACTGGGCAAAGGAAGATGAATAATCTGTTGGAATCTTGTAAAAAGCTGATAAAAACCTACGGCGCCCAGGCTGCATCGGATTTTATTCTACGGTTGGAATTTGATTTGGTAATTGGAGAGATAAAAAATGTTAGAAGAACAGCTTACCAAAAATGTGCAGGATGAATTTATTCTTGTTAATATCGTTGAGAAAATGACAAGGGAAAAAATTGATGAGCTCATTGAAGGCATCGACATGTGTAAATGTGAAAAGTGTAGACTCAACGCATGCGCCATTGCTCTCAATGCTCTGCCGCCACATTACGTAACAACTACACGTGGAGCGCAGTTAGCCGAAATCCCGACCATTGACGTCAACTACCAAGCCAATATAACTGTTGAAGTTACGAAAGCCCTCATGACCGTAAAAATGCAACCTCTTCACTAAGAGCAGCCGTTTGTATTGGACTGGTCAATCACCAATAAATTTCCTTGGGCATCCCCAAAAGCTTTTATTCTGCTCTTGCTTTACACTCTGGGCAAAAAAATAACCATCCTTGTGATGGTTATTTTTGTATCATTTACTTATATTTATTTTAAACGAATCTGCTGTTTCATTTTTAAACACTTTTTTCATATGAATACATATGATTCCGAAAGCGATTACTGCGAAAAACGCAGTTTTGATCATTTCTGCTGTCAGTTCAAGGGGAATCAGTTCGCCCGTGAAATTAATCATGAAGTGAAAAAGAATCGCCGACAAGATGCTGTTATATCTCTGTGCGATCTCGCCGATTATAACACTGAGCGCAATAGTTGACAGTGCGAAGCATAAGACCGGCATCACCCCCAGCTCAAGCAGCGCGTTTTGATATGTACCAGGGATAAAAAACATCGGTAAATGCCACAAGGTCCAGATAAAGCCGATGCCGAGTCCGCTAACCAGAATTCCCTTGTTCTTTAAACGATCCAGTAGATATCCCCGCCAACCGATTTCCTCTGCAAGCGGTCCAAAAACCAACGTAAAAGCCGCTAACGTGATAAACCTAACGGGGTCATTCAAATATCCGTACATTGCAGACCAGTCTGGAAGCATGGATGTAAAAAAAGAATTGATATAAGCAGACAAGATTGTTATGGCTGGAACTGTCATGAATATTACGGCCAATCCTTTTATTCCTATGGGGCCAAGTCTTACAATGCGCTTTAAAAAGGAATATTTATACTCTCTGTCTCCCGAACAAAAGATAAAGATCAACGCTATCGCAGATGGCGCCGCACCCGCAAATGCATATGCGATTTTTGTGACAATATTTCCGAAATCAATGCCAAACATAATCGGAACCGCCAACACACCCCAAGTCCATGCGATTGTTACTATCATGTACAGCACGCCGTGTTTATCGTTTTTTATTGTACGCAAAAAAATCACTCCTAATGATCTCTTGGCATTATATTCTTCAAGATTTATATTCATACCTTTTCCGACATAAAAAGAGCCGATTCTTTATGTCCTGGTATAAGATCTTATTTGTTTGTTTTTTATCATTATGTCATAATTATAACACAATTAAATTCCAACTATCAGCAAATCAAGCTAAAAACTCTATTGCCATCACCCTGTCCAGCAGGACAGTTGTCAAAAATCACCCAAAAAGACGCCCTTTTCAAGGCGCCTTTTTGGCTGGAGAACGTCGTTTTTCGGCTACGAGATTACGTTTAAGCCACCATGGTGTTTGGGGGGGCAAAGTGCAAACGCAGATACTTGATGGGCATCAACAGTAACAGGAGAAAGTCTCCGTAACCGTTTATCACATAAATGTAATTAAGCTATACATTTTATGTAACACAACCTTCCCCTATCCAGCCCCTAAAAACATTTACTGATTCATTTTTAATACATTCCTATTGTTTTTTCACTCATACTGATAAAGATGTTCTTTTTCTGGGTATAACTGTCAATCGTTGCAGCATGGGCATCCCGGCCAATACCCGATTTTTTGTACCCACCAAACGGTGCATGCGCCGAAACATTACCATAGTTATTGATCCACACACGGCCAGCTTCAATCGACCTAGCCATTCGCAAAGCCCGGTTAATGTCCCGAGTCCAAACCGCCCCGCATAACCCGTACTTGCTGTCGTTCGCCATTTCAATAACTTCTTTCTCGTCCTTAAACTTAATAAAACATGCCACAGGCCCGAAGATCTCTTCCTGAGCGACTCGCATTTTGTTATCGACATCCACTAGGATAGTAGGTTTCACGAAATAGCCCTTTTCTAAACCGTTGTCAGTCATTCGATAGCCGCCACAAGCTACTTTAGCTCCTTCTTTTTTACCCAGCTCAATGTAATCCAAGACTCTTTTCATTTGCTTCTCACTTATCTGACAACCCATTTGCGTATCCTTTTCCCAAGGCATGCCGACTTTGACCTGCTCAAAAGCAGCAATCGCCTCAGCAAGGAAGCGGTCATAAATATCTTCATGGATGAAGACCCGCGAACCGGCACCGCAGAATTGTCCTTGGTTGAACAAAATACCTAGCTGCACACCTTCCATAGCTTTTTCCCATGGACAATCCGGGAAAAAAATGTTGGCTGACTTTCCACCCAGTTCGTAAGTAGCAGGGATCAGCCTCTCTGCCGCCGCCTTGGCAAGGTCGTATCCCACGTCGAGAGATCCGGTAAAAGCCAGTTTGCTAAAGCCCTTATGACCTAACATATATTTACCGACAGTATCTCCTCCACCGGTTACTACGTTTACTACTCCATGGGGCAGTACTTGGTTCATCAGTTTTGCCAACTCCAACATGCTTAAAGATGTCATTGAGGATGGTTTGACCACCACACAATTCCCGGCCGCTATTGCCGGAGCAATTTTCCAGGCGCTTACCACCAAAGGAAAGTTCCAAGGAATAATCTCTCCAATCACACCAAGCGGTTCCCGTAAAGTAATGCTCATCGTTTGATTGTCAAGCATAACCGCTTTATCTTCTTGGCTCCTGATGACCCCGGCAAAATAGCGGAAATGATCCGAACAAAGCGGAATGTCTCCGCCCAAAGAATTACGGATTGGTTTACCACTATCCATTGTTTCTATCATTGCTAATTTTTCCGCGTTTTCGTCAACTAAATCTGCGATCTTCAGTAAAATGGCGGCTCTCTCCTGCGGGCTGACATCTTTCCAGGTCTTATAGGCATTCCATGCAGCATTTACAGCCCTATCCACATCCTCTTTACCCGCTTCCACACAGGTTGCCAGAATCGAGCCGTCTGCCGGAGAATATGTTTGAAAAGTTTTCTCTTCTTTCCCTGCCGCCCATTGGCCATCAATGAACAATTTATAATTATCATCTATTGGCTTTATCACGGTTTTATCCCTCCCTAATGCTGCTTTCCGATTCAAATAAAGAGAATTGATCAAAGGTTATTTTCTTTCATCCATTGCACAAAGGTCATGGTCGCTTGCTCAATAGAACCGATCTGGCAGTGTTCGGCTGAACCATCTTTGTCATAAAACGCTTTCATTGTGTGACTTTTGGCATTTTTAAAGGAATTGGCAAATAACACATCCTGCACGCCGTCAGCAACGTAAAGATCTTTTTCTCCATAAAAAACCAATACGGGACATGTTACAAGATCATGAATATCTTTGCAAGTATAGGGTTTCATATTATTTAAGTAATCAGACGGAATCTCCCCACCCATCGTCCATAATCCATTCGTTACAGCCCATCTGTTCGTCATGTCTACTTTCATCAGTGAACCCAGAAGAGAGTTAACTTCATTTTCATCCCCACGGGCATATGCTTTTTTAACGTCGCCTCGCGCTAAGTTCAGTGCAATATCAAACATGTCGAAAGGCCCGCCAAACAACCCAATACCATCAACACGCTTTTCAAATGCCGCCGCACGTGCTGCAAGTACCGATCCCATACTTATTCCAAGGAGAACCTTTTTCTTGGCTTTCATATCGGGAACCTCATTTTCCAGATAATCAATTACCATACCAAGGGGTTTATGCCAATCAGGGGTGTACTTAATATCATATTCCCTAATCATGCCTGATTGACCGGGTCCCTCAAACATTGCTACCGGAAAACCGCGGGCAATAAGCGCGGCACCCATCCAGAAATAGCTTTCTTCATTGGTTGAGTCATATCCACCAATTAATATTGTTAGGGGTTTATCCGCGTCACCCGGGAAATAATATGTTGTCATTTTCCCGTGTTCATAAGGAACCTGATATACTGCATGGTTTATATTCAGATACTTGAGAGCTTTTTGAAATGTTTCCTGACTTTTTTTGTAAAGCTTTAATCTTCTGCCGTCATGGTGTTTGAGAAAAAAATCACTGGCGCGGTAATAGTTGGAAGCCCGTAAAAGAGTATTGCCCTTAGAAACCGGGTCAGGTGCTTGCTCAGCCCAAAGCTCAACTTTTTCCCCAAAATCGTACCAATTTTGGTACCAGCTTTCTTCATTTTTATCTTCAATTTTGCTAATAATTACCATGACCTCCCCAGGGGCAGCCCCCTGATAATTGGCATGCCCTAGAGCTCTTAATGCCTGATAGTGAAATGCCGGTGATTCAAATAGAAAACGAACGCCATTGCTCATCATTTTTCCCTCTTTCTTTATTTATTTTCCAAAAGGTCATTCTCTCTCAACCATTGACAAAAGACCATTGCAGCCTGCTCTTGAGCGCCTATATGACAATGTTCGGCGGAACCGTCTTCATCTGAAAACCTTCTTATTTTATAGCTCTTTGCATTATGAAACAGTGTACTTATGTGCGCATAAACCGCCTCATTAACATATAGATCCCTTTCCGGATATAAATTTAATACCGGACACGTAACTTTGTCATGTATATCATCACAGGTAAAGCGTTTTGCAATATGTATGTAGTCGTAGGGATTCTCACCGCCCATCGTGTATATCCCATTATTGATGGCCCATCTGAAAGTAATATTTTTTTCCATGATTCCACATACAATAGCATTAAATTTATCTTTTTCCCCAGCGTCGTATAATGCTCTAACATCACTTGGTAATTTGCCCAGCCAAACATCTCCCAAATCAACACCAACACCCATCTGCAGCATACCGTCTATCCGTTTTTCATATGCCGCAGCACGCACCCCGAGTATTGCCCCTAAACTGATTCCCCAAAGAACCTTTTTCATTTCTTTGATACCAGGTTCCTTGCTTTCTAGATAATCAAGCAAGATGCCGATAGGCTTATGCCAATCCGGAGTAAATTTAACACCATATTCTCGAATCATACCTGATTGACCGGGACCTTCAAACATTGCTACCGTAAATCCGCGCGCAATAAGCGCAGCGCCTATCCAAAAATAGCTTTCTTCAACAGTTGAATCATACCCCCCGTTTACTATTATTAAGGGTTTGTCAGCATCACCCGGGAAGAAATATGTTGTCATTTTCCCGTTTTCATAAGGAATTTGGTATACTTTGTGATTTAGGTTCAGACACTTGAGAGCTTCTTGAAATGTAGCCCGGCTCTTTTTATAAACCTTTAATCTTCTCGGATCGGAAAGCATAAGGAAAAAATCACTGGAGCGGTAATAATTTGATGCCCGTAAAAGTGCATTTCCTTTACTCACTTCGTCACAAGCTTCGTCGGCAAATGACTCACACTTTTCCCCAAATTCGTACCAATTTTTGTACCAACTTTCTTCATTTTGGTCTTCGATCTTACTGATAATAACCATTACCTCTCCCGGAGCCGCTCCTTGATAATTTGAATGACCAAGCGTTCTTAAGGCTTGATAATGGCACGACTCTGATTCAAATAGAAAACGAACCCCATTTGTAGTCATAGTGAACCCTCCTTACAAATTATTTTTGTGCTTAACAACTTCCTTTAGTGACTAAACGCATCCTTAAATTGTTTAGATACTAAACCATTTGACAAAATCTGCCGTCCTTTCGTTAAAAAATCAATGAGCGCTTTTTGTAATCATAGCACACCTCCTTACTAATACATTGTAACATTTAAGATTGTAATAGAGCGGTGAGAGGCTGTATGAGCAGGACAAGGCGGAAGGTGAGGAATCCTTTCTGTATTCAGATTGACGGCGACGATAGGCCGTCGATGTACACAAGATTAGGTGTAAAAACGTTTTAGATTCTTTTTGGCGATTTTCAGTGCTTGCTGTTCCCTGCAACCATTCGCTTTATCGTTTTTTCACCGTTACTATTGTCCATTCAAGTATTTTGCTTCAAATATAGTTATTCATGTCTCAATCCAGTTTTTATTATTTAACTGCTATAATGGTTTAGATACTAAACCATTGCATAAAAAATTATTTCTTCCTTCCGGCATTAATATAGTTTTCCAAATGATTTTCCATTTTATCCAACATTGCCTTAAATTCCACTAGCTGTTCTTGCCCGATTAAGCCTTCTTGAATAAAATCTCTATCCATTTCTTTATGAAATTCTTCATGGCCGTAAAAAGCGGTTTCCCCTTTTAATGTTAAAGACAGAACAATTTCCTTTCGGGAATATGTGCTAATCGTTTTATCTACATATCCTTTTTTGTTTAACTTACTAACCATCTGGGAAGCCGCACCTTTTGTAATACAAAAGTGCCTGCTCAATTCGCTGACAGTATTCCCTTCCTTCTTGCCAATTGCTGCTATAAAATGAATTTCTGAAGGATGAAGCAACTCACCGGTCCCAAAGTCAAGTGGTTGCGATTCAATGATACTATACTTATTCACAACTCTGACAAATTGATTCATAAAATTGTATACTGAATATATTTTCTTTTCCATACAAAAAGTATAGCTACTAAACCATAAAAAGTCAAGAAAATATATCGAAAAATTGATGCGAAATTAGCAGTACACCTTACTGCTCAAAAAAGTTTAATTGTATTTCACTTTGCATTTTCAAAAAAGGGTTTTCATTGCGTAGTGCTCAAACCGCCTTGTAGCTTATCCCACTCCAGACGAAGGTCGTTTTAAAATTTTCAACACAAAAAAACAGATCGCTGGCTTTGGTGTTTCTATCAACCCGCTATCTGTTTTTGTTTGTTTTTCTGTTTTGTGTCTATTTGTTTTCTTTTGGCTTGCTTAACCAAAATTACTTTCGCATTCGTTATCTACCCTATGCCGGAATACCAACGGCGGCTATTTTTGTTCCGGGGTCGGAGACCATGGGGGTTCTACTTCGGCGACACCCAGCGTATGAAATGACTCGGAGGGAGCGACTTTGATATAATTCAGCTTGGTCCAATAACTGATACATTCTCCCTCGCTAATCTTACGCCACTTATGGGGTGTGCCTGACTTGATATAAATGGTATCCCCCTCCTCTAAAATATAGGTTTCTCCATTCACTTCAAAGGCCAAAGAGCCTTTGGTTACCAAACCGTATTCGTCCGTATCATGGCCCCAGGAAACCTCGGTGCCATAATAATCGGCGGACAATGTCAGGCACATGCCCTGCATATCTAAATTCTGATCCGTGGTATATTCGTAAGTAGTGCGATAATCCCGGGCATAAATAAGCTTGCGGGCATTCTTTTTGATACACGGTTCATAGGATATGGTACTCATAATCAGATCCACCACGTTGATGGACATCGCGGCGCAAATATTGCATAGGTTGTCAAATGTGGGACTGGTCTGATCCCGTTCCAAATTACTAAGATAGCCCATGGACAGACCGGTGCGCTTAGCAATTTCCTGCAAGGTCAGATTGACTTGCTTGCGATAGTATTTAATTTTTTTACCGATCATGGCTCTGCTCCTATTGTCATATTCCAGATGTCCCTTGTTAATCTATTATACTCCATTGCCATCACCCTGTCCAGCAGGACAGTTGTCGGAAATTGCCAAAAAGACGCCCTTTTCAAGGCGTCTTTTTGGCTGGAGTACGTCGTTTCTCGGCTGCGGGATTACGCCTAAGCCGCCACGTCATCCTTTTTGGCGGTAAAGCGTAGACGCAAGTTCTTGATTAGCATCAACAGTAATAGGAGAAAGCCTCCATAACCGTTGATTACATAGATATAATTAAGCAATACATTGAAAGGAACAGACAAGGCGACTATGCAGCCGATTGCTGCGAGAATCGCAGTGAAGATCTTAAACTTGGAAGTGCCTTCGGTAGTAAAGCGGGAGGAAGCGGTCCACAGCAGCGGACAGGAAGTAGTGTAAATAGCGGCAAAAATAATAACTGCAAAGAAATAAGCGAAGGGCGGCCAGATTTTCTCCGCCAAGTATAAGTTGGGAATCTGTAAACCCGATACAGCAGTCACATTACCCAACAGTGCAAAGCCCACGATAACACAGGCAATGATGTTGAAGGTACCAGACATCGTCTGGCCTAACATCAGTTCTTTCATTTTGTTCCGGGAACCCAGCTGCGCCATGAAACCCGCAAACCACAATAGGCAAAAGCCGCCATAGGAACAACCTGCCAGAAACCAGTTAGAGGAGGCCTGCATTACATTGACTTGCCCCGTTTTAACCAATGCGGCGCCTTCGCTGATAGAACCATGACTGACAGCGACGATGAAGCTGTAAATGCCGATGAACAGGGCGATACCCACCAGTACCGGGCCGATCTTGCTGATCACGTTCACAATGGAATTCAGACCAAACATCACGGTAACCCCGGCAAGGACGGTGAGGAGGATGGCGCCCAATACCAGAGGTAACCCATACTGCTGGTTAAGAGTGGAGGCTGCACCACCTACCATGACAAAGAAAGACATGTAACAAAATAGCACACAGAAATAGTCGAATATCGTACCCAAATAACGGCCGCAGTAATAATTGAACACCTGACTGCCCTTGGTAAACTTTTCTCGATGGCCAGCCACTGCAAAACAGTAATTAGAATAAATGAAGATAATCAAGAACACTGCGCCTACTAGAATAGACTTATAACCATAAGAAGTAAAATATTGCAATAGTTCCTGTCCAGTGGCAAAACCGGAGCCAATGGCAAAGGCTAACACTGCGCCCATGAATTTAAAGGCTTGTTTCCAGTTGGTTTTGTTACTATCCATTTTTATTCGCCTTCTTACCTATTTATTTAATATATGGCAGGCGGTCATTCATTCCCGCCGCTTTTTACGGCATGGATGCCCACCTCCGCGAACAAGCCGCGTATTACTTGTAAATGTTCGTCGGTGGGAGGGACGAATTTTACTACGCCCTGCCCTAAACCTCTGTTTTTGGCTATACCCAGCTCGTGATAAGGGAGCAGGGTGACTTCTCGCAGCCCCAGCCCGAAGATAAAATCCCGGGTCAAGGTAACGTCCTCCAGACTATCATTAACACCGCTGATCAGCGGCATCCGAATGATAATTTTAGTCGCTATGAGCGGATCGGCGGCCAACTGGGTCAGGTTTTTTCTGATCCGGCTGCTGTCCATTCCGGTAACCTGACGATGTCGCTCCGGGAAACTGGTCTTGATATCGTAAAGAATATAATCGCATTCCCAGGCCATGGCTAAGAGGGTGTCTCCGTTTCCATAACCACTGGTATCCAGGGCTACGGTGTAGCCTTTTGCCTTGGCCGCACGCAGCAGAGCAAAGGCAAACTCCGCCTGAGAGAGCAGTTCCCCGCCACTGATGGTGAGGCCACCACCGCTTTCCATATAATAAATGCTGTCCTTATCCACCTCGGCCATAACCTCCGCCACGGTCATCTGTTTGGCCGCGTCCCGCAAGGCGTGAGCTGGGCAAACCGCTACGCAATCCATACAGTAGTCACAGGCCGCCCGGTCGATGGTGAATACTCCTTCCGACAGGGACAAGGCCTGTTTAGGACAAATAGCGATGCAGCGGCCGCAACCGATGCAGCGGTTATCCGAACGCAGCAGATCTTTACCGGGGCGGATTAGCTCTGGGTTGTGACACCACTGACAGTTTAGGGGGCATCCTTTTAAAAATACGGTGGTACGAATACCAGGGCCGTCCTCGGTAGAGAATTTTTGGATGCCGCCTATATACCCTTGGATATCAGATGTTTCCACTTATTTTATCTCCTAACGATTAGCGATAAGTAAATATTGATTATACTTGATGGGTGGTACGGTAGATCAGGTTATCCTGGCATTCCTTATCCAGTTCAGTAAAATATGCCATGTAACCAGCGATACGCACCACCAAGCTCCGGTAATCTTCCGGATGTTCCTGAGCGGCCAGCAGCGTATTGTTATCTACCACGTTAATCTGCACATGCTCTCCGCCGTTTTTCACAAAGGCTTTGATCATACTGCGCATAATGCCTTGGCCCTTTTTGCCGGATACGGATTTGGGATCGAAGCGGATATTGTACAAAGTGCCGTCCCAGCCGTGTACCTGGTCCATATTGGCCACAGAATTCATCGTGGCAGTGGGGCCTTCCATGTCTCTGCCCATGGCGGGCGATGCGTTGTCGCTTAGGGGAGTAAAAGCCAAACGGCCGTCGGGAGAAGCGATGGTATTATGGCCGTGAGTCACATGCAAAGTTTCCGATAAGTTGGACAGGCAGTATTGGCCGCCGCGGGCATCCTTATGTTCGGGACGTTGCACATAGTCGGCGCAATAATTGAAGATTTCACGGGCAATGCCGTCCACATAATCGTTGTCGTTGCCAAATTTAGGAGCGTCATTGATTAACATTTGGCGCAAAGGTTCTTCACCCTCAAAATTTTTATCCAAAGCGCTGATAAGATGTTCCATAGTAACCTTCTTTTCTTTGAAGACCAGGGTATCGATAGCGGCCAGAGAATCCGCAACGCTGGCGGTACCGCAGAAGAAGCAGCCGGTGTAGGAATGCTTGGCGCCGCCCTCCTGAATGGACATTCCCTTATTAATACAGTCTTCCATCACCAGAGAGGAAAAAGTAGTAGGCAGGTAAGTCATATGATAACCCACCACGATGTTGTAACCGCGCATAATATTGTCATAACAATGGAGGCATTGCGCTTTCAAGGCGCTCATGATCTCTTCTAAGCAGGTGAACTTGGCAGGGTCGCCGGTCTTTAAGCCAACATGTTTACCGGTGATGGGATCCACTCCATTATGCAACACCAATTCCAAACACTTAAGAGCGTTCAGATAGCCGGAGGTAGGACTGCCGTCGGAGGTACCGCCGCCGGGATGCGGCTCAATGCATCCCACAATGACCCAGTCGCGGGCTTCCTCCAGGCTGGCCCCTTTGGCTATCATCATGGGTACGGCAACTTTATCGCCGAAGAAAGCGGGGTTGGCCTGACCGTCCTGATTCATCTGTACACCAAGATCGATAAGGCTATCAGGAGTTTTGTCGCAAATACGCAGACAGATGGAGGGCGAATGAAGCTTGATACCGTTGGATGCTTCCAGCGCCAGATAAGACAATTCGTTGGATGCGTCTTTACCCCCGGCATCCTGCCCACCCACGATCAAGGTGGGCCACATGACATAGCCGGCAAAGGCGGCGCTGTAATAGCTGTTACGTAACTTAATGATATCGGCCAGTTTGATATACAGGCACTGGATAAGCTCCACCGCCTCGTCATCGGTAATGATGCCAACGCTTTTATCCGCTTGATAATAGGGATACATGTATTGGTCAAAGCGGGCTAAGCTATTGGCGTGAGCCGGGGTTTCGCTGTACAACATCAACTGGATGAACCACAAAAACTGCATCGCTTCGTAAAAAGAATGGGGTGGTTTCCGGGGAACCTTGGTGCAAGTCTCGCATATGCGTAACAACTCAGCCCGGCGTACCGGGTCCGGTTCCCGTTCCGCCATTTCCTTGGCTAAGGCGGAATAACGCTTTGCATAAGCGATGACACCCTCGGCGGCGATGATACAGGCTTTCCAGAAATTGATCTTTTCCTGGGCTTCCTTGTTGCCGCCCACGGTTTCGTTGATCTTTTGCTGGCAGCGGGCAATATAACCGGACAGCCCTTCTTGCAGCAGGCGTTTGTAGTTGGCGGTAATATGACCGGTGGCGCTGTCCCGGCTACCAACGGTATATAATGCGCATTCTTCTTCCAGTTTTATGTCTTCCGGCAGGGCATCATTGGTCAAGTCCTGCATACTCTTGCCATCCCACCATTTAAGGTATTTCAGGATGTCTTCACGGTCTTCAGAAGAAACCTGCAGCGGGTCAGCGGAGCGCACGGGGAAAAGATCAATCTGATCTGCCATCCAGCTGGAAGCGGAATATTCCGGGTACATAGGCGCACAGCGATCCTTATCCGTATGGGTACCCACCAACAGTTCACCGGGCTCAATGCGGATAGACATGTTGCGCAGGATATAATCAAACACTCTGGCGCGGATCAAAACCACAGGCTCGCAAGTGAACTTTTGATAAGCTTCGGTAACCAGGCGCAATCTTTCCGCGCTGGTGCAAGGCGGACTGTCCAGATGCCGCTTTTTCAACATTTCCACTCTCGGGGTAAGCATGCTCATTACCTCCTTGTTTGTTCGGTCTGATGGAGTAGATTTATTGTCGGCTAAGGCCTTGGTTTTGTTTACGGCGTAATGCCTTTGACCTTCCACGGTTTAGATACGGACCAAGCGCCGTCGACAGCCAGCACATGGCCGCTGATATAGTTGGAGGCGTCGGATGAAAGGAAAATGGCCGCGCCCAAGAAATCTTCCACTTCGGCAATGCGGCCAAAGAAATGCTGATCGATGACGGCTTCCATAACTTCCCCGGCGGCAAAGCTGACCAGAGGGGTGTTGATCCAGGTAGGAGCAATACAGTTGACGTTGATGTTATACTGGGCCCAGGCTGTGGCAAAAGATTTGGTCAGCTGATGCACTGCTGCTTTGGTGGCCTCGTAGGGCATAGAACGGAAAGAATGGCATTCCAGACCGCCAATAGAACCAATGTTTATGATCTTGCCACACTTTTGGGCGATCATTGCTTTGCCTACCACTTGAGTGATCAAGATAGCACTAGTTAGGTTTACTTCGATCATGGTACGGATGCCGTCTTCATTGAAGTCTTCAGTATCCTCATTCCAGCACAAGGCGGCGGTGTTAAACATCACGTCGATACGACCATGCTTCTTAACGATATCATCTACCACTTCCTGAATCTGCTGCTTTTGTGTCTGATCCATCTGATAAGCGTCGCATTGGGTCAAGCCCTGCTTGGCAAAGATTTCCTTCAGGCTCTGAGCCTTGCCAGGGGCATTGTCCGCCAGCACTACATTAGCGCCATTATCCAGGAAGCCCTTAGCTAGGCAGCTGCCTAAGCCGCCGGTGCCGCTAATCAGGATCACCTTATCCTTGATACTGAATAGCTCTTCGATTTTGGTAGCGTGTACGATATTTTTCACAAACATGAACAACCCTCCTATTTATTTTATTTTGCATTATATCGCCTGACTGTATAAAGCTTGTTACAAAAACGAATTTTTTCATCTTGACCCCACAAAAATCATAGCATATTTCTTAACGACTGTCACGCCAGAATTTCATTTTTGTTGAGCAACAAAACGAAAAATGTGCGAATTTTATAGTATTTTTTCATCATAGAATACTTATTTATATTTATTTAAATATTTAATGAATAAATACATGGCTTTCCATTGGTGATTTCTTCATAGAAATGAACGATTTTTTATGGGAGAAAAATGATTACTACTATGTATTTTAATTCAATCACCATTTTAACAAGCAACCGCCCACAGAGCAATTTATTTCACAAAAATGAAAATTGACATGGATTGTCGGCTGATCATAACCAAAAGTCCGCTCCCGGAATACACCGCAAACAACTTTGCGGATACACAGGGAAAGCGGGTCAAGCGACCCGCTTTTCACATCTATATCATGGCACTTCGGGCCAAGTTTGCCCGAAGTCATATCTGCCGGGAAGGAGGAATGCGCCTGACAACAACGCGCCTGATAACACATCATATCAGCAAGGGGAAAACGATAACGCAAAGGTGTTGCTCTTGCTTAGGCTATCAACCTCTCCACATAGCGGGTGGCTATTTGTTTCTTCAGCGGCAAGACACTGGAGAAACTTGCTAAAGCAGGGTAAAAATATAGGACATCGTCATTGACGATGCCCTATATTTGTCGGAGTAAGAGTGGTGCCATTCAAGCACACAATATCTTAAAACCCTTGTAACACAAGGATTTCAAGAATGAAACAAAATTATCAAACAGTATCAGTTATGTGTATTCTACATCTCAATTCTATAGGGGATGTCTTGCGTTCCGCTCTGGGCTATGCGGATATAACCGCACAGACTCTGATCTAGTTCCGGATCGCCGGTATCTACCAGGAAAGGAGCAGGAGTAAGCTCAGCCAGCTTTTGTTTGCTGACCATAATCCAGATATTCTCCCGGCCGGTTCGGCGAATGATGCGCGGACTCAGCTGCTGATTGCCCCGGCCAAACAGATGGCCCTGACCGCCAATGACCGTAATGATGATCACCGTTTTGGCATAATGTTGCATCGCCTGCCAGATTTGGGCTTCATTGACGTCTGAGGCGAGCAGCTGCTTGTCTGCAACCAGATCCACGCCCAGCAAAGTATAGGACAGCTGTAATTCCTTCATGACATAAGCGGTGGTAGAGCCGGGGCCTATGATATATAAAACGTCTTCTTCCATACGGTCAGCGAATAAGGCGCCCAAAAACAAGAGCTGGCTGGACTGGGAATATCCGCTGCCTGATTTCATTTTTTGCATCAAAATACCGGCTTCCGGTACTTTTAAATAGCCGTATAAACAAGCACAGACATTCCCTTGGCGAAAGGCTTCTTCATCGATATCCATGACTTCTCCGTCGGTGGTGCGGCGCGACGGATTCTCTAAATAGCTTTTGACGATATCACCGGCCCGCCGCGGATTAATGGCATAACAGGCAGAATGCATTTTTACGCCGCAGGGGATACCCAATACGGCAATACCCCGCTCCACTGCGGTACAGATATTTCTGGCGGTACCATCGCCGCCTGCAAAAAGAATCAAATCCACTTTAGCCTGCTTCATAGCCTGAGCCGCCGCGACAGTGTCTGCCGCGGTGGTTTGGCCGCTTTCGATATGGCTCAGCACCGTAGTGGGAAAACCGACGCTTTTCGCGACATTTTCTCCCATTTCTTGTGAATAGGTCAGGATCTCTATTTGTTCCTTCATCCCGGCAAGCCGCGTAAGGGCCGCGGCTACCCGCTCCGGTGCCAAAGAACGGAACCCCTCGGACAAGGCCTTTTGCTGAATTTCCGGGCTGTCGCTGCCTTTCAGGCCGGCCCGTCCGCCAATGCCTGCGATGGGATTGATGATCAAACCAACTTTATACATCGTTATCTTCTCCATTTCTGCAGTTTTTGCCTGTTCTGCAGTGCTATCCATCGCCGGCAGCGAGGATAAAACCTCGCTGCCGGCGGCAAGCTATTTATTTAGGGATGATGCGGCTTTCCATGTTCCTCTTATACAATCTCCAAGAAACGGCCAAATCCTCCTCTTTTTCCACTTGGGGAATGGCGGGAGCATGGGCCACCGTATTGAAGGGCGGATGTTTTTCATAAATCTCCGGCTCCTCATAGGCCTCCCGGGCGGCTTCTTTCAGCACGGCCAGATATTCGTCCATATCCTCCTTGCTGTAGCTTTCGCAGGGCTCCAAGGTCATAGGCTCCGGAACCAGATACGGCGGGTGGGCCATCCAATAGTCCGGGATGCCGAAATCCTGGATGCGCAGGTTGATATCGTCGGTGCCGTAGCCGGTATCGTTTTTCAAAACATCCCAAGCATAACGTACCTGTTCCAGACGGCGGCGGTTTTTGCCATACCAAATGCTGATACCCTTGGTAGCACGCAGATTTTTTTCCATGTAATTATTGTTTAAGACGGCGGCGATGGCGGCGGCCTTCAGGCCGTCCGCGCCAAGGGTCCTGATCCACATATAGGCCTTCATCACCACGGCCGCGTTGCCGATAAAGGAACGGACCATGCCGATGCTTTGGGAGCGGTCATAATCCAGGGTGTATTTCCCGCCGTTGAAGCCGACACGCGGCAGCGGTAAAAACGGTTCGAGGAATTGGCGGCAGCCTACGGCGCCGCAGGCCGGCCCATAGGAACCGTGAGGTGCAGAGAAGGTTTTGTGCAGATTGAAATGGCACATATCGAAGCCGGCTTCCCGGGCCCGGGTGATCCCCAGCATGCCGTTGGCATTGGCCTGGTCGTAAAAGCACAAGCCACCCACGCCGTGCACCGCGTCCACATATTCGCGGATGCGCGGATTATAAAGGCCGGTATCTTCCGGGTTGGTAATGAAAATTCCCGCCGTATGCTCGTTGACTACCTGTTTCAGCGCCTCGATATCAGGATAGCCTTCTTCGTCCGGTAACAGGGTGATGACCTTGAAGCCGTTGGAAGCGGGCGTGGCCGCGTCCACCGGATGGGAAAAGGAGGTGGTCACGATTTCATCTTTCTGCAGATTCCCTTGAGAGCGGTGATAGGCTCTCATGATACTGCCGGCTGTATAAATGGCCTGGCCGCCACCCCCGGGCTGGAAAGAGAAAGCGTCCAGGCCGGATATGGCCGATAAGAATTTTTCCGTGTCATAATAAATCTCCAATAAACCCTGGATGGTATCGGGATCCTGCAAAGGATGCAAGTCGTTGATACCGGGCAGGCGGGTCATATGTTCCTGAATCTTAGGGCTGTATTTCATGGTGCAGGTGCCTTCGCTGATATTGAGCGATAAGTCTACCGCGCAGGAGGTTTCCTGGGAAAGCCGCATATAGTGGCGGTTGACTTTCATCTGATTGATTTCCGGAAGGAGCGGTGCTTCTTTTCTTTGCATGGCACCTAAGGAGGTGGCGCCGGGTAAATTTTCCAGATCGGCTTCAGGCTGGGGAACTAAAATGCCTCTTTCCCCCGGGACGCTTTGTTCGAAGATCAATTGCTCATCCCAACAGGCGCCGTGAAATTTACGCAATTTGGTCTTGTTGTTCATGCCCATCTTGTTTCATTCCTTTCTTTATGATATTCTTAAGACAGGATCTCTTTCAGCGCTTTTACCAAGCCGTCTATTTCCGACTGGGGATTGATTTCCGTAAAACAATATAAAGCGCTTTGGCCTAACTCGGGAAATGGACGGCTCAGGTCGTAGCCTCCTAAAATCTTATAAGCCCGGAGCTTTTCATTGATTTCGGCTACGGTTTTGCCGCAGCCGTCAAAGTTGACCACCGCTTCTTCAAAGAAAGGTCCTTGGAATTGGATTTTAACTTTATCGATGGAAGAGAGCGCTTGGGCAGCGTATTGCGCGCGCTTCATGATGGTTTCCCCAACTTCTTTCATACCCTGGGGGCCCATGATGGACAGATAGACGGCGGTATGGATGGCCCAGAGATTGGTAGCGGTGCCAGTGAATTCATGGGCTTCTTCCCGGCGTCCGTAAGAACACTCCTCAAAATTGAACAGCACAAAGCAATATTCGCCGTCCTCGATGGTCGGGGCGACAGAAACGGCCATATCCTTGTATTGATCCAAATAGCGGCGATCTGCCGGAAGCCCCACGAAGCCGCCCTGACAGCCGCCGGAAGCCAGATGGCCGCCTAAGGAATGGATATCGCCGCAGGTCATGGTGGCGCCATAGTTCACCGGCGGCTCCATCACGCCTAAGGTGATTGGGTCGGTATAGACGATGAATTCAGCGCCGGCTGATTTGGCTAATTTGCCGATTTCCACCGCCTGGTTTTCAATGAGTCCTAAGAAAGTAGGATTCTCGATGACCACAGCAGCCACGCTATTATTCAGTTTTGCTTTTAAATCGATTACATCCAACAAACCGGTCTTCGCATCATAAGAAACCTTGACGATATCAGCCTGCCTTTCCATGAAGCCGTCGGTATAGTTTTGAGCAACCAAGAGATTCATAGGATTGATACTGGCGGGAACCAGGATGGTTTTCCTGCCGGTCATGCGGGTAGCCATCATGATGGAGTGGGCCAGCGCCCAAGCGCCGTCATATTGCGGGAAGCCGACAAAGTCCACGTTTAACAATTCAGCCATTTGCGCCTGATATTCCCAAATGGCTTGCCATTTGCCACGGTCGCAGGTGGTAGCGCCAAAATAAGCGGTGAGAAATTCGCCGCGGCCGGTGATTTCATCGCAAATGGCTGGCGTATAGTGTTTGGAGCAGCCAGCACCCAGAAAACAGGCATATTCTTCCGTATTGTAGTTTTTGTTTAAAATGGCCGCAACGTGTTTTTTTAAGGAGAACTCATCTAAAAAGGGCTCCGGGAGATGCAATGGTTCTTGGTAACGCAAGTCTTCCGGAATATCCCTATATAATTCCATGTCATCGGCAATGCCTATCTCCTTTTTTAAGGCTTCCTTATTGGTAGGCGCCGAATTGGGAATGTAGGGATAAACTACAGGTGCTTTTAGTACTTTTTTTATCATGTTTTTAACCTCCGTTTCTATTTTTACTTTTCATCCATTCTTTTGCTTCTTTGCGTTTAAACAAGATTAAATAATATGACTGTGAAGCTCAAACGCTTGTGATAAACGAATTATAAAACTGTCTATCAATGGAAGGTCAATATTGTAAATAACCGGAATATTGTTGGACCAACGGTCATGCTAGGCATATGTGGTGAAAAGGTACGAAACATTCCAGCAATAGAATTGGTGCCTTTAGCATATTAATTTGTTAAGGGAGGCCAAAGATGCTACGGGGTTTTGGGTAATCGGAGGGAAACAAAATGGCAAACAGCAAAAGGAAATATAGTATTGGTGAATTATCCAAAATTTGCGGTATCAGTGCCAAAACGCTGCGTTTTTATGATACCAAAGGGTTACTGAAACCATCGGAACGTGATAATAACAATAATTACCGCTATTATTCGGAGGATCAAGTGCTGGAAGCTTTGATGATACGGGAAATGAAGCGTCGGGGCTTTACCGTAACGGAACTAAGCGATTTTTTAAAGAAGTGTGACGTGAAACTGCTGCTGAAAAAATTGGAGGACAAGATTGGCTTACTGGAAAAAGATGTCGCACAGCTCAACGAGCAGATTGCATATACCCGCAATATTCATCATTTGGTATCTCATGCGCTGTCCGTTTATACGGAATTACAGGGCAGTCCGGATAATTTCAAGATCAGCATGATGCCAAAAAAAACGGTATTGTTTACCCGCTACGTTAGCCGGGTGATCGCCACGGATATTTTCTGGAACCGTATTAATGAGATTCAATTGATGCGGGAAAAGGGAAAATTGGTAGCCGACGGCTCTTTTACAGCAGTCTTCCATGACCATTATTTCAACCAGTTCTTTTTTGAAAACGGCGATTTGGAAGTCTTTCAGCCCATCCGGGAAGGCGATTTGAATGATCCCCATATTAAGCAATTCGGTGGGTTTTTGATTGCCAGCACCATTCATGTGGGGAAATATGTCGATCTTCTGAAAACCTACGTGGAGCTGGTAAAAATGATCGAACATCATCATTATAAGATCGTGGGTCAGCCCATTGAGGAGTATCTGGTGGAATTCACCTACGGTTTTAACGAAGAGGAAGCGGTGACCCGCTTGTCTTTTCCGGTTGAACCGTTATAGTTTGTAAAACCAGGTAAATTCAATATCTATTTAATATTTCGTTTAAATAAAGGTACATATGCAGTAAAAGGCGCCTCATTACTATTTATCAGTAATGAGGCGCCTTTTTGTCTCTAAGGAAAATCTAAATCAGACCGTGAATATAACAAAATGCTGCTGTGGAATAACAAAGAACCGGCAGATGAACCTTCCATGGTTGGAATGTTTGGACGTTTTTTTTCAGGTATTGCTGCATTTGCAGCAAAAGTGCGGAAAACAGCGCGGCTTTGACTGTTGACTTTCCCGTCAAGGATTGTTTTATACTTGCTTCATGATGGGTTTTGTTATCATGATAGCCGTTATTTTTATTCGATTGATCAAGATAAAAGTTGTAAAAAATAATGGATGAAAATTTTGGGGCCATTTCAAAATGTCCAAATGACCCGCCATAAGTTCCAAGAGATCATAAGCCTTAAAGGAATTCAAAATCGCTTTACATGTTCACTATGAGTTAAAAAAAGGAGGTCAAAAAATGGGTAAACTTGATGGGAAAGTAGCAATTGTAACAGGTGGCGCCATGGGAAATGGTTTCGGAGCAGCATTGGCTTTGGCCAAAAACGGGGCACAGGTGGTCTTGGTGGACATTTCCGACCGTGTTTTTGAAGCAGCCCAATCCTTGGATAAGAATGCAGTGGGTTATAAAATGGATGTTTCTGATTTTAATGACGTAAGCAAAGTCTTTCAGAGCATTGCAGAGAAATTCGGCAAAATCGACATTCTGGTAAACAATGCGGGAGTCGCGGTTATCGTACCCTTCTTGGAAATGAGCGACGAAATCCGGGATAGGCATTTCAATGTCAATATCAAAGGGGTATGGAACTGTACAAAGGCGGCTCTGCCCCATATGCTTCAGGCAAACTATGGTAAAATCGTCAATCTGTCTTCCGTAACAGGAACTATGGTAGCGGACGTCGGAGAAACCGCCTACGCCATCACAAAAGGCGGCATATGGGCTTTCACCAAAGCACTGGCTATGGAAGTGGCCAAAAACAACATCACGGTGAACGCCGTTTGCCCCGGCTATATTTTAACGCCTATGGTGCAAAAGGTGGCCGAAGAAGTATGTCCGGAAAATCCTCAGTCTGTGATCAATGGCATTGCCGAGCCCGTTCCTATGGGAAGACTGGGTACCATTGAAGAATTGGGCGACTTGGTGGCGTTTCTCGCTTCCGACGAATCAAGGTATATCACCGGAACACAAGTCGTGATTGATGGCGGAAGCACGCTCCCTGAAACCTTTGGTGCTGTGCATTGATTATGGTTGCTTCAATCGAACCCTCAATGTTTTTTATTTCCCTTTTGTTTACAGTAAAACAAACGGAAAATAAAAAATAGTTTCACCCATGGGTTAGAGGCTGGTTTCACAAAGATAAAAGCGCAAAAAGAAAGGGGGCTGCCCGGAGACGATTTTAGGATTCCACCTGGACGATGAACCAAATGAACCAAGCGTGCAAAAGGAAGATCTGGTTTCGGATTTCGGCGGTCGATTGGTGGACAGGGTGAACAGTTATCGCTGTTCAGCTTACTAAAACATATGAGGAGGAATTTATATGGAAGAAATGAATCATCAGAGCAGTGTGGAACGATTCGGTTATCAGCAAGAATTGAAACGTGGTTTGACTTTCCCCATGCTGTGCGCCTATGGGATCAACTGGGTGAGCCCTTTAGGTCCAGCCGTTATCTTCGGTTTTTTATTGGTTGATTCGGGCGGTGCCCCCACCTTGGCGTATATCCTGGCAGGGATTGCCATGCTGTTTACCGCGGCCGGCTATGCAGCCCTGTCGCCCAACTTCCCCCTGGCCGGTTCGGCTTATAATTACGTGTCCAAAGGGATGAACCCTTATATCGGTTTTTTATTAGGCTGGGCAATGATCCTGGATTACGTATTTTTTCCCGCCGGGGCAACGATGAGCATGGCAATCTATGTACATACCGCAATACCTGCGATTCCTTATGTTTTAGTTTTAGCCATTGTTGCGCTTCTATGTTTCGCTATCAATTTTGTCGGTGTTGAAGTCATGGCCAAGATCGGCTTCGGTCTTTTGGCTATCAGCATAGGTGTGCTTTCCACCTCTGTTGCTGTTATCTTATATTATGTCGGCGCTTTAGACGGCGGCATCGGCCATATTTTATCGACTATGCCATTCCATTACACGACATGGAGCGGCCTGATGCTGGCAACCAGTCTGGCGGTATATAACTTTGTGGGCTTTGACGCGGTAACGACTTTAGCCGAAGAAACCAAAAATCCCATAAGGGACATCCCCAGAGCGGTATATTTTACGGTCATTGGCGCCATGGTCTTGTTTGCGGGGCAAGCTTATGTATCAACCTTGGCCATCCCAAATTGGCAATCGTTGGTCGCGGCCGGCGGACAGGATTGGGTCAACAGCGCTTTGTACCATGTCAACGCCATTGCCGGAGGCGAAAAATTCGGGGTCTTCTATATGGCTGGTTTTGTTTTTGTTGTGATTGTATTCAACATTGTCTGTACCACCTCGGCGGTGCGTTTGCTTTATGGCATGGGCCGGGATAATCTGATCCCCAAACAAATCTTCGGTAAGGTCAATAAGAGGTTCCAAACCCCGCACTGGAATATTGCTTTGGTTTCCTCACTGGTCGTTATCTTTGGTGTGACCTTGGGACTGGAACAGATTTCCCTGTTGATCAATTACGGCGCTTTGCTTGGTTTTATCGGTGTCAACGCCACGTGTTACTATGTGTTTTACCATAAGAAGGAGAAGGTCACGCTTTATCAGGTGAGGCCGGAAAAGAAATTTACTTACTTTTTGCGGTACGCCTTGGTTCCCATTATTGGGGCCATTGTCTGCGTCTATCTTTTCGTATCCATGACAGCGACGACTCATATTATAGGCACCTGCTGGCTAGCGGCTGGGTTCGTATTATTGGCATTAAAAACCAAATTTTTCAAGAGACTCCCACCGGAAATCAAGGAATGCTAATTCTTTTAAGCAATTGACAAAAGAAAGACCCGGACCCATGGAACCCTTTAGTTTCAGCGAAGCTTAAGCGACACGGCCTGACGACGCTTAAGCCATAAGAACAGCCGGTCAATAGCGGGGAACGAATCACCAGATCCCAATGTTCCTAAATTCCAATGTTTAAATAAGAGAGGAGGAATGCCTGATGTTTTCTCTTGAAGATAAGGTTGCCGTGATTACTGGCGGAGGTTCCGGCATCGGTCTGGCCACCGTTAAGCGTTTTCGGGAAGCCGGGGCAAAGGTGGTTATTGCCGACATCAGTGATCAGACTGCTTTGGCAAAGGAACTTGGTTGTTTTTTTATAAAAACAGACGTCAGTGTAGAAGAAGATGTCAAAAATCTGATGGCACAGACAAAGGCTACTTACGGCAAAATTGATATCCTCATCAATAACGCAGGTATTATCATACCGGAAATGGGGCTTGAAGAAACCGACATCGAGGCATTTGAGCGTGTGCAAAGGATCAACACCCACGGCGTGATTTATGCCTTAAAATATGGGCCCCAATATATGAATGACGGTGGGGCTATTATCAATACCTCTTCTGCCGCAGCTAAGACCGGCTTCCCTGGCTATGCCGCCTACGGCGCTTCTAAGGCCGTTGTACTTCACCTTACCAGAACCGCCGCAATTGAGCTTAGCCACCGCGGTATCCGGGTAAACTGCATTTGCCCCACCACCATCGCAACCCCCATGGCTTATGCCGAAGGTTGCGAAACGGAGCTTATCCTGTCCAAGATTATTTATCCCCTAGGCCGAATGGGCAAACCAGAGGAATGTGCCGCCTTATTCCACTTCCTGGCCTCTGATGACTGCCGTTATATCACAGGTGCGTCTATTGATATTGACGGCGGCTTTACCGCGGGACCTTCCCTCATTAACTTTGAATTCATATTGGCTAACACTCCTACATAAATCAAAAAGATAAATTCAAGAGTTTCACCCGTAAATTGTGAACTCCCGTCATATTCTTTGATCGATTTACTCCTATGCGGGGATATCTTCTGGTGTAAATATCCTGATGTTTAAGAATAAAATTATATATGGAGGCAATGCTGTAATTTCACATAGTTGTTCGGTGTACTCACCGATAGAGAAGGGTATTTTGCTCTTCTCTTTTTTTTGCAAGAAGTTATGTCAAAGTTCATACGATATACTAAGAAATGAAAAGGCCCAACCTTCCCCGCTGTGTATCCTACCGCTGCCCCCCAATAGAGGAAATGATGCCGTTAAAATAGGAGATTCAATAAAATACCGGGCTGGAAAGAAGTAAAACGCTTCTGTGAAAGGGATATCTGGGAGCTTTACAAGGAAACTGCCTATTTCTTTTATCGAAAGTTTGATGAGAACGAGAATACCTGGCCCTCAAAGATATCCAAGAGGACCGAAGAAATACAAGGAAAACTGTGGAATAAGATTGTGAAGAAACAGCCTCAGATTGCCACTTTAACAGCAAGATTTAAGAAAACGTTTAAATGAGCACCGATTGCCTTTTTACCTAAAAAGAAAACAAGCACACAACATTTTTGTTGTGTGCTTGTTTGGCGGAGAAAGAGGGATTCGAACCCTCGATACAGGTTTTGGCCCGTATACTCGCTTAGCAGGCGAGCGCCTTCGACCTACTCGGCCATCTCTCCAAGTTTTGTGGCGGAGGAGGTGGGATTCGAACCCACGGAACCCTTGCAAGTTCAACGGTTTTCAAGACCGTCTCCTTAAACCCCTCGGACACCCCTCCACAGTGGCGCGAGGTACATGACTTAATATATCATAGCTTCTGATTATTGTCAACGGCTATCACTATAGATTATAAGCGCTTTTGATTAAAAATATTTACATTTTATACAAATTTAACAAAGGCACTCAAAAGAGCGCCTTTGTTAAAAGTAGGTTATGACTCTTCTTTCATATCCTTCTGTATTAGGTTCTTTTTAAATACTTCACAATAATTTCGCACACGCTTGGGAATTAGTCCCGAAGGCCGCGCAATCAATACTGTCATCAGAACCAAGCCATAGATGAGCATCTGGTAATCGGCATAATCACGTAATTTTTCCGTCACGGTCATTAAAATAAACGCCCCGACTACAACCCCTATGGGATTGTCCATACCCCCTAAAATAACCATACAAATAATAATAAGGGACTTGGAAAA
Organism: Bacillota bacterium; assembly: GCA_036677375.1. Taxonomy (GTDB): domain Bacteria; phylum Bacillota; class Dehalobacteriia; order UBA4068; family UBA4997; genus JAVBWO01. The sequence goes on from JAVBWO010000028.1 coordinate 82,203, forward strand.
ATCAAAATCGTCAGGACCGACAAACATCATATAATGGCCGTAGATCGCGCCGGCAATTCCGCAAAAGGCCGCTCCTAAACAGAAAGCCAAAAGCTTTTGTTGGGTGATGTTAATCCCGAAACAGTTGGAAGCCACTTCATCCTGAGCAATATTATTCAAAGCAAGCCCGATACGGGAAATATTGACCCGCATGGCAATATAGGTGCATATGATGAGAAAAATCAGAGCCAGATAAAGGTAGTTCAACTGATAGGGCAACCTCATATCGCCAAGGTACATGGATTTACCAAAACTGAAACTGCCGATGGTGAAGGCCGGCAGGCCGGACATTCCGTTGGCGCCACCTAAAAACGGGATGTTAACAATGACCATGGTAAAGACCAATTGCAACGCCATGGTGACTAAAGACAGGTAATAACCCTTTGTTCCCAGCGTCGGCGCGCCAATGATAAAACCGAAGATCACCGCGACCAATACTGCTAAAATCAAGCCGATCCAAGGATTCCAGCCGAATCGGAGCGTAACGACCGCTGCGGTATAAGCGCCGATACCAAAAAAGGCGGCGGCGGCAAAGTTGGTCATGTCCGTGCTGCCCATCTGAAAATTCAAGCCCAAGGCAACCATACCGTAAATGCAACACAATACGGCGATATGCACCACATAAGCATTACCAATCAGCAAAAAAGGCGTGCCGAAAATACAAAGCAAAGCGGAAACAAAGGCCACCTTTTTATGACGGATAAATAAGGAGAAGATTTGGTTAATGACCCCTTTTTTCTCCAGATACAATAGAGCAAGAATGATAAAAAGGATCAAAAACAAGCTGATTTTATAGCTTTGCATCAACACAATGGAAAACAAACCAAAAATAATCAAATTAATTAAGATAACGCTGAACCAGGAATCTTTTAGCTTGCTCAAGGTTTTTCCTCCCCTCCGATTTCTTTGCGGTCAACTTATACCTTTTCGACGGTTTTTTCACCTAGGATTCCTTCCGGCTTCAGCACCATAAAGATCACCACTACCACAAAAGCAATGGCGCTGGCAAACGCCGTGCCGCCTTTGATATAACCGGCCACAAAGACTTCGATAAAGCCTAAAAGCATTCCCCCCACCACAGCGCCGTAGATGCTGCGCAAGCCGCCCACGACTGCCGCACTAAATCCCTTGATCCCATACATCGAACCGCCGTCAAAACGCAAAACACCATAATAAGCACCGATTAAAAAGCCTGCCAAGGAAAGCAGCACGCCGCCTAAAATAAAGGTAACGCTTACAGTACGGCGGATATTTATCCCAGTCATATAAGCCAATTCTTTATTCTGTGCAATTGCTTGCATGGATTGGCCAATTTTGGTCCTATTCAGGAAAGTAAACAAAAGGATCAGAATGACAACTGTCACCGAGATTATAAATAAATTCCGGAAGGAAAACAGCATGGTATTACCAAGCGCACCGCTGGACACCAAATCAGGAAATGCTTGCGGATTGCGGCCCTTTGGAAAGAAGTTGCCCAAACCCTCGCGGATGACCATGCCTAAAGCAATGGTGCTGAGCAAAGGCATCAGGGGGGAACTTTTCTCAAATGGCTTAATGGAAACATAATACGTCAGCAAACCGAATGCCGCGCATAAAATAGCTGCAATCGCCGCCATTAACAGGGCCAATACCGTCACCGGAAGAGCGGCATCCACGCCAGCCACCAGTATATAAGAACCTATGATTGAAAAAGCGCCGAATATTGCGATATCACCGGAACAGAATACAACGACATCCAGTACGCCGAAGAAAAGCGAAAATCCTATGGCTACCAACGTGTAGGTACAGCCCAATAGAATCGCATTCATAATCTGTTCTACAATCATTAAACCCGCCACCCCTTTCTCCTATGCCCGTCCTCTTTTCAGCGAAACCACAAGGCGGCATCTGGATGAAAATTGGCTATGGGAAGTTGGGTTATCCAACTTCCCTAGCCAATGTAAAAATGTCAATCGTTTAACTGTCTTATAGTTTATTTTTTAGGTAAAGTACGTGTTCCGGCAGCATATTCGGAATCAACCCAAGGAACCCATTTGCCATCCTGCGCAACCAAAGCGTAAGCTGCAGGGTTGGTGGTCTGACCGATTTCGTCAAAAGAGGTGGTGCCTAAAAGGCCTTCCGCTTTTGCGTTGGTAATGGCATCAATCATTTGCGCGGCAGTGGGAACACCGTCAATGGATTTCAAAGCGGCAATGATAACTTGAGCCGCATCATAAGCATAGGGGGTGAAAGCGCCAACGGGAACATCGAATTTGGCTGCTTCATAATCCGCCAGGAAGGCTTGGCCCAATTCGGTCTTGTTGGGGTCTACGCCGGGCTTGATGGAAAAAGTGCCTTCGGCGGCATCACCGGCCGCAGTGAAGAAGTCCTCGGAAGAGATCCCGGAAATTCCGAAGAATAAAAGATCATTCATGCCCGCGTCGGCCATTTGCCGTTTGCAAAGGCCTGCTTCCTGAACAACGCCGCCGAAGTAGATGGCATCGGCATCTGTTTGTTTGATTTTAGAAAGAATAGGCCGGAAGTCGGTGGTCCCGGTCTGGATCTTTTCAACGCCGACCAATTCCGCGCCATAATTTTCAATTTCCTTGGTAAAGGCTGCTGTATTGCCTTCGCCATAGGAAGTCACGTCGGAAACGATGTAGATTTTCTTATATCCCATGTCCCCCAAAACAGCTTTGGCTATAGGAGAGTTTTCCTGAACTTCCGTGGGGCATACCCGGGTAACGATAGGATAATTTTCAGCGGAGGTCAAAGTTTCACGAATGGCGCCCCAAATTACCAGGGGGATTTCTGATTGTTTGCAAATAGGAATCGTTGCTTCGGCAACCGGAGAATTCCAGTGACCGGAAATGGCGACCATACCTTCTTCCGCAGTCAGTTTTTGTGCAGAGGAAGCACCGGTTTCCGGTTTGGAAGCGTCGTCCATGGCAACGACTTCTACAGTATAGGGCAATTCGCCGGAGGCATTGAGTTTGTCAAAAGCCATTTGGAAAGCATTTCTCGCGGCGGAACCTTCGGCCGCGTTGGCGCCGGTGATGGGACCCATAAAGCCAACCTTCACGACAGCGGCATCACCCGAAGCATTGTCCCCGGAGGTGTCGCCGCCGGTATTGCCACACCCGGCAACCAATACAACCGCCATCATCAATACTAGTACAACCAATAACCATTTGTGTTTCAACATTTTGTTTCCTCCCTTTTTTTCATACTTATTTGAAAACCCGACAGAAGTCTATATTTAACCCGGTACCGATTCCTCCCGCCTACCGGTACCGGTATTCCCTCGCAATCTCAGAGGAAAATCAGGCAACAGGGTTTTCTATAAATTCGGAAGCCCGCAGTTCCTCGATGCTACCGGACATCACAATCTGCCCTTTTTGAATGACATAACCGTAATCGGCAACAGATAAGGCCTTGTCGGCATTCTGTTCTACCAACAAAATAGTCATGCCTTGATTTTTCAAGCGTTTAATGATTTCAAAGGTTTCCTCCACCATAATGGGCGCCAAACCCAAGGAAGGTTCATCCATCATGACAATCTTCGGTTTGGCCAGAATCGCCCGGGACAACGCCAGCATGGTGCGTTCCCCACCCGACAGTGTGCCGGCCCTTTGTTTGGCTCTCTGCTGTAAAACAGGGAAAGAGCAGTAAACCTCTTGCAGCCGCGTTTCTAAAGCTTTACGGTCTTTTTCATAATAAGCGCCCATCCGCAGATTGTCATCCACGGTCATTTTGGGGAAAGAGCCGACGCCTGCCGCTACAATCGCAATACCAGATTCCACAATCTTATGGCTGGGCTGGCTTTCGATATTCTGACCGTCAAAAACAATGGTGCCGGCATCCGGTTTTATCATGCCCAAGATGGTTTTCAGCAATGTGGTCTTGCCGGCGCCATTGGCTCCTAAGACACAAGCTACCTTACCTTGTTCCACTGCCAGGCTGACATTCATTAACATAGGAATCCGGCCATACCTGGTATTGACATTTTTTACTTCCAATAGGGTTGTCATGCTTTGGCACCTCCCAGATAAGCTTGCACTACGTTCTCATCGCTGACAACTTCCTGGTAAGTTCCCTCCGAGATCTTGGTGCCGGCATTGAATACCACAATCCTTTCCGGGACTTCCCGCATGACCTTCATATCATGTTCAATAATAATAATACAAATGTCCTGTATCTTTTCTTTAATTTTGCCGATGTCGTGCATCATCGACATGGTTTCCTCATCATTTAAACCGGCGGTAGGCTCATCTAAAAGCAATAAAGACGGCTTACCGACCAAGGCCCGGCTGATCTCAATGCGCCGCCGATCAATATGAGGAATATTCTTGGTCAGGTCATAACGCCTATTAACCAGCGCCGGATTAAAATAAGAAAGCATATCCATCGCTTCCTGCAGATTATCATAAATTTCCTGATTTACTTTTTTAGGACGGAATACCGTATCAAAAAGGTTGCTTTTCTGTTTTTGATACAAGCCCAGCAAGATGTTATCCGCAACGCTCAGATCCCAGCATAAACGGCTTGATTGATATGTTCTGGCGATACCCATGCGGTAGATCTGATAGGGCTTCAGCCTTGTAATTTCCGTGCCGCTTAAAAAGGCTTCCCCTTCCGTGGCCTGATAAATACCGCTAATCAAGTTTAAAAACGTTGTCTTGCCAGATCCGTTCGGGCCGATAAGCCCTACAATTTCCCTGGACTCAATGGAAAAGTTTACATCTCTAACCGCCCATAAACCGCCAAAATTAATTGATAGTTTTTTTGTCTCTAAAAGCGCCATCTTGCAAGCGGCCTCCTCCCGTACACAAAACCCCGCGCAGCTATGAATATGTGCAATCCTTGGCTTTTATGTAACAATAGTGCTAATGACAGCAGCTTTTCAGAATACATGTATCCAACTGCTCCAGCCACAAACCTGTAAACTTTGTATTTATCAAGTAGTAAGGCTCCTTGGTTTCACGTTAACACGTTAAAGCGTCCTTTAATTTTACCTTATCCACTTTGTAAAGTAAAGAGTTTTTCGCCAAGAATACTAGTATACAATTACTCCACTTTTTTGAATTTTCCTTCTTTTCAGACTAAAAAAGAGCAAAAATAATGCCGCGGATTTTGTTCCAGAAAGACAACTTTTTTTCTTCGCAAAAACACGGCATTGGTTTTGATTTATCGCAGCAATCCTAGCTATTGATCAAGCATGCAAAACAAATTTACTCTCATTTAACAGGTCTTCTGCTTGGGAAACCACATTTAAAATGATCTCTTTTGCAGAAGCTTCCTTTTTCACCAATCCTGCAATTTGCCCGGCGCAGAGGCTGCCCATCTGCATATCGTTGCCTTCCACCGCCCGCCGCAAAGAGCCGGTGGCTAAAACTTCCATTTCCTCAACCGGCGCTCCTCCTTGCTCCAGTTCCAGATATTTCTCGGTAAATTCATTTTTTAAAGAACGCACCGCATGCTTCGCCCGACGGCCGGTGACAACTGTGTCGCTATCCCCCGAGGCCAGGATGCGGGCTTTGAAATCAACAGATATCTTGCATTCATGCGCTACCAGAAATGCTGTTCCCATCTGAATCCCTTCGGCTCCCAGAAGGAACGCCGCAGCCATGCCCCGTCCATCCGCAATACCGCCGGCGGCAACTACCGGAATCTTTACCGCATCCGCCACCTGAGGCACTAAAGACATGGTGGTGGCTTCACCGATATGACCGCCGGATTCCATACCTTCGGCCACAACTGCATCGACGCCCAGCGCTTCCATTTTTAAAGCAATCTTCACCGACGGAATGACCGGAATCACTTTCATCCCGGCTTTTTTCCACATTTCAATATACGGAGCAGGATTGCCGGCGCCGGTCACTACCACCTTAATACCGCTGTCCGCTGCCAGCTGCGCCACTTGTGCCACAAAGGGGCTCTGCATCATGATATTGATCCCAAAAGGTTTATCGGTCAAGGTTTTGGCAAGTTTGATCTCTTTTTGCAAGACCTCTACCGGCGCCTGCCCAGCACCGATGATACCCAAACCGCCTCCGTTGCTGACTGCCGCGGCCAGACGGCCATCGGCTACCCAAGCCATGCCGCCTTGAAATACCGGGTATTGAATGTTCAGTAATTGACAAATCTTATTTTGTGCCATGGTACAACCTCTTTCTTTTATACGATTAAAATCCATGGTGAAATGGAGAAATGGAGAGCTGGGCGGAACCAACATAACGTCCAGCGCGTTGCTTTCTTTTTATTTGCCGATATATTCCACGCCGCCCATATAAGGCAATAATGCCTCCGGCACCTTTACGCTGCCGTCAGGCTGCTGGTAATTCTCTAAGATAGCGGCTACCGTCCTGCCCACCGCTACGCCGGAGCCGTTCAAAGTATGAACAAATTCCGGTTTGGCCTTAGGCTCCCGGCGGAAACGGATACTAGCCCGGCGGGCCTGAAAATCCTCAAAATTGCTGCAGGAAGAAATCTCACGATAACCGCCGAAAGCGGGCATCCAGACTTCCAGGTCATAGGTCTTGGCGGAGCTGAAGCCCAGATCACCGCCGCAAAGAGCCACCACGCGATAGGGCAGGCCCAAGCCTTGCAGCACCGCTTCCGCATTGGCGGTCAGCTTCTCCAGTTCGTCATAGCTTTCCTCCGGCAAAGTGAATTTTACCAGCTCTACTTTGTTGAATTGGTGCATACGGATCAAGCCGCGGGTATCTCTTCCCGCCGCGCCGGCTTCCGCACGGAAACAGGCGGAATAAGCGGCATAATAAATAGGCAACGCTTCCCCGTCCAAAATCTCGTCTCTGTGCAGGTTGGTCACCGGCACCTCCGCCGTGGGGATCAGATAGTAATCCGTACCGTCCACATGAAACATATCCTCGGCAAACTTGGGCAATTGCCCCGTTCCCAGCATGCTGGCACTATTCACCATAAAAGGCGGAAAAATCTCCCGGTAACCATGTTTCCCGGTGTGCATATCCAAAAAATAGTTAATGACGGCTCTTTCCAAACGAGCCCCTAACCCCTTGTAAACGGTAAAGCGGGCGCCGGAAATTTTAACGCCCCTTGCAAAATCTAAAATATCCAGTTCTTCGCCGATATCCCAGTGGGCTTTGGGCGCTGCCGGAGAAACCGGTTCTCCCCAGCGGCGGATCTCCACATTGCTTTCATCGCTTAATCCTTCCGGCACGCTTTCGTGGGGCAGATTGGGGATTCGCATGATTTCCTGACTTAGATTCTCCTCAACTTCTTTTAAGCGGCTATCCAAAACGGCGATCTCGTCTCCCAGATGGCGCATTTCGGCCATGATCTCCACGGCGTCTTCTCCGGCTTGTTTTTTCCTGCCGATCTCTTTGGAAGCGGTATTGCGCCGCGCTTTCATCTCCTCCACCTGAACCAGGATACTTTTCCGCTCTTTGTCCAGTTGGCAAAAATGATCCAATGAAATCTTGGGACCTCTTTTGGCCAAGGCAGCTGCTACTTTTTCCGGATTGGCGCTGACCATTTTGATATCCAGCATGGCATGTACCTCTTTTGTTTTATTAGTTTTTTGTTACTTTCTCCTAAAATTGAAGTAGTATTCGCTTTTTAGCTTATATTTTCCTTCCCTATCACAATAAAAAGGCGGTCAAGTGATACTGACCGCCTTTTTGATTCACTGCTATCTTTTGTAAAGAAACTATTTGCTTACTTTGGCTTTGATGGCTTCCTGGCAAACGCGGACGCCGGTACCCAATTCCACGGGATAGCCCAACTCTTGTAAGGTCAGTTCCAAAGCGGCAATGCAGGAGAGAAGATCCATGTCTTCCACATAGCCCAAGTGGCCGATACGAAATACGGTGGATTTAAATTTCGCTTGGCCGCCGGCAATGGTAATACCGTATTTATCCCGCAAGGTGGTGCGGATCTTAACGGGATCAATGCCTTCAGGCGCATAAATAGCGGTAACGGCGGGAGATGCGCAGGAATCCTCGGCAACCAGCTTTAAACCCAAAGCGCGGCAGGCGCTCCGGATCATGTCGCGGCGGAAATAGTGAGTGGCGATGATATTATCAACGCCTTCTTTATTGATCATTTTCAGCGCTTCGATGACACAGAAAACGGTGCTGACAGCGGGAGTATACGGGGTTTGCCCATCAGCCAGGTTTTTGCGAGCGGAAAGCAGGTCAAAATAGAATTTATGGTTTTTGTTGGCTTCGGCGGCTGCCCAAGCTCTTTCATTAGCGCTAATGAAAGCCAATCCGGGAGGAGCCATAAAAGCTTTTTGAGAGCCGGCTACAACAACATCAAGGTTCCATTCGTCCATGCGCAGATCCCCGGCGGCCATACCGCTGATGGAGTCAACGATGAGCAAGGCAGGGTGATTGCCGCGCGCTTCGGAAATGGCTTTGACATCGTTTAAAACACCGGTGGAAGTTTCGTTATGCTGTACCATAACGGCTTTGATTTCATGGTTTACATCCTTGTCCAAGTGTTCTTTGATCACTTTAGGATCAACGCAGTTGCCCCAGCCGAAATCAATGAAATCCACTTCGATTTCAAATCTTTCGCAAATCTTTTTAAAACGTTCGCCAAAGTTACCGATGGAACCGACCAAAACCTTTTCTCCGGGGCTAACGAAATTCACCACAGCGGCTTCCAAACCGCCGGAACCGGAAGAGGTTAAGGTGATGACATCATTTTGGGTTTTAAATACTTTTTTGATATCTTCGGACATTTCCTTAAACATAACTTTGAAGCCAGCACCACGGTGATTGACCATGGGAGCGGCGCCTGCCATCAAGATATTATGCGGAATTGCTGTTGGTCCGGGTAATAAAAAAGCACCCATTGGAAAAAACCTCCTTTTGTTATGCATCCTTATATTCTACCCCATTTACATGGGCTGTAGTAAAAAGACCGCCGGGACGGGATCCCGGCAAGAGTTTTGACTACAACAAATCGTAGCTAATCACATTATACAACATAAGGTCTGTTTTATTCAAGAGGGTTTTATAAAATCTTTGTGTATTTTTATCCATACAAAAACAATCTTTATAATATTTGACATATTTCCCATCAGCACCTAAAATAGGATCAGGGGGTATTTTCTATGATTAAAACAGACAGAAGTATGCAGTGCTTATCAATAAATATTAAAGAAAAATTTAAAATATTGCAAACATTTTTATTGCATAATGCTCCTGTCGCCGTGGCCTTTTCGGGAGGCGTGGATTCAAGCCTTCTTTTGGCCGCCGCTGCCGATATCGCCCCTGCCGGTACTTATGCGATCACTTGTTTTACACCTTTACATCGTAAAGAAGAAATTGCCCATACCGTTCGCCTTGCTGAAAGCAGAAGTATTCCCCATACCGTTTTAGAATGCGATCCTTTGTCGGAACCGCTCATTGCGGCGAACCAGCCTGACCGCTGCTATCATTGCAAAAAGTTTTTATATACCAAAATGAACGATTGGGCAACGGCAAACGGCAAGCCCACTTTATTGGACGGCAATCATTCAGACGATCTCACACACTACCGTCCCGGCTTGCAGGCCCTAAAGGAATTGGGCGTCACTTCCCCTTTAGCAGCGGCCGGTTTGAAAAAAGAAGAGATCCGGGCTTTGGCCAAAGTCCTTGACCTTCCCAATTGGCAAGCGCCGTCACGCCCTTGTTTGGCAACGCGCATTCCCTACGGGACAACCCTGGACGGCTCGGTTTTGGCGAAGCTGGGCCAAGGAGAGGCGGATCTTCTTTCCCTGGGCTTTTCCGATTGCAGGCTCAGGCTCCACGGCGATATCCTGCGGCTGGAATTGCCACAGGAAGATATGGGAAGGCTCATGCCGCTGAAAGAAAGGATTTTAGATCTTCTCAAGCCGTTGGGGTTTCCTTATATTACTTTAGATATGGCAGGCTTAACAAGCGGCAGTATGGATCAAAAGCTCAATCTAACAAATGGGAGGTTCTTATGACCAAAAGAATTCTTTGGTTCCAATGTAATGCAGGCATCAGCGGCGATATGGCTTTGGGAGCTTTACTGGATGCGGGCGCACCCCAGGATACCCTTCAGACCTGGCTTGCCTCATTAAAAATACCCGCTTCACTGACTTGCACCGAAACTACAAAAAACGGATTAGCTGCGAAACAGGCACTTGTGACCTGCGGTCAGGAACAGGCTCACCGCCATCTTTCGCAAATTGAGGCGATTATTGACGGTGCGGCCCTTCTGCCCGAAGAAGTAAAAGACCGGTCAAAACAGGTCTTTCGCCGTTTGGCGGCAGCGGAAGCAGCTGTACACGGCATTGACGCGGAATCTGTGCATTTTCATGAAGTAGGCGCGGCAGATGCCATCTTTGATATCTGCGGTACCGTCGCCGCTCTCTTTCTTTTAAAAGTAGATGCAATTTTCTTTTCTCCGCTGCCTGTCAGCAAAGGTTTCGTGGATTGCGCCCACGGCCGCTTGCCGGTGCCTGCTCCCGCCGCCGCACGGCTCATGGAAGGCATGGAACTCTTTCCATTGGATACGGAAGGAGAAACCGTAACGCCTACCGGCGCGGCCATCTTAGCCACACTGGGGCAATGCCGTCGCATCTGCCCGCCTATGCGGCTTATTAAAATAGGCTGCGGCGCCGGCACTAAGGATTTTCCTCATGCCAATATCCTGCGGGTCTTTCTTGGCGAAACCAGTGAACATACTCCAAAAGAACAAGTAACCGTCATTACCACCACTTTGGATGACTGTAATCCGGAAATTTTGGGCACGTTATGGGAGAGGATCTTTGAGGCCGGGGCTTTGGATCTCTATTACGCTCCTGTCTATATGAAAAAAGGCCGTCCCGCCATAGAAATCACACTCCTCGCGCCTACAGACGCCGGAGAAAAAATAGCTGCTTTGCTCTTTTCGGAAACCAGCACCTTAGGTTTACGCATCCGGGTAGAGGAAAGGCTGGTATTGGAACGCCGCCACATTGCCGTGGATACGCCATGGGGCAAGGTGGCCGTCAAAATCGCCGGCAATACCATTGCGCCGGAATTTGAGAGCTGCAATCGGGCGGCTTTGTCGGGACGGGTGCCCTTAAAAACCGTTTATACCACAGCATTGGCCGCCGCTTGGCAAAAACTTTCCGTAGAAGGGGAATACCATGATTGACACTTTTTTATTTGATTTAGACGGTACATTGACAGACTCCGTGCCGTTGATTTTGACCTGCGCCAAACTGACCCATCAGGAACTGAACATCCCCTGGGATGAAGCAAAAATGAAGAACCTGATCGGCGTTCCTTTGCTGGAAACAGGTGAGATTCTGGCGGGCCAAGGAAAAGGAAAAACGTTTTTTGACACCTACCAGCGGCATTACGCCGCCATTCACGACACCATGTGTAAATCTTTTCCCGGCATCGAAGCTATGCTGCGGGACTTGGCAGAACACGGCGCTTCCATGGCCATTGTCACCTCGCGGCGCCGCTGGGGTACGGAAAAGAGCTTGGAATATATGAACTATACCCAATATTTCCAAACCAATATCTGTGCCGAAGATTGCAAAACACACAAACCGGAAGCAGGACCGGCCCTCCTGGCTTTGTCGGCCTTGAGAAAAAACCCGAAAAATGCCGTTTTCATCGGGGACACCTTTTATGATATCCGCTGTGCCAAAAATGCCGGCTGTTTCTCCGCCGCCGTGACCTGGGGTGCCGGCGAAAGGAATCAATTGGTCGCGGAAGCGCCCGATTTTTTAGCTGATCGTGTGGACCAACTACATCACTGGCTTTTCAAACAATTACGCGGTTTTTAAGATCACTGGAACAAATATAATATGAAGAAATCAACAGAAGCCCTCCTGTGATAAACACAGGAGGGCTTCTGTTGATTTCCTTTCAGATCTATAGATACCGTAATATACGATACTAAGACAAAACTACCAATAGATCGGCGGAATTCATATCACTTACCGTTGCTTAAAATACAAAACAACGAAAGAAATTAAAGGGATACAACGGTTTCAGGAGCAAGCAGGGTTGACGTTTCTCCCAATCAGCCATCAGAGTTTGCATTGAAGGAAGCATTAACGCTAATATATGCACTCCCCCGGCTGCCCTAAAGCTTGGAATCCATGAAGCGATCACCACATTTTTTAAAGTAGCTGCAACCCGTTATCCTTCCGTTACAATTAATAAAAGAAGCATGTATTGGATCTGGTCTTGGAGCAAACATCGCTATAGCTGAGGTACAGTAACAGTTTTCCCCTCTTCTGAATATACTATTATCAGACAAGCACGGCTTGTCAAATAAGAAAAGGAGAGGATTCATTTTGTTAGGAAAAGATAAAATTGAAAAACTGATCATTCCTGAAGATTCTACAATTGAAGAATGCTGCGATTCCGGATGTACACCACGATGCGATTGCTGTTGCGATAAAAACCAGAACATCACTTTTAATCCTTGTGAAGACGTTAAAGACTTCACGGTTCAGGATGTGCATCTCAATTGCCAAGGAAGGTTTCTCAAAGTCAGAGTTCAACTCAAAAATGTATGCCGGGGCAGAAGTATTAGATTAGGCGTGCTTCTTTGCGAAAAAACAGGCGGTACTTCCTGCATCAAAGGATCACATGTCTGCGAATTTATTGTTCCGCAAGGTTGCGGCCCGTGCATGGAGACTGTTAATGTAGGAGACTTTTGCTTTGTGATCCCTGATGATAACATTTGTTGTCATCGCGAAGTATCTGTACATATTATAGCCCATTATTCTTCTTTTCCCAGCTTCCCATTTTGCCCTTGCCCGTAATTCTATATTAAGTCATTCAGTAAAAAGTGTTATGACTTTTCAACTGGCTTATCGTTAAGCCAGTTGTTTTTATTTGTTAAATATTAATCATTCAGTACACTAGTAAACTGCAATACCTGATCCTTGTGTACATCGGCGGTCTTTTTTGTGTAATACCGCGTTGTCGTCAATCAAAATACATAAAGTATTTCTCAATCCTCCAACTTGTCCTGCGTAGAACATCCTCGCCGTTATATCACAATTTTCAATATTACAGTGTACTAGAGAAGCATGCCGTTTCTTTACTATCGTTGTTTTATTTCTGGTTTTATTCTTGACTGATTTTAGCCAGAGCCGCCAGAGCCGCATCCACATCCGCTGCCGTATTAAAGGAGCTGAAGCTGAAGCGGACGCCGCCGTTCGCTCCCGTCCCCAACAGATTATGCGCCAAAGGCGAGCAGTGAAATCCGGCCCGCACCGCGATGCCGTATTCCACATCCAGGAGCGTCGCCACTTCGCCGGGATCCATACCGGGAAGATTCACCATCACCACAGGCGACCGTTTTACACCGGCGGGAGGCCCATATACTGTAAGATTCGGTATTTTAGCAAGTCCTGATAAGAAACGCTGAGTCAAGGCATCGACCTCTTTTTCGATGTTTTCCCGCCCATGCTCATTAATATAATCGATTCCCGCCCCCATGCCTAAAACACCGGGCAGGTTCAGGGTGCCGCTTTCCAAACGGTCTGGGTAGCTTTGTGGCTGATAGCGGTTATGGCTTTCGCTACCGGTGCCGCCCTCACGAAAAGAGCTCATCTGGTCTGCGGCTCTGTCTCCCACATATAAAAAGCCGCTACCCATAGGACCATAAAGGCATTTATGCCCCGGGGCCGCTAGAAGATCTATTTGCATTTCCTGTACGGAGATGGGTAGAAGCCCGGCGCTTTGCGCGGCGTCCACCAAAAACAATAATTGATGTTTTCTGGCAATCTCCCCTATGTGAGCAATGGGCAAAATCATCCCCGTCACATTGCTGGCATGAACACAAGCAATCAACCTGGTGTTAGGACGAATCATACCTTCAAGGGCGATAAGGTCTATGCCGCCTTCCGCTGCGGCGGGCACCATATCGGCCTCTACAAAGCCTTTTTTCACCAGCGTAGAAAGGGGACGCCATAACGCATTATGCTCCAAAGGAGAATACAGCACATGGTCGCCCTGCCTTAAAATCCCTTTCAGGGCAAGGTTGATGCTATCCGTTGCATTTCCCGTAAAAATAACCCGTTCCATATGAGCGCAATCAAAAAATTCCGCTACCTTTTGCCGTACGGCAAATACCTGGCGCGCCGCCGCCAAGGCCATGGCATAAGCGCCTCGCCCGGGATTGGCGCCGTATTTCGTTAAAGCATCATTGACCGCCTGGATTACTTGAGGCGGTTTCGGCCAGGTTGTTGCACCGTTATCTAAATAGATCACCTAACTAGCTCCTTTTAAATTTGTCTTAAGGAATTTTAATTCCCTATATTTTATAGTAGTATGTTTTTTCCGTTTTTACAATAAGAATACTTTATAATATCCATCAAATATTTTTATAAAGATTCTTTTTACATAAACATCTTTTATAGGAGCTGATTAAAACACTTCTTCCGGCAAGAGAAAGGCCAGCAAGCGGTTAAAATCATCGTTGGAATAGTATTCCAGCAAAATACTGCCCTTACCGTTTCCCTTGCCCTGTACCTTGACTTTGGTGCCCAGTTTTTGCCGGAGCCGCTTTTCCACATCGGTGAAGATCAAATCATCCGCGGTTTTTTTCATTAATTTTACCTGCGGTTTTCCTTCTTTTAGCAAGAGATTTTGCTCCTGCGCATATTTCTCCGCCCGTCGCACCGACCAATCTTCTTCTATAATCCGCCTCGCCATGACCGTCCGTTGCGCCTTATTGTTCAAAAGAAGAATGGCTCGGCCATGGCCTGCCGAGAGCCTGCCCGCTCGTAATTCTTCCAGGATCCCTTCCGGCAGCGTCAATAACCGCAGGCTATTGCTGATATAAGGACGACTCTTGCCGATTTTTTTAGCCAAAGCGTCCTGCGTATAGCCGCAGGCGTCTAAAAGCTCCTTGTAGCTTGCAGCCTCCTCTAAAGGCAGCAGATCCTCCCGTTGGATATTTTCAATCAGCGCCAATTCCATCGCGGCATTATCATCCAAAAGTCTTGTAACGCAAGGCACTTCCTTGAGACCTGCCAGCTGGGCGCCACGGTAGCGCCGTTCTCCTGCCACGATCTGGTATTCTTGACCGGGCAGCGGCCGTACAACCAAAGGCTGCAAAAGTCCCTGCTCTGCAATGGAGGCCGCCAGCTCCGCCAAAGCTTCCTCGTCGAAATGGCGCCGGGGTTGTGCGGGATTGGGCCTTACATTTTCCAGAGGCAGAAAAAGGATCCTCTCTCCCGTCTGGCTTTCTATATCCGGTTTATCAGTGATCAGCGCTCCTAAGCCTTTGCCTAAACCTTTTTTAACCACGCTCAATAACCTCCTTCGCTAACTGCTGATACATCTCCGCGCCCTTGGAACGGGCGTCATAATGCTGAATGGGTCTGCCATGGCTGGGCGCCTCCGAAAGGCGCACATTTCGCGGGATGATAGAAGCATATACCTTGCTGCCAAAGAAATCTTTTACTTCGTCCACCACTTGGATGGATAAATTGGTTCTGGCATCAAACATGGTGAGAAGCACGCCGTCTATTTGCAGGTCGGCATTTAAATGTTTTCTTACCAGGTCGAATGTGTTAAGAAGCTGTCCCAAACCTTCCAAAGCATAGTATTCGCACTGTACGGGAATGATGATACCATCCGCCGAGGTCAGGGCATTCAAGGTTAACAGGCCTAAAGAAGGTGGACAATCGATCAGGATATAATCATAACGCTGCCGGATATGTTTCAGTGCTTTTTTTAGCTTGTTCTCTCTGGCAATTTCCGACACCAGCTCTATCTCAGCTCCCGCCAGGTTGATGGTGGCCGGAACAAGGGCCAGGCTGTCAAAAGATGTGGGCATTACCACTGCTTCCAGGGGCGCATTATTGATTAGAACATCATAAACACAATGTTCGATTTCTTTTCTGTCCAAGCCAAAGCCGCTGGTAGCATTTCCCTGGGGATCCATATCAATGACCAGTACTTTTTTCCCCAACAAGGCTAAGCTGGCTGACAAATTCACTACGGTGGTCGTCTTTGCCACACCGCCCTTCTGGTTCGCTACCGCAATTACTTTCCCCATGTTTTCTACCGCCTTTTTAACTTTTTAAGCGTGCTATTCTCGCTGTTTTTGAATTATAAAAATCCCTACTATATTATTATATATATTTATAATGGGTTTTTCTCCGGGATACCGGGACGCCGGGGATACTCTTTTGAGCTATGCGCTGTTTTTTGAATAGAAACAATAGAACGTTTTTCGCCGTTCTCCAGCGTATATTCCAAAAGCGGACCCCGGGAACCGCCCAAGAGCTTTAAGGCATTGCCGCTTTCCGAAAGCTCGGCTTCGGCCTTATCTCCCTTCATGGCATAAAACCAGCCGCCTGACGCAAGCAAAGGCAAGCAATACTCACAAAGGACGGCAAGCCGCGCTACTGCCCTTGCGGTGGCAACCTGACATTCTCCGCGCAGCAAGGGCTCCCTCCCCGCTTCTTCTGCCCGCAAATTCAGAACCAAAACATTTTTTAATCCCAACGCTTCTGCGGTTTCCTGTAAAAATCCGCAGCGCTTTTTTAAAGAATCAATCAATATAAAGGAAAGTTCCGGCCTTAAGATGGCAAGGGGTAAGCCCGGCAAACCCGCACCGCTGCCAATATCGGCAATCCTTCCGGTCGGTGGCAGGAACGGCAGTAGATGCAAGCTGTCGGCAATATGCTTTTCCGCCACATCAAAAGGAGAAGTCAGCGCCGTTAGATTCATTTTATTGTTTCCTTCTATGAGCAGCTGGTAGAAGTTGCTCAACTTTTCTTTCTCCTGCTCCTGCAAAGTAAAGTTGTGGCGCGCCATGCCTGCTTCCAACGCCTGCCGGAAAGCCTTCATATCGCAAAGAACCGGTTGTTTCACGTGAAACCTCCCTCGAAAATTTAGGTGCCTTTTGTGTTCTGGTTTGCCTGCCGACCCGCCTTTTCCAGATAAACCAGCAAAACGGCAATGTCTGCAGGAGAAACTCCCGTAATACGGCTGGCCTGTCCAATGGAATCAGGCCGATGTTTCTCCAGTTTTTGCTGGGCTTCATTACTCAAGCCCCGAATCTTTTGATAGTCCAGATTCCGGGGCAGCAGTTTCTTTTCTAATTTCTGCTGGCGTGCCGCCTGTTCCCGTTGTTTTTTGATGTAACCTTTATATTTAAGCTGGATCATAACCTGCTCTATGACATCGGGATCAAATTCCGCCAGGGGCAAGTAGGAAGCGATATGCTCCAGCTGAATTTGCGGTCTTAATAAAAGCGCTTTTATGGTCATGCTCTGCCGCGCTTCTTGCGTACCGGAAAGTTCCAAGAGATGGTTCAAATCCGGGCTGCCCAAGGGTAGAGATGTATGCTCCAGCAAGGTTGCGAGCTGATTAATTTTATGCTTTTTTTGCTCCAGACGATCCAATTGCTCCTGAGAACACAGCCCTGTAGCAAAGCCTTTCTCCGTTAAACGAAGATCCGTATTGTCATTTCGCAGGAGCAGCCGATATTCCGCGAGAGAGGTAAACATGCGGTACGGCTCGTCAATGCCTTTTGTTACCAGGTCATCTAGCAAAACCCCCACATAAGCTTCATCCCGGCTCAAAAGAAAAGGCTCCTTGCCCAAAACCGCTAAAGCGGCGTTGGCTCCTGCCCACAGGCCTTGCGCAGCCGCTTCTTCATAACCGGAAGAACCGTTGATCTGTCCTGCCGTATAAAGTCCTGCAATTACTTTGCTTTCCAATGTGGCCTTTAATTGCGTAGATGCTACCACATCGTATTCAATGGCATAAGCGGGACGCAATATCCTGACCTGTTCCAAGCCCGGAATAGTACGCATGAAAGCAAGCTGTACATCCTCCGGCAGACTGGTGGACATGCCTTGCACGTAATATTCGTTGGTAAATAGGCCCTCCGGCTCCAAAAAGATCTGGTGTGCGCTTCGCTGTGGGAAACGAATGATTTTGTCTTCCACCGACGGACAGTAACGCGGCCCAATGCCTCGGATCAAGCCCTGGTAAAGAGGACAACGGTGGAGATTCTCTCGGATAACCTGGTGCGTTTTTTCATTGGTCGCCGTCAGCCAGCAGGAAATATTCGGTCTGTTGTAATCTTTTCTTTGATAGGAAAAATAAAGCTTCTCATCTGTCCCCGGTTGTTCTACCATTTTAGAAAAGTCTAAGCTCTTTTTGTCCACACGCGCGGGCGTACCGGTTTTAAAACGCATCAGATCCAGTCCCAATTCCGCCAAATTTTGCCCCAATAGCGATGCGGCCGGTAATCCGGCGGGACCGGAAGCATAAAAAGTAGAGCCGATAATAATCTGTCCCCTCAAATAAGTGCCGGTGGTCAAAATCACTTTTGGCGCCATAAAACAGGCACCGTTGTTGCTTTCCACACCGGTCATCCGCCCATTTTCAACCAATAAGCGACGGATCTCGGCTTGTCTGATTTCCAAATTTGGCTGCTCCAACAAATAGGCTGTCATGGCCTGCTGGTATTGCTTTTTATCGATTTGCGCCCGTAAAGCCTGAACCGCTGGGCCTTTGGCCGTATTCAGCAGTCGGATCTGTATTTGAGTCGCATCGGCAACCTGTCCCATGGCGCCGCCCAAAGCATCAATCTCCCGAACCAAAATGCCTTTGGCGGGCCCGCCTATCGATGGATTACAGGGCATCAAGGCAATGGAGTCCATATTCATGGTAACAAGCAGCGTTTTGGTTCCTAAGCGGGCAGCGGCCAATGCCGCCTCGCAACCTGCGTGTCCGGCTCCCACCACGATAACATCATATTCCCCTGCCGCAAAAACATCGGGGGCTGGTTTTTCCGTCATGTCTATTCTCCTTATTGTTTCACGTGAAACTTTATTTACCCAAACAAAAACGGGAGAAGATCCGGTCGAGCACATCATCTGCCGCCAGATGGCCGGTGATCTCACCCAAAGCCTGCCAGGCTTCCTTTAAATCGATGGACGCTAGATCCGGCATGCCACCCTCTTTTAATATAGCAATAGCTGCCTGTAAAGAAGCATTCGCGCGGCGCAGAGCTTCTTCCTGCCGTTGATTAAAAAGCCCCGGCGCACTGTCGGCCAATGCTTTTTCTTCCTCAACCAAGCGGCAAATCTCTTTTTTTAATTGGGGAATGCCCCGGCCTTCCTTAATGGAAGCAAGCACCACAGAAAGCCGGGGGTTCGCTTCTTTGATTTTTTCAAGCGCTTCCTGTCCTAAAGCGTTGTCAATTTTATTCCAGATCAAAATAACAGGAATGCGTTTAATTCCTTCTATTTCTTTTATTTTTTCCAACCAACCGGCGAAAATAGGCTCATCTGCCGCCAAAACCAGCAGAATCAGATCAGCCTGTGCCATGGCATCCTGGGCACGGCGGATGCCTAAGGCCTCCACCGGATCTTTCGTTTGCCGGAAACCAGCGGTATCAATAAGCTTTAATAAAATACCCTCCATCAGACAATATTCTTCGATGGTATCTCTGGTAGTTCCGGGGATTTCTGTGACGATGGCCCGCTCTTCTTGCAGAAGGGCATTCAAAAGACTGGATTTGCCCGCGTTGACCGGACCAATAATGGCCGTACGCAAACCTTCCCGGTAAAGCTTGCCCCCTTGCGTGCCCTGCAAAAGCTCCTCTAAAGCGGAAAGAATTTTTTGCAGGCGAGAAATCAAGCCGCCTTCTTTCTCCAGTTGATCTTCTTCTTCCGGATAATCGGCAACCATTTCGATCTCCGCTAAAATATCCAAAAGCATTTCTTCTTGAGTGGAAATAGCTTGTCCCATTTCCCCAGATAACTGCTTTTCCGAAAGCATCAGCCCGGCATGGCTTTTGGCTTCGATGATATCAATGATCGCTTCCGCCTGGGTCAGATCCAAACGGCCGTTTAAAAAGGCACGTTGAGTGAATTCCCCCGGTCGGGCCACCCGGCCTCCCGCGGCAATGACAGCGGAAAGCACTTCTCTTAAGGCAAGATAGCCGCCGTGACAATGGATTTCCACTACATCCTCGGCAGTATAAGAATGCGGCGCCGGCATATAAACCGCTAAAGCTTCATCCAAGATCTTACCCTGGCTGTCATGCGCCTTACCCAGTACAAGTTTCCGAGGCACTAAGCTGCTTGAGCAGGAAAAAACCCTTTTCAACAGAGGATATGCATCCTCGCCGCTGATCCTTATAATACCAATACCGCCTACGCCGGGCGGCGTGGCAATAGCGCAAATGGTATCCTCCCACATGGTGTTCCCTCCTTTACTCCTGATTTATTATTATAGCATGTTCAGGAAAGCAAAAAAAGAGGTGTGCTGCGATTTGTAGCAAAATCCCGGCATCTCTATGATTCTATCTTGGAAATCATTATTTTTTTTGATAAGATGTTAACAAGCGTCAGCACTACAATGCGTTTTCCCAAAAGGCTTTCGTATGTGCTGCATAAGGACCATCTAACCACCAAAACTTCTTCTTACCACTCCTTTTTCTTTGTTTTCCGCGGATATGTTCCTGTAGGCAAGTCTATCTGCAATGGAAGTTTTAATGGTATCTTGTTTATTTTCTTGCGCTTTTATCCGTTTTAAATTGCTTTTTTCAACTTTCTTTATCTTTAAGATGCTTTTATGCGCTAACGTATAAAAGTGTGTGGTATATATCTTCATTCCCTTGTCCTCGCGCCCTTGCCATCTGCGGGTAATTTGACAGTAAAGCAAAACAAGGAGCGGTCATGACCGCTCCTTGTTTCTTATTCATAAATGTAGTTTTCCCTTGTTTCATTGTTTCATTTTGTTTTTATTGAAATACAAGTTTAAAACGAGATTGAAGTTTTGTGCTATCTAATGATGTTTCGGTGCAATAACCACCCGGCGGGCAGGTTCTTCACCTTCACTTAACGTTTGGACTCCTTTTTCGTTTTGCAATGTCATATGAATAATGCGCCGTTCGTGAGGGCTCATCGGTTCCAAGGCAACGCTGCGACCGCTTTTTTTCGCCCGATCCGCCATTTTTCTGGCCAAAGCAGCCAAGGTTTCTTCACGGCTTTGCCGGTAACCTTCCACATCCAAGACAATGCGGATTTTTTCTTCCGTTTTGCCGTTAACAGCCAAATTGGTCAAATACTGCAAAGCATCCAAGGTTTCTCCCCGGCGGCCGATCATACGTCCCATACCTGTGCCGGAAAAAGAAAGCCAAAACATACCTTCTTTTTCTTCTTCTTTTACAGAGGGGTTTACACCAAGCTTCGCGAAAATCGGCGTCAGAAAATCCATGGCTAAAGAACCCGTTGTTTCTCTCTTCCAGGCCTTTATCTGTGCATTTTTTGAACCAATAATGCCTAAAAGACCCTTGCTACCGGAATCAATCACCTCGTAATCTATTTCTTCCTTAGTTGCATTTAATTCGTCTAAGGCTTTATGGATCGCTTCCTCTAAGGTCTTAGCAGAGATTTCAATTACTTTCATCGCTTTTTTCTCCCTCTTTTTTGCCCTTTTTCCCCTTTTTGGGCACTTCAATCGGGTCAGGCTTGATACCACCGTTTACAATAATTCTTTCAATGGTGCCCGCCACAGCGAAAACCAGCCAGTAAATGCAAACACCGGCAGGAAAAGATCTGGCCCACCAGCCCATCAGCAAAGGCATGCCGTACAGCATAATCTTTTGTGAAGGTTCCTTAGTATTGGTAACGGAAAAATAACTTTGCATCAAGGTAGCAGCCGCTGTAATTAAGGGCATCACCCATCCGGTAGGATCCGGCTGTCCTAAATTGGGAATCCATAAAAAAGAATAAGCCGCCGTGTTGCTGGGAACAAAATTCATCAAGCCGCGGAACAAGCCAATCAAAATGGGAAACTGAATCAACAAAGGCAAACAACCGGCCATGGGATTGACGTTATACTCTTTGTAAAGCTTTAACGTTTCTTCTTGCTTTTTTTGCGGATTTGTAGCATATTTTTGATTGATCTCCGCGACCAAAGGCTGAATACGCTGCATTTCCCGCATGGATCGGTTCTGCTTTAAATTCAAAGGAAAGAGAATCAGTTTAATGGCTAAAGTCAATAAAACAATGGCCAAAACATAACTAGGAACCCCTATCGTTTCCGTCAATCGATAAAGGGTTTCCAAACATTGTCCGATAAAATTTGCTATCCCGTTAAATATACTCAAATCTCCCCACAAAAATGTGGGAATCACCTCCCTCTCGTTTCATCCTTCCCTTACTTTACGGGATCATACCCGCCAGGATTCCACGGGTGGCATCTGGCGATCCGTTTCATCGCCATGAAACTGCCTTGCCAAGGACCATATTTTTCGATGGCTTCTAGGGCATATTGGGAACAAGTAGGCACAAACCGGCATCTGGGTCCCAAAAGAGGAGATATGAATAGCTGATAGACTTTGATCAACCCTTTCAATATCATCTTCATAACGATACCTCTTGTTTTTTCGCCGGTTTTTTTTGGGGCACCATTTTTTCTTTTCTTTTCAGCGGCAACCGGCCTGCCCATGCCATTTGCTGTTTCAGCTCGGGCATAGGCATATTTTTACTATATGCCCGGGCAATAAAAATATAATCGTATCCCTCTACGAAATGTGTAAGTTCCAAACGGCAGGCTTCCCGCAGGCGTCGTTTTACTCTGTTTCTTTGTACCGCCGCTCCTATTTTTTTGGATACGGAAAAACCAACGCGACACGTTTTAAGCCCGTTTGGCCGCCAATATACAATAAAACTGCTGTTTTTGGCGGAAATCCCTTGCTTATACGTGCGGCGAAAATCTTTTCTCCGTCTCAGGCGATACTTTTTGTTTAACATAATACTGTTTTCTGCTTTTAAGCAGAGAGAACTTTACGGCCTTTGGCACGGCGGCGGCGCAATACGTTTCTGCCGTTTTTGCTGCTCATGCGGGACAAAAAGCCGTGAACTCTTTTGTGGACCCTTTTTTTAGGCTGATAGGTACGTTTCATGCTATATCCTCCTGATTTCGGTTATTAATAACCTGTTTTAAAGGCTTACTTTAAAACAGCCAAAAAGCATACTAAAGACAGAATATATCATATCCAATCTGCTTCTTTATGTCAAGTTATTTTATCTAAAAAAGAGGTTGTTGCCATCTTGTATTTGTGGATAAAGTCTGTTATTATATCAATACACGGGGAATTTGTCAAAGTTATCCACAGCTTTCTGTGGATAATATTGTTTTTTTGTGGATATTTTTCTTTGTTCTGTGGAAAACCTTTTCTTCGTTTTTATATGATTTATGATTCTTTCGAGGAGGCTCTGCGTCTTATGAATGACCTATGGACACGCACCCTTTCCGTTCTGGCAGAACAGTTGAACCCGGAGATCATGAAACATTGGTTTTATACTGTTTTATCAGTGGAAAGACAAGAAAACACCATTTATGTTACGGTAGGCAGCGATTATCAATCGGCCTATATGGAAGCAGAATATTCTTCCTTGTTGAGAGATATTTTTTATCAGTTGAGCGGAGAAAATCTTAGTATCGTCTTTTTGACCCAGCAGCCGGATCTTCCTGATCTGCGGCCGGTGGAACCCCCTATGCCTCCAGCATCTGCCTATTCCATGGATAAAACCCGGTTGAGCAGCAACGGCTACCGTTTTCTGCCCCGGTATAAATTTGAAACTTTTATCGTAGGCAGCGGCAACCGTTTTGCTCATGCGGCGGCTATGGCCGTTGCGGACAGGCCTGCTAAATCTTATAATCCGCTTTTTATTTATGGCGGCTCCGGCTTAGGTAAAACTCATCTGATGCATGCTATTGGGCACCGGGTTATGGAACTGCGTCCCAATATCAATGTCATTTATATTTCTACGGAAACTTTTACGAATGAATTTATTACTTCTGTAAAACAAAAGGCGCCCATTGATTTTAAATTGCGATATCAGTCTTCCGATATTTTGCTCATTGACGATATTCAGTTTATCGAAGGAAAGGAAAGTACCCAGGATGAATTTTTCCACACCTTTAATTTCCTTCATGAGCGGGGCAAACAAATCGTAATCAGCAGCGACCGGAAGCCAGAAGAGATTCCTACCTTAAAAGAGCGTCTTCGTTCCCGTTTTGCCGGTGGGCTTATTATTGACATTCAGCCGCCGGATTGGGAAACCCGGGTGGCCATCTTGCAACATAAAGTAGAACAGGATAATGTTCCCATAGTTAACGACGCTATCAATTATATTGCTGAAAGAATTTCCTCCAATATCCGAGAGTTGGAAGGAGCCTTGAATACAGTGGCTTCTTTTGCCCGGTTCAATAATATTCCTCTGATCACTTTGGATATTACGAAAGAAGTACTGTCGGGAATTTTACCGGATATCAGCAAAAAACCTATTTCTTTCGCTTCTATTAAGGATGAAGTAGCAAATTATTTTCAATTAAAAGTCAGTGATCTTTCTTCTTCCCGCCGGGATCAAGTGATTACGCGACCTCGTCATATTGCCATGTATCTTTGCAGAGAATTGTTAAGCGCATCATTGCCGGTAATCGGCCGGGAATTTGGCGGCAGGGATCATACCACCGTCATCCACGGTTGTGAAAAAATAAGTAATGATATGAAAAACGACGCGACTTTGGCTCAAGCGGTAAATACCATTATGAAGCGCATTACAGGATGACTTAAATAAACTAAAACCTTAAACCTGCAAAAATAAAAAACCGGGGTGCCCCGGTTTTTTTAATTTTTCACTGTAATAAAGAAAAGGAAAATGATATAATAACTAAAACAAGTTTTCCACAGAGCTCACCGAAGTTATTCTTTTCCACAGGGGAAAACAGGGGATAATCTGAGGGGAATTTGTCTCAAATTGAGTGTTCTGTGGAAACTGTGCAAGAGGTATTTTAATTTTTCAATTATTATCCACAGTAAATTAAACCTTTCTATGGGGCTTTTTGTTTTTTTTCCCCATTGTGCAGTTTCTTATTATTATTACTACCAAAAGAAATAAATAATAATAAAAATAATATGGTTTATAACGGAGGTATGATTATGCGCATCAATTGTTCAAAAGAAGATTTGCTTTTTGGTGTACAATCCGTCAATAAAGGAATCTCCGGTAGAAATACTCTGCCTATCTTAAACGGTATTTTTCTCATAGCGGAAGAGGGGACTCTAACACTTAGGGCAACAGATCTGGATATTGCAATTCAATGCAAAATACATGCGGATGTATTAGAAAAAGGGCAGATGGTAGTCGCCGATGGACGCCGTTTTTCTGATATGGTACGGCAGTTGCCCTCCGGTAATATTACTATGTATCAAATGAACGATTATGACTTAAAAATATGTTATGGCCCTTCCAATCTTTTATTGAGAGGTTTGGATCCGGAAGAATTTCCAGTTTTACCGGAACAGGAAGAAGATGTGGAAGGCTCCATGCCGGCTGAGACTTTTTGTCGTATGGTAAAACAAGTGGTTCCTGCGGCTGGTATGGACGAAACCAGAGCTATTTTTACAGGGATCTTCATTGAAATTGAAGAAAAGACTATTGCTATGGTAGCCAATGATACACATAGGTTGGCTGTGAGTAAAGATATTTTTGAAGAAACCGAAAAAAATGCAGTGGTGGTTCCTGCCAAGACTATGCAGGAAGTAGCAAGAATTGCCGCAGGCAACGAAAGAGTAACTGTTAAAATCAGCAAAAACCATGTGGCATTTCAAAGCGGGGATGTACTGATTGTTTCCCGGGTTATCAACGGGCAATATCCGGATTACCGGCAAGTGATTCCTGGCATCAGTACATATGCCGTACAAGCAGTAGTAAACCGGCAGGATTTTACAGAAATGGTAAACCGCGGTGCTTCCATTGCCAAAGATAATAATGGGGTCGTTCGCTTGAGCATAGGAGACAATTTAATCAAATTGGCAGCCCATTCGCCGGAAATAGGGGAGATCAAAGAAGAAATAGGTGCTTCCATTGCAGGAGATTCTCTCAATATTGCTTTTAATGCAAGATATCTTTTGGATGCTCTGAAAACAACGGAAGGTGAAAATATCATCCTGATTTTTACCGGCGCGGTAGGTCCTGCATTAATCAAAATGGATGGCAACGAAAGTTTCCTGCATCTTTTATTGCCGATCAGAATGAGTTAAATAAAGAAAATGAAAAAGAATGCAGCGCAAGAAGAGGAGTAGAGGAGAAGTAAAGGAGAAGAGGGTCATCAAATGACAGAAGACATCATAATTGAAAAATGGCCGATTACCTTGACTCAATTTTTAAAATGGCAGGGGCTTGCCGAAAATGGTTCTTTTGCTAAAAGAATGGTAAAAGAAGGAGATGTAGTGGTCAACGGTAAAATTTGTACCGTCGCCGGGTTAAAATTATCGGAAAATGATTTGGTACAGATGAAAGGAATGCAGGAATGCTTTCGTATTTTAAAAGCGGAATCATGATAAAAAAGCATAAATTTTTAACAAATGAGGAAAAAACATGCGGATGGAAAGTGTCCTGCTGCGACAGTTTCGAAATTATGAAGAAAGCTTGATAGAATGGCATCCGGAATTAAATGTAATCTTTGGCAACAATGCGCAAGGCAAAACTAACCTATTGGAGGCCATTGCTTATTTAAGTTTGGGCGTGTCCTTTCGAGGCGGAAAGGACACGGATCTTTTGGGATGGGGAAAGCCCTTTTTTTATATTGAAGGACAGCTTGCCGGTGAAAAGGGTTTCAAAAAACTTTCCGTGGGTATGGATGAAAAAAAACGTAAGCTATGGCGTTTGGACGGACAGCCGAAAAAGCGTTTTCAAGAAGTTGCGGGAACCTGGCAAACAGTGGTATTTTCGCCGGAAGATCTTTGGTTGGTAAAAAGCGGTCCGGCTGCGCGGCGGCAATTTTTGAACCAGCAAATGATACAGCTTTATCCTGAATATGGCCTTCTTTTATCACAATATCAGCAAGCCCTGCTGCAAAGAAATGAAATGTTGCGGCAGTGTAAAAACAGGGTTCCTCATGAAGAATTGCTGTTAGCATGGGATGAAAGCCTGGTAAAGCCGGGGGCTGCTATTATAAAAAAAAGACAAAAAATGCTTGACAGGCTTTTGCCTTTGGCAGCCGAATTGCATGGTAGAATTACAGCTAAAAATGAACACTTGCAGCTGGCATATGTCAGTATTTTGCCAACGCAGGATATTATGGCAATGGAACAAGGGGAAATCGAACAATTATTTTTAGAAATATTAGCCAAAGAACGAAAAGAAGAAATTCTGCGGGGAATGACCTTGTATGGACCGCATAGGGATGATATTTTTATTTCGATTAACGGCGAAGCGGCCAGGCAATTCGGTTCTCAGGGACAGCAAAGAACAGCGGCGCTTTCTTTGAAGCTTTCCCAAGTAGAATTGGTTTTACAGGAAATCGGAGAATATCCTGCTTTGCTGTTGGACGATGTCTTGTCGGAATTGGACGAAACTCGCCGAAAACAATTGCTTTGTTTGATGGAAGGGAAAACACAGACTTTTATCACCGCGGCGGAAGGCCGCTTTCCATTGCCCCAGGGAAACCGCTATTATGTGGATCAAGGAATGATTGGACTACAGAATACCGTTTCATAAATATCGTTTTATAGTGTTTTATATGGTATAGTTTTTAGGCCAAAGCACATAAGCATAGGTATCATCAACATTAAAGGGGAGAACTCATGTTGGATGCGTACTGGGCTTCGGCCATTTTTATTCTGCTGGCGGAAATGGGTGATAAAACGCAGCTTCTGGGCATTGCCATGGCCACGCGGTTTCGTGTGACAACAGTTGTTTTAGGCATATTGGCAGCATCCTTCGCCACGCATTTTTTGGCTGTTTTATTGGGAAGCTATATGACAAATTTCGTTGATATCAAGCTTATTGAAATCATTGTAGCGGCTTTTTTTATACTATTTGGACTATGGACATTAACGGGGGATTCTCTGGAAGGAGAAGAGAAAAAAACGTATTTTAATGCTTTTTGGACGGTTGTCATCACCTTTTTTTTAGCGGAAATGGGTGATAAGACGCAACTGGCCAGTTTTTCTTTGGCGGCAAAATATCAGAGTTTTTTTGCTGTCTGGTCGGGAGCCGTCACCGGGATGATCCTTTCTAATTTAGTAGGAATCACCATCGGAATCGTTTTGGGAAGGAGAATTCCGCAAAAGGCTTTAAAGTTGGTTACGGCAGCTATTTTCATTGTTTTTGGTTTTTTGGGTTTGATTCAGAATACGCAAGGGGTAATGGGAAGAAACGTGATTCTGACCGTTGCTATAATTATAACGGTTTTGGGCATTTTATTTTTATACGCTAAGCATAAAAAGGGGCGTTAAGCATGGTACGGGAAGGTCATATCGTTGTGCTGGATTCCGGCATCGGCGGAATCAGTTTGTTGTATACTTGTTATCAAAAACTACCGCGGGAAAATTTTATCTATTATGGGGATATCGCTTTTGCCCCGTATGGAGACAGAACCAAAGAACAAGTTGCTGCGCGGGTCATGGCAAAAGCGTCGGCGTTTTTTCAAGATGGCTGTAAAGCATTGGTACTGGCATGCAATACCGCTACCTCGGCCGCAGCCCGGCAACTACGAGAAAGTTGGCCGGACAAGCCTGTCATCGGACTGGAACCTGCCTTAAAACCGGCAGTGGAAACCTATTCTCAACGGGACATTGTTGTTTTAGCAACTTCTTTAACCATTCAAGAAGAAAAATTTCAAACACTTTACGGTTCTTTCAAAGAAAAAGCGCATATCATACCGCTAGCGTGTCCCGGGTTGATGAATCTCGTTGAAGAAGAGCAACCGGAGGCGGAGATTATTCGTTATTTGGAACAAAAAATTGCTCCTTTCATAAAAACCGATAACGTGGCTTTTGTCATCGGCTGTACGCATTATATTTTTTTGCAGCCTCTTTTGAAAAGGCTTTGGCCACAAAGTGTTCTTGTTCATGGCAACAAGGGCGCGGCCAATTATCTCATCAAGCAGTTGGAAGAAAAAAACCTATTGCGGAAAAGTTTCGCCCAAGGCTCTTTTGGCAATGTCATTTTTACCGCCAGTTCCGGAGAAGAGGCTTTTCAGGACAAATGTGGCCGATTCTGGCGGCGCATGGATAAAGAAGGGCTTGATGCAATTTAAGCGTTTTGATAAAAGGCCGGAAGGCCTTTTATCTGTTTTAAAGTATTTTCAGAAACAACTTCTGGCAAAAGAGCGTCTACTAAGAAAATTTAAAGGGAAATTAGGATAAAGAGGGAGAGCAATGAATCAAAAACAAGAAAATCCAGCGGCAGAACAAAAATTAACGGGAGAAGCGCAACAGATTGCGGAAGAGATCCGCCGCTCCCTATCCAATATAAAAAACAGTCAATCCGTCCATATCTCCGCTGAAGGGGAAGAAGACACCAAAAAAGCTACAACAGCGCAAAAGACTCTGGAAATCACAGGGATTACGGAAGCTGTCGCACCTGAGAGCAAAAAGGCGTCTATACGTGGCTTTTTCTCCTTTCTGCAGTGTTTTTTTCAGGGAAAGAACGCTGCTCACACCGGGAAGTTCCAAAACAAAAAAAAGTATAATAAACAACGATTGACAATTATGGCGGCCGTTTTGGTTTGGTGTGCCTTGGCGGGGGGTTCCTACGGGTTTTTATGGCATAAGCTCAATGTGGAAAGAGCGGTTCTCTATGACATGATGGAAAACGAGATCCGTACGGTCCAGAAGTCCAATACCTTAGCCCTAGATGAAATGACGGCCAAGATTCAGACGATCAGTGAAGACATTGATGCCATTAAAGAATCTATGGCTAATACCGGTGCTGCCATTGATTCCTCCAGCGCCACAAATCGTGAGGTAATGGCGGAAAAAATTGCTGAACTGGACAAGCAACTGGCGTCTTTGCAGCAAAGTTTGAAGGTTTTACAGGAGGATAAAAATGCGCGTTAACCATTGGCTTATCGCAGCGGCCATTGCTTTTCTGGCTGTAGCTGCCGGTTTTTTTACTTTTGCCTGCGCCATGCCCAAGGCAAAAACACCGGATCTGTCGGGGTTTTCTTTTCCCACGGCAGAAATCGTTCCCGCTATTGATACACTGATGAACAAAACGGTGGAACTGCAGGATGCGACC
This sequence comes from Bacillota bacterium, assembly GCA_036677375.1. Lineage (GTDB taxonomy): Bacteria > Bacillota > Dehalobacteriia > UBA4068 > UBA4997 > JAVBWO01. The sequence continues at coordinate 112,258 of JAVBWO010000028.1, forward strand.
TCCGGGTTAAAAACAGCTATTGCCGGAGCGCAGACCAAGGAGGAAGAGCAGCATGCCCTGTTGGAAGAATTAACGGCGAAAAGTGAGCAAAACAAGAATCTTTCCGATACCGTATATGAAGAAATGATTGTAAATCGCTTGGGGCAGCCAATATATAAAAAATCCGGCAAAAATTCTTCTTTGCTTGTTTTTGAATTGGACAAAGAGGATATGCGGGGATATATGGCAAAAATCAAGCTGAAAAGTGATAAAGCCCTCCGTGTGACTCTGGCTGACAATAGCAAGGGCGAAACTACCGCGGAAGCGGTGAAAAGAATGGGCGCCGTTTTAGGCATCAATGGCGGCGGGTTTGCCACCAGCACGGTGGATGGCATAAAAACATTGGTTCCTATGGGAAATACCATGATTGAAGGAAAACTGGTTAATGATTTTATCGCCTCCTGGAACGATCTGGCTTTTGCGGGATTCAGTAAAAGCGGCAAGCTGGTAGGGGGTGTATATGACAAAGAGGAGCAGCTTAAAAAAAGCGGCGCTTGGCAGGGCGTAAGCTTTGTACCGGTTCTGATCAGGGACTGGGAACCTTCCGAAATCCCTAAAAAATGGGCTAAAACCAAGCAGCCCAGAACGGTATTGGGGCAATATCCCAACGGCGACCTCTTTTTCATCGTAGTGGACGGCAGACAAAGCAACTGGAGCAACGGCATCACTTTGGAGGAAATGCAGATTTTGCTTTTGCGCCTGGGCGTGATGGAGGCATTTAACTTAGACGGAGGCGGGTCAACCACTTTTGTCTATAACAGCAAGGTGTTGAACAAACCTTCCGATGGCAGCTGCCGCAAACTAGCCACCAATATCGTGATCATGCCTTAGTTACCTTAAACGGTTTTTAACAGTTGGGTTGCCTCATCCAGCTTTTTGCGATCCCTTTTTCCGGATCTTGCCGCCGAAAGATCGCAAGTCCGAAATGCCTCGTAAAGAAATTAGAATGGATCTGTATAAATGATAAAACCTCCTAATAGCATGAATTAGGAGGTTTTATCAAACACGGGGCGATATGCTAATAAATCTGCCATTTTCTTAATAAGGTATCCAAATATTGAGCATCTGCCTGAGTAGGTGTGCGAATCATTCTGGCGGCGGAGAAAGAAAATACTGGGGGAACGAAGGGAGCTGCTGAAAAAGGGTGACGCCCCCGCATGTTGTGATAAGGAGACGACATGGGGTAATATGGCTGGTAAAAAGGATGCGATCCCGGCGGATATGGCTGATAAGCAGGATTGACGAAAGGCGCTTGGGTCTGGCCGGGCTGTTCCTGAGAAGGTCCCTCGTGTTGCGGCGCAGGTTCTTCCGCTGGTTGAGAATTATCGCCGGGTGATTCTTTTTCTCCGACAGGACTCTGGTTTTTCAGTTTATCCAAGGCGCTCTTATCCCCGGAAAGAAGGGCGCTCAGGGCTTCGGGATTTTTCAATATAGCACTTAGGTCGCCATTTTGCCCCAGCAAAGAGGCCAATGGATTGGCGCCGCCGCCGCCGCCCAAAAGGGCTGCCAGAGGATTTGCTCCCCCCGCGCCGCCGCCCAAAAGGGCTGCCAGAGGATTTGCTCCCCCTGCGCCGCCGCCCAAAAGGGCTGCCAGAGGATTTGCTCCCCCTGCGCCGCCGCCGCCCAAAAGGGCTGCTAAAGGATTTGCTCCTCCTGCGCCGCCCAAAAGAGCCGCTAAGGGATTGCCTCCGCCCATCCCGGTCAAGAAACCAAAAAGAGGGTTGGCCCCGCCGCCAAAACGAGGCACGCCGGGGCGAAATTGCGAACCGGCAGATTGTCGAGAGGTTTTTGGTGCTGGGGAAACGGGATCGGCGGAGCGGGTTTTTGCTTCTTGATAAGAGGTGGATATTCTTTCCGGCAGGGCAATGGTACCCTGGTTTTCTTGGGTTACGGCTTCGACGGCAATAGCATCTAATTCTGCCGCGATTTCCCGTAACTGCGTTGCAATCCTGGCCAAAGCCAGCACGCTGTTTTCTGTGACCATGGTGTCTTCCCTCATGGCAAGCCTCCTTTTTTCTCAAACGGTACAACATCATTCGTACATAGCCAAGCCTCGTTCTTAAAAGGGCATTAGGGTGCAGACATAGTCTACACCCTACAGACACGGGCAATAATGTGATTTTATGATCCGTAAAAAATGTGCCGGCCTGCCTGGTTTAAGAATGCTCTGCACCCTAGCGGGGGATGGTGGAAGGCACCATCCCCCAAGCCCAATCTATAGAAATTGACGGCAGCGGATCCCGGAAAAACAAAAAGAATTTTCAAGTGATTTGCCACCGTCAAAGGCTCAGACCGAAGGGTTTTTTATAGAATATTAAGTAGGGCCTACCGGGTTGAAGTTACCACAAAAGCCGCCAAAGATGAGAGCTAAAATGCTCTGCAGAATGGTGATGCCGATAATGGCATTTACCAGTTCCCCTGCACAGCCGCAGCAGGAAGTACTATTGAAGCCGCAGCTGTCTCCGCAATTGCAGCCACATTGCATGGGCATTGTGCTTGCCGGGCATTGGGCCGGGCAGGGACGACAACAACATTCACAATGCATAGGCATCGTTGTTACGGGGCTTTGGGTGGGGCAGGTTTGGGGCTGGCAGCAGCATAAGCAGCTTAAAGGCATTGTAGAGCAGCCATGGGTAGGAGAAGTCATATTACATGCGCCGTACATTTTTTTCCCTCCTTCTTAGAAAAATTTAGGTTATCCGCATTCATGTGGCGGGCAAGGGCAAGGGCATGGGCATGGGCACCCGTTACCGAAAAGTTGGAATAGTGCAGCAATGATGATTAATTCGGTAATGCAGCCGCAGCTTAATCCAAAGAAGCTGTTGCCACCGAAGCCGCAGCCAGTACCAAAGCCAGTACCAAAGCCGCAGCCAGTGTTGCAACAACCTGTGGTGCATGGTGCGCAGCTAGTACAGTTGTTACAAAGCATTTTATTCCCTCCTCTTGGAGCATTTTTGGGGCGATTGTCCCCGTTCCATAGTACAGGTTATGAAAGGGCAGGCGTACTTGCTACACCTGACGACATGGAAGTTTTTGGAAAATCATGACATGGTTTGACCTCACCGCTCTTAAGAGATGTTCTGTTATAAAATATGAAAATAAAAAACGCGCGGTTATATTTTTAAACCGCGCGTTAAATAAGTTATAAAGATTTTTTACATTTTTAAATTACTTTAGGTTGAACAATCCCCTGGGTGGCATCGACGATGACCTCGGTGCCGCTTTTCAGCTGGCTGGTGGCTCCCGCCGCTCCGGCAATGACCGGAATATCAAGGGCCAGACCGGCCATGGCGGCACTGCCATTATCGTCATTGCTTTCAATCACCAGTCCTTTGGCCATGCGCAAAAGGGGCAAAAGCTCGCCGCTCATTTCCGGTGTGACTAAAATTTGACCGGTGGAAAATTGCTCCAAAGCTTCTTTGGCGGTAGCCGTAACGCAAAGCTCGCCTTGCACCATGCCGGGCGCGGCGCATTTTCCCGCTACCAGCATATGCCCTACCATTTGTACTTTTAAAAGATTTGTTGTTCCGGAATAGCCGATGGGCATACCGGCGGTCACCACGATGAGATCGCCTGGTACCGTGAAGCCTTCTTCTTCCGAGGTATTGGCGGCAGTGGCGAAAAGAGCGTCGGTGGAAGACTGTTCCTCCCGTACGAAGGGGGCAACGCCCCAGGAAAGATTCAATTGCCGGCATCTTTGAGGGGAAGGCGTCAGGGCAAGAATGGGACAGGCCGGGCGGAAACGGGAGATACGTCGGGCAGTATCCCCGGAATGGGTGACCGTGACAATGGCTCTGGCTGCAATATGCATAGCGGTGGAGCAAGTGGCGTGACTAATGGCATTGCTGATGGTTTTGGCAATGGCAAAGGAAGTCTGATTGAACTCTTTCCAATAATCAATGCTGTTTTCAGCCTGCTCCACAATGCGGACCATGGTAGACAGCGCTTCCACCGGATAATGACCGGAAGCGGTTTCGCCGCTTAACATGACGCAGCTGGTACCATCATAAATGGTATTGGCGACGTCGTTGGCCTCAGCCCGGGTAGGGCGGGGATTGCGGATCATAGAATCCAGCATCTGTGTAGCGGTGATAACAGGCTTTTCCCTGGTGAAACTTTTACGGATCAACTCTTTTTGCACGATGGGGACTTCTTCTACCGGAATCTCCACGCCTAAATCTCCCCGGGCGATCATGATGGCGTCCGAGACCCGGACGATCTCTTCTATATTGTCTACGCCCTGACGGTTTTCGATTTTTGAAATGATCCTGATATTTTTACCGTTGTGCTTTTCTAATAATTTTCTGGTTTCCAGAACATCGGCTGCTTTTCTCACAAAACTCAAGGCAATAAAATCAAAGTCATTTTCTATCCCAAAAAGCAAGTCCTCTTTGTCTTTGTCGCTGAGGGCGGGGAGCTGTATGCGGGCGCCAGGAACATTAATGCCTTTTTTGCTGTTGATGGTACCGCCGTTTAAAACGGTGCAGAAAATATCGCCGGCCGGTGTGACCTGCTTTACCTTAAGCTCTACCAAACCGTCGTCAATCAGAATGCTGTAGCCAGGCGCCACATCTTGATATAGGTTTTTATAGCTGACCGTCATGCGGTCTTTTTGACCTGTGATCTCCTCCATCGTAATGAGAAAATCCTGACCTTCCTCCAGAGTAACGGCGGATTCAAAAAGGCCGCTGCGAATTTCCGGTCCTTTGGTGTCCAAAATCAGAGGAATGGGCCGACCGTGCTTTTCACGCAGCTCTTTAAAGGTTGTGATCCGCTCCAAATGTTCGGCATGGGTACCGTGGGAAAAATTTAGGCGGGCGGCGTTCATGCCGGTCAAGATCAATTTTTCTAAAATCTCCCGCTTATCGCAAGCGGGCCCTAAGGTACAAACAATTTTGGTTTTTCGCATAATTTCCTCCTAAGTTTCATTGTATCGGCAGTAGACTTGCGGAATGCAAAAGGCCAAGCGCCGTCCGGCAAGCAGAAAGCGAGTGCTATATGGCAATGTATTTCAGATGACTCTATGGTGCCCGCTTTTCCTTGATATTCAGCACCAGGCATATTATAATCTGGTTGAATTGAGATGAAGCAGATGTTGTTTGATAAGTCTGATAGATGCCGGAATGATCACAGATTTTGGTTTTATTATACTTAAAAATAATAAAAAATCTAAAAATTTACGGTAAAGTTTCTGTAAAATATAAACAAACCCGGGTGCTGTAATATTGGAACCTTAACAGAATCCGGGCTTTTCAGGTTTATGTTGTGCTATTCGGTATCGTCCACAATGGCATGGTGGTGATAAAAGGTTCCTTTGACTTCTGCCGTTTCATAAATGGTTACAAAAGATTGCGGGTCCACCTCTTGCACAATGGCTTTTAATTGCGCGATTTCCAGCTTATTTACCACACAGAAAAGAATCGACTTCTCCTCCTTGGTATAGGCCCCCATGGCCGGTATGATGGTAACGCCGCGGCCCAAAAGCTCCATCAGACGGGGGCCGAGAAGTTCTCCTTTGTTGGTGACGATAAAAGCGGAACGCTTCCGGCTGATGCCCTCCAGCACCGCATTGATCACTTTGCCGGAAACGAAAGAATAGATCATGGTATACAAGCCCTGTTCCACGCCGAAAAATATGGCGGAAACCCCAACGATGCATAAATTAATGGCGGTAGACATGGTTCCCACACTGGTACTAAACTTTTTCTTCAATATCATAGCGGTAATGTCCAAGCCGCCCGTTGCGGAAAAACAGCGCAACGCGGCGCCGCCGCCGATTCCTACCACAACGCCGCCGACAATAGCGGAGAGTAGCGGGTCATTGGTATAAGTGGGAACAAAACGGGGAAAAAGCCATAGGCAAACGGTCTGTACCGCGATTCCCAGAGCGGAGCGGAAAACAAAGGCGCGGCGCAATTCCTTATAGCCCCAAATCAGGGCAGGGATATTAAAAACAGAGATTGCGATGGAAAAAGGTAAAAGGGGAATAAAGTATTGAAGAATCCCAGCAAGACCGTACACCCCGCCGGCCAAAAAATCGTTGGGATTGATAAACATACAAAAACCGAAAGCGATAACCACGTTGCCCAAGATCACTAAAATAATTTTGTAAAGTTCTTTTAACAGGGCATTCAATTTATCACGTCCTTATCTTTCTTTGACTTCATTATAACGTATCTGTTCGGGAAAGCAAAGAGAATCATAGAAGGAAAAGGACAATTTATCTGATTTATTTTGCAGGGAGTTATGCTATAATATAAGTTAACGGTTTCTTGCGGTAAAGTCCCAGGAAAGGAGTCTGATGGACATATTTCCTCTAGTACACTTGTATTTTGCGGAAAAAGTCTCCGGTAATTTTCATCCCTTATTGGCTTTAGGCGGTATGGTACCTGACTTAGGTAGGGGTATGGGCTTGGATCGGAATCGGGCTCATGTTGCCGGAAAAGAATTTTATATTTGGTGCATGGAGCAGGCGCCGGAATTAATTCCCGCGGCGCAGGGTATGATAATCCATGGAGTCGACCCTAAGGGCGTAGACTATTACGCCGACGAACACTGGGGAACAGGAGAACGGGGCTGGTGCTTTCAGCTGATAGAGCCTTTTGTGCCCCGGGTCATTGACGCTTGCGCATTGCCTGCGGAGTGGGGCCTGTGGAAAGGACATAATTTTATTGAAATGGCGATGGAACTGGTGGCGCAGCAAATCAATCCTACGCTGACAGGCAATATCATGACCGCTGTCAAAGACCCTGTTGCTATTGCCGCTTTGATTCAAGGCTTAAAATATTATTTCGGCTTGCCGGAAGAGCGGATACAACATATGTTCAACCTGGTACCGGTGATCTTTTCCTTGGAGGAAGTGAACGCCCGGAGTCTGGCGGAGCATTATAAAGAAAATCTGGTTCGGATGTATGATATCCGCCATGCTGATGTTTCAGCCATGACGGAACTTCTAGAGGAAATTAAGGAGCGTTACCAGGGAGAGTTTTTGCCCTGGGCGAGCTTTGTTGAAGTTGCGATAGTGGAAAATATCGCGGGATTTGAGCGTATCATAAAAGAAAAAAAACAATGAAAACGTTGGGAGGAAGAAGCATGGCTGAAAGATTAGCAGGAAAAGAAGTTGCGTTATCGGTAAAGGAATGGACCCAAAGTTTAACGACAAAATTGCGGGGAGCGGGTTATGTCCCCTGTTTGGGTATTGTTCGGGTGGGAGCCAGACCGGACGATTTATTTTATGAGCAGGGCTTGAAAAAAACTTGTGAAACTGTGGGCATAGATTGCCACGTGATGGAACTGCCGGGGGATGCAGGCCAGGAGGAGATTGCAAAAACCGTAAAAAGCGCGGCGAAGGCGACGGATATCCATGGTATCCTCATGTTTAGTCCCTTGCCGAAAAATATTGATGAAGCGGCGATCCGCAGCGAGATTCCGGTGGAAAAAGACGTCGACTGTCTGACTTTAGCCAGCGCCGCTTTGATCTTCGCCGGCAGAAAGGATGGCTTTGCCCCCTGCACGCCTGCCGCCGTTATGGAAATTCTTCGTTATTACGATGTAAAGCTAGCCGGCAAAAGAGCAGTGGTACTGGGACGCTCTATGGTAGTAGGTAAGCCGCTGGCTATGTTGCTCCTGAATGAAAACGCTACCGTTACCATCTGCCACAGCAAGACCAATGATCTGCCTGCCGTATGCCGGGAAGCGGACGTTTTAATCGCTGCGGTAGGCCGTGCCAAAATGGTGGACGCTTCTTATGTGCGGGAGGGACAAGTGGTTATCGATGTAGGTATCAACCCGGACCCGGATCACGAAGGCAAAATGTGCGGCGATGTGGATTATGAGTCAGCAGAACCGGTGGCGGCGCGGATTACTCCCGTGCCCGGCGGCGTAGGTTCGGTGACCAGCGCCATATTATGCAAGCATACTGCCATTGCCTGTGCCAGAGCCTGTCAAGTGGAGTGGGAATAGATGTTTCCGGAGAACGGAAGAATCTGCGATGAAGCAGAAAAGGTCGCAATCATTTTAACAGAATTTCCCGGACTGGGCGTCGGCTACGATGTGGAGGTTTTAGCCGACGACGCCAGCGTCGGCCATTATCTGGAAGCCCTGGACCGTTGGCAGCAAACTTTTTTGGCGGAATGCAAAGGCTGTGACGGCTGTTGCCGGGAGAGGGCCCCGTTGACACTGCCGGATTTTTTTAATTATCAAGGCCATTTTCCGCAGGCTTTGGAAATCGGTCAGTGGTTGGCTTGGTGCGGTCAGATTTCCGTACTGCCCGGCGGCGTGCTGGATATCCTGCTAAAGCGTGGAAAAAATGGCGCCTGCTTTTTCCTACAGGAAGCAGAAAAATATTGTGTAGCACATCCATACCGTCCATTGGTGTGCCGCACCCACGTTTGCCTGCCCAAGAGCGCGCGTGCCGATGAATTGCGCCGAACCTTGATCAATTTGGGTGAAGATGCCCTGGCGGCTGCCTGGCTTGCTGTAAGCGAAGCGCCGGCGGGAGTTGATCCCGCCGACTATCCTTTGATGCCCCAGTTGTCAAAACCGTGGGGAGCGGTGCTTTTGTCAGAGTTGTTGCCGACCGAAATATGGCAGGAGCTTTTTCTTGTGGAAAAGAAGAAAAAAGCCAGATAAGACAACGAGTTCTTTCGTTTTTGCACAGTTTATCCACAGGCTGTGGCCTGTTTTACACACAAAACAGGATGGCGTTTTAACAGGGGTTTGTCTTATTGCAAAGAAAAGGAGCAGGTAGAAAAGGTTTGATTGTCCACAACGCCTGTGGAAAACTCAAAAAGGCTGAATGAGGCTATTGTTAAACACAAAAAAATCATGGTTTTTATAAAGATGCAAGCTTAATAATGAATGGGGAGGCAATAGGATGACGGATCAGAAAATGCCTTTAAAAAGAAGAGAGGTTCCTGCCGAATTCCGCTGGCGGGTCCAAGATGTTTATGCCAATGATGAGGCGTGGGAGGCTGATTTTGGGAAATGCCGGGAATTGGCCAAGGAGGTAAAAACTTTCCAAGGCACTTTAGGAATCGGTTCCAAGCAGTTGCTAAGCTTTTTGGAATGGGAAGATCAATTGGGCCGGCTTTTAGACCGGGTTTATCTCTATGCCGCAATGAAAAAAGACGAAGACAATGGCAATGCTTACTATGCCGGGTTAAAAGAACGGGTGCAAAATCTGGCGGTATCGATTGAAGCGGCTATTTCCTGGGCGGAGCCGGAGATTCTTTCCATTCCTCAGGATACTTTGAACCGGTGGCTGGAGCTGCCTGAGCTTTCCTTGTACAAAAGGCATTTGGAGCTGATTACCAGACAGCGTCCTTATATCCTTTCGGAGGAGGAAGAAAAGATCATCGCCCTGACCGGAGATATGTCAAATGCCGCCAAAGATATCTTTACCATGCTGAACAATGCCGATATGGTTTTCCCCATGGTCAAGGATGGAGAAGGCAATGAGATCCGTCTGACTCACGGCAATTATCTTTTATTTATGGAAAACCATGACCGGGATGTGCGGCAAAGGGCGTTTACCGCTCTGTATGAGACCTATGGCAAGCAAAAGAATACTTTGGCGGCGTTAATGGCGGCCAATGTGAAAAAAGATAATTTCTATGCCAAGGTGCGGCGGTATCCTTCCGCCATGGAAGCGGCTTTGTATAACGAAGAAATTCCAGTGGCGGTGTATGATATATTGATTGATGCCGTACACCGTCATTTGCCGGATTTTTACCGTTATCTTGATGTACGGAAGAGCGCTTTGGCTGTGGAAAAACTGCATTTTTATGATATTTATGCTCCTCTCGCCAAGGAGTCCAACCGCAAGATTTCCTATGAGGAAGCGCTAAATCAAGTGAAAGCAGGACTTGTCCCCTTGGGTGAAAAATATCTCGCCGATATGACGGCTGGAATCGAAGGAGGATGGATTGATGTTCTGGAGAACGAGGGAAAAACACCCGGCGCCTATTCCAGCGGAGTCTATGGCACCAATCCCTATGTGCTTTTGAACTATCAGGAAAATCTGAACAGCGTCTTTACCCTGGCTCATGAATTGGGGCATTCCATGCACACCTTCTACTCCAATGCTACGCAGCCCTATGTTTACAGCGGTTACCGTATTTTTGTGGCGGAGGTAGCCTCCACCCTGAACGAGACCTTGCTTTTGCGGTATCTTTTGGGTATCAGCAAGGATAAACAGGAAAAGATCACCCTGCTGAATTATTATCTGGATCAATTCCGCGGCACCGTGTTCCGTCAGACCATGTTTGCGGAATTCGAGAAAAAGATTCATGAATATGCGGCGGAAGAAAATCCCCTTTCTCCCCAATGGCTTTGCGATACCTATGCCGATCTAAACCGGCTTTATTTCGGTCCCGATATGGTGATCGATGCGGAAATTGCTTTGGAATGGGCGCGCATCCCGCATTTTTACAGAGCGTTTTATGTTTATAAATATGCCACCGGTTTTGTCGCCGCCTCGGCATTGGCCAAGGGCATTCTGGAGCAGGGGGCGTCGGCAGTGGAGCGGTATTTGGCCTTCTTATCCTCGGGCGGCTCCTCGGACCCCATTACGTTATTGCAGCGGGCTGGCGTGGATATTACAAAAGTAGAGTCCATGGACGGTGCCTTTGCCATTTTCCGTGAAATGCTCACGCAGCTGGAAGCATTGCTGGCATAGCAAAAGCCGGCTCCAAACAACAGAGAGCCCTCCTTGGCCTGTCATGTCCAAAATATTGGAAGCGGGGATTCTTCAAGAAGATCCCCGCTTTTTAGATTTTAGCCAAAGAAAATGCAATTGCAATGAAGCATCCGCGGTCGCAAGATGTATATTTACCCGGACAATCTAATATTTGACCGAATAGGTCGATTATAAATATTCAACGATTTCATCATTGCTAATTACGACATTTTTATCCGGTTATAACTCTAAAACATAAAGAAATACGATTAATTAGAAAGTAATAATAAAAACAATTAAGATGGCATCTCAAAACTTAAAACGATCAGCGGATTGCTTTGAATAAAAAGCACACAATTTCTGGGCGAAATCGTGTTAAATAGGCGTTTCTTCTACTATTTCTAGTGTTTTGCCTTGTAATAAAGCCAGGTTTCTGCTATAATTGGAATGATAAGGAAAGAATTATAAAAGAATTATAAATGTAGTTAGTCTGAATCGGCGGAGGGAATAAAATTGAGTGAAGATATGCAAAAAGATATGCATAATTTGGAAGCAAGCGAACATTATGACGCCAACCAAATTCAGATATTGGAAGGACTGGAAGGGGTCCGCAAGCGGCCCAGTATGTATATAGGTTCTACCGGCAGTCGCGGTCTGCATCATTTGGTTTATGAGATCGTTGATAACAGCATTGACGAAGCTCTGGCGGGCTACTGCGATCATATTGTGGTAACCATCCATCCCGATGACAGTATCACTGTGCAAGATAATGGCCGGGGCATCCCTGTGGGCATCCATGCCAAAACGGGGAAATCAGCGGCGGAGGCCGCGCTGACCTTGTTGCACGCCGGCGGTAAATTCGGTTCCGGCGGCTATAAGGTTTCCGGCGGTTTGCACGGCGTCGGCATGAGCGTGGTCAATGCTTTGTCGGAATGGCTGAAGGTAGAGATTTGCCGGGAAGGGTGGGTTTACACCCAGGAATACCATCGCGGCAAACCGATGGGAGATTTGGCGAAAACCGTGCCTACCGAAAAGACCGGCACCACCATATCCTTTAAACCGGACGGCGAGATCTTTGAAGAACTGGAATATCACCGGGACATCCTGATCGGGCGCTTGCGTGAGCTTTCCTTTTTGAACAAGGAGATCTCCTTAGAGCTGATTGATGAACGGGATAACTTTTCCCGCATCTATCACCACGAAGGGGGTATCTCCGATTTCACCTCTTACCTGAATAAAAACAAAGAAGTTCTCCATCCGGTGCTCTATTTTTCCGGCAATAAGGACGATGTACAGGTGGAGGTTTCCCTGCAATACAACGATGGCTATAATGAGAACATCCATTCCTATGTGAATAATATCCGCACGCAGGAAGGCGGCACACACGAATTGGGCTTCAAAGTGGCTTTGACCAGATTGGTGAATGATTATGCCAGAAGGCTCAATATGCTGAAGGAAAATGATGCCAATTTGGCCGGTGAAGACATTCGTGAGGGAATGACCGCCGTCATTAGTGTAAAAGTACCGGAGCCTCAATTTGAGGGGCAGACCAAGACCAAGCTGGGCAATACCGAGGTGCGAGGCATTGTGGACACGGTGGTGGGAGAAGGATTGGGGGCTTTTCTGGAAGAGAATCCTACCATGGCCCGGCGCATTATTGATAAAACGGTAAAAGCGGCTCGTGCCCGGGAAGCGGCCCGTAAAGCCCGGGAATTGACCCGAAAATCCAATGCGCTGGAGAAAACTTCCTTGCCGGGCAAACTGGCCGATTGCTCCATTAAGGACCCAAGCTTTTCCGAATTATACCTGGTGGAAGGGGACTCCGCCGGCGGTTCCGCCAAGCAGGGCAGAGACCGGCGGACCCAAGCGATCCTGCCATTGCGGGGCAAGATCCTCAATGTAGAAAAAGCCCGGCTGGACAAGATCCTCACCAGCGAAGAGATCAAGAATATGATCACCGCCATGGGCACTGGGATCGGCGATGATTTTAACATTGAAAAAGCCCGTTATCACAAAGTCGTGATCATGACGGACGCCGACGTGGACGGCGCGCACATCCGCACCTTGCTTTTGACCTTCTTTTTCCGCTATATGAAGGATTTGGTGGAAAAGGGATATGTCTATATCGCCCAGCCGCCCCTTTATAAGGTTACGGCAAAGCAAGGCAAGAGCGAAGCCTATGTTTACAATGATATTGAGCTGGAGCGTTACGTTGCTTCAAGCGGGAAATCCAAAGAGAGCTTCAGCCTGCAACGCTACAAAGGTCTTGGGGAAATGAGCCACGAGGAACTGTGGCAGACCACCATGAATCCTGAGAACCGGACGCTATTGCAGGTTACGTTGGAGGATGCGGTAATCGCCGAAGAGATGTTTACTATTCTGATGGGGGATAAAGTAGAGCCCCGTCGGGAGTTTATCGAGCAAAACGCCAGTTACGTTCAAAATCTGGATATTTAATCCGGAGGGGCAGCAAAGCCGTTAAGCGGCAGCGCGAGCCTGAAGGGAATAGGGAGAAAACAAGCATTGCCGCGGGCAGCGGTCTTGGCAAGAGATACAGATGGGCTGCGCGGGCGTTAAGAGAATTGGTGAAATTACTTGCCCGGTTGCGGGGCACTTCCCCCGAATGTAAACCAAAGGGGCTACGCGAGCGGTAAGAAAGAGTGGGAGGCTAAGCAAAAGTGGATAACTATACCGAAGGGAAAATCAAACCGGTAGAAATAGCGGATGAGATGAAAAAATGCTATATTGATTATGCAATGAGCGTAATCATCGGACGGGCATTACCTGATGTTCGGGACGGCTTAAAGCCGGTACACCGCCGCATCCTGTACTCCATGTATGATCAGGGCGTAATGCCGGATAAACCTTATAAAAAATCCGCCCGTACCGTTGGTGACGTTATGGGTAAATACCACCCCCATGGCGATAGCGCCATTTATGACTCTATGGTGCGGATGGCGCAGGATTTTTCCATGCGATATCCCTTGGTAGACGGTCATGGCAACTTTGGTTCCGTAGACGGCGACTCTGCCGCTGCCCAACGGTATACCGAAGCCAGATTGCAAAAGATTACTCTGGAAATGATGGCGGATATCAACAAGGATACCGTTGATTTTATTCCCAACTATGACGGTGAGGAGATGGAGCCTGCTGTTCTGCCCTCCCGCTTGCCTAATCTGTTATTGAACGGTTCCTCAGGGATTGCCGTAGGGATGGCTACCAATATCCCGCCTCACAACCTAGGAGAAATCATTGACGGCATCGATATGCTCATTGACAATCCCGATGTAGAGATTTCCCAGCTCATGCAGGTGATCAAGGGGCCGGACTTCCCTACTCACGGTATTATTTTAGGGACGGAGGGGATTCGTTCCGCATATAACACCGGCCGGGGCAGTATCAGGGTGCGGGCAAGAGCCATGATTGAGGAAGGTGCCCGGGGCAAGCGGCGCATAGTCGTGACCGAGCTCCCGTATCAGGTAAACAAAGCCCGCCTGATCGAAAAAATAGCCGATCTGGTACGGGATAAAAGAATCGAAGGTATCACCGAGCTGCGGGATGAAAGTGACCGGGACGGTATGCGTATCGTAATGGAACTGCGCAATGAAGCCAATGCCCAGGTAATTTTAAATCAGCTCTATAAACACACGCAAATGCAGGATACCTTTGGCGTTATTATGATCGCGTTGGTAAACGGCGAGCCGAAGACCCTTAATTTAAAAGAGGTGCTGGAGCATTATATCAAGCACCAGGAGGATGTCATCACCCGGCGCTGCCGTTTTGATTTGGCAAAAGCGCAGGAGCGGGCTCATATTCTGGAAGGCTTGCGCATCGCACTGGATTTCATCGACGAGGTAGTGGCCACGATCCGCTCTTCTAAGAGCACGGAAGAGGCCAGGGAACGGCTGATGACCCGCTTTGGCCTTTCCATCCGCCAGGCCAATGCTATTTTGGAAATGCGCCTGCGTGCGTTGACCGGCTTAGAGCGGGAAAAGGTGGAGGAGGAATATCGGGGTTTAATCAAAACCATTGCTTATTTGGAGCAGGTGCTGCAAAGTGAAAGAATGGTGTTGAGTATCATTAAAACAGAATTGGGGCAAATCAAAGAGAAATACAATGATGAGCGCCGCACTTTGATCGTTCCCGATGAAGGGGAAATCGATATCGAGGATTTGATTGCCCAGGAGGACATGGTCATCACCATTTCCCATAACGGCTACATCAAGCGCTTAAACGTCAATACCTACCGGCAGCAGCGCCGGGGCGGCCGGGGCATTACCGGTATGACCACCCGGCAGGAAGACTTTGTGGAGATGCTCTTTATCACCACGACCCACCATTATCTTTTGGCCTTTACCACCCGTGGCCGCTGTTTTCGCATGAAAGTACATGAGATTCCGGAGGTCGGGCGTACCGCCAAAGGCACTTCATTGGTGAATCTTTTGGCCTTGGATGGCAATGAAAAAGTAAAAACGGTCATTCCGGTAAAGAACTTTGACGAGGGTGGCTATCTCTTTATGGCTACCAAAAACGGTATCGTCAAGAAAACCAGCTTAAAAGAATTTGATAGCCGCACCAACGGCATTATCGCCATCGGCCTGACGGAGGATGACGACCTGATTAGCGTCACTCTTACTTCCGGTGAGGAAGAGATTATGCTTTCCACCGCAAAAGGGATGGCCATCCGCTTCCATGAGCAGGACGTCCGTCCCATGGGGCGAACCGCCCAAGGGGTGCGGGGTATCCGCCTGGAAGAAGAAGATCACGTTGTGAGTATGGATAAAGTGGATCCTTCCGCTCACCTTTTGGTGGTGAGTGAACGGGGTTATGGTAAAAGAACGCCGCTGACTCCCGAAAATTACCGTACCATCCTGCGGGGCGGCAAAGGGGTCTATACGTTACGCTGTAATGAAAAAACCGGCCATTTGGTGGCCATCAATATGGTGCGTGACAGCGAGGAACTGATGCTTATTACCAAAGCGGGAGTCATCATCCGTATCAACGCCAATGATATTTCCGAGCAAAGCCGTTTGACCCAGGGAGTTATGCTGATCCGGCTGGGTGAGGATGACGAGGTTATGGACGTGGCCAGGGTGATCGCCCATGAGGATGTCGACGAAAGTGACGTCGAGCTTAATTAAATAAGAAAAAGCGCCGGGAATCAGGAAGCCCGGCGCTTCTTAATTTTATAACAATGCCAGGCCATGGGAGGCAGAAGTAAGAGACCCAGGATGCCACAGCCCCCGTAGACACCGGCAATGAGCGTAGGAAAATCCTCCCGCGCAAGAGGTAAAGAAAGCAGTATGACGATACTTAATATCAAGATCCATGGCCTTCCCGGTTTTGCGAAACGGCGGCAAAGGCAATAAACATTGGAAATGGCGGTGGTCAGAAGAGCACTGGCAAATAAAGCGCTATAGATATAAAATAAAGAACTGCTTTGCCGATAAGCCAAATAAAGCAGCGGCAAATCATAATGTGCTGCCGTTTGCCCTTGCCGGATGAGAGCCAAAACCGGCAATAATGCCAAAAGTCCTATGAGAAGACCGCCGCTGCGGCCTACTTTTGGGGAAAGGGCATTGTGGGTGTGGGCGTTGCTCAGTCCTACCAGGATGGCAAGCCCACCCAGCATATTATAAGACACATAAAGTATACTGTTTCCGATCCAGGCAAAGCCGGTATTGGTTATTTCTGCAGGTTGCGCCGGAAGACGAAAAGTGGCGCAAGATACTAAGATGATGCCAAAAACCAGCAAAGGGACCAGGATTTTTTGACAAAAGAACACACCTTCCGTTTGTACCGCTACCGCCAGAAAGGTAGGTACCAAGATGGCTGCAATACCGCACCAGGCAGGAAACCCCATATATTCTTTGGCCATCGCGCCGCCCGCCGCCAGCATAATGCCTGTACCCGCCAAAAGGTAGACGCAAAGCAGCCAATCCGCCAGCCGGGCGGCAGGCAGAGGAAGGATGGCCCGGAAAAAATCTCTGTGGTTTTGACATTGGTAAAATGCAGCAATATAAATGGTGCCCATGGCTAAAAGAATAAAAAGCAAAGTAGCAAAAAGCACGCCTACTGCGCCGCTAGTGCCAAACCGGGCAAAGAATTGCCACAATTCCCGTCCGGAGCCGAAACCGGCCCCCAAAAGGGTGCCGGTAAAGGTCAACGCGGCGTACCAGCCTAATCTTGTCATGTTGTATCCCTCCGGTTATTTAGAGTATGTCCTAATATATGGCCAGGCTTGGCAAAATAGCACAATAAAAAAATTTGTTAAAACCAGTAGCATTTTTTTAAGAAAGATGTTATAATAAATATACAGAAAATTCAAAAATTTAAAAAGAAAGGAGCGTTGACTTTTATTTCAAGTATTCCCCTGCTTTACTGTTTGTGGGGGAGAAAAAGGATAAGAAAGGGGGTGCTTCCAATGAAAACTCATCGTTTGCTGGTTGTAACAGTTTTACCGGCACAGAGCTTGACGGAAAAAACCCTAAGTCCCATCGTTTAACAAGGATATTAAAATGAATCATGCCGGTTAAAATCGTTCTCTGTTACAACCAGCTAAAAAATAATGCCGCGGCTTGGCGGCAAATGGGCTGGTAAGTTCGGTTTGGTCCCCTTGATTAAGAAAAGGCAACGGGCAGCAAGGAAAAAGCTGCATTGCCCATCCGATTTATGGAGGTTGGGGGAGGCTGGATTACCGCTTAATCAGGGAGCTCTTAGGCTTGAAGCGAATACGTTTAAAAGCTTTTTGCAAGGTATATAATATCTGCAAGCGAGATGATTTCTTGGAAAGGAGCCAAAATAACGGAGACTTCGGCTATATAGAGTTTGCAGGCAGGCAAAAAACAAGGAGAGATCAAAGCGGACAAGCCTGATTGCAATAGAAAGCAAGGCCTAAGGGAAGAAACCCGATGATAAATTTTATATAGATATCAAGAAGCGAGATGTTCTTACATCTCGTTTCTTTTATTGTTTTAGGGTTTAATTTGTGGAGAGCGTTGTTTGTAGTTATACATAGTGAGCTTTTCTTACTGGTATGATAGGTGTTAAAATCAGCACAAAATTAAGAAAAGAATGCCGTAACCAAAAGTCCGTCCTATCAAATAGGGGTAAACTGAATGTTTATTGTGTTTGACTGAGGCACCGAAGAAAGCCACCCGTATGACGGGTGGCTTTCTTCGGTTGATATTTTTCATAGACAATCAAAAAGAATTTTTAATGCCTCGGGATTTTTATCCTTGACCGGTGAATTGGTGCGGCAACTGGCAGCTTGACACAACAAAATGAACCGGAAACCCTTTTGTCTCCTCGAAGGAATAAAAGACAGCAGACATTGGAAAAGCAATCATAAATAAAAAGAATGTAATCAAAGAATATTGGTAGTCGGCAGCGCCTCTGCCGGGAAAGGAATGTCAATTTCATTGCCGCCAGGCAAATGATCCTGTACGTTTTCTTCTACAAAAAATTGAATTGCGTTAATGTCTTTAAACTGGGAGAATGTGGCGATGACGGCTTCCAGCATCTGCTTTTCCGCCAGGCTGGTGCTTTGATGCTGCAAAACAGCGGAGCTAAAATTCAATACGGCTTTCCCTTGATCAACTCTCAAAAGAGTAAGGGGACAATCGGTGAATGTCAATGTTTTTAAACCGCTATTTTGGGGTGCTGACGTTTGCAGCTTCTGGAGAGCCTCCTCCTTCGGCGTTTCCTGGAGCACCGGCAAGGTTACCGGCACCAAATAGCCGCTTACCTCGTCGCCGTAAAACACCGTAATCAAAGAATGATCCGTCAAGGCATCTTCTTTTCCGTAATAATTCACAGGTTGGGGCAAGCGGGGCTCGTCAAAGGGCGCTGGCAGCGGCTCGCTGTCGATTAAGATCTGCACTTTCTTTTGCGGCATCAGATTTCCCAAGGTGGCGCCGACAGCCGCTACCAAGGGAGCCGGATCAGAAGTTTTATCTATGGCGGTAAGATTCACAAAAATCTGACCGTCCTCCTGGTAGATTTCTTGCAACTTGGCGCCGTCATTGGTAACGGCGCAAACCTGTTGGTTGGGTGGGCCTGATAGAAGCAATTCAATGGCAACATTGGCGGCAGCCCGGGTGGTGTTCACGGGAAAAGATAATGGAAGCAAATTTTTCTGATCTTTGGTATAAAAATAAACAGTAACACGATCCACCGGTTCTGCCATAAGAACTTGAACTTGCTGTGCACTAGGCCGCTCCGGATCCGTAACGGGGTCCGAAGCCGTTTTCTTTTGATACAGCGCAATGGTGGCCAAGACAAGAATGCATATAATCAAGATGGGCCACAGAATACGAAACCTTTTATGCGTCATAAAAGACCTCCTGTTCTTGTTGTTGCAAACATAAAATATATCAATCAACGCAACCGATCTTATACAAAAATGAGGGTAGAAACCATTTGCATTAATATCATATCATTTTTTGCGAAAAAAGCCAATGCCTGTAGCAGAAGAAATCCCAAAAAGCCCTAGGTGGCAAAGATAAACAGAGATGATGCAAAAGAAGAAAGACATTGTTTTCTCCGGGCACTTTTGTGTTATAATAATCGTGTGTATTTTATTTTATGTATTTTGTATGACATGAGGAGGAATCGCGATGCGTATTGGTTTTCTTGGTGCCGGCAACATGGCTTCGGCAATTACCTTGGGGGTATCGGCCAAGTTCCCTGCTTCTGAGGTACAATGCCGGCTGTTTGATTTAGAACCCGCCAAGGTGGATGCCCTGATAGCATCCTGCGGAACAGATAAAGTACAAAAGGCCGACACAATGGCGGAGATCTTTGCCGATACCGACGTGGTGCTTCTCGCAGTAAAGCCCTATCATATCAAAGCCTTGCTGCCCCAAATAAAAGAACTGTTAAGACCGGGACAGCTGCTGCTTCCTATTATTGCAGGGATCTCTGTCCATTATTATGAAGAATGGATTCCCGGCGCCGCCGTGGTGCGCGTGATGCCTAATACCGGCGCCGCCGTCATGCGAGGAGTGGCCGGTCTGGTTTCCGGCCGCCATGCTACCGAGGCTCATAAGGCCATTGCGGAACAGATTTTCAATGCGGTGGGATGTTCCATGTGGATCAAAGATGATCTGGTGGACGCCTTCAGTGCCTTAAGCGGTTCCGGAGGAGCCTACTTTTACCTTTTAGCCCAATATATGGCAGAGGCCGGCGCTAAACTAAATTTAGACCCGGCCCAGGCTACTCTGATGGCGAGGGAAACCCTAATAGGCGTAGGGAGGATGCTGGAGACCTTTCCGGAAAAAAGCGTGGAGCAACTACGCCGTGAGATCACGTCTCCCAAAGGTAGCACCTTAGTGGCCATAGAAGCTTATGAGGCGCGGCATTTTGACGAAATGGTCTTTGCCGCCATGGCTGCCAGCACCAAGCGGGGCAAGGAAATAGGTGTCGAGAATACCGGCAAAGCCTATTAGGTGTATTGCCCTACATCTTATGTCCGTTTCCCGATTGATTGGCATACCGTGCAGGCAGTGTTTCCTGCACCAAATTGTGTGAAATCAGGACATGCAGTTAGGAATAATGGAATAAAATAATTCTTAGGAAAAATGGCAAAACCTATCAGACAAAGGAGAGACTTTCATGAGCAATCTTTTTGCCTGGCTCCCTTCCGTGGAGGATGTTTTGGAAAGCGAGCCCGTGCATCAACGAGAGGATCTGCCGCGTTCCTTGGTAGCCGACAGCATCCGGGACATCTTGCAAAAATGGCGGGAAGCCATCGCTTCAGGCAAGGATCTGCCCCAGGACAAAGAATCCTTTCGCCAGTGTATCTATGAGGAAGCTGCGCATTTAGCGGCTAAGCGATTTCGTCCCCGTCTGCGGCCTGTGATTAATGCCACAGGCATTGTGCTCCATACCAATCTGGGGCGGGCGCCTTTGAGCGAAAACGCCCGCAAGGCGGTGGAAAACGTTGCTGCCGGTTGGTGCAATTTAGAGCTTGATCTGGCAAATGGGCAGCGTTCCAGCCGTTATCAGAACGTGGAAGAACTTTTACGCCGCTTAAGCGGCGCCGAGGACTGCCTGGTGGTCAATAATAACGCTGCCGCGGTACTTTTGGCTCTTGATACCATGGCCAGAGGCAAAGAGGGTGTTATCTCCAGAGGACAGTTAGTGGAGATCGGCGGCGCTTTCCGGGTGCCGGAAATCATGGAGAAAAGCGGTGTTTTATTAAAAGAGGTAGGTACCACCAATAAAACCCGCCTCACGGATTATGAAAACGTGATTTGTGAGGAAACAGGACTACTCCTTTTGGTACACCCTAGTAATTTTGTCATGCGGGGCTTTGTGGAGGAGGTATCCTTAGCCGATCTGGCCGCTCTTGGCAAGGAACACGATATTCCTACCATGTACGATTGGGGCTCCGGTTGCCTCTATCCCTTACGAGAGGCAGGTATCGGACAGGAACTGACCTTGAGCGAAGTCATGAAAAGCGGTGTGGATGTAGTGACTTTCAGTGGCGACAAACTATTAGGTGGTCCACAAGCCGGTATTATTTTAGGTCGCCGACGTTATATTGAAGCGATGAAGAAAAATCCTCTTACCCGGGCTTTCCGGGTAGGTAAGATGACTTTAGCCGCTTTGGAAGCTACTTTAAGCAGCTATTTAGACCTGACCAAAACCGCCGCGGAAATTCCCGCTATTCATCTTTTAACCAGAAGCCAAGAAGAAATTGCCTCCTTGGCGGAAGAGATGGTTCATGCCCTTGTCCCTATTTTGCCGGGCTGGCAAATACGTCAGCGAGTCACCACCAGCGAGGCGGGAGGAGGCTCCATGCCCGAAGTGGAGTTGCCCACTGTTGTGGTGGAGATTGCTCCACCCGGCGGCGGTGAAAGCAATATGGCCGCCGCCTTGCGCCAGGGAGATCCCAGTGTTCTTTCTTATATCAGGGAAGGATGGATCTGTTTTGATCTGCGTACGGTCTCTCCACATCAAATAAAACTCTTGGTAGAGGCAATCAAAGAGGCGGCGGTGGTTTATGCGTAGGATTGTAATCGGGACGGCGGGACACGTAGATCATGGCAAGACTGCTTTGACTCGGGCGTTGACGGGAGTTGATACCGACCGGCTGGAAGAGGAAAAAAACCGGGGGATTTCCATCCAGTTGGGCTTTGCTCCTCTTCCCGTGAGTGAAGATATGGTAGCCGGTATCGTGGATGTACCGGGGCATGAAAAATTTATTAAGACGATGCTGGCAGGCGTCGCCGGCATCGATATGGTGCTTTTGGTGATTGCCGCCGACGAAGGGATCATGCCGCAAACCAGGGAGCACCTGGATATCCTTTCTCTTTTAGGGGTAGAGCGGGGTATTCTGGTGATCAATAAAGCAGATCTGGTAGACGCGGAATGGCTGGAAATGGTAACAGAAGAGGTTCGGCAAGCTGTGAAGAATACCCCTTTGGCCAAAGCGCCCGTGGTAAAAGTATCTGCCGTTACCGGCATGGGGTTGCCGGAGTTGAAGGATAAGATTAGGGAGATTGCGGCCATGATTCCGCCGCGGCCTGCCTCCGGTCAGGCCCGGCTGCCCATCGACCGTTCCTTTTCTTCTACGGGCTTCGGCACAGTGATCACGGGAACTTTGTGGAGCGGACACCTTGCCTTAGGAGAAGTTATGGAGCTTTGGCCCGGTGGCACACAGGCCAGGATACGAACGTTACAGGTGCACGGCGTCAAGGTGGAAACGGCCAATGCCGGTCAGCGGGTAGCCGTTAATCTGGCTGGCATCGAGGTGCCGCAAGCCCCCAGAGGGGGCTGGTTGGCTGCCAAGGGGCTTTTGAATCCTTCCTATCGGCTGGATGTTGATTTTCAGCTTTTGGAGAGTGCCAAAGCGCTGTCCCAGCGGAGCCGGGTGCGGCTGCATCATGGCACTGCGGAGATTTTAGGACGTGTGCAGCTTTTGGACCGGGAAGAGCTGACTCCAGGCGAAAGCTGTTATGCACAGATCGCTTTGGAAGAACCTATCACAGCCGTACGGGGCGACCGCTTTGTCATTCGCAGCTATTCCCCTATGGTGACCATTGGGGGCGGCAAGATTTTGGAAGGTCAGGCGCAGCATCATAAGCGTTATCATGATGAAGTGATGGAAGCAATGGCACTGAAAGCTGTGGGTAGCCCAGCGGAGCTTTTTGTTGCTACTTTGGAGGAAACGGCGCCGTATCTTTTGACCACCAAAGAGATTCTGACTGCCGCCGGTTTAAGTGAGGGCGATTTTGCAGCCTGCCGGGAAGAGATCTTCCAAAACAAAGAAACCCTTATGATCAGCCAGGAAGACCAACTTTGGCTGGCAGTCAGGCGGGAGCAATCTTTTATAGAACAAGTGGGAAAAACTTTGACAGATTACCATAAACAATACTTTCTTCGTCCCGGCATGTCCAAGGAAGAATTGCGTACCCGGCTCTTTGGGGGTATTCCCTTAAAACCTTTTCAACAGCTTTTGCGCTATTGGGCGCAAACGGGCAAAATTGCTTTAACAGAACAAACAGTAGGGTTGCCTCAATTTATGCCGGCGCCGACGCCGGAGCTCATCGCTTGGAGAGAGAAGACGGTTGCTTGGTTGGGAAAAGAACCCTATAGTCCCCCTGCCTGGAGCGAACTGACAGACTCCCTGCCGCCTGCCCTGCGGAGTGAAGCCTACCTTTGGTTGGTCGGGTCAGGTATTGCGGTAAGAATAGCAGAGGATATGGTCTGGTCTGCAAAGGCCGTAGCGGCTGCCAAAGAACGAATAGCCAGCCATATTAAAGAAACAGGCAGCATTTCTTTAGCAGGTGTGCGGGATCTTTTGCAAACCTCTCGTAAATATGCGTTGCCTTTCTTAGAATATTTGGATACTGTGAAATTTACCAAACGAAAAGGGGAGGAGCGGGTTTTATTCTAAACAAAGAGCCTGCAAAAACAGAAGAATATGATTTATCATAATTTCTGCTTTCCTTTGAACAAATGTGAATAAATAAATTTATAAAATAGTCCCGGGATTGATCTGTCGGAAAAGGGATAGCCAAAAATTCAAGGATGTGCTATGCTTGTGCGTAGACCGTTTTTGAGTTCTAATAAATTGGTCAACGGGACAAGCAAAGGATGATTCCCTGTTGATAAAGTAAATGAGGCGGCGGGAAAACGGTTATTAGAGTATCAGCATTGATGGTTTTTCAGATACAGATTTTAAAGAAACAAAGGAGGATTTAGCATGACTGTTTATGATTGGAGCAGATTCGGATTTCACATCCCGGAAATTCTGTTGCCCAAGGAAGGAACGGATTACAGCCGCTGGGCCGTAGTGGCCTGCGACCAGTATACTTCCGAACCGGAATACTGGGACGAGGTGGAAAAAATCGTTGGTGATGCGCCTTCCACCTTACGTTTAATGCTGCCTGAGCTTTATCTGGAAAAACCAGGAGAAGCGGAACGCATTGCGGAAATACGCAAAAACATGAAAAAGTATATGGAATCTGGCATCTTACGTCAGTTGGCGCCGGGCTGCATTTTGGTAAGAAGAACAGCAGAAGGCCGCAACCGCTTGGGCTTGGTTATTGCGGTGGATCTGGAAAGCTATGATTACAATAAAGGGTCGCAGTCTTTGATCCGCGCCACGGAAGGAACCGTAGTTTCTCGCATCCCGCCACGCCTGAGAATCCGTGACGGCGCGCCTTTGGAATTACCTCATATCCTGATTCTGATTGACGATCCCGAAAAATCTGTTATTGAGCCTTTGGAAAAAATAACCGCCCAAAAGGTGTATGATACGGACCTGATGATGGCAGGTGGTCATGTTACGGGCTATTTCATCCCGGAAAAAGATTTGCGCGGCGCGCAGGAAGCGCTTAGTGTTCTTTTAGATGCCGCTGAGGAAAAATACGGTGCAGGCAAAGCAATTTTCCAGGCGATGGGAGACGGCAACCATTCGTTGGCTACCGCCAAAGCAAACTGGGAAAACTTGAAAAAGCAACTTTCCCCCGAAGAAGCCAAGAATCATCCTGCCCGCTATGCTTTGTGCGAGATCGAAAATGTGCATGATGATGGCATCGTCTTTGAGCCTATTCATCGGGTCGTGTTTGGCAAAGACGGGAAAAGCGGCAAAGATATCGTCAATGCTTTGGTTGCCGTGCTGGCTACACAAAACGGCGGCGCCGGTTTGGCGCCGGAAGGCGCCGTGGCCCCGGCCAGCACCTTTGCATTGCCTTATCTTACCGTGGAGGGCAATGGAACCATCCTGGTGGATCGGCCCAGCCAAAAACTGGAAGTTGGCGTTTTGCAGGCAGGTATAGATGCCCTAGTTGCGCAAGGTATTGTTGAAGTGGACTATATTCACGGCAGCAAAGCGGTGGAATCTCTCGCCACCCGTCCCGGCAATGCCGGCTTTACCCTGCCCGCTATGGACAAAGCCATGTTGTTCCCGGCGGTAGCGGCTGACGGCGCCCTGCCTCGGAAAACGTTTTCCATGGGTGAAGCCAATGAAAAACGTTACTATATTGAAGGCCGCAAGATTTTGTAATTGATACAAGGTTAGCTCAAGAAAAGCCTGCGTGGGATATGACTGAAAAAATCAAAAGTCCCTGCTGTTTAAAAAACGGCAGGGACTTTTAGCAGGATATCAGGATTGGTATTACAAGGTCATAGCCAGCTGGTAAATGTTGATGATGTCCTGTTTGTTCAGAACCTGCAGGGTGCCAATCTTTCTTTTACCAAAGAATGCACATTTCTCGGAAATGTCCTCAATCTGTTCTTGGGTCAAGGTTGGAGTGCTGTTCGCCGCCAGGAGCTGCCGAAGGGTAACAGGCATTCTCAGGGAAGCAAAAAAGGCTTCGGTTTTTTTGATGCCTTCTAAAGCCGTTTCCTCTGGATGGAGATAATCGGCTTCACAGTGCCATACATTGACGGCATATTTTACAAAACGCCAGACAGCTTTGGGCATGACATAGCGAGCCCAGGAGCCCCAAATGGCCGAAAGCCCGGCGCCATGGGCAACATCAAGCAACCCGGAAAGCTCGTGTTCCAGTTGGTGAGTGGCAAAGTCCATGCTGCGACCTAAGCCGGTCAGATCATTGTGGGAAAGACTGCCCGCCCACATGATTTCTGAGCGGGCTTCATAATTAGAAGGATCGACCAAAGCCAAGGGGCCGTTTTTGATCATCGTGGCCAAAACCGCTTCCGCCAGACGGTCGGTAAGATCGGTATCATTTTCCGGGCCAAAGTAACGCTCCATGGTATGCATCATGATATCTACGATGCCGCAGGCCGTTTGATAAGGCGGCAAGCTATAAGTGAGTTCTGGATTCATAATAGCAAAGACTGGCCGGGAATTTTGACAAAGAGCGCCCCGTTTCAGCCAGCCGCCGGAATATTCATCATTGGTCAGTACCATGGATTTGCTGGTTTCACTGCCGGATGCTGCGATGGTAAGAATCACTGCGACAGGAATGGTTTTGGCAGGAGTTGCTTTCTTATCGAAAAAGTCCCAGACGTCGCCGTCGTAACATGCGCCCAGACCGGATATTTTACCGCAGTCCACGACGCTGCCGCCGCCTACCGCTAAGATCAGGTCAATACCTTCTGCCCGAATGAGGGCAATCACCTCTCTGGTAAAGGAAAGACGTGGATTGGGACTAACGCCTCCCTTGGTGACAAAGCCGAGTTCTGCTTCCCGCAGGGAAGCCTCCACCCGGCCGATCAAACCGGATTTTAGCGCGCTTTGCCCGCCGTAAAGCACCAGCACCTTACTGGCGCCTGCCGCTTTGGCCGCCTCACCGGCTTTGCTTTCCGTATTTTTGCCAAAAATGATCTTGGTTGGAACCTGGTAAACGAATCGTTCCATGCTTTTGCCTCCTGCTTGTTTGATTTGATTTATGCTATTTTATTTCATTGCGTCTGCTCCGGAAGAAATCCTGTAATAATTTGCCGCATTCGGCTTCTTTCATCCCTCCTATCACCTGAACCCGGTGATTCAGCAAAGGAGAATGTGTAATATTAAAAAGGCTACCGGCGGCGCCGGCTTTGCTGTCGGGCGCTCCGTAAACCAAAGCGCCGAGTTGTGCTTGTACCATCGCACCCGCGCACATAGGACAAGGCTCTAAAGTAACATAAAGGGTACAATCCTTCAGCCGCCAATGTCCCAAGGACTGCGCAGCCTGCCGTAAGGCGATCATCTCGGCGTGAAGCGTGGCGTCATTGCCGCTTTCCGTAAGATTCATGCCTTGGCCGACGATCTGACCGTTATGATTGACGACGAGGGCCCCTACGGGGATTTCGCCTTTTTGTGCGGCCTCTTTGGCTAATTGGATAGCGGCCTCCATAAAAAAACCATGGCGCACTGGTGCCATTTTAACGCCTCCATGTTTATATTTGAATTACAAAAAAATACATTTTTTTATATTATATCATAAAAAATGATTCACACATTGACAAATATTCTTTTGGATTGTACTATAACTATGTACCTTTAATTTTTTATCAAAAAGAAAAGCACTAAATATGGAGAGGTATCGAAGTGGTCATAACGGGGCTGACTCGAAATCAAAACCGTTTTTCGTAAGCCTCTGCTCGGAAAGCCTTGATATGACTGGGTTTTTCGGGGTTTTACAATTTCATATTTTACTCGTTCTCCCCATCTGTTCTCCCCAATTTCTGAGGTGAGCTGATGTGAGAAATATACGGAGCGGTATCGAAGTGGTCATAACGGGACTGACTCGAAATCAGTTGAACCGCAAGGTTCCGTGGGTTCGAATCCCACCCGCTCCGCCATCGAAAAGCCAGTAACCATGCGGGGTTGCTGGCTTTTTCTTTATGCCGGAATGGTGTTCTGAGCGGACTTTTTCGCTGTTCTCTCCATTTTTCTGGAGAGAACGGCTACTGCACTGCAAGTCCCAAGCCATTAAGCATTGCGTCAGCCGAAGAAATCTTTGAATTGTAATCGAGATGCGCATAGATGTTTGCCGTGGTCGAGAAATCGCTGTGTCCGAGCCAGTCCTGAATCTGCTTCATGGGAACGCCGTTTGCAAGCATGAGCGAGGCGCAGCTATGTCTCAAATCGTGAAATCTGATCTCTCGAAGCTCATTTGCCCGAAGCAGCTTGCGGAAGCTCTCTGTAACATAATGGGGCTTGATCAGATCGCCAATCTCGTTGATACAGACATATTCCTGATATTCCCTGATGTAGGACCGCCCACAAAGTCTGCGGTTTTCCGCCTGCTCTTCCTTGAGTGCCAGCAACCGCGTTTTCACAAACGGAACAAGCGGCAGCGTTCTCATGCTGGACTTTGTCTTCGTCGTATCGGAGGCAACCAGCGTAAGCTTTCCGTCAATATCGCATGAAGTAACGGTATGTCGGATGGTCAGTGTGTCATGCTCAAAGTCAATGGCATCCCATTTCAATCCGATTGCCTCACTTCTGCGAAGACCGTAAAAAGCCCCAAACAAGATCGGGATTTCCAGCTTGGTTCCTTTCGATGCAGCGAATAAAGCGTTCATTTCATCTGCATCGTAGAAGCTCCCGACAAAGTGTTCTTTCTTAGGTCTCTCCACCTTGTCTGCCGGATTGACAGGGATCAAATCCATCTTCACGGCATATTTCAAAGCCTTGTGAATATTTGCGTGGTAGTGGATGACGGAACAAGCACTGACTCGATCAAGCTCTTTCAGATAGAAGTCCTGAATATCCTTCGCGGTCAAACCTTGAAGGGTTGTCTTCTTTTCGCGGAAATAAGGAGAGATAACACGCTTCACCATGTTGGTATAAGAAGCGTATGTCGGAACTGCAATGGAGCTTTTCACGACACGAAGCCATTGCTCCATAAAGTCTGCAAAAAGGATTTCGCTTGTCACCGGCTCATCCGGCTGAAAGGTACGGCGTTTCTCAGCAAGAATTGCCTCAGCCCGTTTCTTGTTGCCCTTCACAGTTAAGCCGGTTGACATCCATTTGGTCTTTCGATTCCCAAGAGAATCATTATAGTTTAGTACAGCATAAAAATAGCCATTCTTCTCACGAAGATGCCCTGCTACCATAAAAATACCTCCTTCTTCGCAGCAGAGACACCTACCGTCAACTGGGAACCTATTATACCAGAACCGGGTTCGAATTGGAGGACCTCTGTGCAATTCTTTTTTGTAAACTTTCCGAGTCCAAAACTTATGCGTTTGCCACTTCTTGCAGCTCTGCACATCCAATGGACAGGTAAGTGAAAAGGTGAGCCTTCGGAATACGATAGGCTCTGCCGACCTTGAGGCAGCAGACTTTTCCTTCTCTGAGGATGCGATAACCTGTTTTTGTGCTGATGCCGAGGATTTCACACATCTGTTCAATGTTCATGACGTCCGGGTATTCCTTGAGCATCAATTTGTATGCGTCCCTCTGTGTGATCGTAGTTGTATTCACCCGTCTCACCTCCTTCGTGATTTTTTGCTTATCAGCAAAAGGATGCGCAGCAGTCTTTGTCGGACTGCTGCGCATAGTTTTCATTGATAAATTTTCCAGCATATTTATCTCGTCCCCTGCTGAATAGGGAGTGCTGCGGACTGCCGACGGTCAACCGGCATCATGGGAATCTCACCCCTCCGAGGAACGCTCCGAGCCGCCTGTCTCAAGGACAGACGGAAGTATCATTGTACCCAACTTCTACATCGTCGCAAGCAGCCACACCACATGACTGTTATAGCTCTCCGGTGATCGCTCGCTCCAAACGGAGGTCTTGGCGTCGGAAACTGTGTTGCTACGCAGAAGCGGAAAGATCCGCAGCACTGACTATTCAGTTTTCAAGGAACATGAGAAGGATTACTGTCCTCTCACCTTACTACGGACATCTCAAGGCGTTTTTTTGACATGCTCTGCAAAAAATCAGAAAAGTTTTTTTGCTCGCTTTCTGATGCGTCCTATGGTCCGGGTGACGTTTGCAACATCAATTCCGGTTTCCTTCGCATAAGTCAGATATTTCATTCCGTCTACAATGCAATGCTTGTATACATCCGCTTCCCTTGCGGTGAGTGATCTTAATTGTCCATCGTCAGGGATGCGTTATAGAGCGTGGTCAGAAGATAGCTTCTGATGTTCCTGATGTCTGACGGGTTCTTTTGCAACGTCTCAAAGACGTATTCGATGTGGCTGCTGTTGAGCTTTAGGAATCGGCTTTTGACTACCTGCTGCGACATATCCTCACCGTTGATGCGGACTGTCGGATTCTTGGAGCAGACAGCATCCAGCATGATTTCTACGATTTCATCAAGCCGGTCTGCGTTATCTCGGGTTACAAGAATGTCGTACTCTATGTTCTCCATGATCATTTCTCGATAGATTTCTCGCTCTTCCATCTCATCCATCCCATCAGAGATGCCGAAGGCTGAGTGATTGATTGATGGATTACTTATTGAGTTCGTTTTTAATCCTTGGATAATTGATTTCTTATTAGTATTGAATTGCGGCAGGTTCTCCGATTTCGGTTTGACCGCTGCCGGATTTGCCGTGTTCGGGTTCCCCGTATGCGGGCTGTCCGATGACGGTATGGCAGACTGCGGCACCTCAAAGATCGTATATTCAATCTTCGAAAAGCTGCCGTTTTCTCTGCGGCTTTGTTTGCGGATAATATACCCGGCTTTCTCAAGCTCGCTGATCGCCGACCGGGTTGACTCAAGTCCGTCCGTGGAAAGCGTAGCCAAACCGCGCAAGGAAAATTCCCAATTATCCGGGAAAGAGAGTATTTGAGAGAGCATCCCTTTTGCCTTGAGAGAGAGCTTACGATTTTTTAAATGATGGTTGCTCATCGTTGTGAAATCTCTCGTTTTGCTTACTCGATACACTGCCATAAGCTCACCCCCCTTTCACGGCAGCGTATGAGTCCTTTATTTGACTTTAACGATTAATGTGATTGTGCCGGGAGAGTACGGACACTCGCAGAACACACAGGACTGATGAATCCAGTACGGACGATGGAAACGACAAGTTCGGCATTCAGGACAGAGACCATCGCAGCCGCTATCATAGTATTTATGGGGCATTTCTTTCATCAGAGAATCAAATGCCAAAGTGCATTCTTTTGGGTACATCGGTAGAACCTCCAATCTGAGCAAAATAAAAAAGCCCCATCATTGTTCTGCTATGCGCAGTGCAATGATGGGGCGGTTTTCTGTTATGAACTTATATTTGATATTTTGAGTAGAAGTCCTCAATGAACAGCTTATGCCGGAAGGACTTGGTGTTGATGCAATACGCCTTTGGAGAGGCAAGAAACTCGGCCGCAGAGACCTTCGGGATGAGTAAGGTGCCCGATATACTAAATGCCTTGAGCTGTTTCTGATTGCACCATCTGATCACGGTTGTCCGGCAGTAGCCTAAAAAGATTGCAAACTCATATGTAGTCATCAAATCATTGTAGTCCGTCAGCTCGTTTTCAAAATACTGACGGAGCAATTCGCTTTGCTCCGGTGTAAGAGACATCAACTTGTCTTTGCCGGTATCCTTGGATTTCCCGTACCCTGATCGGGTCAGATACCAGCCATCAGCAGCTCTAAACTTTTCAGGGCTGACAATCCGCTCCTGCATATAGCGGATAACATCTTTGGTTTTGATTGTATAGCGACGGGTTTTCTTTCTTGAATCTTTGCAGGGAACAAGACCGGTTTGCAGAAGGAAGAGCGCAGTCGCTTTGCTAATATGCGCCACCTTGTAAAACTGATCCTTGCTCATCGTTTTTGGATAAGCTTTTTTGACTTCCTCGTAGTCCTTAAACTTCTCGATCATGCAGATTCCACCTTTCCATTTTCAGTTGACGGTAGGTGTCTCTGCACTGCGTTATCTACAAGTTGTCCTGTGGCGTTCTCCCCTAATTCTCCCCAAAGTGCTTAATTCTCCCCGGAATCGGCTCAAAATCGAAAAACATTCGAACTGCTTGCGGCACAAGGGTTTTCACGATTTTGAGAGACAAATGGCTCGAAAAACCTTGATCTTACTGGCTTCCGCAGCTTCCGCTATTGGCTGCTCAGGTCGCTGTTTTTCCCTAAAGTACAAATAGAGGACTTTGACTCGAAATCAGTTTGCGAGCAATCGCACGTGGGTTCGAATCCCACCCTCTCCGCCATTCTTGGTATCAGTTTTTCTGGTACCGCCATGCAGGGGCATTGCCGGACTTGCACGATGATTCGTGCAGTCTTGCAATGCTTCTTTTTTTATAATCCGCATATACCATAACGTATTTAAGTACAGCCTGATGATATGCTTGCAGTACAACTCGTTTGCGGACAAGACGGACATAGCTTGCTTTCATTTTATTGGGCTCTAATTTGTTTGTTTATAAGTTTACATAAACTGGCAGAAAGCACTATTGTAGAAAAATCAAATATATAAATAACCAGTTAGGCTTCAAGTGTAATAATTTAAAGAATGGTCAATATTGTCAAAATATACATGAAATTAAGACGGTTTTTTGTGAATGTAGCTAATTGGAGCATTTTTGTTAGCATGCTATAATTATTAATGTCAAAGATTAGTAATGCTCCTTGACTGTAGGTAAAAAAGCAGACGTCGTAATTTTTGATGCAGATCAAGTGATTGATATGTCAACTTTTGGGAATCCGAGACAATATCCTAGAGGAATCGAAACGGTGATTATCAATGGGAACATTGTTCTCGACAAAGGAAAGAGGACCAATATTTTAAGTGGCCAAGTAATAAGAGCGGTGCGATAGACTGCTCCCTGTAAAATGCCCCCGTTTTTTTCATCACAAAGAAAAGGCTCTATATGGAAGAAGTATAATAAACTGGACACCAAGATAAGAGCAAATGAATCGGTACTTTTATCACTGCCCAAGCGCTTAAAATGATAACCAGATTTCTGACTGAAGCGCCTTTTTTATGCAGCATCACGCACAGTGGAAACGCTGCGTAGATTGGGCCCGCGGATATACTTCCAAGGGTAAAGGGCGCGACGGTGCATCATCAGCATGAAACCTGTTCTGTGCTTGACGTTATTTTGTCGGGAAAGCTTATTGCATATTCCTTATCGGAAAATGGTTCCGCAATTACAATGTTCGAGTTTCAGAAAAACAATATCATCGGAGCCAATTTGCTGTTTGGAGAAAACACCAACTATCCATTGAATATTTACGGCGTAACACCTTGCGACGTGATTCATATATCGAGAGAAGTGGTTATGGATTTTCTGCATGACTATCACTTTGTCATGCGGTATATAAAATCTTTGTCTCTGAATTCCCAAGGCATGAATCGAAAGATTACAATGCTGACCCAAAAAACGCTGCGCGAGAATTTAATGGACTATCTCAAGCAACAATCCATTATTCAAGGCTCTTCAAAAATCGTCCTTCCTTTTATCAAAAAAGAACTGGCAGACTAGGCGTGCAACGACCGTCGCTGTTCAGGGAACTGAAAAAAATGAAGGACGAGGGAATCATTGAAATTGATAACCGCACGATTCAACTATAACAGCTCAAACTGATTTTTGTGAAACCTTAGAATGCCGTCATCCCGGAGCTTGGAAAGCTCGGCCGACATGGCGCTGCGGTCGACGGAAAGGTAGTCCGCCAGTTCCTGCCGGTTGAAAGGAATGCAAAAATGACTGCCTCCCGATTTCTTGGCCTCAGCCGAAAGGTAGGCCAGGAGCTTTTCGCGGGTGGTACGTTTTGAGGTAAATTCAATTTTCTGCGTCAGCGATATATTTTTCATTGATACGATATTCAACATATTCTGAATGAGCCTGCTGTGAAATCCGCACGCCTTGGCGCATGGAATGGCAAGCTTGTGACAATCAATAAATAGAAGTTCGCTTTCGGTCGTTGTGATCACACTGACCGGAAGCGTTTTCATTTCCGCACAGGCAAAGGACTCTCCAAACAGATTCCCGGTATCGATTATGGCAAGAATGCTTCTGTTTCCGTAATAGTCGTCCTGCACGACCTGAACCTGTCCCGATAGAACAATGCCGAATCGTTCGATGCTTTCGCCGCTGGAAAATACGGTTTGACCTTTTTCAAAATGAACCGATTTCGCGGCCAGGCACGATAAAAGCGGCTGTAAATCAGCCTCTTCAATGCCCTTGAATAATTTTACTGTTTTCAGCACATCCAAATAATTTTTCATAAAATCCTCTTTCGTTGGAATTCCAACCGACTTATTATCTTAAGGATAGTAAACTCAAGACATAAAGTCAATAATATCCTGAAGAAACGCACTCGGAAAAAGAGGTGAACGAAACATGATTCGAAAAATTATCAGAATTGATGAAGAAAAATGTAACGGCTGCGGTTTATGCGCAAAAGCCTGTCACGAAGGGGCAATCGGAATGGTAAAAGGAAAGGCTAAGCTCCTCCGGGACGATTATTGCGACGGTCTCGGAGACTGCCTGCCGGCCTGCCAGACAGGAGCTATCAGCTTTGAGGAACGCGAAGCGAAGGAATACGACGAAGCCGCTGTGAAGAAAAGCAAGCTGAGCAAACAGGAAGAAACGGTAGCCTGCGGATGCCCGGGCACACAGTCTAAAACCATCCATCGGGAAAACAAATATGAAGCCGTTCATCCCAATATCAGCGAAAACAGAAGCCAGTTGTCACAGTGGCCCGTCCAAATCAAACTTGCGCCGATCAACGCTCCGTATTTCGCGGACGCCAACCTCCTGATCGCCGCCGACTGTACGGCCTATGCTTACGGAGATTTTCACAACAGGTTTATCCGAAACAAGGTGACCCTGATCGGCTGCCCCAAGCTGGATGAAGGGGATTACAGCGACAAACTCACGGAGATTATTCGAAGCAACAATATAAAAAGCGTTACGGTTGTCAGAATGGAAGTTCCCTGCTGCGGCGGGATCGAAAACGCGGTAAAAAGAGCGCTTCAAAGCAGTGGCAAAATGATTCCCTGGCAGGTTGTCACGATTTCGACCGATGGCAGAATACTTGATTGAAAGGGTGGTACGCGCAATGATAGAAAAAGAATATAAGCTGTCCAGAACCAATGAAAAAGCGATAGAAAAAGTCATATTTGACGAAAACCTGCATTACCTCCACATGGTGTTCAACCAGGGCGAGGGACTGCCGGAGCATTTATCCAATTCAAATGTGTATATGACCATCATTCGCGGAAGGCTCTCCATCGGTCTTGATGATCAGGAAATCCATGAGTACGGGGCCGGAACTCTGCTGAAAATCCCGTTTCAAGCTAAAATGAATGTCAGCAATATGCATGACGAAACGTTGGAGTTAATTGTCGTAAAAGCGCCCGCCCCAAAAAGCTGAGAAACCGAGGAGGAAACCAGATGAAAAAGTACAGGTGTATCCCCTGCGGGTATATCTATGATCCCGCGCTTGGCGATTCTGACAGCGGCATCGCGCCCAGCACGGCATTTGAAGATTTACCAGATGATTGGCAGTGCCCGATTTGTTTTGTCGGTAAAGATGAATTTGAACCTGTTGAAGACTGAATTTTAAAGGAGGAAGCAAAAATGAGTATGTTTTGTTATCAGTGTCAGGAAACTGCCGGAGGAAAGGGCTGCGCGGTGCGTGGCGTGTGCGGAAAAACCGAAGAAGTAGCAAAGCTTCAGGATCTTCTGATTTACACGCTCAAGGGCATTTCGGAAATTGTAGTCAAAGGAAAGCTGGACGTCAAAACACTCGGTGAAACAAATTATGAGGTGCTCAGCAGCCTGTTTATGACCATTACCAACGCGAATTTCGACGACGGATCGATTGAAAAGCAGATCATGAAAATGATCGCCGTAAGAGACAAGCTCAGAAATTCTAATGCTTCTGCGGGTTTACACGACGCGGCGACATTCATGGTTAGTTCAAGGGAATCCATGCTGGAAAAGGCCGCTACCGTCGGTGTGCTGTCAACCGCAGACGAGGACGTGCGGTCTCTCCGCGAGATGATCATATACGGTCTTAAGGGCATAGCGGCCTACGCCGAGCACGCGAAAAACATTGGAAAAGAAGATCCGGCAGTCAACGTCTTCATCTATGAGGCGCTGGCGGCAACGCTGGACGATTCCATCTCCGCCGATGATCTGGTGGCGCTGACGCTGAAGACAGGAGAATACGGCGTCAAAGTTATGGCGCTACTGGATGAGGCCAACACCTCACGGTTCGGCAATCCTGAAATCACCGAGGTCGATATCGGCGTCAGAAAAAATCCCGCGATTTTGATTTCCGGCCACGACCTGACTGATCTGGAGCAACTTTTGGAGCAGACCAAAGACACCGGTGTGGATGTGTATACCCACAGCGAGATGCTGCCCGCCCATTATTACCCGGCTTTCAAGAAATATGAAAATTTCGTGGGCAACTACGGCAATGCCTGGTGGAAGCAGCTTGACGAATTCGTATCCTTCCATGGCCCCATCCTCTTTACCACCAACTGCATCGTTCCGCCCAGAAGCGAGGAGGTCCGGGGCAGGATCTTTACCACAGGTTCCACCGGCTATCCAGGCTGCAAACATATTGAAGCCGATAAGAACGGCAAAAAGGATTTTTCCGAAATCATCGCGCTTGCTAAGACCCTTCCCGCGCCCGATGAGATTGAGACAGGCAGCATTGTCGGCGGCTTTGCCCATAATCAGGTGATGGCTCTGGCGGACAAGATCGTTGACGCTGTCAAATCCGGTGCAATCAAAAAGTTTTTTGTTATGGCAGGTTGTGATGGACGCATGAAGTCCAGAGAATACTACACCGAGTTTGCTGAAAAGCTGCCGAAGGACACAGTGATTCTTACGGCGGGCTGTGCGAAGTATCGCTATAATAAACTGAAGCTGGGCGATATTGGCGGGATTCCGAGAGTTCTGGATGCCGGGCAGTGCAACGACTCCTATTCTCTGGCGGTCATTGCCCTGAAACTCAAAGAGGTGTTTGGACTCGACGATATTAACAAGCTGCCGATTGCCTTCAATATCGCCTGGTACGAACAGAAGGCCGTCATCGTTCTCTTGGCTTTGCTGTACTTGGGCGTGAAGAACATCCACCTCGGCCCCACGCTGCCAGGCTTCCTGTCTCCCAATGTGGCCAAGGTATTGGTTGAAAAATTCGGTATCGCGGCTGTCGGAACAGTTGATGATGACATCAAACTGTTCATGAATGCCTGATTCAGAAAGGAATATCAGTATATGAAAGCGATGATTGACAGAGAAGGCTGTATTTCCTGCGGGCTATGTGCATCCACCTGTCCGGAGGTATTCCGGATGGCCGATGATAGGTGCGCAGAGGTTTGCGCGGACCCTGTTCCTGAATCTGCGAAAGGTACGGCGGCAGAAGCACGGGATAACTGTCCCGTCTCTGTTATCACGGTAGAATAGCCATGAATCAGCGCCCTTCTGAAAGGTTTTGGCAGTTCAGAAGGGCGCTTTAACTGGAACTCTCAAAAGGCAAGGGGTGTAAAATGAGCCATATTGGGCAAGTAATAAATGCTATGATCGCGTATTACGCTGGAGATGTCCGGAGAATCAACCATTTTCTAAAGGTATACGGTTTTGCCAAGGCAATCGGAGAGATGGAAGGATTAGACGAAAACACGCAGGAGATTATTGAAATCGCGGCGCTTACTCATGACATTGGGATTAAAAACAGCGAGAAAAAGTACAACAGCTCCGCTGGGAACTATCAGCAGATTGAAGGTCCGCCTGAAGCAAAAAAGCTTCTGGAGGGGTTAGGCATCGAATCAGGTGTTATTGACCACGTATGCTGGCTTATCGCGCGTCATCATACCTATACCGACATTCAGGGAATCGATTATCAGATACTGGTTGAGGCGGACTTTCTTGTTAATTTTTATGAGGATGATATGTCGAATGACTCCGTTCACAATGTCGGGAGTAAAATATTTAAAACATTGAGTGGGAAAGCTATTTTAAACGCAATATATGCCTAAAGGAAAATTAAATCAACAATTAGTATGAATCGAAAAAAGCGGTCTTGGCAGAATTGAACTGTCAAGCCGCTTTTAATCTATTATCTGGAGGTTTTATGATGACAACGGAAGAGAAAATACTTGATTCTCAACAAATAGCCCTACCCTTACCTGACAGCATCGGGATAACTCAATCTTCGGGATTAGACCATCACGCAGTATTCAATCGACAGCGTGTCGATCAGTTCGTGGAGCAGGATGTTGCCAGCACACAGAGCGCACGGCAGCATAAAGACGCCACCGATCTTGTATGCCAACCTGATAAGAAATACTACGCTGCTGCGGCACACTGCTTTATTATCCGCCGCCTGACCCCGCTGGAGTGCGAACGGCTGCAGGGGTTTCCTGATAACTGGACGGATATCCCCGGCGCATCGGACAGCGCCCGTTACAAGGCGCTGGGCAACAGCGTTGCAATCCCCTGCGTAGAATTCGTGTTGCGCGGCATTGCAGCTGTGCTTCGCAGTGCTGCATAGGTATGTAATTTGCTTCGCTTTTGCTTTCATATTCGTTGGTGTTGGTGAATAGCTTTTGCGCCGCTCGCTCGCTATACTTGGCTTGCAAATCAGAAAAAAGGACGTGGACACTATGGAGAACACCAAAAACCTCTGCGCGCAGATTCCCGAATCCGTACACACCAGAGTACGGGCGGAACAGGAACAGTCAGGTCAGACACTCAGCCAATATGTCACGGCGCTAATTACCGAATACTACGACAGGAAGGAAGATAGAAAAATGGAAGGCACAAGGACAATGGCGTTTCAAATCCCCGAGGAACTGTTTCAGCGGCTGAAGCAATATCTGGACAACGAGTCGGTAAAAACCGGACGCAAGCTCAGTCAGAAGAAGTTCGTGCTGGGACTTATCCGGCAGGCATTGGACGACGCAGACATTGCATAAGCAAAAACGACATGGGGCCGCCGAAAGGCGGCTCTCAACATTTTGGAGGTGAAATCATTTGTATTTATACCCGGACAACCTGAAGGCCAAGGCTACGCTGTGGCTGTGGGAACTGCGTGATGTGGGCGTCATCGGAGTGGGACTTTTGCTCTCTGTCTTTGCGCTGGCACAGCTCCGCTTCTTTGTTCCCATTGTGCTGACAGCGGTCTATGCCTTTCTCGCCATTCGATTTGAAGGTACCAGCATTCTGGACTTTATCAAAAACGCCTTCGGCTTCTTCTTCGGAACGCCGCAGACATACAAGTGGGAGATGAATTTATGAGCAGAAAAAAGAAAGCGGCCGAGCACGCGCGTCAGTCCACCCGACAGCTTCTGGACATCCTCGGCATTACCGAATACAGCCTGCAGACTGGACACGGAGAGCTGGTCTTTTTTTCTGTTAAACCGACCAACATCAGCGTTTTGTCCGACGCAAGCGTAGCGGCACGGATCTATGCGCTGATGACTGTCCTGCAGGGCTTGGCAGAGGTGGAACTTCTCTGTATCAACAGCAGGGAAAATTTTGAGGACAACAAAAGCTTTTTGCGGCTCCGCATCGATGCGGAGAATCTGCCCGCTGTACGGAAGCTGCTGGAGTTGGATGCGGTAAATCTTGACAGGCTTCAAGTACAGATGGCCACCGCCCGTGAGTTTTTGATTATCGTCCGGCTCAGGAAGGAAAAAGGGACCGAAGTATTTCCGTATCTATCCCGTATTGAAAAGGCTCTGAAAGATCAGGGCTTTACCGCGCGGCGCTGCGGCAGCGAGGACATCAAAAGGCTCCTTGGTGTGTACTACGAACAGAATGTGACCACCGAGATCTATGAGGACAACGACGGAGAAAGGTGGGTGATTTTCGGTGAGTAGGAAAAACAACCCAATGCCCGGAGAGAATTCCAAAATCAAGGATTTTCTCGACATGATCGCACCGGGCATCATCAAATTCAATACGGATCATTTTGTCTGCGGCAATACCTACCGCTGCATCTGGGCGCTGCGGGAATACCCCACCGCTACCGACGAGCAGGCGATCCTGCGGCATCTGGGCGAAAAGGACGGCGTGACACTGCGGATTTATACCCGGCAGGTCACGCCCGCAGAGGAAAAACAGATCATCCACAACGCCGCTAATAAAAACCGCATGGCGGGCGCCAACACAAACGACCTCCAGCAGACGGTCACGGCCGAGAGCAATCTGCAGGACGTGGCAGCGCTGGTATCCACCATGCATCGAAACCGTGAACCGCTCCTCCACTGTGCGGTCTATATCGAACTTATTGCACACGAATATGATGAACTGAAGCTGCTCCAGACCGATGTGCTGACGGAACTGGTACGGAGCAAGCTAAATGTGGACAGGCTCCTGCTTCGTCAGCAGCAGGGCTTCCTCTGCGTCGGCCCCAGCGGCCGGAATGTCTTCGGCGCACAGTTTGAGCGTGTCCTGCCTGCAAGTTCCGTCGCCAATCTCTATCCCTTCAACTATTCCGGCAAGACCGACGCCCGCGGCTTCTATATTGGGCGGGACAAGTTCGGCAGCAATATTCTCGTCGACCTTGACAAGCGGGATGATGATAAAACCAACCCCTGCTGCCTGATCCTCGGCAACAGCGGTCAGGGCAAATCCTATCTGCTCAAGCTCCTTGTTTGCAATATTCTCGAAAGCGGCAAGAATGTGCTGTGCCTGGACCCGGAGCACGAGTATGTTGACCTCGCCGAGAACCTCGGCGGGTGCTTTGTCGATCTCATGAGCGGACAGTACATGATCAATCCCCTGGAGCCAAAGGCATGGGACGACGGCAGCGATACGGCGGAAGGAGATGCGCCGCTGACCTTCCGGCAGACCACAAAGCTCTCTCAGCACATCTCTTTTCTCAAGGACTTCTTCCGCTGCTATAAGGATTTCGATGACCGTCACATTGACGTGATCGAGCTGATGCTGGGCAAGCTGTATCAGAAATGGAACATTCGAGACTGCACCAATTTTGCAAAGCTCACGCCCACCGATTATCCGATCCTCTCGGATTTGTATGAGCTGATCGAATTGGAGTACAAATCTTTCGATTCGCAGAAGTATCAGCTCTACACGGCGGAGCTGCTGCAGGAAATTCTGCTGGGACTCCACTCCATGTGCCAGGGCGCGGAAAGCCAGTTCTTCAACGGCCACACGAACATCACAAGCTCCCGCTTCGTGGTATTCGGCGTCAAGGGACTGCTGCAGGCCAGCAAGAATGTGAAAAACGCCCTGCTGTTCAACGTGCTGTCCTTTATGTCGGATAAACTTCTGACCGAGGGCAACACGGTTGCCAGCATTGACGAGCTGTACCTGTTTCTCACCAATCTGACCGCCATCGAGTACATCCGCAACTTTATGAAGCGAGTGCGCAAAAAAGAATCCAGCGTTATTCTTGCCAGTCAGAATCTCGAGGACTTCGCAATCCCCGGTATTGCCGAGCTGACGAAGCCGCTGTTTTCAATCCCCACGCACGCTTTCCTGTTCAACGCAGGAAACATCGACAAGCGATTTTATATGGACACGTTGCAGTTGGAGGAGTCTGAGTACAACCTCATCCGCTTTCCCCAGCGCGGCGTATGCCTGTACAAGTGCGGCAACGAGCGGTACAACCTCGCCGTCCATGCCCCGGCGTATAAGGAAAAGCTGTTCGGCAAGGCAGGTGGACGCTGATGGCTTTTACCGCAGCAACCGCGGCAAAAGCTGCCGCAACGGTACTTACGAATGAAAAACTCCGCAAAACGGCAGGCTGGATCATCGCCGCAATTCTCTCGCCGCTCATCGTCCTGCTGGTCATCGTGTGCAGTTTCCTGTCGGGCGGTGCGGACCACAACGCTGCGGTGCTCGACCTCTGCTACTACGGCGGCATGATCGCAGGCTCCGTCCCGGAAGCATACCGAAAACACATTGTGGATATGCAAAACAGTCTCGCCATCGTGGACAGTGAAATAGCCTCCGTCAACGCTATGGCGGAAAACGGCAGCGGCCTTGACTCGAACCGG
Organism: Bacillota bacterium; assembly: GCA_036677375.1. GTDB lineage: Bacteria > Bacillota > Dehalobacteriia > UBA4068 > UBA4997 > JAVBWO01. Next base: position 153,840 of record JAVBWO010000028.1, read on the forward strand.
GTCAAGGCCGTTTTCTATTCTCTGTATTTCGGCGAGGAAAATCCATCAGCCGTTGGCATAGGACAATTCGTGGACTGCTTCGTTTGCTATGAGGAACGCACCAGCACATGGACGGATGATGACGGTGTTGACCACACTGATACCTACGCCGTTGCCGTGCCGGTATCGCTTGAAACGGCCTATACCAATCTTCAATCCGTCATGGGTGTGGAGATCACCGACGCCGTCCGCAAAAATGCAGATGAAGTCTATTCCAGAACTCACAGCGGCGGCGATACCTTTTCAGGTGACTATCTGCGCGGCGACGGCGTGAGCATTGAGCTGGATGTCTCCGCATTCACCGACCCTTATACCAAAAACAATCTTGACCTTGTCGTCTATGCGGAAAACGCATGGGAAAACGGCTGGGGCTATGTCTGGGGAACTTATGGTTCAGTTCTCACGGGCTCGCTCTTTTCATCCAAGTTGGCGCAGTACCCGGAGGGCGTCGGCAACTACGAGGAGTTTATCCGTGATCACTGGCTGGGCGGGCGTACTACCGACTGCGTGGGACTCATCAAGGGCTATGGTTGGCTGGATGTCGAAACCATGAGCATCGGCTATGCAATCAACGGCATGCCTGATGTGGGCGCAGATCAGATGTACAACAACGCCGTCGTCAAAGGCAGCATGTCCACCATGCCGGATGTCCCTGGCCTTGCCGTCTGGCATGAAGGCCACATCGGCGTATACATCGGAAACGGCGAAGTTATCGAAGCCATGGGAACAAAATATGGCGTAGTCAAAACGCAGCTCTCGGAACGGAGCTGGACAGCATGGCTGGAGATCCCATACATCAACTATATCACCGAAACGGAGGAAACATCATGACGGAATCGGAAAACAAAACCTTGCGCATTCTGCGCGTGGAGCCTGGCAAGGCTCCGGAGGAAAAAGAGATCGGCACAGACCTCGGCAGCCTGCAGGCGGAAGTTGACGGACTGATCGAATGCGTGTATCTGAACGACGATCCCGGTACCATTCTCGTCTGCAACGAGGAAGGCAAGCTCAATAGCATGGAGATGAACAGACGGCTCGGAGATGACATCATCTGCGGGCCGTTCTTTCTTGTCCGGGATGACGGCGAGGGCGACTTTGCCTCCCTTACCGACCGGCAGGTGCGCGACTACAAGGAGCGCTTCGCTCAGCCGGAGCAGTTCATGGAACATGAACCCGGTGCAGAACCCTTTATGCGCTTCATTACGTTTTGATTGGAGGAATCGAATATGAGTAAAACCAATATTACCATTTCCTTTGAGGAGGAAAAGCTGTCGGCGCTGAATTTTTCTCTTGGAAAAGAAAACAGCTCCGCTCAGCAACGTATGGAACAGGCGCTCGCGGAGCTCTATGAGAAAGCGGTGCCCGAACCTCTGCGGGAATATCTGGACAGCAAAGCGGCGCCCGCACCCAAGTCCAAGCGGCCTGCAAAAAAGTCTGCGCCGAAGGCCGCCCCATCCAATCCCGCTGTGACGGCTCACGCGCCCGATGCATTCGGCAGAAATGAGGTGCAGGAATGAGCGGTGATGAAGCTCTGGAGTTATGGCTCCACGAATACAAATTGGATGCGCTGGGGCGCGTGCTGACGGAACACGGCACGGACACACGGACAGTCCTGCAGGCCCGTCTGGAGGAATTGTACCGTCAGTATGTCCCGGCTCAGGAGCGAGTCGACATTAATAATCGCATTGAGGGAGAGCGCCTTGCGGAAGAACGGCGCGCGGAGGAAAGCCGCCGCATCTCTGCTTTTCGCGTGGCGGAGCATGGACAGGCGCAGTATTTCACAACGGATGCTGGTCACGAATTTTTGGATGCTGCGAAACGGCTGCGCATTTACCTGACCAAAGAACCGTCCGCTCCCCTGGACAACTTCGCCGGGCTGTTTACCCATCGCGCGGAAATCACTGCCGACCAGTTCAATGAGCTGGTCGGCATCCGCATGGATAATACCGGGAAAGTACCCGGTGTGTTCGATATCGATTTTGACAAGCAGGAGTTCTCCGCCGTTCACATAATGGACGGTTGGAAGACCTTCGCCATAGGCGACGTGTCCGCAGCGGTCTATCACGCCACCCGCAAACACGGACTCACCGATAAACAGCAGTGGGATCGTTTTCTGGAACGGCTGAACGGCAAGGAAATCACCTCCGCCAGCCATCTCAGCGCCCGCAACATTTCTTTCTCGGAGGAGATCACCGAGATGGATGACTGCCTAAATTTTTATCTCAACGCGGATTTTGATGTGGACGCGGTGTTCGGCACAGAGGTCTGCACCTCCGCCAATTGTGACTGGCTCAATGTCTACGCCAATTACGATATGGCGGCGCACGAGGTTTACGATACGCTGGACATCGAGCTGCACCGCGGCGGCGGCAGCGAGGAGACGCTGAGCTATCCGCTCAACGCAGCTGAAAAAAAAGTGCTGCGCCGCAAGATGGATGCTTATTGCCGGGAGCAGACCGGCATGACGCTGGACGAATACTCCGAGCGGCACATGGCGGAGGAGCGATCTCTGCTGACAGAACCGACAATGTAGCCCGCCGCTGCGCCCGTGTCCGCCCCGTGTGCCGCTTTGCGGAGCAAGGTGGCATCCGTACACCCCGGCAAGGCTCGACCGCCTTGTCGGGGCTTTGTGCGGGAGGTTCGGGATAGGCTTAACGCTCACGATTTTAGTACAGGATAAAGCGGTGACATCATCACCGCAGTTTACACCGGCCCGCAGAGCGGACCGGAAGTGTAGTACCACACGGCTTTTCGGGCTTTTGGCAAACCGTCGTTTCGTGACATCAAATTGTACGGTTTGCACCGGAATGGTCACTACGAACAGCAGAAAACGCCGCTGTGACAGGCTTTTTCACCGCACTACAGATGGCGTCGATGCCCGTTTCAAGCAAAGGAGGAACAGAATGCCAGAGGAAAAGTATCGCTTCACGGTTCGGCTCAGTCCCGAGGCTGACCGCATGATGAAGGAGGCAATGCCGAAGGGCAACTGCCAGAGTCAAAATGAATTTACGGAAAACGCCATCCGCTTTTATGCCGGTTATCTCACCACCAGAGATGCCATGGAATATCTCGCGCCGGTTCTGTCGCAGGTGCTCCACGGAACGCTGGACAGCTTCGGCGCGCACATCAATCGCAATCTCTTCCGGCTTTCCGTTGAGGAAGCAAAGACGTGGAATATCATCGCAGGGATGTTTCAGGTGGGGCCTGAGCAGCTCAAATACATCCATGCTAAGGCGATGGGCGAGGTCAAGCGGCTGGGCGGCAAGCTCACCTACGAGCAGGTCTACGAAAACCCGTACTCGCTGGAATACAGTCTTGACCTTCTCACTGGGGAAGAGTAATCGCCATGCCGCGTATTATTTTTATCTCTCCACATTTCAAAAGCGGGAAAAACAGCGCAGCGCACCTTTCGTACCTTGTGCATTATATTGCCACACGGGAGGGCGTCGCGCCGGTGGACGACGCGGAGAAAATGAAGCCTGCCACAAAACAGCAGGAGCAGCTCATCCGCCGGCTCGTTCGAGACTTTCCCATGACAAAAAAGAGATTCGAATATGAAGATTATCTCACAGCACCCACGCGGGAAAACGCTGCAGATTTTATTGGGATCGCGTTGGAGCAGAATCTCGACCAACTTGGTAAGCGCGAAAACTATGTTGACTACATCGGTATGCGACCTGGCGTTGCAAAGCTGGACAATCACGGACTCTTCGACGGGACAGAAAGAAAGCTAATCGTGTCTCAGGTACAGAAAGAAATCTCCGAGCATCCCGGCGTCGTCTGGACGCCGGTTATTTCTCTGCGGCGGGAAGATGCACATGCCATGGGATTGGAATCCCCGGAGAGCTGGCGCGCGTCACTCTCCGCCTGTGCTGCCGAACTCGCCAGAAGCTATAAGATCAATCCTGCGCACCTGAAATGGTATGCTGCCTTCCACGACAACAGCCATCATCCCCATGTGCATATGATCCTCTACTCCACCGACCCCACCGAGGGCTTCCTCACCAAGCAGGGCATCACGCAGATCAAATCCACGCTGGCGCGGCAGATCTTCCCCGAACAGCTTCAGGAGCTATATACCGCCGATACCCAACGCCGGGATGCGCTGAAGGGGGATGCCAGAAAGCGGTATCAGGAGTTGATCGACCGCATGGCCGCGGGTTCGGTCCAAAACGAGCGCATCGAAAAGCTGACTGAGGCGCTTGTAAAACGGCTCTCGACGCACAAAGGAAAACTCCAGTACGGCTATCTCCAAGCGCCGGCAAAGGACATCGTGGATGCCATCGTGGACGAGCTGGCACGGGACGTGCGGGTAGCGGAAGCCTACCGGCTGTGGTTTGAAATCCGCACGGATATTCTCTCTACCTATCAGGATTCTGTTCCGGAGCTGCCGCCTCTCTCAAAACAAAAGGAATTCAAGCCCATAAAAAACATGGTCATCGCCGAAGCGGCAAAGCTGATCGGGCAGAACTTCACAGATGAAATAATCGTGCCAATCGAAGCGGGAGATTCTGCAAAACAGGAAGCACCGGATGCTGAATCAAAATCGTCTCCGCATCGAGAAGGGCAGCAAACGACAGCAACTCCTCCACCGCCGGAACGAGCGGGTGAAACGCTGTCCGTTGCGCAATCCGCGACCCGGCTGCTCCATCATCTGAGTCGGGTGTTTCAGGACAACACGCCGCCCCGGTGCGACAGCGGGATGCGAATGGATAAGAAGCTTCGCAGAAAGCTCAGAGAAAAGAAAATCGCCCAGGGTCATAAGCCGGACGATCATGAGGATACAATGAATATGACGATGTAGAAACGAGGGATAAAATGGGAACCTTTATATATTTCACCGACGAACAGAAGCGCCGCGCCAATTCCATTGACCTTTCCGAGTTCCTGCGGCGGCGCGGTGAAAAGCTCCTTCCATCCGGGCGTGACAAGCGTCTGGCTTCCGACCACAGCATTACCATCCGGGGTAACCAATGGTTCGATCACGCCACCGGCGAAGGAGGACTGGCGGTGGATTTTGTCAGGCGGTTTTACAACATGAGTTTCCCGGAAGCTGTCACCCTTCTTCTGGACGGAGAACAGGGAGAAGCCTATCACGCGGCGGGAGAACAAACTGTCGAACCTCCCAAACAATTCGTTGTGCCGCCGGCCAGTGAGCGGATGCGCCGGGTGTATGCTTACCTGACCCAGCGCCGCGGTATCGACAGGGAGATCGTCAGCAACTTTGCTCAGGCGGGGCTGCTGTATGAGGATGCAGAATATCACAACGCCGTGTTCATCGGAAAGGATGAACACGGCGCTTCACGTCATGCACATAAACGCAGTGTTAATTCTGAAGGGAAAGTCTTCCGTATGAATGTGGAGGGTAGCGATCCCCGGTATAGCTTCCACTGGACGGGAGTTTCGGACCGTCTCTATGTCTTCGAGGCACCCATCGACCTCATGTCGTTTATCTCGCTCTACCCGCAGAACTGGCAAACCCACAGCTACACCGCGCTCTGCGGCACTTCTGAACATGCCATGCTCTGGATGCTGGAGCAGAATCCGCAGCTCCAAAAGATCTCGCTATGTCTGGACAACGACGATGCCGGTCAAAAAGCAGTGGAACGGCTGACCGGTATTCTGTGGGAGTATGGATATACCTACATCGCATCGCTGTTGCCTGCAGCAAAGGACTGGAATGACGAACTGCTTGCGCATCACAATGAAGATGACGCTCCAGCGATTTCTATAAAAATGGGTTGATTTAGATGTGCCGAGTGTTCGAGCATGATTCAGGATATTTCGCTTCAATAGAACCGGGAAAAGTTGCTGCATACATACTTCTCAAATTGGGGCTTGCAGTATTCCTTCTTTTTGCCGGAAGCATCCTTGCGATTACCGTTAAACCAAATGCTGCGCTTCCCGGCGTTCTTTCCCGTCTTGTTGGTGACGCATTCTTTGAGGAACTCATCTGAGGACATGATCCACATCGTTTCTAACCGTTCCGAATAGAAAACAAAGTAGAAGTTTTCCGTTAGCTCGTGTGTTATAGCTGCAAACAAGGCCGCATCACCATCAGTAACTGCGCTTGATCGAGCTTTAATCTGAATCTCAATGAAGGTGCCGTCCGGCTTTTTTATTATGCAATCAACCCCGTGGTCATCAACCAGAGGAACATAACAATCCAGACCTTCCATCAACATTTTGCCGATGAGGTTGTACTCCATCCTTTTCCCGAATCCTGCTGAATGTCTAAAAGAAATTCCCATATGTACAGTTCCTCCATGAGTCCTGTATTCTAATTTATATTGCTACTGCGAGCAACAAGTTGCCCAATTCACACAATATCAGTTTATGGACACACCTTTTTGCGTCACTGCTTCAAATTTCCATACATACGTCTACTATAGCATACATCCCTTACATGCTCAAGAAAGGAGACCCCATGCAAGAACAAGTATATATTCTGTTTGCCGCGGCCGCCGTGATGTTTTCCGTCATCGGCGGTCTTTCTCTTTTGGCCCACTACTACACGCTTAACGGAATCAAAAGCCGCACCGTTGGCGACGGCCAACACGGCACTTCCAGGTTTGCTACTAAGAAAGAAATACAAAGCGCCTATAAGCACATCCCGTTCCGCCCCAAGGCGTGGCGAAAAGGCGTTGCTCTGCCCAAGGAACAGGGCGTTATTCTCGGCAGCATCGGAAAGAAAAACGAAGTCACTGCACTGGTGGACACCGACGATGTCCACACCCTGATGATTGGCGCCTCCGGTGTCGGCAAGACGGCATTCTTTCTATACCCCAATTTGGAGTACGCCTGCGCAACCAGCATGAGCTTCCTCTGCACCGACACCAAGGGTGATCTGTTCCGCAGCTACGGTGCCATCGCCCGCGACCACTACGGCTACAACGTGGCAGTCATCGACCTGCGCAACCCCACCCGCTCAGATGGAAACAACCTGCTGCATCTGGTAAACAAATACATGGATGAATACCGAAAGGATGAACACAATCTGGCTGCCAAAGCCAAGGCGGAGAAGTATGCCAAGATCATCTCCAAAACCATTATCAACTCCTCCGGCGATAGCGCGAACTACGGTCAAAATGCATTCTTTTATGACGCTGCCGAGGGACTGCTGACCTCTGTCATTCTGCTGCTGGCGGAATTTCTGCCGCCCACTGATGATCACCCGGAGGAACGCCGCCACATCATCTCCGTGTTCAAAATGGTCCAGGAGCTTCTGGAGCCATCCAAGGTCAAGGGAAAAAGTCAGTTCCAGCTTTTAATGGCAAAACTCCCGGCAGAGCATAAGGCAAAGTGGTTTGCCGGCGCTGCGCTCAACTCAGCGGAGCAGGCCATGGCATCGGTCATGTCCACGGTGCTGTCCCGGCTGAACGCCTTCCTCGACAGCGAGATGGAGCAGATTCTCTGCTTCGATACCGCTATTGACGCGGAGAAGTTTTGTAATACCAAAAGCGCCATTTTCATTGTCCTGCCGGAGGAAGACCTGACGAAGTATTTCATGGTATCGCTGATGATTCAGCAGCTTTACCGTGAAATCCTCTTAGTGGCCGATGAGCAGGGTGGCAAGCTCCGCAATCGAGTAGTGTTCTACTGCGACGAGTTGGGTACAATTCCGCCAATTGAATCGCTGGAGCTGATATTCTCGGCCTCCCGCTCCCGTCGCCTGATGATGGTACCCATCATCCAATCCTTCGGTCAGCTGCAGAAAAACTACGGCAAGGAAGGCGCCGAGATCATCATTGACAATTGCCAGGACACGATTTTCGGCGGCTTTGCGCCCAACAGTCAGACGGCCGAGGTGCTGAGCAAGGCACTCGGCAGCCGCACGGTCATGAGCGGCAGCATAAGCCGCGGGAAAAACGACCCCAGCCAGTCGCTCCAAATGATGGAGCGCCCATTGATGACGCCGGACGAGCTTAAAAGTCTGCCAAAGGGACAGTTTGTAGTGATGAAAACCGGGACGCATCCCATGCAGACACGGCTGCGGCTGTTTCTCGATTGGGGTATTACCTTCGACAAGATTTACGAAGTCCCCGAAAAAGCAGCGCGCGAAGTAGCCTATGCGGACAAGAACGAACTGGAGCAAAGAATTGTCACTCTGTTCCATGCAGACAGAGTGGCTGAGGATTCTCCCATCTCCAGCAAGAGCGCCCAGAGCGGCATGAGCCATAAGCTCTCCGATTACAGTATGCGGGAATCCGCCCGCCGCCAGCAGAAACAAAATCAGGAACAGGAGACAAAACCATGAGCTATTTTGGAACCATCTATGCCGAGGATATTTCTCACCGAGCCAAGGTGGTCTATATGTATCTCAAAGATCGGGCCAACACAAGTGGTGCCTGCTGGCCAGGCATCAAAACCATCGCCGCCGACCTGCACCTGTCCCGCAGTACGGTCAAGCGGGCTCTGGATGATCTTACACGCCGCGGCTTCATCAAAAAGGAACCGTGCTACCGGGAAAACGGAAGCAACAGTTCCAATCTGTATCTGGTTAAAAATATCAGGCCGTAATTTCACCTGAGAAAACACAAAATTCCGCCAAGGGTGAACCGCGTCCATGTGCTGGACCGAGGATGGGTTCATAATGGACCCACCAGAAGGTCCCACTCTAAGAAAACGATTATAGGCAGAGAAAGAAACAAGATACCGGTGAAAAGAAATTATTGACCGCGGCAAACCAAGAGATGTACAGAAGATTACCTGCACAGAAATCGACAATCCTATAAAAGATAGGATGGAATATTCCCTGAACACATATTTTTCTGTTTCAATTGCAGACAAATAATGCTATACTTAATATCAACGATATTTCCTTAATAGCGTTTGTGAAGGAGCGACCAAAATGGATGTCTGTTATAACAAACTTTTTAAGCTGCTGATTGACAAGAACATGAAAAAGTCAGAATTTCGTCTTGCAGTTGGCCTAAGCCCTAATACGCTGGCAAAGCTCTCAAACAACGAAAATGTATCTATGGATGTTATCGTGCGTATTTGTCGCTTTTTGAATTGCACGGTAGACGAAATCCTTGATATTGTTCCGAGACCGGAAAATGGGACAACAGAGGGTGTAAAATCATAAGGGAAGGTATAAATCATGGTGATGAAAGAATACAGTGCCGGCGCGGTAAAACTTTCCTTCTGGTTTATGGAGTTCCGCAAGGTCGTTGGTTTGCTGAACGACGGAAAGCAAATAGAAACGATAAAGAGGATAAATCAGAAAGACAATGTCTTCGGTGCACCTACGAAGGATCGTGCGGAAAAAATATTTAATACGGTGGCAGCCCGAATTAGCTGTCTGGCTCCGTCTTTTTATCCGCTTTTCTTGGAGAGTGACATTGCTACACAAAAGCTGTTTGCCCTTGCTGCGGCAATGGCGAACGATACATTATTTTTTGATTTCGTTTATGAAGTCATTCGTGAAAAAATGATTGTGGGCAGTAATGAGTTCTCTGACAGCGATATTAGAATTTTCTTCAGGAACAAACAGGTGCAGAATACAAAGGTTGCCGATTGGACGGATGCAACATTAAAGCGCCTTGGCAGCAGTTATAAGACTATGCTGTTTGAAGCAGGCATAACAGACAAAGGGAAGATCGTTCGTAAGATTCAAAAGCCAATTCTGGATCCAACATTTTTCCGTTGGCTTAATGATAACGGCATGGAGCAAATTGCTAATGCTTTAGCGGGGGTGAGGTAATGGCCACTTTAGAAGATAGACTGGACCAACTTGAATCTGCCATTCGTAAACCTTCCTTCCGGCAAAACAAGGGGAAAGCTAACGAGGTTAATTACTGGGTCTTTGACTATGCTCCGGAACGGGAATTGGATGTCCGGGCGCGAATTGATTATATGAAGAATAAGAACACCAAAGGCACCGACGGTTTCCGGCTTATGGTGTTTGACATTTATGACATTATCATGGATCATCTGGAGGCAAAAAACTTTATTGATAAGTGTGAGGATTTTGAATGCAAAAAGGGCTTTGCCAGAGTGGCCTCCGCAGTGCAGCACACTCTAAAAATCACGGATAAAGATAACCTGATAGTGAGATACATTATTGACCGAACGCCCGAGAATGCCGTAGTGTTTCTGACTGGGATTGGGAAATGCTATCCGCTTCTCCAGTCTCCGGAAATATTCAATAAAGTACTTTACAATATGCCAAAGGAATTCGCAGCCGTGCCGATGGTGCTTTTCTATCCCGGCACCTATACCGAACAGGAACTGGTTGTGTTTAATGAGCTGAAAGAAGATAACTACTATCGTGCATTCCGGATAGTACGCTAAGGAGGAAGCTGCAATGTTAATTAAAGACATGTTTGCAAAGCGGATCGACCGTGAGATTCAAGGCGTCATTATTGTCGGTCAGGATGAAAACACCAATGTACAGCAGGAGCTGGAAGAATACGTTGTGACTAAGGAACTGCAAAAGCACTTTGCGGATTTCTTTACTGCCTACAAAAAAGGCATCGTCGGAACGACACCGAAGATGGGCGTATGGATTTCCGGCTTCTTTGGAAGTGGTAAATCTCACTTTTTGAAAATCCTATCCTATTTATTGGAGAACCGTGAGGTAGGCGGCAAACATGCCATTGATTATTTTGTGGACGATAAAAAAATTGTAGATCGGATGGTGCTTGCTGATATGCAGCTTGCGGCAAACACCGACACGGATGTTGTTCTGTTCAATATCGATTCCAAAAGCGATTCCAATGGCAAAACCAACAAAGACGCCATTGTCAATGTGTTTCTAAAAGTTTTCAATGAAATGCAGGGCTTCTGCGGCGCCATGCCGTTTCTTGCTGATCTGGAGCGCCGTTTGACCGAGGACGGCCGTTATGCTGAATTTAAGAAAAAGTTTGAAGAAGAATATGGCGAGAGCTGGGATAGCTCCCGTCAGGATTTTGATTTTATTCAGGATACAGTCGTGGATGTTCTGACCGGAATGGACTTCATGAGTGAGCAGGCAGCCCGGAACTGGTGTGAAAAAGCCACTGAGCCGTACCGAATCAGCATTGAAGAATTTGCAAAGCGCGTGAAAACGTATATTGACCGCAAAGGTAATAACCGCCATGTGGTCTTTTTAGTAGATGAGGTCGGTCAGTATATTGGGGAAGATTCCAAACTTATGCTGAACATGCAGACTGTGACCGAAGAACTCGGCAAGGAATGTAACGGCAAGGTCTGGGTAATCGTGACCAGTCAACAGGACATTGACTCTGTGACAAAGGTCAAGGGCAACGACTTTTCTAAAATCCAGGGCCGTTTTGATACCAGGCTGTCCCTATCCTCTGCTAATGTGGATGCCGTTATCAAGAAGCGTATTCTGGAAAAGAACGATACTGCAGCACAGACCCTGCGGTTACTTTATGGACAAAAAGCGACCGTTATCAAAAACCTGATTGTTTTCAATGATGGCGTTGAGAAAAAGCTGTATGAGAATGAGAAGGATTTTTCCTGCGTTTATCCCTTTGTGCCATATCAATTTAATCTGCTGGCCAGTGTACTTACCTCCATTCGCACTCACGGTGCATCTGGTAAGCATCTATCCGAAGGCGAGCGTTCCATGCTTGCCATGTTCAAAGAATCCGCTATGGAATATATGGCCTATTGTGAAGGCGCCATTGTACCGTTCCATGCCTTCTATGACGCACTGGAGAATTTCCTGGATCACAGCCATCGCGGCGTGATTATCAAAGCCTATGAGAACAGCTATATTAACCCGGAAGGTAAAGACAGCGATGTGTTTGCCGTCAATGTGCTGAAAACACTGTTCATGATCAAGTATGTGCAGGATATCACTGCCAATGTCGAAAACATCACCAGCCTGATGATTTCCGATATTGATGATGACCGCATTGCGCTGAAAGCCAAGGTGGAGGACGCCTTAAAAGTCCTGATGCGCCAGATGCTGGTGCAAAAGAACGGGGACATCTATGTGTTCCTGACCGATGAAGAACAGGAAATCAATCGTGAGATCGACGGCCAAAATGTAGAAATGGCGGAGATCATAAACAAAATTTCCGAGATGATTTTTGAGGACATCTTCACGGACAAGAAGTATCGTTACCCCGCTTTCAACGGCCGGTACTCCTTTAGCTTTAACCAAACCGTGGACGACCGTCCGTATAAGTCGAACCAGAACTATGATGTTGGTGTGCGTATTCTGACACCGGCCAGCGAGTACAGCATGGAAGAAACCACACTGCGCATGATGTCCGGTCAAGGCAAAGAGGTGCTGGTTGTCCTGCCGGATGACCGTGCCTTTATGGATGAGATCCAGACCTACTTAAAGATTGAAAAGTTTCTGCGCCTGAACACCTCCTCCGCTCTCTCCAAATATGAAACCATCAAAGAAGCGAAGCGCTTGGAAATGCGGGAGCGCAACAGCAATGCCCGCTTGTTCCTGATGGAATCCTTAAAGGCCGCCACCATCTATGTTAACGGTGATAAGGCTCAAATCGGCGCCAAGGAAGTATCCAGCCGAATCAATGAAGCCATAAGCCGCCTGGTCACAACCGTTTACCACAAACTGTCCTATATCGACACTGCCATGGGTGAAGATGACATCCGGAAGATGCTGCGCGCCTCAAATCAGATGAAACTGGATATTGAGGGCGGAAAAGAGGCCAACACCCATGCACTGGATGATGTGCTTCAGTATGTAGCCGGAAATACACATATGCACATGAAAACCTCCATGAAAACCATTAAGGATCGTTTCATGAAAGCTCCTTACGGTTTTGTGGAAGATGATGTCGAGTGGCTTGTTGCCAGATTGTTCAAGCGTGGGGATTTGGCTTTTACCGTGAATGGAGCCGGCGTAACGTTACTGAACAAGTCGAATGAAGAAATTATCAACCTGATTACGAAAAAGGTCAATGTGGAGAAACTGCTGATGGAGCAGCGGATTCGCGTTTCCGACAAGGACAAAAAAGTTGTTCGTGATGCGATGAAGGAACTGTTCCATTCCACCGCAGTCAACGAAGATGAAGACTCCATGATGAAGACTTTTCAGACATACAGCCAGCATATGGTCAATGATCTGCAAATTCTGGAAGCACGCTATGAAGAAAAGCGTTATCCGGGCAAACAGGCCGTGGCAGAAGGTAAGAAGCTCCTGAATACCGTGCTGCAGCAGACAACGCCGCTGGAATTCTTCAGGACTGTTGCGCAAAATCAGGATGCACTGATCGACTTTGCCTACGACTACGACCCAATCAAGGCTTTCTTTAGCGGTGAGCAGAAGACCATATTCGAGCGTGCCTTGGATATGCTGGCAATCTATGATGACAGCAAGACTTACATTGTCGATGCGGCTCTGGAGTCCGTTGTAGCGCAGATGCGTGCAATCATCAACAAGTCAGAGCCGTATAACGACATCCCCAAGCTGCCGGAGCTGCGGGAGCAGTTCATGCAGGCATACATGAAAGTGTTGCAAGTACAGGAAGCTCCTGTATATGCTGCCATTGATGAGGCCAGAAGCCGCACAATGGAGGTGCTGAGCACAAAGGACTATTGCGACCAAAAGCACGACAAATATCTGAAACTGTTTGCGGAAATCCGTGATGAATCCTCACACTGCAACAATGTCTCCCGTCTGAGAAGCTATGCCGACCGTGCCGAAGCCTTGAAGCTCCGCCTACTGAATGAGATGGATCAACTGGATGCCGACATTGCACAGAAGAAAGTTGAGGAAGAGGACCGGAAACGCAAGGAGGCCGAGGCCAAGGGTGAAAATCCTCCGGTTCCCATAGCACCGGTACAGCCGAAACCGAAGAAGAAAAAGCGTGTAGGCATCAAATCCGTCACTCTGACCTCTTCCTGGAGAATCGAGACGGAAGATGACATTGACAAGGCACTGGCTACCCTGCGTCAGAATCTGAAAGCGCAGCTGGAAGAGGACACGATTGTGAATGTTGAGTTTTAAGGAAGAAGGTATCCACCTTGTCTGTTAGCACCGTTGAGAGTAAGCTGCGTTCCTTGCAAAGTGAACTGCAACGCCTAAGTAGAAGCTTAGAGCAAGAAGAAAAGAGAGAACTAAGCTATTTGAACAGCAAAACTCGCACTGAGAAATCAATCACCAAGAATACATCTGCATCGACGCTGAAATCCAAGATGCGAACTATTTCCGGTTATCAAGACAAAGTGAATGCCAGTCGCAAAAAACAGTCTGAAATCAAGGTAAAGGTAAGCAAAAAACGGACTGAGATTACAAAAAAACAAGCCGAGCTACAAAAAGAGCAAAACAAGGTTTTCTCTGAAATAGAAAAGAAGCAAAAGGCGGTTGTTGAGTCACAAAAGGCGTTGACGGCGGAATTTGCGGCCAGCGCCAAACGAGAAGGAGCATCAATTATGCCCGCAAAAGAGTATGATTTCTTCATATCACATGCGTCCGAAGACAAAGAGGCTATTGCAGAACCGTTAGCGAAAGCACTTATCGCAAAGGGTGCACAGGTGTGGTATGACAAGTTCACATTATCAGTTGGAGACAGCCTTCGAGAATCCATTGATGCCGGTCTTGCTCAGTCCAAATATGGAATCGTAATCTTATCCGAAATATATTTCAAGAAGTTCTGGACAGGCAAAGAACTAAACGGTTTGTTTGCAAAGCAAGAAGACGGGCAGAAAGTAATTTTGCCGGTATGGCATAATGTGTCAAAGGATATTGTTAAGCAACATAGTCCGATTCTTGCAGATATGTTGGCTCTGAAAACAGCAGACTTTACTGTTGAAGAAATAGCGGATGAGTTCTTTAAACTGCTGTAAATTGATGATTGAGGAGCAAAAATGATGAATAAAACCGCCATTAAAAACTTTGCAGTTTGGGCGAGAAACAAACTGATTGCAGATATAAGCTATAAGGCCGGTCTGATGGGCATTTCTGAGGATGGGATCAAGTCTGCCCTGCCGCAATCTACCAAAGACACGAAGTTTTATGATATTGGAACCAAAGAACCATATGCGATTAGCGGCGAAGCTGTGCGGCAGCGCGGGCGTCTGGCTGACCTGATCAATCAGAAAGCCGGTTCTTCTGACTATAAAACCGCCTACCGCAGCGTAATCGAGGAAGTGGCGTACACCTGGTTCAACCGTCTGATTGCCATTCGCTTTATGGAGGTCAACGACTACCTGCCCTCCCGCATTCGAGCGCTGTCTTCGGAGAGCGGCACCAAGCTGGAGCCGGATCTGGTGACAACTCCCTTTGATGCAGAGCTGGAGCTGAGCGACTATGAGCAGGCCGAGATCATCCGTATGAAGAACGAGAATCTGGTGGATGACCTGTTTCGTATGCTGTTTGTGAAACAGTGCAATGCCCTGAATTCCGTTCTGCCCAAGCTATTCGAAAAGACCGCCGACTTCACGGAGCTGCTGCTGAATGTGTCCGCGACCGACCAGGACGGCGTGGTGTACCATCTGGTGCATGACATACCGGAAAATGACTTCAATATTAGTAAAATCGGTGAGGATGGCAAGCCAACAGGTCAGGTTGAGATCATCGGCTGGCTATATCAATATTACAACACGGAGCAGAATGAATTAGTTTATGATGGCACATATTCGAAAAACAAGATTCAAAAAGAATTGTTACCTGCTGCGACAACAATATATACACCGGATTGGGCTGTGCGCTATATGGTGGAGAACAGCCTCGGCCGTCTCTGGCTGGAAGGCCACCCGAACCCCGACCTGAAAGCTGGATGGAAATACTATCTGGACGAAGCTGAACAAGAGGCGGATGTACAGGCGCAGTTGGACAAAATCCGCGAAGAATACAAAAAAATCAAACCGGAAGATATTAAGGTAATTGACCCCTGCATGGGCAGCGGCCATATTTTGGTTTACGCTTTTGATGTGCTGATGCAGATTTATGAAACTGCTGGATATACCCAGCGAGAAGCTGCCAAGAGCATTTTGGAAAATAATGTCTACGGTCTTGACATTGACGACCGTGCCTTTCAGCTGGCCTACTTTGCTGTCATGATGAAAGCACGGCAGTATAACCGCCGCATTCTGAGCAGCGGGACCGCCTGCCACGTATATGCCATTCAGGGAAGCAACGCGGTTAACCGGGCACATTTGAAATACTTTGGCTCTGGACTGAATGATTGGGAACGCAATGACGCCATGAACCAAATCGCTTACCTGCTGGACATCTTTACGGATGCCAAGGAGTATGGTTCCATTTTAAATGTGGAACCTCGCAACTGGGATTTGCTACGCCGTTTTTCTGCTGAAACCAATTATGACGGGCAAATGTCACTGGATTCCATTGGGCTGGAGAGTACAAAGGAATGGCTACAACTGCTGATTGATATTGGGCAGGTGATGGCGCAGAAATATAATGTGGTTGTGACGAATCCGCCATATTTAGGTAGTTCCCGTTTTAGTTCAAAGCTTGATGCATATGTGAAAGATGATTATGCAGAAGAAAAAGCAGATTTGAGTATGGTCATGCTTAAGCGTTCTATGCATGGCTATTCGCAGAAAAATGGCTTTATCTCTTTCATTACCACGTCCTCATGGATGTTTTTATCAAGCTTTGAAAAGATACGTAAATATATGCTTTCAAATTTCTGCATCGATTCCCTTTTGGATTTTGGCACTGAGCTATTTGATGGAAAAGTAGGTCATAATCCAATTACTGCTTGGGTAAACCGGAATAATCTCATGGATTATAGAATGACTGCTATCCGGCTTGTAGACTATTGTTATTCACGGCGAGATGAAAAGGAACCTGAGTTTTTCAAAAACAGTAATCGATACATAGCTGAACAAGATAACTTTTCCCAAATTCCCGGATCTCCGATTGCGTATTGGGTGAGTGAGACAATGTTGAGGGCGTTTAAAAAAGGAAAGCTATTAGAAAAACTCGCAGATACACGCCTTGGGATGGCAACAGCAAACAACAGTCGATTTGTAAGATGTTGGTATGAAGTTAAAAACTCTACTATCGGCTTTGGTTGTGGAACAAGAGAGGAATCGGTTCAATCTAAGAGAACTTGGTTTCCATACAACAGCGGTGGTGAGTATCGCAGGTGGTATGGCAATTTTGAAAATGTAGTGAATTGGGAGAATGATGGATATAGTATTCGCAATTATTCAAAGAATGGTAATGGTAAGGTAAATTCTCATAATTACAACTTGGATTATATCTTCAAGGCGGGTCTAACTTGGTCAGCCTTGAGCTCATCGAACTTTGGGATAAGATATTCACCAAAAGGGTCTCTGTTTGATAATGCAGGTTCATCGCTATTTTCAAACGCAGACTTATTGCAATATCTGCTGGGATTTTTGTCCTCAAAGATAACATTTGCACTTTTGAAAGCAACAAGCCCAACAATGAATTTTCAGCCGGGCAACCTTTCCGCGTTGCCTGTAATCGTTGATCAACAGCGGAAAGCCGAGGTAAATATAGTAGTTGAACAGAGCATCTCCCTTTCCCGCACTGATTGGGATTCTTTTGAAACCTCATGGGATTTCACTTGCCACCCGCTTGTGCATGGTGTGTTTAGGTTAAGCCTTGAAAATGCGCTTGCCGAAAAATATATTGAAGCAAGCTATATGGAATGGGAGAAAGAATGCACTGAGCGTTTCAACACTCTCAAATCCAACGAGGAAGAACTCAACCGCATTTTCATTGACATCTACGGCTTGCAGGATGAACTGACGCCAGAAGTGGAAGACAAGGACGTCACCGTCCGCAAGGCAGATTTGGGGCGCGACATCCGCAGCCTAATTTCCTATGCCGTCGGCTGCATGTTTGGCCGCTATTCTCTGGATAGACCGGGGTTGGTTTTCGCTGGCGGCGATTTTAATAAAGTGTACTGGAAGTACAAGGGACAAGCGGCCTTGGACGAAAACGGTAAACCGTTTGAAGGTGGCTATGCCGGGATGAGTTTGGCAAAATACCACTATCCCAAATTCAAAGATAGTGATGATTGGGAAAAAGCTACACCACTGACCTTTGAACCTGACGTGGACAACGTTCTTCCAATCACCGACGAAGAGTATTTTCAAGATGATATTGTCGGCCTGTTCTGTGCATGGCTGAAAAAAATCTACGGTTCAGACACGCTGGAAGAAAACCTTGACTTCATTGCAAAAGCGCTTAGCAACAAGGGCAACACCAGCCGGGAGGTTATTCGTAATTACTTCCTAAATGATTTCTTTAAGGATCACTGCAAAACCTATTCTGTCACCGGTTCCGGCAAGCGCCCGATCTACTGGCTCTTTGACAGCGGCAAACAGAACGGCTTCAAAGCGCTGATCTATATGCACCGCTATGATGAAAACACCATTGGCAATCTACGAATCGACTACCTGCACCGCATGGAGCGTGTATACGACAGCGAAATTGCCCGGATGCAGGACATCATCGACAACAGCTCCGCTGCCCGTGAAGTGACCGCAGCCACCAAGCGCAAGGAAAAGCTGCAAAAGCAGGTCAAGGAGTGTAAAGAGTACGATGAAAAGATTGCCCACCTTGCCCTCGCCCGTATCGCCATTGATCTGGACGACGGCGTGAAAGTAAACTACGAGAAAGTCCAGACCGGCACCGACGGCAAGAAATACACCGTGCTTGCAAAGATTTGAGGTGACATAATGTTTGATTTCGGCAGCATCATACGAAAGTTTGGTATTGCAGTTAAGCAAAACGCAAAAAGCGAAGAAAAGCTGTCTAAGGAAGGGCTTTGTTCCCACATTGTTGAAATCCTATGCCCGAATGAACGATTCACCGCTGAGGAAGCGGAAAACTTTATTTGTAACTATGCTTTTCTACTGAATCTTATCCGAAAAGATTTGGCCGAAATTGATTTACGCCTTACCAAGTTAAAGCAAAAAGACCAATCCACACCAAGCGATGAAGACTATTCGCATAAGAAATATCGTTATTTTGCCGAGCGAAACCGTTCTGCAAAGGAAGAGATCGTATCATTTTTAGAAAATGGAATAACGAAGTTCGTTTATGAATCCAAGTCATACAAATATAAAGATCGTGAACTCGATGGGCTTACAATGCTTTTCCTACAGGGTAGATACGATTACGCATTCTTTGGCAGGTATTATGATGATGAGTATGATTATGGGACCGAGGTAAAATTTCGATTTATTCCGGGTGTTACACCGGAAAACATGCTTGAAACAGTTGAAAAATATATTAAACTGAAAATAAGAAATCCTGAGAAATACAATGAGGCCATAGATAATATTGTATCTCAAAACGACTGTATAAAATACATGCAAGAGAAAGTGCGTACGCACTATTATCTACATAGAAGAATAGAGTTGTTTGACACTCTGGTATATCTTTATGATGCTGGTGAGTATAAATCATTCATTACACTGGCCGTAACACAGTTAGAAGGCGTATTTTATGATTGTCTTACAATTATGAATAAGCAGGAGCTTGGGGATAAAGCCGGAACATTGGTTGAAAAAGCCGATAAGGTATTCGCTGAAAACTTAAAGATAAAGCAGGCTTTATATCCTCATTTTGCTTTTTCCGTTCCCTTGCTTCGGAATGAAGTGGCACATAATGGATTGGCTCAAACAGAAGATGCTTGCCATTTAGCAAATGAAATTTCTCTGGACTTATATTGTATTGTATATTGGGCATGTCGAATGAGCGATGATAAGTTTTATCCTGTATTCTCCGCCTATGAAAAAGTGTCAGGCTTAAAAGATAAAATGGATGAAGCGAAGACTGTATTCTTTGAGTTATTTTCCTGCTATCAAATTGCAAGCAGGGAGTACATCGATGTATTAGCAAAACCAAAAGAATATGAAACGGAACTAAACTTCTACAAAGCACAGGCCAAAAGTCCGGATGCTATTACGATCAAAGAAATGGTTGATATTATTTCGGGAATCATAAAAAGTGAGAAGTTTTGGAAGTACATAAGCGATGATGTGTTGCCTTCTGTTCCACAACGTGTTGAGGAAAAACCATTTGATATAGCTGACTTTGTTTTAAGATTAAAAAATGCTATTATTCCTGTCTTGACGAAAGACACTTCTGAAAAAATCGCATGTGCTAAAGTGTCAAAAATGTTAAAGGACATTATATGAAAAGGTGGTGAGCTGATGGCAGAGTTAAACCTAAAACAAATCATTGACCGGCTGAATGCTGAGTTCACCGGCGACACCCGAAAACTGGTTTTCTGGTATGATGACAAGGCCGACTTCGCAGAGGATATTGACTCCGTGGAACTTGTGAACGCCAAAATCCTGAAGCTTCAGCCGGGTAATCAGTTTGCCACCAAGTATTTCCTGGAGCGTCAGGATAAGGCCACGAACTATCTGATCTATGCGCCGTTCCCAAAGCCGGATGTACGGGAAAACCATCTGGAGGACACCATGCTGTACTCCAAACGGTTTTTTGCAGATCGTGCCTCCCTGCTTTCCGTGGACTTGGGCATTTCTGAGAAGTATAAGCCAGTTATTGAAAAGCATATCAAGTTCTTTGCAAACAAAGAACGCACCCAGCGCTTCTATGATCTGGAAATTGAGAACTTCAATGAGGATAACATTCTCGTCGGGCTCATGAGTGCAGTCTGCCGTACCCGTACTTGTTCATTTGATGAAGTTGTCCGAATCCTGCTGACGGACGACGGCTTGGAGGACAACAAATTTCTTGCGGAATTTGACAGATATGACCTCCTGCCTGCCTTCTGGAAGTTCTGCGAGCAGCAATTCGGCTACTCCGACAGCAAGCCCACCTTGGAAAAACTGGTCGTAACCTTGTTTGCCACCTATGCGGATAAGTATATTCGGAAAGAGCTGCCGCAGGGGTGGAGAACCTTCGTCTCCTATAAATCTGGCAATATCATCGCGTTTCTGGACAGCCTGATGAACAACCTTCTGTACCGGGAACGCTACGATGAACTGTCTGCCCATGTGGCAACAGGGCTGAATGTGTCTGCCGCATTGGAGAGCTATGAACCTGAAGTGCTGGTGGAATGTGATTCCTTTACTCAGATTGACGGCATCATTCTGCACTGGCTTACGGAACGCCTGATGGCGGAGGATACCGGCGCCAAGCTGGGCAATCACCTCATTCCGGAAGTTTGCGAAATGCGCCGAAAGATGCACTTTGGAGAAAAGTTTGCTGCGGCCTATGAATTATTAAGCTGTGCCTATCAGCTGATTCTGGTAGCCGGATATACCTGCCCGGATGGTTTTAAGGCGATTATTGCACAATATCGATCCACGGATTATCAAATAGACACCCAGTATCGGCGTTTCTATTACTGTTTTGATAAACTGGAGGATACCGGCTCTTTCCGGAAGCTGCGCAATTTGGTGGAAAACATCTACACCACAGAGTATCTTGGCAAACAGCTCCCACAATGGAACGCCGGAATAATGGAGCGGGATGCCCTGACTGTGCTGCCTCTGCAGCGGAATTTCTTCGCTCGCTATGTGAAAAATAACAAAGACCGCACTGTGGTCATTATCTCTGATGCAATGCGGTATGAGGTTGGCAGACAACTGTTTGCTAAGATGCAGGATAACCCTAAATGTACCGCCAGACTGGATTGTATGCTCAGCACCCTTCCCTCCTATACGCGCCTCGGCATGGCGGCAATGCTGCCGCACACCAAGCTGGAGCTGACCGATGATGGTAAAGAGCTGGTGGACGGCGTGTATTGCATAGACAACGTCACGCGGCAAAGTGTATTGCAGGCTGCCGTTCCTCAGAGCAGCTGCGAGTCCTTCAATGTCATCAAGAGAATGAATAAAGACAAAGCGGCGCTGCGCGAGGTGTTTACAGGAAAGCAAGTGGTTTATATTTATCATGATCAGATCGATGCACATGGCGAACACACCGAAGACGAAGTTTTCAGTGCCTGCGAAAAGGCCGTCGCAGAAATATCTGATTTGATCAGCAATATCGCACAAAACGGCAATACGCTGCATTTTATTGTGACGGCAGATCACGGCTTTATCTACAAACGTGACAAGGTAACAGAGGGCGATAAGATTGGTGGCGTGGGCGAAAAGAACAGCATTGTGAAGCGTCGTTATATCGTTGCCAAGGAACCCGTTCAGGAGGATGGTGTCTGCAGCCTGAGCTTGGGCTATATTCTGGGCAATGAGGATAGCAAAGTAGTTTCCTTTCCGTGCAGCACCAGCGTGTTCAAAACGCCGGGCAGCGGCGGACTGAACTATGTCCACGGTGGTTCTTCTCCGCAAGAAATGTTGGTGCCTGTCATTGACATCAAAATGGAAAAAGGCCACATGGAAACCAAAACCGTACAAATCATGCTGGTCAGCCTTGTGCAGAAGATCACAAATCTGATCACCACGCTGGATTTCATTCAGTCGGATCCAGTTAGCGATGTGGTGAAAGCCACCACCTTCCGTCTATATTTCATTTCCGAGGATAATGAGAAGATTTCCAACGAGAATATCTATGTGGCCGACAAACGCGATGCAGACGCTCAAAAGCGCATCTTCCGGCTGCGGTTTACCTTTAAAAATAAAAAGTATAGCAAGGACAAGCATTATTATCTGGTCGCCTTTGATGATACCAGCTGCATAGAGGTATTCCGCCATGCTGTTGTGATGGATTTGGCTTTTGCGGATGATTTCGGGTTTGGATTCTAATAGGCCGGGAGAGTGACAAAGATGATGGAAGAAAATCTTGATACACTGGAAGAGATGCACCGAAAGCTGCGGGAACATTTCGCAGGTAAGATTGTCCGCAAGGACTTAACGAAGAAAATTAAAGAGGGGGCCAATGTCCCGGTTTATGTCTTGGAATATCTCCTTGGGATGTACTGCTCTTCACAGGATGCGGATGAGATTAACGCAGGCGTGGAAAATGTCAAGAAGATTCTTGCGGAAAATTTTGTTCGCCCTGATGAGGCCCAGAAGATTCTTTCTGTGCTGCGCCAGCGTGGCAGCTACTCGGTCATTGACAAGGTGACGGTCAATCTGAACATCAGAGAAGACCGCTATGAAGCAGAATTCTCCAATCTCGGCCTCAAAGCGGTCCCTATTTCAGATGAGTACCCCACACAGTTTGATCGCCTCCTCTGCGGCGGTATCTGGTGCATCGTACAGCTGGATTACGAGTACATAGAGGAAGACAGAAATGGTACTCCGATTCGGATCCGTAAGCTCAACCCCATCCAGATGCCCCATGTGGACATCGATGAACTGAAAGCTGGCCGAAAGGCTTTTACACAAGAAGAGTGGATGGATTTACTGCTCCGTTCCATTGGTATGGAGCCTTCAACACTGAACAGCCGTGAAAAGTGGCTGCTGATTGCCAGGATGCTCCCGCTGGTGGAAAACAACTTTAACCTTTGTGAACTTGGGCCGAGAAGCACCGGTAAATCCCACCTATATAAAGAAATTTCACCGAACTCCATTTTGGTATCCGGTGGCCAGACTACCGTTGCAAACCTGTTTTACAACATGGGGCGAAAGACTGTCGGGCTGGTCGGCCTTTGGGATTGCGTGGCCTTCGATGAAGTGGCGGGTATCAATTTCAAAGATAAAGACGGCATTCAGATCATGAAAGACTATATGGCCTCCGGCTCCTTTGCTCGCGGCAAAGAGGAGAAGGCGGCTTCCGCCTCCATGGTCTTTGTGGGAAACATTAATCAGAGCGTGGATGTGCTGCTGAAGACCTCAAGCCTGTTCGATCCGTTCCCGTCTGAGATGGGTACAGACACGGCATTTCTGGATCGTATTCACTGCTATATTCCGGGGTGGGAGATTCCGAAGTTCCGTCCGGAGCATTTCACCAATGATTATGGCTTTATTACGGACTATTTGGCAGAGTTCATACGAGAACTGCGTAAGGAGCAGCAAGGAGATGCATTAGATAAGTATTTCCGTCTGGGAAAAAATCTGAACCAGCGCGATACCATTGCCGTCCGCAAAATGGTAGGCGGCTTTATCAAGCTGTTGTATCCGGATGGTATTTATACCAAGGAGCAGCTGGAAGAAATACTGACTATCTCCTTGGAGATGAGGCGACGGGTAAAAGAGCAGCTGAAAAAGCTTGGCGGCATGGAGTTCTATGATGTAAATTTTTCCTATATCGATAACGAGACCTTCGAAGAGCATTATGTGTCAGTACCGGAGCAGGGCGGCGGAAAACTCATCCCGGAAGGCATGTGCAATCCGGGACAGATCTATACCGTGTCGCAAGGAAGATCTGGCATGATCGGCGTATTCCGTCTGGAATCCCAGATGTTGCCCGGCAGCGGCAAGTTTGAGCGCACCGGGCTTGGTACGGATCGGGAATCAAAGGAAGCATCCAATACTGCGCTCAATTTTCTGAAAGCAAATGGAAACCGCATCAGCGGTTCCATCAGTACCACCGCAAAGGACTATATCATCAACTATCAGGATTTACAGGGAATCGGTATGACTAAGCACCTTGCTCTGCCAACGCTGATTGCACTTTGCTCAATAGCATTATCAAAACCAGCCGTAAGTTCTTTGGCTGTGTTGGGTGAAATCAGTATCAGCGGCACAATCATAAAAGTTGACGAGCTGGCAAATGTTTTACAGGTATGCTTGGATTGCGGCGCAAAAAAGATTTTACTGCCTATTACATCTGCCGCAGAGCTTAGCACGGTTCCTGCAGACTTGATTGGAAGCTTTAATCTGATTTTTTACAGCAGTGCGGAAGACGCTGTTTTCAAAGCTTTAGGCGTGGAATAAATACTAAAATTACGAACGCACAGTTGTTTGAAGGCCAATTGACCTACACGGGGGGAGAAAGACCGATGAAGCTGATTCATTTATCAGATTTGCATCTTGGAAAACGAGTTAACGAGTTTTCCATGCTGGAAGATCAAGAGTACATACTCAAGAAAATCATCAATGCAATCGACGATGAATGCCCGGACGGTATTATCATTGCGGGAGATATATATGACAAATCCATACCGTCTGCAGAGGCAGTCGAGCTGTTTGATGATTTTTTGGTAAGCCTCGCAAAGCGCAAATTACAGGTATTTGTTATCAGCGGCAATCATGACTCACCGGAGCGCATCGCCTTCGGCAATCGTCTGATGGACGCCAGCGGAATCCATCTTTCCCCTGTGTATGACGGGAATGTTATCCCGTTCTGTCTCCATGACGACTATGGTGAAGTCAATATCTTCATGCTGCCTTTTGTAAAGCCGGCTAATATACGCAGATTTTTTCCGGATTCGGGAATCGTCTCTTACACGGATGCCGTGCGCATCGCTATACAGAATATGCCGGTTAATTCCGCCAATCGCAATGTCCTGATCACTCATCAGTTTGTCACGGGCGCCTTGCGATCCGAGTCAGAGGACATTTCGGTGGGCGGTTCCGATAATATCGATGCGTCGGTTTTTGACGAATTTGATTATGTGGCGCTGGGTCATATACACGGTCCGCAAAACATCGGTTCTGAGAGAGTGCGGTATTCCGGAACTCCACTAAAATATTCTTTTTCAGAAGCATCCCATCAGAAATCCGTTACAGTCGTCGAACTGGGTGAGAAAGGCTGCCTTTCCGTTCGAACCGTTCCTCTGACCCCACAGCGTGATATGGCGGAAATCAAAGGTAGCTATAATGAACTGACGCGAAAGAGCTATTATGAAAACACCAGCTATCAGGACGACTATATGCATATCACCCTTACCGATGAAGAGGACATTCCTGACGCCATGGGAAAGTTGCGCGTGATTTATCACAACTTGATGAAGTTGGATTATGATAACAAGCGTACAAGACACAGCGCGGAAGTTAACGGCTCTGACGCGGTGGAAACCAAAACACCTTTTGAGCTGTTTGCAGAGTTTTATGAGTTACAAAATAACAGGCCGATGTCAGAGGAGCAATCCGCGTTGATAAACCAAATGATCGAAAAGATTTGGGAGGGCGAGAAATGAGACCTATAAATCTTGTTATGTCTGCCTTCGGTCCCTATGCCGGTAAAACGGAACTGGAACTGGAAAAACTCGGTACAATGGGGCTGTATCTAATCACCGGTGATACCGGCGCCGGAAAGACGACCATCTTTGACGCCATTACTTTCGCCCTCTACGGGGAAGCCAGCGGCGAGAATCGAGAGGCCGCTATGCTTCGGTCAAAGTATGCCGATGCCAATACACCCACAGAAGTGGAGTTGATCTTTGAATATGCCGGCAAGCGGTACCATGTGAAGCGGAACCCGGAATATGACCGTCCAAAGTCACGAGGTGAAGGTTTTACAACTGAGAAAGCGAACGCTGAGCTTACATACCCAGACGGCAGGGTGATCACAAAGCAAAAAGAAGTAAATAAGGCGATCGTGGATATTATGGGGATTGACCGAAATCAGTTTACTCAAATTGCCATGATCGCTCAGGGCGATTTTCAAAAGCTCTTATTTGCTTCCACTGAGGAACGCAAGAAGATATTTCAAAAGATTTTCCGCACGCAGCTTTTTCAAGCGCTGCAGGAAACACTGAAATCGGAATCCGGCAAACTACGAAACGAATATGAAGCCGCTTCCGCCGGCGTCAAGCAGTATATCGGCGGCATTTTATGCGACGCGGATGATGTGCTTTCAATAGATGTAGGTAAAGCCAAGGATAATTTACTTCCATTGGATGAGGTTGTGGCTCTGGTCAAAAAGCTCATAGAACAGGACGAAAAGGCGGCAACAGCATACAGCGAGCAGGAAAAAAAGCTGGACAAAGCAATTGAAAAAATAAACGAGGTCATTACAAGAGCGGAAACGCAAAAAGCAACTGAGGATTCACTAAAAAAGTCCAGAGAGGCATTGGCTGTTGAAACGCCAAAGCTAACTGCGTATAGGAAAACCCTTGAAGCGGAAAAAGCAAAGCAGCCAGAATCGGAAAAGATTGATAAATCCATTGCCGCCATTGAGGCTGAGCTTCCGAATTATACCGAACTGGATGGTAAAAAGAAAGCAATTTCCGCTGTCACCGGCGAGCTTGAGAAAAATCAAGCTCAGCTGAGCCAAAAGACCGATGCACTTGCAAAGCTGAAAGAGCAAATTGCCGCATTGCTCTCCGAACAAAAGGCACTGGAAAAATGCGGCGAGGAAAAGGCCGGGCTGGAGGCCGAACAAAAAGACGCAAATCAGCGAAAGACGTCCTTGGACAGTCTGCAACAGGACTTGACGGAAATCGGTGAAATAAAGGAAACCTTGGCAACCGCCCAAGAGGATTATCAAGCCAAGTCTCAGCTTGCGCAGCAGAAGAAAAGCCGGTATGAGGCTCAGAATAAGGCATATTTGGACGAGCAGGCGGGAATTCTTGCAGATGCGCTCATTGAAGGCCAACCTTGCCCGGTCTGCGGTTCGCTGACGCACCCCTGTATCGCGCAAAAATCAGAGGAAGCACCGACAAAAGCGGAACTTGACAAGTGTAAAAAGGCATCTGAAAAGGCTGATAAGGACGCAGCCGCCGCAAGTGTGGAAGCTGGAAAACTCAAAGGCTCCTATGAAGAAAAGAAGGCAGCAATCGAAAAAATCGCCGCAGCACTTCTTCCCGGCATAGCCTATGACAGCGTCGCGGAAGCGCTTACGGCTAAGAATGAGGAGGTACGAGAGATCATCTCCAAATTGTCGGAAGCGATAGCCATGATCGAAGTCAAGGTGAAAAGAAAAAAGGCGCTTGATCAGTCGATTCCCACGGAGCAGGAAAGCGAGCAGAAACTCATAGCAGAGCTGTCGGAAACAGAAAAAAATATTGCGGCGAAAAGCACGGAAAAGCAATCTCTTGAGCAACGTGTCGCCGAATTAACCAGAAAGCTCCGTTTTGAAAGCGAGCCTGCCGCAAGAACAGCCATAGATGACCTTGCAAAACGTGAAAAGGCGTTGAAGGATGCTCTCAATATGGCGCAGAAAGACTTTGATACCTGCAACGAAACCGTTACCGGCTTAAAGGCAAAAACCGAGGAAGCGGAAAAGTTGCTGCAAGATAAACAGGAGATCGATATCGATACCGAAAAAGCCCAGAAGAGTGAACTGAAGGGCAAGAAAGAAGAGCTTACAGGGAGAAAGCAGACAGTGCTCACCCAACTTTCGTCTAACCGAACAACGCTCGAAAATATAACAAACAAGTCGGGCGAGGCTGCTTCAATTGAAGCAAGGTGGACATGGGTTAAAGCCCTTTCCAACACGGCAAACGGAAACATCAGCGGAAAAGAAAAAGTAATGCTGGAAACCTATATCCAGATGACTTATTTTGACCGTATCATCGCCCGGGCCAACACTCGTTTCATGGTAATGTCCGGCGGCCAGTACGAGCTAAAACGTCGTCAGGAAGCGGACAACAACCGTAGCCAGAGCGGACTGGAATTGGATGTGATCGATCACTACAACGGAACGGAACGCAGTGTAAAAACACTTTCCGGCGGAGAATCTTTCAAAGCCTCTCTTTCCCTGGCACTCGGCCTATCTGACGAAATTCAGTCCTCCGCAGGCGGTATTCGGTTGGATACCATGTTTGTAGACGAGGGCTTCGGCTCCCTGGATGAGGAGTCCTTGCAACAAGCGATGAAAGCTCTTGCCGGACTCACGGAGGGCAACCGACTCGTCGGAATAATTTCCCACGTGGCAGAGCTAAAAGAGAAGATCGACAAGCAAATTATTGTGACAAAGGAAGTAGTCGGCGGAAGCCGGGTTGAAATAACAGTATAAACATAGATGTTGAGAAATAATGGATGAAGATTTACAGAGGAGAAAAGAGTATGTTGGCGGATATTAGCAAAAAAGCGGGTGCTGTTGAGTCCGAAAAAACAACATCAGATGCTGCGTATATTCAATTTGGGGAATGGCTGAGGGGGCAACCCTATTGGCTTCAAGATGCTGCGTGGCGAATATATAATGGAAAGGAGATTGATGCTGATCAGATAGAGGTTTATGCATCAATGTGTGTTACACAGGCTAAGAAGAAAGTCCCTGCATATAATCACCTCAATGAGGGGGAAGCGGCTCAAAAAAAGCGCAGTGAAAAAGTGTCCGTCTTATCGATGTCGGATATTGTAGGAGTAAATGCTCTTACTGATAAGGCAAGGCTTGATTTTTCTGTGGATGGTGTTTCTGTCATCTATGGCTTAAATGGCGCAGGCAAGTCCGGATTTATGCGTATATTTAAGGAGCTAAGTGGTAGCCCCTATGAAGAACCTATACAACCGAATGTATACAAAAAAGCAGTTGCCGCTACGCCATCTTGCAGAGTTGTTGTTATGCAGGACGGAGAACAAAAAGAAGCTACATATAACCTATCTGGAAAACAGAAAACGTCATTATTGTCTGTGTGTGATGTATTTGATACGCGCATTTCAAGTGCCTACATTGCAGCTACCAATAATGTGTCTTATCAGCCTTTCGTCTTTACCGTGCTTACTGAACTTGCTGGAGTTGCAGACAGAGTATCTAAGCATTTAGAAGTTCAAAAAAAAGCTATAGCAGAAAAAAGTATTGATTTACCGGATGAGTTTGCTTCATTTGAATGTGCAAAATGGATACGTGACATTGCTTGTGAAACTGTAATCCCGCCTGAATGCCTTGTATGGAACGAGGAAAAACATAGTAAGTTAACTGAAATCCCAAAACTTCTGGACACGGAAAGAGTAAAAGAAAAACTCGATGTTGTCGCTACTAACCTGCGCGTATTAGCCCCAATTTTGACAGATTTGCAGGCAGCTAATATAGCATGTGACCAACAGAAGATTAGCGAAGCTTATCAGCAATATGTGACCGCAAAAAAGGAATTAGATGCTGCACAGAAATTGTTCGGTGAAAATGCGGACGAATATGACAAAATCAGCATTGATTCTAAAGACTGGAAATCACTTTGGAACACAGCAAAAGTCTACTATGAAGCTGTCCTATTTGAGAATGGAGGGCCGCACTTCTCTGAAAACGGATCAATATGCCCTTTATGTCATCAGATTATAAACGATAATGTGCAAAAACGCTTTGCTAATGTTAACGAGTACATAAATGGAACATGCAATATTAATTTTGCTAATGCAAGGAAAGCATTTGAATCGATTTGCGAGAATTTATATACCAGAACATATTCAGAAGCGCAGGTCAAACACACTTTAGAGGGTATACTTACAGAGGAAGAATTAACGTCGATAATTGCTGTTTACAAGGCGCTTGGTGATCTGAAATCGGCAGATAATATAGATACTTGCTATACCATCGCTGGTTCTGTTGTTCTGAAAGATGCGATTAGCATACTGAGCAAAATAAAGGATACCTATGATGCTGAGAAAGGGAACCTAACAAATGCCCTGAATGATGAGAAAAAAGCTGAATTGAAGATGCAATTTGACATGCTCAAGTTTCAGAAATGGGCTTTTGATAACAGGCAAATCATTCAGCGCGTGATAAGCAATTTGTGTTCTATTGCAGATCTCAATAACGCAAAACAATATCTTACGACGAATAAAATAACAGCTGAAGCGAACAAATTGGCAGAAGTGCTGATTACGGCCGCCTATATTGAAAGATTCACGAGCGAGCTATCGAAACTGGCTCCTGGAATCAAGGTAAAGCTCGAAAAAGCACCATCGCAAAAAGGAAACTCTCCTTACAAAGTATCCATAGATACCGATAGTGGGAAAAAATGTAAGCCTGGAGATATTCTTAGTGAGGGTGAACAAAGAATTGTAGCTTTGGCAGCATTTTTCGCTGACGCCACGGGCAGAGATGAACTTACACCAATTATTATTGATGATCCGATCTCATCATTGGACTTAAATTATGAAGAAAGCGCAACAAAAAGGATTATAGAGCTTGCAAAGTGTAGGCAAGTAATAGTGTTTACCCACAGAATATCTTTGCTCGTAGGCATAAGTGATGCTTGCGAGACAAATGGCGTTTTACTAAAAGAGAATCACATTAGAAGTGGTATAAAGGGAAAAGGACTGCCAGACTTTGAAGATTTGTATCATGGAAAACTTGTATCGCAACTTAACGGATTACGCAATAAAATTTCACAGATAAAGAAGAAAGATACAGACTCTGAGGAATACCGAGATGCGCTTGAGCGTATTTGCCAGCAATTCAGAATTTGTGTGGAGCGGTCTGTTGAAGATGAGTTGTTACTCGGCATGGTGCACCGCTTCAAGCGGCGTATCATGACAAGTGGTATTATCATGAAAATGCCAAACATTGCTGTTGAAGATTGCAGAATGGTCGATGATATGATGAGCAAGTATTCATTTGTTGAGCATTCTCAGCCGACTGATTCGCAGTTGGTGCAATTTAGTATTGACGAAATTGATAAAGATATTGAATTATATGTCAAATGGATCACTGACTATCGTAAAAAAATGAAGAAATAACGAACCTTATTAAAGAATTTTATACCATGTGATCAGGACTTGAAACAGGTTTCGTTGCGCATAAATTACTCCCCAGAAAGCGAGGTTTAGCCATGACCGGCAAGGAACGCCTGATAGAACTTTTAAAGCTCTTATACACGCAAACAGACGAAGACCATCCGCTGTCCACGGCGGAGATCGTCTCATACTTCCAGAGTCAGGGCGTCCCCACCGACCGCGGCACGGTCAAGGCAGATGTGGCCGCACTGAAAAACTGCGAGATTGAGATCATGGATACCAGGGGCACGCAGATCAAGTATTATTTTTCCGACAGGAAGTTTGAGCTGGCGGAACTCAAGCTGTTGGTGGACGCGGTGGAATCCTCCAAGTTTATCACCGCCAGGAAGAGTGACGCACTGGTCAAAAAGCTCATGTCATTCACCAACGCCCACAACGCCAAAGAACTGGAGCGGCATCTCTACACAATCGGACGCATCAAGCCGGAAAACGAATCCATCTACTACACGGTGGACATCATCCACAGATCCATCAACGCAGGGAAGCAGATTTCATTCGTCTACTGTGAATATACACCGCAGAAAGAGCTTCTGCCCAAGCGCAACGGCGAGCCGTATGTATTTTCTCCGTATGCCATGCTCTATAATGAGGACAAATACTATGTACTGGGGTATTCCGACTTCCATCAAAAAATCGTCACTTTCCGCGTTGACCGTATGAAGAAGCCCGATATCCTTGATATATACGCAGTTCCCCGTCCCACGGACTTTGACCCGGTGGACTACACGGTCAATGTCTTCAGCATGTACGACGGAGAAAATCAGAAAGTAAAACTCCTATGTCGGAATGAACTCATGAATTATGTAATTGATCGTTTCGGCGAAGACGTTCCGGTCAGTAAGACCGACAGGGATCATTTTACTGCCACGGTTGAGGTATCGGTAAGCCAGACCTTCTTTGCATGGGTATTTCAATTTTCCGGCGGGATACGGATAAAGAGTCCGGCAAAGGTGAAAGAACAATACGTGCAGATGCTCGAAAACGCGCAGAATTAAAAAAGTTGGTTTCAGGTGCGGTCATTTGGCCGCACCTTTGCTTTGCCCCTCTTGTTTTTGCAACAAGAGGCAGTTATACTACAAACATATCAGGGACATTTGTCCCAGATAGGAGCAAAACTGCATGAGAAGCAAAAACCCGGAGCTGATGCTCCGTATTCAGGAATATATCGAAAAATACTTTAAGAAATATTCCTCCACACCCACCGTGCGTGAGGTTGCGAAAGCCATTGGAATCTCCGTCTCGTCCGCGCAGCGCTATCTTGTAGCAATGGCCGACAAACGCATGATCTCCTATGACCGCGGCGTTACTTCCACGCCGAAAATTGAGCTGATGAGTCCGGATTTCAACCGGGCCGCCCTTGTGGGTTCCATCCCCTGCGGAACTCCGGAGGAAAAAGAAGCTCAGATTGAAGAATATATCCCCCTTTCTGTATCTGTTTTCGGTTCCGGTGACTTCTATGTTCTCAGAGCATCCGGCGATTCTATGATTGACGCTCAGATTGACGATGGAGACCTGGTCGTCATTCGTGAACAGCAGGACGCCGGTATCGGAGAGATAGTCGTTGCACTGACGGACGAAGAAAAAAATACGCTGAAAAGGCTGGAATATGACCGTGAAAAAAGGCGCTATTATCTGCACCCGGAGAATGAAAAATACACCGATATCTATGTCAAAAACCTGCGCGTACAGGGTGTAGCAACACATGTGATCAAGGCTTTGTAAAGGGAGGTGACGTAAGTGCCGAAGCACTATGTGGAAGTGGACTGCCGTTTTGATAAGGACGGCATCCTGATTCCAAAGAGGATCAATTGGGACGATGGACGAAAATGGGAGATTGCCAAAGTGCTTCATACTTGCGATGCGCCTCAGCATAATCATGAAGGAATTCGCTATACAATAAAGATCGGTCGTGCGGAGAAATTTCTTTATCGGGAGGGGTCGCGATGGTATGTGGACTACTCTCCGTAGGAGGCGATACCTGAATTATGAATCTTTTCACGTATGACGCTATCGACGAACTTGGCGACGAGTTGATACGTCAGTATTTGGGCGAAGCGGCAGACACAACATTCTGCGTGGATGTAGAAGGCTTTGTTACCGACTTTCTTGGGCTGCCGCTGCTTTACCGCTCTTTTGCAGAAGATGACCCGGACAAGATCGGCTTTATTTCAGATGGGATAACGCCGATTCGGGTCTATGAGAACGGATCTGCTGTTTCGAGGGTTTATTCAAAAGGTACAATCATCATTGATAAATACCTTCGCTGTGAATCTGAAAGCGGCAGACGCAGATTTACCATCATCCATGAGGGCGCTCACTTCGTGCTGGATCGGGCTCTGCCCCGGGCCGGATACCACCGCGAATTTGATTATGAGCGCTGCTATAAGCCAGAGGATTTCCGGCAGCTTTTCACAATGTCAGAAGCAATATTTGACCGGATGGGAGCCGCGCTGCTGATGGCGCGCTTCATGGTATGCAATCTGGTACGGCGCTATGGCGTTACGGATGGCATCCCGGTGTATGGAGACAATGTGCTCCGCCCTGAAGACCGGCTGCTGATCAGCCGAATGGCCGGCGATATGGGCGCGTCCTTTCAGGCATTTTTCATCCGGCTCAGAGAACTCGGGTTCCTGATCCGTCGCCCGCTTGCGGAATACATTGTGGAAGACATGGGACTTGGAAAGGCAGGCGGTTCGAATTGAGTAAAGTCAGAACCTACCGGCAGATAAAAACGATTCCTTCGCAGGTCTCACACAAGCTGCGCGCCTCAAAAGAGGAAGCTGCGCAGCTCACCATGCGGGATATCAATTGCCCATA
Source organism: Bacillota bacterium (assembly GCA_036677375.1). Classification (GTDB taxonomy): domain Bacteria; phylum Bacillota; class Dehalobacteriia; order UBA4068; family UBA4997; genus JAVBWO01. The sequence continues at coordinate 188,082 of JAVBWO010000028.1, forward strand.
CTGCGGCTATCTTGTTGAAAGAGTGTTCTCTGATGCCACTGGACATAAAATGGTCTACTGCAAAAAATGTAAGGCAGAATACCCCATCAACTTGGGTTATTTTCGCCGCATGAAGCGGCGGCACACCATCATTCATCAGCGGAGAGAGCGCCAGCATCGATAAAAACGGCCTATACAACTGAATAAACTGCAATACTTTTAATCGAGCAAGCGGAGAGAATCCGGCGTAAGCCGGTGGAGACTGCCAAGCGCCGTACGAAGTTAGACTGAGTTAATAGAAACATCTATATTCAGTCTGATTTCTACGGCGCTTTTTTGCTGCCCGGATTATCTTCGTACTGCGTTAAAGGTCCTTTCCCGACAGGCTCGGGAAAGGACCTTTTTCTATGAAAAGGCTGTGGCAACCGTACAGTACTAAATATCCGTGATCTCTGATTTTTGAAATCCACTTTATTTCAAAAATTACGGAGGTTACGAAAAATGCGTTTTAACTACGGAAAAGAGAAAAGAAAATTCGAGGCGGAGTGGGCAAAAACGGCGGCGTGGTACGAGCGAGAAGGAATGGACAAGGATGCCATCGAGGAGATGCGCCGGTTCGACTGGGAATTGTTCTGTAAAGACCGCACCTTCGCCAATCGGATGCAAGCGCTGCCTAATGAAATGATGGACGATGATGGACGAAGCATGCTTTTTAAAAAATTTGAATCGCTGTCTGTCACGTTTGAAGAAGATACTTTCTCCGGGCGTTTCGATTGGATTCAATCAATTGATGACCAACGCCTGGTCTGCAAGCTGAAGCGGCTGTCCGATGAAGATCTGGAACTACTGACGCTTTTGGTGATTTATGACCAAACCCAATGTGAACTGGCAGCACGACTTGATATTACACAGCAGGCCGTAAGTAAGCAAATCCTGCGTTTGAAAAAGTTTTTCAATAATTTCTGAAATTTGGTTGTAAAAAAGCCGTTTTCGCTGCCTACACAGTGAGGGGATAAATAAGCTTCCTCTCTTTGCCCTTTGAAAAAAACCGCAAAAGCGGTCATATCCGGCAACTGCATAACTTCAGCTGACGGTCCTGCGAAACAGGAAAGCGATACCGGGGATGCGCCAAGACCCGCCTGTGGAGAAACACTCCATCAAGCAACGGCCTTTAAGGCAGCGAGCGCACACTCATCCCCGGCAGGCGGCTTTGGCAAGCCGCTGTGCAACGACCCCGTCAGCCTATAATGGTACCCCTGCCCAGCCACAGTCTCAAACAATGGGGGCAGCTCGGAGAGATCCTCGGAGGGGTTAGATTCCCGGAGTGCGGCGCCAGCCGCAGTGCAGTCCGCCGCCTTGGCTCAGGGAGTAGTGTCGAACAGAGCCGTTATAAAATTTGACTTAATGTCAGATGCCATGGGGGTCGCTCAAAATGTAAGGACATAGCGACCAGTTTGCTCAACCAAACATGAGCGGCCCCTATTTTTGTGATATTAAGCATGACGCAAAACATCAAAAAGGAGGAGAAGGCCATGCTGTCACATCGAAACACAAAAAACGCCAACTTTCTTTATATCGTAGCCGTGCTTAGGGAATTGCTCGAAAGCGGTTCCATTTCGCAGAAGGAATATCTCAGAGCCAAGAAATACTATCTCAAATTAACCGGCGCGGACATCGTCATAGCCGAATAATTCTTTTTCTTTTCTGCTCACATTTGTATAGCTATTCAGAAAAGGTGTCGGTATAATGTGTGTTACCGCAAGGCTTAAGGTTAGTATCATATTTTGATACTAACCAAAACATATACAGAAAGCCCGAAAATATAATCACTCTTGGAAGAAAGGAGAAATTGCTGATGCCCGAAGCGAAGCTGATATCGCCAATTACAAAACAGGCCATGGGAAAAACCAGAGTCGCAGCCTATTGCCGGGTATCGTCGAATTCGGCAGATCAGCAAAACTCCTATGCTACTCAGATCAGAGTTTATACCAGTCTCATTCAAAAACGTAAAGAGTGGGAGCTGGTAGAGATATTTGCAGATGAAGGTCTATCCGGAATGAAAGCAGATAATCGCATAGAGTTCCAAAGAATGATTCGTCTGTGCGAGCTTCATCAACTTGATCTCATCATCACGAAGTCCGTATCCCGATTCGCACGAAATGCAAAAGAGTCCCTCGCCTATGTTCGGAAGTTAAAGCTTCTTGGCGTCGGCGTTCAATTTGAGAAAGAGGGCATCTATACACTGGCGCTTGGTGATGAAATGCTGCTTAATACATTCTCTGCCATTGCGCAGGAAGAGTCTAAAGCAATCTCTCAGAATCAGCGCTTATCCATCGTCAAGCGCATGCAGAACGGCGAATATGTGGACAGCAATGCTCCTTATGGATTTCGCCTGATAGACAAAGAACTGATGGTTTATGAACCGGAAGCAGAAATCGTCCGGTCAATTTATGAGAAGTACTTAAACGGTTACTCTACCTCTGAGATCGCTCGGGAACTGAATGCGCATGGTATTCTAACAAAGACGGGCAAAAACACCTGGCGGTCAGCCAAGGTCGCCTACATACTGACGAACGAAAGATATATCGGTGATTGTTGTTATCAGAAAACCTACAGAGATATGACAGTCCCGTTTAAGCAATTCACCAATCGTGGTCAAGAAGATCAGTTCTATGCCAAGGGTACACATGCTCCGCTGATTGACTGCGATACCTTCAAAAAAGTCCAAAAGCTTCTCAAAAAGAGACAGGAAACCTTCTCGAAAGTGACAACACAAAATATCTACCCTCTTACGAGCCGCATTCAGTGTTCTGAGTGCGGCTCGTATTTTCGTAGAAGGCTTGTCTCGGGAACTACCAAATGGGTTTGCTTTCGCCACATGAGTGATCGGAACGCCTGCAGCTCCAGTTATTACAGCGAGGAGCGCATCTACGATGGCTTTATCGCCATGGTAAACAAGCTCCGCTTCGGTGAGGAGAACATTCTTGGGCAGGTAATCGCCCGCCTTGAGTCAGCCACGCTGATGTACAAGAAAAATAATGTGACCGCAAGGGAAATGAGTCAGAGCATTGCTGCGCTGAACGCTAAGATGCTAATGCTTGAACAGCTCCGTTCGAAGGGATACCTTACTGCTGAAGTACATCAGGCGCAGGTGCGTGAGATAAGCAATCAACTCGCAAAGCTGAAAAAGGAGCGCCAAAACGCGTTGGAATCTCATATCATCCGTATGCTGGAGGATGTAAAGCATCTGAAAACGACTTTGGATGAACTTGAAGAGCCGCTTGAGAGCTTCGATGAGAAATTGTTCCTCGAGATTGTAAAAGAGATTTCGATCAACAGACATGATGAAATGACGATCACCGTCCACGGCGGGCTGAAATTCACAGAGCTGATCTGATATAGGAGAATCCTATCATGAAGAAAATACGCTACATCCCTTATGGCTATACGATACGAAACGGCAGGACGATTATCGAACATGATGAAGCGGATGTTATCCGTGCAATCTTCGATGCGTATATCGACGGATCTTCTTTGAAATGCATCGCCGAGCAGCTAACGGAGCAAAGAATTCCGTATAACGAAAGAACGGATACATGGGATAAGGCGCGTATTGCCCGGATCATCGACAACGCAAAATATATTGGCGATGGTGAGTATGACCCGATTATTGATGAGGATCTCTATGAAACAGCTGTAAACCTGAAAACTGCCCGGCAGCGCAACACCTTTGAAAAGGATTGCGAAGCGATCAACTTTCTGCGGGGTTATGTCCGCTGTGAAAAATGCGGCTCTTCTATGAGAAGACGTGTAAGCAATAAGCATAGGATTCGTGAAAGTTGGATGTGTACAAATGATGCGTGTGGTCTAAAGGTTCGTATCGGAGATACGCAGCTTCTGGAAAAAACTGCTGTGCTCATAAATCGAATCATCTGCAATAGCGAACTCCTGATCCCACGACAGAAGAAACGTCATGCGATGACGCCTGCTGTCCAAAAGCTGAACAATGAAATCAGCCTTGAACTTGAAAGAGATAATCCCAATGAGGATTTTGTCATAGCTAAAACCATCGACATGGCAGGTCAGATTTATCAAGAGAGCAGTAGCAAATTAAATATAACGGCTTCAATCGCCAGGAAAAGAGCGGAAATGATGAATCCACAGGACAAATTTAATATCACCTACTTTACAGACCTTGTCAGCTACATCACTCTTGATGAAGGCGGCAAGCTCAAACTGCATACAAAAACGGAAACAGAGATTGGAGATGAGTCTGATGCAAGTCACCAAGATCCCTAAAAAGACCATCTCAGTCATTGAGCCAAAACGCTCAATGATTGTGGATAAAGAAAAATATCAACAGAAGCGCGTGGCTGCCTATTGCCGTGTTTCCACGGACAGTGAAGAACAGCTCACCTCCTATACCACGCAGAAAAAGGTATACACGGAGATGATCGCCGCAAGAAAAGACTGGGCGTTTGCCGGACTATATGCGGACGAAGGTATTTCGGGAACCAGAGCTGATAAACGCCCCGCATTCAAGAAGATGATCAACGATTGCCTTGCCGGGAAAATCGACTATGTTATCACCAAATCCGTGTCCAGATTTGCGAGAAACACCGTGGATTGTCTGGATCATGTTCGCATCCTAAAATCCAAGGGTATTGGAATTTTCTTCGAGGAACAGAATATTGATACGCTCAAGATCGACAGCGAGCTGTACCTTGTTATCTACGCTGGTTTTGCCCAATCCGAGTCCGAAAGCATGAGCAAGAATGTTACATGGAGCTACCGAAAAAGATTTGAGGACGGCAATGCGGTCTTTGTGTATAAGAAACTGCTTGGATATCGAAAGGGCGAAGATGGCATGCCTGAGATTGTGCCTGAAGAAGCAGCTCTCGTGGTGCGCATCTTTAATATGTATCTTGCCGGAGAAACGCCAAGGAAAATCTCCGCAATAATGCAGGCGGAGAAGATCAAAGTACCTGGGAAGAAATTGACCTTCAGTGATGCCATGATCGCCGGAGTCTTGGCGAACGAAAAATACTGTGGTGACTCCATCCTGCAGAAAACGGTTACTATCGATTGTATCTCAAAGACACGGCGCAAGAATACAGGCGAGGCTCCAATGTACTATGTTCAAAACAGTCATCCCGCTATTGTCAGCCGAGAGACCTTTCACAAAGCACAGGAGGAACTGCTTCGAAGGAAAACCCGAACTCCGCAGTCCACAAAGGCAGTTACTGCATCCGGCAAGTATTCCAGATATGCGTTGACCGATGTGCTGATCTGTGGCGAATGCGGAAGTCGATACAAAAGAGTTACTTGGACAAACAACGGTAAGAAACGAATTGTCTGGCGCTGCATCAATCGTCTTGATTATGGAAAACAATACTGTAAGAAATCCCTCACTGTATATGAGCCCGCACTGCAGAGTGCCATTGTGCGCGCCTTAAATAAATTCAATGACGAGGATAAATCGACCTACATGACTCTTATGAAAGCCACTATCGGCGAAGCGCTTGGATTAAATGGCTGCTCTGACGAGGTGGACTTGCTCCAAAGAAAAATTGATGCGCTGAATCGGAAAATGCTTGAACTGATCAATGATAGTGTTCAGGATGGAGAAGATATCGAGAGTCACGAAGACGAATTCAAACAGATTTCGGACACAATTACACTGCTCAAAAACAGAATCAATGCTGTTCAACAGCCGGCGAACTCGGACGGTTCCCCGAATGACCGGCTCGAACAAATCCAGCAGGTCATCGAAGCCCGGAAGCAAAATAAATTTCAATATGACGATTCCATCGTCCGACAGATGATTGAGTGCATCAAAGTATATCCGGATGGAAAACTGGAAATTATCTTTGGCGGCGGATATATTGTCGAAGAAAGTCTCACGGCGTCGAACTAACGACATAACCGCCGTTATACTTGACATTTATAATGTTGTTGTATATTATATTATACATTACAGTATCGGCGGTGATAATATGAGTAAGAAAGCGGCTATTATAATGCCCAAAACACGCGAGATACTCAAGCAAATGGGCGAGCAGATTAAACTCGCGCGATTGAGACGGAAATTATCTGCGCAGCTCGTCGCGGAACGAGCCGGAATCAGCAGACAAACACTGAATGCGATTGAAAACGGCTCATCCACAGTCGCCATCGGCTCGTATGCTGCCGTTTTACACGCGCTCAACAATCTGGACACGGACCTGCTATTGATTGCAAAAGACGATGAGTTCGGCAGAAAGCTTCAGGACTTGGACTTGCCCACAAGGAAACGCGCACCGAAGAAAGGTGATTGATCATGGCTCAAATTGAAAAGACCATATTTGTATATGAGAACTGGCGCAGCGAGAAACCCTCGCTGATCGGCAGACTGCATACCTCGTTTATCCGAGGCCAGGAGACCTTCTCCTTTGAATACGCGGATGAGTGGCTGCGTTCTTTTGAGAGCGCCTACTCTCTCGACCCGGATCTTTCTCTCTATCGAGGACGGCAGTATACGCCCCTTGATAAGGACCTGTTCGGGCTGTTCGCAGATTCCTGCCCCGACAGATGGGGCAGACTCCTCATGAAGCGTAAGGAGGCAATTGACGCCCGAAAAGAAGACCGCAAACCCCGCAAGCTGACGGAAAGCGATTTCCTGCTCGGCGTGTACGATGAATCCCGCATGGGCGCTCTTCGTTTTAGTTTGGAAGAAGGCGGTGAATTTCTCTCCAACGAGAAATCATTCTCCACGCCTCCCTGGATCAGCCTTCGGACATTGGAAAACGCATCCATCGCTTTTGAAAATGACGATAACGGCCTTGGAGAAAAGTGGCTGCGGGAGCTTCTGGCCCCCGGTTCTTCACTCGGCGGCGCACGACCGAAAGCGTCCGTGCAGGCGGCCGACGGCTCCCTGTGGATCGCAAAATTTCCGTCAAAGCACGATGAGTACAACAGCGGCGCGTGGGAGAAGGTCGTACATGATCTGGCCCGGCTCTGTTCGCTTGATGTACCGGAGTCAAAACTCGAAACCTTCTCAAAAACCGGCGGCACCTTTCTGGTCAAGCGGTTTGACCGAGACGGGAAAAGGCGCATACACTTTGCCTCCGCCATGACGCTGCTTGGTAAAACGGACGGCGCCTCCGCGGCGGATGGAACGAGTTATCTTGACCTTGCGGCGTACATCCGGGCAAACGGCGCCGAGCCGAAACAGGATTTGGCAGAGCTGTGGAAGCGAATCGTCTTCAATATGGCGGTTTCCAATACCGACGACCATCTTCGCAACCACGGCTTTATTCTGACGCCTACCGGCTGGAGGCTCTCGCCGCTCTTTGATGTGAACCCGGTGCCGTCCGGCGACAGGCTTTCGCTCAATGTCAGCGAGGCTGACAACAGTATTGACCTTTCATTGTCCGTCGAGGTTGCCGAATACTTTGGCCTTACAAAAAAGGACGCGGATACCGCTTCCGCAGAGCTCTGTGAAACAGTAAAAAATAACTGGGCAAAAATTGCGGAAAACTACGGATTAAGCAGGGGCGCAATTGAATATATGCGCCCGGCCTTTTCGCTTCAACCATAGATTTTCACATAAGTACAGAGCTGGATTTTTCAAATTATGTTTGGAGAATCCGGCTTTACTTATTCTTCCGACTTGTCCACCTCATCCGGCTTCCCAGCATTGGCATCCGGCAGGTCAACATCAGCATCAAGGCCGTCGGTAGTTCCAAGATTCTTTTCATAGAGCCTACCCCAGCGAAGCGGATATCTACATTTTCTGTTATATGCCACGAGCATAGCTTCGGCATAGCCAATAGACCCCGGTCGCCGTTCTTTTGCGGTGCGGGAAAGCTGCTTGACGGACATAACGCCCACTCTTTCTTTAAAGTGATCATCTTTGATGGAATCCCCGAAAGCGACTACAAGCCGAGCTACACCGTTCAGAAAATTGGCGGAAAGCGAATTCATATCCCCTTCCCAAGCGCCTACGCATAAACGAAGAGTGCGATCCAATACGTGATATCCGAATTTATCGTAAATACTTTCAACCGATGAAACTGCGCAGATAACGCCGTAGTTTTTCGTTTGACCAATGGTAAGGGAATAGGATTCCACCAAATCCTTTATGATGAGCTGCTTATCGTTTCCTGCTTCCACATTTGCCATGAACACCTCATAAGGTTTGAGTGGTTTCACATACTTCATCTGATTGGCAAAGATATCTGCTTCATGCTCATAATTCAAGTCGTCATAAATCATGCACCAGACAGGTGTATCCCGTGAACCTGAGACAAGCGCAACAATCTCGATAGTGTGCTGGCCGTTAAAAACAAAGTTGACGCCGTTACGACGGCTGACTTTTACCGGGTTAATCTGGTGGAGGTCGAAGTGGGCAGCCGCATTTTCAACATGTTGCTGTGAAAGATTTCGCTGGTACTCCTGGTTGGAAACCAAATTTTTAATGGGAATCTGTTCAAAGTGAACACAAGGAACAAACATACTGTAGTCAGGCATCAGGCATCCCCCTTAATTACGCTGAGCATCTCCTGCACCGTGCTTTGCAGCTCATTCAAAGCTTCTTCAAGCCTGCCTTTTGCAGACGAAGAAATGATATTTAAATCTGCTGTTGATTTTGTACGCTCAATAGAACTTGTCCATGACGGAATCGTGAGCGTAAGTCCGGCAACTTCGGCATCAGGATCAAATGCTGGCATAGTTTTGATAACGGGCGTATCAGTGATCTGTAAGGTCGGTTTACTCACTTCACCAGAAATCTCTCTACGTGACTCGCTGTAGCGAATAAACGGCGCCGCACCTTGCCCAATTTTTCTATTTAGTTTTTGCATTTCTTCTGCATCCATCATAGAGAGTGCAACCACATTCTCATGAGAGATTTTATAGCTTCCCGAAAGTATCTGAGGAATTAGCTCAGGTACCTTTTTACCGATGGTATCCAGAGCCTGACTGTATCGGGCGTACTTCTGAACGGTTCCGGAAGATATGTGATATTCCTCTCCAAGCCGCCAGGCAGTGCGGCGATTACTCTCTTTCCGGTCCAGGCTGGTCAAGTCATCCGGACTATCCGCGATTTCAGTTTCAGGTGACTTCATATATTGATTATATCCATTGGCATTTTTCCGACAGCCGGCATGCTTTTCAGCTTCGTACTGCCTGCCGATTAAGTATTTGCGTGTTTCCTCGGTGATGTTTCTCCGCCCGAGTTGATTGCTGCATATCCAGATAACCGCTGCTTCCCGGCTTTCAAATTCGATCTGCTGTGTTGCGTATGGGATGTGCAGGCGATTACAAATTTCGTAACGGTTATGCCCATCGACAATGGTATTGTTCCAGGTAATGATCGGATCGCGGCAACCATCTACAACAAGATTCAATTCGAGCTGCATGTACTCTTCTTTGTGCAGAGGCCGAATCAGATTCTTGAATTCGGTATCAATATCGAGCTGCTTATATGCTTTTTCTGTCACCCGGCGTCCTCCGTTCAACCCGTTGCAGTGTTTGCATCGAATAATACGCAACCCGATTTACTTGATCAATTTCTCCGGTAAGACGGTAGCTATAGCGAAAATCCAGTGAACCGAAGATTTTAAAGATGCTATTCATCAGATTTGAACTGTAGAACTCGGCTGACCTTGAGTGACTGGCGTTATATAGTGTTACCCTGTTCGCCGTACCGCCTGCTAACGGCTTTTCGGAACCTAATATTGCAATGAAGCCATCTTCCGGATTGATTAAAAACTGAATGTATGCAGGATCGCCAAGTTTATGCAGGGTGTCCTGGTGAATTCGAAATCTATTCCTGCTTAAGTCAATGGTTAGGTTTGCGACGAAAGGTTTTTGTTCACTCATATTCCTGAACCTCCTGGAATGTCATAATGAATTAAAATATCGGGCAGATTATTAGCTTCATCTTTCGGATTTGCCGCAGCCACAGAGGCGGTATTATCCTTGATGCCATATACGGCGTATCCTTCAAAAATATCGATCTGCATGGATTTACGGTGTTCCTCAAACGGCAAACCGAACTGATTTTGCCATCCCTCCGGAAAAACAGGAACCCGAGATGTCTTCGGCTTTTCACCATCCTCAAATACGCGCTGATATACTTCCGTCGCAGACAGATCAAAAGCAACCAAATACTCATCATTTGCATGGATAACCTTGCCGAGCAGCTTATAGCGATAATCCGGATTCCAACCCATTAAGGAAAACACCTTTGCGAAAAACAATCTGCAGGTGATCTGCCTGGGCTTTCTCCTCCCGGAACCGGATGTACACCATCTGAAAGCGTCTCGTTCCTCCTCACGGCACGGACGCAAGGCAAGAATCCGGTTGTCTTGGTTCACCAGTACCTGCACATAGTCCACAGTTGGGAACCGATTTAGACACGCCGCGTTGACGTACACTTTATAATTGTTGAAAGTGACAGACGGCTCATTGATATGCGCAAAGAACTCACGGCGAACCACCTGATACCCCTCATAGTCAAATTCGCCGCCCAACTCTATCACCTCTTGGGACTGCCCGGCGTTAAAGTTGCTCATTCACTTTCTCCTCCGATGTATCTCTGCTCAGTTCCAGATTGATGAAGCGGCGAAGCTCATCAAAACCGGTAACATGAATTTTCTCTCCGGTTTCAAAAAGCTGACCTTCCATTCTTATCTTCCAATCATTCTCGCTCTGCGATTCAATGGGAGGAAAAATGTGCTGATGCAGATAATATTGGTTTCCAAATGAGCCTGTCCACTCCTCCGGCACTGCGCGAACTCTTTTACCGGAAACAGACAGCGGCTTAATAGCAGCGTTTTGGTTCTCAGCATTGCCTTTACCTGCCAGTAGATATGGCTTGATAAACACCTCGGCGTCATTCATCCTGAACAGATATAAAACCTCGTTGTCCTTCTGGTAAAGCGAACCGGAGATTCGATATTTGAAATCTGAGTTCCAGCCAAACAATTCGTATAGCGTGTCAATGAAAGCCGCACCTGAAATATCTTTGGGATAATAAATGCCATTGGCAACTTTTGAACAGACAACTATGTTTCTGCTGCTTTTCGATGCAGGCCTAACCGCAAACTTCATTTCGCTGGGGCTTACCAGAAATTCGACTTGGTTATTCTTGTCAAACTTCCTAACACAAGCTGTGCTGAATTTGATCTTCTTATCCTGAAAAATCACATACGGGCGGCGACAGGAATCAAAGAACTCTGAGCGGGTGATTTCAAAGCCACGCATATCGAAGTCACCAGCTTCCACAGTGATATGGAGTTCCGGCTCTTCAGCCTCATAGCCGTCATCATCATTTTCAGTCTCCCCGGCGGAGTGAACGCTGGCAGCTGCCTTATAGTAGTCGACAGGTTTGAAACCGGCCCACCGGGGGTTGACCGTAACAAACCCTTTGAGCAGACCGCTGTCAATTACCCGTAATTCAGGCAAGATGGATTTGTTGCCATACTTCGCATTATCCAGAAGATGCTGAACAGCTATGAAATCATCTCTCGATACGATACCTTCATGGTGGTTTCGGTAAAGACTCTGCGGCCTGTCGCCTCTGTTCTTTCTTGATTTATGGTTCAGATAGTTCGGCGTAAAAGTTTTCCTGGTTAAAACATCACCACAGTGACGTTCATTGCGAAGCACCTGCACGATAGAGTTGGTGGTCCACTTGATATTCCCTAAATAAGTTTTCTTTCCAAGCTCTGTCAATGTATCCGCAATCTCTGCCGTGGAGTGGCCGAAGAGATACATGTAAAATATGAGCTTAACGGTAGACTTCTCATCAGGATTTACGACCAGATTGCCATCTGTGTCGTGCGAATAGCCCAGAAGCTTCGGCGTTAAAGGGAGACCGCCGTCAAGCCGCATGCGCAGAGATGTTTCCATGCTTCGGCTCCGGATATGGGATTCTTCCTGTGCCATGGTAGCTTGAAATGAAAGTGCCATTTGGGAGTCGTCTTTCAGAGAAAAGATGCATTCGCTTTCAAAAAATATGCCAACAGGGTGCGCAAGTTCCGCAAGGGTTCTCACCATACTGATACAATCGACAACATTACGGGCAAAACGGGAAACGCTCTTCGTAATAATCATGTCAATCTTACCGGCGCGGCAGTCAGCAATCATTTGATTAAACTCATCGCGATGCGCCAGAGATGTGCCGCTGATACCTTCATCCGCATAGATTTTTACAAGTGTCCAGTTTGGGTGACGGACAACGAAATCTTCATAATATTTTTTCTGCAGCTCATACGAGGATGTCTGCTGAATATTGCCTGTGGAAACACGGGCGTATACTGCAACTCTTTGCTCCATGTCATTGTCATAATAATCAACTTGCTTCTTCGCCGGAATAAATTCGTAGTTGTCCGGGTCGACCTTAGTATAGATGCGTCTGTGAACCCGTTCCTTCTGTTCGGCATATTTCTTCTTTTTGCTTGGATCAATCATGCAGCATACCTCTTACCTCAGAATCGTCATCAGGCAGCAACTGCCAGTCAGGAGTCGGCAAAAAGAACGGATCTTTTAAATCATCCTGATAGTATGAAGCCAGTGTATAGATGTCCTCAGAAATAAAGTAGATCCCGACCGGCCTTTCAAGCACAGCAAGGATTCTTGAACAGAACGTGATTTCCGATAGCTTCTTGGAAATATTACTTGCCTTTTGCGTAATAATGAGGTCGACTTTTCCATCATAGCAATCCTGAAGCAAATTTGACCACGCCTCTGCGCTTTCCATATTCGGTGCGGTTCCGCCTTCATCCACATAGAATCCAACAAACTCCCAATTGGGGCAAAGGCCAATGGTTTCTGTAAACTGCTGCTTATGAAAAGCAAGGTAATCCTCATATTTGGTTTGATTGAAGTAGCGGATATATACTGCGACTTTGAAGTGATGTCTCGGCAGAGGCCGCTCGTGCTTAATGGTTTTGAGCCATGCCCGATGCTCCGCCAACTGCGTCTGCTGTTCGTTTTCTTTCTCGAATAAGAAATCGAAGGACGGTATAATATCAAGCTCAGTCTCTTCGCTTGTTGCAATCAGATCAGACATAAAAAACCCTCCGGGTTTGTTTTTATATATGTGTTAGCAATTATACAAGCTGAAGGAGCAGAAAAGAATAAACCAGAAGTCAAGTTCATGACTCCTGGTTTATATACAAGATAAAATAACGGATTGGATATTCTCCAACCCGCTTTGATAGATATCAATATTCCTCTTTCTTGTGCATAGTGGATTTCAGTTCTTTCACGATCTTGAGTATCGAGTCAATTTCCGCCGGCGTGCAATCGCTGAGAATCTCTGCAAACTCGTTTTGGTACAGCCCCTTCACTTCGGGAATATCCGTTCTGAGCAGAGAATCCGCAGATACCTGCAAAGCTTCTGTGAGACGAACAAACGATGCAAGCATCATTCGTGTTTTTCCGAGTTCTATGTCGCTGATATGCGGCAAGGAAATATTCGCTTTCACTGCAAGCTCAGCTTGGCTCATGCCTTTCTTTATTCGTACCTCTCTGATGCGGGAGCCGATTATCTGGCTCTCCATAATATCTCGCCCGGCCATCGGCTCACCTCCCCGAACTTCAACTGCAGGCTATCTTTCGCAAGAATTATATCAACTTGAGGCTAAAATGATATAAAGCGCAGACGATTAATTATCCAGGACACTATAATGGAACTGCAAAATTATTTTTGGAGGTTCTATTTTATGAGTCTTAACTATTACGCAATTGGGCAGCGAATCAAAGAATATCGCAAACGCAGCCAACTGTCGCAGGCCATGCTCTCGGAACTGATCGACAAGTCTTCAACCTATGTCAGTTACATAGAAAGCGGAAACAAAAGTATGAGTCTGGAGACCTTTGTGCGAATTGCAAATGCCCTGGAAATTCCGACAGACCTGCTTTTGTCGGAACAATTGAATGATTCAATCGCGGCGGCAAGCCAAGAGATAACAATGATTCTGTCCGATTGCAGCGATTATGAGCGAGTCGTTATCGTGAAGGCCGCGAAAACATTAAAGACTACCTTACGAGAACACCGGTACCTACTGAAACACAAAAGTCGATAAATATTCTATACCATGGATGTTAGAAGACAATCGACCGGAAGTCATTGTTGTTGACTTCTGGTTTATTTATGTGCAAAAAACCAAGTGAATATGTTTTTACTCAAAGTGATTATGTTTTCTGTATATCCAACAAATAGGACGTCAACATTGATATAATGTATGCGGAAAAGTGGCGCTATTCGAATACTTCGAAAGTTCATAAGAATAACCAATGAAAGAACGCTACTCACGAAAAAAGCGCCTATCATTTGATAGGCGCTCAGAAAACCAATGTTATTAAATTATGCTATCGACCCACGCGGAAAACGGTGTACGATTGTCTGGCATTCGCGTGTTTGGACCATACCAGTAATTCGTGATCAGAAAGGTGCGCCCGGCGACAGTCACTTTTTCTCTGTAATACCGTGGCTGACATGTGCCATCCTTACATAATGCCGTCAAGTCCTCTTCAGTAGTATTTGAAGGAACTTCCTTAAGTACCGCCGAATTTCTAACGCAGTTGAAGAGGCGTTTGCATTCGGCCCCATCCGCAAGGATTCGAATGGTCGCGTCATTCAGTTTTTCTGCCTGTAACAGCCGGTTTATGCAATCGAAAGCGAAAGCCTTATTGTTCATGCGGTTACCTCCCTGATCTTTTCTTCAGTGTAGCACAAAAATGCGTGATTGTATTTAACCGAGAGGAAAATCATAGGCAGTTACAAAACAAAAAAGCCAGCTGAACCGACACCACCACAGTTAAGGACAAGCAGGTTATAAAGATAGCCCCTCAGTCTCTTGAGCAATGTTTAATGCAAGGTGACGATATTTTCTGACGCATCAACAAAAATAATGGCAAAATTGTTCATATAGTGATATAATCAAGACAAAACAATGGTAAATGTTAGAACTTGCTGTTATTTCAAAAGAGGGGGAATCAACAACATGAGAAAAGCGTTAGTCGTGGGTATTAATGACTATCCTTCAGCTCCGCTCAAAGGATGCATTAATGATGCAAACGATGTGACTCGCCTCTTGGAACGAAACGGAGACGGATCACCTAATTTTGATGTACGTGCCGTTAATAATATTACTACTAAAGGCCAACTTTTTGGCTTAATTGATGAGCTGTTTTCAGGAGATTCTGATATAGCATTATTTTATTACTCAGGCCATGGATTTATTAATGAACTTGGCGGTTATTTAGTAACCCCAGATTTCAAGTCAAAATATGACATGGGAGTTTCCATGAATGATATATTAGTGGAAGCCAATAAATCAAAATGTAAAAATCGAATTATTATTCTCGATTGTTGTCACGCTGGTGCTCTGGGAGAATTTCCTACCATTAAAGATGAGGCTACAATAATTGGACAAGGTGTTACTATACTTACTGCAAGCAGAAACTCAGAATCTGCAGTTGAAATAGGAGGGCATGGCGTTTTCACAAACTTGTTATTAGCAGCGTTAGATGGCGGAGCAGCTGACTTAAACGGTAATGTTACTCCAGGTAGCATATATGCATATATTGATCAAGCTCTCGGTGAATGGGAGCAACGGCCAATGTTCAAAACAAATATTACTCGCTTTATTTCTCTACGCAAAGTTGAAGCACAAGTGCCGGTCGAAGTATTGAGACGGCTTACTACTTATTTCCCTGACCCTTGTCAGCCTCATCGTCTTGATCCATCTTATGAATATACAAACTCACCAAGCGTAGAGCATAAATACCTTAAGCCTTATGCTGTTGATGACAACGTTCGTATTTTTAAAGATTTACAGTTAATGGAGAGTGTAGGGCTGGTCGTTCCTATCGGTGAAGAGCATATGTATTATGCTGCAATGAATAGTACAGGTTGCAAGTTGACGCCTGTCGGTCAACACTATTGGAATTTGGTTCATACCAAGCGTCTATAATGTAGGAGGAATAAAAGTGGCAAAAAAGAGAACATTTATAAGTTTTGATTATGACCATGACAATGATTTAAAGACTTTGTTAGTTGGCCAAGCGCGAAATGATGACTCACCTTTTGAAATTACAGACATGTCAATCAAAGAGACTATCAAATCCGATTGGAAGGCTAAAGCTAAAACAAGAATCAAAGGCTGTGATGTTGTAATCGTAATTTGTGGCGAACACACCAACACGGCTACTGGAGTTTCGGCAGAATTAGAGATTGCGCAGGAAGAGAAAATACCATACTTTTTGTTGTATGGTCGCGCCGCGAAAAACTGTATAAAGCCGCGTGCTGCCAAAAGTACGGATAAAATATACAAATGGACTTGGGATAATTTAAAAAGACTAATTAATGGAGAGAGATAATTATGAAAGTATTTATTTCTCATAAGAATCTTGATCGAGAGATCGCGCTTAGAGTTCAAACTGTTTTGAAAAATAAGCAGGTCGATGCATACTTGGATTTATTGGATGACTCAATAACTGGTAAGGGTGAAGCCTTGACGAGGCATATTAAGCAAGAGCTCAATGAATGCACCGATATTTTAGTCGTAATGTCTGAGAATACAAAAAGCTCATGGTGGGTTCCATTTGAAATAGGTATGGCAGCACAAAAAGATCTTCCAACTGTTAATTACCTACAAGCTGGTGTAATGTTACCAGATTATCTTTCATACTGGCCCCGGCTGAAAAACGACTCGGATTTGGCCAAATATGTGGACGCACGAAGCAAAGTAAAGCGACAGATTCTTCAAGAGCGTATGGATCGTGGTCCAATATATGCAAGCGCTGCATCTGAAACTGAAAGATTTTATAACGAATTAAAAATACAACTTCGGTAATATGGGAATATCTTTTCTGCGTGAACTCAAATTTCCCCTCAATCAGATGGAAAACAGCTGCGAAGAACGAAAAATCCTAATCGAAAATTCCGCAACCTATTGAAAATAAAGGCTTTTTGCGGAATATCTTTTCTGCGGCAATGCGCCAAGATAGCAGGCGCTTAGCTAAAAAGCTAAGCGCCTGTTCCTGTTTGTAGAGGCGCTTGGTCATTATTTGGTCATTATGGTCATCAGAAGATGGCTTAAAATACAACAAAAAATAAGATCGAGAACAAGACAAGGATGCATTCATGAGCAGATGCATCCTTAATTTTTTATACTCATTGTTTTGGTCATTATTGCGCCGGTTTTTTCCTGACCGGATGAAGCATATCCTGTAGTACATCTGCCGCTGCGGCATCGGCTGTTTGAATAGCATGGGCATAGATATTACCGGTGGTACTGGTTTGAGCATGTCCAAGGCGGCCAGAAACCGTCCGGAGCGGCACGCCGCCGGCGATCTGTAAGGTAGCGTTGGTGTACCTAAGGGAATGCAGGCAGATCTCTGGCCCTTATGCTTTTTTCAGCAAATTAAAAATTAAAAAAACATTTATGAAAACTAAAAAATCATAAATATATTCTATTTGACAGGGCTATTGCCTTAAGTTATAGTTATTATCGATCAGCTCGGCATAATAGAAAAAAGGACAAGTGTCGGTTAAAGCAAAGCCGTAGCTGGATTTGATCAAAGGACATAGGTTTTTTGGTAAGTGGATTTCGGCTGCTGCTATAGGTTCCTCGGAACCTGCGCAAAGTCCAATCGGGATGGCTCCCGCCGCCATTATCAATTCAGTAGGATTATAAGTACAAAAGATGCCAACTATGGGGCTGCCCTGATCTTTTAATTCTTTTATTTTAAGAAAAGCGTTTTTTTGGCTTCCGCATATGTTGCATAGTTATCCGGTAAACTCATTTTTTTATTTTTATCTCCATAGCAATAATATATTTTGCCTACTGGGTGGAGCAGTAAAGAAACCGCGGCTAATATCAAAATAAGTATTGAATAACTTTTTAATACAATCAAATATAAAAATCATCGCAACAGGATACGGAAGAGTATCGGTGCCCTATGCAGACAAGGTAGTCATGGAGATAACCTGTCACGCCAAGGGAGCTTACCACCTCAAAAACCAACTGTGCATCTTTATGCGCGCAGGCACTGTAGCCGATGATTTCACGGTTATGTAAATCAAGCAGGATACAGATATAGTTCCATTTGTAATTGACCCGTACATAGGTCAAATCGCTTACCACAGCCGCATAGGCAGAATGGTCGTTGAAATTCCTGGCAAGCAGATTTGGAACGTCGCTTCGTTGACTGTGCCCTTCACCGCTTTGAATTTCTTGCTGCTGTAAGTAGATTCCAAGCCAAGGGCTTTCTTGATGCGGGTGATTTTCCGCCTTGAAACGACGACCCGCTTCTTTTCAAGAACCTTTTTCAATTTACGTGCCCCATAAACGCTCCGGTTTTCTTTGAATGCTGTAGTGATCTTCTCATATAGATGGGATTCGTCAGGACGTTCTTTGGCCTCGTAATAGTAGGTGCTGCAGGCATGCGGAGTATTTTACACATCGCTGATATTGGGTACTTGTGAGCATTGCTCCTTATCACTTGGACCTTTGTGCGAATATCAGCGCTGTTTGTTTTAGGATGTCATTCTCCATGTGTAAACGTTGATTCTCCTTGCGGAGTTTAATCAGTTCCTTTTCTTCGGGGGATTGGTTATCTGCTTCCCGGGTCGAACCCGTTTGATTGATACGATTCACCCAGCGGCTGAAAACTGTCGGATGGATTTGATATTCCCGGCAGATATCGGCTTTCGGTTTGCCAGAATTGTAGAGTTGGACCAGCTTACTTTTAAACTCCTCGCTGAAGCTCCGTCTTTCCTTTTTTTCGTTCATGATAATTTCTCCTTTTCTCGAATATATCATGAAACCAATTTTTCTGTCCATCTAAGTGTAGCTAATTCAACTGCGATGGACATATGGTTTAAATCTATTCCTAGAAAGTTGTTTAAAACCATCACGTTCGATTGCAGAAAGGATTATTTTATTGGAAATATCTTCTGATAATAAAAATTAATTACAAAAGAAAGGAATCAATTATGCCAAGAATTGGGTTGTTAAAAAAAGGTGTAAGACCTGACCGAGTTCCTATATCTTTGGCTATAAGTACTTATGCACCAAAGCTACTGGAAATCAGTACTTATGATTTTTACACTAATCCAGAGTTGGCATATGAAGCAGAAAAGTGGACAAATGAGATATTTAAACATGATGGAGGAATAGGGTTTGGTATCATAGATAGTTTCTCTTGGGATTTTGGCGGGCAAGTAGAATTTAGTAAGGATTATAATGTATATCCTGTAACAAGAGTGCTACCCGCTAATAATGAAGCTGAATTGCTTAAATTAAAAGTTCCTAATCCCGAAACCGCTCCTGCTGTTTCAAGAGAATTTCAATTTGCTAAAATTAAACGAGCAAATGGATGTAATGAAATTGGAATAACACTAGCATCTCCTTTTAGGCAAAGTGTTCAACTTGTTGGAGCTGAAAATCTTTTGCGTTGGATGGTAAAAAAACCAGAGTTGGTCAAATATGCTTGCGAGTTAACATTAGAATATGAAAAACGAATAGCAAAAATGTATGTGGATGAGTTTGGGGCGGAGAATATTGGAATAAATGTGACTTATCCGATGGAATCACATGAAGTGATCTCACCTAAAATGTTTGAAAAACTTATTGTACCATATACGATTAGACAACATAATTATTTTAAAGAATTGGGAATAACTTCCTTTTCAGAACATCTTTTGGGTATTCATAAACATAATTTATGGCTTTGGAAGGATGAACTTAAATTACCAACTCATACAACCATAACAATTGGAGATGAAAGCCCAATAGAATATATTAGCGATTTTTTTGGGGAACATTTTATTATAGGTGGGAATCTTTCTACAGATGTAATCATAAATGATACGCCGCAAGATGTATATAATAAATCTGTTCATCTCATAGAAAATATGAAATATAGAAAAGGAGGGTATATTTTTATGGCGGCATCTGTAATAACAACTGCAATGCCACCAGCGAATATTTCGGCTATGATAAAAGCCGTAAATGATGTAGGTCAGTATTAAGTAATTTTTTTAAAACAATATTAAGGGAGCGTATAAAATGAAAAACAGAATTTTAGCTTTTATTATGGTAGTGATTTTTTGCATTAGTTTAACGGCTTGCTCAGGAACTGGGGAAGGAACAACAGCAGGAGTAGGCAATCAAGACGGAGAAATTTCAGGGAAAATAGTTGTATATACTGTTCATCCAAGTGATATGGTCGAAGATATTGCAGAGGGATTTACCGCAGAAACTGGAGTAGAAGTGGAGTTCATTTCTCCTAAAAGTGCAATTGGAGAAAAGATTAAAAGTGAAAAAGACAATCCTCAAGCAGATGTGATGTATGGCGCGCCTACTCCAACTTTCTTAGATTTAAAGAACGCCGACTGTTTTGAACAATATGTTCCATCTTGGGCGAGTGAATTAAATGAATCATTTAAAGATGCGGATGGATATTTTCATGGAACAATACAGACACCTGTTATGATGTTTTATAACACTGATATAATGAGTGAAGCAGATGCACCTAAAGATTGGTTTGATTTAGCAGATCCTAAATATAAAGATAAAATTATTACAAGGGATTCTATTGCTATATCAATGGGAACTACAGTTGCATGTATTGTTGACTATTTATCAACAAAGGATAGTGAAGAAGCGGCTTGGAAATTTTGGGAAGAATTTGATAATAATGTAAAAAGTTATGATAATGTTACAAGCTTAATTATGCAGGCAGTAGGTAAAGGAGAAGCACCAATTGGGATTTCTACTCTAACTGACATTATGAATAACGTTATTAACAATGATTTGCCTCTTAAACCAATTTATCCTGAAAGTGGATCAGTAGTTATTATAGATCATGTTGCTATTATCAAAGGCTCAAAAAACATAGAAGCTGCTAAAAAATTTGTGGATTATGTTGGAAGCGTAGAAATGCAGTCTAAATTGGCAAAAGATTATTTTAGAGTGCCTACTCTTGATGCAGCGTTTGATGATGCACCAGATTGGATGAAAAATGAAATCAAAGCATTAGATTGTAATTGGGATAATGTAACTAAAAATAAGCAAGCGTGGATAGATATTTGGGTCGAAAACTATATAAATGCTGATAAGAATATGAACAAATAACAAGCATAATGCTAGCAAAAAAATTATTTGCTAGCATTATGTATGCTTTAGCGAGTGGCCAACGTTTTGACGTTGGCCACAAAACACCACCCGCTATGCGGGTGGTGAAGGGAGCTTATAGCAAAGAAATTCACCTTTCAGTATAATGGTAGATGTCCAAGCCACCAAAATGCTGGAAAAGAAGGTGAGTTTCATGGATTTCTAGCACATACAAAATGGGTGTGCAAGTATCACATCATCATCGTGCCGAAATATAGAAGGAAGATCATATACAACCGCATCAGGGAAGATGTCCAGGGAATCATCAAGGAGTTCTGCAAATATAAGGGGGTGGAGATAATAGAAGGGATGCAATGCCGGATCATATCCATCTATTGTTTTCAATACCACCGAAATACAGCGTATCAAGCTTCATGGGGTATCTGAAACAGAAGAGCGCATTAATGATATTTTGACAGGCATGCGAATCTAAAATATAAGTTTGGCAACAGACATTTTTGGGCAGAAGGATATTATGTGAGTACAGTAGGCTTCAATGAAGCAACGATAGCGAAATATATACGGGAACAAGAACTTCATGATCAGATGATCGACAAAGTAAGTGTAAGACCTCTTTAGGGGTTAGCCAGGTAATCAATGCAGTGTGGCTTGAACAAAGTGCAAGCCAGCGCCTTTAGACGCTGGCTTGCAACAAGGCCTTATATGTACAACTAAGAGTCATGTCTAACAAATGAGGCAAATTCCAGCACGGTAACTAAGGGGCGTTTTCCCCGGTTACGGGTGGTTATGATTTTCATTGAAATTTTACAGAGGATGTAAAAATGAATAATATTCAGTTAAAAAATGTGACATTTTCATATGATGATAAAAAAGTTATTGAAAACCTTAATTTGAATATTGCTGATGGTCAAATAACATCTTTACTTGGGCAATCAGGATCTGGAAAGACAACCATTCTTAGGTTACTTTCTGGATTTATTCAACCACAATCTGGAGAAATATATATTGGGAATAAGAATATAACTACGATACCGCCAGAAAAAAGAAACTTTGGAATGATATTTCAAAATTATGCATTATTCCAAAATATGAATGTAAGAGAAAATATCGAATATGGTTTGAAGTTGAGAAAATATGATAAAAAAAAAATAAAAGAAAAAGTTGAAAGAATACTAGATTTAGTTAAGATGAGTGAATTTTCTGTGCGTAATGTCGAGGAACTTTCTGGAGGACAACAACAGAGGGTTGCAATTGCCAGGGCCCTTGTAATTGAACCTTCAATGTTACTAATGGACGAACCATTATCAAATTTGGATGCCTCGATGAGACATGAAATGAGGCAGGAAATAAGAGCATTACAAAAAAAACTAGGCATAACGACCTTGTTTATTACTCATGATCAGCAGGAGGCCTTAGAAATTTCTGATCAAATTGCTATTGTTGATCATGGTTCAATTGTTCAAATAGGAACTTCGTATCAAATGTATAAGCAACCTATTTCTTTAGAAGTAGCTCAAAAATTTGGTTATATGAACAAATTAACAAAAAAACAGAAAGAGGCTTTTTTATCAACAAATAATTGTTTTGTACAGGATTATGAAAGACCAGAAGCATTCCAACTATCATCAATAAATGATGGTTTTTCGGTAGAAGTTCAGAATAAAATATTTTATGGATTTTATTCTGAATATGATGTGTCGTTTATTGACGGCAAAATAAAGATTATTTCATTAGATTCGTCTATGGAGATTGGGAAAACATATAAGTTAACCAAAAGGACACAATAAGATGAAATTAAAAAAAACAAAGGATATCTATAAAGTTGGATTTCTATTAATATTGCTTTGGTTTTTAATAGGTTATGTTTTATTTCCTATTGCAAATGTGTTTTTACAAGTATTTATGGATGAATCAGGTAAATTCACATTCAATGTAATGAATAAATATTTAAGTAATCCTAAAAATATTAAGATAATCACGAACACGCTAATTCTAGCCTTAAGTACGGTTTGTGTGTGTTCTGTAATCGGGACTTTATTAGCTTTTTACATTAATTATAGATGCAAAAGATTTAAAATGCTTAAACATTTCATATTACTTTCTCCTATGATGGTACCGTCAGTTATTATTGTAGTGGCATTTGTTCAGATTTATGGACAAACTGGATTATTGTACTCAGTAATAGAAAAAGTTCTTCATATTGAAATAGCGGCATATAATTTTGGAGGATTTAACGGAATAATGTTGGTTCATGCATGTACTATTTATGTGTATTATTACATGAACATATACATTGCTTTACAATACATAGATAATTCACAACTTGAAGCTGCAAAAAGTTTAGGAGCATCAAGAATTTCGCTTTTTAAAGATATTATTTTTCCTAATATTAAGTATGCGTTTATTAGATCGACCTTCATGACTTTTATCATTGGAATTGCTTCATTTGCAGCTCCAAGCTTAATTGGTCAAGGATTTCGAGTTCTCAGTACACAAATAGCAACTTCTAAAGCAAATTTTAAATTTGAAGAAGCTGCAGCTCAATCTGTTGTGCTGTTTCTTATTGGTCTAATTGCTTTGATATTTACACAATTTTTATCTAGAGGATATAAAAGCCAGAGAAGTATAAGGGCAGTTAGCTTTGCTGTTAATCATCAAAACTTTATTGATAAAAATAATAAATTCGAAAATATGCTTGTGTTTATTATGATGGGATTTATCATTTTTCCGATTCTAGGGATAACATATTTATCATTTAATACGACACATGCAATTATGGTTGATCCTATTCCTCATGACTTTAGCTTAGTGAATTATGTAAGTGTATTTACAATGAGAAGAGCTTATAAACCATATATAAATAGTTTTTTAATATCTGTTTTTGTAGGAGTATTCGGTTCTTTAATTACTGTTCCATTATCTTATTATAAAAGTAGAACTAAAATGAAGTTGGTGATAATAGAAGATCTTTTAACGAACTTACCATATGCAATACCAGCAAGCGTATTAGGGATTAATTTGATAATTACATTTAATAAACCTAGTATTTTTGCTTTTGGTGAAGTATTAAATGGAGGGTTTTTCTTGTTGCCAATTGCTCATTTGATTGCTTTTTTACCAATATTAATGAACAGTAATAGTGTTGCTATGAATAGTATGAACCAAACGCTTGAAGATGCATCTAGAGGCTTAGGCGCTGGGAAACTAAGAACATTTAATAGTGTTATTTTACCATGTGTTTTGCCAGCTGTTATTTCCGGCACAATATCAGTTATGACTAGGTCAATATCAGAGTATACAGTTGCTAGCCTTATATATAGTGCTAGTAATAAACCTATTTCTGTTGCAATGTTCGACGCTTTTCGGGAAGCGAGTAAAATAGGTGTGTCATTAGCATATGCGGTATCTATAGTGGTTTTATGTTCATTTCTATTTATTATTATTGTTAAGTTAGATAAAAAATCTAACTTCTAGCAATATAATTTCTCATTAAATGATTTTAGTGTTTATTTTTAAAAAAAGATGAAATGCAGATTACTATTAATATTTAAAAGAATTAATTATAGGAGTATGGTTATGATTATTGATTTCCACATGCACGAAAGAACTTTTTCATCAGATAGTCAAATGAACTTAAAAGAAATGGTTATTGAAGCCAGAAAAAAAGGATTAGATGGAATTTGTATTACTGATCATGATCAAAATGGGTTAAAAGATTATGCAGAGATATTATCAAGGGAAGAAGACTACCCAATTTTTGTAGGCGTTGAGTATCTCACTATTGAAGGAGATATTGTTGCATTTGGCATTGAGGATTTACCTAAGCTTCGTATGATGGCACAAGATTTTATTAACTGGGTGAATGAACGTGGTGGTGTTTGTATAGCAGCTCATCCTTTTCGCAAAAATTCTAGGGGTTTAGCGGAATCTCTTGATAAAATAAAAGGTTTAATAGGAATTGAAGTGCTAAATGGGAGTACTCCGGATGAGTTAAATAAAAATGCATATGAATACTGTAAGAAGTTAGGATTACAACCGATAGGTGGTAGTGATTGTCATAATTTGGTTGCGCTTGGAAGATATGCGACTCAAGTCGAATATGAATGTAAAAATGTAAATGATTTAGTCTATGCACTTAAACATACTGAATGTACCCCAGTTATGTTAAATGGCTACAAATGTGCTTATGATATGTTATGCGATTGATGCTTATTAAAAGAATTAGATTACTTTTAAAATTAGTAGTAGAGCATTTACGTGTGTATGTCATTATGGTTATAAAAAGTTAGTAAAGGATATAAGAAAATAATTTCAATTATCATAAGAAAAGGGTGTATCCATGAGGGGATGCACCCTTAAGAGGGGTTCGGATTTGTCATTTATCTTGGAGATAGTAATATCATATTGCGGCCTGTAGGACATTGGAGAAGACGCAAACAAGTTAAGTCCGTGTAAAGGTCATATCTAGCATCGTGGGATTCTGCAAAGCTAATGCATTAAAAAAGTAGAACTGGCCGAAGAAAATCTACAGGAAAAACGCTAGTAGGGATTTTAACTCGTTAATTATTAGCAAATAATCGGAAGCTCAAAAAATCTTTAATCCGATTTTGCTCAATAATTTTTTCATATGTTCTCTTTCCGATAATTCCATCGTCCTCCATGTGATAAGTTCTTTGAAAGCTTTTTACGGCGCGCCCCATTCCTGCGCCATAAATGCCATCGATCGTACCTGTATAGAAGCCCAGGTTCTTCAGCATAATCTGTGTTTTGTAGACGTCGCTGCCGGCCATGTCCTTTCCCATATTACGGAAAGGCAACGAGTCCTGTTTGATTTGGACAACAGTGCCTATCGTCACGAGATTTTTAACTTCGTTCGCGTCTTTATCTTTCATACGAATGCAACCATGGGAGGCGTGCTGCTTCCCGACTAACCATGGCTTTCGTGTACCGTGGATACCATACACGCCCCAGGGAACATCCAGACCGATCCAACTGCCCCCAAACCCCTCTCCCCAGTTGGATATTTCATTGACATGCCATATGCCCACCGGGGACGGCGTATCCTTAGTGCCGCCGGAGACGGGATAAGTCTTGAAAATATTTCCATCTACATATACTGTCATTATTAAGGCATCAAGATCAATATAGAGCGCGCAGCCACTTTCGGGGATGGTGGATTTCGTCATACCAGTGTTAACTACAACGCTGCCGGTCATAGATAAGGAAAACAGAATTGCCATGACAACGAGACAAAAAACGATATATTTTCGCTTTTTTTTATTCATATGAACAGTCCTCTTTAGCCATATGTTCCTTTCATTATATTCGATTTGAGTTGAAATATGACATATAGCCCTTGCAAGACTGGTATAGAATTGTATTCCCCAGTTCAGCCATGGCGTAGCAGGTTCTGTGGACAAAGAACTAATCGTCATGGTATTAGAATCTTCACCCTGCCGGAATCCATGGCAGGGTGTTTTTGATTTAGTAAAAAATAGAGTGGCATCATGCTTAACGCACAATGCCACTCCGCAAAAGCATACGCTTTTTCTATTACCAATATTATATTTAAATATAATATTGGTTGTTAATTATGCCTAGCTGGGAATAAACAAAAGAGCACTCAAGTAAAATCGTAGGTATAACA
The DNA here is from genome assembly GCA_036677375.1 of Bacillota bacterium. GTDB lineage: Bacteria > Bacillota > Dehalobacteriia > UBA4068 > UBA4997 > JAVBWO01. The sequence continues at coordinate 214,848 of JAVBWO010000028.1, forward strand.
TGTTGCGAATCTCTGTAATCAGGTTTGACAGGCCCTTAGATGAAAAGCTAAGCGAGTTTTTGTACTTGAACTACAAGCTAATGTTTTTTCATGTTTACGTAGGTTAGAAATCACCTAAGATCAACATAAAAGGCGCAAAACAAACTGGATATGAGGCACTGTTATTAGTTTCTTTGTTAGTTGAGGATGTATAGGTTTTTAAGGAATCATACTATTTTAACATTGAATATGCGTAAATCATACCAATATCCCCATGGGGTCAATTTTTTCTACTAAGATTCGTATTACCTCATCTTCCGGTGGGGTAGACTGAATAGCCTGAGAAACATCTATGGGAAATCCTGTATTGGCTTGAACCTCTTTTGGAGTTACACCGGGGAAGTATTCAGCTAAAAACAAGCGTTTATTATCATCAAATTTCATAACACCCAATTCACTAACCACTGCCCTGGGGCCCTTGTCGCCCGGTAAGCCTAGCTTTTCCCGTCCTCCAATTCCATCTATCCAGCCAGGACTGGTAATGTAGTCAACCTTAGGTATAAAACGCCTTATCTCATGTTTCATCGTGATAATGGTATTGCAATAGGTGGCAATACCATTGGCACCGCCTGAGCCGGTAAAACGTGTCTTTGGGTTATGGTAGTTGCCAATGCAGGTCGAATTTAAATTGCCAAAGGGATCAATCTGAGCCCCACCAAGAAACCCAGCGGCGATAATACCACGCTTGGCATAGATGGATTGAAATCCGAAATAGCGATATTGAGGCAAGAGGGCTGAAGCTTGGTAATTAATTCTCAGGTCGGATACGCTAGTGGGAAGTTCTTGCGGGTTTCCTTCAAATAGTGCGGTTTCAAAAATGAGACTTGCATTAGGAGCATGAGTGTTTTTAGCAAGGGTTGCGCCAATAAGGGGTAAACCTGTGCCAATAATGTAGGCTTTTTTGTCTTCAATTTGACGTGCTAAAGCAACTGCCATCATTTGTTTAGCCGTCCATTTCATTATTGATCCCCCCTTTGTTTGCGCTTCAACCCAGGCACATATCCGTAGCCTGCTTTGACATGCAAGGCAAGCAAACGGCTTGCTCCTATAAAATCTAGATAGGCAGCATGATCGTTTAAGTTATATATGTGGGAATTTAAAAACTTATCAAAATTTTCTTGAGTGCGGCTGGCAAAATCATAATCAATATAAAATTGACTATCATAATCGTAATAGTGAAAGCACTGGGATGGGTGGGCTCCGTATGACATGGGAACGACAGCACTTACTGCCAGCCCTGTCATAGAGTTTAATTCAGGATGGCGCCGTATTTCCTCGTTACTTACTAATTCCTCACAGGAGACAATAGTATGTTTGGCCGCCAAAGCAATATCAATATCTTGAAACCCGGGGCCTTGGATACGAAAGGTTCCATCAGGTGAGGCAATTTGTGCATGGATGAGAGCTACATCAATCTTTGGAGTTGGGATATAGCAAATCTGACTGGTGGGGTCAAAAGGGTCGAAGGTTAGAATAAACTTTTCCTTAGGTAATTTATCATGCTTTGCCCTTTCTTCTTTAGAAATACCCCATTGGGTTATCAGATCAGAACCCAGCATATTTTTTACCGGGACAAAAGGCAATCCTAAAGCAGCTCCATGGTAGGCAATGGTTTGAACATCTAGGGAATAATCATCAAAAAGTATAGAATTTAGCTCTACTGCTTCACGAAAACGGCGGCATACTTGTGTATAACCGGAATTGGCTACATAGGATACGAGGATTACTTTCACACATCCGGCTCCAATCAACATATCCACATCGCCGCCGGAAGGACCGCCTTCTACATAGAGATTTCTTTTTTTTTGCTTGATAATTTCTTTTACAAGCCCATATGGACGACGATTGGTAACAAAACCTCCTATAGCTAGGCAATCTCCATCATTAAGAAAATAAGAGATAGCTTGCTCAGCGGTTAGTACTTTGGTCACAGCATCCCCCATGGTATGACCTCCTTTAATACACATATTTTTACTGCCATATCTCGTCATCATTAGGGATTATCGTATCGGGAATCACATATGAGATACGGCTGATATTGATCAGGTGATGATACCATAAGTTTTCGCTGATGCTGTTGTTGCCCCAAGAACCACATCCTAAAGTTGCAGTCGGGGGAAGGCCATTATCAAAAGAACCGCCTAATCCACTGGAACCAATCTGATTGACTAGAAAACGAGAAACACAGATGCGTTCAGCAGCATATTCTACGTTTGCCTGGGTATTTGAGTGGATAACCACACTATGTCCCTTCCCATCCATCTCCAAATTTTCATTGACGATCGCAACGGCATCCTGCCATTGGTCATATTTGTATATTGCCAAAACTGGAAACATTTTTTCCTTGCCTAAATAATCGGCATTCCCGGCGCCAGCGGTTTTCACCAATAATAATTTGGTGTCGCTTGGCACTTCTATCCTTGCCATCGCTGCAAGCTTGATGGCACTGGCACCGACGCATTCTTTATTCAGAACACCATTGGGGAAAGTAGTGGCACGTAAGCTTTCCACTTCTTGAGCTTGATGCACGTAATAAGCACCGGCATCTACAAAGGCATTAATATATTCATCATAGCGGCTTGCAGGAAGAATGGCACATTGTTCACAAGTGCAAAGGATACCGTTATCGTAAGTACGGCCTCGTATGATTTTCGCAACGGTAGACGTCAAATCCGCGTCCAAATCTACGATACACTGGACGTTGCCGGCGCCAACCCCAAAGGCGGGCTTGCCGCTACTATAAGCGACCTTAACCATACCGGGCCCACCTGTAGATACACACACATCAGTCATCTTCATGATTAGGTTGGATATCTCCACAGTAGGATTTTCAACTATTTGTATCAAGTTTTCCGGCCCGTCTAAGCATCTTATGGCTTCATTCATAATGTCAACTGCTTTTTTACCACAATTTTTGGCACGAGGATGGGGACAAATCACTAAGGAATTTCTTCCTTTCAGCGCAATCATGGCATTGTGCATAGGAGTAATAATTGGGTTAGTAGTAGGAGTAATTGCACCGATAACCCCCATTGGTTTGGCAACCTCAACAATCCCTTCATCCGGCAAATAGCGAATAATTCCGACACTTTTTTTGCCTTTTAAACGATACCAGGTTATTTTGGCTTTGCCTTTATTTTTTTTGATTTTATCCTCATATACACCCATTCCGGTTTCATCTACTGCCAGCTTGGCTAATAATTCGCCGTTATCATAAACTGCTTTGCCGATAGCACAGACTATTTTATCTACCTGCGCCTGATCATATTTTTCGAATATTCTTTGTGCGACTCTGGATTTTTCAATAAGTTGAGCTACATATTCCAATGTTTCCATTTTACAAATCTCCTTTGCGGGTTAGTCATTTTTGACACACAAAAACCACCGTTTGCAACGACAACGGTGATTAGAAGGATCTGTATCGCTGTATATTTAGGAGAGATGTAAGGTTTTACCTTAAGGATAATATATCACCCAATCCATAAATTGTCAATTATTGATTTTTCAGAATTGACAAAATTTGCTGGAAATTATTTAAATATTATTCTATAATGAAAGAAAATTGTAATGTAATATGTTCTTCCTAGTGGTTTTAGTGTCACTGTGTTAGGCGAAGTCGGTCAGTCTCTTATTGATGTATGATTTTATTTGAGTATGATAGGAGGGACGTAAAAGTGCATTATTACACCATTGGGGAATTTGCTCAAATAACGGGCATTCCTGTTAAGACCTTATATTTTTATGATAAAAAAAAGATTCTTGTTCCTGAAAAACGTAACCAAGAAAACAATTATCGTAATTATTCCGAAAAGCAATTAATGTGTGCAATGCTAATCAAGGAATTGCGTGATTTAGATTTACCACTCACTAGTATAAAGTCAGTTATTATCAAAAAAGAACCAGAAGAAATCAAAAATTGTTTAAAGCTAAATATTAAAAAATTGGAAAAGGATTTAGATGATCAATTGCATTTACTACGGGCCAATAAATATTTACTAAACCATATTGATTCATCTATTCAATCCTTTAGCAAGATATCAAAAAATATTAATTCTGCATGTCCAAATGGCGCAATTACTGTGGATGAATATTTTGATGATTGGGTAGCATTTATAAAATTTCACACAAAATTCCATGTTTGCGATAGTTCAAATAGGACCTTTCTAGAAAAACAAGCAATCCTAAAGAGTCTAATTGCTGCGAATCATTTAACTGCCATTGGAGCGACCAGAGCCATTTTTATGGATCACTATTCAGCACAGTTTTTCAGTGAGGAGGGAGATATGGAAATATATATTCCTATTCTGACGCCTCCAATTAGCGGACTGAATTTTGTAAAACAAATTCCCCAATGCACTACAGCAATGATTACGCATATTGGTGGTTATAGTAACCTTTTGGTAAGCTACATAAATCTGATTGAGTGGATTAATGCTAATGGTTATCAAATGTCAGGCAGACCGATAGAAGTATATTCTCTTGACCCGGTTAGCGCATTTAAGGTGGAACGGCAGATTACCCAAGTAAGAATACCAATTGAGAGAGTGGTATCAAATATTGAGGAGCAATAAATGTAAGGAATAAGGAATTAAGGAAACCCTTCCCTTGGGGGAGGGTCTTTTTTATTTCTTTGATTTGTTTAACAGGCAATTCTTAATATAAAGAATTTTTAGAATTGTATTGACATTTTACTTGGTGTAGCATTTAAGATTAAAAATAAAGAGGGGAGGCAAACATATTTCTTTTGTGAAAGCGAGGGATTAGAAGAGTCGTATCACTTATTTTTAGGAGAGAACTAAAACTAATATTGGAGGTGCTTGATGTGAAAAAATCAAAATTACTCTACTATGCGGTATTTGTTCTTTGCTTAATTACAGTTATGGTAGCTGCATCTGGTTGCGGCAGTGAAAGCGCAACAACAGGTCAAGCTAATGAAAACGTGACAGAATCCTCTGATCAAGTCTATACCCTTAAATATCAATCTTCCTGGCCTAGGACTGAAGTTTTTAGTTTAGTTCATGAGCAGTTGGCAAAGGATATTTTGGAAGCCAGTGGCGGTAGATTAAAGATTGAAGTTTATGCTGCTGGGGAAATCGTTGACGGAGCATCTCAATTAGATGCGGTAAAGAGTGGCGTCCTTGATATGGCGGCAGGTTGCGGCTCTTACTATTCCTCCATTACGATTGGTAACATAGAGGCAGGATTACCTTTTAGCTGGATGAACTCCGATGAGGCATTGGTTGCCTTTAATCGGTTTGGTTTGCTTGACTTGATCAAGGAAGAATATGCTGAGCAAGGTGTCAGATATCTAGGCTTAAGCTTTGAAGATCATTATTGCCTGCTTAGTACAAAACCCGTTAATAATTTAAATGATTTAAAAAAGATGAAAGTGCGTTTAATGGGTGCCTTTGGGCAAGTGGGTGAATCAGTTGGCATCAGTAGCGTCATGGTACCATATGACGAAGTTTATCTTGCTTTAACGACAGGGATGATTGATGCGGGTTTGTTTGGCGGATTATATTCCTATGTTGATTTGGGCTATCAAGAAATCGCAGATTACTATGTTGGAACTCCTTGGGTTAGCCCTTTGGTTGGTAACTTTGTTATTAGTCAAAAATCATATGATAAATTGCCCGCAGATCTGCAGGCATTACTGGATAAATTCGTTGATATGTACAAATTCCAATGCCGCCAATACAATATGTACGGCGAATATTCCAATACTGATTTGTTTGAAATTACCTATTTTAACGATGCAGACGTTGCTGAGCTGACTCAGGCTGCTGTAGAAGTATGGGATGCAGAGGCAGAAAAGAGCGCAAGAAATAAAGAAGCAATCGATATCATTAAAAAGCTAGCGAAAGCAACAGGCCGTTTAGATTAAGCTTTCCTCCAAAGTTGGCTAGGAGAGCAATAAATGTTCTCCTAGCCAATTCATCAAAAACGAAGTTATTCCATAGCTTAATGTTATTAGCTGAAAAGATTGCCACGTTAATGCAACTATAGAAAATAGAGGGTGAGCTGTAGTAGGAATTGTGAAATGGTCGGCCTTACCACACAGCAAGTCAAAGATAATCTGGACATTAAGGTAGCCTACTGTGACCATATCTGCATTACGGATATATGAAACTACAAGAAGCAAAAGCAACAAACAATAAACTTCAAACTACTTAGGATAAAATAAGGAAAAGAGGTGAGTTTATTGCGCATTCTCATAGGTTTTGTGAGATCAGTAAATTGTTTGAATAAGTGGATTTCCAATATTGCAAGTTTTTTAATCTTTCCAATGGCCGGTATTTTGTTTATTGAAGTGATTTGCCGTTACTTCTTCAACGATCCAACGATTTGGGCGTACTCTTTGGCTACCATTGTTTATGCGATTTATCTAAGCCTGGGCGGGAGCTATGCGGCATTAACCGGCTCACATGTACGTATGGACTTGTTTTATAGCAAATGGAGTAAGACTACCAAAGCGAAGGTAGATATTTGTACTTATTTTGTTGCGCTTGTATTTTTTATTCCGTTTTTAATAGCTTCTTGGAGTATGGGAATTCAGTCCGTGGTCACCTTAGAACGGGTCAATGCCATATGGCGCGCCTTTACCTTCCCTTGGAAGGTAGCCGTTGCCTTGGGAACCACGTTACTGTTCCTCCAAATTACAGCCAAACTATGTAATGACATTCATATCATTAAAACGAAGGAGGACATTAAATAATGGATGCGATCACCATAACATTAATAATGTTTGGGGCAATGTTACTCCTTCTGGTTACAGGCATGCCAATTGCTTATGCTTTAGGCGCTGTGGGTATAGGAACGGCATTGCTTCTTTGGGGCCCACAAGCTTTGTTTGTTACATATTTTGCGGCGACAAGCCTGACCCAAAGCTTTGTTTTGTTAGCATTACCTTGCTTTATTTTTATGGGTAGTATTTTACAGGAATCAAATTTTGCCGAGGACATGTTTAACTGTGTCTATAAAATAATGGGAGGCATTAAAGGCGGTCTTGCCATAGGTTGCGTGATAATATGCGTTCTAATAGCCGCCATGGTTGGCGTTAGTTCGGCCGCTACGGTTTCGTTGGGGCTGATGGCGATTCCACCCATGCTGAAAAGAGGTTATGACAAAAGACTGATTACCGGTACCATTCAGGCAGGCGGCGCTTTAGGATTCCTGATTCCTCCCAGTGTTGCTATGGTTAGTTATTCCTTTATTTCCGGGACGCCCTTAGCCAGGCTTTTTGCGGGTGGTGCAATACCTGGTTTGATGCTTGCTGCATTATATATTATTTATATTCTGATTCGTTGTAGAATGAATCCTAAAATGGGTCCGCCAGTACCTGTAAATGAGCGGGCAAACGCTAAAGAAAAAATTGCATCATTAAAAAGCATAATTTACCCTATTTTATTGATCTTACTTGTCTTAGGTACAATTTTCCTGGGCATTTGTTCGCCAACTGAAGCGGCAGCTGTTGGTGTAGTTGGAGCTTTAGCTGTTGCAGGCTTGAAACACCGCCTCAATCGCAAGATGCTTTGGAGTTCTATGAAGACGACTTTTGGACTTGTAGGTTTGATTGCTTGGATTGTGATTGCCGCTTTGGCGTTTAGTAAAGTATACACTGCTTTAGGCGCATCTAGGATGATCCAGGCTTTCATTGATAGTGTCGGTCTGAATCCTTGGGTTGTCTTGATTATGATTCAGCTGAGCTTCTTTGCTTTGGGAATGTTTCTGGATGACGGCGCTATTCTTTTTGTAACGATGCCTGTCTACATTCCAATTATTGTTAATTTGGGATTTGATCCTACTTGGTTTGCAATTCTCTACATTGTAAATATGCAGATGGCCTTTTTAACCCCGCCCTTTGGCTACAATCTGTTCTATATCCGCTCTGTAGCTCCACCGGAGATTACATTAAAAGACATATATATATCGGTGATACCATATGTAGCAATTCAGGGAGTTGGGCTAATACTGATCATGTTGTTTCCGCAGCTCTGTCTTTGGTTGCCGAATCTCATTTTCGGCTAGCTGTTCTTTGCTCCAGGATGAGATGTTCCTTGGTGCAATAAAAATAATTTAACACTTGGGAGGTATTATTATGAAACTGTTAGTTACTGGCGCAAGTGGAAAAATGGCTTGGCCTGCCCTAGTTCATATTCTGGAGCAGGAAGATGTAACAGAAGTGATGCTTTGTGATATCAATCAAGAGGGTCTTGATAAAAGGGTTGCGGTATTAGGCAACGATCCGCGCCTTAAAACTAAGGTTCTGGACTTGTTTGATATTGAAGCGGCTGCCGAAGCATTCAAGGGGTATGACTGCATTCTTAATATGGCATATTGCCCCGCCACCCTCCCTGGCTGTAAAGCTGCTTTGTTGGCAGGTGTCAATTATACCGATATGGGTTCCTTTGAAACGGATAAGCAATTTTTGTTAAATGATGGCTTTGTCGCAAATGGTAAAACAGCCGCTTTAGGTGTTGGCACTGCTGTTGGCATGACCTATTTTATGCCGGATGTAGTTGCCAGGGGCATGGAACGTGTGGATAGCGTAGAAGCATTAGATGTTTGTAAAAACTTAGTGCCACATAGTGAAAACACATTTCCTATTCATTGGGGCTACTCTTTTGACACCATTTTAGATGAGTTTTTCTTTGACGGTGAAGTAGTGATTAATGGCAAGATAGAAAAAGTTCCGCCACGATCCATGCCCGAATCTTATAACTTTCTGCCACCGGCAGGACCAAGCACAGTAGCAGTCACTTATCACCCTGAGGTGCCAGTTTGGTATGATTCTTGGAAGGATAAGGGGTTAAAATATGCCGTCTGGAAAATTGGCTATGAGGATGAATTCGAGCAGAAAATGAGATTTTTAGTTAAACTTGGCATGGCTGATCCGGATAAACGGGTAATGGTCAACGGAATCGAGGTTTGCCCAAGAGATGTATTGCTAGCTACTATTGCCAGTTTACCGCCTGAAAGCGGAACTCAACCAGACTTCCGAGGCCATATGGTTATAAAAGTGCAGGGCGTTGAAAATGGAGTGCCGGTTTCCTACACAATAACAGAATATGCAACCAATGAACTGACCGCTAAAATGCAAAGCAAGGGAATCTTTTCCTCTTATCGAACCGGCTTATATGGCGCTGTTGCTGCATTGATGCTGGCAAGAAATGAAGCGATTGCTAAAGGTGCTTTATATCCCCATGATTGTATTTCTTCGAAAGATTATATTAAAAATGTTATCGCAATGGGCATTGATGTTACTTATGAGAAAACCGAACTGTTAGAACTATAAACCGTTAAGTACTTAATTCCTGATTCTATCCCTCCTTTACTCATACAATCATTATCCTCCCTTTATCAATTAGGGAGGATAATGATTATATGATGGTATTTCGGTCTAAATATCAATTTTTATCAAGGAGCGTGAAAGGAATGCAGATACAACTGGTTATTATAATATTATATTTAGCGATTATAGTTTCGGTAGGTATAATGGCTAAGAAAAAATCAGTTTCAGCTACAAGCTTTCACGGTGCGGGCTTTGGAGTGTTGATGTGTGTTGCCGCAGGCACAGGGGAATGGTTAGGTGGCACTTCTACAACTGGGGTTTCCGAATATGGTTTTCTCTTTGGGATTTCCGGCGCGTGGTATACCATTAGTAATGGCATTGGGATCGTTATATTGGCAGTTTTTTTTGCCAAACTCTATAGGAGTCTTGATACAGTAACCGTTCCCGGTATCATGGGCCACTTTCTTGGGACCAATGCCCGCACTGTAGCCAGTATTATGCTGATATTTGTTATGCTGATAGTAGGGGTTTCCCAGGTGATTGCCGCAGGAACATTAGGCGTTGCCATATTAGGTCTGGATTTTAATCTATCCGTATTGATCCTTGGCTTGGCCTTTATTGCATATACAATATTGGGTGGAATGACAGCAGTAGGTTACACTAATTTTATCCATCTCATCGTTATGTATGGTGGTATCATCCTGGCGATTATTTTTGCTTTCAAGCAAATTGGGGGCTATGATGTTATGGCGCAATCTTTGCCAGCCGAGCCATACATGTCAGTCAATGGGGCCGGAACCTCAAGGGTTTTTTCATGGTTAATTGCTTCAGTGCTTGGCGCTTGCACCGCCCAAGCAGGAATCCAGCCACTTTTAGCAGCGAAGGACGCTAAGACTGCAAAAAAAGCCGCCTTTATAACCGCTTTGGTGGTGGCGCCATTTGGAGTATTGACAGCGCTTTTAGGTATGGTGGCGCGAGTGCAGTTCCCCAACTTAGCAAATGCCAAGCTGGCATTGCCAACTTTAATGATGAGTATGGATCCGGTAATTGGGGGCATGGTGCTAGCCGCAATCTTTGCAGCTGTGCTATCTACTATTTCCCCAATTATCCTAGCAACAGCAACCCTGTTTACTAAAGATATATATCAAAAACTATGGCATCCTGAGATAAATGAGCAAAAACTGCTCTTTGTGTCAAGGTTAGCAACCGGTATTTCCGGTATTATATGTATAGCAGCCGCAATGATCTTCTATGGCAGTTCTAGAATCCTGGATATGGTGTATTTTGCATATACATTACGCGGAACCTTGTTCATTGTTTTAATATTTGGGATCTATTGGAAAAGGACATCTAGCAAAGGAGCAATTTATGCAATTATATTGACAGGTTTGACAGGACTTTTTTGGGTATTATTTAAAGCTGTTACGGGTAATTTCCCAATACATCCACAATTTACGGAAACTTATGCGGCTATCATAGTAGCATCAGTCGCAACTGTGCTGTTCAGCCTTATTTTCCCTAAATCTGGGGATGATCTAGAAAACAAATATATCAAGGTAGGGTAGGGCGTATATGTGTCTTTTAATCGAAAATGGCTAATATTTTTGAAGCAAATGCAAGACGGAAGCGGGGTACAATTAGGGCAAGATTTTCATAGTAATCCCAAACAAGACTAAAAGAGAGCTTATTTGTCAAAAATTTTGACAGACTCAAAAAAGACCAGCAGCACTCAGTATAACTTTTCTTTGCTGCACCAAAGTCTTGCAGGAATGAATCTATGTTTTATGCGTATAAGTAGTTTTTCTGCTGGTAAGGTATAAAAGAAACAAAAAACATGTCGTAATGAGTTGCCTAGAAACAAAAAAATAAAGGACTCTTAAAAAGAGTCCTTTATTTTTTATATGTGTTTTGGCAACGGTATATGCAACAACCGCATGATTCCCTTCTCTGATTCCAGCACTTGCACAGTGCCGACTGTACCGCTTATGCCTACGTTGATATCCTAAACCGTTTTATTAAAAACCGCATTACCCTGATTGGTTGTCCCAAGCTGGAGGGCGGTTATGCGGAAAAGCTGATGGAAATCATACCACAATAGCCAATGAGAAAAGAAAGTTTTTATCTTGTTGCATATGCAATACATCCGCAACTTTAATCGTCAAATCATAGCTGCGTTTTTATCAACTGGTGGGAAAAATCGTATAGTAAGCGAATTATTGAATGAAAGCGGCAAGATACAAATTTTAGCAATTTTTAGTTGACATATGGTTGTGAAACCTTTACAATTATTGTTGCAAATGCAAATCATTTGCAACAATAATTGTAAAGGTGATGAAAATGAAAAAACGAAAACATATCTTGCTGTCTTGTTTACTCATTTTTAGCCTGGTAAGTCTTGCTGGCTGCGGTACAATCGGCTCTGTAAATCAATCACCCACTGAGGACAAGAACAGCTCTTCAACCGGGGTTTCAACTGCAAACCCCATTGTTGCCGTAACCATTGTTCCGGAACAGACTTTTGTGGAAGCTGTTTGCGGAGATTTGGCGGAAGTGATTGCCATGGTTCCTCCGGGAAACAGTCCGGAAAATTACGAGCCAACCCCAGAAGAAATGGAGAAATTCAGTAAGGCATCGCTATATTTCTCTATAGGAGTTCCGACAGAGGAAGCAAATATATTGCCTAATGTTGGACATGTTAAAGTTATATCACTTCAGGATAACGTTTCTGCCATATATCCTGAAAGGACATTTGAATCCGGCGAGAGAGACCCGCATATTTGGCTTTCTCCAAAAAGAGCCAAGATAATGGTTGAGACGATTGCTCAGGAGATGGGCAAACTTGACGAAGCGAATAAGGAAACGTATGAGAAGAACGCCAAGGCTTACATTGAACAGCTGGATGCGCTCGACAAACAAATAACATCGGCTCTTGAGAGTGTGCAGAGCAAGAAATTTATTGTGTATCACCCGGCCTTTGGTTATTTTGCAGATGATTATGGCTTGACCATGTATGCCCTGGAAGAGGACGGAAAAGAAGCAACAGCGCAGCATCTGCAAGATATGGTTGACCTGGCAAAAGAAGAAAATATTAAGGTGGTTTTCTATCAGGAGGAAATCGACAGCAGCCAATCCGCTGCGTTTGCCGAGGAAATCGACGGGAAAACCATGCAACTTTCGCCATTGGCCGCTAATTATATAGAAAACCTTAAATCTATGGCAGATTTGATGGCGGAGGTTATGCAGTGAGAAATTTGGCGGTTCAAATTGAAAACCTGTCAGTATATTACGGACAGACACCTGCGATTACAGGTGTCTGCCTCGACGTTTCAGATGGCGAATATCTTGGAATTATAGGACCAAACGGTGGTGGGAAATCTACGCTGCTGAAAGCGATCCTTGGGCTTGTACCGATTTCTTGGGGAACCGTTCAGATCTTTGAAGGATCCGGGAACAACCGGGAGGCGGTCGGATATGTTCCACAGTTTGCTGCTTTGGATAAGCGGTTTCCAATCACTTTAGGTGAAGTAGTTTTAACAGGGCGCTTAAAAAATGGATTGTCTCCATTCTTCAGGTATACAGAAAAAGATAAAGACTTTTCACATCAGATAATCAAGCGAGTCGGTTTGGAAGGGCTTGAAAATCGCCGGATTTCCGAGTTATCCGGCGGCGAATTCCAAAGGATGCTGATTGCGCGAGCACTTGCCGTAAATCCAAGGCTTTTGCTTTTGGACGAGCCAACCGCCAGCGTTGACGCAGCTTCACGTGATCAAATCTACACCTTGCTTGCGGAGTTGAATAAAAGTATGACCATTATACTCGTTACCCACGATCTACTGGCCATTTCTTCGCAGGTTCATAAGCTGGCATGTCTTAATGGTCATCTTGTTTACCATGGTGAACCGGAGCTTAAGGAGAATATCGTAAATAACCTTTACGGTTGTCCTGTTGATTTGATTGCGCATGGCGTGCCACACAGAGTGCTCAGGGAACACGGGGGAAAATAAATCATGATCAAAGCTCTTTTTGAATATCAGTTTCTACAAAACGCTTTTATCTCAGGTATACTTGCGAGCATTGTATGCGGTATGATAGGGGTCATTGTTATTGAAAAGAAGCTGGTTATGATGAGCGGTGGTATCGCCCACACAGCCTATGGCGGCGTAGGATTAGGATATCTGTTGAGTTTTGAACCAATCATTGGCGCGTTTATATTTTCCATATGTGCCGCGATTGGAATAGGTTACATTAAAAGGAAGGGCGGTACAAGTTCCGATGTGATCATTGGCCTTTTCTGGTCGCTCGGTATGGCTTTGGGCATTCTTTTCATTGCGCTGATGCCAGGATATCCTCCCGATTTAAGTTCCTATCTTTTCGGCAGTATCCTATCGGTGACAAAAGCCGATCTCTATCTGATCATAATTCTGACCTTTATTGTGACGCTTGTTATATTTTCTTTATATAATGATTGGAAAGCATATCTTTTTGATGGGGAATTTGCCTCTATCATCGGTGTGAAAACAACTTTTCTGGAATATTTACTTTTAATTCTTATAGCAATGACCGTGGTGGTTTTGATTCGGGTAGTCGGTATTATTCTCGTTCTTGCGCTGATCACGGCACCTGCTGCAACAGCAGGGATGCTAACCTCAAGTCTGAAGAAACGAATGATATATTCTGTTTTGCTTGGCAGCGTTTTTTGTATTGCGGGATTGTGGATTTCCTATGATATGAATATAGCCTCCGGGGCATCTATCGTAATTTTATCGGTAATATGTTATTTTATATTCTATATGGTACATTTCTTCCATACAAGCTTAAAGAGAAAAAGAATTGCTAAGGAAAACGATGATTCTAAATAGATGAGGTGGTTGTTACGAAAAAAATGGATTTTGGTAATGATTTGGCCCGCAATGGACTTAAAACGACAAAACGCCGCACGGAAATACTGGATATTTTGGCAGCAAGCGATCAGCCGCTTGCTGCAGAACAGATTTTTCTTGAATTGAATAAAAGAAATATTTCGGTCAATCTTTCAACGGTATACAGAGTTCTTGATGTTTTATCTGATAAAAATCTTGCTGTAAAACTTAATATCCCGGGAGATTCAAGAACTTTATTTGAATATAACCGTAAGGTACACAAGCATTATTTGATTTGTCTTGGATGCAATAGAATTCTTGCAATCACCCGTTGCCCTTTGGGGGATTATGAAGAATTTCTCGCAAAAGAAACAAATTATTTCATTTCAGGACATAAACTAGATATTTACGGCTACTGCCCCGAATGTCGAGAGAAATATGCCCAGGAGGAGTAGCTGTGCATAAAAAAGATGACAGCGAAATGACGCAGTGCGGTACGGAAGTCCGGCGTGAGTACTATTATAGAAAAAGAAATCCTTTTATTATCCCAATTGCTATATTAGCCGTGCTTGTTGGGATTTTTCTGTCCTATGAAATATTTAGAATAGTAGGATGGCCTGATCTGTCTGGTATAAGCACTTTCAGCACAATCGTTACAAGCATATTGATGCAGGCGTTTCCGTTCATGCTCATCGGTGTGCTCATATCTTCTGCTATGCATGTATTCGTTCCGGACGGCTGGCTGGTAAAGATTTTTCCAACGAAATACGGCCTTGGTTTTATTACCGCTATGGTTGCGGGAATATTTTTTCCTGTGTGTGAATGCGCAATCGTGCCGGTCATGACAAGGCTTGTAAAAAAAGGTGTGTCGCCGGCCATTGCGATTACCTTCATGCTCTCGGCACCGATCATCAACCCAATCGTTATCATGTCTACACTGTACGCCTTTCCGGAACAGCCTGAGGTTACGCTGTACCGGGTCTGTTTTGGTCTTGGCATAGCTTTGCTTGTCGGACTTGTTCTGTTGATAACCGGCGGCTCGAAAACCGCGATTCTTATATCACAAAACAGCGCTGACAATGCGTGCGATTGCTGCTGCGGTCATGGTGCGGATTTATCGGTCAAAATGTTTGATAAACGAAAGGCCCTTTTTCGGCACGCCGGCGAAGAGTTTTTCAATGTCGGGAAATATTTGGTCATCGGCGCTGTTCTTACGAGCCTTGTCAGGGTTTTGACGCCGGAGGGTGCTTTTAAAAGTCTTGGGGAGCAAAACGCACTTTCTCTGTTTCTGATGATGGCTGCCGCTTTTCTGTTTTCTGCCTGTTCCACATCGGACGCTTTTATTGCGAGAAGCTTTATGAACCAGATATCGATGGGCGCAATATTGGGATTTTTAGTATTTGGACCTATGATGGACGTGAAAAATATACTTATGCTGTTTGCAAGCTTTAGAAAGAGCTTTGTACTTAAGCTTTCTCTGCTTATCTTTATCTTGAATTTTGTGGTTCTGTACTTTTTTGCCTTTTTGCTATTATAGGGGAGTTAACCGATGAAATTGAAAAACAGACGCCACTTAAATATTAACGTCGCCCTGAAAATTCTCCTGCTGATTGGGTTCGCGTTTTTCTTTTTAAATTCTGTTGTAACAGGTTCTGTAAACTTATATGTACACCCGAGGATTATCCCGTATCTTATCTTTGCCGCTGTAGCAATGACTATCATTGCCTTATTACTTGTGGGAGATCTTTTTAAACCTCAAAAGCAAAAGCTCGGTTTATTGTCGCTGGCCTTTTTTGCGCTTCCTCTTCTTATGGCCTTTACCATACCTCCCGAGTCATTTAATTCCAGTACGGGTACAGTCGGAGATGTGCAACTTTCTGGTGGGAACACCATTTCAAATGATAACGTCGAAACCGAGCAGAGTACGGAAGGCCAAGATAACAGTGAGGTAAGCAGTTCTAATACAGGAACTGAGGCTTCTTACGAGAGTTCTGATGAAAGCAGCTTACTGCAAAACGGCGTTATCGTAATGAACAGCGATAATTTTTATGAATGCCTTTGCGAGTTATATGCCAATATGGATCAATATAAAGGATTACCGATAGAAGTGGTGGGTTTTGTATTCAAGGAAGGTGATAGTTTTGCGGATAATGAGTTTGTACCAGCAAGGCTGATGATGGTTTGCTGTGCGGCAGATATGCAGCCCGTAGGCCTTTTGTGCCAATACGACCAAGCATCCCAGCTTAAAGCCGATTCTTGGGTAAAAGTAAGCGGCATAATTGCAGAGACTGAATTTGACGGAGAGACCATCCCCAGTATCGTTGCTCAAAACGTGGTATCTGCGGAAGAACCTGACGAGGCCTATGTTTATCCCTATTAGTTCTTATCCGTTAACCAAATGGCACCTTAATATGCCGACTAAGTAAAAACACGATGCATATTTATAGAGCACTGCATAAAAGAGGACTTATTGTCTTCTTTTTTTTATTAAATAGTTATTGACATATGCCCATAAATCGGTTATTATAGTTATGGGCATAAGCCAATAACCATAATATACTTGTAAGATCGAAGGAGATGATTCTATGACGGCAATGGTAGATGAAGAGAAGTGCATTGGCTGTGGTAGTTGCGAAAACGTATGTCCGGTAGAAGCAATCGAAATCAAGGATGGTAAGGCAATGATAAGTGATTCCTGTATTGAATGCGGTGCGTGTGTTGGTGAATGTCCGGTGGAAGCAATCAGCATATAAAGTTTTGATAGGAGGTGTTTTATATGCCTGGAAAAGACGGAACGGGACCGTTCGGTACGGGACCTGTGGCAGGGAAAATGGGGCGCAGAGGGCAACGTGGAGGAATGGGCATGGGGCCTTTAGGATACTGTATTTGCCCAAGATGTGGTGAAAAAATAAACCACACGGCAGGGGTTCCCTGTACTTCTTTAAAATGTCCCAAATGCGGTTCATCTCTCATAAGAGGTTCTTAGTTACAATGAAAAGCGAGAACCTCAATAAAAATATAACTCCCAGCAAGGAAAATTATTTAAAGGTTTTGTTTGAATTATCTGGTGGTAAGGAAGTACATTCAAGTGATGTTGCCGCTGCTCTGGGAATTACCAAGGCTAGCGTCAGCTGTATGATGAAGCGACTGCGGGATGAAGGATATATTGTCAAGGAAAAATACGGCACGGTTACCTTGACAGAAAAAGGGCTTAAAGAAGCAGAAAATGTTAAAAGCCGCTATAACTTACTTAAATTGTTTTTCGTCAGAATATTAGGGGTTGATACAATAACGGCGGCTGAGGATGCATGCCAGATCGAACATATCATCAGCCCTGAAAGTATCAACAAAATCAATGAACATCTTAACTGCTTTTATTCTGAATCTGAAGTGAAATAAATCAGGCAAACATAAAAGTTAAGGAGGTGTCGCAATGCCAAGAGGAGATGGAACAGGGCCAGCAGGTATGGGGCCTATGACCGGACGCGGAGCGGGTTTTTGTGCGGGTTTTAGAGTGCCTGGTTTTCTGGATTCTCCGCCGGGACGGGGCTTTGGCCCTGGCCGCAGGCGAGGATACAAACAAATGTTATGGGCCGCTGGGCTGATTCCCGGCTGTGCATACCTCGCTTACCGCTGGGCAAATCGTAACAGGATAAAGTAAAGATCAAGAGAAGAACGAAAGGAGTGCTATTTATGCCAAGAGGAGATGGAACTGGCCCCATGGGAATGGGTCCTATGACCGGACGCGGAGCGGGTTATTGCAACGGCGTTGCAGCGCCGGGCTATGCAGATCCGGTTGAATTTACAAGAGGATTTGGATGTGGATTCGGACGCGGACGTGGATTTCGCAGGATGTTCTATGCGACCGGCGTACCAGGTAGGGCGCGCTATGGCTACCCCACATATGCGGGAGTGAACACAGCAGCCTTTGATGAGAAGGCGTTTCTAAGCAATCAGGCCGAGTATCTGGAAAACCAGCTTCAGCAGATAAAACAAAGGCTTTCCAGCCTGGACGAAGAAGCCGAATAACCCTTCGGTTATCCATGCGTTATATG
Source organism: Bacillota bacterium (assembly GCA_036677375.1). Taxonomy (GTDB): domain Bacteria; phylum Bacillota; class Dehalobacteriia; order UBA4068; family UBA4997; genus JAVBWO01. The sequence continues at coordinate 233,093 of JAVBWO010000028.1, forward strand.
CGTTATGGGGAAAAGGCCTTCTATAAGCCTTTTCCCCATAATTTAATCGGGAGGCAAAAATATGGCTTTGCGAAATATCATGCGGTATCCGGACGATGATGTATTGAGAAAGAAATCAAGAAAAGTTGAAAAGATCAATGAAAGAACGCTGATACTACTTGAAGATATGGCAGAAACAATGTATGCTGTAAATGGAGCCGGTTTGGCCGCTGTTCAAGTCGGCATATTGAGGCGAGTCGTTGTAATTGATGACGGATCAGGGCTTCACAAACTTATTAATCCCGTTATTGTTGAAACCTATGGAGAACAACAGGAGCTGGAAGGCTGTCTCAGCATTCCGGGTATTTATGGAAGAGTCAATCGTCCGGAGAGGGTAATGGTTCATGCCTTGAATGAACACGGCGAACCGGTCGAAATGGAGGGCCAGGGACTTTTAGCCCGTGCCTTTTGCCATGAAATTGATCATCTGGACGGCATCTTGTTCATCGATAAAGTCATACCGGGCTCCATTATCAATCAAGAAGATCTGGAATCGGAGGTTATAAACAAATGATCGTATACGGGCCTGTGCCATCAAGACGTCTGGGGCAAAGCATCGGCATAAACAACATACCGCCGAAAATCTGCTCTTATTCGTGTGTCTACTGCCAGCTTGGCAGAACGAATAAAATGCAAGAAAGCAGACGTGAGTTTTATAAGCCTGAAGATATCTGCTGCGAGGTTGAGGCCAAGCTGAAGGTGCTTGAAACGGAAAACAAGCAAGCCGATTATCTCTCCTTTGTCCCAGACGGAGAGCCCACATTGGATTTGAACTTGGGAAAAACCATTAAGCTTCTAAAACCCTATAACACAAAAATCGCCGTTATAACCAATGCTTCGCTCTTGTGGATGGATGAGGTCAAGGAAGATCTGATGCACGCGGATTGGGTGTCCGTGAGCGTTGATGCGGCTGATGCGGCTACCTGGCATAAAATAGACAGGCCACACGGCTTGCTGAAACATCAGGATATCTTAAACGGTATCCTTGAATTTTCAAAAGTATTTCAAGGAACGCTTGTGACGGAAACCATGTTGGTGGAAGGTATAAACGACAATGAAACATGTATTGAAAAGATTGCGGAGCAGTTGACAAAGATACAGCCTCAAATGGCATACCTTTTGGTTCCCACCCGGCCTCCCGCGGAATCCGGTGTGAATAGGCCGTCCGTTGAAAGCCTGAGAAAAGCTGCCGCAATGATCCGGGGAGTATCAGGAGCGGAAGTGGAATGCATTACGGGTGATGAAAAAGAGGAAGGTTTTTTCTTTACCCAAAATATTGCGGATGATATTTTAAGCATTGCGTCAGTCCATCCGATCCGCGAGGATATTGTCGATACACTGCTGAAAAAGAGAAATGCTGATAAGTCTGTACTTACTGAGCTTATCGAGAAAGGGAAAATATCTGAATTCATGTATGAAGGAAGAAAATTTTACAGGAATAATATTGTAAACAACCAATAGTAATTTCTGATTAAGCAAGCGGTATCAGCTGCCCCAATTGTTGCATATTCTAATAATTCTATTCATCATAAGCATAAATATACTAAGGAGGCACTTTTATGAAAGTTGGATTAATCAGATGTATGCAAACAGAGGACATGTGTCCTGGTACTACAGATTTTAAAGTAATAAGAGAAAAGAAATGTGCATTCGAGGGCGTTGAGGGAGAGATTGAAGTAATTGGCTTCACCACATGCGGAGGTTGTCCAGGTAAAAGAGCCGTGACGAGAGCTGCCGAAATGGTAAAACGGGGTGCCGACACAATCGTATTATGCTCGTGTATTACGAGAGGTAATCCGATAAGCTTTCCATGTCCCCATGCACAGGTTATAAAAGAGGCGATTGCGAAGAAATTGGGAGATGCTGTGAGAATTATTGATTATACTCATTAAATAAAGACTGCGCGTTGATTTGAATGTTGGTGTTTTAAAGTATCACAAAACGGAGTGATATCAATGGTCAGGCCTACAAAATGGAGAAAGATCGAAAACGTTCCGGTCATCGCGTATTTCGTTCCATCTGAAAAGGAGATTGCGGAGGTTCCGGAAAATATACTGAAGCTTGAAGAACTGGAAGCTATTCGTTTGAAGGACCTGAAAGGACTCGAACAAGGTGAATGCGCGGACGAAATGGCGGTTTCCCGTCCGACGTTTCAACGTATCTTATTGTCTGCTAGGGAAAAAATCGCCGACAGTTTGGTCAATGGGAAAACGATACATATTGAGGGCGGCAATTTTACACAGAATATATGTCCGGTCAGATGCATGGATTGCGGTAAGGAATGGATGGAAAGCTTTGAAAAGTTGAGTTCTATCAAGGACGTAAACTATCTATGTCCTGACTGTGGTTCAAAAAATATCACATGCGGCCATTCCTGCAGTGGGAGATTCGGGCACGGGAACTGTTGGAGGCATGGCAGGTTTGACCGCTAAAATATATAAAAATTAAAAAGCCAGATCTAAAGTGTGCTTTGGAGCTGGTTTTTCTATTATATTTTTTATTGACATATGCCCGTAATGATACTACAATTATTGTTGTGGGCATAAGCTCATAAATCAATGTAGAGGGAATTGAATATGTGGCTGATTTTTGCGTTGTTAACAACTTTTTCATGGGCTTTTGCGGATTTGTTTTACAAAAAGGGTGCTGTGCCTAACGATAAAGCAAGTCATATCAAAACCGTAATCATGGTTGGTCTTGTTATGGGAATACACGGTTTTGTATATATGCTGATCAATGGTATTGCATTTTCTCCGTTTTATTTGGTGACTTATTTTCCGGTTTCGTTTATGTATATCTTATCGATGACCATAGGATATTTTGGCCTCCGGTATATCGAATTGTCGATATCTTCTCCTATTCAAAATTCTTCGGGAGCGGTCACCTCCATTTTGATCTTTGTTTTTTTCGCGCATACACTAAGCCTTCTGGAAACCAGCGCAATTATTGTTATCACCTCGGGAATCGTCGCGCTTGCGGTATTGGAAAGGCACAATACATATCAATCGTTGACACTAAGTGAAAAGGACAGAAAATATCAAAGAGGCTTTATAGCTATCATCTTCCCGATTTTATACTGCATTATTGACGGATTAGGTACTTTTGCGGATGCCATTTATCTGGATGAACTATCGCTGATTGGTGAAGCTGAGGCGCTTTTGGCTTATGAATTCACATTTTTTATTTGTGCAATCATTGCTTTTATATTTTTAAAAGTAAAAAAGGAGCAATTTTGTCTTCTTAAAGAAAAAGACAGAAGTGTTGCTGCAATTTTTGAAACTACCGGACAATTTTTTTATGTTTTTGCGATGTCAAGAAACGCTATTATTGTAGCTCCGCTAATTGCTTCGTACAGCATCTTTTCTGTATTGTTGTCCCGGATGGTCCTAAAAGAGAAGCTGACTCAAAAGGAATATCTTATTATTACGTTTGTTATGATAGGAATTGCATTGCTGGCTCTTTCTGAAGTACTTTAAATAGTGAATTATTTACGGACAAGGGTTTCGTGAAAGTATGCTTCATGAATTAATAAATGCAGAGAATCATACAATATTCCTGAAGATGCATGTATAAACTGCCTTTCCCTCATTTATTTCTATCATATTAGCACTGGAATGTATGTTTTCAAGATTGCTTTTCGCTAACTGAAGTGAAATATACATTCAAACAAGATTTATATATTGCCTAAACTGTTCGTTATGACTCAACCTGATGATTGAACATTGTTCTTAATTTTATAAAAAATTGTTGACAAACAAAGCGGGATGCTGTATTCTATACATGGTTAGCGACAGCTAACCAAAATTTAGACAATCTGGTTAGCTGCCTCTAACCTAAAAATAGAGAAGGATGAGCTGTGATACTGTTGACGTTAGCAAACATTAGGAAGAAAACATGATTAAAAAAGTCGAAGGTAACCCGGCGGTAAAAAAGCATCTTGAAAATCTTGGGTTTGTTGCTGGAGGAAATGTGATCGTCCTTTCCACTATCAGCGGAAATGCGATTGTATAAAAGAAGCCAGCGTAGTGATAAGAAGTAAAATGACTTTAAAAAATTATGGTTTAATGGTTTAAATGAAGGAGAAATATACAGTATAAGAACACGGAAACAGGCAAAGATTTGGGGAAACGCTGAAGGTTGTAAGGCTTTACGGCGAAGATACGTTAAGCGCCGAATCATGAATATGGGTATTACAAAAGGTGTAGAAGTCCATATTCGCAAGGTTGCACCGCTCTGAGGTTCGGTTGAGGTCAATGTCAATGGTTATAAGCTTCTCATCCGCAAAGCCGGTGCGGAAATGATCCAAGCTGATGAGGGGGAGGGCCTATTTTTTTGATCAATGGTTAGTCAATGCTAACCTTAAATGAGAGGAATATAACATGAAAATTAAGATCGCGCTTTAGGCAACCCGATCAGTGGAAAAACAACCCTATTCAATACATTGACTGGTTCCTGTCAGTTCGCCCGAAACTAGCCCGGAGTTACTGTAGCGGAAAGAAGGTAAACTGAAAAAATACACTGAAAAAACACAATGCTGCCATCATTATGGAAGTATATACACTATCAACCCAGGCAGTGCCAAGTCGTGTCGGAACTTAGCATGAAAAATGGAAGAATCAGCAAATCATATCCGTTTGACGACAGCGTTGATCAGGGGTTATCTGATTTTTTCATACATCATTTGGAGGAGGATAAAGACATTGAAAAAGCAATCTAATCTGTCAAAGCTTTTCAGTTATGCCGGAAGTTTCAAATATCTGACGATATCATCTTGGATCCTGTCTGCGATCAGTGCACTTGTGGCACTCTTGCCGTTTGTGTATATATGGAGAATAATTAAAGAGGTACTTGAGGTTGCGCCGGATTACGGAGCGGCACAAAATCTTGCGCATAACGGCTGGATGGCCGTTCTTTTTGCGTTATTGTCAATGCTGATTTACGTCGGTGCGCTTATGTGTTCCCATATCGCCGCATTCCGTGTCGCTTCCAATATCCGCTGTCAGGCGATGCATCATATCGTTACACTGCCTCTGGGATTTATGGACTACTTCGGAAGCGGTAAGCTACGCAAGATTGTCAACGAATCCAGCGCTGCAACAGAAACCTATCTTGCACATCAATTGCCAGACCGCGCGGGCGCGATAACAACTCCAGTCGGCATGCTGGTGTTTCTGCTTGTGTTTGATTGGCGGCTCGGACTTCTCAGTCTAATACCGGTTGCGCTGGCATTCATTATTATGATGACTATGACTGGCGCACAGATGCAAAGAAAAATGAAGGAATATCAGGACGCACTGGGACAAATGTCTAATGAATCTGTGGAATACGTTCGCGGAATACCGGTCGTCAAAACCTTCGGGCAGTCTGTATTTTCGTTCAAGAGATTCAAAGAATCTATAGATAAGTATGAAAAATGGGTTATCGCTTACACAAAAGATTTGCGATTACCGATGATGTTTTATACAACGGTTGTCAATGCAGTGTTTGCCGTTCTGATTGCGGCGGCGCTTTTCATGACGCAAAATGGTGTGAGTGATACGTTTTTAATTAATTTGCTGTTCTATATCATTTTTACACCGATTATTACTATTACGTTGACGAAAATCATGTTTTCCAGCGAGAATGCGATGATTGTTGCCGACGCGCTGGAGCGAATCGATAGTGTGATGACGCTTAAACCTATGCCGGAAACTACGTGCCCGTCGTATCCGAAAGACAATTCTGTAGAGCTTGATGACGTTTCGTTCCGTTATCAAGACGCGAAATTAAACGCACTCGATCATATTTCTCTGCACATCAAGCCGGGTGAGCGAGTGGTGTTTGTTGGTCCGTCAGGCGGAGGCAAAACGACCCTTGCAAGTTTGATTGCACGTTTTTGGGACACAGACAGCGGCAAAATCATGATCGGCGATACAAACATAAAGGATATTCCGAAAGAAGAATTGATGAACACGGTATCCTTTGTTTTTCAGGACAGCAAACTACTGAAAGCTTCTATTTTGGAAAACGTCCGCATGGCAAAGCCGGATGCCACTCTTGAAGAGGTCACGAAAGCCCTTGAAGCTGCGCAGTGCGGTGATATTATCGAAAAAATGCCGAAAGGAATCGATACCGTAATCGGAACGAAAGGGGTTTATCTTTCCGGCGGCGAACAGCAACGCATCACAATTGCTCGCGTTATGCTCAAGAATACGCCAGTCATTATTCTGGATGAGGCGACCGCGTTTGCCGATCCGGATAATGAATATAAAATACAGACCGCATTCACAGCTCTTGCCAAGGGAAAGACTGTAATTATGATTGCTCACAGACTTTCTACTGTTGCTGGGGCTGACAGGATATTTGTATTGAAAGACGGACATATCGCAGAATGCGGAAGTCATGAAAAGCTGTTAAATAGAGATGGTCTTTATACGCACATGTGGCAAGAATACAACCGTGCCGCAAAATGGAAAGTAGGTGGCAAAAATGAGCTTGCTTAATAAAATTCAACATAAATACGCACTATCTGAACAGGGTGCGAAAGATCTGGTCAAGAGCTGTATCGCGTGTGTGTTTTCGAATCTTGCTCTTATGATGCCGGTGGGACTTCTCTATTACCTTGTCGGCGACCTCATAAACGGCGGCGTTTCCGGGGGCCGTGTTGCCTTTTATATTATCGGAGCCGCAGTATGTTTACTTCTGATTTTTTTCACCACATGGATTCAGTACAACGCTACATACTTTGCAACGTATGTGGAAAGCGGTGTCCGTCGGATAACGCTAGCTGAAAAGCTCAGAAAGCTTCCTTTGTCATTCTTCGGGGAAAAAGATCTTTCCGATCTAACAAGTACAATCATGGCCGATTGTTCATCCCTTGAAACCGCCTTTTCCCACTATATACCGGAGCTCATTGGTGCTGTCATCTCAACACTCATTATTGCAGTCAGCTTATTCTTCTTCGACTGGCGGATGGCGCTGGCGTCGCTTTGGGTGCTTCCTACTTCTTTTTGTATTGTTGTATTCTCATCAAAAGTACAAAACGCACTCGGCCGCAAACAGATGGCAGTAAAAATGACCTGTGCCGATGGTATTCAGGAGTGTTTGGAATCGGTGCGCGATCTGAAAGCGAACAATGCCGAGGGAAAATATCTTGAAGGTCTGGATAAAAAGATTAAAGCCGTTGAGAAACGGGCCGTTATAACAGAGCTAGGTACGGCCGTGTTCGTCGCTTCCGCTCAGATGGTTCTGAAACTGGGAATTGCTACGGTCGCACTTACCGGAAGCATCCTGCTCACAGACGGCAGTCTTGACGTACTCACGTTCTTTATGTTTCTGCTTGTGGTTTCGCGAATGTATGACCCGATGCAGACTTCGCTGCAAAACCTTGCGGCCATCATCGCAGCAAACGTTCAGACTGAGCGTATGAACGAAATAATAGATCATCCAATACAAAATGGTGTAACATCTCTCACCAATCAAGGTTGTGACATCATATTTGATCATGTTGGATTCGCATACAGCGGAGAGGAAAACGTTCTGAACGACGTGTCCTTTACCGCCAAGCAGGGTGAAGTGACCGCGCTGATTGGTCCGTCCGGAGGTGGAAAGACTACCGTATCCAGACTTGCCGCCCGGTTTTGGGATATCAATCATGGTAAAATTACCGTAGGTGGCATGGATATTTCAAAAGTGGATCCGGAAACGCTTTTATCACTTTATTCCATCGTTTTCCAGGATGTAACGCTATTTAACAATACAATAATGGAAAACATCCGCGTCGGGCGGAAAAACGCGACAGACGAAGAGGTATTGCAGGCGGCGCGCTATGCTCATTGTGATGAGTTTGCCGAAAAGCTTCCAAATGGCTGGAACACCATGATTGGTGAAAATGGTTCGGAATTATCCGGCGGCGAACGCCAGCGTATTTCCATCGCGCGTGCTTTTCTTAAAAATGCTCCAATCATTCTTCTGGATGAAGCAACTGCCTCTCTGGATGTAGAAAACGAGACCATGATCCAAGAAGCGCTTTCGCAACTGATCAAAGAAAGGACGGTTTTGGTCATTGCTCACCGCATGAGAACAATCGCAGGTGCCAATAAAATCGTTGTTTTGAGCGAAGGGAGTGTTGCCCAGCAAGGAGCTCCGGATGCGCTGATGAGACAGGGCGGAATGTACAGAGAAATGGTGGAACTGCAGAACAAAGCACAAAACTGGTCTTTATCATAAGATTTAATGCTTTTCAATTTTCTAATCATAGAAAACGAGGTGTTGGTGAGTGGAACCCTGTTACTCCTGATTGGATTGCCTGTTAATAAAAAATAATATTAATCTCTAAGAGCAGTATGAGAAGTGCTCCTAAATTCGCAAAATGATATGCATAGCATAACATCGTTAATCCCCCTTTTTTTGATAACGGTAAGCTATGTTTAAGTGACATACGTCCAGTCGGCATCAGATTTTTGTGATTTTAACTTCTATTTCGAACTTGCTTTTGTTTAAACAAGAGAAAAGCTTTATTCATATTGGGCCTATACAATCAAAGCCGTATGCTAATCGCATATGGCTTTGTTCTTGACAGTCCAAGAAATGATTAAAGCCGCATATTAATAAAAAGGGTTTGAAAATATTTGTAGAATATAAGAGTCATGATAAGTGCTGAGAATCAGGGGGTATTCTAATGATGACTCTGGATGAGTTGCTGGGTTTGTCTTGTTCCAAAAACTTGCTTGAAGTCACAAAAGGGGTATCATATGATTGCCAAATCAAGCATATTGAGTTTATTTTTCATAAAAAAGATATTCAAAACGTAAAAGATGGCGATTTGGTTGTGTTGAGCGCTTGTATAGAGCCGGACGAGCTTATATTGCAACTCCCAACATTTGCAGCCAAAAAAATTGCTTTGATCCTATATTTATGTGATGCAAGCTCCTACCAGGAGTTTTTTGAGAAGGCAAAACAGCATGGCCTGCCTGTGCTGCAAGCTGTCGGAGTGGTGCCTTTTTATGATTTGATCCGATGCCTTTGCCAAAAAGAGTCACGAGAGGACGGCATGCGTTTTGCCAATCATTTTCTTAATCAATATCGTTTCAACGAAAAAGAATGTTTATCTCATATCGTCAAGACTTTAGAGCAGATTGTTAAATTGCCTATTTGGGTTTTTGATTGTGATAATAAGTTAATCTTATCTGGTTCTGGTCTCACAAATATAAAACCGGAAACTTTTGAACAGTTAAGTAAGAGATATGAAAAGAATGAAATGTTGAGATACAGCTTGGGTCACTCCGGGAACCTATATATCCTATGTAAAAATAGAAGCATTTCCTTTGAAAATGAAGAAATAGTAAAAAGTTCTTTGCTGGCGTTGGCGATAGGGATATCGGATTACCGAAAAGCGTGTGAAGAAAACCGGAATAAATTTATTTATGATATTTTAAAAAGAAAAATCGATAATGGAGAAATCAGTAAAGCCCGAATCATTGAATTTGGACTTGATCCTGAAATAGAGTATTTTTGTATTGCGATAGAACTAAAACGCCAAAAGCCCCTCCCGCTTTCCGAAAGGTCAGTACAAAATAACGATAATGTACATCATGAGCTTTCCGGAATGGTTGGTTCATTAAGCAATACAATTAGAAAATACTTTCAGATTAATACAATAGTAATGGCTGATGATCAAGTACTTGTGATTTTTTGGCCAATCGATCACAAAACAGAAATTACAAAGAAGTCGGTAAATGCTGTAGTTCAAAAAGTGTTGCAATGTTGCCATCATTTTTTTGGAAACGATATGGTAACCGTAGGTGTCAGCTCGGCTTATTCCACCATTTTACAACTTAATATTCCGTATAATGAAGCGGTACAAGCATTACAACTGGGAAGTAAAATATTTGGTCTAGGCACAACAACGCATTTTGATGATTTGAGCATGTATCGTATTCTTTTGGAAATGGATGATATTGGCAGAATTGACCGATCCTTGGGTATCATTAACAAAATCACTGAGTATGACCAAAACAACAATACGGAACTGATGCGTACTTTAGAGGTTTATTACGAGAATAACTTTAATTTAAAAGCTACATCCAGCCAGCTTTTTTTACATTACAATTCCATACAGTACCGGCTAAAAAAAATCTCAGAGATCACTGGTCTTGATATTACTTCCAGCGAAGGGGTATTTACCATGATGGTAGGTATGAAATTGAAAAATTACTCAAAATGAGGTGGATATATTGTACGATGTAATTATTAAAAACGGTAAAATATTTGACGGCTCGGGGAATCCTTGGCGTTATGGCAATATTGGCATCAAAGACGGCAGGATTGTTGATATCGGCAGCCTCAAAGGGGTTATTGCCGCTGAAACCATTAATGGTGAGGGCTTGGCGGTCTCTCCCGGATTTATAGACATCTTCTCCTATTATGAAGCCGGGGTATTGGAAGGCAAATTGGATCTTTCCAGGGCTGATCAGGGCATTACAACAGCGGTTACCGGCAATATCGGCATCTCTTATGCTCCGATTGGAAAGGAATACGAAAAGAAGCTACAAGATTATTTATCCTATATTTCCTTTTCCCAAAAGGATAAAGTATTTTGGGATTGGCACAGTATGGGTGATTTTCTGAATTATCTTGAGAAGCAGGGCAGCGTTACAAATCTAGCAACCATGGTGGGGCATGGCGTGACCAGGATGGCTGTTATGGGCAGGACCAATCGAGAACCGACCTATCAGGAAATGCAAAAGATGAAGCAATATATTGCGGATGCATTAGCGGAAGGAGCTTTTGGTATGTCGGCCGCCCTTGCTCTTTTCCCAGGAGTATACAGCAAGGTTGATGAATTGGTGGAGCTCTGCCAGGTAGTAGCTGAAAAGAATCGGTTTAGTTCTTTTTATATGCGCTCCGAAGGAGATGGTGTCTTTGATGCCTTAGACGAGATCATTGAGATTAGCCAAAGATCCGGTTCCCCCATCAATATATCACACCTTAGTGCGGCTGGGAAAAACAACTGGGGTAAAAGTATAGAAATAGCGGGAAGGATCCAGAAAGCGCGAAATGCCGGTGTTGATATTACGGCAGATCTTTATCCATATTTGGCTTCCTCCTATCCTCTTAGGCTACTTTTGCCTCCTTGGATCGAGGAGTGTGATAACGTACCTTTAAACAAGATCTTACTGGACAGCACCAACCGTGCTCTTCTTAAGCAGCAAATCCACGAAGGGTTACCTCAATGGGAAAATTTTGCCAAAAGGGCCGGTTGGGAAAATGTGATTGTTGCCAGCAGCAAAAATAAGGTTTATGAAGGAAAAAGCATGAAGGAAATTGCGGAGGATCAAAAATGCGATCCGGCGGATGCCATGATCAATATGATTATTGCTGGAGAAGATGATGCTTCTATTGTTATCTTTGAAAGACTGGAAGAGGATGTTTGTTATTTGATGCGGCAGCCTTATGTTATGATTGCTTCTTCTTCCTTCCCCCATTTCTCAAAACCGCATCCTCGTTCTTTCGGCACCTACCCACGGTTTTTGGGCAGATATGTCAGAGAACGTGGAGTCTTGAACCTGGAGGACGCTGTCCGGAAGGCCACCTCGTTGCCTGCGCAACGATTGGGTTTACAAGACCGCGGTTTGCTAAGAGAAGGTATGTGGGCCGATATTGCGATCTTTGATCCCGATACGATTGAGGATATGGCAAATTATGCAATTCCCAAAATCAAGCCAATTGGGGTGAAATATGTACTCGTCAATGGAAAGGTAATCATCAAGGATGGGAACTGGACGGAGCATTATGGCGGACACGTTTTAAGAAAGTAAAGAATCATATGACTTCATTTTATAATATCACACAGGCGTTTTCTCCAAAATAGGCGGGTGATGAATTTCATCACCCGCTTTTTGTATCTTGTTTTGTAAATATTACAAAGGTCTTTGTAATATTTACAAAGGCCAAAAAGGGCGTGGAAGCAAATTATTATCTCAAGAATGATTGGTAACAAAAATCGACAAAACAGCGCTGAACCGGAAAAATTCTGAAAAGGAGGCATATCAAGCTAAAAATTAGGGGTCTGATTTGCGAAATGGTTTTAAAAAATGAAATGAGGTGGCGAAATGTTTGATACACTAATTCGAAATGTAAAGATCATAGACGGCAGTGGTAATGCCGCATTTCTGGGACATGTGGCAATCAAAGATGGGAAGATTGCTTTTGTTGGAAAAGACGGTGAGCATGAAGCGAATAGATATATCGACGGAGGCGATCTTTGTTTGGCTCCGGGGTTCATTGATGCTCACGCACATTTTGATGTTCCAGTGCTAATGGGTGACCATGTCAATTTCTGTAAGCTTTCTCAGGGGGTTACAACGGAAATATCAGGCAATTGCGGGATTGGTCTGGCGCCTGTTTCCCCAAAATACTTAGAACTCTGGAAAACGTTTCTTGTACGTTCCACCGGTTCAGAAGTGCCTGGGATCTTACCGGAATTAACCTCTTATGATGTCTATTTTAAGAAACTTGATCAATTAAACCTGGCATTTAATGCTGCTTATCATATGGGGCAAGGAACGATCCGAACTGCCGTCATGGGGTTTGAAAACAGAAAAGCGACGGCAAAAGAAATGGAAATGATGAAGGAACACATCAGAAATGGCATGGAAAATGGCATGATCGGCTTATCTACAGCACTCATTTTCGCTCCAGGCAGTTTTACACCTTTTGAAGAACTGGTGGAATTGTGCAAGGTAGTGGCAAGTTATGGCGGCATTTATGCGACCCATATCCGCAATGAAGCAAATCATGTGTTGGCTGCTATCGAAGAAGCGATTGAAATAGGCAGACAGTCTGGTGTCTCGGTACAAATCTCTCATTTTAAAGCTTGCGGCAAATGCAATTGGGGTATGTCATCGAAGATGCTTGCCGCCGTTGAGAAAGCAAAAAAAGAAGGCGTTGAAGTATTTGTGGATATGTATCCCTATACTTCTGGGAATACGCCTTTGAATTTTATCATTCCCCCTCGTTATATGCAACAAGGAGTTGATAAAATGGTGGAAATATTACAGGATAAAAAGCGCCGCCCGGAAGTTGCAGAGGAAATGCTGCACCCCCAAGGCGACTGGGACAGCTATCTGTTAAACTGCGGATACGAAGGCGTTTTGATTATGGGCGCCAGTAAAACGCCGGACGCCATAGGAAAAACCATTCTGCAATATGCTCAGGAGAAAGACATCGATCCCATGGACGCTATTTTTGATATTTTGATAGAAAATAACGGTGCGGGTGTTGCTGCATGGTTTTATATTTCGGAGGATGATTTGCAGAATAATATGCGGGCGCCTTATGTCATGTTTGGCACCGATGGTGTTCCTGTACCGGAAGGGGCCACCACGCATCCCCGGATTATTGGGACATTCCCGAGGATACTGGGAAGATATGTTCGCGAACTGGGTGTTTTAAGCCTGGAAGAGGCCGTCAGAAAAATGACCTCTCTGCCGGCTAAAAGATTTGGCTTGAAAAACAAAGGTTTGATCAAAGAAGGATATGATGCGGACTTAGTATTATTCCGCGCTGAATCAATCAATGAGAGCGCTACGTATACGGATTGCTTTGCTAAAAACCAAGGGATCGAAAAAGTGATCGTAAAGGGGCAGGTTGTAATTGAAAACAATCAATTTACAGGCAAATATCCCGGCCGAGTGATTCGTGTCAACAAAAATTAAACAGAAATCAAAAATGCTGTAAATTCATGCAAAGCGGAAAAGGCGCTACAATAATGCTCATAACGGAAGCAGGGGAGATACGTATTGGTTTGACCATAGAATACAACGCTATGAGGGTTTTTGCCTTTTTCGCTTTTGATGAACAGCGAAAAAGGAGGGCAGATAGATTTTGTTATATTTTATTCGTTATTAGGTTTTCTGAATGCTTGCAATTTTATCGATGGTTTGCATTATTAAATGATTTAGGAGGTGTTATACTTGAGTCCAGAAGTTGCTAAAATCGCCAATTCTCCTGGTTTCTGGCTCGTTTGTATTCCCATGGTATTGATCATGCTGTTCCAATCTTATGTCTTCATGAAGAAAGCCTGGAAATCCGGCTTGGAAATGGGAATGTCCAAAGAGCAGATGATGCGGGGATTGAGAAGCGGAGCCATCACATCCATTGCTCCTGCCTTTAGTATTTTGATTGCTTTGGTAGGTTTAATTGCTATTGTAGGCAGTGCTCTCGCCTGGTTGCGCCTTTCCGTTATTGGCGCCATTATGTTTGAGGGTTTTGCAGCTCAGACGGCGCTTACCGCCATGGGAACCGCTGTCGGAGATCCCGGTTATACGCCGGCAGCTTTTGCCAATTGTGTGTGGGTCATGGCACTGGGTTCCTGCGGTTGGATTTTGGTTACCGGATTATTCACCCATAAGCTGGAGTGGGTGCGCATGAAGGCAGTTCGCGGTAAAGCGGAATTATTGCCTATCTTTACGATTTGCGCAATTTTAGGCGCTTTCTCTTATCAAGTAGCCAAGCATGCTGTTACGGTAAGCCGCTCTTCTATTGCCGTTGCTGTGGGCGCCTTATGCATTATATTGTTGAATTATCTTGCCGATAAAATGAACAAAAAGTGGATCAAAGAATGGTCTTTAGGTTTTGCTATGATCGCAGGTATGTTTGCAGCAACCATCGGTATGACACTTTAACGGTAAGGAGGCTGAACAATTTTGAACAAAAATGAAATCTACAACAATAATTTTATTAAGCCAATTATATTCTGGGGTCGCTTGACCAATCTGTTGGCTGTTGTTTTATCCTTTTTGCCGGCAATCTATCTTTGGCTGGTATGGGACGCTTTGCCACCGGCTTCTGCCATTGTTTCAGGTTCGCTTTCAGTTATTTTAGCTTTTACCGGTATCTTTTGGATTGTGGAACCCATTTCTTATTTTCCTATTTTAGGCATACCCGGCACTTACATGGGCTTTCTCTCAGGAAATATTTCTAATATGCGAGTACCTTGTTCCGCTGTGGCGCAGGAGGCTGCCGGTGTGGAACAGGGATCTCCGGAAGGCTCTATTATCTCTGTTTTAGGAGTAGGTGCATCTATCTATATCAATGTTATCGTTATGATTATCGGAGCTCTTGCCGGTGCGCAGCTGATTGCTCATTTCCCGCCCCTTTTGTCTTCCGCTTTCAATTTTATCCTGCCTGCAGTGTTCGGCGGCATATTTGGCCAATTTGCGGTGAAAAATTATAAAGTAGCGGGCATTGCTTTTGTTCTAGGCTGTCTTGCCAATATTGGCGGCTTTTTGCCTCAGTATATCGCGTTGCCGGCCTGTATATTTTTGACAATCTTTCTGGGAATCCAAATGGAAAAAAGAAAAAAGCTGAAGCAGGCTGCTTAAGCAGAATGTGTGGCGTATTGCGAATTCTTTTGCTCTGTGCATATGCGAAAACCTCCTGTCGTAGTTTGCACTGCCCCAAGGAAAACGGACATTGAAAGAAATCCCCCAGTCGTAGGATAATAAAACTACGAATGGGGGATTAATTATGTCACGAGGATATACGAAAATACAAGGAATTGGCGAAGAAATATTTAGAATGAGCGCAGAAGGCAAAAATTTAGATTTCATGAGAGCCGGAATTATCAAGCTGTGCTGCTATCGGGAACATGGAATCTGCGCTGGCGGCAGGGAGGACGATGGAAATTCTTGTACCGATGCCTTCACGGCTCAGCACTTCCATATGGCCTTTGTGGCGTAAGGTAATCCATTTGGCAATTGCGAGACCGAGTCCGGAGCCCCCTGTTGCGCGTGCGCGGGATTCGTCGGCACGGTAAAACCTGTCAAAAACCCGGGAAACCGCTTCAGGGCTTATGCCTATGCCGTCGTCCTGAACGGAGAGCTTTGCAAATTCTCCTTCTCTGTCTGCCGCAACCATAATATGCCCGCCTGATTCCGTATATTTTATCGCATTATCGATCAGTATCCTAAGGGCCTGTTTGATAAGTGCCTTATCCGCAGAAACACTAACGTCCGACAGGCGGGTTTGATAATGATGCGAGGTATCTATCATCTGCGTCTCGTGAATGACTTCCATGGTAAGCTCTGAAAGCTTAAATTGCTCAATCTGGAGTGCAATGGTGTTGTTATCTCCCCGCGCAAGGAAAAGTAACTGTTCAATAAGCTCCTTCATGTTGGCTGCTTCGTCCTTGATTGCGTTTATTGACTCTAAAAGAGTCTTTTCGTCGTTCTTGCCCCAGCGGTCCAGGAGATTGGCATATCCCTGGATTACTGCAATCGGCGTTCTTAGCTCATGGGACGCGTCAGATACAAAGCGTACCTGCGCGCGGTAGGATTCATTGATCCTGTCAAGCATCCCATTGATTGCTCTCGCCAGGTTTTTCAGCTCTTCTTGTGTTTCATTTATTGGAATTCTGGTGTCGAGCCTGGCTGCGTTGATACCTTCCAGCTTGCCGGCCAGAGCTTCCATCTTATCGGGGTCAAACTGGCTGCCTGCCGTATTAAAGCTCTGAGCTGCTTTTGCAAGTTCAGAAATGGGGTTAAGGGTATTGCGTATCAACCGCGCGTCTTTAAATACTCTTGATATCAGAATGAAAAGTTCAATCACAAGAAGCGTTAAAAATGCGACTCTAAATCTATGGATAAAAGACCCGAGTTTTACTGATATCTCATAGGTTAGTCCGCTTTGATTAAGATCAATTTTGTAGACAAGCCCTTCCAGTTGTTTAAACACGGACGCATTTACGGTACTTGTTTGCTCAAATCGCCTGGCTCCATTCGCGGTCGCTTCAGGGAGCAGCTTTAAGAAAGTTTTTGGCACCCGATATCCTTCCGGCCCGCCTGTAAGAACTTCAACACGAAGCCCCGATATTTGAAGCCAGTTTGCGGAGTTTTCATCAGGTATGCCGGATCTAAGAATAATTTTGGCGGCAGATGCCGCCGTTTGCTCACTATAGGCAATCATTGACATCCCGGCAAAAATACAGATCATGATGTCCAAAGCCAGAAAAATCGAAAATAAACGCAAGATAAGCTTTGCGTTTAACCGATAGACAATTGAAAACCGGAACTTGCTGCCTGAAGGCTCCGGCGTATTTTTCTCATTGACTTTATTCATCCTTTATCACATATCCTACTCCACGAACGGTATGGATTAGCTTGATATGATAGGCTTCATCGATTTTGCCGCGCAGAAAACGGATATATACATCGACGGCGTTCGTTTCCCCGTCAAAATTAAAATCCCAGACATTTTCGAGAAGCGCTTCCCTGGAAACGACGAGACCTTTATTTTTAAGCAAATAATGAAGAAGATCAAATTCGCGCTTCGTCAGCTCCACCGACTCGCCTTCAACCGTCACCAAACGGCGTTTTACGTCAAGCTGAAGGTTCAAAGCGGATAAAATCTCATGATCCTGCGATGCGGTTTTCTTCCTGAGTGTGGTGCGTATACGGGCCAATAGCTCTTCAATGGCAAAGGGCTTCGTGATATAATCATCGGCGCCGAGATCAAGGCCTGCAACTTTATCCGGCACACTGTCACGGGCAGTCAGCATGATAACGGGAACGGCGGAACTGCGGCGCAGCCGCCGCAGAACCTCCATACCGCTTAGGCCGGGAAGTAAGATATCAAGCAGAATAAGATCAAAATCACCAGATAAAGCCAGATCCAAGCCTGATCTGCCGTCAAGGGCCTTTGTCACGCAGTATCCCTCATAGCAAAGCTCCAGCTCTACAAAACGGGCCAGTTTTTCTTCATCCTCAATGATCAGTATTTTCGCACCCATTGGAACCTCATCAGAAACTTTATTTTTTATCACTGTTAAACGATCTCTTAATATCCTCCGCTGTATCTGTGGCGCTATCCATCACCCTGTTTACAGAAGCCTTGCCCAAGTCCTGCCCGCGAAAATGATAGCGGAATCCAAAGAACAAACCGATTATGAGGAGCGGCACCATTACCCAGAATAAGAATGCCACAAGGAGCACAAGTGCCGTAACGGGACATGAAATAACGACTTTTGCGTTTCTTTCCACTTCAAAGTAATTATTGTTTCCCTTATTGATAACACTGGCACAAAAGCGTCCGAATCTCTTCACCATATTGGAAAAGCTCTCGCCATGCACCTCGCGGGATTTGTATGCTTCGCCGGTCTTCTCCTGTTCATCTGCTCCCGCATTCTTACTGCTGTAGTAGCCTCCGCCGGCAGGCGGATTAATCTTACCCTGTCTTTCCAGGCGTATGATTGCTTCGAGCAAATCGTCTCCGGAAGCGTCAAGGGCTGCTTTTGCCTCTTCGAAACTTACATTTGCCTTATCACGCAGTTTTTCAACTTGTTCTAATGTTGACATTTTAATTTTCCTCCTTCATTTTCTGTTATAGCCTTATCCTAACAGAAAAGACTTCAAGGACAATTTGAGTAAAATTAAAATTAGATTAAAAATCATTTTTTAAAATTAATATTCTGATTTTATTCTATAGCCCAGACGATTTTGTGTCAACACCGCGTTAGGAAGACAGCCTAAGCACGGAAAAATACGATGCAAAAAATAGAGCATATACTTTAACCCTACTTGTCTATCTCCGTATAAAAGCAGACCAAAGCAATTTGCAAAAATCATTGAAGCCATGCAGGGTGGTATAATATTATCTCTATCTGATGGCAATAATATCATGGGTGTCAGAAGTATCGCATAGGTTGATTTATTCAACCAAAGTTAACTGCAAATCCATTGATTTGCATCTGCCTTACATATAAAATATTACATATAAAATATGAACCGGGGTGATTGATATGAAGGAAATTAATATTGCCAAAGTGCTTGTGAACAAACGTAAGGAAAAGGGCATCACCCAAGATGAGTTGGCAAATTACATTGGGGTGTCTAAGGCATCTGTTTCAAAATGGGAAACCGAGCAAAGTTATCCTGACGTAACCTTTCTTCCGCAACTGGCTGCATACTTTAACATCAGCATTGACGACCTGATGGATTATAAGCCGCAAATGGAGAAAGAAGATATCCACAAATTGTACCGCAGGCTGGCATCTGATTTTACGTCAAAACCCTTTGATATGGTAATGGATGACTGCCGGCAGATCATTAAAAAATATTATTCATGCTTTCCGCTGCTGTTGCAGATGGGTATCTTGATGATCAACCATGTCGAACTGCTGAAGGAACCGCAGAAGTCAGCGTCTTTGATAGAGGAAGCTAAGGCCCTTTTCATCCGGGTCAAGCAGGAAAGCGGCGAGGTATCCCTTACAAGGCAAGCTTTGTATATGGAAGCCTTGTGCGGCCTTGTTTCCGGTGATCCTAATGCCACGCTGGAGTTGTTGGATAGAACAGTCGCACCTGCGTTGCCTCCCGAATCGATTTTGGCATCCGCTTACCAAATGACAGGACGCATAGATGAGGCAAAATCCGTTTTGCAGGTCGGGATTTATCAGAATATCGTTGTTCTGTTCAATTTTTTCCCCGCTTACCTTATGTTGTGCACAGAGCAACCTGCAAAATTCGAAGAAGTGCTGCGGCGTGCGTTTAACATTGCTGAAACATTTGATTTGAGGCATCTGCACCCCGGCGTTCTGGTCGGCCTCTATATATCTGCCGCTCAAGGATATATGATGCAGGGTGAACGCGCAAAAGCACTTGATATGTTGCAACAGTATACCGAGATTGTAACAAGTAATATTTATCCTTTGTACTTGCATGGCGACGCCTTTTTTGATCTTCTTGAAAGATGGCTGGATAAGCTCGACCTGAGAACGGACCTTCCCCGGGATGAAAAAACGATTAGAAAAAGCATGGTTGATGTGATTGTTCACAACCCGGTTTTTTCAACACTCGCGGATGAGCAGCGTTTTCAGAGTATCACTGAAAAGCTTCAAAACAACTGCAAGTAAAATAGACCGGAAGGTAAGATGATAATAAATAAGAGAAATCGGCAGCAAAAAACGCCGGATTTTATTTGTTGCGCTTACAGTAGTGATTGTCTGCATTGTGTTTTAATGATGAAACCGATCTGTTGATCAATCTACAAAAGCGGTCCGTCAATAGTAATTATCGCAGTTTTTCGTTTTTTGATAGCCAACGGTTCTTTTCCAGCTTTGTTGGCGGTTTGATAAAGATAGCCACTATCAAATAGTTGTATAAATGTTATTGAATATTAAGCTACAGATAAAAGCCAAAGCGCCTGCTGAATGATTTTCAGCAGACGCTTTTTTTTATTTATATCAGGTAAGTATGGTCTGTGCCCCAAAGGTTGATCTAAGTCAGTATGGTTTGTGGGGCGGGTGGCCTGTACCCAAGGAAACGATAAGACGTGTATGAATTGGTATAAGGTCAAATTAAAAATCAAAAAGGGATTTTTTGAACTTAATATTCAGAAAATTCTTAAAAAGTTAGCAAATATGTATATTATAAACCATATATAACAGGGATATAATTAAATTAAAGGTTAAAAGGGGCATGTATAATCCTCCCAAAATGAATAAGATTCTAAGTTATGCTATGTATTTATTGTCTTTAAACGGACAACTTTAATCAAAATGTGAATGTAGATTTATTACAGTAAACAGGTACATGAATCTTGATTTTATCTGAATACATGTAATATCTATGCTGGATTTTTTAACTCATAAAGGTAAAGAGGTTCAAGTACATTTTGAGCATGCCAAGCCTTTATGGGTTTATTGTTAATGACACTTGTTTTCATTTTAAATGAAAGGGGGGACGCGAAATTTATCCATCCTAGGGTATACCAAATAATAGGTGCCATCCTTGGGGAAAGAAAGATCAGTTTATTATTTTAGTTAAGAAGAGGGAGGAGCAAGTATGAAACAAAAAAGTTTGCACAGCAAGGAAATTTTATTTTGGATTTTGTATACTGCGGTGTTGGTTATCTCCTGTTGGCCGGGTTTGTTTGATTTATCCAACCATATTTATCCATTGATTTTTGGGGTTCCCTTCGACTATATGTGGCAAGTCTTTTTAAGCTATGTCACAGTAGCCCTTTTCGTCATACAATATCGTTTAGATCTGCGAGATGGAGATACGAATTTCGAAATTGATCCAGATTACGATTATCTGAAAGACATTCATGAACTGGATGTGCGGTAGAAATCATGACCTTGACCTTGCAAGCACATAAGACTTTTTTAAAAAGATTATGATGAGGAGGAAAATCAATGAAAGCAATACCAATTCTGGCAATTATTGTTTTTTTTGCGTCATTACTTTTAATTAATAGAAAGAATCTTGGGGTTAAGACTTTTACTGAATATGCTACCGCCAACAGCACTTTTGGATTTTTGTCCATCACATTTGCTGTTTTAGCTACATGGTACGTAGGCGCCACCTTTACAGCCTGGGCCAGTATGGGAATGGTAGACGGCTTTGCTGCTATGTATGTTACTCCCTATGCTACTTTCACTACCGTTGTCATGTATTTGATTGGTGAGCGAGTATGGACGTGGGCAAAAATACATAAATATGCGACACAATCCGACTTTCTTGGTCATCGCTACCAGAGTAAACTATTGCAAGTTGTGACAGGCACTCTCAGTACTCTTTTCGTTGCTCCGTGGTTGTTGTTGGAATGGGTCACCGAGGGTTATGTGTTTAGTTATGCCAGCGGCGGCGCTATCTCTCCCGAGGTAGGCATGGCCGTAGGTATCTTAGTTGTTCTGGTCTATGTTTCCTTGGGTGGGATGAAATCCGTTATCACCGCTAACTTTCTGCAAGGTACTCTCATGATCTTTGGTGGTACGGCGCTCTTTGTTTGGATCATTAACTACTTCTTTGGTGGCGTAGGTGCGGGCTACCAAATGTTGATCAGCGATTATCAAGAAATCTTGACCTGGTCTACCTCAATTCCGACAGCAGCCTGGACCTCTATGATTTTTGCTAGCGCAGTAGGCGCCTTCATGTGGCCCTGGGCCTTTAATAAGCTTTATGCGGCAGGCAGTATTGCGGAAATCAAAAAATCCGCTTTGCTTGCCCCCGCATTGGGCACCATTTTCTACTTATTTTTCGTATTCTTAAGTAACTTTATGCATTCTATGCCGGGGGCTCTTGCCGATACGAATGCCGGTTTTATGTGGCTTGCTTCAGAGATGGGGGTCTGGCCCCTTGCCTTTCTGAGCGTTCTTATCATGGCTGTTAGCGTCGGGACTGTCAGCGGTATCGTCCAGGGAATGAGCTCTTCCGTTGCCCGGGATATTGCGCCTGCTTTGAAAAAAAATATTTCGGACCAAGCCGCAATCAAGATCGCCCGTGGGGCTGTTTTGGGTATTTGTATCATCTGCTTCTTGTTTGCTTTGGGTGACCTCCCCAAACTGATCAGCATCGTTCTTCTCACCTATCAAGGGATTATTCAGCTCTTTCCTCCTATCATTTTGGGACTCTTCTGGCGCAGGGCTAACGTAACCGGTGCTTTGTGGGGTTTCATCGTTGGTACCGTTGTTGCTATGGCCTTGAACTGGTTTAACCCCGCTTTTATTGGACAATACGGCTGGAGCGGCGGCATGATTGCACTGCCGATTAACTTTATCATTATGATCGTTTGCGGCATGATGAAGCCGGCCACAGACCATGCTAACAGAATGTTTGACGAGTTCAATATCATCAAGGCTAAGAGTAGAAAGAAAGCCTTAGCTCTTCGCAAAGCTGCATAACAGGATCTGTTTCCTTTCATCTGTTCTATCTGATCTATTTGTTCCATCTGTTCCATTTGGCTTAAAAACAGCGGTGCTTTAAGCATAAATTCTAATTAGCCCGGTCACTTATTTCAAAATACCATACTGAGAGGGGGAGACTCAGCAGCTGTAAATCCTAATAGGCATAATCTTTTGCTAAAATCATATTTTAAGGGGGAACATCAATATGAATATCGGAAGTACGCATGCGATTGGTGGCACTATGGAAACCCAGGCTTTAAGCGTTGTTTCTGTACAGCTTGCTCCCATCAGTGCTCAATCGATGGAAGAAGTTAACAAAAACGTGGATCAAATTATCGAATTTATGGACAGAGCCTCCGTTGGGTTCCCAGGAGTAGACCTCTTTGTAGCACCGGAATGCTGCCTGCAAGGGTATCACCCTGTCAAATGGCTGGACGTTTTGGTTGATTTAGACGGTCCTGAAATGCAACGACTGAAAGATAAATGTAAAGAATTGCAAGTCTGGGCGGTATTTAATCCTTTGGTGAAAAACCCCGACGGCGCACCGTTTAACACAGCTGTGTTGGTGAATGATCAAGGAGAAGTGGTTTTAAGATACAACAAAATGAATCCTTGGATTCCGGGCGAACCAACGCATTGCGGCTGGGAATGTCCCGTGGCGGAAGGTCCCAAAGGTTCTCGCATCGGCATTATCATCTGCGCGGATGGCGACTATCCCGAAATCTGGCGGGAAGCGGCCTACAATGGAGCCAACGTGATCATTCGTACTTCGCACTATATGGCGCCTTGGGATAAAGCCTGGGAAATCACCAATAAGGCCGGCGCTTATTTCAACCAATGTTATGTCGTAACCGCCAACTCCGTGGGAATGGACGAAGCTTACAGCTATTTTGGCCGCAGTATGATCTTAGGGCCTGACGGCAACATTATCAGCGAAGCGCCTATTGGCTTGCCCTGGCTCATTAAAGCGGATCTTTATCCTCAACTCATCGACCAAATTCGGCGAAAATGCGTTACCAATAATTTCTTGTATTCTTACAAACACCGCGGCGCCTCTTGTTCCGACTTTGACGGCGCAGGCGATACCGAACTGCGTTATAAAGCATATAAGAACTGGGATAAAGAACCGGTATAAAGCTTATTGGAGGTGTATCGAAATGGAAAATTATTACTTAGCTACCATGCATTTTATTACCAAATCCCTGGCTGACGTAGAATATCCCATCAGCAAAACAGAACTGATTGCCCAAACCGGCGACACGGTGATCCCTACTGATTTTGAAGAAACTGTTTTATTTAAAGAATTTTTAGTAAAAATGAAACCTGAACACTATGATTCTGCTGCTGCATTATTCAATGCTTTAGTTGCGGTAATGTAAAAACAATTTCTGCACACTAGTAAGGCGGCCCTGCCCTTACTAAGCAGGGCCGCAGTTTATTCAGAAGGGAGTGAAAATATGAATATTAAAACGAAAGAAGCTATTTTAGCACAAGTAGACGCCTTGCAGGAAGAATTAATACAGATGGTAGTAAATATGGTGCAGATCCCTAGTGTCAATCCTACTTATGCAGGTATGGACTATGCAACTACCTTGGGTGGTGAAAGCAAGGTAAATGAATTTTTAGAACCGATCATGGCTTCTATGGGCTTAAAAACAGATCTTTTTGAAGCAGAGAAAGGCAGAGCGAACTTAGTTGGAGTATGCCAAGGTACCGGCGGGGGCAATAGTCTGATTTTTAACGGACATATTGACGTGGTTCCAGCTGGCGATGAAAATGCCTGGACGGAAACACAACCTTTTAGTGGGGAGATTCGTGACGGCCGCATCTGGGGGCGGGGTACCGGAGATATGAAAAGTGGTAACGCCGCGGCTATCATTGCTTTAAAAGCGATTCTCAAAGCGGGCTTCCAGCCTAAAGGCGACGTGATTTTGGAAACAGTGGTAGGCGAAGAAAATATGAATACCGAAGCCGGTACAGGCGCCGTCATTCAACGGGGCTATACTGCCGATGCGGCGGTTTGCGTGGAACCTTCCGGGCCGCCTTACCCGCTGGGTTTGATTTTAGCCTCTCCCAGTGTTACTTATATGAAATGTACGATCAAAGGGAAAGCTGTCCATGCTTCTATGCGGGACGAAACCTTCCGCCCCGGTGGCGGCGGCGCGGTAGTGGGGGTTTCCTCCATCGATAAAGCGGCTATCATCTATAATGGTCTGCGGGAGTTAGAGGAACGTTGGGGGCAGACTAAGAACCATCCTCTTTTTACTAGGCCTGGTCATTTTACCATCCATCCCGGCGTAGTGACCGGCGGCCCCAACGGAGCCTTTGTAATTTCCGATGTAAGTACCATTGAATATGCAATTTGGGCGCCGCCCCAGGAAAGCCTGGAGGAAATTAAACAAGAAATCGAAGAAGCCATTACTGTCTATGCCGCAACTGATCCTTGGCTCAAAGATAACCCGCCTAAGGTGGAATGGCTGCTTTTTTGGCCTGGATTCGACGTGCCGGTAGACGCACCTATCAGTTTAGCAGTAGCGCAAGCTTATAAAGAAGCTATGGGCAAACCGGTAGATATTTACGGTTTCGCTGCGGTAGATGATGGCGCTTTTCTAAACTTGGCCGGCATTCCTTGTGTTACCATGGGTCCCGGAAATTTACAGGTCTGTCATGCCGCTAATGAATATGTAGAGATTAACGAAGTAGTCAATGCGGCTAAAATCTATGCCCTTCTTATTGCTGAATGGTGTGGTATTTAATCCGTAAATCTCTATTTTTGAGTTCTTCCATCTTTATATTCACCTACAACCAAAAAAGCGCCGGACCAGCGCTTTTTTGGGTTTTAAAGCAATGTTGATGTACATTTATTGATTTCTGAATATTGTTCGATCTGGAGGTGCGAAGTATGAAAATCACTCTTTTACCAAAAACTAATTTAGGGAAAAGTGCTGTATTATTGAGTATTATTTTTATTCTTTTATTTTGGCTGCGAACAATGAATTGGGCGTCTTTGCCAACATTTATGATTGCTGCCTTGGGATTGATCGGTTCTATCAAAGGCTTACAAGCAATCATCAAACACAAAGAAAGAGCTGCATTGGTTATTTTGTCTCTTCCATTAGGTATATTAATTGTCTTTTGGACAATTCACGCCATGATTAGTCCATATTAAAATCTTGATGATGTGGTTTTCCCTCAATATATTTCTCATTATTCACGGATCCCTCTTGTATTCGCATGTTATTGGATTTGATTACTTAAAGGTTTCGTACATTTTTTTGGAACAGTTCACAATAACGATCTATACAAAGAGATTAAAATTAAGTAAGACTGCACCAGGTGGTTTAATCGAAACGGAATAAGTTGAGATATTATCCGTGGGAAGAAATCTGTAACAGGTTGCCGGAGAAGATGACTCCCAAATCATTTCCCTGTTTATAGGATTAATCATTTTGGGGCGTCTCATGCTTAGCCAATGATAATAAGCTGTGTAGGTTTTTGCATCAAGTTTTTTTTCAATTATATAATAAGATTGCTTATTATTATATATTTTTATGGAGAAATCTTTCGCAATGTTCCTTTGGGGCTCTGAGAAAAGGAGAAGGTGGAAACTGTTCTCGTCTCTAGTGAAAATATAATTTTCTCCACTTTGGATCACCATTCTTCCTAATTCTGCCAGAAACAAGTAAGCATAGTATGACGGTTTTAGAAGACCATTCTGGTTAATGATTCCCTGGCATCCCCAAAACAACGGCTTCTGAGGTATTAATAAATCATCAATTAGGATCTCTTGCACTTTTCGAAGTTTGGACTGGTTGATATGGCTACTCATGATATCTACTATTGAATCATTTGTATCGTTGGATTCTTGACTTTCTAAATAATATGCAAATTTAGATTCAGGCAATGCTGCTAGATGACAGCTTTTTTTTGCAATATGATCCTGTAGTACTCCAACCTTTTTTCTTATAAATTCATCCAGAAGAATATTGGGGTTACTGATATACAGATTACAGTTTTGAAAGAAATCAAATTGGCAATCAATTATTTTATCAAAATCTAAAATAATATCATACATCTTACACTTGTTAACTGATTTATAATATGTCGCCTCTTGATTCTGATTTTCGATTAAGTAGATATCATTGAGATCCATCATTTCATAAACAGGTTCGATATATACGATTGTACTTTTTTTATACTTATCCCTGTATTGTTTAGGGTTTATGCCAAACCATTTTTTAAAACTGTTATTATAATACTTAGCATTTGAAAAACCACATTCTTCCGAAATCAATTGAATAGATTTGTTGCTACATAAAAGAGCGCTTTCAGAGCTCTCTACTCGCACCATATTTAAAAAGTCCCGAAAGTTTACGCCAACGATTTTTTTTACAAGGTGCGAGAAATAATATTTATTAATATGCTCTTCTTCGGAAAGCTCTGTCAGACTGATTTTTTCTGCATATCTTTTATATATATCTGCAATCACCTTATTGATGCGTTCCATATTGTATTGTTCAGCAACATTTTTACTGATAGAGCAAAATTCATTTTTATTGATACTAAAGTACTGAAAATTCTCATATAAATCGAAAATGCATTTGTCGGTTACGTCTTTTATTTTATCAATATAGTCCTTTTCCTTTTTTAGCAGTTCAGCAATAATGATAAACATTGATTTTTTGATCACAGAGTTCTTGACGATAGATGTTGTTGATGAGCCTTGATAGGAAATAAAAACTTTTTCCCTGATATCGTAAAAAAACTGTTCAAAACAATTCAAATTTAAATGAAAGGTGATAATAATATTTTCATTTTTCTTGCCACTGATGGAATGAATATCCTTACAATTGATAATATGCATATCATTTGCTTTTAATTTATATGTATTAAAACTTACTTTAAGCTCAATTTCACCTTTTACTACATAAATGATCTCAATATCCCAATGTGAATGCATTGGATAATTTTCAACTGAGATAGCTTCAATTTTCACAGGTATATTCTCTGAATAATTAATGACCTGTAGCATAAATTAAACTCCTCTTGTAATAATATTAAGATACACATATGTTATTATGTCAAACTGTCTAAGCATATCATTCTATATGTAGCTTTTTCAATTATATATTATTATTTTGAATATTACAAATTTTTCTAACTGTAACCTCCGGCTCTGCTGTGGGATGATATTTTAAAGGTAGTGTGATACTGAGAAAAATAACTACTGAATAAATCCTTTCTTTTACATAAATACTAATTAGGCATTGCAATCATTGAAATGAAAGGGAAAAAATCATGGATAACAACAAAAATAGAATGAAAGACCGGCCTAAAAGTAATGCTGAGTTAAGAAAGATGAAGCCAAAAGAAAATGCAGATGAAGGGATCATAGATGGTCATAAGATAGGCGCGCATGACAGCAAGCATGAGAAGAATTAATGGAGCATAAACAAGAATTGTTTGAGGCTATAGAGAAACACTTATTAGAAGATGCCAAGCCATCTGCATATTTTGAAAGCTTAGACAACGCTGCATTTTGCACGGAATATCCTTTTACCATGCTTAATGATTTGAAAAGCACCCAACAATCACTAACATATCATCCGGAAGGAAATGTCTGGAATCATACGATGCTGGTTATTGATGAAGCTGCACTCAAAAAAACAAAGAGCAGTGATATCAGGGTTTTTATGTGGGCGGCCTTGTTGCATGATATAGGAAAGCCAGATACAACCAAAAACCGCAAAGGCAAGATCACAGCCTATGACCATGATAAGCTTGGCGCTAAAATGGCAGGGCGGTTCTTAGCGGAGTTTACCGGGGATAAAGTATTTATCGGCAAGGTTACTATGCTTGTTCGCTGGCATATGCAAATATTATTTGTTGTGAAGTCGCTTCCTTTTGCTGAAATAAAGAGTATGAAAGAGCAGGCTCCGGTTTACGATATTGCTCTTTTGGGTTTGTGCGACCGATTGGGACGTCTTGGAGTTAATAGAAAAAAAGAAGAAGAAAATATCAAAATATTTCTTGAAAAGTGCGGAGAATAGAATATAAATTTTCCTTAATATAAAAAGGCCCTCATGTTTAAGTGATACCCTCTAAGTAGACACGCAAATAAAAAAGCGTAAAATCTACTTGGGGGGTATTTTTATGGGATAAAGAAAATACAGGCATCATAGCAGAGAATTGAAAGAACAGATTGTAAAATCAAATCAGCGGTAATTGAATTAAAGACATCTCTTGATATGGTCATTTCATTTGCCTATCAGAAAGGATATTGGAAAAGAACTGGAAGGCTTCGGAAAAGGTTCCGAGGCATAAAACCATGCCAAAACCGGAAACGATGCCCATACCATGGGAGTGTTTCAAAGGGTGGCGGAGGGCATTTCCAGCTTTAAACTTTCCAAAGGAACCAACATATTGATATTCCAGATATCGGAAACGGGACTGTCCAGATCAAATACGGTAGCATTGACAGCCTTTTTGATCCGGTATTTTACGGTATTCACGTGTATCCCCAGTAATTCAGAGACTTTGTTGATATTCCGAAGAACCAGAAACAAGCGGAGCGTATCCAAATAGGCGGGAGCTTCCTGCACATTGATGTATTGTGCGTTAAAACTATTGATGCGGCCTTTGACCGCCAGGGGAGCAATATTCAGAAGACTGATAATGGGCAATTCTCCCAGAACAAAAATCCCGTTTAAATTGTAGATTGATGTGATTTGTGATAATACATATTGCGCAAGACTGCCAATTTGATTCTGATAAAAGCAGTTATCGCCAAAGATCAGACATTGGGGAGCGATGGTGTCAAGCAAATGAGCGCATCTCTGATAAATGCTTTGTTTTTGACATTCATTCTCGCGCAGAAGGGCAATGGCATAATTGGAACTTTTACTGTAATCGTAAATGATGAAATCATTATTGGGAGAATCAACGAACTTTAAAATATTGCCGCAGCGGATATAAAAAAAATAAAAGCGCTCGGTTGCAGGCAGTTGTGCCTTTTGCAGGGCGTTGCCGCCAAGATAAGAATTGTGGTCAAAAGATTGGCAGAGGAAGGAGCCGATATCCCGTAGTGTTGCCAATACTTCGGGAGCAACTGTACCGGACTGAAAGACTGTGGCAAAGTATGAGCTTTTGCCAAATACACACTCGATACGGCTGCTTTGACTGACATATAGGCTGACCGGTGCATACTGCACATAATTTTTCCCCTCAAACACCGCTTTGATCTTGGACAATACCCGGTCTCTGTTGGAAAATGAAGAAATGTAAGAACCGCCGTCATATGAAATCAGGATGGGCAGTTTGAAGATCTTTTCCACGCGCGTGCCCAGTAGCATCAAATTGTTATCCCGCTTAAAATCGTCAATCAGGCAGAGCAGATCAAAGGTAGGGGGCAGGTGTGTTTCACTTTTATTTTGGTTTAATTGCTGATAGAACTCGCGGATAATATCGCTCCATCGGGTGTCATTGTTTAAGGCAATAACTGGGAAATTGTGTTCATTGCCTAATTCAATAATCTCGTCATCAATTTTGTTATGGAGATGCAGACCGGACATAATGCCGATTCCGGAACAGCCATGCCGGATCATGGCTTTTACCAGTTGAATCCGGGATTTCGGACTGTCTTTGGAATTCCAGAAGGAAGTGAAGATCAGTTCGTTCTTTTCTAGATAAATCTCCACTTCGGGGAAGGGATGTTCCAGAATGTCGATTCGTTCCACCTGCCGCCAAATGCCTTCGTTTCCTGCCGCCAGATATCCGGTTGCAAGGGAGGGTAAATCAAATAAATCAGCAATGGTTGGTTTATCCATATCAATACCTCCATATTAAAAATTGCTAAAAGACTGTGTTGTTATGTACCGGTCAAAAGCAGGACTTCTTTTGGCAAAGAATGCAAAGGAAACGGTGCGAAAAAATTAAAAATAAAGACGTTAAAAAAACAATATCACAAAGCCACTAAAGACACTATAGCACAATGTGCCGGAAGTTGAAAGTTCTTTTGTCGATGAACGACAAAAGAACTTTCTTATATTACCTGAAGCCGACATTTGTTTGTAAGTTGATTTTTGTTAAAATGACAGCATAAAATAAAATTTTTAGGAGGTCGCAAAATGTATCAGTACGAATTGGTTAGAGCTGCACAAAAACTGTTGGGTGATATGTTTAGCCTGAAAAAAGGTGAATGTGTTGTAATCACTGCCGATACCGAATCCAGCATGGAAGTGGTAGAAGCGACTGCTCAAGCTGCGTATGCTCTGGGCGGCAAACCTATGGTCATTATGGTGGCCGCTCCCCGGGGTGTTGGCAAGGCTGCTGACATTGATCTGCCTCTGGCTCCGCTGACAGCGGCACTGAAAGAAACGGATATTTGGATAGAATACAACAACGAGTGGCTCTTGTATTCCACCCCCTTTGATGATGCTGTTGCGGCAAACAGCAAACTGCGTTACATGTGCTTAGTCGGCATGAATCCCGATTTGATGATCCGTAATATTGGCCGCGTGGATAATATCGCTTTAGGTAAGTTCTTAAAGAAAGTCGAAGAGATCACAAAAAACAGCAAAGTGATGCGTGTGACCACCCCCGCCGGCTGCGATATCACTTTTGAGAATATGCCCGGCCGTGACTTTTACACCTCCGACGGCTTCGTGGGCCCCGGCGAGTTCCGCATGATGGCCGGTCAGATCAGCTGGGCTCCTAAACTGGAAAGCATTAATGGTACGATAGTCTTTGACGGTTCTATGGTTCCCCCGACCGGTCTTTTAAAGAACAAGATTACCTGCACCATTGAAAAGGGCACCATCACCAAGATCGAGGGCAGTAACGAAGCCCGTGAGCTGGAAAGCTATTTGAAGAGCTTTAACCATGAGCGCATGTTCAAATTGGCTCACATCTCCTACGGCTTCAACCCCGGCGCCAAGCTGACCGGCGATATCGTAGAAGATGAACGCGTTTGGGGTTCTACTGAATGGGGCATCGGCAATGTTGGTCCTCAGCTGACCTCCGACATTCCCGGCGGAATCCCGGCGCCTTCCCACACCGACGGTATTTGTATGAATTCCACCATTTGGTTGGACGGCGAACTGTTTGTGAAGGACGGCGAAGTAGTTGGTCCTACCCCTGAAATAGTTGAGCTGGCCCAGGCTGCTAAGCAACTGCAATATTAATGAATTTCAAAGTCACTTTTTGCTTTTTGACCATATCTAATTACCCTTGAACCACTTGCAATGTGTCTCATTATACTCGGTATAATGAGACACATTGCAAATAGGAGAGTATTGGAAGCAAAAGGAAGATTGTTGCATCATTTGGTATGTATTCGCTTTGGCTTGCATCCTGTTTCAGTAAAAACCGTTGTTGCAATTATTTCGATGGCCGTTTTGTATGCTGGGATCCCACATTTTCAAGTAATTTAACGCGAAAAAGAATTGACGCAATGATAGAATAATTGAACAGGGAGAGATTATGATGAATTTTAATGAAATCAAAACCCTCGTGGAAAAAAAGCGTGATGAAATGGTCGGTTACGTGTTTGAACTGGGCGCCATTCCCGGTGTAAATCCCAGAATGGGCGGTACCGGCGAATATCGGCGCGTCCTGTGGCTAAAGAAGATCTTAGATGATCATGCAATCCCGTATACAACTTTTGAAAGTCCGGATGATGCGGTGGCAGAGGGGAAACGGATTAGTATTATGGTGAAATTCCCGGGTTCTGCCGAAAAAGAAAAAACCCTATGGTTTATGGCGCATTTGGATACGGTTGCTCCGGGCGATTTGGGCAATTGGAATACAGACCCTTTCAAGCCCACGCTAAAAGACGGAAAGATCTATGGGCTGGGTGTGGAAGATAATGGGCAGGCTGTCGTTTGTCTGCTTGAGGCCTGCATTATGATGCAGGAAATGAAAATGCAGACAAAATGTAATATCGGTTTTGTATTTGCTTCCGATGAGGAAACCGGCAGCCAGCGCGGCCTACACGCCATGGTGGCGCAGGGTCTCTTCAGCGAGAAGGATGAGTCCATCATTCCCGATGCGGGTAGTTTTGACGGTTCCTTTGTAGAAGTGGCGGAGAAATCTCAAGTTTGGCTGGAATTTACAGTCTTGGGCAAACAGGCTCACGGCGCCATGCCCCAACTGGGGATCAATGCCGGCTCTATAGGCGCCAGGCTGGCCATCGAGCTGGAGGATACTTTAAGAGAAACCTTTGCCTGCAAGGACGATTTGTTTGATCCGCCTTATTCTACATTCGAATACACCCAGAAATATGCCAATGTGGACAGTCCCAACGTACTGCCCGGCAAGGATGTATTTGCCATGGATCTTCGTATCCTGCCGCAGTTCACCGTGAATGAAGTGCTGGATCAGATCAACCGCATTATATCCCAGTACGAGTATCGTTATAAAGTAAAGATTTCCTACCAAATTACCCAGCGGGCAGATGCAGCTCCCGTTACATCGCCTGATTCCAAGATTGCCAAGGAACTGATGCGGGTGTTGCAGGAAGCGAAAGTTGATGCACACTGCGGCGGTATCGGCGGCGGCACCTGCGGGGCTATCCTGCGGCATGCCAATATTCCGTCGGTTGTCTGGTCGACACTGGATGAATTGGCGCATCAACCCAATGAGTATACGATCATTGATAACTTAGTACAGGATACCGCCGTATTTTTGTCGGTCATTCAGGCTTACTAATTTCAATTGAGCCATTGCGTGTATTTGATCGTGACAGGAGGAATATATGATCTCAATTGGAAAAATTGACAAGAAGCGGGTGCCAAAACCTGCATTAGATGTGGTTCCAAACTATAAGCCGGCAATTAGTGTGGAATGCTTTGTATTTATTACTGTTTTTATTTTGTTTTTCTGTGTGATTGGAACCAAGATGGGCGCCGTGCACATGATCGGTACGATTATGGCTACCGCTTATGATCTGCTGATTTCCACGGTGCTCTATATCATGGCCATTTCTGTGGTAACAGGATCGTTATCGGAATTATTATCTGAGTTTGGTGTTATTGCTTTGTTTAACAAATTACTATCTCCTTTGATCAAACCCCTTTTTGGTTTGCCAGGGGCTGCTATTGTCGGTGTCTTTGCCTGCTATTTTTCCGACAATCCTGCAATTCTTACCTTAGCAGACAATAAGGAATTTCGCAGGTATTTCAAAAAATATCAGCTCCCCGCCTTGACCAATATCGGAACCGGATTTGGCATGGGTTTGATCGTCTTGGCATTTATGATGGGACTCTCTTCCCAAAGCAACGAAAAATTTTTCCTGGCGGCATTGGTGGGCAACCTTGGTGCTATCATTGGCACCATTGTGAGTACGCGTCTGATGCTGAGCCATACCAGATCTCTCTTTGGCGATACTACAAATGTCGAAGAGGGCGAGGTGACGGAAGATTTGCTGAATATGCGGCCGGTTCGCAGCGGCGGAGTTGCTGCCCGTGTCATTGCAGCACTTTTGGACGGTGGCAAGACCGGCGTCAATATTGGTTTGAGCATTATTCCCGGCGTTCTGATCATTTGTACATTTGTGTTGCTTCTGTCCAACGCCCAGCCTGTGGGTGGCTATACGGGCGCCGCCTATGAAGGAATCGGTTTTTTGCCGTGGGTAGGGGACAAACTGAGTTTTATTCTGACCCCCTTGTTTGGGTTCTCCTCCGCTGAGGCAATCTCCGTACCCATTACCGCTTTAGGATCCGCCGGCGCCGCTATCGCATTAGTACCGAAGATGGTTGCACAAGGGCTTGCCCACGCTAACGACGTGGCTGTGTTTACCTCACTTTGTATGTGCTGGAGCGGTTATCTGAGCACGCATATCGCTATGATGGAAAATCTAGGATTTCGCCACTTATGCGGGAAATCGATTTTATGCCATACCATCGGCGGGCTTGCTGCCGGCATATCTGCCAATTGGATTTTTAAATTAATCATGATGATCCCATAATCTTTTGCTTTGGCGGAATTGCGCTAACGGTTTGCTCGGCGCCGGTCTTATAGGTAACGATACTGTGTCGTAAAGATCAGGGATCATGGAGAGGTAGCGTACTCCTTGACGGGTGTGGATATATGAAATATCCGTGACCCATTTGGCATTAGGACGATCCGCCGCGAAGTTTCGATTCACCAGTTTTTCATATTTATGTACTTGCTGCCCCATGTATTGTTTTCCTTGTGACATAATTAATCCCCCATTCGTAGTTTTATTATCCTACGTCTGGGGGATTTCTTTTAATGTCCGTTTTTTAAGGTGCGGTACATAGAAAAAGGTTTTTTTGCGTACTTTTATTGTGCTTGAGGCAAATCTGAACAATTTTTTAATATTAGTTTACAGGTATTATACATAGTAGTGCACATATAAAAGGCGAAGTGGCGCATAAGGCCATTGGGTTATTTAGATCATTTAGATCATGGCTTTAAAGAATAGTGCACTGGTAATGTATAAATAACTTTTATTTTAAAATGAAAATGATGCCGAAACTTGATTGGATTTTAGGTTATAAAAAAGATATGATTAATTTAGATTAGAAAATCAACAGCAAATCATCAGAAAAGAGAGGGAATGGATGACATGAAAATCAACAAAGAGCTACCCCAGGTTTTTGAGGAATTTGCCGATGCCCGAAAACAAGCGTTTCTGGCGGCAAAAGCGCAAAAGGAAAAAGATATCCCGATGATCGGGACGTTCTGTACTTATTTCCCCATGGAATTGGCGTTAGCAATGGGGGCTTCGGTAGTAAGCTTATGTTCTACTTCCGATGAGACGATTCCTGCTGCCGAAGAGGTTTTACCTAAAAATCTTTGTCCCCTGGTAAAATCCAGCTTCGGATTTGCTAAAACGGACAAATGCCCTTTTTTCTTTTTCTCCGATTTAATCATTGGGGAAACCACCTGTGACGCTAAGAAAAAAATGTATGAATACTTGGGAGAATTCAAGCCGGTTCATGTCATGCAGCTACCCAACAGTCAAAACGAGGACGGTTACCGTTTGTGGAAAAACGAAGTCATCAAAGTAAAAGAAGTTTTGGAAAAAACCTTTGAAACCGAGATTACCGAAGATCAAATCAGGGAAGCCATCAAGCTCCGCAACCGGGAACGCAAGGCCATCGGTGCGCTTTTTGAATTGATGAAACTTGATCCTGTACCTATGATGGGCTACGACCTCTTCAAACTGGCCTATGGCACCACCTTTAAATTCGATAAAACAGTTATTCCCGCCGAATTGCAGGCTTTGAAAGAAAGAATTGAAGCGGAATACGCTGTGGAAAAGAAAATCTCGCATAAACCCCGTATCTTGGTAACTGGTTGTCCTTTGGGTGGCGCAACGGAGAAGGTCATTAAAGCCATTGAGGATAATGGTGGTATTGTGGTGGGTTATGAAAACTGCGTAGGTTTTAAAAATCACGAACGCTTGGTGGACGAAGCCAAAGAAGATGTTTATGATGCCTTGGCCGAACGTTATTTCAAGATCGGCTGCTCGGTTATGACTCCGGACAATTATCGCTACGAGCTTTTGAACCGTCTGCTGGACGAATATAAGGCCGACGCGGTAGTAGAAGTAGTCTTACAGGCCTGCCATACCTATGCGGTGGAGTCTTACGGCATTAAGCGTTTTGTCAATGAAACGAAAAAACTGCCTTATATGGCGGTAGAAACCGATTATTCCCAATCGGATATCGGCCAGCTGAATACAAGACTTACCGCTTTTATCGAAATGCTTTAAATCACAGAAAAGCTGTCGTGGTCCGTTTACATATAGATGAAGCGGATTCTTCCGGTAACAAGATGAGTAATTAGTAAATAAAGAACCTTGTGCTGCAAAACGGGAAATGTCTCAGATAAGGGTCTTTGTTTGGCAGAATGATTACTGTATATGAGGCGGCTAGCCCTGGGACGGGAGCGTAAGCATATGAGTGACATGAACCAACCTCTTCAAAAAAAATTAGTTGATTATCAATGCAAACGGGCTAATCTGTCCGGCTTCAGCGCGGAAATTATCGAAGATCTTCAACTAAAATTCCCCCAAAGCTATCAGGACTCTGCTATCATGGCAATGACCGCTAAAAAAATAATGCAGATGGAAAAAAGCCCCATCTGCACGCTGCCTTTCTGTCATACGGTAGAAGCGGAAGCCTTCGGTGGTCTTATCAATTTAAACGACGGTATCTATGGCCCCCGGGCTGCGGGCTATGCTTATGACAGCTTGGAAGCTTTATCGGAGTTGCCGGATATGGATTTCAGTCAAGGCAGGCTCCGCGTTGTTTTAGAAGCATGCAAAATGTTGAAGGAGGACGGACAAAGAGTTGCCTTGGAGATTTCCGGTCTTTTTACTATTTTAAGCAACCTTATTGATTTAAGCCAAGTCTTTAAAGCCTGGCGGAAAAACAGTGAGGTCGTGGCAAGAATATTGCAGCATATTGCCGACGATCTTTACCGTTATATGACGGAGGCAAAGAATATCGGTGTAGACCTGATTTGTTATGCCGACCCGGCGGGCAGCCTGTCCATCATTGGGCCAAAGTATGTGCAGCAAGCAACCGAGCTTGTCGTTTATCCTCTGCTGAAAAAGGCTGTGCTCCTCATGGACGACAGCTGTATTCTCCACCTCTGCCCTAAAACCACTTTGATTTTGTTGGGTTTGGGTCTGGCGGAGCGTCATGATATCCAATTGACCCCGGGCATCGGTTATGTGCAGGCTTGCCTGGAAGTGATTGGGCAAGGAGAAATAATCGGTCAGGCCTGCGTAAAAAATGCGGACTGTATTTTACGGCATGGTAAAGTTTGGACACTGAAACTAAAATAAAATCTTCGCCGGAGTAAAAGAAGCGGTAAGCAAAGCTTATGACAACCCTTGCGGTTATACCATCTCCACTGGCTGTGATATTCCCATCGGTACTTCCCTGGAAAACATGGACTTTCTGATGGAATTGCCGGATACTATGGAAAAACGCCTTTTGATGTAACAAAATTACTATAAGAAAAGCTTTCGTCTCAGCCGACTATTGAAATAAAAAGAGATGGAGGAAAACTACGATGAAAAGCAAAGAAGAATTATTACAATTACTGTCTGACTGTGTGAAAGATATGGAAGACGAACAGATTACTACAATAGCGGAAGAATATATCAGCGCCGCTTATCCTGCTTTGGAAGGGATTTTAAACGGTTTGGTGGACGGGATGCAAAAAGCGGCCGCTTTATATGAAGAGGAAGAATATTTTATCCCGGAACTTCTGATCTGTTCCGACGCGATGTATAACGGCTTAGCTGTTCTGCGGCCCCACCTGGAGCAAACGACGCATGAAGTAAAGCATAAAGTGGTCATCGGCGTTGTGGAAGGGGATACGCATGATATCGGTAAAAATTTGGTGCGTATCATGCTGGAAGCCGCAGGTTACGAAATGTATGATTTGGGCCGCGACGTTCCCCTAAGTGATTTTATCAGCAAAACCAAAGAAGTCAACGCCGACATCATTGCTTTATCTACTTTGATGTCCACTACTATGCCCGGTATGGTCAAAGTCATTGAGATGTTGGAGGCGGAAGGGATCCGAAATGATGTGAAAGTCATGATTGGCGGCGCTCCCATTTCTCCTGCCTTTGCCAAGAAAATCGGTGCAGACGGCTATTCTTCCAATGCGGTGGAAGCGGTAAAACTGGCCAACCGTTTGGTGGGTAAAGAAGTAGTGGCATAGGAGGCATCGATATCATGGAATATACGGCGAAAGGCAGGCTTTTGGCAGCTGCCCAAAGGCAAATAGTAGATAGGCCGCCGTGTATCTGTCCCGGTGGTATGATGAATATGATGTTTCGGGATATTATGCTGGAATCCGGCTGTCTATGGCCGGAAGCACATAATGATGCCGAAAAAATGGCGGGCTTGGCCTTTGCTCTGAACCAGGCCGGCGGCTTTGAGAATTACGGCGTACCTTTTTGTATGACGGTAGAAGCGGAAGCCATGGGCGCTACGGTCAATATGGGAAGTCTGCTTTGTGAACCCCATGTGGTAGATTCTCCTTTAGTGTCTTCAGATGATCTGGATTCTCTCAAAGCGCTGGATGTGAACAGCGGCCGCGTCAAGGTAGTTTTGGACGCAATCAGGATTATGAAAGCAAAAGGGACGGACGTTCCCATCATTGGCAATCTTACCGGACCGGTCAGTACGGCGGGAACCCTTGTGGATATGTCGATCTTACTTAAAGAATACCGTAAAAAACCGGAAGCAGCCGCAAAACTGATGGAGTATATTGCCCAACAACTGATTGTGTTTGCAAAAGCGCAGATTGTTGCCGGTGCCGACGCCATCTGTATTGCCGAACCCAGCGGTACCGGAGAGATCTTAGGGCCCCGGCATTTTCGGGATTATACTGTGACCTATGTGAACCAAGTGTTGGATGCGTTGGAGGTACCGGTAAAGATTGTTCATATATGTGGCGCACTGAAAAGTGTCTATGAGGCGATTCCCG
The DNA here is from genome assembly GCA_036677375.1 of Bacillota bacterium. GTDB lineage: Bacteria > Bacillota > Dehalobacteriia > UBA4068 > UBA4997 > JAVBWO01. The sequence continues at coordinate 272,277 of JAVBWO010000028.1, forward strand.
ATTTTCACTGTGACGCGTTCAGTTTTGATTCCCTCGTGCCCGTGAACGAAATCAAAAAATATATTCCGGAAAAAGCCGTGATGGGTAATGTGAATACGCATGCCTTGGGTACGATGGCGCCGGAGAAAATCAGGCTTTTGGTGCATAATTGCATCAAAAAAGGCGTGAATATCGTAGCTCCCGCCTGCGGGCTGCCAACCACAACGCCTCTTGTCAATGTCCAAACCATGGTTCACGCAACCAAAACGCTTCCGGCGAAACAGAAGAACCTAAGCTTGTAACCTGAAGGTCTGGAATTAAAATTTTATTTTGCAGCCAATTTAACAGGCGCTTAGCTGAAAAGCCAAGCGCCTGTTTTTTGATAGCTTCAGTTGTTGAGGCAAGGGGCATAAAAAAGATAATATTACGGCAAACTCAATAGTTAATATTATCGAGACCTCTGCAAGTCAAGTACAGAGGAGTAAAGAATATTTGCATAGAGGACAGTTCCCAGTTACTTGCCATCTTCTTCGTGTTTTCTATCGTTGCGGTTGATTTTACTTAAGTAACGGTAAATGCTGGCTTCCGAGCATTTCAGCTGCTCTGCTACTTCGCATACGGCGCCTTTTAATAGGAAAACACCTTTTTGGTTTAACTTGTCTACTACGGCCATTTTTTCTTGCTGAGACAAAGTTTCTACCAAATCAAGATTATCGCCAATAAAACCGGAAAGGACAATCTGGATTACCTCGACCAATGATTGGGAGAGGTTTTCAAAAGTTTCCGGTAAAACGGAAGAGGACGGAGCTAGGCTGGAATAGGTAGTGGACAAGGAATGCATATTACACAAGGCCAAAAATTCATCGCTTAATTTTTTATAAGGAGTTGTATCGATATTAAAGCATAAAAGACCGATTAATTCCCCATCATCGTCTTTAATAAAGAAAGTAGATGATAATAATAATTTATTATTAGTAGACATTCCACTATAATTTGCCTTATAATCCTGATTCTTCCAAACACCGTCAGCAATAAATTGCAAGCCTAAATCGGTAAGAGGGGCGCCGACCTGTCTGCCGCTGACGTTTTGGTTGACAATAAAAACAATGGAACAATCTTCACCCGTAAATTCATGAAGTACGATCTCATAATTGGGGCCAAGAATATCCCCAAGGAACTGCATTAACCTGATATATTGATTTAAAATGGGATTTGTCATGGTTTCCAACCTTTCCTAATTAATCTCATTATTTATTTTTTATCATCTTTTCTTATTATGAAAAAACTGTCAGGATATGCCAAGTTCTCTTCTTCCATTTTATCATAAAAAAAATTATTTTCAATAAGAAAAAATTATTATTATCCTGTTGCAATAATCAGAAAACAGTGATAAAATTACTTGTAGAATTTAGAATAATAACAATATTATAATAACAATTTTGTAAAAGCAAGCGCTTTATGAGAATACTGATAGCATTTAAATATTGCCATTGGTAATTGGTAAAAAGGAATTTTAAAAAAGGAGTGTGACAGTTTGCTATGAAAACAGCGTTTAACAGTCCACATGCACCAGCGGCTATCGGCCCGTATTCACATGGAGTTATTGTCGATAAGGCTTTCTATCTTTCCGGACAACTCGCCCTTGATCAAGCGACCGGTACTTTGGTAGAAGGCGGTGTGCAAAATCAGACCAAGAAGGCAATAAGCAATGTGACAGCGATTTTAACGGATGCCGGTTACCAGCTTTCGGATGTTTTTAAGACAACTGTATACTTAAAAAATATGAATGATTTTGAATCGATGAATAAAGTTTATGCGGAGTATTTCACGGAAAACCTGCCGGCACGTTCGGTGGTTGAGGTGGCCCGTCTTCCCAAGGACGCCTTGGTGGAAATTGAAGTAATCGCATATAAGGGATAGCCCGTCCGGCCATGGAGGCTTTTGTTTGGAAGGAAGGGGAAAGATGGAAAATCTGTTGCAAAAGGCTTTGGCAGAGCAGCCCCAGGGCAGCAGCCAAAAAATCTGCCTCAATTTTGATGCGGGTGAAGCCGGGACATTTCCTTTAACATGCATATTGATGAAAGGCTTGCAACCGGGTCCGGTGCTTTGGTTGCAGGGTGGTTTACACGGCGACGAATATGAAGGGCCGGTTGCGGTATTGCAGTTATGGAACCATCTGAACCTATCTGCCTTGGCCGGCAGCCTCATTTTGGTTCCGGTGGTCAATCCCACCGCTTTTGCGGCTATTGAAAATGGTAGTCCGCTGGACGGCATCAATTTAAACCGTGTTTTCCCGGGAAATCGTCGTGGAAGCTTTAGCCAGCGCTATGGTTACTGGTTGTTTCATTTAATCAGGTCTGTGGCGAATTATCATATTGATTTGCATGGTGGCGGCCGCTTTCTTGATGTGTGCCCTTTTGCTATGATATCGGCGACCAATGATGCCGTCATGGGAATCGCCCAGGAGATGGCTCTTGCCAGCGGCAGCGAATACATCTATCAGAATCCAGCTAAAATGTCGATGCTTTACGCTTCTTTGGCTGCGGCCGGTATCCCGGCCGTCCTTTTAGAAAATGGCGGGGGAATGTCTTGGTGCAATGAAAAAGTAGAATGTCACCTTGCCGGTGTATACGGCATCCTGCATTGTCTGGGTTTTTTAAAGGGCGTGTCTAAATATCCCAGCAAAGGGAGAACCATTACTCGTACCACAGACCTGTATTTTGAAGAGGCTGGTTTGCAAACCGATCATGTGCCAGTTGGACGAATCGTGGTAAAAGATGATGTCTTGGTTGAAGTGACCAGTATTGTAACCCTGACAAAACATGTTTTACGCTGTCCCATGGAGAAGGGCGTTGTTTTATCGGTACATACCGCCGCCGCCGTGAAAAAAGGCGACTATGCGGTGATGCTTGGTGAGTTGTAGTTTTACATAAATTGAATATGCAGAGCAAATTTCGAAGAAGAGTACCACGTTTTTGTTTGGTGAACTCGCAGGGTTTGGTAGCTGTCCCCCTTGGTTTTGTTGTGAATAACTGAATCTTTACCGAGGTAGGATGGCTATTTTTATTTAAAAAACGATAGTTGCAAAGATGGTTGGGTATTAAAAAAGGGAGAAATTTAAAAAAGGAGGCAAGTATTTATGGAGTTTAAGAAAAAACGAACCTTGGGTTGGATTGCTGTACTATTATTGGTCACCGTGATGCTCTTGGCTGGTTGTGCTTCGGGAGGCGGGGATGAACCTTCTTCGGCTGCGGATACCGAAGAGCCCTTTGAGATTGTTATTGCACGCGCCTATGACATCAATGGGATGGATCCATGTTATCTGAAGGAAAACGGTCAAGTGATTGATAATATCTTTGACCGTCTGGTGATGCGGGACGAGAATATGGAATTAGCGCCTGGCCTTGCTACCGAATGGTATGCCGTAGATGACCTGACCTGGGAATTTAAGCTGCGCGAAGGCGTTAAATTCCATAATGGAGAAGATTTCAATGCCGACGCCGTCAAGTTTACCATTGACCGGGTGCTGAATCCCGACAACAATTCCCCTGTTTTGAGCTATATCAAAACCATTGACCATGTGGAAGTGGTAGACGACTATACCGTACGGGTAATCACTAAGACGTCTGACCCCCTGATTCCGGCAAGATTCTGCCGCTATCCAACAGAAATCGTACCACCGAACTACGTGAAAGAGGTGGGAGATGCGGAATTTACCAAAAACCCTGTTGGTACCGGTCCTTATAAGTTTGTCGAGTGGGTAAAAGACGAAAAAGTGGTTCTAGAGGCCAATGCCGATTATTGGGGCGGCGCGCCGGAAGTGACCAAGGTGACTTGGCGGTCCATACCGGAAAGCTCTACCAGAATCAGTGCTTTGCTAAATGGTGAAGTTGATATCGTTACTCCCGTTCCCCCAGAAGAGTTGGAGCGCGTAAACAGTTCCGACAAGGCTCGGGTATCTAAAGTGGAACGCGGCGGCAATATCGTTTATGTCGGCATGAAAACAGATGAAGCACCTTTTAATGATGTTCGTGTGCGTCAGGCTCTGAACTATGCTGTAGATGTAGACTCCATTGTGAAAAATGTGCTTTCCGAAACCGCTGTTGTTACTTCCAGCATCATTGGACCTAAAGATTTCGGTTATGACGGCGAGCCTGCCGGGTATGAATACAATCCGGAAAAAGCCAAACAACTGTTGGCGGATGCCGGTTACCCGGATGGATTTGAAGTCTCGTTGGATGCCGTAAACTGGTATATACGCTGCACGGATGTGGCGCAAGCGATTGCCGCCCAATTGGCGGAAGTTGGCATAACGGTAAACGTAAATTCTGTGGAGAGCTCTGTTTATCGGACCTCTGTTCCGGCGAAACAACAGTCTCCCCTGTATTTCTTGGGTTGGAGCAGCACCAATACCTTGGATGCTGATGCTTCCATTTATTCCGTGCTTCATTCCGCCGATCCCTATTCTACTTATTATAATTCCACGGTAGACGAAATGTTGGATAAAGCGCGTTCCAGCACAGATGAGCAGGAACGGAAAACTCTTTATTCGCAAATCCAAAAAATCGTTCTGGAAGATGCGCCCCGGATTTTCCTGTATCAGGAAAATAAGTATATCGGCGTAAACAACCGGATTGATTGGGAAGGACGGGTCGATGACGCGATTCCCGTCGCTACCATGAAAAAAGCGAAGTAAAGGATACCGATCCTCTTTATTTTCCAATACGACAGCTTGAGAGTTTGTTTGAAAAGAGGGGAAAGCCGGTTGGTACAGCATAGGCCGGCTGTACCTCCGGCTTTCCCCTCACTTACATTGCTTTCCCCTAAAATTGAATGGAAAACGACCTGATGCAATTATTTATTCTTATAATTTTAAAAATTAAATAAAAGTAAACCAATGTCATGGGGGTGCATATCTCAGTGAGTCGTTACTTAATAAAAAGAATTATAGGCTCGATTATTGCGATCTTCGGCGCGGTGACGATTGTGTTTTTTCTGATACGGATTTCCGGCGATCCTGTCCGGTTGATGCTGCCCATGGAGGCTACCGAGGCGCAGGTGGAAGCACTCCGGCAATCTCTGGGATTTAATGATCCTGTACTGGTGCAGTACGGGCATTTTTTAGTGAATATATTGCATGGGGATTTTGGAACCTCGTTACATTATGGACAACCGGCCTTAGGTTTGATTTTGGAGCGGCTTCCCGCCACCATTCAATTGTCTGTTGTGGCCATTCTTTTAGCCTCAGTGATTGGTATTTTAGCCGGTATCATCTGTGCTGTCCGGCGTAATGGCATTTTTGATATGCTTGCCAACTTTTTGGTGTTGATTGGACAGTCCATCCCAGTATTTTGGCTAAGCATCTTGTTGATTTTGGTGCTTTCGGTGATGCATCCTATTTTCCCCACTTCCGGAAGAGGCGGTATGATGTCTCTGGTATTGCCGTCTATTGCTTTGGCGGCTTATCCTGCGGCTACGGTTACCCGTTTGATGCGCTCCTCGTTAATGGAGGTCATGGGGGAAGATTATATCCGAACTGCCAGAGCCAAGGGTGTGGCGAAGTGGGGTGTGGTGTTCAAGCATGCCTTGCGTAACGCTTTTATCCCTGTTCTGACGGTGATTGGGCTGGAATTTGGCGTCATGCTGGGGGGCGCGGTGGTAACCGAAACCATTTTTGCCTGGCCCGGCGTGGGGCGGTTAATGATTCAAGCGGTGTATAATCGCGACTTCCCCTTGGTGCAGGCCTGTGTTTTAGTTATCAGCATGATCTTTGTTTTTGTAAACTTAATGGTGGATATCAGCTACTCGCTCTTTGATCCCAGGATCAAGTATGATTAATTCTCTCCGGCATGTCATCCCCCACGTCGGATGATATGTACGAGCCTTTCATTTTATCCGGCGTGGAGAAATGGCAGGTATTATGAAAAGGAGCCTAAGAAAAATCATAAAACGAAATTGGCGGGGCATTGTAGGCGGCTTGCTGTTTTTTACCATCGTCATTATTGTGGCGGCTGCTCCCTTCTTCGCTCCTTATGATCCCTTAGACCAGGTTCTGGCGGATAATTTGTCCGCTCCCAGCTTCTCTCCTACCGAAAGCGGCAGGGTCTATGCCTTGGGCAGTGACCAGCTGGGGCGGGACGTTTTGAGCCGGCTGATTTATGGGGGCCGGATATCCCTTACCGTAGGAGTCATTGCCGTATTGTTGGCAGGATTTATCGGAGTTGTGTTAGGGCTTGCGGCGGGGTATTTCGGCGGTATTGTTGATGCGGTGATTATGCGACTGGCCGATATTCAGTTGGCGGTACCCAGTATTCTTTTGGCCATTGTTCTTGTGGCTGTGCTGGGGCCGAGCCTTGTCAATATTGTCCTGGTACTGGCCATCACCGGTTGGGTTACTTATGCCAGGGTGGTTCGGGGCAATGTTCTTACCATCAAACAGATGGAATATATTGATGCCGCGCGATGTTTGGGTGTAAGAAATGTACGGATGCTTTTTAAACATATATTACCCAATACCGTTTATTCCGTCATCATTCTTGCCACCTTGCAAATGGCCCGGATGATTTTGCTGGAAGCCTCTTTAAGCTTCCTTGGTTTGGGCGCGGCGCTTTCTACTCCTACTTGGGGCAGTATGATTGGGGAAGGGCGGAGCTATATTACTTCCGCCTGGTGGCTATGCACCATGCCCGGTTTGGCTATTGTTGTGGTGATCATCGGTATCAATATGTTAGGAGACTGGATGAGGGATCGCCTTGACCCCAAGCTTAATGTTTTGGATTAAACAAACTTACTGTTGATAAAAATAAAAGGAGGGCTTATTTTGCAATTACATGAGATACCTTATCTGCCTTTAGATCCTTTCAATACGCCTTTTTACAAATTGGAGGCGCTCAGCGCCTATGTGGGCGGGCCGGAGATTTATATAAAAAGGGATGACTTGACTTGTGTCGGGTTAGGCGGCAATAAAATCCGCAAATTGGAATATCTCATTGCCGATGCTAAAAAACAAGGTGCGGACGTTCTCATTACCACCGGCGGCATCCAGTCCAATCATACCCGTATTACCTCTGCCTGCGCCCGCAAGGTGGGGATGGAATGTGCTGTGATTTTAAAAGGCGTGGAGCCAAAGGAACACCATGGCAACCTGTTTTTATCGGATATCTTAGGTACGGAAATCCATTACCTGCACCCGGATGTTTATTTTGATACCATTCATGACGAAATGGCCAAACTGGCGGAGGCCAAACGGGCGGCAGGACATATCCCTTACCTGATTCCCGTAGGCGGGGCAACCCCTTTGGGCTCCTGCGGCTATGTCCGCTTTGTAGAAGAATTGGCATCGCAGCAGAAGGCTCTGGGTATCAAATTGGATACCATCGTCATTTCTTTAGGCGCCTGTGGTACCATGGCCGGTATTTTGGTTGGGGTCGAGCTTTTTATGCCCGGTACCAGAGTCATTGGGGTATCGGTAAGCGGTGTGAAAGAGGTGGCCTCTAATAAGGTGGCAGATTTAGCCAATGGTGCGGCGCAAATGTTGGATCTGAAGAAAGAGTTCCGGGCAGAGGATTTAGAGATATACGATGAATATATTGGTGAAGCTTATGCGGTTCCTTCTCCCGCGGCCTTAGACGCGATTAATCTTTTGGCGCGAAAGGAAGGGATCTTGATTGATCCGGTCTATACCGGTAAAGGCATGAGCGGATTATTGGATTTAGCGGCGAAAGGCGCTTTTGCGAAAAACGAAAAGCTGGTCTTTTTACATACCGGCGGTGCGCCGGCGCTCTTTGCTTACGAAGAATATTTTAAATAGTATCAGATGGAAATTTTGGAAGTAAGGAGTGGGGGAAGATGCTCTGGCTGAACCAAACAGATGTCTTAAGTACCGGGATTGGTAGTATGGCAATTGCCCAACCCCAAATAGAGGCTGCTTTTCACCTATTAGGGACGGATCAGGTAAAAATGGCGCCGGAAGTGCCGCTGCGCTGTAGAAAAGTCAGTACTGATGAGGCTTTTTATTCTCTGCCCGCTTATGTCGGTGGAGAATGCCAGGTTGCCGGTATCAAATGGACCACCCACCATCCGGAAAATAAAGAAAAGGGCTTGCCCCATATTTTTACCTTATTGGCTCTCAGCGACCCCAATACCGGCCTGCCCCTTGCCATCATGGAGGCCTCGGTGATCGGCGCTATGCGGACAGGGGCGGTAACTGCCACCGCTTTGAAATATTTGGCTGCCCCTTCAGCTGAGACACTCTTTTGCTGCGGGGCGGGGGTTCAGGCGCGTCAGCAGATATTAGGCGCTATGCATAGCTTGCCGTGTTTGCAGAAAATAAGAATATGGGGGCGCACCCAAACCAAAGCGGAGAAGCTGGCGGCTGAATTGCGGCCTTTGGCAGGAGCGATTGCTCTGGAAGTTGTGTCCGATACGGCTTTGGTTAAGGCATCCGATATCGTTATTTCTGTTACCAGCGCTTCGGAGCCTTATTTGCAGGAAGAAGATTTTAAAGACGGCGTGCTTTATTGCCATGTAGGCTTCAATGAGATAGAACCGTCTGCAATCAACAGCTTTGACCAGGTGGTATACGATGATTTTACAATGGGCGTTGCCAATAGCGGCCAATCCATTTTTCGTATGGTACGGGCGGGAACTTTTGATTTAACCAAAAACGCCGGTCTCTTGGGCGAGGTTGTTACCGGCAAGAAGCAGATACGACAGGAAAAGGGTAAAAAATTAATGTTCGATGCTTTCGGACTGGTCGTTTTTGATATTGTTTTAGGTTATTATGCTTATCGTTATGGGAAAGAGCATGGCATCGGCAACGAACTTACGCTATGGGATTGCCCTGTGTGGCGGTAAACCTTTTGTTGAAATCTAAGGCGATTTTGCTTTTGTTTTAGATTAGATATGGGGGAAATATGGATAAAATCATTGAAGTCAATCAACTGAAAACCTATTTCTACACACCAAACGGCGTGGTTGCCGCAGTGGACGATGTGACTCTTCATGTCAACCGGGGTGAGACTCTTTGCATTGTCGGAGAGTCAGGATGTGGGAAAAGCGTGACCTCTTTATCGATCATGCAGCTTTTGCCTACGCCGCCTGCCAGATATGTGCAAGGCAGTATCATCTTTGAGGGAGAGGATCTGCTGGAAAAAACGGAAAAAGAAATGTGTGAGATTCGCGGCAATAAGATTGCGATGATCTTTCAGGAACCTATGACGGCATTGAACCCCGTCTATAGCATCGGCCGGCAGCTTTCGGAAACTCTAAAGCTCCATACTGACTTAAGTCCGGCTCAAATCAAGGACAAGGCTTGTTCCCTGCTACGTTTGGTCGGTGTGTCTGACCCGGAGCGCCGCCTGTGTGAATATCCCCATCAGCTTTCCGGCGGGATGCGCCAGCGGGTGATGATCGCGATAGCGCTTTCCTGTAATCCCCAACTGTTGATTGCCGATGAACCTACTACCGCTTTGGATGTAACGATTCAGGCACAGATCCTGACTTTGATGAAAAAACTCAAAGCGGAGCTGGGCATGACCACGATGCTGATTACCCATGATTTAGGGGTGGTAGCGCAGATGGCCGACCGGGTCATTGTCATGTACGGCGGTAATATTATGGAAGAAGCACCGGTACAGGACTTTTTTGAAAAACCCTATCATCCTTATACCAAGGGGCTTTTGGATTGCATTCCTCGGATTGATCTTCCTAAAGGGAAGCTTTATACCATTCCCGGCGCCGTGCCCAGTTTAAAAGAAGAGCGGACAGGCTGTATCTTTTGCAACCGTTGCCCGGAAGCTATGGACATCTGTAAAGAAATAAGACCACAATTAACAGAAAAGGGAAGCCGGCGGGTGGCCTGTCATCTGGTTTCCCCGGACGACTTGGCGGAAAATCTAGGCGGATAGGTGGTTTTTATGAATAAAGATGAGAGTAAGGTTCTCTTGGAAGTAAAGGGACTGAAAAAATATTTCCCAGTAAAAGGCGGTAAGTTGCTGGATAAAAAGAAGTATGCTCAAGCCGTAGACGGTGTAAGCTTCACCGTGAAAGAAGGGCATACTCTGGGGATTGTCGGCGAATCAGGCTGCGGGAAGACCACCATCGGACGGATGATTGTACGGCTTATACCGCCTACGGCCGGTGAAATTTTTTTTGAAGGCAAGGATATCCTGAAACTGCGACATAATGAAATGGCTTTACTAAGGCGGCAGATTCAATTTATTTTTCAAGACCCCTATGCCTCTTTGAACCCCAAAATGAAAATCGGCGAGATCTTAGGGGAACCTTTGAGCATTTATAAGATTGCCCATGGTAAAGAAAAGCAGCGCCAGGTGGAAGAATTATTGGAAGTGGTGGGATTGCCCAAAAGCGCTAAGGACCGCTATCCCCATGAATTTTCCGGCGGTCAGCGGCAGCGGGTGGGGATTGCCCGGGCGCTGGCTTTAAAACCGAAACTGATTATTTGCGACGAGCCTGTTTCCGCTTTGGATGTTTCCATTCAATCGCAGATTTTAAATCTGCTCCAGGAATTGCAGGAAGCTTATGGCTTGACCTATATTTTCATTGCCCATGGCTTGAATGTGATTAAGCATATCTCAGACGATGTGGCCGTGATGTATCTTGGCAAAATGATGGAGCTTAGCCCAGTAGACGCCTTATTTGAAAGGCCGTATCATCCATACACCAAAGCTTTATTGGCTGCGATTCCCATGCCGGATCCTAAAATCCAAAGCGTTACGGCGATGTTGGAAGGAGAAATCCCCGGCATTGTGGATATCCCGAAGCGCTGCCGCTTTTGCACCCGTTGCGCCATTGCACAAGAGCGGTGTTTTGCCGAGGAACCGGAATTGGTAGAGATTGCGCCGCAACATTTCGTTGCATGCTTTTATCCGGATGTGGAATAGGAGATGATGGAATGCCAAACCCATGTTTCACTTCAGAACAAAAGGCGGCGATGATGCAAAAACTGGAGGAACGGGCTTTATTTTACGAGCGGGAATATGGTAATTGCCCCCAATGTACTTTGGAAGCGGTGCAGGATATTTTTGGCGGCGTTGAAGACAGCGTGTTTCAGGCTTCTTTTGGCTTTGGCGCCGGAACAGGACTGACTGCGAAAGGTACTTGCGGCGCTTTAAATGCCGCAGTGATGCTGATTAGTATAGTATATGGCCGGAGCAGACAAGAATTTTCCGGTTCCATCAATCCCAAATGTACGGAACTGGTGCGAAGGGTTTTGCAGCGTTTCGAAGAAAAATATGACGGGATTCGGTGCAAGGACGTCCAGCTGAAAATCATGGGTGATTATTTTGATTTAACCGTGCCTGAAGAAAGGGAAGCTTATTTAGCGGCGGGAGGACATGTGGATAAATGCCCTTATGTTGTGAGCTTTGCCGCGTCTTTGATTGCCGAGCTGATTTTTGAAGGGGAGCTCCCCCTAAATGCGGCAGTTTTTGATCTTGATGCTACAAAAATGTAGGGAAACGGGGATAAGAAAGGGCTAACGGAATGAAAAAAATTTTGGTATTGTATGGCAGTAACCGGAAAGAAGGCTATACCGCCAAAACCATTGAGGATATTTTAGACGGTATTCCGGCCGGTTGCGCGCAAATCAAGAAATACAATCTGGCGGCATTGGACTTGCGGTTTTGTACCGGCTGCCTGTCTTGCAGAAAAAAACCGGGTTGCGCTATCCAAGATGATATGCAGGGCATTTATCAGGAAATAGGGGATGCGGACGTGATCATCCTGGGGATCCCCATTTATTTTCGCCAAATGAGCGGCCAATGCAAAACTTTGATTGACCGCCTGTTCCCTCTTTTTGGACCGAACGGCTTAAAGCTCGGTAAAAAGAAGCTGATTGTCGTTTATACCCAGGGATTCAGCGATCCGGAGTATTACGGGGAATATATCACGGCGACTACGGATGTGTTTAAGCTGCTGGATATGGAAGTAGTGGCAGAGTTGCTTTGCTATGGCACCAGCAGTAATGTGGCGGCTGAGAATACGGCTTTGCGTGAGGAAGCCCGCCTGTTGGGCAAACAAATGTTGAACCTCTAAGAAATCTTGCTGTTTGAAAAGCGGTACATTGGTAATGCGGTCATGGGATCGTGTTCATTCAAAAAATCTCTAATCTGAAAATATACCATGCTCTGGCCATAAGCATGATTGGTGTTATGTTTGACACCAATACCAATGGGGAACCCGGGGGCAGTTCGCTCCCACTCTGCGCCCGGGGGTGCTTTGGCTTTTAGACAGTTTTATATAACTTAAGTTAAGGAGATTTGAATATGAAAGTAGTCATTATCGGCGGTGTGGCGGGAGGCGCCACTGCCGCCGCTCGGTTGCGCCGTTTAACGGAAGAAGCGGAAATCATTATGCTGGAGCGGGGGGAATATATTTCCTTTGCCAATTGCGGCCTGCCTTATTATATTGGGGGAGAGATTACCCAGCGGGAGAATCTGACACTGCAAACACCGCAGAGCTTCCGTAATCGTTTCGGGGTGGATGTGCGGAATCGCAGCGAGGCCATAGCCATTGATCCTGCGGCTAAAACAGTTCAGGTACAAAATAGCAAAACCGGTGAGCGTTATCTGGAAAGCTATGATAAACTGATTCTGTCCATGGGCGCGGAGCCGGTAATGCCGCCCATTTTAGGCCTGGACAGCGAGGGTGTTTTTACGCTGCGCAATATCCCCGATATGGATCAAATAAAAGGATTTTTGGAAGACCATCAGGTGAAAAGCGCTATTGTGGCAGGCGGCGGTTTTATCGGCTTGGAAATGGCGGAAAATCTGGCCCGGGCCGGGCTTGCCGTGACCATTGTGGAACTGGCCGACCATGTCATGGCGCCTTTGGATTTCGACATGGCGGCGGAATTGCAGCATTATATCACGGATCAGGGAATCCGCTTGATTTTAAAAAATGGTGTTACGGCGATTCGTCCAGAGGGAAAAGGCCTTGCGGTGAGCTTGCATGAAGGCACAATCTCCACGGACATGCTGGTTATGGCTGTGGGCGTAAAACCGGAAAGCGCTCTGGCAAAAGCTGCCGGGCTGGCTTTGAACTCCCGGGGCGCCATCATTGTAGATGAGGAAATGCAAACCTCGGTGCCGGATATTTATGCGGTGGGGGATGTGGTTGAGATCACGGATTTTGTGACGAAAACCAAGGGGTACCAGCCCTTAGCGGGGCCGGCCAATAAGCAAGGCCGCATTGCCGCCAATAATCTTTGCGGTTTGCGCCGTCAATACCGGGGAACGCAAGGCAGCGCTATTTTAAAATTTTTTGATCTTACCGTTGCCACCACGGGCATCAATGAAAGCATAGCAAAAGCCAATGCTTTGAATTATGATAAAGTCTATACTTATTCCCCTTCCCATGCCGGTTATTATCCGGGCGGTAAAAATATGTCCATCAAAACACTATATGAAAAGGACAGTGGTAAAATATTGGGGGCGCAGATCATTGGCTATGACGGCGTAGACAAGCGTTGCGATGTGCTGGCCACCGCCATTCGCGCCGGTTTTACCGCTTATGATCTGGCGGAGCTTGAGCTCTGTTACGCGCCTCCTTTTTCTTCTGCCAAAGACCCGGTCAATATGATCGGTTTTGTCATTGAAAATGTCCTCAGCGGCAAGGTGAAAAATTTTCATTGGCATGATGTGGCCACATTGCCCCGGGACGGCAGTGTCACCCTACTGGATGTCAGAACCAAGGGGGAAGTGGAGCGGGGGAAAATCGAAGGTTTTTATAACATTCCTTTAGATGAGCTGCGGCAGCATTTGGCGGAGATTTCTCAGGACAAGCCGGTTTATGTTCACTGTCACAGCGGTTTGCGCAGTTATTTCGCTTGCCGCTTACTCGCAGGCGCCGGTTATGATTGTTATAATCTTAGCGGCGGCTACCGTTTTTACGATTTGGCGGTGCGCCGGCAGCAGACGGCTGATTTTTGTTGCTACAAATAGTACTTCTGATTGCCAGGAGCTTGTGTATATTCAAACTGAGGCCTGTCGGAATCCGACAGGCCTCGGTGATTCTGAAGGGAACGATATTGCTTCTTAGCTTGCGGTAAGTTTTTGGAAAGTACCTAATCATAATGAGATAGTATGAGTTTATTCGCCCTTTAGCCGGCTGCTGCCAAGCTGCGGGAAATATTCCTGAATTTCTTGGATCAGTGCTGCCATGGCGGGAGAAATGTATTTGTTTTGCCGTAGCACCAGACAGATGACCCATGGAAACCGGGGCCGGAAAGGACGGATGCACATATCGGGATATGCTTCCAGAGGTACGACGGGACGGGGCAAAAGTGTGATTTCCCGACGGGCATGCGCCATTTTTAGCAGAAAATCCCACTGTCCGCTGGTGCAGCTAATAAGCGGCTCAAAGCCGGCCTCCTTGCAGCGGGCTACAATCAGGTCATGGACAATATAATTGCTGCTGAATATATGGATCGGTTGATTTTTTAAGTCGGCAAAAGATAAAGATTCCTGCGCGGCCAGAGGATTTTCCTGAGGAATCACCGCCACAATCTCATCGTGGTGGGAAATGGGGATCTCTGTCAGATGCTCCGATTCCACCGGTTGAATCACTAGGCCCATATCGATTTCCCCACGGATGAGGCCGGCGCTGATGGCTTCGGTGCCCTCCTCCACGGTATAAATATCCACGCCGGGATACTTTTTTTTGAATTCCAAATGAATTTGGGAAAAGTAGAGAAAATCAATGAGACTGGTAGTGCCTAGGGTGACATGGCCTTTTTTAAGATTTTTCGTATCCACTACCGATTGGACCATATCGTCAAAGGTTAATAACAGTGATTGTGCATGATGAAAAAGTGTTTCGCCGCAATCTGTGAGAATCATTTTGCTACCGCACTTTTCAAAAAGAGTGATATCCAACTCTTGCTCCAGCTTTTTGATGGTTTTGCTTAAAGCAGGCTGAGAAACATAGAGGTTGGTGGCCGCTTTGGTTAGATTACATTCTTTGGCGATTTCCACAAAATATTTCAATTCCCGGATATCCATGTTAGGGCCTCCTTGAAAAATCATTGAAAAGGCTGATATCGGCTTTCGATTACTAATTTCATCATACCGCAACCGGAGGTATAACTCAAGGTTATAGTTAAAATAAAATCTGGGTATTTTTCTTCAGAGCAGAATCCTGATATGCTAAATAAAGAAAGTAGGAAAATTCTCATCCATGTTTTACCGCAATCGCAAAGGCTCTTGCTTTTGACGCAAGAACCAAATTGTCAAGAATGATGAATAAACCATGATTACGGAGGTGCTACAAATACCATGAGTTACAGATTAAGTGTTGATGTGGGCGGAACCTTTACCGATATCGTCATGTTTGACGATGCCTCCCAAAAAGTTCACACAACAAAAGTACACTCGACACCCCGGGACTATTCGATAGGAATCGAGGAAGGAATTAAAAAGATTTGTCAACAACTGGGGATCTCTTTAGATCAGATTTCTTATTTCATCCATGGAACAACCGTGGCGACCAATGCTTTATTGGAGCGGAAAGGCGCCAAAACAGCCTTGATCACTACCACCGGCTTTCGGGATGTCTTGGAGATTGCCCGGCAAAGGCGACCTGACTTATACGATTTTTGGGTAAAACGTCCGGAATCCCCTATTCCCCGCTATTTGGTCTTTGAGGTGCCGGAACGCACTCTTTATACCGGTGAAGTTTTACGGGAAGTGGATGAGGCTGCGGCATTATCCATCATTGCAAAACTCAAAGAGCTGGAAGTGGAATCCGTTGCCATTTGTTTTCTCCATTCTTATGCCAATGCCGCAAACGAGCTGCGGATGAAAGAGCTGGTTTTGCGGGAAATGCCTGGCTTGCATCTTTGCACTTCGGCGGAAACCTTGCCGGAGATTCGGGAATATGAGCGGTTCTGCACTACCGCCGTCAATGCTTACTTAATGCCCCGGGTGAAGGATTATATCAATCATCTGGAAACCAAACGCCAGGAAATGGGGATTGGCGCCGGGGTTCATATCATGCAATCCAACGGGGGCATCATGAGCGCTTATGCCGCCGGGGAAAGAAGCGTGCACACTGTCTTTTCCGGCCCTGCCGGCGGCGTGCTGGCCAGCGTCTATATGTCCAAGCTTTTAGAAGAAGAAAATATCGTTACCATTGATATCGGCGGTACCAGCAGTGATTTGGCTTTGATTCGCAATCATGAGATAGCCTTTACCTCCGGCGCCGAATTAGGCGGCTTCCCGGTAAAAGTACCCATGGTGGAGATGCATACCATAGGCGCCGGCGGCGGCAGCATTGCCTGGATGGATTCCGGCGGCGGTATTCGGGTAGGTCCTCAAAGCGCCGGCGCTTATCCCGGCCCCGCCTGTTACGGTTATGGCGAAGAGCCTACCGTAACCGACTCTAACCTGGTGCTAGGTTATTTGAATCCGCATAACTTTTTAGGCGGTGAAATGGAGCTTTCAGTAGCAAAATCGGAAAAAGCCATTCATGATAAAATCGCTGCGCCGGCCAATATTTCTACTTTAGAAGCGGCAACAGGAATCTTGCGCCTGGTCAATGCCAATATGTGCGGCGGTATTAATGTCATTTCCACCCAAAAGGGCTATGACCTGCGGGAGTTTGCTTTAATGGCCTTCGGCGGCGGCGGTTCCTTGCATGCGGTATCCCTGGCCGACGAATTAAATATTAAAAAAGTAATCGTGCCGGTCTCCCCGGGTAATTTCTCCGCGGTAGGCTGTCAATTGGCCAAGGTGCGCTATGATTATGTCCGTACCATTGTGAAGCCGATCAGTCAGATTACTGTTAAAGAATATAACGAGATCTATGCCAATATGAGAAAAGACGCCATCGCCGATTTGGCGAAGGAAGGGTTTGCCGAAGAAAACCTCATTTTTGCGGCTACCGCCGATATGCGCTATCTGGGGCAAGCCTGGGAACTTAACGTCCCGGTGGCAATGGAAGCGGCTTCGGCTGAGGACTTCAACCTATTTGGCAATGATTTTGAAGAAATCCATAACCGTACTTACGGTTACAAAATGGATGATGATATCGTTTTTGTCAATCTGCGCTTTGCTGCTTTTGGCGTGGTGCCCGCTTTAACATTTACAGCGGCGGAAACCCTCGGCAGTGAGCCGCCCAAAGCGGCGGTGAAAGGAACGCGGTCCATTTTCTTTGACGGTTCTTACCGGGAAAGCACCGTGTATAACCGGGAGCTGATGCTTCCCGGTTGTCAAATTGAAGGGCCGGCCATGATTGAAGAATATGCGGCTTCTACGCCGATTCCCCCGGGACATGTAGCGGTCATTGACGCATACCGGAATATTGTCATTACTCAGATGCCATAATCCATAAGCGGCATTCTTGTAAAAGTGGTAGGAAAATACTTTTTAGAGAGGATGAAAAGAGGATGACCAATATTGATGGCGTGACCCGCGCAGTGATTGTCAATAATCTGCAA
Organism: Bacillota bacterium; assembly: GCA_036677375.1. Taxonomy (GTDB): domain Bacteria; phylum Bacillota; class Dehalobacteriia; order UBA4068; family UBA4997; genus JAVBWO01. Next base: position 289,714 of record JAVBWO010000028.1, read on the forward strand.
TGGATCACGGAGGAAATGAACGAATACCTGGCGAGATCAGCTTTTTCTTCCAATATCAAGGTGCGGCGGGATTGCTCCTGCGCCCTGTATGACCGCTTGGGCAATATGTTGGCCCAAGGGACTTTTATTCCCGTACACCTGGGCATTATGTCCCAAACCTTAAAGGAGCTTTTAAAGGTACACCCGGTGGAAACTTTAAAAGACGGCGACGCTTTGATCCACAATGATCCCTATATGATGGGTTCCCACCTCTGGGATATCATGATTTTCAAGCCGGTTTTCTTTGACGGTCAACTGATTGCCTTTACCGGCTGCTTGGCGCACCAGGTAGACGTGGGCGGTTCTCCGGTCAACTATGTGGTAGGCACCATTTATGAAGAAGGCTTGCGGATTCCCGGAATCAAGATCTTAAAAGAAGGAGTGCTGCAAGAGGATATCCTGCGCCTTATTACCACCAATGTCAGAACCGCTTATGAAGTGAAAGGGGATCTCATGGCGGAACTGGCGGCTAATTACCGCGGTGAGGAGCGGATCAAGGCTTTAGCGGCTAAATATGGTACGGAAGATTTATTGGCGTATTTCGATGCGATTCTGGATTACTCGGAAACCGGAATGCGCAAGGCGATTCAGGAATTGCCAGATGGTGAGATCACCTTTGAGGATTATCTGGAAAGCGACGGCAAAAACGATGTCTTGATTAAGCTTAAGGTCAAAATCAAAATCGAAGGCTCCGATATTTATGTGGATTTCGCCGGTTCCGGAGCGCCGGGTGAGGGAGGCTTTAACAATCCCTGGTCATTAACCCATTCGGGAACTTATTATGCCATCAAAGCGGTGGTCGGCACAAAAGTTCCCACCAATACCGGGGCATACCGGGCCATTCATATCATTCGTCCCAGCGAGCCCAATATCTTGGATACCCAGCCCCCCCATGCCGTTGGCGGTTGCACCACGGTAGCGCCCCAACGGATTGCCGACATCATCATCGGCGCTTTTTCGAAAATCGTGCCGGAGAAAGTTTGTGCCTGCGACGGTCACTGGGCGGCAGCTTGTTTTGGCGGTATGGATCCCAAAGCCGGCCGCTATTTTTCCTATGTGGAGACCTATGGCTGCGGCCGGGGCGCCAAATATAACGAAGACGGCGCCAGCGGCCACCAAACGCACATGACCAATACCGCCAATGCACCGGCGGAGATCATTGAGCTGGAGCATCCTTTTTTAGTGGAAAAATATGCTTTGGTGGAAGATTCCGGCGGCGCCGGGGAATATCGCGGCGGGTTAGGGTTGATGCGGCAATTATCCTGTTTGACGGATATGAACGTTTCCCTCATTACCGGCCGCCCCGGAATTAAGCCTTACGGTTTATTCGGCGGAGAAGGCGGCGCTACGGATGAGTCTTTGGTCAAATTTCCCGATGGCGAGATCCGGAAAGTGAAAAGCGAAAAGGTGCCGAAGGGTTCTTCCGTTATCATTAAAACCAGCGGCGGCGGCGGCTGGGGTGATCCCTTGCAACGCGATCCGTCCCGGCTGGAATGGGATGTCTTAAATGGTTATGTCTCAATTGCCAGCGCCAAAGAAAAATATGGGCGCACCATTGACCCCAGAACCTTAAAAATCGTGAAATAAGTTTGCTGAAAATATGAAGGAGGTAGTCGACATGGGCAAAGTGGAATTTTTATATTTGACGGAAGAAGAAATGATTCAGGCCGGTGTTTTAGATGCCAAACAATGTGTAGACACGATCAATGAAGCTTTTCAGCTGGTAGGACAGGGCGACTATCTGATGGGTGGTCCTTCGGAAAATGACCATGGGGTCATGATTAATTTCCCGGCGGAAAAGCGCTTCCCCAATATGCCTGTCAAAGGACCTGATCGCCGCTTTATGGCTCTGGTAGCTTATTTGGGCGGACGCTTCAATGTCTGCGGCGAAAAGTGGTATGGCTCCAATATTGAAAACGTGCCCAAGGGTCTGCCCCGTTCTATTCACACAGTTATGTTGAATAAAACGGAAACCGGAGAACCCATCACCATGATGGCCGGGAACCTGATCAGCGCCATGCGCACCGGGGCGGTACCCGGAGTGGCGGCCCGCTATTTGGCGCATCAAGATGCTTCCGTGTTGGGTTTGGTGGGAGCGGGGGTCATCAATAAGGCTACTTTGAAGTGTTTGCATGCCGCAATACCAAATTTGACGGAAGTCAAGGTATATGACCTCTTTTCAGAAAAGAGCGCAGCCTTCTCACAGGTCATGGGAGAAGAATTAGGCGTCAATGTCCATCCGGTTGACAGTCTGGAAGCCTGTATCAAGGGATCCGATGTGAACCATTTGGCTTCCGCCGGGAAGGTAGCTCCCTTTATTGAAACACAATGGCTGAAGGAAGGCTCCCTCTTAGAATCCTCCGCTTTTATGGAGTTTAACCAAGACCTGCTTTTGAATAACTTAATTGTGATGGATCAAATTAAGATGCACGAATGCTGGTACGAAAAAGACAAGGAGATGAATCTGCCCACTTTCGAAGTGATTCGCTTGATTCAGGAAGGCAAACTGAAAAGAGAAGAGGTTCTGAACCTGGGAGAAATTGCCCTCGGCCGGCATAAGGGCCTTTATAACAACGGCCGTACCACGATCTTTATGGCGGAAGGAATGCCAGTCTGGGATGTGGCTTGGGCTTATCAAGTGTACCAAAATGCTCTGGAGCGGGGAATCGGTCAAAAATTGACTTTGTGGGAAGAACCTCATTGGTTCTAAGAATTGCTAAAAATCAGTAACGACAATACTTGCAGAAGTAAAACGAAAGCCTGTTTATGAGACGGGGGGGCAGTTGCGCTCCCCCGTTGATATTTTTCGGGACAGAATACATAAAAACTATAAAATAGGCTACCGGAACTTTTTAGTTCTTTTTAGAAATGAGCACCGTTATGATGAGTTCTGGAATCGTAGATGGAGGAATCAATGCAAACGCTTGTGATAGGAGGGGAAATTTATGATTAAAAAAGAATATAAAATAATCTTACATGAAAGCTGGTGCAAAGGGTGCGGGATCTGTATGGATCTGTGTCCCAGCAAAACGCTTGGGGCCAAGGCGGACGGTACGGTACAGGTAGTATCGCCAGAAACCTGTATTGGCTGCCAAAGCT